>NZ_CP049910.1:5222500-6477426 GCF_011305995.1 Diaphorobacter sp. HDW4A | reverse complement strand
ACCGTCACAAATTGCTCAACTGGGCAAACATCACGTACCGCTACCACCGCAAACGCCAGTGGTTTTTCGAGAAATGCGACATGGTGACCCAGGTTGCCTCCGTCGCAATGGGGCTTGCCATCTTCGGGAAGCCTCTGCAAGACTATTTGCCTTGGCTTGGCTTATTTATCGCGATTCTGGCATTTTTTCTTTGGGTAGTGAGATACGCCGAGCGTGCCCAGTGCCACAAGCAACTGGCTGAAGATGCGCGAGCGCTCATTGGCGAAATCGAGGCCTTACCCTTCAAAGAAATCAAGGACAAAACACGTCAGCCGGTGGAACGGCAAATGCACCGACATTGAATTGCGAGAGCCACCCAATCTCAAGACATTAGTCAGCAAGTGCGAATGGGAGCAGTCCGTGGTTGAAGGCCATCTCGATCACACTCCCAAGGTGCCGTGGGGAAGCAGGCCATCATGCATTTTTCTGAGCAACACCCGTGAATGCAAAAGGCCACCCGAGCAGGTGGCCTTTTTTTTCACAATCGAACACAGATCACACCGGCTCAAACTTGCCGCGTCGCACGGCATCGCGCAACAGATCGTTCACCCGCGTTTGCCAGCCCTTGCCGCTGTGCTTGATGGCATCGAGCACATCCTGATCCACGCGGATAGTGGTGGACACCTTTGGATGCTCCACCTCGGGCCGTCCACGGCGGCGCATCGGCTGCATGCGTGCCATCAACTCGGTGATTTCCACCGTGTCGGGGTCTTCGGCAATGCCGCTATTGATTGCCCGCTCTTCTTCCTCGGTGGGAAGAATCAGGCCCGTCTTACTGGTTTTCAATGGCTTGGTCATAAAGCTTTATCTCCGCTTGTTGGCCTTGCGCAGGCTGATGATTCTCATGGTGTTCCCGCGCTGAACAAACACCACCACAAACAGACGCATTTCAATGACCGTGAAGCCCACTTCACGCACCTCGCATAGTCTGCCCGGTCATCAACAAAACAAAGCACGTCAGACCACTCAATTTCATTTGCCAACGTGAGCGACACGCCATGCTTTTGCATGTTGGCGGCGTCTTTGAGTGGATTGAATTCCGTGTCCATGCTATTAATTGTACGTACTTTTATTGTTTATCGCAAAGTATTTTGTATGTACTTTAATTTATTCTTGCGAACCATCGTCCCATCCCAGTTCAGCGCCGACCTCTTCGTCATCACTGGGCTGGTCGAGCTCCAAGTCCCATTCACCGCCGCCCGCGTCCACCACGCCTCCGCCCTGCGTTCCATCTCCAGGCGCGTGGTCAAACCATTGTCATCCAGTGAATGCTCCCGGTCTTGACCGAGCCAGCCCGTGCCGTCAATCTCAGGCTTGAACCGCGCACACGCACGGGCGTCTGCACCATGACGCGCGGGGCTGGCCCACAGCCAGCGTTAACTCGAAGGTTGCCGCGCCTCGGCAAGGCGCGCTTGCTCTGCTGGGCGGCGGCGAGTGCATCGGCCTCGGTGGCGTAGGTGTCACGTAGCCGCTTCACGTTGCCCTCTGCGCCCGCCACTGCGCCAGATCGCTTGGCCTTTCGTGGATCGTGCCAATAGGCTTTGACGCCAGTGTACGAATCGCGCGCAGCGACGTGGTATCGATGCTGATCACCCATCCAATCGGTCGAGCGTGATGCTGGCCATTTCCTTGCCACTGGCATTTTTTTTGCTACCGATAGGGAGCACCACGAGGCGGCCTTTTTCACTGTGCGGTAGCGTCGTACTGGCGGCCGATACGGGTCAAGAAATGCAATCGCTTTCATTGGTCTGGTCTACGTGCTGCAGCTTGATCCCTGCCAGCGCCTCATCAATGTTGGCGGCCATACCGTTCTTGGCCGCGATGTCGCGCACACCTGCCCGACGCGTCACACCGTGCCAGCTGGCACTCGCACGCTGGCGCAGCGTGCCACGCAAATCGGCACTACGGCAGCGGATTGTTCAACGTGTCGGGAGCACCGGAATGTTCCACCTCATCCACGGTGAAAGTGCCTTTGTCAACCATCCCAGCATGTTCATACCCAAGCTGCAGCGACACGGTTGCACCCTCTGGTGGAAGCGCCAGATTTCGCGCGAGTCATCGAGCGTGATGTCCAGCTGGTCGGCCTCACCGCCCCGGCATTCGCGAAGGCTCAGCCGCATGAGCAGCGGCCGCACGATCTGCGAAATGTCCTTGCCGTTGACCACCAGGTGGTAAACGGGTTTGCGGTTCGATACTGCGCCGTCATCGATCATTCGAGCCACCAATCCAGATCTTCACCCGTCCACCAGTCATCCCAAACCTCGCACCATCAGATCCACCCGCCGGGTCGGCCTGCGCGTCGTCGGCGCGCTTGAGGTTGAGTGTGAATTCGGTGCGTCGAGCCACACCCTCGCGCACAAAGATGGACCCGGTTTCTTCCATACCCTCGATCACCACGCGCCGAAGACCTCGCCCGCCCCGTTGACCAGCGCGTAGGCGCTTCCCTTGGTGGCCATATCGCGCAATCGATCGATGGCGAGGCGGTCGCCCATGAACTCCGGCGCGAGCAGGCCGGAAAGGCTGATTGTTTCGTCGCCCGGCCCAACGTACTGCAGACCCGGCCGAGCGCCCACACGGCTATTGCTGGCGTGGCGGAAGGCGCTGGAGCGGCGCATCTCCGTATATGCCAGCGTGTTCAATGCAAAAGTGAATTGCCCAATGCGGCCATCATGTGTGCAGCCCTCCATCAATCTATGTCTGAGAGCGACGACATGCGGCGGCCCTGTTTGTCGCGCTCGCGTTTGTCCAGCTCGGCGGCCACCGCCTTGGCCACCGCTTGCGGGTCCATACCGGCGCCGCATTGATCGTGATGACGATGGACGTTCGCCGCCGTCAGCACCCCTGCAGGGCCGACTCCGGCCCCACCCATGCCCTGCCCGCCATCACTGGCGACATGGCCACCATCGAGCCCGCAGCCATGGCCACAGCTGCATTGCGCACCATTCCAGCGCCGCCGCTGATGCCCTGCGCCGCGCCCTCGCTCACGTAGCCGCCCAGCTCCATGAAAACGCGGCTCGGCTGTGAATGCCTAGCTTTTGCTTGAACCAATCGACAGCGTCACCCGCCGCCATGCTGATCGAATCGCGCACTGACTGGATGCGGCTTGTGATGCCGTTGGCAATACCTTGCACGATGGACGCGCCCGCATCAAATGCACGCATGGCCAGCCCGGCCACGAACTGCAGGCCAGAGGCAGCAGCAGCGCCCATATCCTGAATCAGCAGCTTGAAGCCACCCTTCACGTCTTCCCAACGTTGGTACAGCATGACGGCCGCCGTGATGAGCAGGCCCACCGGCCCCAAGAAACGCAGCATCACCATGCCCATGCGCGCCACCATCGGCAAATAGGTGGCCAGCGTGCCAATCCACGCGCCCAGCCACTGCGATGCACGCAGCAACCACGGACCAGCCGCACCCGCCGCGCGCCCCAGCAATCCCCACATGCGGCCCAGCAGGCCCATGGCAGGCGTGGCACCTGCCGCAGCAGCGCGCACGCCCACCATGTTGAGCAGGAAACGCGACAGCATGAATCGCGCGATGAACATGGGGCCGAACATGGTCGCCACCGCCACACCCACGGTGCCCAGCACCGTGGCCAGCGCCCCGGCACCGATCACCACCCTGAGAATGCCACTGACCACAGCGGGATTTTTTTGCATCCACTGGGTGAGCTTTTCGAGCCACGGATTCACGGCCTTGAGCACATCGAGAATCGCCACCTTCAACGGTTCGCCCGCAATGGCCAGCGCATTGAACATACGGTTTTTCTGCATCTGCAGTTGGGCACTGAGCGCAGAATTGCGTGCAGATGCTTCGCGCGCCATGCTGCCTTTGGCCTCGGCGCTGTTGGCAAGACCGATTTGGCGGCGCAGTTCCTCGGTGTTGGTCACCAGCTTGGCCAGGCGGCCCACATGCTCCTTTCCCGCCAGCTCGGCCATCACGCCCAACTGCTCTTTCTTCGGGATTTTCTTGATCGCCTCCGCCACTTGCAGCATCGTGCCCACGGCGTCCTTGGACATCCCTTCCTGCATCTGCTCAGGTGTCATGCCAATTTCACGGACTGCCCCTTGAAACTTCTTGGTGCCCTTGGTCGCCGCCGCGAAGTTTGTGAAGATCGCCTTCACGCCCGTACCCGCCGTTTCTTCCGTTTCGCCGGAGGTCAACAACGTGCTTCCAGCGCTGCCATGTTCTCGCCCGTGATGCCGACCGTGCCCGCAACACCGCCAACACGGTTCAAGAAACCAATGATGTCGCTACCCTTGCTGATCGCGTTGTCATCAAGGTAGTTGATGGTATCTGCCAACCGCGAATCTCCGTGATTGGCATCTTCAAGTTGTTGGCAATCTTGCCCATGCTCTCCGCGATCTCGTCTGGGTCGCGTCGAATGCCGTCGCAATCTCGCTGGCCATCTCCACGAACATGGCGAGCTTGTCTTTCGGCACCTCCATGCGCGCGGCCGCCGTGTACATCTCAGCGATCTGCACAGTAGATTGCGGAATGCGTGTGGACAGTTCGCGAATCTCGCGCTCAGCCGTCCGGTAGACCTCCGTCAGATTTCCCTGCGCGTCGCGCGCGCCCTGCACTTGTCGCTGAACACCCATCATGGCGTCTTCATGCTTCATGAAGGCATCGACCGGAGCCAACCCCGTTTGCATGACCCGTTTTCCGACGTGCGCACCAGCCGCCGCCGTCGCGCCAACCATTGCCAAGCGGCCCATGGTTTTGCCGTGAACGGCGTTCAGCTTGGACAGTGCTTGCTGCTTGGCGGACAGCTTGTCCAGCTCGGCGCGCTGGCGCTCCATGGCCTTGGTGGTTGATTCGATGCTTCCTTTGATGCGGTCCTGCGCAGCGCTCAGACTGCCATTGACGCCCATGGCATTCAATGAAGTCCGCGCACTCGCCGCAACGGCGCGTTGCTTCTCCATCGCCGCCGTTAGCTTGCGCACGCCCTCGGTCTGCGTCTTGAGCTGCGCCTCGGACGCCGTGCCGCTGCGCCGTGCAGAATCGAGCAGCGCCTGCTTGACCTTCAATTCATTGTTGAGGCGCGCAAACTCCGCAGCCTGCTTTTGCACATTGGCAATAGCGCCTTGCTGATCATTCAGCGCCTTGAGTTCGGCGCGTGTTTTCTTGAGTGCAGAGGATGTTTCGGCGCTGGCCCGCGCCACACCCTTGAGCGGGGCCGTGACCCGGTCCACGGCCGCCATAAGGACTTCAAGCCGCAGGCGGTCAACCATGGCGCACCCCCTGCGCCACGGCCTGGCGTGTCAGTTGATGGGCGGAAGCCCTGCAGTTTTGCGCGACGAACGAATCAGATCGTCGATTTCGTCCAGCTCGCGCTTGGACATCGCTGGTTCCAGCGTGGGCTCTTGGAACACCCATTGCGCGGCACGCTTGGCCGCCATGCCCGCAAAGTAGGCGTACATCACCCCGGCGCCAAGGATGGCGAACAGGGCCAGCACTGCGATGGTGACGATGATGAAGGTGTCCATGGGTTCGCATATTACCGCCAATCGAAAAATCTACTCGGGCGGCGCATGCATTGCGTTGTGTCGCTCCACAGCCAGGTGCCGCCAGTGCATCAGCTCGCCCAGTTCCATGGCATCCATGACCTGCGGCGTCCAATGAAACAGCATGGCCACGTCGGCCATGGCCGCCTCTACGCAGTCGGGAGGCCATGTCCGCCTTCGAGGCGAAAAAACCCGTGATCTCCACGGCGCAATTGATCAGGTCGGCCACATCCATCTCGGCCACTTCGTGCTTGAGCAGCGATGGCACCGTGATGCGCAGCAGCAACTCCGCCACGGCATCGGTCTTCATCATCGACACTTCGCCCAGCGACAGGCCGCGCAGGTCGCCGGTGCGCGGCTTCATCAGCTGAATACTGGTGATGGTCTGCTCGCCGCGCTGGATTGGCGTTTCCAGCGTGAGGGTCACGAATTTGCGCGCAGCGGCGACGGCGATGGCTGCAGGCACTGGAATAGGTGTCGGCGCCTGCGTCGGTGCGGCGTTTTCGTTGGATTGCTTTGCAGTGCTCATGATTGGCTCTCGGTGCTTTGAATAAAAAAGGCGGCGGGCGGCAACGACGCACACCCGCCGCAAACCATGCGCACCGGCTTGACCCAAGCGCGCATGACAGCTTGGCAGCTGCGTTCTGTTCGGTCAGATGCCCAACGCGGTGCGCGTTGCAGCCATGTTGTCCACGCCGTCCACGATCTCGATCATGTTCACCAGATCGATTTCGAATTCAACCTTGCCGTCCACCACCTGCTTGTAGTAGCTCAGCACGTACTTGTAAGACGGCTCCAGCTTGTCTCCCGCCTTGGCGGTGCCTTGGTCGAGCTCTTCAATGCG
The DNA here is from genome assembly GCF_011305995.1 of Diaphorobacter sp. HDW4A. GTDB lineage: Bacteria > Pseudomonadota > Gammaproteobacteria > Burkholderiales > Burkholderiaceae_C > Diaphorobacter_A. The sequence continues at coordinate 6,471,036 of NZ_CP049910.1, read as the reverse complement.
ACCGCGCCCAGTGACCTCCACGGCAGTGACCGCGCCGGTTTCATCGGTCTGGATGGCACCCACGAAACGCAGCAGCTCGGCGTTGTGCAGCGGAGAACCCCACTTCGATGCAAGGCCCTTCATCCAGCCCGCGCCCTTGATCTCCATTTCCAGCGTCCCATCGACGCCGAAATCGAGCTTGACCTCTCCACCCATGCCGCCGGAGCGGTGGCCTTCCATCTTGCGTTTGAGCTTCGGGATGACGATTTCCGTCACCTCTCCCCGGTAGTCGGTGCCGTTCACGAAGACGACAAAATTTTTCAGTTTGCGCGGCAGTGCCATGGCTATTCCTTGATATGAGTTTCAGGCGGCCCGGCTCAGCTGCCGGTAGAAACGCGCAGAGCCCAGTCGGCCCAGTACTGGTCCGTGATGCGCTGGCGCAATGTCAGGTCTTCCAGCGGCGGCAGCGGCGTGTAGTCGTAATCGATGATCAGCTTGCCGGACTTGAGCGATTCGGTGGTGTTCACTTCTTCGTTGATCCACGCTTTGCCATCCAGGATGTACTGCAGCGCCTTCAACTGGCGCAACCGGGTGTTGATGCCTTCGAGAATGTCCTTGGTGAGGCTCGGCGTCATAGGCTTGTCGATGAACTCGAAGTGCCCTTCCGCCATCGTGTCGGCCAACACATGCGCAGTTCGCGCCGCAGTTTCGAACGAGAAGTTTTCATCGCTGCTGCAGGTGCGGCTACCCCAGATGCGATAGCCCTGCTTGCGAATCAGCGTGGTGACGTTCCCCTCGTTCAGCAGCGTTGCATCGCTGGCCGGGTTCTGCAGATCGAAAAACACATCCTTGGCAATGCCGGTAGGGCCGTTCACTGCGACATTGGAAATGCTCTTGTGCCAGCCCTGCGTCTGGTCGATGTAGGCACGCATGCCGAGCGCGTAAGCCACCACCGGCACTTCAACCGCCTTGTTTTCGACGGTGCTCCAGCGGGTGAAGTTAGGCCACAGCACCATGGTTTCGCGCTTGCTGAACCCTTGCTGATATCCCAGCACTTCGCTCACGTCTTCGGCGCCGTGGCCGTACACGTAGGCCATCGCGCGCAGCTTCTCGGCCACGGACGTGAGCGCTTCGGCCACGGGCTTGGTATCCAGACCGGGCGCGCCGAGAATGCGGGGCTTCACGCCGAGCTGCTGCTCGGCCGTAAGCAGCGCCTGAATGCCAGTGCGCTGGCCGCCCACGTAGTCACCCACCACCTTGCTGGTCTGGTCTGCTGCGCGTTCCTCATCGGTTGCGCCTTCGCCATCCGCCACGCGCACGATGACTATCACCGGGCGTGCATTGTCTGCAATGCAGGACAGGGCCATGGACAACGTGCCGAGCGTGCCCGCTGCGGCCTGGGCCTTCGAGATGGATGTGAACAGCACGGGCTTGTTCAGCGGGAACACCGTCGCATCCGCATCGCTTGCCGTGGCCACCAAGCCGACGATGGCAGTGGACACGGTGCGCAGGGTGTTGGTTCCCTCGTTGATTTCAACGACGCGGACGCCGTGGTGGTAGTCAGTGACAGCCATGGTTTGATACTCCGTTGGTGATCTCAGGCGCTGGCCACGTTGGCGGTGGCGTCTTCGCCCTTCCAGCGAAGCAGCGAGAAAGTGACGTTGACCACCGGCAGGCGAGCACGCCCCATGTACTGGTGGTTGACCTTGTAGCCGTAGTTGGTGCGCAGGCAGAACTTGCCCAAACGCTTGGACCGGAAGAACTGGTAGACGCCTGCGTTTTCCAGCAGATACCAGCCCTCGATCTCGCGGCCTGCATCAGTGTTGCCCCAGCTCTGCACCGGTCCGGCCAGATCGGACTTGACGCCCAACTGCGCAGCCAGCCAGCTGGCACGATTGCGCCAGCCCAGCCACACAAGGCGCGCCCAGTAGCTGCGCGGGTGATGGCCCTTGGCCCAGTAGCACAGGGCGATGACGTCGGCGGCGTTGTCCTCTGGCACGCGGTCGGGCTTGCCGATGCCAGTCACTAGGTCAGGGCTCCACGTCAGGCCCGCGTCGCCGTTGATTGATACGTCGTTATCCCACCAGCGGAACAGGCGCGGTAGTTTATCGTCTCCCCACTTCGTGAACAGCAATGCGATGGGCACCACAATGGGTGCCAAAAGAGCAGGCAAGGTGACCAGCGCGCCGCGAACCGCGACAGGCAAAAAGCAGCTCGCTGCCTTGACGCGATGCTCCCATGGCATGCCCTGCAGACTGAGCACCGCGACGATGGGAAAGATGCACCAAGCGAGATAGAGAAATGCCAGCACGTAGAGCGCGGCGGGCAACCAAGAAGGCATTGGATTTCCTTGATAGAAACAATGCAGTCATGGTGCCCACGCGCGTGCGGATGCGCCAGTAATGCGCCCTGTGGCTGACGCTTGAACAGAACGACGGGCTACGCCGCCGCGTAGGGAAATGAGCGGCCCGCTCCCCAGATGATACGGACGGCACCGACGCCACCTTGAGCCTCTGGCGTACTATTCGACGCACTCCCCCCGCCGCCGTAAGCGCCGCCGACCGCGGTGTAGTCAGATGCTCCGCCAGCACCACCTTGACCGCCGCCGCCCCCCACGCCCGGACCTACGGTATCCGACGTCCCCGAAATCACGCCCTTCAAGCCAACACCACCACCACCGCCCTTGCGGTAGTTGGCGTCCACCCCGCCGCCACCACCGCCTCCAGTCGTGCTACCGACACCCGAATAATTTGTGGAGCCACCTTGCCCACCCGCATGCAGATATCCGCCCGCCCCGCCACCACCAGAACCAGCTGCGCCGTATCCGCCGCCACCAGCCCCACCTCCATCGAAGTTTCCAGAACGACTACCGCCACTAGATGATGGAACGTTCGGCGGGCCGAAGTAGCCGTTACCAGCCTGATATACGACACCCCCAATAGTCACCGATGTGTTTCCAGATGCGGCTGAATTGAATCGCACTTGGATAACTTGCCCCGGCGTGACAGCAACGTTGTTCTTCCATCCCAACGCACCCCCACCGCCAGATCCGTCGAACGTGCCGTTACCACCGCGCCCCACAGCCACAAAGCAAATAGAGGTAACGCCCGCTGGCACCGTGAAATCAGCATTTGCCGTGTATGTTGCTTCGCCCGCTGCGGCCTTTCCGTGAAACTGGGATAGCGAGATCGCGCCAGAGGCCGGAATGCCTGAAACGATGCCGTAATACTCACTCAATTCATGCGGTGCAGATCCGCCAAACTCCTGGGCAATCTGCAGCAACGAGATGGGGCCGGACGATGGCAATGCCATTTCAAACGCCCCATCCAGATTGGAAATCAATCGCCATGAGGGCCGGAATGTTGCCGGTCACATCGACCTGCTCGCGCAGCACCCGCTCACGCGCGAAACACGATTGAACGTGACGAAAAACAGCTGTTCCGAACTGCATGATTTCAGCAGCACCCAGCGTAACAAAGCCGTTTTCAGCCTTCCACTCGATCATGGTTTCCGGGTCGGCCAAGGCGTGCGAATGCGCCCCGGTGATGGTGGATTGCGATTCACGATCCGTGAGCACGCGCGCCCCGCCCACGGTGATGCCTCCGGTTTCCTTGTCGTACCGTACGCGGGCAATCTCGGCCTTCATACGCTCTTTCAGCTGCTGCAGATTCTGCGGCGAACGCAGATCCATGATGTGTGATTGCCGCACCCATTTCCCATCGATCAAACTCGGCTCACCCACCTGCACGTCCTCAAACCATTCAGGGGAGCGCATCGGCGCAATCACCGGGGCGACTGCGCGGAATGCGGCCGGTAGCGTCTGTACGATCTGCGTGCCTTCCAGTCGCCTCTCTTGCGCTTCAAACCATTCGCGCGGCGGTGCTTGATCCAGTATCCCGCGTCCAGCTCCACGCCTTCGAGGCACTTCCCATCCGCACAGATCGGCAACGAGACAAGCATTTGCGCAAAGGCCTTCGGCAAATCGGAATGACGAAAAACCACCTCGACCTTTTCAAGGTGTTCCACAACGCGCAACGGTGTGTATGTCAGCGTGCTCATGCCCGCGCCCCTTTCAATGCCTGGACTTCCCGGTCCAGTTCCTTCACGGCCTCAATCAGCGGCGCGACAAGATTTCCATAGGCCACCGTCAGAATGGTGGCCTCGCTGTCTGCGCATGGCTTGCTCTCCAGCACCACCTCTGGAAACACCTCGCGCACCTCCTGCGCGATTACACCCATCTGCCGAGCCTTCGCCGGATCGTCAATGCGAGTGAAGTAGACGCCGCGCAAATCCCTGATGCGCGCCAACGCGTTGAGCACAGGGACGACATTTGTTTTCAGGCGCGCATCCGAGTACGCCGTCACGTTGCTGCTCGACGTCATGTTTCCGCTGGCGTCCAGCGTCCACCGTGCAACGCCTGTGCCCTGAGACCATCCGCCGATGCGGATCGCGTTGTCAGTGTCCAAACCAAAGTTGATCGCATAGGCGCTAGCCCGATGAAAAGAGATCATCGCCGCGTTGGATGCGTCGCCCATTGCCTGCAACTTCGAACCACCCGCGCCCGTGACTGCCCCCACGTTGCTCGCCGTAGTGATCGACCCAGTGAAAGCGCCACCAGCCTTCGGCATGGCGTTTGGATCGGTCGCACTGGCAGCACTCCCGGTGATGTTGATTGGCCAGTTACCGGACGCATCACTGCCGGTGCGCGATGGAACACTCAGAATGGCCCGAGCCCCGGACACCGTTTTGGCACCGGTTCCGCCATTTTCGACACCCACCGTCGCCGTCACATCGAGCTTGGACTGCGCAAGCGCGTTCGCCCTCTGCTCGATCAACGCATCCAACTCCTGCGCACGCTGTGCCAAATTCAGCGCGGCCTGGTGCATCAGGCTGTCAATGCCCGAGATGGCATCGCGCAGCTTGAAAACGTCATATTCAAGGAATGCCGCAGGGTCCGGCAGCGGCAAGCCGTAGTGCCCTGTGATTTCGTTGGCCATGTGTCACCCCTTACAGAATCACCGCGCGCAGATTGCGCACCTTGGGCCGGGCCGTGGTAGTACCGCTTAGCGTCAGTCGCAGGCGCAGCGATTGCGCATTGATGGCTTGTTTTCGATGATGAAGCTCAATCACACCTGCGGTCTGCGCGCTACTGCTCTCCCACGGCACGGCCACCCATGCGCCCGCGTCGTTGAGCTGCGCTTCCACCATCACGCCGGATCCGCCCGGAATATCGCCCTCGAAGATGACGCGCAGATCCGTGCCGCCTGATGATGCGATGGCGGGCGTGATGTAAGTACCCGACTCCAGCAAGCTCCCCACGGCCAGTACGGTGCCGGGCTCCAGTACCGCGCCCAAGCCACTTGCACCCACGCGCATGGTGGCGCTGAGCCGTGCCGTTCCGGTGTGCGGCTCGCTCAACTGCACGGTCTGGCCGGAATCGACATCCATCGATCGCACCACGGCACCGGCCTGAGTCAGCAACTCCAGCTTGTAGGTGATGCGTGCATCACTGGCAGGCTGCTGCGCCCCTGCGTTGACCATCAGGCTGGTTGCATTGACAACGGCTTGCGAACCAATGATCAGCGTCTTGTTCTGCTCGGTGTACCGCACCGCCAACAGCTCGAAGCGAAGCATTCGATTGGCGTAACGCGTGGTGATGCCCGATGCGTTGGTTTGCCAGTAGGTGCCGATGGTGGCCTGCGGCGCAGTCACCCAGCCGCCGGTCTGGTTCTGTTCGCCGTACTGCCCCACATGTACCGACGTGATGGTGTCGGATGCATCGACCACCAAGGCCAGCGGCACATTGGCGGACACCAGCACTGGAGCATCCCACAGGCAGCGCGTAGCCTCGCCATTTGTCTTGATGGCCTGCACGCCGAGGCGCGCACGTGCCATCACGTTGCCGAGCTGCCCGTTTTCATCGAGCATGCACATGGACACCAGCACGTCACCACCAGCGGCCGCAAAAAACAGGTTTGCGCCCGCGCACTGCATCACCGCCGTGGGCGTGATGATTTGGACAATTGAATCAAATGACATAGGTCACCACTCCAGATCCTGCTCCGTAGCCGCCGTACATGGTTGACCAGCGACCGTATGTTTTCAAGGTCAGCACAGCACCGCCCAAATAATTGGCCGAGCCCTTGCTACCGTTCTCGCCCACGAATTCCACTGCCTTCATGCCAATGGAAATATTGGCAGGCACGGTAAACGCACCGTAGACCTCGCCGCGCGCGTTGGCGATCAGAGAGCCACCAGCTACCGGTGTCACCGCCACCGGCACGCCATCAAAAGCCACGCTCGCCAACGGCTCCAGCGGGCGGAAGCCGGACAGACTGAATGTGACCTCGATCTGACGCATATGGACGTTGCTCACGTCGATGGTCGATTTGTCGTACAGCTCATCGAAGGCCGATTGAATGGTGTACCTGCTGGCATTGCGATCAATGGCCAATGGATACGCCTGCGGATATGGTGCCTCCCACCGATCCACGGCAGGCTGCAGCGCAATGGTTGCCGGAAGCTGCCCCGCCGCCCCGCTTGGATTGATGGCCATCGCTCGACTGAAACTCAGCTGGGATACAGCCGCGACAAAGTCATATGCGAGCCCATAGGCCGTGACACCGTCGCCCATCAAAAATGCACCCTCAAATTCATAGAGCTGCAGCGCTTGCCCCGACACCATGGCCGTCTGCTCACGCCCCTGATCTCGCATGGTGTTGTCCATCATCGGATCGGCGAAGTAGCCCTTTTTCAGGCCGCTGTATCGACCCGCCACGTCCGTGGCCAGCCGCAGCTCTGCCAGATCCAGCTCGATGTCATCCATGCGGGTTGCATACGACACCAGCGTGTCCATCTGCACCGTGCGCACGGCGTCGGCCACAGTGCGGCGCGTGTCTGCATCCCACGTCTGCACGACGCTCGCCAACGCCAGCACGCCGCCCGGTACGTCCGGATCTACGGGTTGCCATGTGGCCGGGATGCCCTTGATGATGTCCAGCTCGCCCGCACCGTTCATCACGATTCGGTCGATGCGCTTCATCGCATAGGCATAGTCCACCTGCAAGACGGTCTGCGGCACGCCGCCCTGCACGTCAAATCCGCGCGGCGTCTGGTTCAGCACGTCCTCTGTGCTGATGTAGTCGAAATCCACCGTGTACTCACTGCCCGGCACCACTTCCGCTCCGTCCGGACTCCAATCGACCTGCCCGGCGGTCAGCTTGTAATCCACGTCCTTTTGGTAAGTGGTTCCGCCTTGCTTCACGCTGTTGATCTTGTACACGCTGTTTTCTGGCAACGGATCAGCAGCACCCAGAAACGGGCCGTGCGAGATCTGCGCCACACGGTTGCGCGGAATCTTGACCTTGGCAGGCTGCAGCACCGGCCAGCGGTCGAACTGCACATGCAACAACCCGGCCGTGTCCACGTTGTGCGGCTCACCGCTGATCAGCTCGACATCTGGCACGGCCGCAAACACCACACGGCGGTCCACCGGCTGCTCGACGGCGCGGCCACTGATGCGCGCCGCGCCCGCCGTGACAGCGAACACCTGCCGCCCTTGTTCATCATCGTCCGACTGAATGGTGACCAGCCCGCGCACCACGTAGCTGCCACCCGTGCTGTCTCGGTCGTAACGTTCGATAGCCTGGGTGGTGGCGTTCATCGTTGGCGCTGGCTCGCGAGGCGTCACCACGCCGTCGCGGATGGTCCATACTGGATAGAAATTGCCCGGCTGGCCATCGCCCTGCACGCCCCACGCGGTGGACACCTGCAAGCGGTCCGCACCAAGCTCACCATACCCGGCCGCACCGGCTGCGCGGTTGTACAACGTTGGATCATCCACCGCCGTGACCACGCGCTCACGGTAGAGCACGCCCACATAAACCAGCCCGACGACGGCACCTGCAGCGATGCTGCAGCCAGATCATGCACCGCGCCCGAAATGTAGATGCCGCCCGCCTCCATCGAGCACTCGCCGGTTTCGGCATTGACCGTGCAGCGCGCGCCCTCGGTGATATCACCGTCGGCAAACAGCACGTCTGCAATGCGGGTGATTCGGTGATCGATGATGGACTGCGCTTCGTTCTGCTCGGCGGATCCCGCCACGCGGTCCGCATGCACCAGCACTTTGGTATAGCCCTTGGCCGCATCGAATCCGTTGTAAATCGTCATATTCAGGCCCTCATAGCGGGATTACGATTTCTTCATTGCCCTTGGTTCCGCCGTCGCGCACCATGCGCGCCCGGAATTCCATTGACCAGATTTCCCCAGCATCTGCGATCTGATCTGGCGAGAGGTATCGCTGACCCGCAGGCACACCGGCAGCGATTTGCGTGCCAAAGAAGACGCCCATCTCGCGAACAGACTCGCCCACTGCGTCATCAAATCCGAACGTAGCGCGAACGAAAAGAAACTGGGATGGCTCAGCGACGCGCTTGTAGAAAATCTTTCCGGGCAACTCAATGTCACCATCAATTTCGGTGGCGGGCACCACGTAGGCCACCTCGGTGGCAAGACGTCGCCCGATTTCATCCATGAGCGCCGCCCTGTCGGAAGGCGTGGCCGGTGGATCGTTCCACACGCCATCACCACGCCCAACGCTACATGCACCGTCATGGCCATCATGGCTTTGGCCAACATCTTGCGTCCGTTTTGTTGCAGCACTTGCATGCTCTTCACTCCGTTGTTTCGTAATAGTTACTCTGAATGTTTTGAACGCGCCAAGGCGTTGAGTCCCACCGCCCCCGCCATTTGCGATCACCCACAACACGCGGCGTGCATTCGCCCGAAAATGTGACTTCCGCACCCGCCACCTGATGCGCCGTGCGCGCGCTATCACACTGGCTCGCCATCCCCTCGAAGTGAGTGTTTTGCGGCTGCTGCGCTTGATACGGCTGCACCATCGAGCATGTGAACCAGTGCAATACGCCCACGGTAGTGCGATGTACCGCGCCGTCCCAGCGCGAAACGTCCCACCGCATCACATCAGGCCTTCGCATCTGACTGATGTAGGTGAATTCGCTTGCGCACTGCAGCGGCTCCAGCTTGGGCGGGTTGCAAATGGACTGCTGAAATACCGCTTGGCTACCAATGACCACACCGCCGTCGTCGCCCACATCCACAGGCGCACCGCTCACGTTGTCCCAGATCGCTGCATCCCACAACGGCCGGTTGTCCCAACGCAGCATGCGCAGGTCATAGCGATAGAACACCCGGTAAAACGACACATGCAGCGGGATCGTGTTGCGCACGGCATAGGCCATCCGGGCAATGTCGGCATTGCTGACCTCACGCCCCGGATTGATGTGCAAGCGCGCGCCGTCCTCGTCGAGCGTGACGCTGGTGTATCCGAGCCACGACAGCACGCGGCGTACACCAGCAGCGGTGCCGCGCTCGCGCAACCACGGCAGGCCCTGCGCGATCAGCTCACGCGTGTCGTCAAAGTAGCGATCAAATCGGCTGATCTGCCACTGCTGCGCGACCCACGGCAAAAAACTGTCATTGGCCAGCACTGCGGCAGGCTCGATGCCATCGGCCATTGCGCCCCAGCCACGCGGAAACGTGGTGTCAATCACTCGCTCCAGCGTGGTGGATGACGGCGGCAGGATGGTGCGCGGCGTCGTCGTCATGCCACCACCCCGGCATCAATCAATTGCACTACGCCCAGCGCCGGATATTCACCGGCCGCAATGGTGGTGGTGACCGCTGGCGCTGCATCGTCGGGGAACTCCACGGCATGCACGCCATCGACGTGCAGCAGCGTGGTGATGTAGCTGCGCGCCACCGTGCCCGCCAGAATGCCCATGTCGGCAAACGCTGCGGCCAGACGCTGGCGCATCAGCTGCGGCAGGTTGCCCGGCGCGCTGCTGGTGCGCGTGATGCGCGCGGTGATGTTGATGACGTGCGGCTCAGCCACGGCCACGGTGAGCACGACGCCAAGCATGCGGGCGTCATCCGCATTGAGTGCGGAATTGACCAGCTCGCGCACGGCCTGTGCCTGCGCGGCATCCACCACCCACAGCATCACCAGCACTTTGCCCGGCGCGCTTTGCGTGGCGCGTACCGCTCGCACCAATGGCGAGGCGGTCAGCGCCTTGTATTCGTAATACTCACGCGTTCCCTGCGCGCCCATCGCGGCGATGCGCAGTTGCAGGCGCACCCGGAATCGATCATCCGACTCGTCGGCCATACGCTCGACGCCAAACATGGCGGCCAGCTGGTCCAGATCAGCACCCGAGGCAAACGCCAGCAGGTGCGCGCGCGACGCGTCATTGACCCGAGCCCGGAAAAGCAGTTCGCGCAATGCGAACGATTCCAGCAGCTTGACCACCGGGTCAGACTCAAGTTTCAGGATGTCATCAATGCCAGGCAGGTGCGGCCGCATGCGATCCGCGAAATCTGCCTTGCCCTGCGCGAGGATGGTTTCAAACGCCAGCGTTTCGACCACGCTCGGCGGTGCGAGTGTCTGCAGATCAATCACGCAGTTCCCCCAGTCAACGGCACGGACAACGAAAGCGACGAGTCCCGGCCGAATTGCCCGGTGTAGGCGCAATCGATATTGAGCGTGGCGCGACCTGGCACGTCGGCATCTCGCGTGAGCGACATCTTCGAGACCTTGATACGTGGTTCCCAACGCATCAGCGCCGAGGCCACAGCGGAAAACACGCGTGTTTGGGTTGCGAGGTTGTCGGGCTGGTCGATCAGCGCGGGGACAAGACTGCCGTAGGTGCGGCGCATGACGCGGCTACCGATCGGAGTGCTCAGGATGTCGGTGATGCTCTGGCGCACATGTTCGAGCATGTTGATGCGCTGGCCGGTGGTGCGGTTCATCATGGCGCAAGCCCTCCGGGTATGGCGCCACCTGCGCCAGCAGGCACGCCGGACAGCATCACACCCTTGGTGACTTCGGTGTGAACGTGCGTCATCAAACTAATGCCTGCAGCGATCACATCCACATTGGACGTAACAGTGGCCGGGCCGATCTGCAGCGTGGCCGCCCCGGCCTGCAGGGTGATCTGGTTCGGCTTCATCGTGATGCTGCAGCCGTCTCCCACATCCATGCGGAACTCTTGCGGCTCCATGGTGGCGCTGCAGGTGTTCGAAACCTCAGTGCGCAACTTCTTTTCGTGGTGCGTGATGTGCGCCTCGGGCGCGTATTCGGAATAGTCTTTTTCAGACCAGCGCGTGTGCTCCACGGCCTTCTTGTTGCTGGGTGCGGCGTTGGCGTCGGAGTAGAAGCCGAGCAGCACAACGCCCTGCAGCAGGTCACCGCCCGGTGCGATCACCAGACATTGCTCACCGACAACCGGCGGCCACCAATGCGAACCATCCTTGCCAGCTGCGCGGCCGGAGAACCATTGCAACCAGTCGGTGATGTTCTCGCCCATCTGCACGCGGCAGCGCGCGGCCCGAAGATTCACGGCATGCACCACGCCGAGGCCAGCAATGTTTTCCAGCTTGCGGGCCTGTTCCTGCGGTGTGTTTTGCTGCGGTGTTTGCGACATGCACCCACTTTGCCGCCGCGCGCGCGTGAAGGCCAGCGCGGCGGGCTGTGGCTGCGCACATCACATATTGCGGACTAGCTGGCCAGATGCTGCAGCAGCACGTCGCGAATCAGATCGGTGTCAGCATCGCTGATGCCCACCAGCTCGCGTGCTGGGTATCGATAGGCCGGGCCGTGCGGGTTGACGTTGTCGGTTTCACCGAAGTGATGAACGCGCGCGATTCGCTGGGCACGGCTCACGATCTCGACCAGCGCGGACTCAGGCGAGCCGCGCGCCTTCAAATTCTTGGCCGCCCTCATCTTGGCAAAGAGTGGCAGCTTTTGCTTGGCCGCCTGCCGGATGCGACCGGCCTTGCTACGCATTGTGGATGCTGGTGGTTTGCGCGGCTCCCAGCGGTTTCCGTCCGGGTCGGTCTGCGCAGCCATGCGCGCGGCGTTGGCGGCGCGCAGCTTGCGGGCGACGTCTACCGTAATGCGGCGGCGCTGGCTCGGCTGCAGCTTCTGCAGCATGCTCTCGGCCCACGTTTCGAGCGCTTTGAAGTCGGCCATTGTTCAGACCATCAGAAGAAGCGCAGCGACTCGAAGCGCGCGCGCTCTGGCGGGATCTCCATATCCCATTGCGCCAGCAACTGGTCCTTTAGGTATAGCTCCCATCGTTCAGCCATGCCCGCCATGCCTGGCACACCCGGTTCTGGCGGGTGCTCGGCAATCAGTCGCGTTGGGTGATCTTCGTCGGCCTTGACCACCACCCGCTCGGTGACAGGCACGCGAATGGCAATGTCACAGCTCGACAACTCCAGCAATTCCACATTGAACTCCAGACCCTTGGCCTGAGTCTTCGGATTGTCCAGCAGCTCGGATTGATGCACCCGCACCCAAGCCAGCAACGGCACAAACAGCGCATCCGTGTGGCCAACGTAGTTCAGCACCGTGATTTCGATGGTGTATTCGTACTCGAACGAGAGCCCGCCCGCCAACGTGGACACCGTGCGCCCTTCGTGCGCCAGCACGATGAGGTTTTGCGGATCACGCACGAGGTCGGGGTTTGCCGACTCAATGAGCGCTCGCAGGCTCTGCAACTTCCACATGTTGCACCCCCTTCAATCTGGCTTTGTAGCGCTCGACCTCTGCGGCGGCCCGTTGTATCGGTCGATACAGAAATTGAGATCTCGGATTGCGTCGTCTCCGTCGTCGGTGATGCCGAAAATTTCAACAGCATCCGCTCCGACAAGTTCGGCGCGCGCTTCTTGAGTCCCAGCGGCTCCAGACTGGGCGGTGTTGCCAGTTGGTATGACGGCGGGCACACAAGCGGCGGCCCTGATTGACACGCGCTGAGTGCCAGCGCGCAAAGCGCGATCACGCTCGATCTGCGAAATTTTTGCATTTTCTTTGGCCTCGTTCAGTTGCTTGGTCAACAGGTCTTTTTCATCGCGATGACGTTTCTGGCTGTCGTCGACCTCGCGGATCTGGCGCTGGCGTTCCGTTTCATTGGCCGCGTCCTGCGCTTTCTCTTTTTTCCCCGCCGCCACCATGGCGCGGTCATAGCCCTGCCCCTCTGCCCATGCGTAGAACGCCCACGCCGCGAGCGCAAGGCACGCGCAAAGGATGATGGTCACATCGAGCGTGCCGCGCTGCCTTGGTTTACATGTCATAGCAAGCACGGGTGCCCTCATCCTGCAGGTCTTTCAAACATGCCTTGAACGCGGCACGCTCGCGCGCGTCTGTCATTCCGCACTCTTCCAGCACATCACCCGCCTCCTCGTACCATGCAGAGGCCATGTCCGCTTCGTCAAGCGCGATATTCAACAGCCTGCAGCCGCTGGCCGCTGACTGCGCCGGGACCACAGTGCATCCCGACATGCCGATCAGCGCGACAGCGATTGCAATGAGTAAAAGTATGCGTTTCATTTCTGCATCTCCATACATGCCGCAATGCGGCGCTCTTGCCGAAGCCAAACACCTCTACAGCCTTGCGGCCCCCAGTTGACCGGCAGGCGGCAATCACGGCCTGCCTGAAAACGCCAAGCCTCTAACGCCTGGCACGCGCCGACGTAGTCACCACGCAGCAACCATGTGCGCGGGCTTTGCGGCTTGGTCCAGTTGCCATAGCCAAACTGGCCGAGAAAATCCATGTAGAGATCGAACTCGCCCTGCAACAGAACCACGTCCGGCAACGACTTGATAAGGCGCTTTTCATCCTCGGCCGCAAGTCCGCGCGCAAGCTGGGACGCACGCTCTCGCGTGATCGGCGGATCTGTCATGCGCACGGGCGTGCCATCTTCATAGCGCGTGGAGCCGTGGCCAATCGTTGGCACATCGCCCTTGGTCGGGATGTATGGGTTCGCACCGAACCCCTCGTTCGCCTTCCACGTACCGAACCCGGCCGCCGACAGCGTGAGCGCCGTGACGATCACGCGAACAACCGATTGCCGTGCCTGCTCCATTACTCGCCCTTCACCGGCGTGCCCTGCGCGGCCTTGCGCCAGCGGTACAGCAACCACCCGATTTGCAACAGCAGATAAACGATGGTCAGTGTTCCGACCGTTGCATTGATCGACCAGCCTTGCGCCACCGATGTGGTGACCACGGCAACGGGCGGCGATGCCTTGGCGCTTTCAACTGCGATATCTCTGATCATTTCTTTGCTCATGTTCTCAGTCCCACAGATAAACCCGCTCTTGCACCGGCTCGGCCGACTCCACCACCCGCACGGGATGCCCTCCGGCAGATCGGTCGCGATCTTTGCCAAGCCCGGATTGGCTTCGAGCGTGGCCTCAAGATTGCCCGCCGTTTTTCCCAGCGTGCGCCACATCAGTGCATCAAGCACCTCGTGCTGATGTGCACGGACCGTGGCGCTCTGGTTGCTGGTGACGGCGCTCATATCAATTCCGCGATCACGCGCGAGCGGCTTTGCAGATCGGCAATGGCAAAGCGCAATCTCTGGTTGAAACCGGAGACGCGCACCTCGACCCCGCTTGTTACCCGGGCCTCCTTGCCCGCACCCTGCGGCAGCGTGGCCATGTCGCGCGCCACCTCGGCGGTTTCGGCCAACACGTGCCACTTGATGGCGTGGCGGTATTGCTTGAGGCGCACGCTCTCGCGTTCGGCACCAGTTCCGATAGTGGCGGCAGGCACGTCGCCCAACGTCGCGTAGCCCTGCGATTCCTGCAGCTCGCGCCAGTCCCGCAACTCGGCGTTGATGGCCCAAATGGCGGCCTCTATGGCCTCACGCATTCGCGGCGTGGTCACGGTGGATTCAATGCGCGAGTCGGCCCGCAGACGCTCGCAATCGATGTCCGGGAAAAAGCCGTCATTCATCACCACGCCCTCTTCCTGCTTGAGCGGTGGATTCACATGCGGTGCAACGAATGACATGGGGCCTTCTTCCGGATCGGTGTAGGTGTGGCGGTGGCCCTGGGCTTCGGCATATGCAAATCAATGCTGCTTTGCCCAGGGGCCGCCACGGCGCGGGGTACGCTCGGTTTCGAGCAACTGGCTCGGGCTATTTCTTGACCCGACGCTCCAATCGCTCAATGTCTTTTTTCACGCCCACGAGCTTGTCCAGCTCGATGGCTCGCTGCAGGTATGGCAATGCCTGCTCGCACACCTCTGGCGAGAGGCTGGCAATGTCCGCATCGCTGGTACTGGTCTTGCCCACCAGCGCCCAGCCAGCGGCCTTGCACAGGCGTGCCTTCGGCTGGTCTGGCGTGTCGGCTGCACTGGTCATTTCCATGACGCGCCGGACGGTCTGCAGTGCCTCATCGCCCACCAGCTTCCCGTCACACACGGCGGTGGAAATTTCGTCCTGCAGGATCGTGGCCACGTTGCGCCTGTAGTCGTCTGGCGGATTGACACCAGCGGCCAGCATGTACTCGGCGATGTCGATGCCGCGCGCATAAAGGCCCGCGTCCAGACTCCAGACCATGGCATATGCAATCACCTGATCTTGAGTGCCTGGCCGCGACTGCAACACGCCATCGACATAGGCGTCATACAGCGGAAGTAGCTTGCGCTTGGCATCCACCTTCATTTCGATGGACTTGATTTCCTTGAGATCACTGCGGTGCTGCCGAAGCTGCATCATCATCAGCTCGAAGGCTTCGCCCACCGTTTCGCCGTGGACGTTTGCAGCATCGGCCTGCGCCTGCTGCTGTGCGGCGCTCTTGTGCATAAAGCTGCGCTGCGCTGGTGTCTGTCGCATGTTGATGTTCCCCGCGTTTGTGTGGCAGCTGGCAAATAGCGGCCCCTTTTTTAGGGCGGGCTATTTGCCAGCGTTGTCGCTCAGTCCTGCAGCTCGATGTTCTCGATCAACGCGAACTTGCCCAGGTCTTCCACCACGAAGGCGTCATTGCTGCTTTCGTAGGTCTCGATGCGGTCTGCCTCTGGCGCCTCCTTGACGTGGCGACGGCGGCCACCTTGCTGCCAGTAGATGGACAGATTGCTAAGGCTGGTGATTGCAATCTTTCCCTCCGGCATAAATGGCACGGTGATGGCCTGCAGTTCACCCAAGCGCTTCTGACTGCGAACAATGCTGGCCGCCAGAATTTCTGTCGGTGCGTTCTGATCATTAACCAGCGGGAACAGCTTGTCATGCATCAGACCGCGCCCCACGATGGCCACCAGATCACCGGCCCCGACATGCCACGTTTCCAACAACGTGTTGGCCACGTCGTAGACCAGCCCGTCGAGATTGGCGTAGTCCGCGCCAGCGCCCGTGCCCACGACCACCTTGCCCGCCGCATTGGTTCCGCTGGAGCCATCGAGAACACGCTGCGCGGCATTCTCACGCACGTACTGCAGCCAGCCCTTGTTCACGTCCTGCAGCAGCGGATTTGCCGCGCGATTCGTAGTGACCGCCACACTGGTGCCGTTGAATCCGATCATGATGCGGTCGAGCGCGCAGCGTTGCTGGATCGCCTGCGACAGCAGCAGCTGGAACTTGTTTCCGAACTTGGCCCACATGTCGAGCTTGGGATAGCGCACATGCGTGTCATAGTTGGTCTGCGCGCACAGATATTTCTGATCGTTCATCGCGCTGACATCGCGCGTTTGACGACGGCCAGCGCCGGACGTATCAGTGCGGCTCGCGATGGGTCCATCGACGCCAATGCCGAGCGTTTCACCCATCATTTCATCGACTGGGACGATGTTGATGGATTTCAGGAATGCGCTGCTTTCCTGAATGCGGGCTTCGAGTCGCTGCTGCACAGTCGGCTCGACCGCGAACTTCACGGATGCGTCGCTGATCCCGTTCAGTCGCGCCTGATTTTCAAGGTACTGATTGAGCAGGATGCGGGTTTCGTTTCTCATGGTCTGGTCCCTAAAGGAAATCGATTTGATTCGGTGGATGCGGTACTGCGGTGTGGGCTTTTAATCGGCTTCTCGATCAGCAATCAGCCACGGCGTCGCTGGTTTCCGATCCCGTCGCGGCCGGTCGCTTGGTTCCGCTGCCGTCCTGCTTGCTCAGCTTTTCGGTTTGGTCATCGAGTGCCGCCTGCAGCTTGGTGAACTTCTTGTTCAGAGCCTTGTTTTCGGACTCCAGCTTGTCTACGCGCCCCTGCAAGTCCTCAACCGATTCGGCTGTTTCTTCCATCACTTCGGCGGCCTGCGCGCTGAACTTCTCGGTGTCTTCCTGGCGGCCGTTCAGCTTGCGGAACTTGCCCAGCACCTTGGAGAGCACGCTCGCCCTTTTGGCCGCTGGTTCAGGCCGCGTGTCATCGTCGTCATCGTCGTCTTCTTCTTCATCACCGTAGTCAAGCTCGGTTGCGATGAAGCCACTGGAAAAACGCTTCTTGTCTTTCTCCGCCGAGAATTTCAGCGTTTCAGTGCCGAGACTTGCAGGCTCATCCGTCACGGCTACACCAGTCATGTAAGCCTCGCCCGTGTCCGCGAATTCGGGCACGATTTCAGCGGACGAATACACCTTC
The DNA here is from genome assembly GCF_011305995.1 of Diaphorobacter sp. HDW4A. Lineage (GTDB taxonomy): Bacteria > Pseudomonadota > Gammaproteobacteria > Burkholderiales > Burkholderiaceae_C > Diaphorobacter_A. The sequence continues at coordinate 6,453,627 of NZ_CP049910.1, read as the reverse complement.
TTGCCGCGCTTGTTGAGCTTCACGAGGTCATCGAGCGGAGCGATGGCGGCATAGAGAGCCATCTTTCCATCGAGCTTTCCGCCCTTGATCACTTCGGCCTTCAGCTCGATCACGTCGCCCTGGGCACTGAAAGGAGAGTCCGCGCTATAGCTGCGCATGTGCTCCACCCAGACACGCGCGCCGTATACCTCAGGGTCATAGTTGGCGGCGGCTTGCGTCAGCCATGCGCGTTTGATGGAGCGGCCGTCAATGGTTGCGCCTTCAACAGCTACGCGGAAAAATTTCTTTGCCATTTGCGGCCCTCGGTGATGAAAGTTGATTCACCGCCTATGTTCCGCATATGGCTCATGCGCTGCAATTGGCGCGCACTGTGGCTGCGCACATCACATTTTTACGTTGTCGATTTCCGCGCGCGCGCGACAGACACTGGCAAGCATGACAAAGCAAGTCGCGCAGGACAACGCCGCGCCCAAAGCCCAACGCATCAAGGCCAATCCATCCAAAACAACGATGGCCCGGCAAGCCGCCGCATTGCACGACCAGGTGGTAAGCCAATTCAACGGCCTGCCCAAAGGTGATACCAGTCCGGTGAATTACGGCGGCGCAGGCAAGCGACGCGATGCACGCGGGCTGTACTGGCAAGGTTGGAAACTGTCGCACATTTCCGAGCACCTTGGTATTCCACGCGGCACCTTGCACGGCTGGCTTAAGTCAGAGAAGTGGAACGATGCGACGCCCACGCACCGCGTGGAATGCACGCTCGAAGCGCGCCTTGTCTGCCTCATCATGAAAGAGCAGAAGACGGGTGGAGACTTCAAGGAAATCGACCTGCTCAGCCGACAAGCTGAGCGCCTTGCGCGCATCGGCAAGTATGAGACGACCGGGCGTGAAGTTGATCTGAATCCGAACATCGAACGGCGGAACGCTGCGCCAAAAAAGCAGCCATCCAGAAATTTCCTTACCGATGAGCACATCGAACAGCTGAAATCGGCGTTCCTCGATAGCCTGTTCAAGTATCAGTTGCAGTGGTGGCATAGCAGCCAGCAACGCACCCGCAGCATTCTGAAATCGCGACAAATCGGCGCCACTTGGTACTTTGCTCGCGAAGCCCTGATTGACGCACTAGAGACAGGCCGCAACCAGATTTTTCTCTCTGCCAGCAAGTCGCAGGCGCACATTTTCAAGCAGTACATCACATCGTTTGTCTACGATGTGTGCGGCGTTGAACTCAAGGGCGATCCCATCGTGCTGGCCAACGGTGCAACGCTGTATTTCCTCGGCAGCAACGCGCGCACCGCGCAGGGCTACCACGGCAATTTCTATTTTGATGAGTTCTTTTGGACGACCGATTTCGAGCGCCTCAACAAGGTGGCCAGCGGCATGGCCATGCACAAGAAATGGCGCAAGACGTATTTCTCGACACCCTCCAGCATCCAGCATGCCGCCTATGCGTTTTGGAGCGGCGAACGCCTCAAGAAGAAATCAAAGATCGAGGTGGACATCACACATGCAAAACTCGCTACCGGCTTCACCGGCGAGGATCGCATGTGGCGCAACATCGTCACCATCGTTGACGCGCTCAATGGTGGCTGCGATCTATTCGACCTGGCCGAGTTGCAGCTCGAATACTCGGATGAAGAATTCGCCAATCTGCTCATGTGCGGGTTTGTCGACGATTCGTTCTCTGTGTTCCCCATGTCCGATCTGCAGCCCTGCATGGTGGACAGCTGGGAAATCTGGAAGGACTTCAAGCAGTTCGCACAGCGCCCTCTTGGATATGCGCCGGTTTGGATTGGCTACGACCCCAGCCAAACGGGTGACAGCGCTGGACTTGTCGTCGTCGCACCACCAGCGAAGACAGGCGGTTCGTTTCGCGTGCTCGAAACACTGCAATTCAAGGGCGCGGATTTCGAGGCCCAAGCGGACGCCATCAAGAAGGTGACCCAACGCTACAACGTCGAGCACATCACCATCGACACCACTGGCATCGGCGCTGCAGTGCATGAGCTGGTGCGCAAGTTCTACCCACGCGCACGCGGCATCAACTACAGCGTAGACAGCAAGACCATGCTGGTGCTCAAGGGTCAGCAGGTGATCAGGTCCGGCCGCTTGGAATTCGACGCAGACAAACGCGAGCTGATGAGTCACCTCATGTCGATCAAGCGCGAACTGACACCTAGTGGCCGAAGCGTCACCTACTCCGCAGGCCGCAGCAAGACTACGGGCCACGCTGATCTCGGGTGGTCATTGCTCAATGCGTTGAGCAATGAGCCATTGGACGCAGGCACCGACATGGCCACCAGTACCGGCCGCTCTTTCATCACCGTATCAGATTGACCCATGCCAAAACGCAAACGCCAATATCGCAAGCAGCACACCAACGACGCTACGCCGCAGCCCACCGACAGTCCGAACACTCGCGGCGGCCAATCAGAGTCGTTCACTTTCCAGCTTGGAGACCCCGAGCCCGTTATCGGTGGCCGGTCGGCCCTGCTCGAATACGCCGAGTGCATGGAAAACGGCGACTACTACGAGCCGCCGGTTAGCCTGGCATCGTTGGCTCGGTTGCTGCGCATCGGCGCGCATCACGAAAGCGCGCTGCGGTTCAAGGTGAATGTGCTCACCAGCACGTTTGTGCCGTCGCAGTGGATGAGCGCCGACACATTCCGCGCGCTAGCGCTTGACTATCTGGTGCTAGGGAATGGCTATCTCGAAAAGCGATTCAACCGGCTGGGCGGCCTGCTCGAATTGCTCCCATGCCTGGGCAAGTACATGCGGCGCGGCATTGAACCAGATCGCAACTTCTTTGTCACGGACATGAAAAGTCCGCACGAATTCGAGCGTGGCTCAATTGTTCATCTCCGCGAGCCCGATCTGCACCAAGAAGTCTACGGACTCCCCCCTTACCTTGGCGCGCTTCAATCCGCGATCCTCAATGAGAGCGCAACGCTGTTCCGCCGCCGATACTTCGCCAATGGTGCGCACGCTGGCTTCATCTTGTATGTGACCGACGAGGCACAGAACCAAGACGACATTGACAAGCTGCGCATGCAGCTGACCAACACCAAGGGGGCAGGGAACTTTCGCAACGTCTTCTACTATGCGCCAGGTGGCGCCAAGGATGGCGTGCAACTGATCCCCATCAGCGAAGTGGCCGCGAAGGACGACTTCTTGAACATCAAGAATTGCAGCCGCGACGACATACTGGCAGCGCATCGCGTGCCGCCCCAGCTTATGGGCATGCTACCCAACAGCACCGGCGGCTTCGGTGACGTGGAGAAAGCAGCGATGGTGTTCGCACGCAACGAGATAGCGCCGCTGCAGGCCACCATGGCGCACGCCATCAACACGCAGGCAGGGCGCACGGTCTGCACGTTCAAGCCGTACCAGTTGACCGACGCACCCGCCGCGAACTGACGGCCACCGCAAGCCACCCACAAGCCCGCCTAGCGCGGGCTTTCTTTCACCCACCCCACGCCCTCACCACCCCTCAGCAGGCCCGCCACGGCCCGCGTGGCAGGCCCACGCCCCACGCTCGCACCTCGCCCCGGCCCTGCCGCCCGCCCGGACCCCCATCAAGACCGAAAGCGCGCCGACGAGACCCCGCCGCGCCGGCACGCTAAATAGGTCGCTTTTGTCGGCCCTGTCGATCTACCAGCCAGCCAAGCCCAGCAACGCGCCGCGCGCAGTTTTGGGGTACTCTTTCGCGCCGGGAATCGTCGGGTTTTGGCATATGGCACTCACCTCGAATCCACCCATTCGCAGAAATGACCGACAAGGCCCGAAATCGAGTCGCCACGCGGTCATTTCTTGATGGTCCATACCATGGCCTATAACGACATGGAAAAGTGTACAGACGGCTTGCTTTCTATGTTTGCGGCTCCTGCTCTCCTCCGCCAGATTTCCTCGAGAAAACAAGCGTGAATAAACAAGGTTTTATTCAACACAGCAAGACAAGAAGCTTGCGAATTGCCATTCGGTCAGCTTCGCGGTACCGGCAGCGCCTTCAATGGAATCCACAAAGGATCTCACGATCCATGTCGGCGCAACCGAAACACCATGGATGATCGTTGATGCTCAATTTGAATTGCGTACTGTGGCTTGTTGTCTTGTTCCCACTCTCATCGCATGCGCAAGGCAACAACGATTGCCCAAGAAACCGCTCCCTCGAAATTTCAGGGGAATACACCGTGCCGCATGAAATCATGTGAAAAAAAGTTGAAATCCCGGATGCATTCATGATGGAAAACGCGTTCAAAAAATAGGCTATTTCTTCCGATATTGACATCCCCCTTCACGCGGGCTGTCCGCCGCGCGGATCCCCGGGATCAACCAGGTCGCCATCGTCCCCCGCGCAATTGCGTTCAATACACCGCTCCCACGTCCCTCCAAACTGCAGCATCTCCACTCCCACCTCAATACGGACCCGATGCTCTCTTCCCTTTTCGCCATGGCCGGATTTGCCCTTGCGGGCGCAATCACGCCGGGGCCCGTCAATGTGCTGGCGATGCGGCATGGCAGTCATTCGCGGCGCGGGTGTGCGTTGCTTTATGTGGTGGGGGCGAGCGTGAGTTATGCGGTCGTGGTGTGGATCATGGGGCTTTTCGGGCAGTGGCTGCTGCGCGATCCTGCCGTGGCGGTGATGGCGTCGCGGGTGTGCGCGGCTTATCTGTTGTGGCTGGCGTGGCGCATTGCGCGGGCGCCGGTGGCGGATCGCGTGGATGGCAACGACGATGGCGAAGACGACGCAGGGCAAGGCAGCAATGTGACCAACGATCCGCGCGGGTTCCATCAGGCTTTCTGGCAGGGCGCGGCCATTCAGTCGCTCAACCCCAAGGCATGGCTGGTGGCACTCTCAGGCGTGGGGTTGTTCGTGGTGCCGCTGTCCGTGCAGGCCAGCGTGCCGCATGTGGCCTTGCTGGCGTTCTGTCTGGTGTCGCTTCTCGCCTGCATGGCGGGGGTGGGTTGCTGGGTGCTGCTGGGCAACGTGCTGCGGCGCTGGTTGCGCACGGCGCGCAGGCAGCGTGCGCTCAACCTCGTGCTGGCGGCTGTGCTGCTGGCGAGCGTGGGCGGGATGCTGGCATGATGATGCGGCTGCCCTCGCCCTTGCCTACGAGTCTTTTCATGACGACGCCACCGATCCACCAGTTCCACCGCCATCCGGACGCTCCATGGCTGGAGCTGCGCGTGAGTCAGCCTTCGGCGCATTGCTTCCGGCTGCACACGCATGAGGAATATTCCATCGGCATCGTCGATCATGGCGGTGCCATGTTCCACCACGCGCAGGGCCCCGAGCCGGTGCGCGCGGGCAGCGTGGTACTGATCGAGCCGCATCGCTGGCACGCGTGCAATCCGGAGCAGCCGCGCAGCTGGGCCTATCGCATGCTGTTCGTGAAGGCGGATTGGCTGCACGCGCAGATGGATACTGAGATGCCCACACAAGCCATCACCTTCGACCGCCGCGCATTGCACTCGCGCGAGGCAGCCGCGCAGGTGGATCGTCTGTGCCAACCGCTGCAACATGTCTCCGACATCGAAACCCATCGCCGCGAGCTGCTGGATTTTCTGCGGCTGTACGCCCGCTGCCACGCCAATGCGCCCGACACGGCGGAGCCCGAAGCGGTGCGCCACGCGCTGCAGACGCTGCACGCCCAGCCGGATTCCGACATCAGCATCGAATCGCTTGCCGCGAGCCAAAGCCTGAGCCCGTCACGCTTCATCCGCCAGTTCAAGGCCGCGACCGGCGTGACGCCAGGTGCGTATCGCCTCAACCTGCGACTGAACGGCGCACGCCGCCTGCTCGCGGAAGGCGCGACGCTCGCGCAGGCCGCGCACCAGATGGGCTTTGCGGACCAGTCGCACATGCAGCGCAGCTTCAAGACGCACCACGCGCTCACGCCGGGGAACTACGCGCAGACAGCGGCTCTTCTGCACACGCCGCTTGCGCAATGAAAGAGCCGCCCGTAGGCGGCTTCTGTTGAAAAGAAAAACACCGACGTCCTTGTACTGATCGCATCAGTGCGGTTGCGTCTCGGGTACTGGCTGCCCCTGCTGACGCTGATTGGCCTTGGTCTGCTGTTGACTGTAGTTGCGGTCCTTGATGGTTTGACCCATCTGCAATGGCACATACGTGCGCCGCAGTGCCCCTGCCAAGACAAGAAGTTGCTTCATCGTAGCCACCTCCTTTGCTAACAAGCGGAGGGCTCAAAACAAAAAAGGAACGCTCCGCCCTATCGAATCAGTCAACCTTCAGCGTGGCTGCTGGGGTTGCTGCTGTTGGCCTGGTTGACCCGGCTGCTTCTGTGCAGGATTTTGTTGCTGCTGTTGGTTGGGATTCTGCTGACCTTGACCTGGCTGCTGCTGAGGGTTGCCCTGCTGTTGCTGCTGGTTGTTTTGCGAATTCTGCTGTGTCATTGCGTGACTCCTGAAATCGGTTGACAAGCACGGAATGGGATGCGGCTTGCACCCCTCGTGGAGTGCGGCCACAGGCGATATTCCGTCAGCGCCGAACGGCTTTTGTTCAACGCTGTTGACGAGTGTGCGCCTGCACAAACGTGGCGGCTGTAGGAGCAGGGGTCCAATCCACCGTCCGCTATGTCCGTCAGCTGTAGTCCTGCACGGGGGCATTCAGACGAACACCCAGCCACGCATCAATCCACTTTCTGCCCCAACCCGCTGAGCACCAGTCGCGTGATGACTTCCTCGGCCTTGTCGTAGTCCGATTCGTCGAGTGCGGGCTTGCCCAGCAGGATGGCGAACTGCGTCTGGTGTTCCGCATAGGCCTGTGTCACCGTCCAGATCACGAACATCAGGTGCGTGAAGTCGAGCCGCGTGACCAATCCCTTCTGCGCCCAGGTCTCGAAGGTCTTCACCTCCAGATCGAGCACCGGCTTCACGCGCGCGGCAATCACGTCGGCGTAGCGCGGCGCTCCTGCGATCACTTCCTTGGCGAAGATCTTGGCGGCATTGGGGCGCTCAAGCGATGAGCGCAGCTTGCCGTGGATGTAGGTGCGCAGCGCCTTCACCGGGTCAGTGGGCTCGCGCCACACGTCCTCCATGCCGGCCAGCCAGCCGAAGACCACATCGTCGAGCACGCGGCGGTAAAGCACTTCCTTGCTCGGAAAGTAGTACAGCAGGTTGTGGCGGCTGATGCCCACGGCATTCGCAATGCCTTCGAGCGAGGCGCCTTCAAAGCCGAACACCGCAAACTGGTTCTCGGCCTCCTTGAGGATGTTCTGCTCCTTGCGCAGCCGGGAAGCGGTCGGCGCGCGCGTTCCATTCGGGGGCACGTTCGAGGGCGCGGGTGCGTCGTCGCTGTGCGCGCGCACCTTTTTGGAGCGGGCGCTCGCCTCATCGGGCGCGGTGGCATTGGAAACTTTTCGCACGTCTGTCATGCCTCCATTGTGATGCGGCACTGCGGCAATTTCAGGCACAGGGTTTGCATGCTGTGGGTTTTTACTGATTGGTAATTTTTTACCAGAAAGTAAATTATTGATCAGCCACGACAGAACGCCATGCGCACGAACACTGCGGCAAGCCAAATTGCCGATGTGATCCGCACAGCGCTCTGACCCAGCCAACCCATGCGGGCACAGACCCACAGCAACGCATAGAAGAGGCCCACGATGACACCTCGACAGTTTGCGCATTCCCATCGCACTGCATCGCCCCGTGCGCACGCGGCGATCGATTCCCACGTTCCACGACAACGACCTTCGCGCACCTGCCGCAAACCGCAGCGTTGCGCGCGAACGCCTCGCCCGCATTTTTGACTTCAAGCCCCGGCCATAACAAAGGAGCCACGATGGAATCGACCGCCAACCGCGCGTGTGGAGTGCATGCCGCACGCCTGAACCTTGTCGAGTACGCTGTGAATTTCAGCGACTCGCACGCCCCTCTGACCAAGCCGCAGGCCCTGATCGAGGCCGAGCGTTGCTACTACTGCTACGACGCGCCCTGCGCCACGGCTTGCCCCACGAGCATCGACATCCCCTCGTTCATTCAGCGCATCGCGCAGGGCAACGACCGGGGCGCGGCGCGTGCGATTCTCGAAGCCAATCCGCTCGGCGGCATGTGTGCCCGCGTGTGCCCCACCGAAGTGCTGTGCGAGCAGGCCTGCGTGCGCAACACCAATGAAGACAAGCCCGTGGAAATCGGCGCGCTGCAGCGCTATGCGACCGATGCGCTGTTCGACAACCCCGGCGCGCCACTGTTCACCCGCTCCGCATCCACCGGCAAGCGTATCGCCGTGGTCGGCGCTGGCCCTGCTGGCCTCGCGTGCGCACATGGCCTTGCAATGCGCGGCAACGATGTGGTGCTGTTTGACGCGCATCCCAAGCTCGGCGGCCTGAACGAATACGGTCTCGCCACCTACAAGACGACCAACGGTTTCGCGCAGAAAGAGATCGACTGGCTGCTGTCCATCGGCGGCATCTCGGTGCGCTGCAATCAGCGCCTGGGCCGCGACATGACGGTGGATTCGCTGCTCGCGGGCTACGACGCCGTGTTCCTCGGCCTCGGCCTCTCGGGCGTGAACGCCATCGGTATCGCCGAGCCGCAGGCGGACGGCCTGCGCAACGCGGTCGACTTCATCGCCGAGCTGCGTCAGGCGGGCAGCTTCTCCGACATCCCGGTCGGCCGCCGCGTGGTGGTGATCGGCGGCGGCATGACGGCGGTGGATGCCGCTGTGCAGGCCACCAAGCTCGGCGCGGAAGACGTGACCATCGTGTACCGACGCGGCGCATCGGCGATGTCGGCATCGACGGTCGAGCAGCGCTGGGCGCAGACGCATGGCGTGAAGATCAAGCACTGGAGCGCACCCAAGGAAATCCTCAGCGAAAACGGCAAGGTCAGCGGCGTGCGTTTTGCGATGACCACGCAGCGCGCGGATGGCGGCATCACCGAGACCGACGAGCAGTTCACAATCAACGCGGACATGGTGCTCAAGGCCATCGGCCAGACCTACACCGCCGATCACGCGGGCGGGAAAATCGAATTGAAGGGAGGACGAATCGCCACGGACGAAGACGGACACACCAGCGTCGCGCGCGTCTGGGCGGGTGGTGACTGTCGCGTGGGCGGACGCGACCTCACCGTGGAAGCGGTGGAGCACGGCAAGGTCGCCGCGCAGTCCATTCATGCGGCGCTGAACGCGGCCTAAGCCACGTCCTCAGTCTCTTCAGCCATCCCGAATCAGGAGCAATAACATGGCCGACATCAGCAGCAATTTTCTGGGCATCAAGAGCCCCAATCCGTTCTGGCTCGCATCCGCACCGCCCACCGACAAGGAGATCAACGTCACCCGCGCCTTCGAGGCGGGCTGGGGCGGCGTCGTCTGGAAGACGCTCGGTGAAGATCCACCAGTCGTCAACGTGAACGGCCCGCGCTACTCCACCCTCATGTCGCAAGACCGCCGCGTGATCGGGCTGAACAACATCGAGCTGATCACCGATCGCCCACTGATGCAGAACCTCGAGGAAATCCGCCGCGTCAAGCGCGCATGGCCCGACCGCGCGATGATCGTCTCGTTGATGGTGCCCTGCGTCGAAGAGAGCTGGAAGCGCATCCTGCCGATGGTCGAGGATGTGGGTGCTGACGGCATCGAGCTCAACTTCGGCTGCCCGCACGGCATGAGCGAGCGCGGCATGGGTGCGGCCGTGGGCCAGGTGCCCGAGTACATCCAGATGGTGACCGAGTGGTGCAAGCACTACTCGAAGATGCCGGTGATCGTGAAGCTCACGCCCAACATCACCGACGTGCGCTTGGCCGCGCGCGCGGCCAAGCGCGGCGGCGCGGATGCCGTCTCTCTGATCAACACCATCAACTCCATCATGGGCGTGGATCTGGAATCCATGGTCATGCATCCAAGCACCGGCGGATGGGGCTCGCACGGTGGCTACTGCGGACCGGCCGTCAAGCCCATCGCGCTCAACATGGTCGGCGAAATCGCCCGCGACGCCGAGACCGCAGGCCTGCCGATCAGCGGCATCGGCGGCATCACCACTTGGCGCGATGCGGCCGAGTACATCGCACTCGGTTGCGGCACGGTGCAGGTCTGCACCGCCGCGATGGTTTACGGTTTCAAGATCGTCGAAGACATGTGCGACGGCCTCTCCAACTTCATGGACGCCCATGGCTACAAGACCATCGACGACTTCCGTGGCAAGGCCGTGCCAACGGTGAAAGACTGGAAACAGCTCAACCTCAAACACATCGACAAGGCCGTCATCGATCAGGACTCGTGCATCCAGTGCGGTCGCTGCCACGTGGTCTGCGAGGACACCTCGCACCAAGCCATCTTCTACAAGAAGGGAGAGAACGGGGAACGCAAATTCGAAATCAACGAAGCCGAATGCGTGGGCTGCAACCTGTGCGTATCGATCTGCCCGGTGCCCGACACCATCTCGATGCGCACGCTCGCGGTGGGCGAAGTGGACGCACGCACCGGCATCACGGTGACCGGTGAATACGGAAACTGGACCACGCATCCGAACAATCCCCAATGCCTTACTCCGGCGGAGGCGTGAACATCGTCCCTTTTGCAGTTTGGATGAATTGATTTCACTGCCCATGTAAGCCACCGCAATCGCCCCGTTTCGGGGCAATTGTGTTGCTGGAGTTGGTAGGTTTTTTGCTAGTGCAATGAGAGTTTGCTTCCCTCAATGATTTGCTAAAAATAGGAGCGTTCCCATGACAAGCCCGCATACCGCTGGTGCCACCAGCGACCTGACGAATGACGACCTGGCGCCCACCACCGAGGCGCAGCGAACCTGGCGCTGGTACCACTTCACCGCGTTGTGGATCGGCATGGTGATGTGCATTCCCGCCTACACGCTTGCGGCCAGTCTGGTCGAGGGCGGCATGTCGGCGATGCAGGCGGTGATGACAGTGTTTCTGGCGAACGTGATCGTGCTGCTGCCGATGCTGCTCATCGGCCATGCAGGCGCGAAATATGGCATTCCCTATGCGGTGCTGGCACGCGCCTCTTTCGGCACGCGCGGCGCCAAGCTGCCCGCCGTGCTGCGCGCGCTGGTGGCCTGCGGCTGGTACGGCATCCAGACCTGGTTCGGCGGTCTGATGATCTACACGCTGCTCGGCGTGATCCTCGGCCATCCGCTGGAGAGCGACAAGATTCCGGGCCTCGGCATCAATCTCGCGCAGCTCATCTGCTTCCTCGTGTTCTGGGCCATCCAGTTTTACTTCGTGGTGCACGGTATCGAGTCGATCCGCAAGCTCGAAACCTACACAGCCCCCGCCAAGATCGTCATCTGCTTTGTGCTGCTGTGGTGGGTCTACGAGAAGGCCGGTGGCTTCGGTCCCATCCTGAATAAGCCTTCCGCATTCGAAGCCGGCGGCCCCAAGGCCGGTCAGTTCTGGCACACCTTCTGGCCTTCGCTCACCGCCATGATCGGCTTCTGGGCAACGCTGGCACTGAACATTCCTGACTTCACCCGTTTCGCCAAATCGCAGCGCGACCAAGTCGTCGGTCAGGCCATCGGCCTGCCTGTGCCCATGGGCCTGCTCGCGGGTCTGGCTGTGATCGTCACTTCCGCCACCGTCGTCATCTACGGCAAGGCGCTGTGGGACCCCGTGGATGTAGCGGCACGCATGACCGGCATTGCCGTGCTGATCGCGCTCATCGTGCTGCTGGTCGACACCGTCAGCGTGAACCTCGCCGCCAATCTGGTCGGCCCCGCCTACGACTTCTCGGCGCTCAACCCACGCAAGATCAGCTACCGCACCGGCGGCTACATCACCGTGGCCATCGCCATCGTCATGATGCCGTGGAAGATTCTCGAGTCCACACAGGGCTACATCTTCACCTGGCTCATCGGCTACTCCGCCTTGCTCGGCCCCATCGCCGGCATCCTGATGGTCGACTACTTCCTCATCCGCCGCACCCAGCTCGACGTGTCCGAGCTCTACAAGGAAAACGGCAAGTACTCGTACTCCGGCGGCTGGAACTGGGTGGCGGTCGCAGCCTTCGTGATCGGCGTGGCCCCCAACGTGCCCGGCTTCCTCAACGCAGCCTTCCCCAACACCTTCCCCAACGTGGGCCCCGTCTTCAAGGAGCTCTACGCCTACGCCTGGTTCATCGGCCTGTTCATAGCAGCCGTGATCTACCGCCTTGGCATGGGCAGCCACATGGAGTCCACACAAGCCACTTTGAAGCAAGCATGAAATAAGTCCCAAGGATGAAAGAGGCAAAACCGGAAAACAACCGATGACCCCGGTTTTCAAACAACCCAACCAGGCAGCAAAGCGGGCAATCGAACCCCCACCCCAATAACGAGACAGGTCCTCAGGCTAGGCGTCAAAGGCGCAGACAGTACTTTGGTACGGCAAGCCTTTGCAACGACGCATGAGGGCCTGTATCGGCACCCCAAAACGAAGACTGCCAAACAACAAACGAAAAGCAAATTCGTCAAAAGCACGAAATTCCCAAAGTTTCCCCAGTGAGTAAGTAAGCAAAGGAGCAACATGATGAGCACAGCCAGCCGCCCTCTATTGATCCGTGGTGGCATCGTAGTGAATGCCGACCGCGAAGAACGCGCCGACGTCCTGATCGTCGATGGCAAGATCGCAGCAGTCGGAGACACGGCTGCTGCCCAGGCTCCTGCCGGTGTCGACACGTTGGACGCCAGCGGTCAGTACGTGATGCCCGGCGGCATCGATCCCCACACCCACATGCAACTGCCCTTCATGGGCACAGTCACGGCCGACGACTTCTTCACCGGCACGGCTGCCGGTCTGGCCGGAGGCACCACCAGCATCATCGACTTCGTGATTCCTGATCCGCAGGAGCCGCTGATGGATGCCTACAAGAAATGGCGCGGCTGGGCAGAAAAAGCTGCGTCCGACTATTCCTTCCACGTCGCCGTCACCTGGTGGAGCGACCAGGTGCGCGAAGACATGGGCACGCTGGTGCGCGAGGAAGGCATCAACAGCTTCAAGCACTTCATGGCCTACAAGAACGCCATCATGTGCGATGACGAGACGCTGGTGAACAGCTTCAAGCGCGCCCTCGAACTCGGCGCCATGCCCACTGTGCACGCCGAAAACGGCGAGCTGGTCTACCTGCTGCAGCAGGAAGTCGCGCGCATGGGCATCACGGGCCCCGAGGGCCATCCGCTGTCGCGCCCGCCCATGGTGGAGGCTGAAGCCGCCAACCGCGCCATCGCGATTGCCGACGTGCTCGGCGTTCCAATCTACGTGGTCCACGTGAGCTGCATCGAAGCCGCCGACGCGATTGCCCGCGCCCGCGCACGCGGCCAGCGCGTGTACGGCGAAGTGCTCGCGGGTCACCTGACCATCGACGACAGCGTGTATCGCCACCCCGACTACGCGACCGCCGCCGCCTACGTGATGAGCCCTCCCTTCCGCCCCAAGGAACACCAGGAAGCACTCTGGCGCGGCCTGCAGGCTGGCCATCTGCACACCACCGCGACCGACCACTGCACCTTCTGCGCCGCACAAAAGGCCGCTGGCAAGGACAACTTCGCCAAGACGCCCAACGGCACCGGCGGCGTCGAAGAGCGTATGGCGGTGGTCTGGGATGCGGGCGTGAACACGGGCCGTTTGACGCCCAGCGAGTTCGTCGCCGTCACCTCCACCAACACCGCCAAGCTGTTCAACGTCTATCCGCGCAAGGGTTATATCGGCGTGGGGGCGGATGCCGACGTGGTGCTGTGGGACCCCAAGGCCACCAAGACGCTGTCGGTGAAGACGCAGCACTCCAAGGGCGACTTCAACATCTTCGAAGGCCGCAATGTGACGGGCTTGCCCAGCCACACCATCAGCCGAGGAAAGCTCGTTTATGCCAACGGCGATCTGCGTGCGGAAAAATGCGCGGGCCAGTATTTCAAGCGCCCCGCTTTCGGCCCCAATTTCCAAGCGGTGCAAAAGCGCGCCCAAGACCTCGCACCCACTGCGGTTGAACGCAAGCCAGGCTGAGCGGCCCGTATTGCAAAATAGCCCAAGGAGATAACCAACATGGACACCAAAGTGAAAACAAGCAACACCACCGACATCAGCCAACTGCGCGTGAACGGCGAACGCCTCTGGCAATCGCTCATGGAACTCGCGGAAATCGGCGGCACGGCCAAAGGCGGCGTCTGCCGCTTGGCGCTCACCGACCTCGACAAGAAGGGCCGTGACCTCGTCACCCGCTGGGCCAAGGAAGCCGGCATGACCGTCACCATCGACAAGATCGGCAACGGCTTCATGCGCCGCCCAGGCCGCAACAACAGCCTGCCGCCGATCATGACCGGCAGCCACATCGACACCCAGCCCACTGGCGGCAAATTCGACGGCAACTACGGCGTGCTCGCGGGCATCGAAGTGGTGCGTACCTTGAACGATCACAACATCGAAACCGAAGCCCCCATCGAGGTCGCGTTCTGGACCAACGAGGAAGGCTCGCGTTTTGTTCCCGTGATGATGGGCTCGGGCGTCTTCGCCAAGGCCTTCACGCTGGAGCACGCCTACGCCGCCAAGGACACCGAAGGCAAGAGCGTGAAAGAAGAGCTCGAACGTATCGGATATGTCGGCCCCGAGGAGCCGGGCGATCACCCGATTGGCTACTACTTCGAGACCCACATTGAGCAAGGCCCGGTGCTCGAAGACAACGACAAGACCATTGGCGTGGTGACTGGCGTGCTGGGCATCCGCTGGTATGACTGCACGGTGACCGGCATGGAAGCGCACGCAGGCCCAACCCCCATGGCCCTGCGCAAGGACGCCCTGCAAGTCGCCACCCGCGTGATGCAGGAAGTGGTGGCCTGCGCCCACCGCCACCCACCGCACGGACGCGGCACGGTCGGCATGGTGCACGTGCACCCCAACAGCCGCAACGTGATCCCCGGCGAGGTGAAGTTCAGCATCGATCTGCGCAACGCTAACGATGCTGAATGCGAGGCGATGGACGCGGACATCCGCGGGGTGGCTGATCGCATCAGCAAGGAAACCGGTCTGCCGATCAAGATCGATCTGGTGTCGAGCTATCCGGCGCAGCCGTTCAATGCGGAGTGCATCGAGGCGGTGCGGCGTGGGGCGGAGACGCTGGGGTATTCCAACATGAATGCCGTTTCTGGTGCGGGGCATGATGCTGTTTACATGGCGCGGCTGGCTCCTGCGGGGATGATCTTCATTCCTTGCAAGGATGGTATCTCGCACAATGAGATTGAGGATGCTAAGCCTGAGCACATCACTGCTGGGTGTAATGTGCTTTTGCATGCTATGTTGGAGCGGGCTGGGAGTTGATTTTTTTGCTTCTGTTCTTTGTTTGAGTTCAGAGGCCGGGACTGCCCCCGCCGGGGCAGTAACTTTTTGGTCTTGCCCAAAAAGTCACCAAAAATGCGCTTTGAATACCTCCGGCGGAACTCGCTGCGTTCCTTCGTCACTCCGCTCTGGCAACCGCCGGAAATCAGTTTACAAGAGGTATTTACGGCACATCGCTTCGCTCGTGCCGGGGGCGTTGGTGAAGTGAGGTTGGGGTGCAAATACCCACTGCGCTTTGAAGCGATGGGTGCCCAACGAACAAATCAAAAATCACACAGCACTGACGCACCAGCATCTCGCGAAGTCGCGAGATGAGCGCCACGAGCGAAGCGATGTGCCGGATATTCCTCTTATGAAATATCTAGCTCGCGGCGGTTGTCCGAACGGAGCGACGCAGTCGCAAAGTGAATTCTGCCGCGGGTATTGAAAAGCGCGTTTTGGGTTACCTTTTGCGCGCAAGCAAAAGGTGACTCCGCCGCCGGGCGGAACTCCCGGCCTCTGCCGCCAGCAAAGGCAAAGGCTTAAGCTTAGGAAGAAGCCAACTCCAACAACGCATCCCCCGTCAACCGATACCGAATCCACTCACTCTGCGGCTTAGCCCCGATAGAGTCATACACCTTGATCGCAGGTGTATTCCAATCCAACACACTCCACTCGAATCGCCCGCAGTCGTTATCCACAGCGATCTTCGCGATGTGCTTGAGCATCGCCTTGCCCGCACCCATGCCCCGTGCCTCGGGGTCGATGTACAGGTCTTCGAGATAAACGCCGTTGCGCCCCTGCCAAGTGGAGTAGTTATAGAAGTAGACCGCAAACCCGATGGGCTTGCCCGCGCTCTCGCAGATCAACGCATGGGCCGTAGCACCTTCGGAAAAGATGGTGCGATGTACATGCGCTGCAGTGGTCAGCACTTCGTTTTCGGCGTTTTCAAAGATCGCGAGATCGCGGATGAAACGCAGGATGGTGTCGGTGTCGCCGATGACGGCGGGGCGGATCACAAGTTCGGAACGCATACTCAACTCAAATCAAATCAACTCAAACGGTTCAAATCAGAACCAAAACGGAAAAAACAAACAAAAAATCACGCAACCTGCAGTTGGGCAGCTCCGGCCTCGACATGACCGATGACGGCTGCCGCTTCAAAGCCTTCGCGCGCGAAGATCGCAAGCACGTCGTTGACGGCTTCGGGGGCGCAGGAGACGAGCAGGCCCCCCGAAGTCTGGGGGTCGCTGAGGAGATTCTGCGTGGTGGCGTGCAGGCCCGGGGCGAGCTGCACATCGGTGCCGTAGGCGGCCCAATTACGGCCGCTGGCGCCGGTCACGTTGCCTTGCTCGGCAAGCTGGACGACGCCGGGCAGCAGCGGCACCTTGGCCCAGTCAACGACGATCTTGACACCAGCGCCGCGTGCCATTTCGAGCGCGTGTCCGGCGAGGCCGAAGCCCGTCACGTCGGTGATCGCACGCACGCCCGGCAGTTCGGCGAGCAGCGGGCCGGGGGTGTTCAAGCGCGTGGTGTTGGCGATCATTTTGCGGTAGCCTGCGTCGTCGAGCTTGAGCTTCTTGAGCGCGGCGGAATAGATGCCCACGCCGAGCGGCTTGCCGAGCACGAGCACATCACCGGCCTTGGCTTCGGCGTTGCGGCGCACGCGGTCGGGGTGAACGAGCCCCATGGCGACGAGGCCGTAGATGGGCTCGACCGAGTCGATGGTGTGGCCGCCCGCAATCGGAATGCCGGCTGCGCGGCACACATCCTGACCGCCGCGCACGATGGCGCCGATCACGTCGAGCGGCAAAACGTTGATGGGCATGGCGACGAGCGCCAGCGCCATGATGGGCCTGCCGCCCATGGCATAGACGTCCGACAGCGCATTGGTCGCTGCGATACGGCCGAATTCGTACGGGTCGTCCACGATGGGCATGAAGAAGTCGGTCGTGGCAACTAGCGCCTGCTGGTCGTTGAGCTTGTAGACGGCGGCGTCGTCCGAGGTTTCGATGCCGACCATCAACTCGGGCGGAATCACGGCGTTCGCGCCGCTCGATTGGAGGATCTCCGACAGCACCCCCGGAGCGATCTTGCAGCCGCAGCCGCCACCGTGCGACAGCGAAGTCAGGCGCGGTAATGCGGGCGTAGCTGTGGTGGTGGCGGGGGTGGGTGCTGATGCGGTCATGGCAGTCCGAAAGGGTAATGGGATGACGGGGAACTCAGCCCTGATCATCCCAGATTCGGAGCACTCAACCTGGGCACGCGGATACTCGCGCGGACAACGCTGCCAAACGAGCCCCGGTATAGTTTGGCCCTCCAACTCCAAGCCCCATGTCCCATTTCCAGCCCGTACGCCCCGCAGACCGCCACCGTTTCGACGCCATCATCGATGCGCGCTCGCCTGCGGAGTTCGCCCTCGATCATATTCCCGGTGCCATCAACTGCCCGGTGCTCGACAACGAGGAGCGCGCCATCGTCGGCACAATCTACGTGCAGCAAGGCGCGTTCGAGGCGCGTCGCGTGGGCGGCGCGATGGTGGCGGCCAATCTGGCAAAGCATCTGAAGGAACAGTTCGCCGACCGGCCCGAACGCTGGAAGCCGTTGGTCTACTGCTGGCGCGGCGGCATGCGCAGCGGCTCGATGGTGCACTGGATGCGCCTTGTCGGCTGGGACGCCCAGCAGCTCGCGGGCGGCTACAAGTCGTTCCGTCGGCATGTCATTTCGCAGATCGAGGACATCGTCCCCAGGCTGCAGTTGCGCGTGATTCTGGGAGCCACCGGCAGCGCCAAGACGCGCGTGCTGCAGGCACTCACCGAACAGGGTGCGCAGGTGCTCGATCTGGAGCACTGCGCGCGCCACAAGGGCTCGATGCTCGGCAGTCTGCCTGGCGTGGAGCAGCCTTCGCAGAAGAATTTCGAGACCCAGATCGGTACCGTGCTGGAGACGCTGGACCTTTCTCGCCCACTGTATGTGGAGGGCGAAAGCGCGCGTATCGGACGCCTCTCGGTGCCGCTGCCGTTGGTCACCCAGATGCGCGCCGCGCCCACCATCGAGATTGCCGCCACGGCCGAGGCACGCCTGTCCTACTTGCTGCGCGACTACGCGTATCTGGGTGATGACGTCGATGCACTCACCGGCAAACTCAGCGTGCTGACTGAATCACTCGGCAAGGAAACCGTGGGACGCTGGCAGGAATGGGCACGCGAGAAATCGCTCTCACCCCTGTTCGCCGAGCTTATGCGCATGCACTACGACCCCCACTACGAACGCTCGCAATCGAATCATTTCAGCGGCTGGGAGCAGCGCCGGAAGATCGAGGCCAGCTCGCTGGAAGAGACAGACATCGACCGCATCGCCGCGCAGATCATCGCGCTGGAAAACTGAGCCCAGCTACTACAAACGCTGACACTCTGCGCACGGCCTCTCTGACATAGTCGGATGGTATCCATCGAACCATCCATCTCAGGGAGTCCTTCCACCGTGTTGTGCCGCCAATCCATTCCGCCGTCATTCCTACAGCATTCGCACGTTGCGCTGCGCGGACGTCTGCGCGCATTCGTTTCGGCCTGCTTACTTGCACACGGCGCAATAGCGGTGGTCGCCCACGCCGCACCCGAGGGCGTAAACACCGGTGGCTGCGAGGTGCTGGCCTCGGGCCAGTTGCGCAGCAGCGAGTACATCGCCCAATACGAAGGTGCGTGCACAAACGGGCTTGCGGAGGGCAATGGCAAGGCGTCCTGGCAGTTGCGCCACGCACCATCCGCTGCACCCGTCGTTTGGCAAGGAAAGTTCACACAGGGCATCTTTCTTTCGGATCCACAGAGCGTGGGTGCCAAGCGCGTGGACACCACGCGCGTG
This sequence comes from Diaphorobacter sp. HDW4A, assembly GCF_011305995.1. Taxonomy (GTDB): domain Bacteria; phylum Pseudomonadota; class Gammaproteobacteria; order Burkholderiales; family Burkholderiaceae_C; genus Diaphorobacter_A. The sequence continues at coordinate 6,434,508 of NZ_CP049910.1, read as the reverse complement.
CTGCTCGACACAGGCTCGCTTGATGCACCCAAGGGCGCGAAGGCCGGACGGCTCTGGGTGGAGAGCCGCGTGGACGGCAGGCTGCCGCCATCGATCTGCCAGCCGCTGAGCCTGCAGGTTTCGGCCAACGGTGATTTCGCGAACGACGATCTCGCCAAGGGCTGGATGGACAAGGCGTATGCGCGCTGGCTTTCCATCTGCAAAGCCTCGGGCGCCGAGACCTTGAAAGGCCGCCAACTGCGCGTGCTGCTGCACGAGCGCACGGGCTGGTCGCCCGATTCCTACGGCAACATTCCGGGCGGTGTGGCACAGGCCTCCAGAACCATCAGCGCGTCGGCCGACGCCGCACCCCACACCTGGCAGAGCTACAGTAACCGAGCGGCGCAACAGCAGGCCAGCACCCAGCGCGACAAGCAGCAAGCCGAGCAGTTGCAGGCCAACGAGAAACGCCTGCGCGCGTTTGCACGCAAGCACGGCGCGACGCGCTACGTCGAGCTGCGCGCGCTCGAGAAGAATCCCTTTCGCTTCGGCAACGATGTGATCCTCGTGGCGGTGCGCATGCACGAGGCACGCACTCCCGTCGAAGCCACGGTGCGCCCCGCCAATGGCAGTCGCTACGACTGGTCGCACGTGCTGCTGCGCGGGCCGATTGCGAACTGGGACGAACAGGGCCGCATCGTCGCGGTGCGTGTAAAGGGACGCTCCACCGATGACGGAACGCGCGACGCGGTGATTCTCGAGATCATCGACAGCCAGCGCTGCGAGGCATCCAACTGCGAGGACTATCTCTACATGCCCGGCAATCGCTGGCTGCGCGACGAGGCGTTGAATGCGGCGCTGCAGCCGCCGCAGATTCTGGCGCGCGGAACCCGTTGATTTCATCACTCCGGGCGCTTGACAGCGCCGCGGCGAATGACCTGCGCACAACGTCGGTATCGCAAACTCCCTAAGATTCCCGATGTGCCCCGCGTGCCAACCCGTGTCGCGTGGCCATCGCACTTATCTGTGTCTGTCTTTCGGGAAGTTCTGCGCCGACATCCCTGGCTGTGAACCTTGCCCATCTGTCGATCTGACCGCCCTGCGGTCACTGCAGCGCCTTGCATACCCAACGCCGCGCTGCACGGTTTTTGAGTCAAGGATCTTTCACCATGCAGGCTATCGCTCGCCTGAGCCAATTCGTTGGCAAAACGTTCGCTCTCTGGACGTTGCTTTTCGCCATTCTGGCCTTCTGTTTCCCCGCACAATTCAAATGGATCGGACCCTATGTGGTGCCGCTTCTGGGCATCATCATGTTCGGCATGGGCCTGACGCTGTCCAAGGAAGATTTCCGCGAAGTGCTGCGCCGTCCGCGCGATGTGACCATCGGCGTGATCGGCCAGTTCGTCATCATGCCGGGGCTTGCCTGGGCGCTGTCCAAGACCCTGAACCTGCCGCCCGAAGTGGCCGTAGGCGTGATCCTCGTGGGCTGCTGCCCCGGCGGCACGGCCTCTAACGTGATGACCTTTCTGGCACGCGGCGACGTCGCGCTGTCAGTCGCCATCACTTCCGTCACCACCCTGCTCGCACCTATCGTGACACCCGCGCTGATCTATCTGCTGGCCAGCCAGTGGATCGAGGTGAGCGCGGCCGCCATGTTCTGGTCCATCGTTCAGGTGGTGGTGTTGCCGATTGCGCTGGGCGTGATCTGCCAGACCTTTCTGCGCGACAAGGTCAAGGCCGCCGTCGACGTGCTGCCGCTCGTGTCAGTGGTCGCCATCGTCGCCATCGTGGCCGCCGTCGTGTCGGGCAACCAGCAGCGCATCGCCTCCAGTGGTCTGATGATCTTTGCCGTCGTGGTGCTGCACAACGGTCTCGGCTATCTGCTCGGCTACGGCCTCGCCAAGCTGTTCGGCATGAGCGTGCCCAAGCGAAAGACGCTGGCCATCGAGGTCGGCATGCAGAACTCAGGCCTCGGCGTGGCGCTGGCCACCGCCCACTTCTCGCCGCTGGCTGCCGTGCCAAGCGCGATCTTCAGCGTGTGGCACAACATCTCCGGCCCCATCATCGCCACGATTTTTCAGCGCTTCGACAACAACACGCGTTGAGCCAAACCGCTACCGCGCGCCTTCTTCCAGAAGCGCGCGGCCTGCGGGCGTCAGCAGCACCAGCCAGCGCGACTCGTCCTGCCGCAAGCTGACCCAGCCGGGCCCGCACTGGGCTCCGATCTGCGCATCGCTCATCAGCGTGATCTCGCGCATCAGCACGCTGGCGCTTTCTCCCAGAATTTTTGACAAACGCGACAGCGGCACCGTCGCCATCGCCGTCTCATCGCCCCGCGCCTGCAGCTCCTGCGCGAGCGCCAGCAGAATGCGAGCGGCCAGCGGAATGGGTGATGACGGTGGTGCTTCGTCTTCGTGCGTCACGCTCACACAGACGCCCTGCCCGGCTCCAGCACCACGGGGATGGACTTGGAGGTCGGCGTGCCCGCATTCGCAGCCACGGCCGACAGCGGGACCAGCGGATTGGTCTCGGGGTAATACGCCGCGAGATTGCCGCGCGGAATGTCATAGGCCACCAGCTTGAAGCCGTCGGCGCGGCGCTCCTGACCATCATCCCAGACGGTGCGGATATTGATCCAGTCGCCATCATTCATGCCCAGCGCGCGGATGTCGTCGGCATGGATGAAGACCACGCGGCGCTGGCCGAACACGCCACGATAGCGGTCGTCCATGCCGTAGATGGTGGTGTTGTACTGGTCGTGCGAGCGCGTGGTGAGCAGCGTGAATACGACCTGGTCACGCACCCGCTCGCGCGCGCGGTGCGAGGGCGTATCACGCGGCACCGCGTGCGCCACGAACGACGCCTTGCCGTTCGCCGTGGTCCACACCCGCTCGCTCGCCGTGTTGCGTAGGCGAAAGCCGCCGGGCACGGCCACGCGCTCGTTGAAGCGGGCGAAGTCGGGGAACACCTTTTCGATCTCGTCGCGGATCAGCGCGTAATTGCCCACGAGCTGCAGCCAGTTCACGCGGCTGCGTTCGCCAAGCGTCGCATGCGCGAGCCGCGCGACGATGGCGGGCTCGGACAGCAGATGCCCCGACGCGGGGGGGTTGATGCCCATGGAGATGTGCACCATGCTCATCGAGTCTTCCACCGTCACGCCCTGCACGCCACCGGCCTGCATGTCGATCTCGGTGCGACCGAGGCACGGCAGGATCAGCGCTTCCTTGCCATGCACCACGTGGCTGCGGTTGAGCTTGGTGGTCACGTGAACGGTGAGATCACAACGCTGCAAGGCCTTCCAGGTTTCATACGTGTCGGGCGTGGCCGCAGCGAAGTTGCCGCCGAGCGCAAAGAACACCTTGGCGTCGCCATCGCGCATGGCGGCGATGGCCTCGACCGTGTCCACACCGTTTTCGCGCGGCGGTTCGAAGCCGTAGACCGCTTTCAGTTTGTCGAGCAGCGCAGCGGGCGGTTTTTCCCAGATGCCCATGGTGCGGTCGCCCTGCACATTGCTGTGCCCGCGCACGGGGCATGCGCCCGCGCCGGGGCGGCCAAGGTTGCCGCGCAGCATCAGCAGGTCCACGATCATCTGGATCGTCGCCACCGAATGCACGTGCTGCGTGATGCCCATGCCCCAGCAGGCGATCACGCTCTTGGCGCCGATGTAGATGTCGGCCGCGCTACGCATCTGCGCCTCGCTGAGGCCGGACTCTTCTTCGAGCAGCTGCCACGATTCATCGCGCAGGCTGTGCGCAAGCGCCTCGAAACCGCTCGTGTGCTCGGCGATGAAAACGCGGTCGAGCACGTCGCCGCTCGCGTCTTCCTGCTCCAGCACATGCTTCATCATGCCCTCGACGGCCGCGAGATCGCCACCCACACGCAGTTGGAAGTAATGCGTGCTGATGGGAGTGGATCCGAAGGTCGCCATCTCCAGCTTGTCCTGCGGATCAGCAAAGCGCTCCAGCCCGCGCTCGCGCAAGGGGTTGAAGCTCACGATGCGCGCACCGCGCTTGTGCGCCTCGCGCAGCTCGCCGAGCATGCGCGGATGGTTGGTGCCGGGGTTCTGGCCGAAGATGAAGATCGCGTCGGCGCGCTCGAAATCGACCAGCTCCACCGTGCCCTTGCCCACGCCGATCTGCGGACGCATGGCACTGCCGCTCGGCTCGTGGCACATGTTGGAGCAGTCGGGAAAATTGTTGGTGCCGAACTCGCGCACGAACAGCTGGTAGAGAAACGCGGCCTCGTTGCTCGCCCGGCCCGAGGTGTAGAAGATTGCCTGATTCGGATCGGGCAGCGCGTTCAGATGCCGCGCGATGATCGCGAACGCGTCGTCCCACATGATCGGCAGGTACTTGTCGCTCGCCGCATCGAACACCATCGGGTGCGTGAGCCGCCCTTGGTCTTCAAGCCAGAAATCGCTCTGACGGGCCAGTTCGCTGACCGTGTGCCGCGCAAACAGCGCGGGGCCCGCGCGGCGCGCGGTGGCCTCGGCGGCCACCGCCTTGACGCCGTTTTCGCAGAATTCAAAAGTGGATGCGTGGTGGCGATCCGGCCACGCGCAGCCCGGGCAGTCAAAGCCGTCGGGCTGGTTGGCCGAGAGCAGCGTCTTCGCGCCCTTGAGCGGAATGTCCTGCCGCAGCAGCGCATTCTTCACGCTGTTGAGCGCACCCCAACCACCGGCCGGGCCCTTGTAGAACTCGATCTTCTGCTCGCTCATGGCGCTGTCTCCTTGGGCACTGCCCTGCACTTTCGGCGCTTCACGCTCGCCCGACCACACTGCGGCAGCCTGGGCGGTTCACCCACACGCGTTGGTCAGGTGTTCTTGCTCACCGTGATGGTCGGGAACTTGGACGAGAAGTCCTTGGCCTGCTGCGCGATCTTCACCGCCACCGAGCGCGCGATGGACTTGTAGAGCTGCGCCACTTCGCCATCCGGATCGGCCACCACCGTGGGCTTGCCGCTGTCGGCCTGCTCGCGGATGCTCATGGCCAGCGGCAACGCGCCAAGGTAGTCCATGCCCATCTTCTCGGCCATCTTCTTGCCGCCATCCTCGCCGAAGATGTGTTCCACATGGCCGCAGTTCGTGCAGACGTGCACGGCCATGTTTTCCACCAGTCCCAGAATCGGCACATTGACCTTCTGGAACATGTTGATGCCCTTCTTGGCATCGAGCAACGCGATGTCCTGGGGCGTGGTCACGATCACGGCGCCGGTCAGCGGCACCTTCTGCGACATGGTCAGCTGGATGTCGCCGGTGCCCGGTGGCATGTCGACGACCAAGTAGTCCAGATCCTGCCAGCGCGTCTGCATGATGAGTTGCTCGAGCGCCTGGCTGGCCATCGGGCCGCGCCAGATCATGGCCTGCTCTTCATCCACCAGAAAACCGATGGAGTTGATCTGCAGGCCCATGCTGCGCTTAGGCTCCATGAGCTTGCCGTCCAGGCTCTCGGGCTTGCCCGAGGTGCTGGTCATCAGCGGCTGGCTCGGGCCATAGATATCGGCGTCGAGCAGACCGACATTCGCGCCCTCGGCCGCCAGTGCCAGCGCCAGATTCACGGCCGTGGTGCTCTTGCCCACGCCGCCCTTGCCGGACGCCACCGCGATGATGTTCTTCACACCGGGCAGCATCTGCACGCCGCGCTGAACCGCATGCGCAATGATCTTGCTGACGATGTTGACCGAGACGTTCTCCACGCCCGGCAGCGCCTTGGCGACCGTCACCAGTTGCTGGCGCAGCTCGGACACCAGGCTCTTGGCGGGATAGCCGATTTCCACGTCGAAGGCGACATCGCCGCCGCTGATCGAGACATTGCGCAGCGCGCGCGTGCTCACATAATCCTTACCGGTATAGGGGTCGCGGACTTGGGCGAGAGCCTCCATGAGACCCTGTTCAGTAATGGTCATACTTCATTAACTCCTCGAGAGTCGGGTAGTCTATCCAAGCTGAAACACACGTGCAGGCACGTGGCATTACAAAAATACCGTCATTTACCCTGAACAAATCGCAAGAAGAAGGTTTCCCGTGAAGTTGAAGATGGCCAAGAACTCCCTGTTCGCAATCCTGTTGCGTTCACCGTGGTGGATCAGTTTCGTGATCGCCATCGCCATCGTGGCGGCCTGCAGCGCCCTGCTGCCCAAGGAAATCTGGCCATTTGCGGCGCTGGGTGCCGTGCCCATCTTCATCATCGGGTGCATGGCCGCGTGGCGCCAGCTCAAGGCACCGAGCGGTGCCAAGGTCGAGGCCATCCGCGCCGAAGCCGCCGCCATGTCGTGGAAGCAATTCTCCACAGCCCTTGAAGCCGCCTGGAAAAACGAGGGCCAGAACGTACAGCATATAGCCGACCGTGTCGTCGATCTGAGACTTGAAAAATCCGGCACCATCACCTTGGTCAGCGCCCGCCGCTGGAAGGCCGCGACACACGGCGTTGAGTCGCTCAAGGAACTGGACGACGCCGTCACGCGACTCAAGGCACAGTACGGCGTCTACGTCGTGCTGCAAGGCAGCCTCAGCGACACGGCGCGCGCCTACGCCACGGAGCACGGCCTGCTGCTGCTCGAAGGCGACGCGCTCGCCGCCATGCTGCTCAAATCAAAACCACGCAACACCTGACACCCTTCGCCCACCTATCCACCCATGCAAACAGCGCACTCGCCTCTCACCGGACTGGTACTTTCGGGCGGCGGCGCGCGCGCGGCCTACCAGGTGGGCGTGCTCGAGGCGATTGCCGACCTGCGCATCGCCTGCGGTCTGCCGCGCCAGAACAGCCCGTTCCAGATCTTCTGCGGCACCTCGGCCGGGGCCATCAACGCGGCGGCCCTGGCCAGCGCGACCGACCATTTCGACGACGCGGTGCGCCATGTCGCCAGCATATGGCGGCACTTTCACGCAGAGCAGGTCTACCGCGCCGACTCGTTGAGCGTGATCCGCAGCGGCGCGCACTGGCTCACGCTGCTCTCGCTTGGCTGGACCGTGGCGCGCTGGCGCAAGGTGCGCCCGCATGCGCTGCTCAACAACCAGCCGCTGGCCGAACTGCTCAAGCAATTGGTGCACCTCGACCGCATCCCCGAGCTGATCCGTGACGGCCACTTAAGCGCCCTGGCCGTCACCGGGTCGAGCTACACCACCGGCGAACACATCACCTTCTACCAGTCACGCGACGCCCGCGCGCCTTGGGTGCGCTCGCAACGCAAGGCCGTGCGCACTGACATCACCATCAGCCACCTGCTCGCCTCCTCGGCGATTCCATTCATCTTCCCGGCCCGCCCGGTTACCGTGGACGGTCAGCCCCACTACCTCGGCGACGGCTCCATGCGCCAGACCGCTCCGATCGCACCCGCCATCCATCTGGGTGCAGAACGCATCCTCGTCGTTGGCGCAGGCCGCATGAAAGAGCCCGAAACCCAACTGCCACCGGGCGCAGAACCGAGCTACCCCTCGCTCGCCCAGATCGGTGGACATGCGCTGTCCAGCATTTTTCTCGACGCCCTCTCGGTCGACGTCGAACGCGCCGAACGCATCAACCAGACCCTCTCACTCATCCCTGCCGAAGCCCGAGCCCGCAGCCCCCTGCGCCCCCTGAACCTGCTCGTGCTCTCGCCCAGCCAACGCATCGATGAAATCGCCGCACGCCATATCTGCGACCTTCCCATCACCATTCGCACACTGCTGGGCGCTGTCGGCGTGAAGGAACCCACGCCAGGTCAACCCGGCGCAGGCGGTGCTGCCCTCGCAAGCTACCTTCTGTTTGAGCCCGGTTTCACAGGCGAACTCATGGCACTCGGACGCGCTGACGTAGCAGCAAAACGCGCGGAAATTTGTGCGTTCTTCGGATGGACACTGCCTCAGCCGGCCCATTGAAGACGCCTTGGGCGGCACCACTTACAATGTCGGGTTCCGTCCGAGCCTGCATTTCGCCGGCTCATCGAAAGTTTGAACCGATGACTGCACGCAAGATTTTCGCCACCACCGCACTGCCGTATGCCAACGGCAACTTCCATATCGGCCACATCATGGAGTACATCCAGGCCGACACGTGGGTGCGTGCGCAACGAATGCAGGGCAATCTGGTGAACTTCGTCGGCGCGGATGACGCGCATGGTGCGCCGATCATGATCGCAGCCGAAAAGGCGGGCAAGACGCCGCAGCAGTTCGTGGCCGACATTGCCTCCGGACGCAAGCAGTACCTCGATGGCTTTCACATCGCCTTCGACAACTGGAGCAACACCGACAGCGCCGAGAACCACGAGCTGTCCAAGCAGATCTACCTCGACCTGAAGAAGGCCGGGTTCATCGAGACGCGCGTGATCGAGCAGTTCTTCGACCCTGAGAAGAACATGTTCCTGCCCGACCGTTTCATCAAGGGCGAGTGCCCCCGCTGCCACGCCAAGGACCAATATGGCGACAACTGCGAGGTGTGCAGCTCCGTCTACTCGCCCACCGACCTGATCAACCCCTACTCCGCGCTCTCGGGTGCGAAGCCGGTGCTCAAGACATCGGAGCATTTCTTCTTCAAGCTGTCGGATCCGCGCGCTGTGGAATTCCTCACCGAATGGACGCAGGACGGCGTGCATGTACAGCCCGAGGTGGCCAACAAGATCAAGGAATGGTTCGGCGTACGCACCAATCCCGATGGCACGACCAGCGAAGGTCTGGACGACTGGGACATCAGCCGCGATGCGCCTTACTTCGGCATCGAGATTCCCGACGCACCGGGCAAGTATTTCTATGTGTGGCTCGACGCACCTGTGGGCTATCTCGCGTCGCTCAAGGAGCTGCTCAACAAGCGCGGCGAGAACTACGAGGCCTACATGGCCGATCCAGCGCTCGAGCAGTACCACTTCATCGGCAAGGACATCATCACCTTCCACACGCTGTTCTGGCCCGCGATGCTGAAGTTCAGCGGCCGCAAGACGCCGACCAAGATCTGCGTGCACGGCTTCATGACCGTGAACAACGGCGAGAAGATGAGCAAGAGCCGCGGTACGGGCCTCGATCCGCTCAAGTACCTGAGCCTCGGCATGAACCCCGAATGGCTGCGCTACTACCTGGGCGCCAAGCTCAACGGAAAGAACGAAGACATCGACTTCAATCCCGAAGACTTCATGGCCCGCGTGAACGCCGATCTGATCGGCAAGTACGTGAACATCGCCTCGCGCGCGGCGGGTTTCCTCGTCAAGCGTTTCGAAGGCAAGCTCGGCGAGATGAGCGAAGACGGCCAGGCGCTGATCGCCCAACTGCGCGAGCAGCAAGGCCCGATCATCGCGGCCTACGAGGCCCGCGACACCGCCCGCGTGGTGCGCGAAATCATGCTGCTGTGCGACCGCGTGAACAGCTACGTGGACGCCAACAAGCCATGGGAGCTGGCCAAGAAGGAAGGCATGGAAGCCCGCCTGCAGGACGTCTGCACGACCTGCATCGAAGCCTTCCGCATCCTGACCGTCTACCTCAAGCCCATCCTGCCGCAGGTGGCCGCCGAGGTCGCAAACTTCCTCATCATGCCGCCCGAGGACTTTGCCGACATCGACAAGCCGCTCGGCAAGGACCACCAGATCGGCGAGTACAAGCACCTGATGACGCGCGTGGATCCCAAGCAGCTCGAAGCACTGTTCGAAGCACCTGCCGCCCCCGTGGTCGAAGCCGTACTGCCCGGTGGCGAAGAGATCGCCCCCACGATCACCATCGATGATTTCGCCAAGGTCGATCTGCGCATCGCCAAGATCGTCGAATGCAAGGCCGTCGAAGGCTCGACCAAGCTGCTGCAACTGACGCTCGACGTGGGCGAAGGCCGCACTCGCAATGTGTTCAGCGGCGTGAGCAGCATGTACAAGCCAGAGCAGCTGCAAGGCAAGCTCACCGTGATGGTGGCCAACCTCGCGCCGCGCAAGATGAAGTTTGGCGTGAGCGAAGGCATGGTGCTCGCCGCCAGCCATGCCGACGAGAAGGCACACCCCGGCATCTACGTGCTTGAGCCCTTCCCCGGCGCAACACCGGGCATGCGCATTCACTGACCCGGACACGTTCATCTCATGAACCATCACCAGCCCCTTCGCCGCAAAAGCCCTGGGGCTTTTTTGTGGCTTCTCATCGGCGCACCTGCGCTGCTGCTGTCCCTGTCGGGCTGCACCGTGGTCAGCGTCGCCGGATCTGTGGTGGGCCTCGCGGCGGACGCCGCCATCGGCACCGTGCGCATCGTCGGCAAGGGCGTGGGCAAGGCAGCCGATGCCATGCTCGATGATGACGAGCCCAAGCAGGACAACAGCGGGATCACGATCAAATACCGCGAGTCGCGGGAGGCTCCGTTGACGGATCAGCCTGCCGGCTCGAGCCCGCGTTTGCCTGCGCCTACGCGAGGTGTGGGAGCGAATTCACCGCAATGAATCCACGCCGTCTTTCAGTGGCCCCCCCCCGAGTGACTTGTTTCACGTCTGGATGGATGCCTTTCAAGTCGGGCGCACATCCCACCCCACTGTTTAAGCGTTCGATGGTCAATGCGTGGCGCGCCTCGTGGCGCTTCACGGGCAGCGCCGCCGTGCGTGCTACCTGAATGCCGCCTTGGCCGCAAGGGTCATCGTCGCGTGGTCGACCAGCAGGGTAGCAGCCGCATCGACCGGCGCGCTGAATGGGGGGGAAACCGGAGCCCGGACCGCCTCACGCCTACGGGTGGTGAAAGTCCGCCGGAGCCAGCTCCAGTCCCAGCTCCTTTGCCACTTTGATCACGACGGCCATGCCGGTGTTGCCCGCCGGAACACCGGCGTAGACGGCGATCTGCAGCAGCACCTCCTTGAGCGTGTCTAGATCGAGCGGCGCGGACTCAGGCTGATCCGGCGGGGCCGAGAGGCCTGTGCGCACGTGCAGCTCAAACTCTTCCCATCGCCCCATGGACGCCGTGATCGCCAGCACCATGACGCGACGCGTGCGGCGGTCCAGGCCCGGACGACTCCAGATGTGGTCCCACGCGTAGGAAGTGATCATGCGCTGGAAGTCGACGTTGAGAGTGTTGGCGCTGCTCACCGAGCGGTCGACCCACGCATCGCCCAGCACCTGGCGGCGATTGGCGAGGCCGCGTTTCACAGAGTCATCAGACAAGGTCATCAGGGCCATCCTTCTCGAAATCAGTCATTGCAATGCGCGCATTCTTTCAGCAATTCATGGCATGCGCGCGCAGACGATCGAACTGCGACGTTCAAATCTGCTGCCTGCTGCAGCGCATCGCGCAGCGGCGGCTTCTGCGCTGCCTCGATGCTCGGCGCCGCCTCCATCCACTGCAGCAACAGCGCGCCCAAGGGCGTGCTCTGCGCCAGTGCCTGTTCGGACATTCCTGCCACCAGCGCGGCGGCCTGCACTTCGCCGATGCAAGGGCTGAGCACATGCACAAATCCCTCGGAGAACACCAACTGCTGCAGCACATCGACGTTCGCCTGCATGCGCCCGACATGCACCTGCAACCCCTTCGCGGCCAGCCCCAGCGAGCGGCAGGCCGCCAGCGTGTGCTGCCACAGCGATGCCCAATGTGCTACCTCCGCCTGCCACTCGCCGAGCGCGCGCTCGTGTGCCTGGGGCATGCACGACAGCAGCAGGGATGCGATGTGCGGCACGGGCTGGGTCTGCGCGATGGCCTGCATGCAGTGCACAGGATTGCGCTTGTGCGGCATGGCGCTCGAGGTGCTGCCGCGCGATGCCTCGCTGATTTCACCGACTTCGCATTGCGACATCAGCGCCCAATCCTTGGCCAGCTTGGCGAGCGTGCCGCTGCACACTGCGACCTCCATGCCGAGACGCATCCAGCCATCACGCTGGGTATGCCAGGCATAGCCTGCGGCGTGCAGATGCAAGCGCCTTGCCATGGCCGATTCCACTGCAACACCGGCATCACCAAGGCTTGCGCGGTTGCCCACGGCTCCACCCAATTGCACGCACAGCGCAGAGGAAGAGAGTTCACGCAACTGCGCCTGAGAGCGCCGCAACGAGGCCAGCGTTTGCGCGCATTTGAAGCCGAAGCTCGTGACTTGCGCGGGCTGCATCAGGCTGCGTGCGAGCATCGGCGTTGCGGCATGTTGCCGGGCCATGGCCTGCAGTGGCTCACACAGCGCATCAATTTCAGCCAACAACGCCCCAAGCGCATCGCGCGTGAGCATGGCGTGTGCTGTGTCGACCGCATCCTGCGTGGTCGTGCCCCAGTGCAACCAGGACAGCGCCTCGGGCGCATTGTGGGATAGCCATCGCTTGAGCGGCGCGACCAGCGCCACGCCCAGCGCCCCGCTTTGCCGCGCCTGGGTGACGAAGATCGCATGGTCCAGCGGGACGACCGCTTCGCATGCACGGACGATGTCACGTGCGGCGGTTTCGGGGATCAGGCCGCATTCCGCCTGCGACTCGGCCAGCGCGCTTTCAAATGCGAGCAGCGCGGCGAACCACTGCGCGTCTCCGAACAGCGGCTGCGCAGCCGGTTCGGTGAGGTATTCCTGCATCAGGTACATATTCATCGGCTCCAGTTCACACCTGCACGTTGGAGGCCTTGATCACCGCAGCCCACTTGGCACTCTCTTTCTGAATGCGCTGGGCGTAGGCGGCCGCATCGCCGAGCAGCGGTACGGCACCCTCCACATCGAGCCTGGACTGGAACGCGGGCAACGCGCCAACCTTGAGCACCTGCGCACCCAGCGTCGTCACGGTGTCCGCTGGTGTGCCCTTGGGCGCAAGAATGCCGTACGTGAGTGTGCTCTCGAAATCCTTGAGCTCGGGAACGCCCGATTCCGCCACCGTGGGCACATCGGGCAGCAGCGTGTTGCGTTTCGCGCTCGTGATGGCCAATGCGCGCAGCTTGCCGGATTTCACCAGTGCCATCGCCGAGGGAATCACGCCGAAACTGAAGTCCACGACACCGCCTGCCAGATCGGTGAGCGACGGGGCCGTTCCCTTGTATGGAACATGCGTAGCCTTGGCGTTCAGCACATGTGTGAAGTGCTCACCCGTGAGATGCCCGCCGGTGCCCGAACCGCTGGAGGCGTAGTTCATCAGCGCCGATTTTCCGGCACGCAGTGCCTGCGCGAGCTGCTTCACATCCTTGATGGGCGAAGCGGCTGGCACCACAAGCAGCAAGGCAGAGGATGCAAACATCGCCACCGGCTGCAGATCGGCGGACGCATTGAACTTGAGTCCCTTGTAGAGCGACGGGTTGATCGACACCGTGCCCGTGTGGCCCAGCAGCAGCGTAGCGCCGTCCGCCGGCGCGCGCACCACGAACTCGGTGCCGAGATTGCCGCCCGCACCGGGTTTGTTCTCGACGATGATGTTGCTGCCAAACTGCTCCGTCAGTCCAAACGCCATCTGGCGCGCCAGCACATCGTTGCCGCCACCGGGTGCGAACGGCACGACGATGCGAGCCACTTTTCCGCCCCGCTCAGCCTTCTGCCCACCGGCTTGCGCCCACGCGGGCATCTGAGCCAGTGCCATGCCGGAGAAGGCGGCGCCCAGCATGTGGCGTCGCGAAATCAGGAAATGAGGCATGGGTGAGTCTCCTTGGTCCTCGGTCATTTGTCTTGAAATCAGCTTGCTCCAAGTGTGGTTCAGGCCAAGACATCAATACAGCATGCAGGGCCTTCTTCACTTTGAAGAAAATGTGTTGAATGGAGACCCGCTACATCCACAATTTCTTGAAGGTCGTGAAACTCGGCTCGATGTCCGACGCCGCGCGCGAGCTCGACCTCAGCCCCGCCGCCGTCGCCCAGCAGATGCGCACGCTGGAGCGCGAGCTGGGCGTCACGCTGCTCGTTCGCCACGGTAGGCGCGTGCGCCCCACCGCCGCCGGTGAACGGCTGTTTGAAAAAGGCCAGGCACTGGTGCAGGAGTGCGACGAGCTGCGCGACTGGGTCGCCTCCGACGCCGACCAGGGCGAGCTGCGGCTGGGCACGCTCAACACCGTGCTGCACAGCTTTCTGCCCGACGTGCTGCAAGGCTTTCTGCAGCAACACCCCGCTGTGCAGGTGCATGTGGTGGTGGACAACACGCCCAAGCTCTACACCGCCCTCGCGCAGGATGAACTCGACGTGGCAATCTGCCTGAAACCCGCGTTCGAGCTACCCAAGACCATCTGCTGGTCGCCGCTGCGCGAGGAAACGCTGGTGCTGCTCTGCCAACCCGGCGACGCCCACATCGCGCCGCTCGAACTGCTGCGCAAGCGCGCACTGGTGCGCTATGACCGCTCGCTTGCAGGCGGCAAGCTGGCGCAGCGCTACCTCGACGCGCAGGAGATCCGCGCACACGCCTGTCTCGAACTCAACTCGGTAATCGCCGTCGCGATGATGGTGGAGCGCGGCCTCGGCGTAGGGCTGGTGCCGGATGTGGGGGATACGCTGTTGCGAGGGAGGGAACTGAGCAGGCTGGAGGTTCCACCGCTCAAGGGCGTGCCACCTCTCCCCCCAAGAGAGCTGGGACTACTCTGGCAGCGCACCACTCCCCGCCTACGCTGGGCACACAGCCTGATGAGCTGTGCTTCTCGACTCGTACCGTCTTGAATCGCTTTTGATTTTTTGGCGGCGCCTGCGGCTTCTATGGTCCATCGTGCAGTTTTTCGGCGCTGTAGCTGTTCTTGACGCGGAAGTCCGGACCGAACACGACAGTGAAGTGCATCTGGCGGGTCGGCGGGTCGATCCAGTTCCAGTCCCATTCGACGGTCTGCTTGAGATCGTAGGGCACGGCCTTGGCGGGCATACCAAGTGTGCGGCGCACCTGCTCCTGGCTCATGCCGGGCTGGATCTTTTCAAAATTGTGCGGCGCGAGCACCTGGCGCAGCGCGCTCATCTTGCCATCGGTGCCGATGGTGATCATGTAGTTGCGCGCGCCCATGGGCTGGCGGTTGTATTCGAACGTGCGCGAACCATCGGGCTCCTGCCAGACGAATTCGGGCTCGCCGAACTTGGCGCGCACATCCATCTCGGTGGAGACGCCCTCCTCCAGCTCCTTGATGCGCTGGTTGTCACATCCGGCCAGCATCGCGGCCACCGCGAGAGTCGCCGCCAAACCTGCACGCGCCATGCGCATCATTGCCATGAAGTGTCCTTCCGATTGAACCTGTCGTAGAGGCGTTCGTCATCATAGTGATCCACCGTGAATCTCCTTGAGGACGGCACTCTAACGCGTCGGGACTTGTTTGGGTTGGCCGGGATGCCAAATCGTACGAATGTTTGCAGTCTTCACCAGAATGACGGGTTGAACAGCGTGGCTCGCAAAGCCTGAACTTGGGGTTCGCTCATGGACGGAGAATGGCCCCGAGTGGTCATTCCTCTGACAACAACGCTTCTACCCACACAACAGCATTTGGGTGGTGTTGTTCTATCGTATCAAGCGCACTTGCCAGAACGTCCGGGTCTCGCGTGTCGAGTGCATAGTTGAAACGTGAAAGGCTTTTTCCTCTCCGCGCTTGATACTGTTCTTCAGAAATTGCATTCGAGCCGCACCAAACTGGAGAACCAGTTTTTTTTGCCACGCTGAATGCATCCTCGAGCCCTTGCGTTGTGATTGCCAAGAAAACCATGAATTTCCTTTCTGACATGGACTATCTTTCATTTTTCGCAGGATATTTTCAGTGCCCTCGATATCTGCTTCTGTCCAATGGTGCCCGTTCAACAAGCTCGAAGTACTTCATCCACGTCGTCCCTAAACCTCAAACACCTCCACCCCCACCCCTCGCAGCTCCGCCAACGCCTCCGCATTCCCCGCATGCGCATTGGTCACCACCCCATCCGTTTGCGCAGCCGTGGCCACCGCATAGCGCCCCCGCACTCCCACCTTGCTGTAGTCCGCCAGTATCTGCAACGACGATGATTGCTCAATCATTGCCGTGGCGAGGCTGGCCTCATGGGCGTTGAAGAAGGTGACGCCGTCCCCCGCGCTGATGCCGAACGGGGACAGCAGGGCCACGTCGGCGCGGTAGTTGCGGATGGCGTTCAAAGTGACTTCTCCGTAGGTGCAGGGCACTTCAGGATTGATGTCGCCGCCGAGCAGGATCACGCGCAAAGCATTAGAGCCATTCAGGTCTGACACGCCGGACTGTGTGGACTGGAGCTTGAGCGCGACAGGGATGGAGTTGGTCACCACCACGAGCTCGGTCTTCAGCAGACACAGCTCTTCGGCGAGGATGCCGGTCGTGGTGCCCGCGTCCACGAACACCATCTGGCCCGGTTGCAGGCGTTTGACGGCGGCCCGGGCGATGGCGCGTTTTTCGCTCACGCGCTGGGTCTGGCGTTGCACGAACGGCGGCTCTTCCTGAGCCAGGCGCGCGACGCCGCCGTGCACGCGGCGCACGAGGCCGAGCGACTCCAGCGCGAGCAGGTCAAGGCGTATGGTTTCGCGCGAGACCTGCAGGTCCTGGATCAGCTGTTCGGTGCGCACGCGGTCAAGGGATGACAGCAGCGATTGGATGCGCGCGAACCGGTCTTCTTGCAACATGGGTGGTCTGGCCTTGGCTTGGAAAAATGCAGGGCGACTTCGAGCATATGCGAAGTCGCCCTGATGCTGGGATTTGGCCCTCCACGGGCCATCCAAAAATCACCTCACGCACGCGCGCGTCGCTGCCTCCATGCGCCCCATCCACCTACAAGCAGCGCGACGAGCGCCAGCATCAGCGGGTGGTCTACGGGCACCGGCTGGACCGTGGGCGTGATGGGCGGAGTGACGATGGCAGCGGGGCTGGCGATCAGCACCGGATCGATGATGGCGGCATTGACCAGTCCATCCTCATCGAGCGCACCGCCATCGGTCACGCGGTAGCTCACGGTGTTACCGGTGAGGATGGCATGCGTGATCTCGGTAGCGATCTTTTTGCCGTTCGCGTCGGTGGACACCTTCATGAGCTTGCTGCCCGTAGGCGGGGGCGCGGGCAAGGTGAGGACGATACTGGCTTCGAAACCGGGCGTCGCGCAGTCAAGCAAGCTGAAGGCGATGAGGCCACTCACTGCCTTTTGGCCTTCGGGCAGCAACCCTGCGGGCACAGCGCCGCCGCTCGAAGTGACCTGCTTGCAGCTTGTGAGCGATTGCACGTTGAGGCCGATGCCTGGCAGGCCTGCGCCGGGCGACGGAAGCTGCGCATCGATCAGCACTTGCGGCTCGGGTGGATCGACGGGGTCGGTCGGCTCGGGCACAGGATTGCCGAGCTCGAACGAACCGGCCGTGCTCCAGTCCGACCAGTTCAGGTGCTCGTCGCGCACGCGAACGCGCCAGTACCAGCGCTCGTCGCTGCCGAAGCTCAGCACCTCGGGGGCCTTGCCGTCAAACGGATCGAATTCCGAGCCTTTCTCGCCATTGGCCTGCGTGAGGCGCGCAAAGCACTGACGACCGCCCTGACGCGGGTCATCGGTACCGCCCGTATCACCATCCTCGTCCCACTTGTAGGCGCAGCTCCAGCGGTCGCGCAGGCTGTTGCCGCCCGCGATGATGGCGTGGTTGAGCTTGCCGCGCTTGGTGGTGGCGCCCACGTTCGGGTAGACGCGTTTGGGATGGGCGAGCAACTGGCCAAGCGCGAGCGTGGAGATGTCAGCATCCTTTTGCGTATTGACGCGCGCGTTGTTCAGATAGGTCCAATTCTCGCGGCGGGTGCCGTTGCCCCACACATCGTAGACGGGCGCGCCGGTGTCGAACTTGCGCGATTTTGAGAGCTGCCACTGCGCCTCGTAGATCGCGGGCGCACCGCTCAGCGCATAGCGCAGTTGCACCGTGGCCGGGTCGACCTTGCCGAGCTTGGCCTCGGGCAGTTGCGGGCTGGCGGCGAAGCGTTCGCTGGTCACGCGGATGGCGTCGTTGGCCGATGCGCTGATGGCTGTTCCGCTCAGGTCGTAGCGCTTCCATTCCAGCGACGGCGCGGCGCCGCTGTCGAAGCTGAACTGCAGCGTACCGTAGCCGAAGGCGAGCTTGGCGTTGGCGATCACGTCGAGGTCGGTGTCGTCCTCTTGCTTGGCACTTTCGAGGCCGCCGCTGCCCGATGCAACATTGAGCCACAAATGGCGGCTGTTCATGGAATTGCCGCGCTCGTAGAAGTGCACATGGCCGTTCACGTTGGCGGTGATGGCACCGGTGCCGCGGCCGTAATCCTCGAGCTGCGAGATGAAGTCGCAAGCCGCGATCACCTCGCCCTGACGCCATTTCTCGCTCAGGCAGGGATGGTGGTTGAGCAGCAGGACATAGGGCTTGGCCTCTTCGCGCGTACTCTTCATCAGGCCGGTGAACCAGTCGAGATGCGCTTTCATGTAGTCCGCACGGAACAGACCGCGACCATTGTCGTAGTTGGTCCAGCCGCCGGTGTTGTGCATGGCGGATGCGGGATTGAAATCGCTCGCGACGATGCGCAGGCCCAGATAGTCGATGGAGTACCAGTGCAACGGATACTGCTCGGAGCCATTGGAAGGCAGGCGGTTGAAGTACTTGCGGTAGGTCTTCATCCAGCTCTTCTCGGCACCTGCGCTGGCCTGCTCGCCGAAGTATTCGTGATTGCCCGCAGCGGGCAGCAGCGGCACATAGGCCGAGAGCGCGCTGAGCGGCGTGAAGAAATGCGCGGCCCAATTGGAGCGCGAGTTGCCCGAGGCCACCAGATCGCCCGGCACAACAAAGCCCGCCAGCGCCTCGGCACACTGCTCGGGCTGGCCGCCGCAGTCGTTGGCGATCAGGCCATTGACGATGTTCTTGAAGCGGTTGTCGAGACCGTCCTGTGTGTCGGACACGGTCGCGAACTTCGCGCTCGTGACCTTGTCGCTCGCGCGCGGCCAAGTCTTGAAGCGGTACGGCCCCGCGAGCTTGGGCGTGGCGCTGGTACCGGTGACCACGGCGTATTCATAGAGCGTGTTGGAAGCCAGCCCGGTGAGGTCGGCAAAGAAGATGTTCGCGTCTTTGAAATCGCCCGCTGCATTGACCGCGTTGACGATGGTGAACGGCCCGGTGCTGCCCACTTTGCGCACCCAGACGGTGGGCGCGGATTCGGCGGTTTCCAGCATCACCGACATGCGGTCCGTGCCGGGGTTCTGCAGCGTCGGGCCCACCGCCATCACGGGCTTGGCGGCGGTGTTGGGCAGCGCTGCGGGATCGAACGGTCCGGCCGGCGGCGTGTCGTCGCGATGCAGCTTCACGTTGTCCAACGCCCAATACCAGTTGTTGGCGGTGCTGCGGTAGTTCCAGCTCACTTGAGCCGTAGTCGCACCTGCGGGCGCGGTGAACTCCACGCTCGCGCCCTGGTTGAGCGTGTCGGCTGTGTACGACCGGGCCACCGCATCGCCCTTGTCGAAGGTGATCGTCACATCGGCCGTCTGCGGGCTCTGGCCCTGCCGGTAGTGGGTGTCGAAGCTGACCACGTAGCGCTTGGCCGCCGTCACCGCGAGGCTGGGTGCGAGCAGCGAGGTGCTGTAGACCTTCTCTGCGCGCAGGCCGTCGGACTCGATGATGGCGATGCCACCGGTCCCCTTGCTGAAGTCACCGCGCTTGGTACTGGCGGCGGTGGATTTGCTGGCCTTCCATGTGTCGGAGGTCACGAACCTCCAGCCCAGCCAGGTGGCGTTGAAGCCCGCAGCGGGCTTGACCTCGTCCACCGAACCATCCGAGTAGAAGGTCTTGACCGTCCAGCCCGCAGGCGGCACCGCACTGATGGTGGAGCCGGTGCCCGCCGTGTCGAAGTTCTGTTCTTGAAGCACCGTGGTCTGGGCCTGAGCAAGGCCACAGACCGCCCAGGTGCCAGCAAGCCATAAAAGCCGCCATTTGTTTTGCATGAATCCTCCTGCCTGAAGGCAAATCAGTGGTGTGGATTGGCTGGAACTGCCAATAAATGCAAAAATTAACAAAAGTACATGAAATTACAATGACACCCTGAAAGTCAGCAGGCAGCAGCCCCAAGGCACACAAGGGCTAAAATGCGCGACAAACCGCCTTTTTCTCTCTTTCTCTTCTTTTTCGCGTGCCTTGGCGTACGCCACAGAAACGAGCCATGTCCTTCTTCCGCCGCCCCGACTACCAATCCGACACCACGCAGTTCATCAACAAGCTCAAGGAACAGAAGCCCGAGCTGGAAGCGCAGCAGCTGCAAGGCCGCTCGCTGCTGTGGGACAAGGAAATCGACCGCGACGTGCAGAAGGAATACAAGGATGGCAGCGTTGCGCAGAAGCCCTACGTCTACCAGACCAACGCCTGATGCGCCGCAGCGCTTGAGTAGCGCCCGCCATGGCCGACCGCAACGACCCGTCCATCACCGAAGACGACGCGCCGCCTGCCTCCTCGCGCAGCGATGGCCTGCCTGACGTCGTCGACCAGGTCGCTCTCGCGCGCCTCTATGGCGAGCCGCTGTTCGCGCTGCCGCAGGATCTGTACATTCCGCCCGATGCGCTCGAGATCTTTCTCGAAGCCTTTGAAGGCCCGCTCGATCTGCTGCTCTACCTGATTCGCAAGCAGAACTTCAACATCCTCGACATCCCGATGCTCAAGGTCACGCAGCAGTACCTGAGCTACGTGGACGAGATCCGCAGCCGCAATCTGGAGCTGGCCGCCGAGTACCTGCTGATGGCCGCGATGCTCATCGAGATCAAGTCGCGCATGCTGTTGCCGCCCAAGAAGCAGGAAGGCGAAGCCGAGCCCGAGGACCCGCGCGCCGAGCTGGTGCGCCGCCTGCTCGAGTATGAGCAGATGAAGCTCGCGAGCCAGCGCATCAACGCCGTGCCGCAGTACGGCCGCGACTTTCTGCGTGCGCAGGTCTACATCGAGCAAAGCCTGCAGCCGCGCTTTCCCGATGTGGAACTGGTCGACCTGCAGGACGCCTGGCGCGACATCCTCAAACGCGCCAAGCTCGTGCAGCACCACAAGATCACGCGCGAGGAACTCTCGGTGCGCGAGTACATGAGCAACATGCTCAAGTCGCTGCAGGGCCGCCGTTTTGTCGAATTCGAGGAGCTATTCCAACCCGAAAAAGGCAGCACCGTGCTGGTGGTGACCTTCATCGCGATGCTTGAGCTCGCCAAGGAAACGCTCATCGAGATCACCCAGGCCGAGGCCTTCGCACCGATCTACGTGCGCCTGGCCTACACGCCGGTCTGATCGTTTTTTCTTCCCGTTCTTCCCGTTCCTTCCTGTTTTTGCGGAGACCTCTGAAATGCCCCATCTCGTCATCGACTACAGCGCCAACCTCACCGACTTCCCGCAAGCGCAGATCCTCAAGGACGTGAACGCCGCGCTGTGCACCCACCCCGAGGTCAAGGAAGAGGCCGACCTCAAGAGTCGCACCAACCGCATCGAGCATTTCGAAATCGGCAACCAGCCCGCCAACCGTGGCTTCGTGCACGCCCAGCTGCGCCTGCTCTCGGGCCGCTCGCCCGAGGCCAAGAAAGAACTCGCCGAACAGGTCGCTGTGGTCCTGCGCAAGCACACGCCGCGTCCTGAAGGAATGATGGTCCAGCTCAGTGTGGAGATCGTCGACATGGACAGGCCGAGTTATGTGAAGGAGCGGCTGTAAAGCCTCACCCTTCTCTTTCGACTGAAAGATGCGCTCTCGATCAAGCGACATAACTGCAAGTTGAACTGACGGCCGCGCCACCTGCTGCGCGGCCATTCAAATTCGGATGCACCAAGCTGGGGCAATGCAAGTCACGCATCGCCACACCCCGGCGTTCACGCGGGTACGGACCTTGCATGCCTTTCTGCTCATAACGATCAGGAGACATGCTTCCCGCACCCCGCACGATGAATTCCTCAGCACCACTTCGCCTCCACACACTCGCCGCTGTCTGCGCGCTTCTCTTCACCCCTGCGTTCAGCCTCGCATCAGAACAGGATCTCGTCGCCTCGCTGCCCACCGTCGAGATCAAGGGCCAGACCACGCGTGGGGCTGCTGCGGCCTATTCGTCGACCGAGCTGACGACGCAGGATTTTCAGGATGCGCACGTCAGCCATCCGCAGGATCTGCTGCGCAAGGTGCCCGGCATGAACGTGCAGAACTACAACCTCTCGGGCGTGGGCGATGCCATCGTGATGCGCGGCTTTGGCGGCGGCGGGCATGGGGGTGACATCGGCGTGGTGCTTGACGGCATTCCGCTCAACGAGGCCATGTCGCATGCCGACGGGTATGTCGATCTGAACGTGATCGTGCCGCTCGAAATCCAGCGGCTCACGGTCTACAAGGGGCCCGTGTCGGCGCTGTACGGCAACTTCAATCGCGCGGGGCTCATGGCCATCGAGACGCGCAAGAACGAGCAGTATAAGGAGGTCGATCTGAGCCTCTCCTCGCACGCCACGCTCGATGCGCAGGCCGCGCTCGGCCTCAAGATCGATGACGGCGAGCATCTGAATCTGGCCGCGCAGCACTACCGCACCAAGGGCTGGCGCACGCAGTCCGACTACGACCGAACCACGTTGGCCGCACGTTGGAGCAAGCAAGTGACGGGCGATCTGGAGATCGCCGTGTCGGGCCGCCTGCACCACACCGAGGGCGACTCGCCGGGCTATCTGACGGGCGCGCAGTTCGCCACCGACCCCTATGGCAAGGACCCACGCGCGATGAACGATGGTGCGAAGAAGGACTTCGTCACGCTGCGCGCCGACGTGCGCTACACGCTCGCGCCGGAGATCACCTGGCTGTCGTTCGCATACACCACGCGCCAAAGCTTCACGCGCTGGTTCAGCCGCCCGGTGAACACCAGCACCTGGCGTCAGCGCGAAGAAAACTACGACCGCACGGTCTACGGCGCGGGCACCAGTCTGAACGGCAGCCACCAGACAAGCTTCACGCCACTCAAATGGGTGGCGGGCATAGAGACCTTCCGCGAATCGACCGACTACGAATATTTTGACGGGCTCGACCATCGCGCGCGCGTGAACCCCGCCATCAGCGACCGCACTTCGAAGCTCAACAGCCTCTCGGCCTTCGGCGAGATCGACGCACCCATTCATCCGCTGCTGCAGGTGTCCGCAGGCATGCGCTGGGACCGCTTCACGGGAGACTGCGCACGCAACGGCGCGGAGACCGGCAGCGACCCGTGCGGCGCGCTCAACCGCGTGTCGCACGGCAGCCCCAAGTTCGGCGTGCGCTCGCAGGTCGCTCCGGGCGTGCTGCTCCGAACCAGCTGGTCCGAAGGCTTTGCGCTGCCCAGCACCTTCGCCAAATACGCGCTGGGCGCTGCCAGCTTGAACCCGAATGTTTTCCGCCAGACCGAGGTCGGCGTGCAGCTCAAGCCCTTCGCCGATCTGGTGATGGACGTGGCTGCCTACCGCATGATCTCGTCAGACGAGATCCGCAACGTCGCGCCCGGCATCTACGAGAACTACGGCCGCACCCGCCGCACCGGCGTGGAGATGAGCGCGCTGTGGGCCGCGCACCGCCAGGTCGATCTACAGCTGGCCTGGGGCAGCGCCAACTCGCGTGTGCTCGAAAACGGCAACGCCGCGCTCATCGGCAACCGCGTCGCGGGCGTGCCGCGCACCACCACCACGCTCGGCGCGACATGGCGCCCCGCCCCGTCATGGGAGACCACGCTGACCTGGCGACGCGTGGGCCGCTACGCCGTCAACGACGCGAACGCCTCTTTCTACAACGGCTTCACGACCTGGGACCTGGGCCTGAGCCACGATCTGCCAACGAGCGGCATGCGCCTCTACGCACTGGTCAGCAATCTCACCGACAAGGTGTACGCCACCTCGTCCTCGCTGATTGGCGGCACGCAGCTCTACACACCCGGTGCACCGCGCACCTTCAAGGTCGGCATCAACGCCCGTTTCTGATTTCCCTGAATTGATCATTCCGCCATGACCCTCACACTCATCCGCACCGCCTGCCTCGCCGCCCTGCTCGCCACTCCACTCGCGCAGGCCCACAACGTCTGGCTCGAACCCGATGTCAACGGCGCCTACACCGTGCAGTTCGGCGGCCATGAAGGCAAGCTCGAGAGTTTTCCCATCGAAAAGCTCACCAGCGTGCACGCCTACGACCGGCGCGGCCGCAAGATCGACGTGAAGATCGAGCCCATGCAGAACGGCGCACGCGTGACGCCCCAAAAGGAAGCCGCAATGCTGTCCGCAGAATTCGACAACGGCTTCTACAGCAAGGTCGGCGACGGCCCGATGATCAACAAGCCCATGAACGAAAATCCCGGCGCGACCAGCGGCGTGCATGCGCTCAAGTTCCACAAGACCTTCATCCAATGGGGTGTGATCTCCAAGAAGGAACTGGGCCAGAAACTCGAACTCATCGCCCGCACCCACCAACCCGCGCATGCAGGCCAGTCGGTGCAATTCCAGGTACTGTTCGACGGTCAACCCAAACAAGGCGTGCGCGTCTCGCTCGGCGAAAAGGGAGAACCGGTGATGTCGGATGCGAACGGACTGGTCGCAGTGACACCGAAGGCCGGTACCAACCAGCTGCAAGCCATCTTGCGCGTGCCAGTCACAGGCAACGAAAAGACCACGCAAATCAGCTACGAGACTTTGGTCACCTTCCCTGCCCATTGACCAAAAATTCGGGCAACCGAAGTGCGCAGAGCCTTCAATCCGCCAACGGTGGCGTAAAAACAAAAGCCCGCAAAAAAAGCAGGCTTGAGTGCGTTGAAAGGACTCGCTCGCTTCCCCACCAGGCAGGAACGAGCCTCAACAGCCAAGTACGATCAGAACGAGTGGCGAACGCCAAACTCATATCCGGTGGCACTGTCGCCAGCCGCCATGGTCGGGCTGACGAGCGACGACGACGAAACTGCAAACCCGCGCTTGGCGTTGTCATCATTCTTGATGTGCGCAATCGCCGCATACAACTGCGTGCGCTTGGACAGGTTGTAGCCGTAGCCGATGGCAAAGCGCTGGGTGTCGGCCTCGTTCACGTGCTTGGTGCTGATCTGCGAGTAAGCCGCGCGCAGTTCACCCGCGCCAAGCGGCACGGTCGCGCCGATCAAATACATATCCACGCGCTGGTTGTTGCCGCGCTCGGTGGCGAACTGGGCCATGGGCTTGACCATGCCGAAGTTGTAGGCCGCGCCGATGTTCCAGGCCTTGTAGTCGACGCCCTTGGCATCGGTGCCGCCGCGTGTCGTGCCGTAGGCTGCGGCCACGTTCAGCGGGCCGGATTGATAGCCAAGGCGCACTGCGGCGGAGCTGCCCAGACGGTCATTGGCGATGCCGTCGGCCTTCTCTCCGAAGCCGTATTGCAGTTGGCCGTAGAAGCCGCCGAGCTTGGGCAGGATGTAGTTGATGCTGTTGCTCACGCGCTTGTGGCCGCTGCCTTCGGGCGTACCGACCGCAACGCTCGCGCTGCCGATCAGGTTGGCGCCATTCACGCCGCCCACGCCCACGTCGCCGAAGGGGTCAAAGGTCTCGATGTTGAGGTACGCGGGCGTCTTGTCGCGGCCCAGGCGCACTTCGCCGAAACCGCCCATCAAGCTGACGGTGGAGCGACGGTCGAACTTGAAACCGCTGCCGCCGTTGTCGACCGCGATGCCGCCTTCGAGCCAGAAGCCAGCCTTCAGGCCGCCACCCAGATCTTCGACACCGCGAAAGCCCAGGCGGCTGCTGGAGACGCCGCCGCTGGACAAGCCGGTCACGCTGTTGGTGTCACTCTTGAGGTGGGCGACGGAAACGTCCGCCACGCCAAAGAGCGTGACCGAGGAAGTCGATGATTGTGCCGATGCACCCGCAGCGGCGAGCAGTGCGGCGATGGCGATGAAGGTCTTGTTCATGCTGTTCATGGAAGGGTTGAATTGATCAAACGAACAGCCGGTGGCGCACTGGCAAACCGGCCTGGCCCGATGTCGGGACAGGTCAATTTGAGTGACTAAGTGTGACAATTCAGGGTCAAGCCCGCGTACCCCACTTTGTCATGCTGGATTATTTCGGGATGACAATTTCATGTGCTAAGTGCGCTATATCGCGCGCGCTTCAACACAGTCAGTCAGCCCACGAGGTCCGCATCCAGCCAACCGCGCAGGCTGTTGACGAAGGCCCATGCGCGGACCTTGGCGATGTCGCGCAGATGCAGCACTTCTTCGCGCACCCGGCCCGATTCGATGGCCAGCGCTCGCCCCACGCCGGGCAGCAGACCACAGTCAATCGGCGGCGTGATCCAGCTGCCATCACCCAGTTGCATCGCGACATTGCCGCGCGTGCATTCGGTGATTTCGCCCGCCTCGTTCCAGAGAATTACGTCGAACATGCCACTTCCCGCAGTCGGTTCAAACGCTGCATAGTGCCCGCGCCGCGTGGTCTTGTGGCGCACGAAATCACTGTGAGCAGCCATGAAGGGCCGGTCGGCCAAGGCCAGCTTCACGGGCTGCGGCGTGGCCGCCATCGCGAAGGCCTGCGCTGTGAATGCGCCGTGCTCGCCAAGCAGCAGACGCACGCGCCAATCGCTTTCGGAATGCGCCGCACGCAAGGCGTTCAGCGATGCGGTGATCTGCACTTCGGGCCAGTCGAAATGGAAATGCGCTGCAGACGCCTGCATGCGTGCAAGGTGCTTTTCCAGATGCCTGAAATCACCGCCCTGCAGCGCCAGGGTTTCCAGCACCTCGAGCTTGGGCAGCGCGCGGTCAATGAAGGCGCGCTTGTGCTTCCACTCCTGCCACTCGTCTGCCGCACTGGCGCTCGCGGTGATGCCGCTGCCGATGCCGCATTGCACCTGATCATCACGTACGGTGAGCGTGCGGATCGGCACGTTGAAGGTCGCATGCAGACGGCCCGGCGCGCTGCCCGGCCGCACGATGCCAAGCGCGCCGCAATACACCCCGCGCGGCGCGGATTCGAGTTCGGCGATCAGGCGCATCGCTTGCACCTTGGGCGCGCCGGTGATCGAGCCACAGGGGAACAGCGCCGCGAACACATCGACGAGCCGCGTGCCGGAACGCGTCTGCGCGGTCACATCCGATGTCATCTGCCACACCGTGGGCAGTGCTTCGACATGAAAAAGACGCGGCACCTTCACGCTGTGCGGCCGCGCAATGCGCGAGACATCGTTGCGCAGCAGGTCGACGATCATCACGTTTTCGGCACGCTCCTTGGGCGACGTGCGCAGATGATCGGCGAACGCCGCGTCTGACTCTGCCGTAGCGCCACGCGCCGCCGTGCCCTTCATCGGGCGCGTGAGCAAAGCCTCGCCATCCCAGTCGAAAAACAGTTCCGGCGACAGGCTCAGCACCTGCTCCTCGCCCCATTGCATGCTCGCGACATAGCCATCGGGCTGTGACGTTCGCAAGGCATCGAACAAAGCCTCGGGCGAACCAAAAAGTTCGCCCTGCAGCGGCGCGGTGTAGTTGATCTGGTAGCACTCGCCTGCCGCAATGGCCGCGTGGATACGCGCAATGTCGGCCTCGAACGCGCTGCGCGCCTGTTCGGAATGTGCGCCGTATTTCCAGTGGATGTGGGCGAGCGCATGGGTGGCTTCGGGATGCACATCGGCAGCCTCGACATCGCCCGCCAATGGCGCATCGAACTCGGCGAACCATGCGAGCGGCAATCCGCCCTTCGGAATGTGCGTGCAAAACGCGGTATCGAACGCGGTGGCCGCTTCATAGGCCAACCCGCCCACACACCAGCGCCCTGCGCGTGCAGCCTGCTCGACGGCTTCGAGCACATCGCGCACTTCGGCAAGCGCATGAGCCTGCCAGACCCGCAGCGGTGCACCAAAACGCCAACGCATGCGCGCGGCCTCCGGGTGATGCGGATGGGGAAAATCGATCAAACTGGCAGGCATTAAGGGCAAGGCGGGCATGGGGCGCAAATTATTCCATGCGTGAGCACAACGCCCCGGCGCGTTGTACATGTCCTTGCGGCGTAGCGCGGTTCCGGGCTCTCTTATAGACTCGCCCCAATTTCCAAAAAGTACGGAGGCAACGCCATGAACACCACGACCGCATCCACCACAGGAACCCCTTACGGCACCATCCCGCCCGCATCACCGATGCCGCAGCGCAAGCCCATCAGCCTGCCGCGCCTGGCCCAAATGCGCGAAGCGGGCGAGAAGATCACCATGATCACCGCCTACGACGCGACCTACGCGGCCGTGGCCGATGCGGCGGGCATCGAATGCATTCTGGTGGGCGACTCGCTTGGCATGGTCTGCCAGGGCCTGCACAGCACCGTGGGCGTGTCACTTGACGACATGGCTTACCACACCGAATGCGTCGCACGCGGTCTGCATCGCGCACAGGCAACGGCCTGGCTGATCAGCGACCTGCCCTACGGCAGCTATGCGGAAAGCAAAGAGCAGGCGATGCGCAGCGCCAGCCGCCTCATGCAGGCGGGCGCGCACATGATCAAGCTCGAGGGCGGCGGCTGGACCGCGCCCATCGTGCAGTTCCTCGTGGAGCGTGGCGTGCCCGTCTGCGCGCATCTGGGCCTCACGCCGCAGACCGTGCACGCGCTCGGCGGCTACCGCGTGCAGGGCCGCGACGAAATGGCTGCCGCCACGCTGCGCCGTCAGGCCGCCGAACTGCAGGAAGCAGGGGCAT
Source organism: Diaphorobacter sp. HDW4A (assembly GCF_011305995.1). Classification (GTDB taxonomy): domain Bacteria; phylum Pseudomonadota; class Gammaproteobacteria; order Burkholderiales; family Burkholderiaceae_C; genus Diaphorobacter_A. Next base: position 6,406,089 of record NZ_CP049910.1, on the reverse strand, counting down.
CGATGCTGGTGCTCGAGATGGTGCCCGCCGAACTCTCACGCAGCCTCACGCAGGCGCTTGCCACCTGCCACACCATCGGCATCGGTGCGGGCAGTGGCACAGCCGGGCAAGTACTGGTCATGCATGACATGCTGGGCGTGAACCTCGGCAAGAACCCGAAGTTTGTGCGCAACTTCATGCAGGACGCGGGCTCGGTGCGCGGGGCCATCGAGGCCTATGTGCGCGCCGTTAAATCTGGCGAATTTCCGGATGATCAAGTCCATGCGTGGTAAGCAATCGCAAGAGTCGTTTCACTCGAAGGGGCGAGCAATCACTGCTATTTCAGTTTGAAATTGGTTAACAATTCCTATCGATTCTCTCGTTACATTGAATTTGCATAGACATGCTACGGTGCAATCGACACAGACGAAGTGAGTGCTCAGGTACTTTTCACGACATCCGCCAGCCACATCGGCGGATGCATGTGCCCAGCCGCACCGGACAAGGCCCGCTCACCCCGTCTGACTCCGTAGGTAGCGTGCCAATGAATTAGAAATCCACGCACCGATGTGCTCACGTTCGAGGGGACACAAAGAACGGGCACGGACGTGGAGATCAGCGTCGCAGCAACACCATTCGCTGCGACCAGCGCGCAGGCCATGCGGGGCTATTCCTGTATCGCCAGGCCGCGCAAGACCGCCCCGATACACGACCACCGTGATGTAGCTCGTCTACACAATGACCCGCCCTGCGGCCCTGTCTGCATGCTGGCAGCGCCATGCCCGAACGCTTCGCACGAGGGGAGAACATGATGCGATTGAGTCGAACCACAGGAGTGGGTGAGAACGCGTGCGTCCACCGCCATGTGTTGCAGGTTCTGGTCATGGCACTCGCCGCCGCAGTGGCTGCTTGCACCTCACAGCCTGCATCACCCGACCCGGCACCACAGACACCGCCACAGCCACCGCAGGCCGCTACGCAATGCCACCCGGGCAATACCACGCGTGCGGAAATCGTCGCGCTTGAGCAGGCCTACGTGCTCAACCGCTTCGGCGCCTTCGTGCCCGCAGGAATGATGTATGCACTCAAGCGCGATGTGGTTGCGCTCGACTCGAGCAAGGGCGTCGCCGGCCCGGGCAACGCCAAGCTGCGCGAAGACAAGCGCCCGCGCCCGCTGGTGTTGCGCGTGCATGAAGGCGGCTGCCTGCAGGTGACGCTGCACAACTGGCTCGCACCCGAGTGGGAAGAAGAAGGCGGCAAGCCGCCGGATCCCACGCTGCCCTTGAACGGCCAACGCGTGGCCGCCGCACCCGCACATCTGATGGACCCCATCGGTAGTCCGTCATCACGTCAGCTCAAGCCGCTCGCAAAGGTCAGTGTCGATGCACCGCGCACACGCAGCGCATCGTTTTTCGTTTCAGGGCTCGAAGTGGAGCAACCACGCCATTGCCCAGTGAATGCGGTGTGCGGCGGCGACGGCACCTACGTCGGACTGCCCGATCACCAAGGGGTGTTCTTCAATCCCGGTACATCGGCCGACGTCAAGGGCCGCTACCGCAGCGGCTCGGTGATCCAGCCCGGGCAGGTCTCGGTCACGCTATGGTCCGCGCCGCACGAAGGCAGCTTCTTCGCGCACTCCACTGCTGCGCCCATCGGCGGCGAAGGCGATGGCGGGCAGATCGGTCTCGGCCTGTTCGCAGCGGTGAATGTGGAGCCTCCGCAGTCACGCTGGTATCGCTCGCAAGTCAGCGAAGACATCATGCGCAACGTGGCCCAGGTGCCCGGCGGCAGCGATGCACATCCCTTCGAGAAGGTGGACTACGAGCAGCTCTCGCTTGTGAAGAACGGCGAGATCGTGCACAGCGATCTCAACGCCATCATCGTGCGCAGCAGCGCGCAGCGAAAGCGCTGCGAAGAGCGACTGAAGGACACGCTCGTCGATGGCCAGCGCTGCGAGCCCGCGATACGTGAATTCACCGTTGTGCTGCATGACGAGGTGCACGCGGTCCAGGCGTTCCCCGAACTTGAGGATGAGGACAACCCGCTGCACTACATCAAGGATGGCATGGGCATCAACTACGGCGTCTCGAGCATGGGCTCGACGGCCTATGCCGCACAGCCGCAGCGCGGTGTCGGCCCCGCAGCGAAATGCCCCGAATGCCGCGCGGAAGAGTTCTTCCTCTCCTCATGGGCCAACGGCGATCCGGCGCTGGTCCTGAAGTGGGACAGCAACGGCACGCGCCCCATCGGCGCGCGCTATCCCGACGATCCTTCGAACGTGCACCACAGCTATCTCGGCGATCCCGTCGTGTTCCGCAATCTGCATGCGGGCCCAAAGGAGACGCATGTCTTTCATCTGCATGCACACCAGTGGGTGATGGACGCGAGCGACCCAAACTCCACCTACCTCGATTCGCAGACCATCTCGCCGGGCGCGACCTTCAGCTACGGCATCGAGTTTGGCGGCTCGGGCAACCGCAACCTTACCGTGGGAGACTCGATCTTCCACTGCCACCTCTACCCGCATTTTGCGCAGGGCATGTGGGAACTCTGGCGTGTGCACGACGCGTTCGAAAGCGGCCTGCATCGCGGCAACTTCGATCCCGCCCAACCCGTGAGCGCCAGCAACGATCCGCAAAGCCGCAGCCTGCCGGACGCCGAGGTGGCCGAGGGCATCGCCAATCCAGCCATCGTCCCGCTGCCCGGCATTGCGCTTGCGCCCATGCCGAGTGCCACATTCCGTGGCTATCCGTTCTATGTGGCGGGCAGCCCGGGACACCGCCCACCGCAACCGGTGCTGGACATGGACGTCAACGATCCCGGCTACACCGACTACGCCCAGACGCCCAACCCCGCCAAAGTGGTGGATGGTGGCTTGCCACGTCATGTGGTCAAGAGCGGAGAGGTCTCCATGCTCTCCCGCGAGCGCCCCGGAACGCCCGGCTATCGCAAAATTCTCGAAGCCGCCAAGGCCAAGGGTGGCGATGCCGCACAGCTCATCGGTGCCAAGGTCGCGCGTGAATTCCCCACTGCTTACGAAGCACTGGCGGGCGAGTGGAAATCGCTGGAAGTCGACGTGCTTCCGCACGAGGGCACGACAGCGGAAAAAGCAGCGATGCGCTTTCATGAAGGACAGCTTGCACAGACCGCACCACTTGCAGACGGCGGTTTGAATCCTGTCGTGATGAACACCCAGCCGCGTCCTTCATGGTGGACCTATGGCAACGGCTACCGCACCGCGTTTTCCGCGACGGCTGCGGGCATGTCGCCCCCCGATGGCGAACCGCTGTTTCGCGTGAACGGCCGTGGCCGCGCGCCGGGTTCTCCCTACGCCAACCCTTGCCCCATCAACGCGCCCAAACGCAACTACCGGGCCGCGTTCATCCAGACCGAAATCACCGTCAACCGTCATGGCTGGTTTGATCCGCAGGGCCGCATCGTCATTCTCGAAGACGATATCAAAGACGTGATCAACGCCAACAACCGCACGAAGATGCCCGAGCCGCTGTTCTTCCGCGCCAACTCGGGCGATTGCATCAACTTCAAGTCAAGCAACTTTGTGCCGAGCGCGCTCAACGCGGATGACTTCCAGATCTACACCCCCACCGACACCATCGGCCAGCACATCCATCTGGTGAAGTTCGACGTAACTTCGTCCGACGGCTCGGGCAACGGCTTCAACTACGAGGACGCGGCCTACAGCCCCGACGAAGTGCGCGAACGCATCATGGCGATCAACCACACCGCTGGTCGACGCGTGCTCAGCCCCAAGGCGCACCCGCTGTTCCAACCCGGCGGCTCGATCCATGCAAACGCCGCGAGCGACCCGCAGCTCGCGGCCAAGGGCCTGTGCCCTCCGCAGGGTGCGAGCGAGAGCGATCACGCCTATCTCGAGCGACTGAACAAGCACCACCCTTACTGCGGCGCACAGCGCACCACGCAGCGCTGGTGGGCCGATCCGATTCTGGTGCGCAACGGCCCGCTCGCGGGCAAGGACAACACGCTGCGCACCGTGTTCACACACGACCACTTCGGGCCAAGTTCGCATCAGCAGCACGGCCTTTATGCCGCACTGGTGATCGAGCCCGCCAACTCCGTCTGGCGCGCGGAATTGCCCGCTGATCCTGCCCAGCGGTTGAGTCTGCTGAACACCTGCGCGGCGGTGGCATCCGCCGACCCCAACGATCCGCAATCGCTGGACGCTGGCATCAAGGCATCGTTCACAGAACGCCAGCGCGTTGCAGCGCTCGGCGCGCAGGCCACCAATGCGGACCGCGCCGCAAGCGCGCAGGCAGAGGCCTGCCTCACCGCGGCCGTCATGGGTGGCGCAGACTTGAGCGCCCCACCCGTTCGCACCGACGGCAAGGGCGACGAGCAGATCGCCATGCTCGAGCCACGTCCTCCGCTGCGGCATGCTGCGCGCAGCGACGGCGGCCCCACCGCCACACGCGCCACCATCGTCTCGCCCACCTGCTTGAACGAACCGGGCAGCAGCCCCTATCTGGTCGGCAATGACGTGAAGTGCACGAGCGGCGAAGCAGGCCAGACGCGGCGCGAGTTCGCACTGGCGTTCGCCGACTTCGCCCCCGTCTACAACATCGCGCTCGAGCCCATCAATACCGAGCTGCCGCGCGATGTGTCGATGCGCCGCTTCGGCGAGCGACAAGTCGCGGTGAACCCGGCGCGCCCACTCGTGATTGCCAGCGAAGACCCCGGCACGCAGTTGGTGAACTACCGTAACGAACCGCTCGCGCTGCGCATAGCGGATGTGCACTGGAGCCCATCGCTCGGCGGATTTGACTATTCCGAATCCTCCAAACGCGCCGATGGCAGCCCCTGCAATGTGGGCGACAGCGACTGCCTACGCGACATGGCCAATGGTTTCTCGAGTGCCGTGCACGCTAGACGAGATCGCGAGATCGCGACCCATAGCTATGTGAAGTGGATCGCCCAAAACAGCAGTCGTCCTGCTCCGCAGACCGAGGTCGAGCTGGTTTCGCCCACGCTGCGTGCCATGCAGTCCACCACCAAGCAGAAGGCCTTGCTCCGCTCCGTCGTGCGGCAGGCGGAACAGTGGCGTCAGGACTTCAACTGCTCGCTCTATACGTCCGGGCAATGGCGACCCGACGGCGTGGCGCCGGACTTCCAGTTTCAGGCCCGCAGCGACGAAGACTTCCGCCGCTTCTGCGCCAACCGCGTGACCGCAAAGCGCCCTGCGTTGCAGGTCAATGAATCATGGCGCGCATTTGGTGATGTGGCGACCCCCATCCTCGCCAGTCATGAGGGCGACCCGGTGCAGATCCGTCTGGTGCAGGGCTCGCAGGAGGCGCAGCACATCTTCACGATGAATGGCGTGAAGTGGCTGCGCAAGCCAGACTCCGAGCACTCCGGCTACACCAACGCCCAGCCCATCGGCATATCGGAGCACTTCGAATTCGATGTGCGCATTCCCAACTTCAGCCTGCCGCAGGCCGACTATCTGTACTTCGGCTCATCGGTAGATCAACTCTGGGACGGCATGTGGGGCACGCTGCGCGCGTTCTGCGATCCATCGCAGGGGCGCAGTTGCGGCCTGGCCAATACCCCCGATCAGATTGCACGCCGCATCGCACGCGTGCCGCGCGCCACCGCCACCCCGCCATCCGAACTACTGGAAGCCCAGACTGCCGCCTGCACCAGCGGACGCGCACTCGATGAGACCGTTGACGTGAAGAGCTTCGACGTGAGCGTCGCCAAGGTCTGCGAGTTGATGGGCGATTGCGGATCGCCCACGGCTGGGCTGGAGTACAGCCGCCGCTTCGACATCCGCGATCCACAGGCCGTGGTCTACGTACTCAACCGCGAGAGCAAGACCTGCCAGCGCGCAGCGGGCAAACTCACCGACATGGGGTGCTTCGACGGCACCGATCCCGCCGAGGTAAAGACCGCCGCGCACACGACCATCTGGACGCAGTTGCAGGATCAGTTCCGCAACCAACACCGCGCGGTCGAGCCGCTGGTGCTGCGCGCCGCCGCAGGCCAGTGCATCACAGTGAAGCTGCGCAACCACCTTGCGCCCGCGCAGCCACGCGCCACGTCACTGACTGAAGCGCACGCCTACTACAACTTCCTGCCAATGATCACTGACGGCTTCAATCTCAACCAATTCACGATGTCGAGCACGGTGGGGCTTTCCGCACCACGCATTGCACAGAACCCGCTGCACGGCGATGGCTCCAATGTGAGCTGGAACGCTGCGCTGCTGGCCACCGAATCGCCGGTAGCCACCTCGCTCACGCAATTGCCGGGCTCGCTCGTTCCGGCCTGCAACAGCGATGCAGAACGCGAAGCAGATCGCTGCAGCCGCACGCTGGTATGGGCGGCGCGCGATCTGCACCGCGTGGTCGATGCAGGCGTCACGCGCGTAGAAAGCCGCGCCGTCGAATTCGGAGGACTGCCGCTGCGCAGCTTTGGCGACGTGGTCAAGCACGCCGCGCATGGCATGGCTGGAGCGTTGGTCATCGGCCCCGAAGGCTCGCGCGTGTGCGACGACGATCAACGCGACTTTCCCGGAGGTACATCGCGCAACGTCTGCACCGCCGATGGGCATCGCTACGGCGACCATGTGCTGCTCATGCAGGACGCAGTGAGCGCCGTGCAGCGCGGCTTCCCGGTGCCCGACCTCAAGGGTGCGGAGGAGCCGGATGACTATGGCGTCAAGGCCATCAATTTCCGCACCGAGCCGCTGTGGGCACGCACGGCGGGCAGCCCGTCGGCAGAGTTCGGCGATCGCAACGAGAACTTCGATCTCACCACCATGCTCAGTTCCGCAAAGCAAGGCACGCAGTGTGAGGCTGGCATGCCGCCCAACGGCAACGGCCCGCTCGCCTGCGACCCCGAAACGCCGGTGCTCAACGCTGCAGCGGGCAAGCCGGTGCGCCTGCATTTTGTTCATGCTGGTGGACACACGCGGCAGCAGGGACTGACGGTGGCGGGACACGGCTTTCTGTTCGACCCATGGGGCCAGCAATCGCGCGTGTTCGACGCAGCACGCTGCGACGCGTCGAGTGGTCCCATGCCTCCCGGTTGCATTCTCTGGCAGGGCATCTACAACGGCTTCGGTCCAATGATGGGTGTGACGCTTGGCATGGTTGCCGGTGGAAAGTCGGCACTGCCCAAGGACTATCTGATCCGCAGCCAGGCGAGCTTCCTCTTCGATGGCGGCGCATGGAGCATTCTGCGCGTTCGCGGGCCATCCAACGATTCCTCCAATGATTCCATCAAACCGTGAGAACTGCCATGGCCAATACGATGTTTCCCACCGATTTCAATGACAGCCACGTCATCGGCTGGCTCCAAACCGGCGACATTCCGCCTCAACCCACCCGACTCACGACCGGCGCGTATCCACACAGCAGCGGCCGATGCGCCGTCACCGTGACCTCGCCGTTTGCGGGTCAGGTCATGCAATGCTCCGTGTGCTCGCCCGCAATAGGGCTTGATCTGAATCTGGAACGACGCACGCCGATCCTGATGCTCACCGCGCCGGATGCAGGTCCTCTCACGCTGAGTTTTTCTCCCGGCGTGCGCAGCGTGGGCCTGTTCGCGGCCCTGCTGGCGCTTGTGGGTACGCCCTACGAGGCCACGCTCGCCATTCGCCTGCAAGGGTCAACTGACTTCGAAGACATGCCGCCCGTCTCGGGTGTGAGCGACCATGTCTGTCTGCCTGGCGAGATGACCACGGCCGCGTTTCTCAGCGCGGGCGTGTCGCCCATGGAGCGCATCGAGGCCATCCGCGTGAACGTGCACAGCGATGTAGCCATGGGTCGCATGGCCGTTGGCTGGATCTACCACTGGATGAGTTGACATGAGCGGGCTATTGCGCGTCTTTTTTCGGCTCACACCGGCGCTCTGTGCCTGTGTACTCTGGCTGTCCGCACACGCCTCCGGCGAGGGACCGGTGAAGGTGCAGGTGCAGCTCACGCCGCTGCCAGCGGATGGCCTTGCGACGCTCGATCTCACGCTGCGCGACGAAGCCACCGATCAACCCGTTGAACTGCCCGCGCGCAAGCTCGCGGCATGGCTGCAGAAGCCACTGCCCACGCTCGCCGAGGGCGAGCTGGCCTGCCGCGACAAGGTGCGCATGCTGGCATCACCGGGCCTGGGTCGACGGGCGGCGGTGGACTTCAACATCCATCGCCTGCTGGCCGTGAACACCGACAACACGCTCACCTTCATCAATCCGTTTCTGCGACTCAATCAGGCCAAGCTCGAAGATGTGTTGACCCTGCCCGGCACCCCAGCCGCCGTGCTGCAGCGCACATCGCTGCATGAGGTCTGGCTGGCGCTGCCCGAGGTCGATCAGTTGGTCGTCATCGACACCGACGCACGCCGCGTGCGCCGCAGCTATGCCCTGGCGAAGGGCGCGCTCCCGGTGGCGCTGGTGGAGACCGGTGGTGCCATCTGGGTTGCGCAGGCCGGGCGCGATGAGTGGCTGCGTATCACCAGCGTGCAGAGCGATCCCCAGCCCATCGCCGCGCCGCGCGTGCAGGGCTGGCTGCTGCCCGATCAGTCCACCGAGCCGCTTGGTTTGGGCGTGGACGGCATCGTGCACTCCGACGGCAGCGTTGCCGCCAGCGGCCGCGTGTTGCATGCCGCATGGAGCCCGCTGGCCCAGCGGGGGATTGCAGCGCTTGCTGACGGAGGTCTGGTCTGGCTTGATGCGCAGGGCCGCGTGCAGCCACAACGCATACCTACATCTACCCCCGTGCAGCGCATCGCCTTGTTCGATGAAGGAAGACATGCACTCGCCGCCACCGCCCGCGAGGTGCTGGCCATCGATGTGGCCACATCGCGCGTGCTGCAAACCGTTCCGCTCGAATCGGCAATCACCGACATCGCCTTCAGCGGCAACTTCGCCTATCTACACAGCGCACCGGCATCGCGCGCCATGCTGTTGTCGCTGGCCGATCTGCGCAGCGGTCAGGCCAAACCCGTTCAGGTAGCGGTGGGCGCAGAGCCGCGCGACGCCGCGCCCAGCCTCGCTCCGGGAGGCGGCGCCCACCGTCTGCAGCGCTTGCCCGATGGTGCTGGCATGTACGTCGCCAGTCCCCACGATGGCCAGATCTACCAATACACCGAGGGCATGATGGCTCCCATCGGCAGCTTCTCGAATTACCGACGCAGCCCGCTGGCGTTGCTGCTGCTCGACGATGGTCTGCAGGCCTTGGGACAGGGCCGCTATCACGCGGTGCTGCGCACACCGCGGAGCGGCAACTACGAATTGGTGGTGAGCGGGGTGCAGCCACGATTTGCCGAATGCGTCGCACTGGAAATCCCCGTGATCGGAACGCAGAATCAGACGGCGATGGTTTCCGCTGCCGCACAGGTGCGTGCCCGGCTGATAAAGGTGCTGGCGGATGGCGACGGATGGCTTGTGCGTGCGACCCTCAGCGTGGGCGAAGGAAAGCAGGCTCTCCCGCTGAGCGATGTGCATGATTTGCAATTACTGGCTTTCGAGAGGAGAAGCGGCTGGCAGACCCGCCAGACCATGCGCGCTGCGGGGAACGGCATCTACGAGGCGCGGATCCGACAAGCGCCCAGATCTGCGGGCATCGATCTTCTGGTCGGCAGCGCCTCGCAAGATCTGCCGTTCCACGCAGGCGCGCTGGGCACTCAGGTGCTGGGAGCTACACCATGAAACCCCTGCCACAAAGGCGCAATGTGCTCGCAGGCATGGCCGCAGGTGCGGCCTTGTCTTGCGCGGCATGGCCGGGCTCGCTATGGGCACGTCCCTCATCGCCCCCTGTTTGGAATGCGCAAGCACCTCGCGTGCCCGATGTGACGTTGCTCGATCACCAGGGCACGTCCGTCCCTCTTCGACCGCTCCTTGCACAAGGGCCCGTCGCGGTGAATTTCTTCTACACGGGTTGCAGCAGCTTCTGCCCACCGCAGACGGCGATTTTTCGGCAATTGCAAGCATTGCTGGACAAAGATCTCGCACCGAATACCACGCTGATCTCGTTGTCCATCGACCCGCTTGGTGATTCGCCGCAGGCCGTCTCGCGTTTCGCTGACCGCTACGAAGCACGCCTTGGCGCGAATGCCCGATGGTGGATGCTGACCGGCACCGCTCAACGCACGCGCGACATCGAGGAGGTGCTGCGCGCCTTCGACGTGCATGCCACCTCGCTCGCTGAACATCCCGCGCAGACGTGGGTGGGCTACGCGGGAAAGTCGCGTTGGCTGCGCTCGCTGGGCCTCGCGAGTGCAGATGAGCTGCTGCAATGGCTGCGCGCCGCAGCGGCGTGAACCCATTGACAAAGAGCCGTTCGCCATGTCTGCGCAAAACTCATTGATCCTGGTTCTGGCCGCTGCAACGTGGCTGGCTGCGCTGCAATCCGCCTGTACGGTGCAGGCAGCACAAGGATCTGCGAACGCTGTGGAAAAAAGAACCGAGGGCTGGTCTGACGGAGCCGCCCAAGGCCGGGCACTGTACTACGGAACACGCAGCTTCGTGCGGCCAGCAGCGGTGTCCGGTGCACCCCTGCCCGCCTCTGCATCAGCCTGCGTGCAGTGTCACGGCCCGCTCGGCGAGGGCTCGCGTGAGGCCAATGTGGCGGCACCCGACATTCGCGGGTCGGCACCACGCACGCACGGCACGTCATTGCTCCATGCCCTGCGCGACGGACGTGGCGCCGATGGCCACACGCTCAGCCCCATCATGCCGAGATACACACCCACCGCTGAAGAGCTCACGGCGCTCGAAGCCTTCTGGCCCTGGCTGGGCAACGCCTCGCAACCGCAGCGCGGTATTTCCGCAAGCGAGCTGCGACTGGGACTGGTGCTCGATGGGCTCACGCATCCGACGGCACGCGAGCAGGTGGCCGCAGGCGTGCAAAGCGCACTCGATGCAACGAACGCAGTGGGCGGCGTGCATGGCCGCAGATTGCGGCTGATTCAGGCAGAACGCACCCTCCCGGACGATGTGTTTGCACTCGTTGCCAGCACACTCACTCCCGAACAGCACCAGCGATTGCGCGAACAACGCCTTCCCAGCATCGCCACACTCGACTTCCTGGCACATCAGGCCGATCCCTCCGGATGGCAATGGCCACTGCTGCCAAGCATGGAGCAACAGGCCCGCATCGCGCTTGAGCAGTTGAAGAACGCGCCATCCGACTGCACGCATTTCATCTTCGACCCACGGCACTTGAGCGGCTCAGGTGATGTGCTGCAGGCCAAGCCACCCAACGTTGCCGAGCCTCGGCCGCCCGGCATGCCGCTGTGCGTCGCCGCATTCGCATCCGCCGCCGAAGTGGACATCCTGCGCATGCGTTGGCGAAATGAAGGCATCAAACTGCAACAGCTGATCGAGCTTTCCGGCATGCGCGGCGCCCCTCTCGAAGAGCCCGAGCTCGACCATCGACTGGTTCTTTTCGTTCCCTTGAATGTGGCCCGTTTTGCAGAACAGCATGGCCTATCGCTGTGGTTCGTGCTCGGTCAGATCGCCGCGCGCACCACAGTCGAAGCACTGGCGCGCAGCGGTCGCAACGTTGTTCCCGAATCGCTGCTCGCGCAGACGCGCATGCTCACAGGTTACGAACCCCTGCCCGGTGCGCCGCTGGCCTTCAGCCGCAGCAGCGCGCACGGCTGGCTGCCCGAATCCTTTGCCTCGTCCTCGCCTTTATTCGATCAGCACCCACGAAAGGAGCTGCCATGAAAGTCCGCACTCTTCCCCTGTTTGCATTGCTGTGGCTTGGGCTGATTTCCATCGCGTGGGCGCAGCCCGTGCAGCCGCCGACGGGCTTTGCGATCATCGGCCTCATCGAGCGCTTCACGCTCGACCAGCCCGCCAGCCGAACGTCGGCCGCCACCCTGCGCGTGCGCGGTGTGGATGTGAGGCTGCCGCAGAATCTGGTGATCACCATGCCGGGCGGCTACCTCACGGCGCAGCAGCTTTTCAAGGGACGCGATCTGCGATCGACGATCGACCCCAACCGCAGCGGTCTCGCGCTGCAAGACCTGCGAACCGCCGAACTTGCCTGTCCCGCGACACCGGATTTCGCGGGCAAGCAATGCCCCTTGCCAGCGGCCGAGGTAGAAGTCATGGGCAACATCCTGAAAGGCGTCTACCTCGCCGGATCGGTGCGCATATCGCAAGGCGCACTGCACCTGGGCGGCGGCTTCATCCGCAGCTTCGGTGCGGACGGAAGCATCACCGTCGGATCGGAACCCGGCACCGGCAGCAATGCCGCATCCGCCCGCATCAAACTCAACGACCCCGAAGGCATCTACGGCCGCGCGCAGACCACGCAGGACCAGCGCTTCGCACTCGACCCCGGCAACTCCCCCGTGCATGCACGCACCGGATTTCCGGTGTGCGTTCCGCGCCATGCGAGCGACGCGCTCTGCCCCGCAAGCAACCGCCCCGGCGACGCCACCATCAAACGTTTCACCTGCGGCAGCGTGCCGGTGCAAGGCGGCACGGCGGGCATCAGTGCCGTCGCCTTGCCGGGGTGCAGACCGCATCTGCCCGCGCCGCTGCGTGTCGGTGACTTCGTGAACTATGTGGGACGACTCGACAAAGATGCCCAAGGCTATTTCGTCTCGCTGCACGGCCTCGAGGCAGAGCTCGGCATCTACACTTCGCCCGGCGTAGACCCTGCCTATGTGTTCATCGAAGAGGCCTTGGAAGGCACCGTCGGCGAGCGCTATGCGGATCTGCCGCAAGAAGAGACCTCGCGCTTCAAGCTCATCGGTTTCACGAGCGATCCATCTCGCAGCGTGTCGGTGGACATCTTCGACGACGATGTGGACGGCAACGCCCTGCCCCCCACAGCCGCCCCCGCGCGCCTCGCAACCCGCCTCGTTCCGACTACGGGCGCACAACTGGGCCGCTTCAAGATGATCTGGTCTGCCAAGGAAGATGCGCACGTCGTACGCCGCGCCGTTCGCGTCACGCTATCAACCGGCGCCAGCGGCGGCGCGAACCACGCACCGGGCACCAGCTCCGTCGAACTCAACCTGCCGGGCGCAAGCCGCCGAGGCGGCTACGCCTTCGGCTCCTACGAAGCCCCCATCAGCGAATACATCGGCCCCGAAGCCACGGCCTTCGGCATCAAGGGCTACCAGCCGCCCGTGCCGTTCGAGAACTTCTGCTTTCTGCGGCGCGTGAATCAAGTGGAATCCATGGAACCGCACCCCACGAATGCGAGCCAGTGGATCAACATCGACGCACAGCCCCTGAACCCGTCGCCCGCCGCACGCGCGCAATCGCAGGCGACGAGTTCGGGGCAGCGGGTGTGTGGGGATTGAGTCCAGATGCATGTTCTTGTGGGCCACTCTTGCTCATGGCCCCACACAGCGCGTCAGCGTTGCTTGCGCCGCGACAATGCCAGCGCGCCGCCCAACGCCGCCAGCAGCGACAACACGGCCAGCGTCCATTCATTCAGCGTAGGCACCGGGCTCACGGCTGCGGGCGTCGTAGGGGGCGTCACCATCGCCACCTGATTCGTCAATGAAAAGCTCGCAGCTCCCTCGAGACCGGGTCCGGCAGCCGTCACCGCATACGTACCCGCAGTGCTGTTGGCCGTTGCAGGAACGGTAGCGGTGCCCAAGCGATCTGTGAACACGGTCAGCGTCGTCAGCGTCGCAGATGCGCCGCCGGATGGCACCGCAAAAGTCAGCGGTACACAGGGCAAAGGGGCTCCTGAAGTGTCTTTGGCGACGACCACCAGCGGGTTGGCGAAGGCCGCGCCGAGATTGGCCGTCTGCCCATCACCGGACAGCGCACTCACCGAATCCAGCTGTCCATATCCCAGACTGCTCCACTGCGCCGTGTAGTCGCTGCCGAAGTTGTAGGCCTGCATGATCATGCGACTGAACTTGGTCGTCGCGCCGAGCGTGGCTTGATCGGCATGCGAGAGATCGCTCTGCGTATAGGCCAGCGTCCCGTTGATGTAGCTCTTGAGTTCTGTGCCATTGAAGGCGATGCACATATCGGTCCACTGGTCATACTGGACCGGAGTGGAGTTGAGTTCCTGCCACCCAATCTGTGAATCGAATACCCGATACCGCCCCGTCCCACCGGCCGTGATTGGCGTGGTCGTGTCGGCATTCGAAAATCCAATGATGGGAAAGTGATTGCACCCCGAACTAGTGCATGTATCGCCCCCGGTTGCGGGTGATGCCATGCCCCAAAGATCGGTGCGGCGATTCTCCGCTGCACCTGTAGACATGGTCCACGCGGCGGGGATGTATAGGCTCCCGTAAATCACGGAATATGCCGAAGCATCCATGCTCAGACCACGACCCTGTGTGTTGTAGAAGGCTCCGCTGTAAGCCGGGGGGCGTGTGCCATCGGCATCGGCCTGAGCGATGCCCAGATTCAACACTCCGCTGCGCCCGGCTACTGTTCCTCCTGATGCAAATACGGCGGGTGCATATCGATCCACCACCCAAGTTCCGGCGGTGGTTCCGACTGGATACGCCGTGTCAACAAGTTCTGCCCGCGCCTGACCTGCAACCATCACACAACCGAACAACAAAGCACAGCGAATCGCCTTGCTCATTTTTGGGGGTTTCAAATTCAACATATTGGCCGCCTCCTACTGCGCCTCTCACAAGCTCTCACAAAATGGTTATGACCCAAGCGCCGATCTGAACTTTTCCATCACAAAATGTCCAACGCACTCGGGAAATCTCAATATATCCAATAATTTGAAACAACAGGAAACTATTTGAATCAGTCGACCGAAATAACAAAAATCCTATAAGAAAATATTCAACTCGGCTGACAATATGATTATTCAAATGAGATTACGATGAACCGTGATTTTCCGAGCGATTGAAGATCATTGCGCTGCCATTTTTTTCACGACATTTGAATATCGGAAATCACAGCGGTTCACAACGAGATATTCAGAATTCGGTGTGCCGCCAACGGCGTCAAACCCGGCCAACCCGGAGGTTTCCAATCGGGCCAGTGCAATACATGCCAGAGCTTGTTTTTTCACTGCAGGCAGACAACCGCTGCTTTGGGCGATACTTCGCGGTTGCATCCATCGCCGTTTCCGCTCTCGTCTTTCGATCATTTCTGCTGACATGCAAATCACCCATTCCATCCCCGAACTCCGTGCCGCTCTCGCAGAGCGTGGCAAGCCCGCCTTCGTTCCCACCATGGGCAATCTGCATGACGGTCATCTATCGCTGGTGCGCATTGCCGGACAGCATGGCGATGTGACGGTCTCAAGCATCTTCGTGAATCGGCTGCAGTTTCTGCCGCATGAAGACTTCGACAGCTATCCGCGCACTTGGGACGCCGACTGCGCCAAGCTCGAATCAGCCGGTTGCGATGTGCTCTTTGCACCGCGCGAGAAGGATCTGTATCCCGAGCCGCAGGTCTTCAAGGTGCAGCCCGATCCGCTGCTGGCCGACATTCTGGAAGGCGAGTTCCGCCCCGGTTTCTTCACGGGCGTGTGCACCGTCGTGATGAAGCTGTTCTCGAGCGTGTTCGCCACCACGGGCGGCGGCACGGCCGTGTTCGGCATGAAGGACTACCAGCAGCTCATGGTGATCCGCCGTATGGTGCAGCAGTTCGCGTTGCCCATCGACGTCATTGCGGGCAGCACGACGCGTGCGGATGACGGTCTGGCGCTGAGTTCGCGCAATGGCTATCTGAACACCAGCGAGCGCGAGCAGGCGATGGCGCTGTCGCAGGCGTTGAAGGCACTGGCCGAGGCGGCGCGCCGAGGCGGCACGCCGCTTGCCGCACTCGAAGCCGATGCCATGGACGCACTTCGCGCCAAAGGCTGGGCACCGGACTACCTCACCGTGCGCAACCGCAGCGACCTGTTCGCCCCTGCAGATGCGACGAGCACCGTCAACGCGCCGCTCGTCGCGCTGGGCGCCGCGCGCCTTGGCAACACGCGATTGATCGACAACCTCGAATTCTGAGGTTTCTGTTCAAGCGCGCTTTGGCGGCGGCGCGTCCAGCAGGCGCGCGACCATCGCCGGGGCGATGCGCCGGTGGGCCGGACCGACGAACACCATGTAGGCCGAGCCCAGCGCATTGCGCACATGCACGACCGTGGAGACCGCTACGCGCATGCGCTCGCCTTCCACGCTTTTGAGCACCGACACCTTTACATCAAGATGCCGGTCGCTGTCGCCCAGAACCACCTCGTCCTCGCGCTGCTCGATGAGCGTGAAGATGCCGACGCGCTGCCCCACCGCGTAGCTGGATTCTGATCGCGCAAGATCCACTTCGCTGAGCGCACCCAGATTTTTGAGACCGAACATTCCCACCACGCGGTTGCGCGCACGCATGGCCGCATCGATCCACCCGGGTGTTCTCGACACCACATCAAGATAAAGCCGCATCGCGCTGCGCCCATCACGCGGCAGATCGACCGCATGGCAGTCACGGAATGACGACGACGCCATGCTCGCAAACAGCGCGCTGGTCTCTGGAACCTCACACTCGACAACACCGCTCATGAACATCCTTAGAAGATATCGGGCATTGCTTATCTCCATGAATTTGAGACAAAGCAAAACCATTGCACTGTAAGGCGCTCAAGCTCGACCTAACAAGACTTGACGCAATACCGCAGCATGGCAAAGAAGTTTCCGATTCACCCAGCTCATCCCGAACGCAACTGCTGGGGTTGCGACCAATACTGCGCCGCTGAATCACTCGCCTGCGGCAATGGCTCGGATCGCACACAGCACCCAGTGGAATTGTTCGGGGAGGATTGGGCGGAATGGGGCATGGGTGACGCCCCGCAACCCGCGTCACCCGCCGACGACCTTGCGCACCTCCGTCCGTCCGGCGGGAACGACGACTCCATCACCTGACCTCGGCAGCATCTGCGCCACCGGCTTGCCCGTGCGCTTGTCGATCAGCAGCGAGTGGCGTTCGCCCTTGGCGAACAGATGGCGCTCACCCCATTGCCTGAGCGCGACCACGACGGGAAACAGGCTCTCGCCCTTGGTCGTCAGAACATATTCCTGATAGGACGTTCCGTCCGATGCGGTCTGCAGCTCGAGGATGCCCGCCTCAATAAGCTTGCGAAGCCGGTCGGACAGGATGTTGCGCGCCACACCCAGGCCTCGCTGGAAATCGCTGAATCGACGCACTCCATCGAACGCGTCGCGCACGATCAGCAGTGACCAGCGGTCGCCGACCAGATCGACGGATCGGGCGACGGGGCAGGTGACGTTTGCGTCCGTGGATGTGCTGACAGGCATGGGCCTCCTTCGCATTGGGCACAGGGATATCGGTTGCATTTTAAAACTGGATCGCCTAGCATACAACTGGTTTTATTTTGAAACCGGATTGAAAAGCGGATCATGACACCCCCCTCGACTCCCGACGCGCCCATGCCGCGCGCACTCGTCCTGCTGTTCGCCGTGGCCAGCGGCATGAGCGTGGCGAACGTCTACTTTGCGCAGCCGCTGCTCGATGCGCTGGCGCAGGATTTCGGCATCGGCCACGCGGCTATCGGTGCAGTGGTGAGCGCGACGCAGGCGGGTTGCGCGCTGGCCCTGCTGCTTCTGGTGCCACTGGGTGATCGGGTCGACAGACGACAGCTCATGAGCCTGCAGTTGCTGGGTTTGGTCGGCGCGCTGGTGCTCGTGGGCGTGGCGCAGTCCACAACGATGCTGCTCGTGGGCATGCTCGCAGTCGGGCTGCTGGGCACGGCGATGACGCAGGGATTGATCGCCTATGCCGCCGGAGCCACACCGCCGCAGGAGCAGGGTCGGGTCGTGGGTGCGGCGCAAAGCGGCGTGTTCATCGGCCTGCTGCTGGCGCGGGTGTTCTCGGGCGGGATGACCGAGATCGCTGGCTGGCGCAGCGTGTATTTCTGCGCAGCGGTGTTGATGCTCGCGATGGCCGTTCCACTATGGCTGCACCTGCCGCGACTGGCGCAAGGCCATTTGAATCCAGCGAGCTATCCGCAGTTGATCCGCTCCATGCTCACGCTGCTGCGCGAGGACCGCGTGCTGCAAGTGCGCGGCATGCTCGCGCTACTGATGTTCGCGGCGTTCAACATCTTCTGGAGCGCGTTGGTGCTGCCGCTACGTGCTCCGCCGTTCGCGTTCTCGCACGCCACCATCGGCGCGTTCGGACTAGTGGGCGCGGTGGGCGCGCTGGCCGCTTCGCGGGCGGGGCACTGGGCGGATGCGGGACTTGCGCAGCGCACCAGTGCGGCGGCGCTCGTCATGCTGCTGCTGGCCTGGTGGCCGCTCGCGTTGATGGAGTGCTCGCTCTGGGCGCTGGTCGTGGGCATTGTGTTGCTGGACCTTGGCGGGCAGGCGCTGCATGTCACCAACCAGAGCATGATTCTGCGCGATAGGCCGCAGGCACAGAGCCGCCTCATCGGTCTGTACATGCTGTTCTACGCGGTGGGCAGCGGGCTCGGCGCCATCGCCACCACGGTCACCTTTGCGCATGCAGGGTGGCTCGGCGTGTGTCTGCTTGGGGCGCTGATCAGCCTGCTCGCGCTGGTGTTCTGGTGGACGACGCGCGGGGTCAGCCGTCAGGCAGACGCTGCGACCTCGGAGCGCAGCGCGGCCAGCAGCGCATCGACCCCACCGACCGCAGGCCGGTGCAGCGGCAGCAGCGCCTGCACCTGAAACGGAATTGAAAACGCGAGTGGCCGCACGACGAGCTGCTCGCCCTCGCAGGCCCGCGCGGTCAGCGGGTTGACGATGGCGATGCCGAGGCCGTGCTGCGCCATCGCGCAAATGGCGATGGCGCTGTGAGCTTCGAGCAGGAGTTGACGCTCGACACCGGCGCGCGCGAACTCGGCATCGATGCGCTGGCGGTAGACGTCGTCGCGCGCCAGGCTAATGAACGGCTGGCCCGCGAAGTCCGTGGCCTTGAGGCGCTTTTTCTTCGCCAGCGGATGGGCGGCTGGCATCACAGCCACCTCGTCAACGGCGGGTAGCGCGATGGCGCGCGTGCCGGGCGGCGCGTCGCACTGCTCGGTGAGCCCAATGTCGAAGCGCTGGGCCGACATCCATTCGAGCAGCAGCGGACCATCCTGACTCGCCACGCTGAGCGCGAGCGGACCGTGCGCCTGCTGCAGTCGCGCCAGTGCGCCGGGCAGCAGCGCGTGACTCAGTGCAGGCATGCTCAGCACGCTGATGTGCGAATGATTCGGCTGCGCGAGCGCCAGCGCGTGCTCGACCACATGATCGAGCCCCTGCCAGCTGCGCTGCACCTCGTCCCAGAGCGACAGCGCCTTGGCTGTGGCGCGCAGACGGCCCTGCACCCGCTCGAACAGCGCATAGCCCAGCAGCGACTCGAGCCGCGCGAGTTCGCGGCTGACTGTGGGCTGAGAGGTGTAGAGCAACCGTGCTGCACCCGTCACGCCGCCCGCAAGCATGATGGCGCGGAAGACTTCGATGTGGCGATGGCCGATACGCGAATCTTCGGTCGAAGCGGCGCTGGTGGGTGTGCTGGACATGGTGTGCAAACCATATCAGAAATGGATGGACATGAAAAATCAAAGTATTCGACCAAATACCCTCCATCAGCGATGATCGCCCCAACTACACAGAGATCTCCACACCATGAGCAATCCGTTTTCCTCCGCCCAACTCTGGCAACTGGCCGATGAATTCGGCACCCCGCTGTGGGTCTACGATGCCAACACCATCCGCGCGCGCATCGCGCAATTGAAGCGCTTCGACACCATCCGCTTCGCACAGAAGGCCTGCTCGAACATCCACATCCTCGGACTGATGCGCGGCCAGGGGGTAAAGGTGGATTCGGTCTCACGCGGCGAGATCCTGCGTGCCATTGCCGCCGGATTCAAGCCGGGCTTCGGCGAGCCGAGCGACATCGTCTTCACCGCGGACGTGATGGATGAGGCAACGCTGGCCACCGTGGTCGAGCACAAGGTGCCGGTGAACGCCGGCTCCATCGACATGCTCACGCAATTGGGCGAGGCCTCGCCCGGCCACCATGTGTGGCTGCGCATCAACCCCGGCTTCGGCCACGGCCACAGCAACAAGACCAACACCGGCGGCGAGCACAGCAAGCACGGCATCTGGCACACCGACCTGCTGGCCGCGCTCGACGCGATCCGCGCGGGCGGTCTGGTGCTGGCCGGACTGCACATGCACATCGGCTCGGGTGTGGACTACGGGCATCTGCAGGAAGTCTGCGGCGCGATGGTCAAGCTGGTGCAGGCCACCAAGGACGCGGGCCACGATCTGCATGCGATCTCGGCGGGCGGTGGCCTGTCGATTCCGTACCGTAATGGCGAAGCGACCATCGACACCGCGCACTACCACGGTCTGTGGGACGCCGCGCGCAAGCAGGCCGAGGCCATCGTCGGTCATGCACTCGGGCTCGAGATCGAGCCGGGCCGTTTCCTCGTGGCCGAGTCCGGCGTGCTGCTGGGCACCGTGCGCGCGACCAAGAACGCGGGCAACAACCACTTCGTGCTGGTCGATACCGGCTTCAACGAACTGATGCGCCCCGCCATGTACGGGAGCTTTCACGCCATGCAGGTGCTGCGCCGCGACGGCAAGGAACTGCCCGCCGCGCCCAGCGTGGTGGCGGGGCCGCTCTGCGAATCGGGCGATGTGTTCACCCAGGGCGACGGCGGCGTGGTGCTGCCTCGCGAACTCGCGGGCGCCAGTGTCGGTGATCTGCTGGTGATCAACGACACCGGTGCCTACGGCGCGTCGATGTCGAGCAACTACAACACGCGCCCTCTCGCCGCTGAGGTGCTGGTGGACGCAGGCAAGGCCCGCCTGATCCGCCGCCGCCAGACGGTGGAAGAGCTGCTGGCGCTGGAGCTGGGTTTGTAATCGACGAGCGCGTCAGGTCTGCGTGAGCAGCTTGGCGCGCAGCCGCTGCTGGGTCTCTTCGCTGAGCCGCAGGCCTTCGGTGATGAAACGCTGCACCGACCCATGGCGCGTCGTGGCTTCGTGCAAGGCGGCCTGCAGGTAGCTTGCCTGCACGGCCGCCGGTTGTGCTTCACCATCCGTGTCGCTTTTGAGGCGCTCGTTGCTTAGCAGGTAGTCCCGCATGATGACGTCCTGCGGCAGCTCGGCGACAGTGTGCAATAGCGCGGTGACCCAGCCGGTGAGATCGCAGCCCTGAGCGCAGTGAAAGACTTGAGCGCCGTCCACAAGGGCCATCTGTTCCAGCAAAAAGACGGTGCGCGTGCGAATGCCCTGATCCGACACAAAGAAACGCATGCGGTCCTCCATGCTCTCCGGGGCTGCTACCTGCTCCACACGCGGTGCGGACGATGATGATGCCGCCACCTGAAACAGTGGCACGTATTCGACCCCTTGCGGCACCCGGTCGGGCTGGCTGCGGCGCTGATCCTGCGGCCGCAGGTCGTAGACCACATCCACCCCGAGCGTACGCAGCCGCCGCGCGTCGGCATCGTCGGCGCTGAGCCAGCCCGAGCGGTACAGCGTTCTGGTGCGCAGCGCCACGCCGTGCACATTGCGATAAGGCAATTGCGCATCGACGCCCGCCACGTCCCGGAAATTGTGGATGGACGGCAGATGCAGCAAGGGCACCTGGACCGTGGGCAGCCCGTCGTGCTCCGTGCGCTGACTGCGGGAGGACACGATGGCGGTGAATGCCAAGGGCGGCACCAATCCCAGCCCGATGAGCCCCAATATGCTGCGACGATAAATGCGCGCATTTCGCGCGAAAAGAAAGTTATTTTGCCGACTATTCATTCGAAATCCCTCGCTCAACCGCGACTATTGGGTGTCGCTTGCTGGGGGCGGAGAATCTACTGAAGCAGGTTTTCCGGCAAGGCAATTCAGCCTATGTTTTGACAAAAGCCGATTTAGGCTACGGAAAAGCCTTTGACGACAGGGAGTTGCGCAAAATCAAGCGCCCAAATCCCCATCGATTCACTTGGGCATTCGGCGCGCGCTCGCTCGTTTCACTCCCCGCGCGGGTCGCGCGTCATCAACGTCTGCACCGCATCGCCAACGGCAAGCTCGCCATTGAGCAGACCCACGACGGTTTCCGTGATTGGCATTTCCACGCCCAGCAGACGTGCCCGCGCGAGCACCGTGCGCGCGCTGTAGACGCCCTCGGCCACATGGCCGAGCGACCGAACCGCTTCCTCCAGCGTCATGCCCTTGGCGAGCAGCAGGCCGACCTTGCGGTTGCGCGACAGGTCGCCTGTGGCGGTCAGCACCAGATCGCCCAAACCCGAGAGCCCCATGAAGGTTTCGGCGCGCGCACCGAGGGCCATGCCGAGGCGCGTCATCTCCGCCAGCCCGCGCGTGATCAGCGCTGCACGGGCGTTCAGGCCCAGTTGCAAACCGTCGCACAGTCCTGTGGCAATCGCAAGCACGTTCTTGACCGCGCCGCCGACCTCGACGCCGACGATGTCTCCATTCGCGTAGACACGCATGGCCTCGCTGTGGAAGGCCGTGACCAGCAACTCGGACACATCGGCATGCGCGCTCGCCGCGACCAGCGCCGTGGGCTGCTGGCGCGCAACCTCGTCGGCAAAGCTCGGGCCGCTGAGCACGCCGCTGCGCAGATCGGGCGCGACCTGCCTGCAGACCTCGTGCGCCATCAGGCCGACCGCGCCTTCGGGCGCACCGGCGGCAACGGCCTCAAAGCCCTTGCAGAGCCAGACCACTGGTACCTTCACTTCGGAGAGGCGCACCAGCCATTCGCGCAGGGCCGCCATCGGCGTGCCCAGAACGATCATATCGGCATCCTCCACATGGGGCGCGACATCACCGCTCACGACTTCGAGCGACGCGGGAAAGCTGCCACCCTTGAGATAGCGAGTGTTGGCGCGCTCGGCCTGCATCTGTGCGGCCTGCGCCGCATCACGCGCCCAAAGCTTGACTGAATGCTGGCCCGCACTACCCGCGGCGCTCATGGCGATTGCCGTGCCCCAGGCCCCGGCTCCGATGACGAAAATCTTCATGGCGCGAAGAATAACAAGAGTTCCGTGGCACCTAGGTGAAGAAACCACTGCCCGGAAAAAACAAATCCCCGCGAAGGCCGGAGCCATTCGCGGGGATCAGTGTGCTTTCAGCGGTCAGTGATGGATCACTGAGCGGTGGTGTTGCCTTGGGCAGCGGCTTGCTGCTGCTCGTACATGGCCTGGAAGTTGATTTCGGCCAGGTGCACGGGCGGGAAGCCCGCGCGGGTGATCACGTCCGCTACGTTGCCGCGCAGGTACGGATACACGATCTGTGGGCAGGCGATGCCGACGATGGCACCCATCTGGTCTTCAGGAATGTTGCGGATTTCGAAGATGCCGGCTTGCTTGGCTTCAACCAGGAACACGGTCTTATCCTTGATCTTGGTCTGCACGGTGGCGGTCACGGCGATTTCGAAAATGCCTTCGGCCACGGGGTTGGCTTCCACGCCAAGCTGGATGTCCACGTTGGGCTGTTCCTGCTCCAGCAGGATGGCCGGAGAGTTGGGCTGCTCCAGGGACAGGTCCTTCAGATAAACGCGTTGAATCTGGAACACTGGGGTATCTTCGGTCGCCATGGTCGGTTGGGTCTTTCAGTCTGAAACATAGATCGCCCGGGAAACAACTCCCCGGGCGAAACAATCCATTATGCAATGTGCGGAGACATCGCCAGAATTTTTTACGCGCCTTGCAGCAGCGGCATCAAACCGCCACGTCCATCGAGCGCGACGAGATCATCGTGTCCACCCACATGGGTTTCGCCGATGAAAATCTGGGGCACGGTGCGCTGGCCGGTGATTTCCATCATCTTCATGCGCTCATCGGGATTGGTGTCCACACGGACTTCCTCGATATGCTCCACCCCCTTGGATTTCAGGATCTGCTTGGCGCGGATGCAGTAGGGGCAAACAGCGGTGGTGTACATCTTGACGATTGGCATGGGGTGTTCCTTTCAGTTGTAGTTGTGGCGCGGGGCCTTGGCTGAGCAAGCCCCACGTGGAGGCAGCTCAGAGTTCTCAGGCCTTTTCAACCGGCAGCGAAGCGTCACGCCACGCCACCAGACCGCCCGCAAGCGCCTGCGCGTTGTCGTAGCCCAGTTTCTTGGCCACGCCCACAGCGCGGTTGGCGCGAGGGCCCTTGGCGCACACCAGAATCACCGGCAGCGCCTTGTTCTTGACGACCTGCGGCAGCTTTTCTTCGAGCTGGCCGAGCGGCACGTTCTTCGCGCCCTTCACATGACCGGCCGCGAATTCATCAGGTTCGCACACATCGATAACCACTGCCTTTTCGCGGTTGATCAGCTGGATCGCCTGAGCGGTCGAAAGCGAACCGGCGCTCGCCCCCTTGATCATGGGAACCAGCAGCAAGGCGCCCGAAATCAGCGCAATGAGGATCAAATACCAGTTGTCTAAGATGAATTTCACGAACGTCCTTGGGTTTGGCAAACCCCGTAATTCTAGAATGACGGGTTTTGGCCTGTTCCTTCGAGGGTAACCCATGCATAAACTGGTACTGATTCGCCACGGCGAATCCACTTGGAATCTTGAGAATCGCTTCACCGGCTGGACCGATGTCGATCTCACACCGACAGGCGTCGAGCAGGCAAAGAATGCCGGTCGCCTGCTGAAGGCCGACGGTTACGAGTTCGATCTGGCCTACACCAGCGTACTCAAGCGTGCCACCCGCACGCTCTGGCACACGCTGGATGAAATGGATCGCACCTGGCTGCCCGTCGAGCACAGCTGGCGCCTGAACGAGCGCCACTACGGCGGTTTGCAGGGGCTGAACAAGGCCGACATGGCCAAAGAATACGGCGACGCACAGGTGCTCGTCTGGCGCCGCAGCTACGATACGCCACCTCCAGCACTTGAGGCCACCGACCCACGCAGCGAGCGCGGCGACATCCGCTACGCCGGTCTCGACCAAGCGCAGATTCCGCTCACCGAGTGCCTGAAAGACACCGTGGCCCGCGTGCTGCCCTTCTGGAATGACAGCATTGCCCCAACAATCCGCTCGGGTAAGCGCGTGGTGATCGCTGCGCACGGTAACTCCATCCGCGCGCTGGTGAAGTATCTAGACAATATTTCGGACGACGACATCGTCAGCCTCAACATCCCCAACGGCATCCCGCTGGTGTATGAGCTCGACGACAACCTCAAGCCGATCCGCCACTACTACCTGGGCGACGCCGAAGCCGCCGCCAAGGCCGCAGCAGCCGTGGCTTCACAAGGAAAAGCCTGATCTTTCGCGCGCCGGTGTTGGATTTCCGACCGGCGCATGTGAAGAAACCTTGATTGCTGAGGGAAAAGCCTCACCTTGCGTCACAATGTCTTCTTCGCGTCCGATCGTCAGCAGGCATTCACAGGCCGCCAGCAATCGAGCGCATCGAGGGCATTCGACGTTGCCACCCGCCACACGGGGCGCAATAAGTTGTCAGTCAATGGAACCCCGGGAACTGTCCGAGGTCAATACCGCACTAAGATGTACATAGTTCGGTCGAGGTGACATATATATGGGCCAAAAACTCAAAATAGCAGGTTGGATTTCCGTTGGCGTCTTCGCGGGCGCACTCACCACAGTGTCCTTGCAGACGGTGGCGCGCAGCGGCATGACTCCGTTGCCCCTGGAGGAAATCCAGCAACTGTCGGCGGTTTTTGGTCTGATCAAGACCGATTACGTCGATCAGGTCGATGACCGCAAGCTGATCACCGATGCCATCTCCGGCATGGTCTCCAGCCTTGATCCCCATTCCCAGTATTTCGACAAGAAGTCCTTCAAGGAATTCCGCGAGGGCACCAGCGGCCGTTTCGTGGGCGTCGGCATCGAGATCACGCAGGAAGACGGCCTGATCAAGATCGTTTCGCCCATCGAGGGTTCGCCCGCCGATCGCGCCGGTCTCAAGACCAACGACCTGATCACCAAGATCGACGACACGGCCGTCAAGGGCCTGTCGCTGAACGATGCCGTCAAGAAAATGCGCGGCGAACCCAACACCAAGGTGACGCTGACCATCCTGCGCAAGGATGAAAGCCGCACCTTCCCCGTGACCATCACGCGCGAAGAGATCAAGACCCAGTCGGTCAAGGCCAAGATGGTCCAACCTGGCTACGCCTGGGTCCGCCTGTCGCAGTTCCAAGAACGCACAGTCGACGACTTCGTGCGCAAGGTGGACGACCTGTACAAGCAGGACCCCAACATCAAGGGTATGGTCCTCGACCTGCGCAACGACCCAGGCGGTCTGCTCGACGCGGCCGTGGCAATCTCGGCAGCCTTCTTGCCCGAGAACGTGACCGTCGTGACCACCAACGGCCAGTTGCCCGAGAGCAAGTCGAACTTCAAGGCCTCTCCCGAAGACTACGCGCGTCGCGGCAGCGATCCGCTGCGCAGTCTGCCCGCCGCCCTCAAGAAGGTGCCACTGGTCGTGCTGGTCAATGAAGGATCGGCGTCCGCCAGCGAAATCGTGGCCGGGGCGCTGCAGGACCACAAGCGCGCTACCGTCATGGGCGCACAGACGTTCGGCAAGGGCTCGGTGCAGACCGTGCGTCCGCTCGGCCCGGACACCGGCATCAAGCTGACCACAGCGCGCTACTACACGCCAAGCGGCCGCTCGATCCAGGCCAAGGGCATCGTGCCCGACGTGTGGGTTGACGAGACCCCCGATGGCGACCTGTACGCCTCCTTGCGCCCACGCGAAGCCGACTTGGAGAAGCATCTCTCCAGCGGTCAAGGCGAAGAAACCAAGGACGCCACACGCGAAAAGGCGCGCGAGGAAGCCATGAAACGCTTGGAAGAAGAGTCCAAGGACAAGGAAAAGGCCAAGAAGGACCGCCTGCCGGAGTTCGGCTCCGACAAGGACTTCCAGCTCAATCAGGCCATCAACCAGCTGCGCGGCGTCACCGTGCTGGCTAGCAAGTCCAAGACCGAGCGCCCCGAAGTGAAGAAGGACGAATGACGCTTTGACGGAGACGACAATGCGTTGACTGCAAAAAAGGCCGGTTCCTCCGGCCTTTTTTCTTGATGACGACAGCAAGCCCATGAACGACGACCAACTCCTGCGCTATTCCCGCCACATCATGCTCGACGACATCAGTATCGAGGGCCAAGAGCGCATTCTTGCCGCGCATGCCCTCGTGATCGGTGCAGGCGGGCTGGGCTCGCCCGTCGCGTTGATTCTTGCAGCGGCGGGCGTGGGCACCGTCACGCTGGTCGACGACGATGAAGTGGACCTCACCAACCTGCAGCGCCAGATCGCCCACACCACCGAGCGCGTGGGCATGGACAAGGTCGAGTCGGCGAAAGTCGCCATGCTGGCCATCAATCCGGATGTGGACGTGCGCACCGTCCGCCAGCGCGTGGATGGAGAGGCACTTGCGCAGCTCGTGCAGTCCGCCACCGTCGTGCTCGACTGCACCGACAACTACCAGACACGCCACGCGATCAACGCCGCCTGTGTGCAAGCGTGCAAGCCGCTGGTGTCGGGCGCGGCCATCCGCATGGACGGCCAGATCAGCGTCTTCGATCCCCGGCAGGAAACGTCGCCCTGTTACGCCTGCCTGTTCTCACCAGACGACGTGTTCGAGGAAGTGCAATGCTCGACCATGGGAGTATTTGCGCCAATGGTGAGCATCATCGGCTCGATGCAGGCGGCCGAAGCGCTCAAGCTGATCGTCAAAACCGCAGGTACCTCGCTCAGCGGACGCTTGCTGATGCTCGACGGGCGCAGCATGCACTGGACTGAGATGCGCGCCGCACGTGACCCCGAATGCAAAGTTTGCGGTGCCTCAGCCGCTGGCGCGCATAAGTAGGCGCTTTCCGACGCACCAAGCCTGCGAGCACTGGCAAAATGTCATGCAGCAGACACGTAAAGTAACCACTGCGCGTTTCGCCATGTCATGGCCTGCAAAAAGAACGCGATCGAACTGGATATCGACTTCATTTGGGCAGACGTGAAATTGCGCACTTACATTGTTGAAGACAACGCGACGATTCGCGAAAACCTCATAGGTACGCTGGAAGAGCTCGCCCATGTCGAAGCCATCGGCACGGCCGAAACCGAAGACGCCGGCAAAGCCTGGCTGACCTCCAACCCCGCAGGCTGGGACCTCGCCATCATCGATCTGTTCCTGCGTCAGGGCAGCGGCCTCGGCGTTCTGGAAGCCTGCCGCAAGCGCAACAAAACCCAGAAGATGATTGTGCTGAGCAACTACGCCACCCCCGACGTGCGCATGCGCTGCGCGCAATTGGGAGTCGATGCCGTCTTCGACAAATCCAACGAAATCGAGGCCTTGGTCGACTACTGCATAGAGCACGGCCGCACCCACGTAGAACCGCACAAACTGTCCTGAAAGGACAGGCTCCCACCATCAGACCACGGAAGCGCCAGCGAGACTCGATCAACCACCTCAACCGAAAGACTTGCCCTCAGGCTAGACGCGTAGCCGCAGACAGCAGGTTGTATACGGCAAAGCGTCGCAACGACGCATGAGGGCCTGTATTGCAGCCCCCAAACAACCAGCCCGCGGAGCCAGAAGCTTCGTGAAAGCAAAGATCAATCAATGAGCTTGTTTTTAAGAGCGTAGTAGGTGAGATCGCTGTTGGAGGAGAGTCCTAGCTTTTCCATGAGACGGGTGCGATAGGTACTCACCGTCTTCACGCTCAGCGAGAGCGCCTTCGCAATATCCCCTGCTGTCTCCCCCCGTGCCAGCTTCAGAAACACCTGAAACTCGCGCTCTGAAAGCTGCTCATGCGGCGGCGCATTGTCCTTGCGGTTGAGCTGCTGTGCGAGCAGATCCGCCACGGCGGGCGTGAGATAGCGACGACCCAGCGCAATGGTGCGGATCGCTTCGACGATTTCCTTGGGGTCGCATTCCTTGTTGAGATAACCGCTCGCGCCCTGGCGAATCAGGTTGATCGCGTAGTGTTCTTCGGGATAGCCGCTCAGAATGAGTATGCCCATGTTGGGCGCCTTGGCCCGCAGCATGGCGAGCGCATCGATGCCGCTCTGCCCCGGCATGGCCAGATCCATCACCAGCACATCGACTTCATGCGCGCGAATCAGATCGATGGCTTCGCGACCATTCGCGGCCTCCCCGACAACGCGCAAATCAACGTGCTCCGACAAGAACTGCTTCAAACCCGACCGGACAATCGCGTGATCGTCCACGATTCCAACTCTGATCATTCTCGTACTTTCTGAATGAGAACAGCAACGGCCACTCATTCGATGAATGAAATAGCGACTACTATTGCCTCGCAATATATAGCCAAGTCAATTGAATGATGCCATGGTTAAGCGCGACGTTATAGGTGTTTCTTTGAATAGTGTTACGAGGATTAACATTCATGCGCAAGTTTCCCCTCACGAGAATGTCGTTCAACATGCTGCTGGCCTTGTTGGCCGCAGTCGTGTTGGTGGCGGTCAATGAGGTTGGATATTTCGGCTCACACACCGCCGTCCAGCGTCTGGAGCAAGCCCAGGCAACGCGTCGCACACTGGATCGTTTGGTGCGCGAGATGCTCAGCATCGAAAGTGGACTGCGCGGCTATCTGCTGACCAGCAATGCCCAATACATCGAGCCCTATGCGGAAAGCGCCAAATCCATCGAGCGCAACATCAACGAACTGCATGGCCTGCTCCAGGGCTTGCCTGAGGACAGCAGCGACTTCACTGAACTGTCCAACCAGATCGCGCGGCGCATCTCCGAGCTGGACCTGAGCCTGCAACTGCGACGCAACGGCAATGAGGATGCCTGGAAATTCGTGGTCACCACGGACATCGGCCTCAAGCACATGGAGGCCATCCGTGCGACCTCGGACCGTATGATCCAACGCACCATTCAACGTGCCGAGGTCAGCAACAACGAGATCATGCACTCGCTCACGCTCTCGCGCATCGGCATCGCCGTGGTTGCGGTCATCGGCCTGCTGGCTTTCTACATGTATCTTCGCAAGGCCGAGGCTTTGCAAGATGCGAACGAGCGAGAAAAGGAAGTGCAGGCCCGCGAGCGCAGTCAACTCGAGCAACTGGTGCGGGACCGCACCGCTTCGCTTGGCAAGCTCGCCACGCACCTTCAGCAGGTACGAGAAGAAGAACGCGGCCATCTGGCGCGCGAGCTGCATGATGAGCTCGGCGCTCTGCTCACCGCCGCCAAGCTCGATGTGGCACGGCTGCGATCACGCGTGAACCTCGAACAGCCAGAAATCTCCGAGCGCCTCAATCACCTGGTGGAAACACTCAACGGTGTCATCGCACTCAAGCGCCGTATCATCGAGGATCTGCGCCCCTCATCCCTGTCCAATCTCGGGCTCACCGCAACGCTGGAAATCCTCACGCACGAGTTTGCCGAGCGCTCCAAAATCGCGGTGGAAGTCAACCTCGAGCCGGTGCAACTTTCCGATTCGATGCAGCTGACTGTTTACCGACTGATACAAGAATCGCTCACCAACATTGGCAAGTATGCGAACGCCGGCAGAGTATTGATTACCGTGCATGACTATCCCACGCATGTCACCGTGCAGGTGCGCGACAACGGCTCGGGATTTGATACGCACATGGTCTCGCCCACCGCGCACGGACTTGCCGGCATGCATCACCGTGTGGAGGCAGCTGGTGGTCGTCTTACCGTGACCTCCAACCCCGGCGAGGGAACGCTGGTATCAGCCACGCTGCCGCATAGCACCTGACGGGCGCCGTCCCGATTCGCTTCGCGTCTCCCCCGCTCTCGCCTTGAGCGCGCTGTCAGCCCTGCTCCTACAAGCGCAAGCGCCCGATACCGGCGAGCCGCAACACATCACTGCCATAAAGTTGTTTCATGTGCTGTCGATATCGACAGCTTGAGACGATACCTTTGCAAGGATGTGAATATGCTTCATTACGCAGTAGTATTTCTGGTGATTGCACTGGTGGCGGCCCTGTTTGGATTTGGGGGCATTGCCTCCGGCGCAGTCGGTATTGCCAAAATACTGTTCTTCGTCTTCATCGTGATTGCGGTCATCACCTTTGTCATGGGACTGATCAACCGCAAGTGACAATGAGTCGGGGAACGGATTGCAATATCCAGTCTCCAACCCTTCACTGCAAGTGCACGCCGCGAGGAGCTTGCACCCTTGCAGAACAACAACGAAAGGACATTCAATGAGCGATTTGCACAAGGCTGCCGAACAAGTGACCGACGCCGCCAAGGGCGCTGCCGAGGATGCGCTGGACTCCGCCAAGGAAGCGGCTCACAGCACACGCCGCGCCGCCAACAAGGCGCTGGATCAGGCCGAAGAAAAGCTGGACGAATGGGACGAGCAATTGCGCGCAAGTTCGCGCATTGAAGATCTGGCAGCTCGCGCCCAGGAATTCGCCAATCGCGGAATCAACTACATGGCAGATTCCAGCCAGCGCGCACGCAAACAGTTTCATCAGGCAGCGGATGCCACCAACCAGTATGTGCAGGAGCAACCCGCCAAATCACTGGTGATCGCTGCCGCAGCGGGTGCCGCCGCCGCCGTGCTGGTAATGCTGGCACGCGGTCGCGGCGACGATCGCTGACACAGCCCCGTGACCAGCGTCGTGATCGACACTGGTCACCGCCCCCTCGACAAAGCATGCGATCAGAAACGTTGAATCAGGTACGCATCACCCGTCGATCTCACTGCTTTTTCATTCCACATTTTTCGGGGAGTCCACCATGAAATATGTTCGAGCACTCACTTTTGCCGCCATGGCGGGCGTGACCATCATCACCGCGACCGGCTGCTCGGTCGCGCGTGACCAGCAGACCGTCGGCTCGTATGTGGATGATGCCGGCATCACCACCGCCGTGAAGGCCAAGTTCGCAGAGGACAAAACCGTGGCAGCCACCTCCATCAGCGTGGAAACGCTCAACGGCACGGTGCAGCTCTCCGGCTTCGCCAAGTCGCAGGCCGAAAAGGACCGCGCCGAATCCATCGCCCGCAGCTCCAAGGGCGTTCGCGAAGTGCGCAACAGCATCGTTGTGCGTCCATAACTCTCGCACCGCCTGCTGATCCGACAACGCCACAACCCTGCAGGGGCTGTGGCGTTGTCGTTTCCGGCGTACTGATAATTTCCACCACTCACGGCACAATGTCCCACCATGCGCCTATTCCACTGCGGCCACTGCGGCTTCCTCGTGTTCTTTGAAAGCTTCCAATGCGTGCATTGCGGCAACACGCTGGCGTTCGTGCGCGAGCATGTAGACATGGTCGCTCTGATCCAGAGCAGCGATGGCAGCGGATTGTTCGAGCGACGCCTGCCGCGACCCGGCCTGCAGACAACGCATGAGAACACATCAAACGCAGGCGTCAGCGAATCCGAAGCACCCTATCTGCGCTACCAGATGTGCGCCAACCGCACGCGCTACGGCACCTGCAATCTCGCACTGATCCATACTCCCGGCACGCCCGCCGACGCGCTCTGCCGCGCGTGTCAATACACCCGCGTGTTGCCCGATCTGTCGGACCCGCAGAACGTGCGCCGCTGGGGCCTCATCGAATCGGCCAAGCGGCGCCTGTACTACATTGACATACGCCTCGGTCTGGACCAGTTGCCCGGCGAGTCCGGACCTATCTTTGAATTTCTGGCCGACATCCCCGGTACCACACCGGTGCTGACGGGACACGCCTCTGGCGTGATCACACTGAACGTGGCGGAAGCCGATGACGACGAACGTGTGCGACGCCGTATGGCCTTTCAGGAGCCGTACCGCACGCTGCTCGGCCATCTACGCCACGAGATCGGCCACTATTTCTGGGATGCACTGATCGCGCGCGGCCAGCCAAATCGCCTCGAAGAATTTCGCGCGTTGTTCGGCGACGAGCGGCTGGACTACGCGCAATCGCTGCAGAACTACTACGCACGCTCGCCCATGCCCGATATCTCGTGGCGCGACACGCATGTGAGCGCCTATGCCACAGCCCATCCGTGGGAGGACTGGGCCGAAACCTGGGCCCACTACCTGCATCTGGTCGATCTGCTGGAGACCGCCAAGAGCTTCGACACGCAGATCAACGTGCCGAGCCCGCTCGGCGATCAGCACTTCACGATGATCGATCCGTTCATCATGCCGCCGCCTCCGTTTGGCAGCATGCTGTCGGCGCTGGTGCCGACCACGCTTTTGCTCAACAGCCTCACGCGCAGCCTCGGGCAGATTGATGCCTATCCATTCGCGTTGAGTGCCCGGGCGCAGGAGAAGATGCGCTTCGTGCACGAGGTGATCTCCGAGCGGCGTATCGCCAGCGCCGCCCAGATGGCATCCACTCAAGGCACTCAGAACTTGCCGGTGAGCGACACGTAGTAAGTGCGGCCCGGCTCGTTGTAGGTCGCGGCTCCACCTGCGGAGTTCGACGCCGTGCGGAACAGGCGCTTGTCGCCGATGTTGTTCACACCGAAGTTGACCGAGAACTCGCGCTTGATCTGGTACTGCGCGCCGAGGCCGAAGGTGGCGTAAGAGCCCAGCTCCGTCAGTGAATCACCTGTGGCGGCCGATCCCCCGGTATTGACGGTGCGTGGCTCCTGACGGCCGTAGAACGTGGCGAACAGCTGCGTGGACCAGACCGGTGTCACGCGCCAGTCCAGCGTCGAATTCACCGTGTACTTGGGAATCACCGACAAGGGCTGGTTGTTGTCCTTGTTGTGGTTCTTCATCATGTAGGTGAAGTTGTTGGTCCACTTGAGAGTGTCGCCACGGTTGCCGATCAGCGGCAGCGTCAGATTGCCTTCGAAGCCCCGCACCACGGCGCGGCTCGCGTTCATCCACTGGAACACCTGCGTGGTGCCGACCACGGTCGAAGTGCCGTCGTTCATCTCCGCGTAGATCTTGTTCTTGTAGTCGTTCTGGAAGTAGGTCAGGCTCGCGTCCAGACCTTCGCCGCTGCTGAACGCCAGACCCAGTTCCTTGTTGACGCTGGTCTCAGCCTTCAGATCCGGATTGCCGCGGATGTAGCAGCCGCCACCCATGTTGGGCGAGCTGATGGGACAGCCCTGACCGCGCGTGTAGTACAGGTAGTTGACGTTGGTCTGGTAGAGATTCGGTGCCTTGAACGCGCGCGCCACGCCCCCCTTGACGGACCATTGATCCGTCAGGTGATAGGTCGCGTTGATACTCGGGCTCCAGTTGCTGCCCGCCTGGCTGTGGTGATCGAAACGCAGGCCTGGCGTGAAGATCAGATTCTTGATCGGCTCGAAGTTGTCCTCCACATAAAAGGCCCAGGTCTGCGCATCGGACTTCCCGCTGCGCGTTCCGCTTCCGGTGAGGCCCGAGATGTCGTCGCCGCCGCTGCTGGTCGATGACTGCGCGTTCGCGCCCGGGTCATTGAGCTTCTCGTTGCGGTACTCAAAGCCCGAAGTGAGCATGTGGCGCTGGCCACCGATGTTGATCGGTGTGTTCACCTCGCCGTTCAGAAAATAGTTGGCGAGCTTGGAGGTGACCATGTTGGCCGCGTCGGTCGAGGTGATCGAGCCTTCGGGACCACCGGCCAGACCCACGGGGTACTGCGAGCGGCGCGTGTTTTCCGACTGGAAGACAAGGCGTGACGTGCCCCAGTCCCACTTGCCACGGTGCGTGAGGCCCACGGTGTTGCGGTGGGTGATATTGGTTTCCTGACCAAGCAATGCCTGCATGTTGGCGGCATTGGTGTCGCTGTTCATCAGGCGCTCACCCGCGTAGATGTTGCCCTGGCGGCTGGTCCCGGCTTCGAACTCCAGCGCCTGCTGAGGCGTCAGGTCCCAGCGCAGCAAGGCGTTCAGATCGCGGTTGCGCACACCTTCGCGGCCAGCGGGGGCCAGCGCCAGATCGGAGACATGGCTGTTGAGCGAGGTGTCGTCGGCGGCGGTCTTGGCAATGTTGCCGAACAGACGGAACGACAGGTTCTCGGCCACCGGACCCGACAAGTTGAAGCTGGCGCGCTTGGTGTCGCCCTCTTCCGAATGCTCGGGCTTGTTGGCGTAGACAGTGACCGAACCGGCGAGCTTGTCGGTCGGCTTCTTGGTGATGATGTTGACCACGCCCCCCGCAGCGCCCGAGCCGTAGCGCGCGGCCGCCGGACCTCGGATGACCTCGATGCTCTCGATGGCCTCGACCGGTACCCAGTTGGAATCGCCACGCGTATCGCGCTCGCCGGTGCGGCCCATCTTTGAGGCATTGCGCGACTGCACGGGCTTGCCGTCGATCATGATCATCGTGTTCTCAGGGCCCATGCCGCGCAGGTCGATCTGGCGGCTGTTGCCGAACTGGCCAGACGACGAGTTGCCCGTGAGATTCACGCCGGGCATGGTGCGGATCAGCTCGGAGAGGTCGTTAGCAGGCGGGCGCTCCTGCAGATCCTCCTGCGTGATGATCGACACGCCCAACGCCTGCTTGAGCTCCTGCTCGGCGGTGGCGCGCACGGTGGTCTCGGGCAGCACCACGCTGGCGGCGGTTTCGGCAGCGGCGGCCTGCGCCGGCTGGGCGGATGTCTGGGCCTGGGCCAGTCCATGGATGCCGAAAGCGATGGCGCTCAGGGCAAACAGGGTGTGGCGGTGCGAAATGGGCATGTTGTCCTTCTGAAATTCAAATGCAAATAGAATTAATTCTTATTACAACTTTGCAGGAATCTTGTGTCAACGAAAGCCACCGCCAACGACAAGTTATTTGTCAACTTGATGGACTTGTGCGCAAGACTAAAAAAAGAGAACCGTTTGTTTTGATTTTTTTGTTCCAGGAGCCCCCCAGATGCCACCGCTTTCGATGCACCCACAACTGACCCGCCGCACCGCCCTCACCTTCGCGGCAGCCCTTGGTACGGCGACGTTCCACGGTCTGGCCCGGGCGCAGTCCACCACTGGCTCCATCGATGTCCGCCACGCCAAAGGAAACGCCCGCCTCGCCGCGAATCCACGCCGAGTTGTGGCCTATGACCTCGCCTCGCTGGACATCTTGCAGAGCCTGCAACTGCCCGTGGCAGGCGTGCCGCGCGCTGCCTTTCCGCAATACCTGCAGGGGTTTGGCGACCAGACCCGTTACCCTGTCGCAGGCAGCCTGTTCGAGCCCGATTTCGACGCGCTGAGCCGCATCCGCCCCGACCTGATCCTCGTCGGCGGCCGCTCCGCCGCGCGCAGCGAGACGCTCGCGCGCATCGCCCCCACGCTCGACATGAGCACGCGCGGCACGCATCTGCTGGAAGACATGGGCCGCAACGTGCAGACGCTGGCAGCGCTCTACGAAAAACAGGCACATGGCGAGCAGTTGATGAAACAGGTGCTGGGCGACACCGCCGCGCTCAAGCCGATCACCGCCAAGGCCGGTCGAGGCCTGCTGGTGCTGGCGATCAACGACAAGCTCAGCCCGCAGGCACCGGGCACGCGCTTCGGTCTGCTGTATGACGTGCTTGGCGTGCAGCCCGCCCTTGCGGCGGACAAGGTGCCCGCACGCGGACAGCCCTTCACCATGGAGGACATCGCGCGCATCGACCCCGACTGGCTCTACGTCATCGATCGCAACGCGGCCACCGGCTCGGCGGCCGGTGGCGGTGCCGCGATCTCCTCCGAGAAGGTGTTCGACAACGCCACCATCCGCGCGACCACCGCGGGTAAGCGCGGCCAGGTCGTCTTCCTCGACCCCAAGGGCTGGTACCTCATGGGCAGCGCCGCGCCGACCGCGATGATCCAGAACGTGCGCCAGATCCGCAACGCGCTGACAGCCAACGGCGCCGCCTGAAATTGAAAACAGACCCGGTCGGGTCTGTTCGGTTTCATGCCGCCGTGAGCGTCAGTTGCTCAGGGCTTCTTCGTCAGTGCGAGCTTTTCGTTGAGCCGCTGCTGCACATTGGCCGAGACGAACTTGTCGACCTCTCCGCCCAGCGTGGCGATCTCGCGCACGAAGGTGCTGCTGATGAACTGGTACTTGTCGCCCGGCGTAAGAAACACGGTTTCCACTTCGGGCATCAGGTGACGGTTCATGCCCGCGAGCTGAAATTCGTAATCGAAATCCGTCACCGCGCGCAGACCACGCACCATCGCCTTGCCACCGCGCGCGACGACGAAGTCGCGCATCAGTCCATCGAAACTCTCCACCTTCACCTGTGGATACGGGCTGCAGGCTTCGGTCACCATGGCGATGCGCTCCTCCAGATTGAACATCGTCTTCTTGTGATGCCCCGCCGCCACCGCGACGATCACACGGTCGAACAACTGGGACGCGCGACGCACGATGTCCTCATGCCCGAGCGTGATCGGGTCGAATGTTCCTGGATAGATGGCAAGCACGTTTTGCGCCATGGCTGTGAATCTCCTTCGGGCGCATTATGCATCGCACTGCAGCATCAAAAACCAGCTCATGCTTTCAGGCTTTGGCCGCGCGCAGCTCGCTGATGCGATATCCCGCAATCGCCGCTGCGATCATCGCAATGCCCAGCCATTGCCAGGCATCGGGCCGGATGCCAAACCACAGCAGGTCCACCGTCAGCGCGATGGCCGGGTAAATGAAGCTCAGGATTGCAATCGCCGCCGCGCCCAGTCGCTGGAACGCGCCATACATGATCACGTACATCAGCGCCGTGTGCACCAGCCCCAGCGTGGCGACGCACGCCAGCGTCTGCACGAGCGGCACCGAAGCCGAGCGCAGGGCCGCGCCGCCGAGCAGCATGGGCAGTGCCCAGAGCGCCAGCACCACGCCCCCCGCCGTCATCTGCAGCATGGCGGTCTGTGCGGGCGGCACCTGCTTGACGCGCCGTGTGGCCACCACGGTCAGCGTGTAGAGCGCTGCGGCCAGCAGGCTCAGCAGCACGCCTTGAACCACACTCTGTCCATGCGACGCGGCGGTGTTGGCAAGCTGCATCTCGTGCACTACCCCACTGCTGAGCACCACGCCCGCCAGCGCCAGCACCATGTATGGCACGCGGCGCCAGCCGATAACTTCGCCACCCAGCGCCGACACCAGCACCAGAAAGAACGGCTGCACGTGATAGACCACTGTCGCGATGCCGATGCCCGCAAACGCATAGGCATGGAACAGCGCCACCCAGTTGATGACCAGCGCCACGCCACCCACTGCCATCCAGACCAGATCGACGCGCGATAGCGCAACCCACTCGCGGCGCGCGGTGATCCACAGCGCGAGCGCCAGCGAGCCGATCACGCAGCGCGATAGCACGACCAACTCCACCGGTAGGCCGCTTTCGATCACGAACAGCCCGATGGTGCCGGACAGCGCCATCGCGAGTGCCATGCGCCATACGCCGCCGCTTTTACCGCTTGAAAGCGTGTGGGGCGACGACGCGGTCATTTGCGCGTTGATCGTGGAGGTGGAGGAGCTGGTCATGTGCTTCTTTCGTGCCGCCGCCATTGGCAGCGCTCTGGTTTTGCTGGATGATGTCGCAGATCCTCAGAATCAACAATGACTGTCACAAGCAAAGATTTGTTGACTCCACTTCAACAGTGAAACCCGCTGCCCATCCATGAACTACGACGCCCTGCCGCTGGCCGATCTGGAGGTTTTTGCCCATGTCGTGGAACGCAGCGGCTTTGCAGCCGCCGCACGCGAGCTGGGCCTGACGACCTCGGCTGTGAGCCGCAGCGTCGGGCGGCTCGAGCTGCGCCTCGGCGTCAAGCTGCTGCACCGCACGACGCGCGCGCTTTCGCTGACCGAGGTGGGCGCGGAAGTGCACGCGGCCTGCCGGCACATGCTGCAGAACGCGGAGGAAGCCGTCTCGCTGGCCGCCGCCCATCGCCAGCAGCCGCAGGGCGTGCTGCGCATCAGCGCGCCGGTGGTCTTCGGCGATCTGTGGCTTGCGCCGCTGCTGCCGCAGTTCTGCAGCCAATGGCCCGAGGTGCATGTGCAGCTCGGCATGAGTGACGCGATGGTCGACCTGCAAGCGCAGGGCATCGATCTGGCGATCCGCATCACCACGCACGAGGCCTTGCCGCAGTCGCTGGTGGCGCATCCATTGCGCGAGGTGCGCTATCTGCTCGTTGCGCATCCCGACTATTTCAAGACACACACCGTGCCGAAATCACCCGCCGATCTCGCCGCGCATCGCTGCATGACGTTGGGCTATGGGGCGTTCCAGAACCTCGTGGAGTTCACGCCCGCCGATGCGGCCGACGCTTCCGTCGCGCCGCCGCCCGTGAAGGTACGACTCAACACTCCGCTCACCATCGCAAGCAGCCTCGGTCTGCTGCAGGCGCTGCGCGCCGATGCGCAGACCGGCGTGGGACTGGTCGTGGATTTCGTCGCCGAACCCGCCATCGCGGCCGGGCAGCTCGTGCAGGTGCTGCCACACTGGCAGCTCACCGGCAGCTACGCGCCGCGCATGGCTTACGCCGTGCATGCACCCGGCCCGCGCATTCCGCCCAAGCTGCGGGCGATGCTGGACTTTCTGTTGCAGCACGCCAAAGCCGCGCCCCGCTGACAGACAGGCACGCGCCGCGCGCTCGACAATCGCGGCTTGGTCGGTGCGTCATGTCGCCCGATTTCTGGCGCAAATTGCTACCAGCGTTGCGGGAACCGTACCTCGTCGATGCGCGCAACCGCTCTACATTCAAGACATGTCCCGCGCTTGCGCCGAAGACACCGGACCTTCCAGAACACCCACAAGGAGACAAGCCACCATGTCCGCTCCCAGCACTGCGACACCCCACATCAGCCCCGAAGAATCGCGCGACGCCTTCATCGCCGCGCGCGATTTTTTGCAGCGGCACCGTACCGACTACGACCGCGCCTACCAGGAATTCCGTTGGCCCGTGCTCGGCGAATTCAACTGGGCGCTCGACTACTTCGACCACATGGCGCGCGGCAACGAGGCGACGGCGCTGCACATCGTCGAAGAGGACGGCAGCCAAACGCGCCGCAGTTTTGCCGAGATGAGCGAGCGCTCTTCACAAGTCGCCAACTGGCTGCGTGGCCTTGGCGTGAAGCGCGGTGACCGCGTGTTGCTCATGCTCGGCAACGAGCTAGCGCTGTGGGAGCTGATGCTCGCCTGCATCAAGCTCGGCGCGGTGATGATCCCTGCGACCATGCTGCTCACCGCCGACGATCTGCAGGACCGACTCGATCGAGGTCAGGTGCGCCATGTCGTCGTGGCGAGTGCGCATACTGACAAGTTCAGCCAACTCGCGGGCGAATACACGCGTATCAGTGTAGGCACACGCCAGACCGGCTGGCACGCTTTTGCCGATGCGGCAGAGCACGCGTCCGTCTTCACGCCCGAAGGACGCACGCTCGCTAACGATCCGCTGCTCTTGTACTTCACGAGCGGCACCACCTCCAAGCCCAAGCTCGTGCTGCACACCCATCAGAGCTACCCCGTCGGCCATCTCTCGACCATGTACTGGATCGGCCTGCAACCCGGCGGCGTGCACCTGAACATCAGCTCGCCCGGCTGGGCCAAGCATGCGTGGAGCTGCTTCTTCGCTCCGTGGATCGCGGGCGCGACCATCTTCATCTACAACTACGCGCGCTTCTCCGCCAAGGCCCTGCTGCAAAGCATGCAGGACCACCAGGTGACCAGCCTCTGCGCGCCCCCCACCGTGTGGCGCATGATGATTCAGGAAGACCTAAGCCAGTGGCGCGAGCGCCTCACCCTGCGCGAAGTGATCGGCGCAGGCGAGCCGCTGAACCCCGAGATCATCGATCAGGTGCGTGACGCCTGGGGCCTCACACTGCGCGACGGCTTCGGCCAGACCGAGACCTGCGCCCAGATCGGCAACACGCCCGGCCAGCCGCTCAAACCCGGCTCCATGGGCCGACCGCTGCCCGGCTACGACGTAGTGCTGCTCGACGTGGACGATAAGGAAAGCAACGAGGGAGAAGTCTCGCTGCGCCTCTCGCCACGCCCCACCGGCCTGATGGTCTGCTACGAAGACAGCCCTGAGAAAACCGCGCAGGTTATGCGCGAGGGCTACTACCACACGGGCGACACGGCCGAGCGCGATGCCGACGGCTACATCACTTTTGTGGGCCGCGCCGACGACGTGTTCAAGGCGAGCGACTACCGCATCAGCCCGTTCGAGTTGGAAAGCGCCTTGATGGAACACGAATCGGTCGCCGAAGTCGCCATCGTTCCAAGCCCCGATCCGGTGCGCCTCGCCGTGCCCAAGGCGTATCTGATCCTCACCACTGGCACGCACCCTAGCCGCGAGCTCGCGGAGGAGATTTTTGCGTTCGCTCGTTCGCGGCTTGCGCCGTACAAGCGTGTGCGGCGGATCGAATTCGTCACGGAGTTGCCGAAGACGATCTCCGGGAAGATCCGGCGCGTGCAGTTGCGCAAGGATGAGGTGATGAAGGTGCAGGCCGCTGCTCGAGGGGAGTACGAGTTTTTTGAGGAAGACTTTCCTGCTTTGAAGGGGTGACTTTCTTTCTTGCTTGCTTCTGTTGTTTGGTTGAGGGCGGAGGCCGGGAGTTCCGCCCGGCGGCGGAGTCACCTTTTGCTTGCGCGCAAAAGGTAACCCAAAACGCGCTTTCAATACCCGCGGCAGAACTCACTTCGCGACTGTGTCGCTCCGTTCGGGCAGCCGCCGCGAGCTAGATATTTCATAAGAGGAATGTTCGGCACATCGCTTCGCTCGTGGCGCACATCTCGCGACTTCGCGAGATGTGGGTATGCGGGAGGTGTGCGATTTACGTGCTGGCGTTTCAGCATCACACGCTCAAAAGCGCAGTGGGCATCCGAACCACAACGCAGCTATGCAAACACCCCGGCACGAGCGCAGCGACGTGCCGAACACACCTCTTTCACAACTAATTTCCGGCGGTTGTCCGAGCAGAGTGACGAAGGAACGCCGCGAGTTCCGCCGGAGGTATTCCAAGCGCGTTTTGGGTTACCTTTTGCGCGCAAGCAAAAAGTGATTGCCCCGCCGGGGGCAGTCCCGGCCTCCGTCAGCAACACCCCAGCAGAACCACAAAAAATCAAACAACAGCCTTGCGCGAAGACCGCTTCTTCCGAGCCGGAACAGCCAAAGCAACCGGCTCCTCAATCAACTGCTTGACCAGCAGACTGGTACTAGCCTGCAAATCCACAAGCGCCCCTTGATCGCCAAGCAAATACTTCTGCAGCGCATGCTGAAACACCCCATCGAACATGGCATAGGCCACTTCGCTTGAAGCCCGCACCGGCGCATCGGCCAGCTCGGCAAACCGACTGAGCACGCGCCAGATCATCAGCTCGAGGCTCTTGTCGATGGCCAGCACATCCTCGCGCAGCGCCACCTCGAACATGGCCTGCGAGCGCAGGTCATACCAGAGGCGGTGCATCGCCGTTTCCTCGCGCAGGGTTTCGGCCATCTTGTCGCAGAAGCGCTCGAGCAGCTCCGCATAGCTCGTCGCGTCGGCCGTAACCTGGTCATAACGCGTCACACACACCGACTTGTACTGACGCACGCTGCACAGGATCAGGTCCACCTTGTCTGAGAAATAGTAGTGCAGCACACCGTGCGAATACGGCGAGTTCTGGGCGATCTCACGCAGGCTGGTGCGCGCGTATCCAAGTGACGCCAAGGTCTGCAGCGTCGCCTGGCCGAGTTCGGCGCGGCGTTCGTTGAACTTGTCGTCACGGGCTCTTGAAATGGCAGGCATGTCGCGGATTGTAGGGCTTTCATTGAACTTTAGACACTTGTCCAGATTATTTTTGACAACCGTCCAAATTTTTCTTGACGATTGTCCAAATTCCAAATTACATTGAATCCGCACTTCTTGACAAGTGTCCAAATAATCCAAGGAGACAAATGTGAAAGCTCATGATTTGCAGGGCCGCAAAGCCCTGGTGACTGGTGGCGCGCGCGGAATCGGTGCCGCGACTGCAGAGGCTCTGGCGGCGGCCGGCGCATCGGTGCTGATTGCCGACGTGATGGAGGACACTGGGCGTGCTACCGCGAGCGCACTCACCGCCAAGGGGGCAAAGGCCGAATTCGTCCGGCTCGACGTGACCGACGACGCTCAATGGGCCAAGGCGGTTGACGCCACCATCGAGGCACTCGGAGGCTTCGATCTGCTCGTCAACAACGCGGGCGTGGAGATCACCTCGCTCATTGCCGATCTCGATCCCGCCGACCTGCGGCGCATGCTCGACGTGAACGTGGTCGGCACCGCGCTCGGCATGAAGCACGCCTTCCGCGCCATGCGGCCCGGTGGCGCTGCGGGCAAGGGCGGCGCGGTGGTCAATATCTCCTCGGTCGCGGCAACCATCGCGTTTCCGGGCATCGCGGGCTACTCCGCCACCAAGTCTGCCGTCGACCGACTCACGCGCGTCGGTGCGATGGAGTCCGGCAAGCTCGGCTACGGCGTACGCGTCAATTGCATCTATCCAGGCCTCGTGCCCACCGCCATGGGCCAGAAGCTTGCAGCCGACGTAGTCACCGCAGGGCTCTTCCCTTCCGCCGAAGCGGCCATCGGCGCGGTGATCGACCAGACCCCGCTCGGCCGCCTCGGCGAAGTCGGCGACATGGCGGATGCCGTGGTCTTTCTTTGCAGCGACGCCTCGCGCTTTGTCACTGGCGCAGGTCTGCCGGTAGACGGCGGCATGGGCATGTAAAACGGAGACACCTATGCAACAACACTCCGGATTTTTTTCACACCATCGCTCCGTTCAGCGCATAGCGCTTGGCTGTCTTCTGATGGGCGCGGGCGCCCTCACCCACGCCGAAGCTCCGCTGAACTCGGTGCAACTCGGTGCCGCGCGCGCCATGTTCAACGTCGATGCGGGCAATATGTGGGGGCCTGCAGGAACGACCCCCGACGGCATCAAGACCGATGTCGGCAACAAGACGGTGGCTGCCTTTGTACTGGACCGCCGCATCGCCGGGCCATGGTCCGTGACGTTGCAGGGCGGCCTGCCGCCGATCCTCAGCCTGTATGGCGACGGCGTTGCCTCACCCATGGGCAAGATCGGATCCGTGCGCGCGTGGTTTCCCGCCGTGATGGGCACCTACACCTGGGACGCCACACCCAACTTCGCACTGCACGCGGGTGCCGGTCTGCACTACACCTTCTTCACCGACGGTGCGCCCAACAGCACCTACAACGCGGGCTTCGGCGGCACCAGCAGCCGCGCCAAGTTCTCGTCCAACCTCGGCCCCATCGTGAAGATCGGCGCCACATGGAACATGGACCAGAACTGGTTTCTCGATCTTTCGTACAGCCGCTACTGGATCAAGACCACCGCAAAGATCACCACCAGCACACCCGGTGTCGGCGACATCGAACGCCGAATCAAAGTGCGCGCCGATCCCGACGTGGTCTCGTTCACCGTGGGCTACCGCTTCTGAAATCTCTCACCAGGAATCACATACCATGAACAACGCCACCACCAAGGGCAAGAAGCCCGTTGTCGTCTACGGCGCGAGCGGCTACACCGGCCGCCTCGTCTGCGAATATCTACGCGAATACGGCATCCCATTCATCGCGGCAGGCC
Source organism: Diaphorobacter sp. HDW4A (assembly GCF_011305995.1). Classification (GTDB taxonomy): domain Bacteria; phylum Pseudomonadota; class Gammaproteobacteria; order Burkholderiales; family Burkholderiaceae_C; genus Diaphorobacter_A. Next base: position 6,361,801 of record NZ_CP049910.1, on the reverse strand, counting down.
GCAGCAAAGACAAGCTGGACGCCGCGATGAAGGCCAACGTCCCCGGTATCGAAACCGCCGACTTCGAAGTCGAGGAAGTCGCGCACACCACCGAGGCGCTGACCGCGCTGTTCCGCGGTGCCTCCGTTGTGATCAACACCGTCGGCCCGTTCGCCAAGTTCGGCCCCGAGGTCGTGCAGGCCTGTCTCAACACCGGCTGCCACTACACCGACACTACCGGCGAACAGGACTGGCTGATCACGCTCGATGAGGAATACGGTCCGCGCTTCGCCGCCAAGGGCCTGCTGCTCTCGCCCGGCCTCGCGCAGATGTACACCACCGGAGAAATCGCAGCGCAGCTCGCACTCGAAACGCCGGGCCTCGACACACTCGACATCGCCGTGTTCTGGGGCGGCAGCCCCACGATCGCGTCCACCCAGACCATTCTGGTGAACGCGGCCACCTCCAAGGCCTTCTATCTCGATCAGAACCAATACAAGGAATGGCAACCCGACGCGGGCCTCTACCAGCTCGCGATTCCCGGCCAGCACGAAGTGGCGCTGGCTCTGCCCTGGGGCGGCACCTCGCATCCCGTGTGGTTCAAGCGCGACCCGCGCGTGGCCACTGTGAAGGTGCTCGGCGGCGTGTTCAACAAGCCGCTGATGCTCGGCGTTCCGAAGATCGTGGAAGCGGCGCTAGAGGCCACCAAGGACATGAACGCCGAGGACCGCTACAACGCCCTCGCGCAGACCGCTGCGGGCGTGATGAACGTGATGCCACCGCGCGAGAATCCGCGCATCAACAAGTCCGTCGATTCGGTCCATGCCTCCGGCCCTCTCGGTCGCGCGCACTGCGTCATCTTCGGCAACTGCAACTACAAGCAAACCGGCCTGCTCAACGCCTTCGCTGCATCGTGGCTGCTGCAGCAACCGCCCAAGCGCGTGGGCTTCGCCTCGGGCTGCCAGGCATTCGGACATCACGAGCTGCTCGGCGCGCTGCGTTCGTTTGGCCTGGTGCAGCCGCCGATCCTCACGGTGCAGCACTAAGAGCGTGCTTGCATCCAGACCACAGCAAGGAGCACACCACCATGCGCTTGATTGACTACCTCGACAAGGGCGCGCAGCTTGGCCCCGGCGATCCCTGCCTCATCATGGGCAACACACTGCTGAGCTATGAGCAGGTCCAGCGCATCAGCCACCGCGTGGGGCGCGGCCTGCAAGCCGCGGGCATCGCGCCAGGCAGCAAGGTGGCCGTGCTGTCGGGCAACGATGCCACAGCCTTCGCCTGCGTGTTCGGCATCTCGCGCGCTGCGGCCGTGTGGTGCCCCATCAACCCACGCAACGAGGCGAGCGAGAATCGCCATGTGCTCGATGCCTTCGACTGCGAGTGTCTGATCTTCCACAGCAACTACGCAGCTATGGTCGAGCAGATGCGCACGCAGTTGCCTAAGGTACGACTGTGGGTGTGCCTTGATCGCACGCTGCCGTCTGCACAATCGCTCGATGAATGGCTTGCCGATGTGAGCGACTCACCTCTGCACGTGCAGCCCGTCGATGACCTCGCGATGATCGCGGGCACCGGAGGCACCACGGGCCAGCCCAAGGGGGTGATGCTGTCGGGAACGAATCTCGAGACCATGACTGCGCTCACGCTCATGGGTTATCCATTCGAGGGCCGACCGGTATATCTCGCGCTCGCGCCGCTCACGCATGCGGCGGGCGTGCTGTGCTTTCCGATCATGGCGCATGGCGGTCGCATCGTCGTCATGCCAAAGCCGGACATCGCCGACTTCCTCGCGCAGATCGAGCGCCACCGCGTCACCCATACCTTCCTGCCGCCAACGCTGATCTATATGCTGCTCGCGCACGAGAACCTGGCCACCACGCGGCTCGATTCGCTGCAATGCTTCTGGTATGGCGCAGCGCCGATCTCGGCCGCGCGGCTCGAAGAGGCTCTGGTGAAAATCGGCCCCGTCATGGCCCAGCTTTTCGGTCAGACCGAGGCACCGATGATGATCTCGATGATGAAGCCGAAGGACCACTTCCACGCGGACGGCAGCATCGCGCGCGAGCGCCTCACGTCTGCAGGCAAACCCGGCCCGTTGGTGCAGGTGGCCACCATGAGCCCCGACGGCCAACTGCTTGCCGCTGGCGAAACGGGCGAGATCGTCGTGCGCAGCTCGCTCGTGATGATGGGCTACTACCAGAACCCCGCCGCCACCGCCGAGGCCAGTGCGCATGGCTGGCACCACACGGGCGACGTCGGCTACATCGCGCCCGACGGCTATCTGCACATCGTCGACCGCGCCAAGGACATGATCATCACAGGCGGTTTCAACGTCTATTCCGTCGAGGTCGAACAGGCCCTGCTGCAGCACCCCGAGGTGCACGAGTGCGCGGTCATCGGCCTGCCCGACGACAAATGGGGCGAACGCGTCGTCGCAGTGATCCAGCCGCACGCCGGCAAATCCCCCGACGCCACCGAGGTCCAGGCCTTCGTGAAGGCGCTGATCGGCAGCGTGAAGGCTCCCAAGCAGATCGACATCTGGCAAGATCTGCCACGCTCCAAAGTGGGCAAGGTATTGAAGCGCGACATCCGCAGCACGCTGCTGCAACGTCAGAAAGAAAACAACGCCATGGAGAACAAGGAATGAGCACAGCAGTCTGCGTGGCCGGTGTAGGCATGATCGCCTTCACCAAACCCGGCTCGAACGAGCCCTACCCCGTCATGGCCGCCGAGGCCACGCGTCAGGCACTTGCCGACGCCGGCATCGCCTACAGCGCACTGCAACAGGCCTACGCGGGCTATGTCTACGGCGACTCCACCGCAGGCCAGCGTGCGCTCTACGACGTGGGCATGACCGGCATCCCCGTCTTCAACGTCAACAACAACTGCTCCACCGGCTCGACCGCCCTGTTCCTCGCACGCCAAGCGATCACATCGGGCGCGGCCGAATGCGTGCTCGCGCTTGGCTTCGAACAGATGAAACCCGGCGCATTGGGCACTGTGTTCGATGATCGCCCAAGCCCTTTTGACGCCTTCGACCGCAAGGCCGAAGCACTCGTCGGCATGCCCGAGTTGCCCTTGGCGCTGCGCTACTTCGGCGGCGCAGGCAAGGCCCACATGGACCGCTACGGCACACCGCTGGAAACCTTCGCCAAGGTAAGAGCCAAAGCCAGCCGCCACGCCGCCCGCAACCCGCTCGCGCTCTTGCGCAAGGAACTCAGCACTGAAGACGTGATGAACGCCCCGATGCTCTGGCCCGGCGTCCTCACCCGCCTCATGGCCTGCCCACCCACTTGCGGCGCGGCGGCGGCCGTGCTGGTGTCGGAGTCCTTTGCACGCAAGCACGGACTGCGAACGGACGTGCGCATAACGGCACAGGCCATGACCACCGACACCCCGGCAAGCCTGCAGGCCAACGACATGATGAACGTCGTCGGCTACAGCCTGTCCAAGGAAGCCGCCCGGCAGGTCTACGAACAGGCATCCGTCGATCCACGAGATGTGAATGTCGTGGAGCTGCACGACTGTTTTGCTCAAAACGAGGTGATCAGTTATGAAGCTCTGGGCCTTTGTCCCGAAGGCGGCGCGACCGCGTTTGTCGATGCGGGGGACAACACCTTTGGCGGGCGGGTGGTGACCAATCCTTCGGGTGGCTTGCTATCCAAGGGGCATCCTCTTGGGGCTACTGGATTGGCGCAGTGTTATGAGCTTACGCATCAGCTGCGAGGTAGCGCGGGGGAGCGGCAAGTTCCGGAGGCGCGGGTTGGGCTTCAGCACAATCTGGGATTGGGTGGGGCTTGTGTGGTGACTATGTACCAACAAGCTGGTTGAGGGTGGCTACCCTCTCCCCGGTTTTGTTGAGCTGACTTTTCTTGCTTCTGCTGGGGCGTTGCTTACGGAGGCCGGGACTGCCCCCCCGGCGGGGCAATCACTTTTTGCTTGCGCGCAAAAAGTAATCAAAAACGCGCTTGAAAGTCATCCGGCGGAACTCGCGGCGGTTGTCCGAGCGGCGCGCGAAGCGCAAAGCGAGTTCTGCCGCGGGTATTGAAAAGCGCGTTTTGGGTTACCTTTTGCGCGCAAGCAAAAGGTGACTCCGCCGCCGGGCGGAACTCCCAGCCCCCACCCTCAACCAAACAGCAGAGGCCAAAAATCAAACGCGACGCAAAAGATGCGCGTAAACAGCCCCCGCCTTCAAAAAGCGAAACCGCTCCAACCCAAAAGAAAGAACCTCTTCTTCACCCCACTCCCGAGGAGCCTCCAAATAAACAAACCCATCAACGGCCACAGCCTTGGCAGCCGCCTCCAACGCAGGCTTGAACAAAGCACTTTCAAACGGTGGATCCAACAACACCAAATGCATGCTGCCCGAAGCACACTGCTTGATCGCAGCCACCCCGTCCCCCCGCAATACGCGGACGTTGTCCGCCTTGAGCTTGGCCGCAATGCTCTTGAGCTGCGTGACCAGTCCCATGTCAGCCTCGTTCATCAGCACTTGGGTCGCACCGCGCGATGCAGCCTCGAAGCCGAGCGCGCCTGTCCCCGAAAACACATCCATGCATTGCCAGCCCGTGAGGTCCTGCCCCAACCAGTTGAACAAGGTCTCTCGCACGCGGTCAGGCGTGGGACGCAGGCCCGGACGGTCGATCACCGGCAGGCGGGTGCGCTTCCACTGGCCGCCCACGATGCGCACCTCGCCTGCGCCACGCGCAGCAGCAGGTGTTGGTTTTTTTGCGGCGGCTGCCTTTTTCTTCGCTGCTTCACTCAGCATGGTTGAACGCGGTCTCATTGTTTTCCTCCTACCACCACAGTGACCATGCGGTCCGGTTGCACCATGCGCTGGAATGCGTCACGGATGTCCTTGGCGCTGAGCGCCTCGACGCGGTCCGTCCAGTGATCCAGATAGTCAAGCGGCAGGTTGTTCGAGGCGATATTCGCCACGTTGCCAAGCAGCTTGCGATTGCTGTCGATGCGCAGCGCAAAACCGCCGATCAGGTTGTCCTTGGCGGCGCGCAGCTCTTCCTCAGTCGGACCTTCCTCGACAAATTGCTTGACCACGTCGCGTGAGACCTTGACCGCTTCCGCTGCCTGGTCGGGCCGCGTCTGCAGGCCGACAACGAACGCGCCGGCATCCAGCCCCGGCGAGAAGCCGCTGCCCACGCTGTAGCTCAAGCCGCGCTTTTCGCGCACCTCCTGCGTCAGGCGAGAGGTGAAGCCGCCACCGCCCAGAATGTGGTTGCCCACCAGAATCGCGAGAAAGTCCGGGTTGTCGCGCTTGATGCCGGGCTGGCCGATGACCACGTGCGCCTGTGCGGATTGGAAGGCAATGTTCTGCTCGGTGGCCTTGGTGAGCGGCTGCACTGGCGGCACCTCGGGCAGCTTGGTGCAGTCGCCCGCTGTCTTGGCGGGCAGGCGCGAGAGCAGCTTGTTCACCAATCGCTGGGCCTGCGCCTTGTCGAGCGCGCCGACGATGCTCACGCGCGCGCCGCAGGTCTGCACATAGCGCTTGTGAAACGCCTGCAGATCGCTCGCGTTGATGCGCTGCAGCGATTCGGCTGTGGTCTGGTATCCGTAAGGATGCTTGCCGTAGACATCGGCCGCAAATGCCTTGCTCGCCACGGTGCCGGGCTTGGTCGCGGCCTCCTTGAGTCCGGCTTCCCAGCGCGAGCGCTCGCGCTGCCAGACGTTTTGCGGAAAGCTCGGCTCGCCGATCTGGCGCGCAGCCAGATTCGTGGCCTTGGCCAGCAGTTCAGAATCGGTGAGCGAGCGCATCGAATACACAAAGGCGTCGCGCTCGGCGCTCGCGTCGAAGCTCGCGCCAAGATCAGCCCAGGCCTCGCCGAGCGCGTTCTCATCGAGCGCCGCTTCCTTGCCGCCCGCTCCGGCGCGCACGCCCTTGGAGCTCATGCCCGCTGCGGCGCTGGCCAGACCGATCTGCGGCACAGGATCGCGACGCGCACCGGCATCAAAATCGATCTGCACATCGACCATCGGAATCGCCGGGCTTTCCACCAGCCACACGCGTGCGCCGTTGGCCTCGGTCCAATGCTGGATGGGCAACAGCGCCCATGCCGAATGCGCAAACATCGCCATGCTCGCGCCCAGCAGGCCCGCGCGAACGGTCATTTTTCTGAAGTTCTTTTTCTTCGTCATCAACATATCTTCAATCCGTTTCCTGGATGTGCCCGTCGGGCGGCCATCAATCAATGCATGCGGTCGCTGCCAGCGCCCTGCTGGACGGCGGGGCGCTTGGCTCCCGGTGCTACGGGCTGGGGCAGCAGCGTGCCGACGTTGAGCTGGTCGTCGCCAAAGTAGCGCTGCGCCACCGACTTCACATGGTCCGGCGTGACATTGCGCAGCAGCTTGAGGATCTGGTCGTCGGCATCAAGCGGAAAGCTCTCCGCCCAGTTGCCGCCAAGGTCGTTGGCCTGGCCAAACAGCGAGTCGCGCTCGTACACGGTCGATGCCGTCCACTGCGCCTTCACGCGCGCCAGTTCCGATTCGCTCACGCCGTCCTTGGCCACGCGGGCGATCTGCGCGCGCAGTGCGTCTTCGACCTGCTTGACCGTCTTGCCCGGTGCGGGCACGCCGGTCAGGATGAAGTTGCCCGGGCCGCGTCCGATGATCGAGGCCGAGCTGCTCGCGCTGTCGGCCACGCGGTCCGCACCCTGGGTGAGCGCGCGGTCGAGGCGTGCACCGTCATAGCCGCTGAGCACCGCCGAGAGCATCAGCAGCGAGAGCGCATCGCGGTCCTCGTCGGTGAGCTGGTCCACGCGGCGCAGGCTCGGCGCGCGGAACGACATTGCAATGAAGGCCTGATCGGCAGGCGCCTTGAAATCGATGCGGCGAATGCCCTTCTGCACAGGCTCGGTGCGTGGCTTGCGCGTAGGCACGGCGCCCTGCGGAATCTGGCCGTAGGTCTGCTCGGCGAGCGCCAGCACTTTGGCAATATCGACATCGCCCGCCACCACCACGGCGGCGTTCTGCGGCACATACCAGGCCTTGTGGAAATCGCGCACGTCCTGCGGCGTCATCGAATCGAGATCGCTCATCCAGCCGACCACGGGGCGGCGGTACGGCGACGCGATGAAGGTCGCCGCGTTCAACTGTTCGAACAACGCCGAGCGCGGCTGGTCTTCGGTGCGCATGCGGCGCTCTTCCTTGATGACCTCGATCTCCTTCTTGAACTCCTCGTCGGGCCACTGGTTGTTGGCGAAACGGTCGGATTCGAGCTCCATCACGTCCTTCAGGCGGCTCGATGGAATCTGCTGGTAGTAGCCGGTGTAGTCGCGCGTGGTGAAGGCGTTTTCCTGCCCGCCGAGCGCCGCCACACGTTTGGAGAACTGACCCGGTGCAATCTTCGCCGTGCCCTTGAACATCATGTGTTCCAATGCGTGGGCCACGCCCGTCGTGCCGTCCACCTCATCCATCGCGCCCACGCGCACCCAGACCATGTGCACCGCCGTGGGCGCGCGCTTGTCAGGTTTGACGATCAACTGCATGCCATTTTTCAGCGTGAACAGCTGCGCCCCATCGGCCGTCGTGGCTTCGGGTTTCACAGCCGCGGCGGCGGGCATAGGCTGGTTGGAAGCAGGGTTGGCGGACGTGTCGGCAAACGCCGCGACATGCGCACAGGCCAGCAGGCCAAGAATGGAAATGGCTTGTTTCATAGAATGGATAGGATTCTAAGTACCCGACAATGTTCAGTTTCTTCAAGAAAAAATCTTCAGACCCCGCTGAAACGCCCGTCCCGAGCGCTTCAGCGCCCGCTCCTGCCCCCGAAACCACCGACAAACCGGTGGCCGCTTCAGGCGCCAAGAGCTGGCTGCGCAATCCGTTTGCCAGCAAGGATACCCCCCCGGCAACGGATAACCAGCCGCCATCATCGGGCAATTTGGGCAACCCACCCACAGTCCAGGAACCCCAGGCCAAGCCCGAGGCGACGACTGACTCCGGCGACCGCCAAGGCTGGATGGACCGCCTCAAGACGGGCCTGCGCAAAACCGGCAACAGCATCTCGACGATTTTCACCGGAACGAAGATCGACGATGCGCTCTACGAAGAGCTCGAAGACGCCCTGCTCATGGCCGACACCGGCGTGAAGGCCACGCAGCATCTGCTGGCCGATCTCAAGCAGCGCGTGAAGGACACCAAGACCACCAACCCCGCCGCCGTGAAGGCGCTGCTGGCCGACGCGCTGACCGACCTGCTCAAGCCGCTCGAGAAGCCGCTCGCCATCGGCACGCACACACCCACCGTGATCATGGTCGCGGGCGTGAATGGCGCGGGCAAGACAACGTCGATCGGCAAGCTCACCAAGCACCTAGCCGATCACGGTGAAAGCGTGCTGCTGGCTGCCGCCGACACCTTCCGCGCGGCGGCGCGCGAGCAGCTTGGCGTCTGGGCCACCCGCAACACGGTCGAGATCGTCAGCCAGGACGGCGGCGACCCGGCTGCCGTGAGCTTCGATGCGGTGAGCGCCGGCCGCGCACGCGGCAAGGACGTGGTGCTGGTCGACACCGCTGGCCGCCTGCCCACGCAGTTGCACCTGATGGAAGAACTCAAGAAGATCAAGCGCGTGGTCACCAAGGCCGACGCGAGCGCCCCGCACGAAGTGCTGCTGGTCATCGACGGCAACACCGGCCAGAACGCGCTCAACCAGGTCAAGGCATTCGACGACGCACTGCAGCTCACCGGCCTCATCGTCACCAAGCTCGACGGCACGGCCAAGGGCGGCGTGCTGGCCGCCATCGCGCAGGAAAAGCCGATTCCGGTCTACTTCATCGGCGTGGGCGAAAAGGTCGAAGACCTCGAGACCTTTGACGCACGCGAGTTTGCGCAGGCGCTATTGGCCTGAGTCTGATCGAACGCCCCCATGAATCAGCCCTGCCTTCGAGCAGGGCTTTTTCATGGGCGTTGATAACGCCTTGCTCGTCTCGACGCACCAACCCGCATCTTTGCTGACGACAGCACGTCCTTCCGGCTTACAGGCATCCTTCTCAACTTGAAAGATCAACGTGGCAGACTGCTCCCAGTGAGCTCGGAAACAGGAAGCAGTCATGCAACCCACGTCACGCCAAGAGCAAAAAAAGTCCCGCATTTCAGCGCTCGCGCACATCGGCCCGTCTCTACAACGCAGGCAGGTGCTGCTGAGCGTTACGGGCATCTCAGCCCTCCTTGCCGCCCGCCAATGGCTCCCCACCGCCATCGCCCAGACGCCGGGCAGCAAAGAGCCCACTCCAGCCCCGTCGGCCGAAGTCATTTCCTTCCTCAACTTCTCGCGCAAGCTCACCGGGCACAGCGAGTTGTCGCACGTCACCGCGCGGCGCATTCTGAATGCGGGCAACAGCCTGTCGGCGAGCTTTGCGCCGCATGTGGCCGAACTGGTGAAACTCACCAATGACGCGCAGGATGCACGCGCCTTGATCGCTGCCGCCGAACTCGCTGGTCTGAAGCATCACGCGCTTGAGATCAACGCGGTCTGGTATACGGGCACCGTCGTCGGCCCCAAACAATCCCAGGTGGTGGCCTACCGCGAGGCGCTGATGTACAGCACCGTGCAGGACGCGCTGCCCGTGCCCACCTACTGCCTGAATGGTCCGCTGTGGTGGACGCAGAAACCGCCCGCAGTCTAGTCATTCAAATGCCCTCAACACACCACGGCCATCCGACATGAACGCTCCCGTCATCCACAACAACGGCGATGCCAAGGCCGACGTCATCATCGTTGGCACCGGCGTCGTAGGCGCGCTCATGGCCGACCAGCTCGCGGGCGCGGGCCACGCGGTGCTGATGCTGGACGCGGGCCCGCGCATCCAGCGCGCGCAGGCGGTAGAGAACTGGCGCAACATGCCGTTCGCCAACCGAACGGGATCGGACTATCAGGGCCTGTACCCGCAATCGCCCATGGCACCAGCGCCGCTGTATTGGCCGCCCAACAACTACGTGGGCCTGAACGGGCCAGACGGCAAGGGCTTTCAGCAAGGCTATCTGAAGGTGGTGGGCGGAACGACCTGGCACTGGGCGGCGTCGTGCTGGCGGCATCTGCCGGTGGATTTCAAGATGCAAAGCACTTACGGCGTGGGGCGCGACTGGCCCATTGGCTACGACGAGATCGAGCCCTTTTACTGCCGCGCCGAGGAGGAGATGGGCGTGGCGGGCCCCAACGATGCGGCCCAGCAGTCGCCGCGCGAGCGCAGCAAACCCTACCCGATGGACATGGTGCCCTGGGGCTACGCCGACACGCGTGTGGCCGAAGTGGTGAACCCGCATGGCTACCGCAGCGTGCCGATTCCGCAGGGCCGCAGCACACGACCATGGCGCGGCAGGCCGACCTGCTGCGGCAACAACAACTGCCAGCCGATCTGCCCGATCGGTGCGATGTACAACGGCATCCACCATGTGCAGTCGGCCGAAGCCAAGGGCGCGAAAGTGATCGCTGAAGCCGTGGTCTACCGCATTGACACCGACGCCAACAACCGCGTGACCGCCGTGCACTGGTACGACCGTGACCACGTCTCGCACAAGGCCGAAGGCAGGCAGTTCGTGCTGGCGTGCAACGCCCTCGAAACACCGCGCCTGCTGCTGATCGCGGCCAATGACAGAAATCCCAAGGGTATTGCCAACAGCTCCGATCAGGTGGGGCGCAACATGATGGACCACTCCGGATTCCACTGCAATTTTCTCGCCAGTGAACCGCTGTGGATTGGCCGGGGGCCGGCGCAGAGCAGCTGCATGATGGGGCCGCGCGATGGCGATTTCCGCCGCCAGTATTCGGCCACCAAGATCATCCTGAACAACATCTCGCGCGTGACGGCGGCTACGCAGCAGGCGCTTGCAAAGGGCCTGACAGGCAAGGAGCTCGACGCCGAGATCCGCCGTCGTTCTTCGCACGGCATAGACCTCTCGATCAGCCTCGAGCCCCTGCCCGATCCCAACAACCGCGTGACGCTCAGCCCCACGCGCAAAGACCCGCACGGCTTGCCCTGCCCCGATGTCTACTACGACGTGGGCGACTATGTACGCAAGGGGTATGAGGCATCGAAAAAGCAACTCGTGCACATCGGCTCGCTGTTCAAGGCGACCGAGTTCGTCATCACCACCTCGCTCAACGCCAACAACCACATCATGGGCGGCACCATCATGGGCGCGAGCGCGCAGGACTCGGTCGTCAATGGTGACTGCCGCGCGTGAGACCACGGCAATCTCTGGCTTCCCGGCGGCGGGCCGATGGCCTCGGCCAGCGTGGTGAACTCCACACTCACCATGGCCGCACTCGGCATCAAGTCGGCCGACGCCATCCACAAAGTCCTGGGCAAGGGGGGATGACCATGCGCCGCGCCCCCCGCCAACTCCTGCTGTGCTGTCTGCTGCTGGCCAATGGGGCCTTCGCCCAGACGGAGCAGCCCACAACGCCGCAACCAAGCGCCGCACAACTCGCGGCCCTGCCCAAGGAGACCGCACAACTCATCGAAAGAGGCCGCATGGTCGCGCTCGCAGGCGACTGTGCGGGCTGCCACACAATGCCTGGGGGCAAGCCGTTTGCGGGCAACTACGTGATGCAATCGCCGCTTGGCGCCATCGTCTCGACCAACATCACGCCGTCGAAACAGCACGGCATCGGCGACTATTCCGAGGCCGATCTGGCGCGCGCACTGCGCGAGGGCAAGCGCAAAGACGGAGCCCGTCTCTACCCCGCGATGCCGTATGACTCGTACACGCTGATGACCGACGAGGACATGCACGCGCTGCATGCCTATCTGCAGCACGGCGTGCCGGCCGTGGAGCAGTCGGCGCAGGTGACACAGTTACCGTTTCCCTTCAACCTCCGCATGAGCATGCTGGCGTGGAACGCGCTCTTTCTCGACGCCAAGCGCTTCACCCCCGATCCCAAGCAAAGCCCCGAATGGAATCGCGGCGCTTACCTGACCGAGGCGCTGGAGCACTGTGCTGCCTGCCACACGCCGCGCAACACATTGATGGCGGCCGACAAGTCGCGCGCGTTCGCGGGCTCCCAGCTCGGCCCCTGGTATGCGCCCAACATCACGTCGGACCCCATCAGCGGCATCGGCGCATGGAGCGTGGACGAACTCGTGCAGTACCTGCGCACCGGCCGCGCCGAGGGCAAGGGTCAGGCCGCAGGCGGCATGGCAGAGGCCGTGGAGAACAGCCTGCAGTTTCTGCCCGAGGCGGACCTGCGCGCAATGGCCGTCTACCTCAAAACATTACCGCCGATCCGCGACACCGAGGACGCCAACCTCAGCACTGCCGCACATGCCCACGGCACGGCCTACAGCGACGAACCTTCACTGCGCGGGAGCAGGCCGCAAGACAGCGTCGAGGCAGTCACCTCGGGCCGCGCGCTCTTCAGCGCCTACTGCGCGAGCTGCCATCAGGCATCGGGTTCGGGCACGCCCGATCAGGCCTATCCCTCGCTGTTCCACAACACCGCAACAGGCCTCGGCAGACCGGACAACCTCATCGCCGCCATGCTCTTCGGCGTGCAGCGCAATGCGGGCGGCAAAGAGGTGTTGATGCCGCGCTTCGATGAAAAATCCTACGTTGATCCGCTCACCAACGAACAGATCGCCGCCATCGCCAACCATGTGCTGCAGCACTACGGCCCGGCCACAACGGGCACGGTGTCGGCAGCCGATGTGCAGCACGCTCGCCAAGGCGGTCCGCAACCAGCGCTTGCACGGCTGCAGCCTTTCATTGCGCCGACGCTCGGCGTGGTGGCGCTGCTGACGGTGCTCGTGCTGTGGTGGCTGATCGGTCGACGCAGACGCGGATATGGCGGATATCGCAGATATCTTTGAGGCATTCCACTGCAAGGAATCCTGCACGTTGATTGACAGCCGAATGACAGATTCGCCACCCAGAATCTGTCGCGACAGTTCAATCAACAACAAGCACAGGAGACCTTCATGCCGAACACATCCCCTTCCCTCGAACTCTCGCGACGCGGCCTGCTGCGGCTGTCGCTGGGCGGCGCTGCGGCCATTTCGGCTGGTGGCGCGCTGGCCCGCACTGCCGCGACGACGCCGCTCGCCATGCCTATCGATGGCCTGCGGCGCGCGACGCCTGAATCGCAAGGCGTGTCATCCGCCGCAATCATGGATTTTCTCGACGAGGTCGAGCGCAACGCCTACGAGATGCATGGCTTCATGCTCTGGCGCAGCGGCCATGTGCTGGCCGAAGGCTGGTGGGAGCCCTATGGCCCCGAGCGCATCCACATGACGCATTCGCTCACCAAGAGCGTCACCGCCAGCGCGGTGGGCATGGCGATTGCCGAGGGGCGCTTCAAACTCGACGACAAGGTCGTCTCGTTCTTCCCCGAACATCTGCCTGCCGACGTGAGCGCAAATCTTGCCGCGATGACCGTGCGCGATCTGCTGAGCATGCGCACCGGCCACGAGAAGATGACATCGGGCTCGGTCTGGCGCCCGATCAAGACCAGCTGGATCGCCGAGTTCTTCAAGATTCCGGTGAAGTTCGAACCCGGCACCAAGTTCGTCTACACCAGCGCCGCGACCTACATGCTCTCGGCCATCATCACCAAGACCACGGGCCAGTCCACGGCAGACTATCTGAAGACACGCTTCTTCGAGCCGCTCGGCATCACCGGCTACGAATGGGACGTCGGCCCCGAAGGCATCTCACCCGGCGCGAACGGCCTGTCGTGGAAGACGGTGGACGCCCTCAAGCTCGGCATCCTGCACGCGCAGAATGGCCAATGGAACGGCAAGCAGCTGCTGCCCGCCGAATGGGTCAAGTCCGTGCAGCAGCCGCACACGCCTGGCCAGTATGGCTATCAGTGGTGGCTGGGCCCGAACGGTGTCTATCTGGCCGACGGCCTGTTCGGCCAGTACGCGATGGTGTTCCCCGAGCACAATGCCGTCATCGCGATGAACTGCGCCAACCCATCGGGCGCGGGCTTCCTCGCCAAGGCGGTCTACAAGCATTTCCCCAAGGCATTCGAGAAGGCCGAAAAGCCCGCAGCGAACGCCAAGCTCTCGTCGCGTCTGAAGCACCTGCAGCTGCTGCCCGCGCCACGCGCCACGCAATCGCCACTGGCCGAGACCATCTCAGGCCGTTCCTACGAATTTGCCGACAACGCGGAGAAGATCCGTACGGTGAAGTTCGATTTCAGCGAAGGCCAGTGCCGCTTCACCATGGACGACGATCGCGGCACGCATGTCGTGCAATGCGGCATCGGCAAGGCGGTGGAAGGCTCGACCACCATCACCGGCAACAAGCTGCACCACGAGTACCAGCCCGACAACATGCGCGTGGTCGCGACCGGCGAATGGACGGATTCACGCACCTTCGAGATGACCTGGACCTTCGTCGAATCGGCCTTCCGCGACAAGGTGGTGTGCCGCTTCAACGGGCCCTACGTGCGCATCGCACGCAGCGTGAACGTGAATTCGAGCGTCACCTCGCTGCCCGAAATCGTCAGCAAGAAACCGGGCAAGTCGGCCGGAGACTGATCTTCAGACCTTCAACCGATCCTCGACCCACGCCGCATATTCGCGCGAGGCTTGTTCCTCGCGCACCAGAATCTGCGGCAGGTCGTACGGATGCTGGGCGCGCAGCCAGCGCAGCAGCGCGAACATGCCTGTCGGCAGCGTCTTGAACACCAGCCGCCACTCCTCGTCCTCGCACTGCGTGCCCTGCCACACGTAGTGCGATGCGATCCGCTCCACCTGCACGCAGGCCGCGAGCCGGTCGCGCACCGCCGTGCTTGCGATCCGGCGTGCATCGTCTTCCTTTCCAACCGTGGTGGTGAGCACGCTCATCGGCGGCATGTGGGTGTCGAGTTCGCGCATCGCTGTTCTTTCATTTCTGGCCGTTCGAAAAAGGCATTGTCACTCGCATTCGTATCGTGGAATCGCTATCCGAATTCACCGCCACTCTGTGCCAGATAGCGCCTTGAGGCCGCCAACTCGCGTATAAAAGTCATCGCGACTGACTGATCGACAGACCGATTCCAACAATTGCAGGAGACGACAAGACATGACGACCGCGACCAGGCCCTTCAAGGCCGCAGTGATCCAGGCCTCTTCCATCCCCACCGACAGCATCGAATGCGCGCTCAAGGCCGCCTCGCTGATCCGCGAAGCCGCAAGCCACGGCGCGAAGGTGCAGGTGTTTCCCGAGGCATTCCTCGGCGGCTACCCCAAGGGCAACAGCTTCGGCAGCCCCATCGGCCTGCGCAAGCCCACTGCGCGCGATGCCTACGCCACCTACTACAGCCAGGCCATCGACCTGAACGGCGAAGAGATCGCGATCATCAACGAGGCCGTGCAGGAGACCGAGTCCGTCGTCGTGATCGGCTGCATCGAGCGTGACGGCGGCACGCTGTACTGCACGGCGCTGTATTTCAGCGGCAAGGCGGGCCTCGTTGGCAAGCACCGCAAGCTCATGCCCACCGCAGGCGAGCGCCTGATCTGGGGCTTCGGCGACGGCTCCACCATGCAGGCTGTGGACACGCCCTACGGCCGCATCGGCGCGGTGATCTGCTGGGAAAACTACATGCCCATGCTGCGCATGCACATGTACAGCCAGGGCGTGAGCATCTACTGCGCGCCCACCGCCGACGACCGCGACACCTGGCTGCCCACCATGCGCCACATCGCACTTGAGGGCCGCTGCTTTGTGCTCACCGCCTGCCAGTTCCTGCGCCGCGAGGCCTACCCCGCCGACTTCGAATGCAGCCTCGGCAACGATCCCGAAACCGTGCTGCTGCGCGGCGGCAGCGCCATCATCGACCCGACCGGCGCTGTGATGGCAGGCCCCAACTACGACGACGAGACCATTCTCTACGCTGACATCGACCCAATCATGGTGCCGCGCGGCAAGTTCGATTTCGACGCCAGTGGGCACTATGCGCGGCCCGACATCTTCCAGCTCAAGGTGGATGTGGGGGCCAAAAAGGCTGTATCGACTGTGGGCCATGATTGACAAGGAATGCGCAAGAGCCGCGGCAAGAAGTTGCATTCTTGCCGCGATGCAGATTGCACGCTCCACTCAGGGCTGCGTGATTCCCCAGTTCTGATTGTTGCCGCCATTGCAGGCGTAGG
Source organism: Diaphorobacter sp. HDW4A (assembly GCF_011305995.1). GTDB lineage: Bacteria > Pseudomonadota > Gammaproteobacteria > Burkholderiales > Burkholderiaceae_C > Diaphorobacter_A. Next base: position 6,345,734 of record NZ_CP049910.1, on the reverse strand, counting down.
TGATGAGTTGCACCTGTACCAGACTCAGGTCGGGTACATCCAGGCAGCGCCCCGACGCGCGATTGACCAGCGTGGCACCCACACTCTTCCACTGTGTGGCCGCGCCGGCCGTGCACGCGAGCTGCACCGCCTTCGCTCTTCCGGTGGCTGGGTCGACCGCTTCGGCCAGACACAGCCTGCTGTGTCGCGCCTCGAACTGCACGTGGTTGTCCAGCGTGTTCGCATCGAACAGTTCATTCGCATCCATCCCGCAGCTGTACTGAAGCGCGGCCGCGCCTGAGGTTGTCTGGTTGCCTCCTATGTTCACGCAGAGATTGCTGTGTGCCGAGCGAATGCGCACACGCGGCGGGGAGGTGTCGAGCGAGCGCACATAGTCCGCCAGCGCAACACGATCGCCCTGCGCCAGGTTGCCCGCATTGCCGTGCCCCGCGCCGAGCAAGGCCAGCACGGAGTCGGCCTGACCATCGTGGAAGAACACGGGGTTGGTCCAGACCCCGAGCAGCGTCGGCGTGTCGAAGCCGACACCGGCGAGCGTCTGGCCCGAGCCACTGCCCGAGCTTGCGCGGATGGTGCCCACATCGTGGCGCAAGCCGTCCCGCATGGTGGCACCGCTGTGGCAGCTTGCGCACTGCGCTGTGGTGAAGAGTTGCTTTCCCAGCAAGGCACCGGCAGTCAGGCTGCCATCCGCATTGCGTGCGGGACTGCGCGGCAGGCGCGCGAGACTCGTGACGTAGGCTGCCAAGTCATCCAGATCGCTGCTGCGACCGGCCTTGGGGGTGCCGAGCGGTGCAGCAGTGGTCTGGAAATCGGCATTGCTCAGGAAGCCCGTTCCACCGAATTCGTTGCGGATGTCGTTCTCGAAATCCTGGATCTCGTCAAAGTTCGCCGTCCAGTGGAATCGCCCGTGCGCTGCGCCCTGTCTGCCTTGCAGCGAGATCGTGCGTCGCAAGCCCTCGCCACGCTGCGTGAAGTCCCAGACCATGCCGTCATCTGCGCCATCGGCATGGCAACTCGCACACGACATGTAGTTGTCACGGCTCATGCGGCGATCCGCCGCCTTGTAGAACAGCTTCTTGCCGCGCAACGCGGCCGCACCCAAGGGTTCGGAGCCCACGGTGGTGACGGTTTGCAAGAGCGTGGCCGCGCCGCTGCGCCCAGCCAGCACATTGGCCACATCGAACACCGAAACGGAACGGCCAAGGAAGTTGTTCACGAACAGCCGCTGACGCGCCGTGTCGATGTGCAACCCGTGTGGCGCCGACATGCCATCCACCATGATCTCGCCACGCAGCGCACGGCTGTATGCATCGACGATGGCCACGTTGTTGCCCTCCATCTGCGCGACGAAGATGAAGTCGCCGCGCGGCGCATAGACCGCTGCACGTGCCGGAGCCCGGTCATCGAAGTCGAGCTGTTCGCCGAAGACCTCTGCGTCGCTTTGCATATTCACTTGCGTGAGGATGGAGCGCACCGTGCGGTCGTGCAGCAGATCGTTGCCATCGCGCGCCCGACCACGCACGATATTGTCTTTCTTGGACGGCAGCGACGCACGCAACCCGTCGGGCGAAATCACAATCTGGCTCAAGTAGTTGGGCAGGCCCCGCGCGCGGCTTTCATCGTCCACCGTGGTGGTGTCCACCTGCAGCGGCATGGTCTTTTGCAGCGTCATGCCCGCCAACTGCACCTTGTGCACCTGTCCGCCGTTCATGGCCGAACGGAAACGGGTCACATAGGCCGACTTGGAATCCGCAGTCACGGCTACGCCACGCACGTCGCCAGTGAGGGCCAGGGAGCCGGTGATTGCGCCACTGGTGGGATCAAAGCTCACCAGCATCGATTTGCTCTCCAGCGTCAACACGCCCGTGGTACGGTCCGGCGTGAACGCCACACCATAGGGTCCGCTTCCATAGGCCAGCGGCACGCTGGCCGAGAGGCTGCCATTCGCCGCGTTCAGTGCCACGAGTCGATCGTCCGCCTGCACGGTCACCCAGATGCGTCCATCCGGCCCCACGGCCAGCGTCTTTGGTTCGCGACCCACGTTGACCTCCCAAATCCTGGCAAGGCTCTGCGCATCCATCGCGGTCACCGTTCCGCTGTCCGGGTTCACGCTGTAGATCTGACTGAGGTCACCTGTGATGTTGGTGGAGTGCGTTGGTGCCAGCGCGGTTGCCGGATGCGTCACCGTCACCGGATAGGTGTAGTAGGTCTCGAGCCCATCGGCGGTACGCACCGTCAGCGTGACCGTGTAGTGGCCCGGAGCCGCATAACTGTGATTGACCTGTGGTTGTGAGGTGAACGCTGAACGGTTGCCATCTCCGAAATTCCAGCTGTACTGTGCGCTGCCGCCAAGCACCGGGGAATTGAAGGCCAGCGTTCCACCCACGGTGTGCACCCCCTGCCCGATGCCAGGATCGCCCACCACCGGCACGGCGGCAAGCTGCGCGATATCGCTGTCGGACAGCACTCGGCGGTACACACGCACGTCCGCCAGACTGCCCTTGAAGTGGACCGGGTTGCCCTGAATCTGCCCGAGCAGACGGAAGCGGTTGTTCAACCCCAGTGCACCGGTGCGCCCCGTGGATGACACCTTCACTCCATCCACATGCACCGCCTGCACGCCGGAGGCCGCATCGCGCGTCATCACGATGTGCCGCCACTGGCCATCGTTCACGGGATTGGCTGATTTGGTCACCGGATTCGATGCGCTCACATCACCGACCGACAGATTGATGCGGCCAGTGTTGTCAAGCCACCCCCAGAACACGTCGTTGGAGCCGCTGGCCTGGTCACGCCCGAAGATGCCCGGCGCGGTCCACGGTGTGGCGGTACCCGTCTGGGTGGTCTTCATGTAGAAGCTCAGAGTGGACGTTCCGGCCAGCACGGACGCCGCACTGTCGTCGGCCAGTTCGATGCCCGCACTGCGCTGCGAGAGGTCGAGACCGATATTTGCGAATGAGTCTGATGCGCTGCTGCTTCCATCGCTCTTGCCGACCGGATCGGCCAGCGTGCGCGCCAGACTCCAGTGGTGCGCGAGGTCCATGTTCACGGCGTTGCCGGTCGTGAAGCTGGACTTCCATTCCGCCGCGATGCCGTTGCGCGCATAGTCCTTGATACCGCCTGCAGGCAGCACCACTTCATAGGTGGTATTGGGCTGCAGCGGCTGGGCGGGCGAGAAGTTGACGATGCCCAGTTGAACGCTGTGCAAGCCTGGCAGTGCAGCGCCACCTTGCGGGCGCACGATGAAGGTGCTGGCATTGACGCTTTCGGGAAGAATGCTGTCCGACAGCGCCACGCCGATGCGCGACGTCAGCACCTGCTGCAGTGCCGCGTTGGAGGGAGACACCTGACGCACCACGGGCGCAGTGGTATCGCGCGCCGTGTCGTGCACCATGAAGGCGCTTCCCGAACCGTGATCGTTGCCCACGAAGATCAGATTGCCGAACGGTGCGACCTGCCCGTGATCGGAATGCGATTCGTCGCTCGATCCCGCAGGAAACATGCCGCCACGACCCACCTCCACATGCTGCATCGGATTGCTGACGTCGATCTTGTGGATGCGGTATTGCGCCCCCTGGAACACATAGTGGTCCTGTGTACCGCAATAGAGCTGCTCGTCCACCACCACGCGGTTGTCTTCGGCCACGAAGCGGTTGCGATTGGAGAGATTGAAAGCCGTCATCTTCGCAGCCGCCCCGCGTACCGAGGTGAACAGCCGTTCACCGTCATAGCAGGTGGCGTAGTAGAACGGGTGGGACGCAATGCTGTCGAGCACCTTGGGGTTCAGCGGATCGGAGATATCCAGACTTGCAAAGCCACTGGTGTTGTCCATCGATGTGAGGACGAGCTGGTTGCCCATGGTGAAGATCGGCCCCACGCGAAAGCCGCCCAACTCTCCGGTTGGCACCGGGTTGGGCTTGCCCGTGCCGCGATTGGCGATCACGGCGTTGGCTGGATCCGACGCGTCGATGATGTACACGCCGTCGTTGGAAGATGCCACGTAGAGATAGGGCGCCTGCCACCAGAGCTGCCAGCTCACGTTGGTGTAGTCGCCCGCATTGACGGTCGGCAGTGCAAGCTTTTTCACCTGCTGCGCGTTTTGCACATCCGTGAAGTCCCAGAACTCAACGCCCTTGGTGGTTGCGATGGCAACGTAGTGTTTTCCGCCAATGGTCGAGACACCAAACGAATGCGCCTCGCGGAATTCGGAGGTACGACCTTCCGGCTCGTAGATACGCTTGACGAGCTGGATCGAACGCGGATTCGACACGTCATACACGAGAAAACCACCGGGGCCGAGACCGCTGTCTGGCGCAAACAGCGTCATGAAGTAGCCGTTGTGCATGATGCCCGCATTCAAGCCGAAGGCCTTGCGCCCCGCATAGGTCGCAGGAGTGCCCTGATCGTCGCGCCGAATCCATGACACCGGCTTGAACAACTCGCTTTGCGTGTAGGTCAGATTGCCCAATCCCGGCCCCTGCACTGCGACCGACTTGGGCGTGATGGGCGTCGATGCGCCCACCTCCAAACCGGCCGCAACAGGCGACGACTGCGCCCCGGACTGGACAACAACCGCGCTGTCACCCGAAGACCCGCTGCAGGCTGCCAGCGCGAGGGCCAGCAATGCGGCGGATGCGCCTCTGAAATACGTTCTGCAATTCCCGAGCAGCCTCGTTGCAGCGATATCGACGAACAAAAGCATGGCCTCACCTCTCGATTGTGGAGTGATGTCAAAACCGGATCCGCGCATGGAATCGGGGGCGCGGCCCCCATCGTTCAGGCAGGAACTGCCGTGCTTTCAGCTGCCGCCGAATACTGCTGCCAGGCATTGGTCGCGCTGCTTCCCTCATGAATCATCGACATCAGCGCGCGCACCACCGCCGAGGGACTCTTGTGCTGGTACACATTGCGCCCATACACCATGCCCACCGCCCCCTGATCCAGCAGCGTGCGTGAGCGCTCGAAAACCTGGCGCAGGTCCTCCTTTCCGCCGCCACGCACCAGCACCGGGCAGCGCGCGGCCTGTACCACGCGGTGGAAGTCGAGAGGGTCGGTGGTGGGATCGGCCTTAATGATGTCGGCACCCATCTCGCGTGCGAGGCGGGTGAGCGTGACGATCTTCTCAGCGTCGCCGTCCACCATGTAGCCGCCGCGCCCGTTGTTCGGTGCCATGACCAGTGGTTCGATCATCAACGGCATGGCGTAGCGGTCGCAGTCGGCGCGCACGCGGGCGATGTTCTTCACGCACTGACGAAACAAGTCGGGCTCGTCGGGCAGCATGAACAGGTTGACCACAGCGCAGGCAGCATCCATCTGCACGGCGGGCAACACGGGATCATCCTCGTTCTGCAGCACCGCCCACATCACGCGGTGGGTGGTGGCGTTGTAGGGGTTGCCCATGTCCATGCGCATGACGAGCGCGGGCTTGTTCTTGCCGGGGCGGCTTTGCAGCAGCTCGCTCTGGCCGTAGTTGAGCTGGATCGCATCGGGCTGGGCCGCGATGAGCTGCTCCATCACGCGGGGCATGTCTTCGAGCCCATCGAGAAAGCCGGGCTCGTTGCAGACACCGTGGTCCACGGCGATGTCGAGACAGCGTCCGTTGCGCATGAGGCGGTTGAGGCGCGCCTGTTTTTTTTCCATCATGGGAAGGCTCCTGTGCAAATGTTGAAAGCGTTGAAGACGTTGAAACTGTTGGATTCGTTGGGCAAAGTCGTCCCCTGCCCTCGCGCACGGCGAAGGCACAGAGGTTGTCGAAGCCCGGTGTAGAGCGCGTTGAGGGCGTCAGCCCATCAGCGAGCCGAGATGGCGCTCGGCGGCAATGTTGATGGCCTGCACGTATGCCGCGCCGATGGTCACGTTGCCCGCGCGGGCGTTCTCCTGCGCTTGCACCGGCGTGCGCGCACCGCACAGCGCAATGTCGATCTTCTCGGCTTCGGTGGTCCAGGCGATCATCAGTTGCGCGAAGGTGCAGCCGACGCGTGCGCGCAGCGGCTCGAGTTCGGTGAAAAAGCGGTTCAGGCGCTCGCGGTTCTCGCTTGAGAAACGCGGGTTGTCTTTACGCTGGTCGTCGCCGCTGAACTGCCGCGCAGCATCCATCGGGCCTGCCAGCAGGCCGAGCGCTAGCGACGAGTAGCCGATCACCGAGACGCCATGCTCACGGCAGATCGGCACAAGGTCGGATTCGATGCCGCGATCAATCAGGCTGTAGCGCTCCTGAATCGCATCAACCTGCCCATGCTTCAGATACTCGCGCAGTGTGGGCGCATCGATATTGCTCACGCCGATGGCGCGTATCTTGCCTTGGCGCTTGAGCGTCAGCAGCGCATCCATGGTCTCGGCCACCGGCGTCGTTGCATCCTGCCAGTGGGTGATGTAGAGGTCGATGTAGTCGGTGCCGAGGCGCTTGAGACTCACCTCCGCCTCATGGACAATCACGTCACGGCCGAGATAGCGGTAGACCGCCTTGCCCTCTTCGTCGAAGAAATGCGTGCCTTTCTGCTCGTGCCACACGAGGCCGCACTTGGTGGCGATCACCGCGTCGTGTCGACGCCCTTTGACGGCCTGCCCCACGAGCTCCTCCGCATGGCCGAGCCCGTAGGCCGGTGCGGAGTCGATCATGCGCACGCCCGCATCGAGCGATGCGCGGATCGCCTGCACGGCGGCTGCGTCATCGCTGCCCCCCCACATCCAGCCGCCCATGGCCCAGGTGCCCAGACCCACGGGCTCGCACTGCACGTCGGACTTTCCCAGATTCACCGTCTTCATCGGGTTCCCTTTTTCACGTTCATGAGATGGTCGACCGTCACGGCCGCCAAAAGAATCAGCCCCTTGATCACGTCCTGCCAGTACGGCGACACGTCCAGGAGAATCAGCGAGCTCGTCACCACCGACAGCAGCGCCAGCCCCAGCACTGCGCCGAGCACCGTGCCCGAGCCGCCCTTGAGGCTCGCACCGCCGATCACCACGGCGGCGATCACATTGAGTTCCATGCCCGCGCCGAAGGTCGGCGTGGCCGCACCGAAGCGCGCGGTGTAGATCACGCCCGCCAGCCCCGCCATGGCCGAGCACAACACCGTCACCCAGAACTTCACATGGCCGGTGCGGATGCCCGAATACAGCGCGGCCTTCTCGTTGCTGCCGGTGTAGAACACCTTGCGCAAGAGCGACGCGCGGCGCAGCAGAAAGTCGCTCACCAGCACCAGCACGGCGAAGATCAGGATCACCACCGGCATGCCGCCGATCGATCCCTGACCGATGAACTTGAACTCGGGTGGCAGCGAAAACAGCGACTGCGGCGTGCCCTGCGTGAGCGCCAGACATAGCCCGCGCACAATCACCATGAAAGCGAGCGACGCGATGAAGTGACTCAACCCGATGCCGGTGACGCAGCCGCCGATCATCGCGCCGATGAGCGCGCAGCAGGCAATCGCGATCAGGCTCGCCGACCAGGGGTCGAGCCCCAAGAGAAACAGCTTGCCGGTGATCACCATCGCAAAGCACACGACCGATCCCACCGAAAGATCGATGCCCCCGACGATCATCAGCACCGTCATGCCGACGACGACGATGCCCTCGATGGAGAACGACAGCAGCATCGCACGGATATTGTCCCAGGTGAGGAAGTGCGGCGAGGCAAAACTCATCGCCACGCACAGCAACGCGATGATGAGCAGCAGCCCCGCTTCGCGCATGTTGGACAGGCGCATGCGCCGCGCGACTGGTCTCGCGGCTGAAGCGGCACTCGCCTGCGGCAGGTTCAGCGCCTGCGCGCTCGCAGCGGTGTGGGTGGTGGAATTCATGATGTGTGGTTCTCCTCTTCGCTGAGTCCCGATGCAAGGCGCAGCAGGCCTTCCTCGGTCATTTCTTCCGATGGCACTTCGCCGGCGATCTCGCCTTCACGGATCACCAGCGCGCGATCGCACAGGCCGATGATTTCCGGCAGCTCCGACGAAATCACGATCACGCCCACGCCCTGATCCGCGAGGCGGCGCAGGATGTGATGGATTTCCGACTTCGCGCCCACGTCGACGCCGCGCGTCGGCTCATCCATGAGCAGCACACGCGGCTCGATGGCCAGCAGCTTGGCAATGGCCACCTTCTGCTGGTTGCCGCCCGAGAGGCTGCCTGCCTCGGTCTGGGCATCGTGCGTCTTGATGTTGAGACGCGCGATCAGCTCCTGCGCAAGGCGCGCCTCCTCCGACTGGCGCAAGAGGCCGAGCTTGCTGCTCACGCGGGCGAGCGCCATCGAGGCGATGTTTCTTGCCACCGGCAACTCAAGGAAAACGCCAGCCGCCTTGCGGTCCTCGCTCAGGTAGGCGATGCCGTGATCGAGCGCGTCGCTGTATCGGCGAATCCGCAGCTCCTGGCCTTCGAGCAGCACCGTTCCGGCACGCGCGCGGCGCAGCCCGCAGAGCGTTTCGGCCAGTTCGCTGCGGCCTGCGCCCATCAGCCCAGCAATGCCGAGAATCTCTCCGCGCTGCAGCGCGAATGAGACCCCGTGCACCCGCTCGCCATCGCCCAGCTCGCGCACTTCGAGCAAGGGCGTGTTCGCGTGGCGCGTCGCCAGTTCCGCACGTTTGGGCGGGTAGTAGTTGCCCAGATCGCGGCCCACCATCGCGCGCACCAGCGAGTCAGGCGTGAGGTCCGCGATATCGGCGCAATGCACATCGCGCCCGTCCCGCAACACAGTCGCGCGGTCGCAATGGCCGAAGATCTCGGCCATGCGGTGACTGATGTAGATGATGCCCATGCCCTGTCGCTTGAGCTCGTGCAGCACGCGGAACAGCGCGGCCGATTCGACCTCGGTCAGCGCGGCGGTCGGCTCGTCGAGGATCAGCACCTTGCAGTCGAGCGTGAGCGCCTTGGCGATCTCCACCAACTGCTGGCTGCAGATCGGCAGCTCCTCCACGCGCGTCTCTGGCGCAATGTCCTGCCCCAATCGTGACAGCACCTCGCGTGCACGGCGATTCAGGCCGGCATAGTCCATGAGCGTGCGGCGGCTTGCGCCGACCTCGGACATGAAGATGTTCTCGGCCACGCTGGCATCGCCGCACAGCGCGATCTCCTGATGCACGAGCCCGATGCCAAGCCGCATCGCATGCGCCGGTCCATCGATGCGCACCACCTCGCCGTCGAGCGCGATCTCGCCCGCGTCGGGCACGTGGATGCCGTCGCAGATCTTCATCAGCGTGGACTTGCCTGCGCCGTTCTCTCCGCACAGCGCATGGATCTCGCCACGGCGCAGCGCAAAGTTCACTCCGGCCAGCGCACGCGACGCTCCGAAGCTCTTGGTGATGCCGCGCAGCGCAAGCAGCGGCCTCTCGTCCAGACTCATTGACACCTCCTCACACCCAAAGGGCGGGCCGCGCACCCGGCGCGCGACGGCCCGCGAGACCCATCACTCGTTGATGCCCTTGGTGCCACGGCGGGCCAGATACTTGTCCCAGTAGAAGTCATCGGCATTGGCCTTGCTGACCACCGACAGGCCATTGTCGAGAAACGGAACGGACATCGGATTGGTGCCGTTGCGCTTGGCGTCGTTCATCGGGTCGATGAGCTGCTGGTTCCTGGCCATGAACAGCAGCATCATTCCCATGTATCCCTGCACGCCCTGATTGGGGTTGATGGAGCCGAACACATCGCCTGATTTGATCATGTCGAGGATCTTGGCGTTCACGTCGCAGCACATCACGCGGATGTTCTTCTTGGATTCCAGCTTGGCCTGCGCGGCCCCCATGGCGGAGTTGGCTTCGGGCATGAAAATCGCGCCGAGATTCGGGTTGGCCTGCGCCAGACTCAGCGTGGCCTGATAGGCCTTGTTCGGGTCCTGATTGCTGGCCGCGCGACCCGCGAGCTTCATGCCCGGGTGCTTGGACTTCATGCGCTCCACGAAGGCCGAAATGCGGCGGTCGTGGTTGTCTTGTCCGGGGTTCTCGAGCAACGCGTATTCGCCCTTGCCGCCCATCGCGGCGGCAATCGCATCGGCTGCCTGCTGGCCTTCACGGTAATTGTCGGAGGTGACGAAGGACACCCGCTTGGAATGGGGCGAATCGGCGGCGAAGGTCACCACCGGAATCCCCATCGCCGCCGCGCGGTTGATGGGTTCGATGAACGGATCGGGGTTCATCGGGTGCAGCAGAATGCCCGCCGGTTTACGCGCCAGCTCCTGCTCGAACGAAGCGAGCTGCTTGTTCACGTCGTACTCCGGCGTGCCGCTGTAGCGCGTCTTCACGCCCAGCGTGCGACCGAGCTGTTTCATCATCTCGTAAACCGGGAACCAGTACTCCACGCCCGACACCATCACGTTCATCACGTAGGTGTCGCCCGCGTTGCCGCGCAAACCGCCAGCAGCAGATGGCTGCTGTGCCATGGCGCCGCTCGCGCCGCCCATCATGCCCGCACCCGCCAGGGCCGCAGTCTTCAAGAAATCACGCCTCATTGCCGTCTCCTGTGTCGTTGATTGGCCGGGCCCACGCCACTTGCCGTTGATTGCCTGACCTCTTGCACATCCGCAACGTTGTCATGACATTGATGCAATGTATCTGAGTCATTTTTATGAAACAATCTAGGGAAAACACCACTGCGTCGCGATTTTTATTGAGTAACGATGTTATGACATGAAAACAAACATCTTCATCGGTATCGACATGGGGTCCACGGGTTTGAAGGCGGTGGCTTTCGACGCGGGGAGTGGCGCAAGTCTGGCAGTCGCAGGGGATGCGCTCACGCACCGGCGCAGCAGCGGCGGTGGCTGCGAGCTGACGGCACAGTGCATCCACGACGCGCTGATGCAGGCGCTGGCCAGCATCGCGCAGCAACTGGGTGAGCAGCGCGTGCGGCAGATCGGTGCCATCGCCTGCACCGGGCATGGAGCCGGGCTGTATGCGCTCGATGCCCACGGCGCACTGCTGCGCGGGCTTGCGGTGGCATCGACGGACCAGCGCGCATCCCACCGCGCGGCGCAACTCGCGCAGCAGCAGGGTGCGGCGCTCTACGAGGCCGTGGGTTGCCAGCCCTGGTCCGGACAGCCCACGCAGGTGCTGGCCGAGCTGGTCGCACGCGGCGACATCGATCTGCCGCAGATTGCGCACCTCGTCTGCGCCAAGGACTACCTGACCTGGCTGCTCACTGGCGTGCTCGTCACCGATGCGAGCGACGTCAGCACCGCCGGCCTGCTGTCACTGACCACGGGGCGCCCCAGTGAACTGGCCTTCGAGGTGGTCGGTCTGCCGGGACTGCAGTCAGCCCTGCCGCCGCTCGTCGACAGCGGCACGCAGATCGGCCGACTCACGCCTGATGCTGCAGCACAGTGCGGGCTGCCAGCAGGCATTCCGGTGGCTGCAGGCGCCATCGACCTGCTGGCCTCGCTGCATGCGGTGGGCGCAGCCGCCGTCGGGCAAGCCGTGGCCGTGCTTGGTACCTGGTGCGTGAATGCCGTGATCGCGCCGGTGCGCGAGCCCAAGCCGCAAGTAGGCGCCATCGTGCGCTTCGGGCCGCCCGATCAGCGTCTTTATCTGGAGAACAGCCCCTCGTCGATGGCCAACGTCGCGTGGCTGGCGCGCACGCTGCAGTTCGAGAGCGCTGCGGCCGTCGTGGAATGCGCGATGAGCGTGCCGCTCGGCGCGGACGGACTGCGCTTCGCCCCCTTCATCAACGGCGGTGGTTCGCCCGCGCATGCCAAGGCGGGCTTCATCGGCCTGTCCAGCCACCACGAGCGGACGCACATGGCGCGCGCGGTGGTGGACGCGGTGCTCTCTCAGCACAGCGTGCATCTGCAACATCTGGCCGCCTGCGGCCTCGGATCACCGGCACGCGTAGCCGCACTTGGCGGCGGCGCACGCGATGCACGCATGGTGCAGCTGCTGGCATCGCTGCTCGGTCATCCGGTGCAGCGCTGTGGCGATGACGAGACCGGCGCGCGCGGCGCAGCCCTCTATGCGGCGCAGTCGCAAGGCGCGCCGACGGCGCCACTGCTCGCGCGCTGCAGCACGATCACACCCGATCCGCTGCAGGCCACCGCCCACGCCCGTTTTCTGGCGGACTACGCCGAGCTCATGCACTCGCTCACACCCGCCTTCGCACATCTGTACAGGGCCCACCAATGAATCCAGCAACCGGCACCAAGTCCACCGCGTACACCCGCCCGGCCGCACTGCATGGCCGACATTTCTCGACGGTCATCGTCGGCGCCGGCATCAACGGCGTGGGCGTGTTCCGCGACCTGAGCCTGCAGGGCCTCGATTGCCTCGTCATCGACAAGGGCGACATCGCCAGCGGCGCGAGCAGCGCGCCCTCGCGCATGATCCACGGCGGCCTGCGCTATCTCGAGCACGGCTCGTTCGCGCTGGTGGCCGAGGCCACGCGCGAGCGCAATCTGCTGCTGCGCAACGCGCCGCATCTGGTGCATCCACTCAAGACCGTGGTGCCGCTGTCGCAGCGTCTGGGCGGGCTGATGGATGGGGCACTGCGCTTCGTCGGCGCATCGGGTGCGGGCAAGTCGCAGCGCGGGCTGTTCGTGGTGTCGCTCGGCCTGCGTCTGTATGACCTGCTGGGCAGCAAGCAACGCGTGATGCCCCACCACCGCATTGACCGCGTGAGCCCCGCCGACAAGGCGCTGCTGCGCGATGGCGTGCGCTGGACGGCGGCGTATTTCGATGCGTGGATCAGCCACCCCGAATGGCTGATCCACGAACTCATCGCCGATGCCCACGTACATCACCGTGCCAGCATCGCCGCCACCTACTGCCGCGCCACAGGCTGCAGCGGCAACCGCGTTCAGCTGCGCGACGAAATCACAGGAGAGACAGCCGAAGTGAGCGCCGACAGCATCGTCAACGCGACGGGTGCGTGGCTCGACCACAGCGCCAACATGCTGGGCGGCGCGACCGAACGCGTGATGGGTACCAAGGGCTCGCATCTGATCCTCGACCATCCCCAGCTGCATCGCCAGCTCAACGGTCGCATGGTCTATTTCGAGGCCGCCGATGGCCGCGTATGCATCGTCTTTCCGTTCATGGACCGGGTGCTCGTCGGCTCCACCGACATTCCCGTCGACGACCCTGACACCGCCACCACAGAGCCCGCGGAAATCGACTACCTGCTCGACGTGCTGCACGAGGTCTTCCCTCGCCAGAGCTTCCATCGCGAGCAAGTGCTCTACACCTACGTCGGTGTGCGCCCGCTCGCCCGCGCACCCGCCGACCAGCCCGGCCAGATCTCGCGCGAGCACAGCGTCGTCACCGAGCCGCCGAACGCCACGCGTCAAGTGCCAATGATCTGCCTCGTCGGCGGCAAATGGACCACCTTCCGCGCGCTCGCCGAGTCCGCATCGGACCAGGTCCTGCAGGCCCTCGCCCGACCCCGCGTGCAGTCCACCGAGGCGCTTCCCATCGGCGGCGGAGCCCACCTCCCGACCGATGTGACGGCCAAGCACCAGCTCGCCATCGCGCTCGCGCAGCAACACCATATCAGCCAGGCACGCGCGCAAACCCTGCTCTCGCGCTATGGCACGCGCGCCAACGAAGTCGCTCGCAGCCTACACGCATCGCACGACGACCGCCCGCTGATTCACGCGCCCGACTACTCCAGCGGCGAAGTGCGGTATCTTTGCCATGTGAGCGGCGTGGTGCATCTGGACGATCTGGTGCTGCGGCGTACGGTGCTGGCCATTGGTGGACGTATGAACGCGGCCCTGCTGACCGAGCTGGCGACGATTGCCGCCAAGGCGCTGGACTGGAGCCCCGAGCGTGCCCAAAGCGAGCTGACGGCCTGCCGCCGCCTGCTGCAGGAACGCCACGGGGTGGAGCTGGAAGCTGCAGAAGCGCCCGCGACGAGCGCATCCGCAGCCAACCTGCCCAGCCAGTTGCCTGCCGCATCCGTTGCCGCACACGCCACCGCTCACCAACCTGCATTTTCACCCTCCGTGCCGACATGACCGCCGAAATCGAAACACAACCCATACAGCAGTCTCCCGCACTGGACCGCAACGCCAGCACCCCCCTGTGGATACAGTTTCGCGACGTGGTGCGCGCCAACATCCTCGGCGGCGTCTGGGCCACCGACGCCAAGCTGCCCACCGAAGCCGAGTTCGGCGAACAGTTCGGCATCTCGCGCATCGTCGTGCGCGAAGCGCTGGCCGAACTGGTACGCAGCGGCCTCATCTACAAGATACGAGGTCAGGGCGCCTTCGTCGCCGCCCGCGAACGCGATGAGGATTTCGTCTCCACCGTGCTCGGTTTCTCCGACGAAATGGCCCGCAAGGGCCTGACCGTGCGCACCCAAGTGCTGGAGCAGACCCTGCGCGCGCCCACTTTGCAGGAGGCCCGCGCCCTCGAACTCAACGAGGGCGACAACGTCATCGCCCTCAAGCGCCTGCGCAGCGTGGACGGCGAATTGCGCCTCCTGGTCGAAACCACCATCCCCGCCGACCTTGCCCCCGGACTGCAGCGCGCACGCCTCGAAAACCGCTCGCTCTACGATGTGCTCAAGCGCCAATACGGCCTGCGCATCGTCCGCGCCGAGCGCTGGATCGACGCCGTGCTGCCCGACTCTGACACTCGCATCCTGCTGGAACTCACGGACCACGAGCCGCTGCTGCGCATCGAGTCCATCGCCTACAGTGCCAGCGGGCGGCCGGTGGAACACTACAAGGCACTGCATCGCTGCCAGTCGAATCGCTTGCATGTGAAAACAACAACGTGAGGGATCTCCGATCCCGTAGCGGTGAATTCTGAAGTGCCGACATGCAATGGCAGAAGGCTGTCACCATGGAAAAAGGGAAAAGAAAACGCGAACTTTTCCGACACTCTCAGTCAAAGTTCAACGACCCCGCTCAGCAGGCTCCCACCTCACAATCCCGAATCCGCCGAAAACCCCACAGGTTTTCGTATTTCAAGGGCTGACATGGGTGAACAACACCTCGAAAAGCAGTGATGTTTCCTTGATAAATGCTTGATCAGAATGCTCTTTTCGCTATTGCAATCAGAAAATTCATACCCAAGTAAAAAAGTTGGGAACTTACGCCTTAGCACTCACTCCAACAGAGTGCTAATATGAACCGAAATGGTGATGAAAGGATGTCTCTAATGAACCTGCAAGCTGCATCCACCTCGACGTCTCTGGCGCCCGCTAACCCTTGGGCACTGGTTCCGCCGCTGGGGAATCTGGACGCTTATATTTCCGCCGTGAACCGCCTGCCTCTGCTGACCGCCGAGGAAGAGCAGACGTATGCCCGGCGCCTCAAGAATGATAGCGATGTGGACTCCGCTGGCCGTCTGGTGCTCTCGCACCTGCGTCTGGTGGTTTCGATCTCGCGCCAATACCTCGGGTACGGGCTGCCGCATGGCGACCTGATCCAGGAAGGCAACGTCGGTCTGATGAAGGCCGTCAAGCGTTTCGACCCCGATCAGGGTGTGCGCCTGGTGTCCTACGCCATGCACTGGATCAAGGCCGAAATCCACGAATACATTTTGAAGAACTGGCGCATGGTCAAGGTGGCGACCACCAAGGCCCAGCGCAAGCTATTCTTCAATCTGCGCTCGATGAAGCAGGGTTTCAAGGCCGATGCTGCCATGGACGATGCTGCCGTCGTGCGTGACACGTTGTCCGACCATGAAATCGATATGGTGGCGGCACAGCTGAATGTCAAGCGCGAAGAAGTGATCGAGATGGAAACCCGGCTCTCGGGTGGCGATGTGCTGCTCGATCCGGCTCCGAGCGACGACGGCGAGCAGGCCTTTGGCCCGATCGCCTATCTGTCGGACGCGAGCCACGAGCCCACGGCCATGCTCGAGAACCATCAGCGTGACCGCCTTGCCAGCGATGGCATCGCCACCGCGCTGGAGAGCCTCGACGAACGCAGCCGCCGTATTGTGGAAGAGCGCTGGCTGAAGGTGAACGATGATGGTTCAGGCGGCATGACGCTGCATGATCTGGCCGCCGTCTACGGCGTGAGCGCCGAACGCATCCGCCAGATCGAAGTGGCCGCGATGAAGAAGATGAAGAAAGCTCTGGCCGAGTACGCCTGAGCCTCCTTGCCCTCCTCCGCTCACTGGCATGAGGGCGATAATTGCAAGCGCGCAGATCCGTTCAGGGCCTGCGCGCTTTTGTTTTTGGTGCAGATGAAGACAAGAAAGATTCCATCTCCATGTCCCACTTCCCGATGGCCCGCCGCAGCATTCTGAATTTGACGGCAGCGATGCTTGCGCTGGCAGCCCTGTCCAACTCAGCGTTTTCAGCTACTACTACCGCGGCCTCCACCGACTCCACACCCGGATGGCCGAACAAGCCGCTGCGCATCGTTGTCGGCTTTCCCGGCGGCTCCTCGCCCGACCTGACGGCGCGCACCTTTGCCGAGCCGCTGTCCAAGGCGCTCGGCCATCCGGTGATCGTGGAAAACAAGGTCGGCGCGGGCGGCAACATCGCAGCCGACTACATCGCCAAGTCGCGCGACGATCACACCATCGGCCTGTTCATCAACGGCAATCTGACCATCGCCAATCTGATCAACAAGCGCGTTCCGTACAACCCGCAGAAGGATCTGGCGCCGCTCACGCTGGTAGGCGTATCGCCACTGGTGCTGACCGCCCCAGTGCATCTGCCTGACGCACCCGACGGCACGGACGCGCGCGCGTTCCTCGCCGCCGCCAAGAAGTCAGGCGACAAGTGGAGCTACGGCACACCCGGCGTGGGCACTGTGGGCCACATCGGCACAGAGCTGATGAAGGCACGCACCGGCATCGCGCCTGTGCACGTGCCCTACCCCGGCTACCCACAAGTCGCACAGGCGATGCTCGGCGGCCAGCTGCAGATGGCCCTGCTGCCACCGGCCTTGGCGCTCGCACAGGAAAAGGCCGGCAAACTGCGCCTGATCGGCGTGACGGCTGGGGGACGCAGCACGCTGGCACCGGATGTGCCAAGCCTTGCCGAGGCAGGTGTGCCGAATCTGAATCTGGAAATGTGGAACGCTTTTGCTGCGCCGGCGACGATGCCTGCGAATCTGCGGGCTCGGCTGTCGAATGCGTTGATCGAGATTGCTCGGTCGCCCGAGGTGCGAGCGAAGATGTTTCAGCAGGGGTGGCAGGCGGTGGGGTCTTCACCTGAGGGGTTGGCCAATCGGATCAAAGCCGATACTGCTGTGATGGGGAAGATCATCAAGGATCAGGGGATACGGGCTGAGTAAGGTTTGGCGGACCTTTTGCCGCTTTTTGGTTCTGTGGGGTGGTTGCTTACGGAGGCCGGGACTGCCCCCGGCGGGGCAATCACTTTTTGCTCGCGCGCAAAAAGTAATCAAAAACGCGCTTTTCAATACCTCCGGCGGAACTCGCGGCGTTCCTTCGTCACTCTGCTCGGACAACCGCCGGAAATCAGTCTGGAAGAGATGTTTGCGGCACATCGCTTCGCTCGTGCCGGGACGTTTATGGAGTTGGGTTAAGAGGTACATGTCCACTGCTTTTTTGAGCAAGGATGCTCGGGTTAGCAGCAAGCAAATCAAATCTCACAACACCAGCACACCGACATCTCGCGAAGTCGCGAGATGCGCGCCACGAGCGAAGCGATGTGCCGAACATTCCTCTTATGAAACCTCTGACTCGCGGCGGTTGTCCGAGCGGCGCGCGCAGCGCAAAGCGAGTTCTGCCGCGGGTATTGAAAAGCGCGTTTTGGGTTACTTTTTGCGCGCAAGCAAAAAGTGACTCCGCCGCCGGGCGGAACTCCCGGCCTCCGCTCTCAACCCAACAGCAGAGACCAATAAATCAACCAGAAATCAACCAGAAATCAAAGCCTTCACATCAGAAAAAAGCGCCTGAGCCCCAGACCCATACCGAGAATAAACCCGGAGATTTCCCTTAGGGTCATAAATGAAGCTACCCGCCGAATGGTCCATCGTATAGCTCGTAGCCGTCTTCCCATCCACCTTCTTGTAGTAGATCTTGAAATCCTTCGTGAGCGCAGGAAGCTGCTCCAGCGACGGAATCAACCCCACAAAGGTCGGATCGAAATTCGCCATGTAAGCCTTGAGCACTTCCGGCGTATCACGCTCAGGATCGACGGTGATGAAGACGCCCTGCAGCTTGTCGCCATCTGCACCTAGCGAGCGCTTGACCTCGGCGAGTTCGCTCATCGTCGTGGGGCAGACGTCGGGGCATTGGGTATAGCCGAAGAACACCACAACCACCTTGCCCGCGAAGTCCTTGATATTTCGCGGCTTACCGTTCTGGTCGGCAAGTGGAAAGTCCTTGGCGTATTCCGCGCCAGTCACGTCGATGCCCTGGAACTTGGGCGCCGAAGGAGTGGATGGCGAGCACGCCGCCAGCAGGGCGAGCGAAGCGGCGGCTGAGCCCCAGCGGGCGAGTCGTTTCAGGGCATCACGCTTGTCGTTGTACATACGCTTGGGAATCATTCATTTTTCTCACAGAACATAGTGATCGACCAGCAACGCTGCGAACAGTGCGCTCAGGTGGATCAGGGAGAAACGGAAGGTCTTGCGCGCGAGCGCATCGGAATAGTTACGCCAGAGCTTGAAGCCGTACCAGCAGAAGCCAATGCTCAGCACCACGGCCGCTGCCAGATAGATCCACGAGCTCATGCCGTAGACAAACGGCATCAGACAGCCTGCGAACAGAATGATGGTGTAGAGAAACACCTGCAGCCGAGTGAACTCGTTGCCGTGGGTGACGGGCAGCATCGGCAGACCGGACTTGCGGTAGTCCTCGACGCGGTAGAGCGCCAAGGCCCAGAAGTGCGGCGGGGTCCACAGGAAAATGATGAGAAACAGGATCAGTGCCTCGGGGCCGACGTGGTCGGTCATGGCAGCCCAGCCGAGCACGGGCGGCATGGCGCCCGATGCGCCGCCAATGACGATGTTCTGCGGTGTGAGCGGCTTGAGGATCACGGTATAGATCACCGCATAGCCGACGAAGGTGGCAAAGGTGAGCCACATGGTGAGCGGGTTGACCAACACGTACAGAATGGCTGAGCCGATGGCGCACAGCGCCGCCGAGAACAGCAGCGTCTGCACGTTGGAGAGCTCGCCCTTGGCCGTGGGGCGCCAGGCGGTGCGCTTCATCTTGGCGTCGATTCCCTGCTCGACGATGCAGTTGAAGGCTGCTGCCGCTCCGGCCACTAGCCAGATGCCGGCGCTGGCAATTGCCATCAGGCCCCATTGCCCCAGACTAGGCATGCCGGGCACGGCGAGCACCATGCCGATAAAGGCGCAGAACACGATGAGCTGCACCACGCGTGGTTTGGTGAGCGCGTAGAACTGCGCAAAACGCGAAGGCAGGTGCACTGCAGCGGTGGCGGCTGCAGACTTGGGCGCTGCTGCCGGAGAGGAAGAGGTCGACGGTGAAGGTGAGGGAGCGGCGCTCATACGGAAACTTTCGTGGTGCTCGTGCGCACCTTGTTCTGGTCAGCTTTGGCGGAGACGGTGACCAAGCTCGTTGGGCGGCTTGCGGCCAGCCCCCAGGTCAGCACCACCAGCAATGCAGCCGCGCCGCCCGTGTGGAGCACGGCGGCGACCAGTGGCCAGTCGAGAACAACGTTCGACAGGCCCGTGAGAAACTGCAGCAGCGTGAGCCCGCCGAGCCAGCGCATTTGATCACGCAACACCTGTGCGCGATGCATGCGCCAGGCCAGTGCGATCAACGCGGCCAGCACGATGTAGGCGGCCAGACGATGCACATAGTGGATCGCAGTCAGCGCCTGAAAACTGATGTGGCTGCCATCTTTGAGCAGGCCGAGTTCACGCCAGATCTGGAAGCCCTGCGAGAAGTCCATTGCAGGCCACCAGCTGCCCTGGCAAGTGGGGAAGGTGGTGCAGGCGAGCACGGCGTAATTGGTGCTCACCCAGCCGCCGAGCAACGTCTGCAGGATCACGAGCAGGCCGGTGACGGCCATGGCGATGTAGATGCCGCGAGGGACTTCAACAGGCAACAGGTGCTTGCTGCTCAGCGTCTTGTGCACGGCCTGCACGCACAGCAGGATCAGCAGCACAGAGCCACCGATGAGGTGCAGCGTGACGATGGCGGGAAAGAGTTTCATCGTCACCGTCCACGCGCCGAACGCGCCCTGCAGGCACACCCAGAACAGCGTGAACGTGGGCCACCACGGACTAAGAGCGGGCTCGGGTGCCCTCTGCTTCTTGGCCTGATGGCGCTGCCACCAAGCACCCACGGTCAACACGATGATGAGCACTCCGACTGTCGTCGCAAGATAGCGGTGGATCATCTCCACCCAAGCCTTGCCGTGCGTGACGGGGCCTGTGGGCATGGCGGTCTGCGCAGCGGTGATTTCCGCCATCGCGCCCACGGGGCTGGAGCTGCCATAGCAGCCCGGCCAGTCGGGGCAGCCAAGGCCCGAATCGGTAAGGCGCGTGAATGCACCGAACAACACCAGATCGAAAGTGAGGAACAGCGTGAGCACAGTCAGCGCCTGCAACTTGCGCACGGGCGTATGGTGACGGTTGCGCAGCCACACACAAGTGATGGGCGCAAGCGCGATCACCAGACCAAAGGCCATCAACTCCAGCACCGGAGCAAAATCATAGAGCGGTTGCATGTCGCTCGCGTTCAAGCTCATGGCTTCACAATCTCCTCATCGCGCCCTGCCTTGTCCCAGGACGACGACGCACGCAGCAGTCGATCCAGATCGCGCTTGGCCTGCGATGCGCTCTTGCGGTCCATCTTGGCGGGAAAGCGCATCATCCAGTGGCCCATCGGGTCGACCACATACAAATGGTCTGACAGTGCCTGTCCGGCCGCTGGCTGCAGCCACTGCGCGATCATTGCGGGATCGGCACGCACCACGCTCGCCTGTGCCAGACCGGGTGCGATGTCGGCGGGAATCTGCGCCTGATCGTTCACCAACCAGACCCAGTCCATGCGCTCCTTTTCCTTGCCGAGACTCTCGCGCAACTGACGCTGCAGGTAGAGGTGGTTGCGGCAAGTCTCGTCGCACGCTGCGGGCGCGACGCTCACCAGCAGCCACTGGCCCTTCATCTCGTCGAGCGGTCCGCTCTTGCCGTCCAGCGTGGTCACCATCGCGTTCTCAGGCATCGCGTGCTGCGGCTGGATCAGCTCGCCATAGTTGCGACGTCCATCGGGGCGGATCACGTAGTAGGTGAAGTACGAGGCGATCACCGGCGCTGCGCAGACGAGCAGCACCGAGAGCATCTTCCAGCGCCCGGTGCGCAGCTGTTTGGCCTCGGCATCGGCCATGGCTGCGCCTGCGCTAGGCATGCTGTGCACGGTAAACGCGAGCGGGCTCTCGGCCGCCGCCGTCGTCTCAGGCGGACGGCTGGCTGCGTGGGCGAAAGAAGCGTCGGATGAGTTGGAACCAGACATAGAGGATTGCCACCAGGGCGCAAAGCCCGAACCATTGGAATGCGTAACCGTAATGCTTGTCGACACCGGAATCAACGGCCGGCCAATCACGCAGCAGGCCGTCGTTTGCGTCGCCCGCCGTCTGCACGACAGACAACGGCAACAGTGGGAGACCTGTCTCGGCCCCAAAGGTGACCAAGTCCAGATTTTGCCGGATCGCGGAAGCCCTTGCGCTGTTTCCGGATGTGTCGAATTCATAGAGCCGCGCCGGTCGTGCCGCCACACGGCCCAGAATCTGCACCTCGCCCTCGGGCGTGCGGATCTCCGGCAGCCGCGCGCGGTCTTCGAAATTGCGCGGCACCCAGCCCCGCTGCACCATCACGACGGACGACTGCTGCGGCGGCGCGACCGCGTCACTCAATCGCAGCGGCGTCATCACAAAAAAACCCTGACGCCCGTGCATCTGCCGATTGTCCAGATACACGGTCTTGTCAACAATCCAGTGGCCCGTGAGCTTTACCTGCCGGTGCAGCAGTGGATCGTTTTCCGGACCCGCTCTTTGCACGTCAGCAGGCAGGTCGCGAAGTTGCACGAGAAACTGCGCAGCGCCGAGCGGCGGCTCGGCCATGCGCTGGTCCATCGCCTGCTGCAACGCTTCTTTCTGCGCCGCACGCGAAAGCTGCCAACGCCCGAGCGAGGCCGTCACCGCCATGGTGGCCAATGCCGCCAGCGTGATGATCCAGAACCGCCATCCGAGCACCTGCCCGCCGCTCACTGTATTCACGTAATATCGCTCTCCATGAAATCCATCCTCGTCGCCCTCGCGTTCCTGGCCATCCTCGCCAGTCTGGGCTCCGCGCTCTTCTTCATGATGCGCGGAAAAGGCGACGACCGTACCCGCAGCAAACGCATGGCCTGGGCCCTCACCGCACGCATAGCGCTCTCAGTCGTACTGTTCCTCTGCGTGCTGATCGCCTGGAAGCTCGGATACATCCAGCCCACAGGCCTTCCGGTCAAAGCGCAATAAACAAAGCAGACAACCCAACCGGACCCCGCATCCAAACGGCAGGCCAAGCAGCGCGCACCCGCCTCGAACCACCACTCCAACGGCAAGACAGCCCCTCAGGCTAGGCGTCGAAGCCGCAGCCAGTACTCTTGTACGGCAAGGCTTCGCAACGACGCATGAGGGGCTGTATTGCCGCCTCAAAACGACCAGCCCTCGGAGCCGCCAAGGCTCCGCGATCAAAAATCAAAACACAACAATCAAACCACGAAAAAAGCGCCCGAAGGCGCTTTCCCTGATGACTGTAGGTGGGACATATAGCCCCAGCAAAGTCGTCACATCCAGTAGACGAGGATGTACAGCCCCAACCACACCACGTCCACAAAGTGCCAGTACCAGGCAGCCCCTTCAAACCCGAAGTGGCGCGCGGCCGTGAAATCCCCCTTCATCAGACGGATCGTGATGAAGAACAGCATCAGCATGCCCACAAACACGTGGAAACCATGGAACCCGGTCAGCATATAGAACGTCGAGCCGTAGATGCCGGAGTTGAGCTTGAGGTTCAGCTCGGTGTACAGGTGAAAGTATTCATAGCCCTGCACGCACAGGAAGATGAAACCCAGAATCACGGTGATCCACATGAACTGGATGCACTTGCTGCGGTGGTCTTCACGCAGCGCGTGGTGGGCGATGGTCAGCGTCACGCCGGACGTCAGCAGCAGCGCGGTATTGATGGTCGGCAGCCAGAAGGGGCCGACAGTCTGGAAGGGCTCGACGAGGCCTGCAGGCGCAGCGGTCACACCGGCCGCAATGCTGGGCCAGACGGCCTTGAAGTCGGGCCAGAGAATCGCGTTGTCAAGGCTGCCGAGTGCGGGCACCGAGTGCGCACGGGCCCACCAGAGTGCTGTGAAGAACGCGCCGAAGAACATCACTTCCGAGAAGATGAACCAGCTCATGCTCCAGCGGTAGGAGATGTCGATCTTGGTGCTGTAGAGACCGCCCTCGCTTTCGCGACGCGCCTCGCAAAACCAGTTCCAGAGCACGGTCAGCCACCAGACGAGGCCAACAAACAGCGAATACTTGCCCCATTCATGGCCGTTGATCCACTGGCTCGCGCCGAGGATCACCATGAACAGACCGATGGATGCCATCACCGGATGATGCGAATGAGCCGGTACGTAGTAGTAAGGCGTGGTGCCTGGGGTGGTTGCACTCATGTCAGCTCCTGTATCTCTCAAATTCTCTGTTATCGGTTATGCGTTGTTCTATGCGTTGCGTTCTCAGACGATCCAGTTCACCAGCGCGATCAGTCCGATCACCAGCAGAAACAGACCCAGCAGACCCACCACAATGATGTGGATCGGATTGAGCTTGTCAATGTCCTTCTGGTATTCGGCACCCTTGCGCAGGCCGATCATCGACCATGCGACGGCGCGCACCGTGCGCAGCAGCGAACCCTGCCGCTGGTGCGCTGGCGTCGCGTCGCTGCGGCTGCTGTTCTTGTCATTCGGCTCTTTCGTCGTCATTGCGCCACCCATTCCTTCGCTCATGAGCGACCTCCCGTGGCCGGGGCCACCACGGCGGCGGTCGACTCGGGTGCCGGAGGTGTCTTGCCACCCACTTCGAAGAAGGTGTAGGACAAGGTGATCGTGGTCACATCCTTGGACAGGCGTGGGTCGATCACGAAGGTGACCGGCCAGTCGCGCTTTTCACCGGGCTCGAGCGTGTACTGGTTGAAGCAAAAGCACTCAAGCTTGTTGAAGAACGCGGTCGCCTGGCGCGGTGCGTAGCTCGGGATGGCCTGAGCGGCCATGCGGCGGTCCTGCACATTCTCGAACTCGTACATCACGGTCGCGAGTTCGCCGGGATGCACCTTGAGCGAGCTCTTGGCGGGCTTGAACTGCCACGGACCACGCGCGTTGGCGTCGAACTCCACGGTGATCGTGCGGCTATAGTCCACCTGCGAGTTCTTGGGCACCTTCACATCCTTGCCCGCCGTGCCGTTGCCGGGCACCTGGCGCTCGGACAGCGAGAGGATGTTGATGCCGGTGACTTCACAGATGTGCTTGTAAATGGGGATGAGCACATAGCCGAACGCGAACATGCCCGCCGTGATCACGGCGAGCTTGCCGACCATCTTGAGGTTTTCGCGTCGCATGCTCATCGTGTCACCTCAGTGCAGCCAGGTCATCTTCACCATGAAACCGATGAAGAACGCCACGGCCACCGACACCAGAATCCATCCAAGTCGGGCGTTTGCTTTCTTCTGTTCCGGCGTTGCCATGGTGTCGATGTCTCCTGTGTTGTCTTCTGTTGTGCTTGTCGATGCCTGCGATCAGCCGATCACGCGGGTCGCGGTGGCGTCGAGTTTGGGCGGGTTCTCAAAGGTGTGGAACGGTGCGGGCGATGGAACTTCCCACTCCAGACCTTCTGCTGCTTCCCAAGGCTTGGCGGGTGCCTTCTCGCCCTTGTGACGCATGCCGGGCACGACCACGAACAAGAAGAAGTACACCTGCATCAAACCGAAGCCGAAGGCACCAATCGAGGCCAGCATGTTGAAGTCAGCAAACTGCATCGGATAGTCGGCATAGCGACGCGGCATGCCGGCCAGACCCAGGAAGTGCATCGGGAAGAAGGTCACGTTGAATGTGATCAACGAGCCCCAGAAGTGGATGCGGCCACGCGTTTCGGAATACATCACACCGGTCCACTTGGGCGCCCAGTAGTAGTAACCGGCAAACATGGAGAACAGCGAACCGGCCACCAGCACGTAGTGGAAGTGGGCCACCACGTAGTAAGTGTCCTGCAGCTGGATGTCGATGGGGGCCATCGACAGGATCAGACCGGTGAAGCCACCCATCGTGAACACGAAGATGAAGCCCACGCTGAACAGCATGGGGGTTTCGAAGGTCATTGAGCCGCGCCACATCGTCGCCACCCAGTTGAAGATCTTCACGGCCGTGGGCACGGAGATCAGCATGGTTGCGTACATGAAGAACAGCTGACCAGTCACCGGCATGCCGGTGGTGAACATGTGATGAGCCCAAACGATGAAGGACAGGATCGCGATCGATGCGGTTGCGTACACCATCGATGCGTAGCCGAACAGCTTCTTGCGGCTGAACGCAGGCACGATCTGGCTGACGATGCCGAAGGCCGGCAAGATCATGATGTACACCTCGGGGTGGCCGAAGAACCAGAAGATGTGCTGGTACATCACCGGGTCACCGCCACCGGCGGGGTTGAAAAAGCTGGTGCCGAAGTGGCGGTCCGTCAGCGTCATGGTTATCGCGCCGGCCAGCACAGGCATCACGGCGATCAGCAGGTAGGCGGTGATCAGCCAGGTCCAGCAGAACATGGGCATCTTCATCAACGTCATGCCGGGAGCGCGCATGTTCAGGATGGTCACGATGATGTTGATCGCGCCCATGATGGACGATGCACCCATGATGTGCATCGCGAAGATGCCGGCGTCCATCGAAGGACCCATCTGCAGCGTGAGCGGTGCGTACAGCGTCCAGCCCGCAGCAGGTGCACCGCCGGGCATGAAGAACGAACCGACCAGCATCGCAGCCGCAGGAATCAGCAGCCAGAAGCTGAAGTTGTTCATGCGGGCAAAGGCCATGTCGGATGCGCCGATCTGCAGCGGAATCATCCAGTTCGCAAAGCCAACGAAGGCCGGCATGATCGCGCCGAACACCATGATCAGGCCGTGCATGGTGGTGAGCTGATTGAACAGCTCAGGGTTCACCAATTGCAGGCCTGGCTTGAACAGTTCGGCGCGAATCAAGAGCGCCAAAATACCGCCCACCATGAGCATGGTGAACGAGAACAGCAGGTACAGCGTACCGATGTCCTTGTGATTGGTGGCAAACACCCAGCGACGCCACCCGTGCGGTGCGCCATGGTGGTCGTCATGGCCGTGATCGTGTGCGTGACCGTGGTTGTCCAGTACTGCGCTCATTTGTTATCTCCAATCGATCTTCTGTGCTGGACTCTTCACTGCGCTGCGACGACATCGACGCGGCGCGCCTGACGATCATCACCTGCCCCTGCGGTCACCGTCTCGGGCTTGCGCAGTTCGATGCGGTCGGCTGCCACACCATTGTCGGTCAGTACCTTGGCAACGGCCTGCGCGCGCTTCTTGGCGAGCTCGGCATTCACGTCGGCACTGCCGGTCGAATCGACAAACCCGGACAGGGCGATCTTGCCGTCCTTGTGTGCATTCCAGTAGTCAGCTGCGCGCTTGGCTTCGGCCTGCGCCTCGGGGCCGAGGTCGCTCTTGCCAGTCTCGAAGAAGATCTGGAACGGGCCGTTCGCGGATGCTGCTGCGGTTGCCCCGGCGCTGGCTGGAGCCGCTGCCGGAGCAGGCGTTGCCGCCGCCGGAGCCGCTGCACCGCCGCCCTCCGGGAACTTGCCGCCGCGCGCTGCCACGAATTCCGCCGGCTGCACCATCGTGCCAGTCTTGTTGCTCCAGTGGTTCTTGGCAAAGGTCACCACAGCCGCCAAATCAGTGTCGCTCAACTGCTTCCAGGAAGGCATTGCGCCATTGGCACGGCCTTCAAGCACGGCGTGCATCATGTCGGCGGTGGGGCCGAGCACCACGGGGCTGCCATCCAGTGCTTTGATAGGGCCAGCGCCCTTGCCGTTGGCCTGGTGGCAGGCCGCGCAGTTGGCGCCGTAGACCTTCTCACCGCGAGCGACCAGATCGGTCAGCGTCCAGACCTTGCTTGGATCATCCTTCTTGGCGTCGGCCTTCTTCTTCTCGCCCTCGACCCACTTGGAGTAGTCCTCTGCAGAGAGTACCTTCACATGGATCGGCATGTAGGCGTGTTCCTTGCCACACAGCTCGGCGCACTGACCGTAGTAGTCGCCGATCTTTTCGGCGCGAAACCACGTGTCGCGCACAAAGCCGGGGATCGCATCCTGCTTGATGCCGAACGATGGCACCATGAACGAGTGGATCACGTCATTGGCCGTGGTGATCACGCGCACCTTCTTGTTGACCGGAACCACCAGCGGGTTGTCCACCTTGAACAGGTAGTCGTTCGGCGCCTGGCTCACATCGCCGCTGTTGGACATCTGGCGCTGCGCCACATCCAGCGTAGAGATGAACGACAGCCCCTCACCCTCGCCGGAGAGGTAATCGTAGCCCCACTTCCACTGATAGCCCGTGGCTTTGACCGTGAGGTCGGCGTTGGTGGTGTCCTTCTGCGCGACCAGTACCTTGGTAGCTGGCAGTGCCATCAGGATCACGATGATGAAGGGAACAATGGTCCAGATCACTTCGACGGTGACGGACTCATGAAAATTCGCGGCCTTGGCGCCCTTGGACTTGCGATGCTTCCAGATGGAATAGAACATCACGGCGAACACGGCAATGAAGATCACCGTGCAGATGATCAACATCATCCAATGCAGGAAATGCTGCTCCTCAGCGATGCGCGTGACAGGTGGCGCAAGATTGAGCTGTTTGACTGCCGGTCCACCGGGAAGATCCTGAACCGCGTGGGCTGCTGTGCCCAACGTCGCCCCGGCCACCAGCAACATAGAAGCCAGCTTATTGGAAATGCTCTTCATAGTTCTCACTTACTTCTAAGCCTTAATTTGACCAATCCCTTGCCGCGTCCTCGTGGGTGAGACACCTAAGCAAAGCCATGCGAATTCCACTGACCAGACCATCCGGCAAGCCTCCCCTTCAACGGTTCAAAGCCAACCCAACAATCCGGAGTCCACATGAACCCGGTTTCCATCAAATCCAGACTGTTATCCGTCAGCCTGTTGTCTCCGCAATCCATCTTGAGATTAATCGAATTAACCCCGTTGAAACTTTTCGAATATCAACAGCATGCCTAGCGCTCAAAACTCCTGCAATCCGCGTTAGTCCTGAGACGAGCTGACATATGGCAATTCACATCTTGACCGTAATCAAGATATACACGGCAGGCCGTCGATGAACGACTCACCGGCAAAAAGTTCCGAATCCGCAATCAACAAGAATTGTAGCGCGCCTTGATGAAAATCATTGACACTGCCAGTCCCGCCCTCGGGATTGCGTCTCTATTGGCGACCTTTACGCAACATCGCACGCATATCCTGAAGAGACACTGCGCTATTGGCCTCGACGGGCACTCGGGGTTCGGGTTTGAAGGCGTGACCGTAAATAATCTCGAAGGTAATTGCCAATTGACCTCCCTGTGCAGAATCCGTTAAGCGTTCTGTCAACGCGAGCTCCAGCTTCTGTTTGAATCCGCGTCCACGCAATGCACCGAAACGCTGTGGGTGCAGATTGCGCCCCAATCCACGCAGCTCCTGCAGCAATCGCTCGGGAGTCGCAAACGTCAGCGTGATCCGCTCCATGTCCATCACCGGCTCGGCAAAACCGGCGTGCACTAGCATGTCGCCCCAGTCGTGCATGTCAGTCATCGAGTGGCCGGGCACCGGCCAGCCCATGTCGGCATAGAGCCTGTGGATTTCGCGCACCGTATCCGGGCCGAGGCAGGAAAACATCACATAGCCGCCCACCGCGAGCGCTTTGTGCCACTGCCCGATCAAGGCTTGAGGATTCGCAGCCGCATGCAAGGCCATGTTGGCCCAGAGCATCTGCACACTGGCATCCTCGGGCTTGCCGAACTGCTGCGAAGGCCCCGACCAGCGCCCGAGACTCCACCAAGGCTTGCCGAACAGCTCTTGAGCGCGCTGCTGACCCGCAGTCGACGAAGTCTCATGAATGCGGCTGGCCGCCTCGGCGAACTGCTGCTGCACGAGCGCATGTCCTTCGATGCCGCCATTGAGCGGATCCCAGTCGCACCAGTTCGCGGGCTTGGCCGCCATCCACTGCAGGCGATCCTGCATGCGGCGCGCGATTTCCTCGTGCAGCCAGGGCGAAGCATCCACGGCACGCGCGTGCCAGCGCTGCGCGGCGGCCGGGTCAATGGTGGGGGGGAGTTGTTGTTCAGACATCGGGAAGGCCGGATTGTAGGGAGATCATGCACATCACGAGTGAGAATGGGAATTCCGCCCTGCAGCGTCTGCGGCGCCACCTGCGGCACATATTTAGCCTGCTGCCAAGCCAGTGCGCGGTCTGCCACGGGTGGCCCGCGGCACGCATCTGCATGGCCTGCGTGGGACGATTTGTCCCACTGCGTCATCGCTGCCGCACCTGCGCGCTGCCGGTGGCTGCGGGCGTCTCCCAATGCGGCGAATGCCTGCTGCACCCTCCGGCCCTCGACGCCTGCTGCGCCGCGCTGGACTACGCCTACCCATGGGCCGATCTGATCGCGCAATTCAAGTTTCCCCCCTGCGATCCCGGCTGGGCTGCTGATCTGGGGCGTCTGCTGACGTGTGCCGCACAAGCTGCCCCGTTCGTTCACGAGGCCGAACTGGTGATTCCGGTGCCGCTATCCCTCGAACGGCTGACGGAACGCGGCTTCAACCAGTCGCTGCTGCTGGCCCGCCAGCTCAACACCAGAGACAAGATCCGCAGCGACCTGCTGCTGCGCGTCATCCACAGCCCGGCCCAGAGCCAGCTCTCTCGCGCCCAGCGCCTGCGCAATCTGCGCGCCTCGTTCGCGGTCGATCCGCTGCGTGCGCACCAGCTGCGAGGCCGCCGCGTGCTGCTCGTTGACGACGTGATGACCACCGGCGCAACGCTGCACACCGCAGCGCTGGCACTCAGACGCGCTGGAGCGGCGGAGGTGCGAGCGCTTGTGCTTGCGCGAACCGCATAGGGCATCGACATAGCGCCTGGCCGCGCTGTGCCATTCGAGGGCAACGACAATACGCCCACCATGTTTCACATTGTTCTCGTCGAACCCGAAATCCCGCCCAACACCGGTAACGTGATCCGGCTGGCCGCCAACACCGGGTGCATGCTGCATCTGGTCGAGCCGCTGGGCTTTTCCATGGAAGACCGCTACATGCGTCGCGCCGGGCTGGACTATCACGAATACGCCGACGTGCGAAAGCACGCGAGCTGGTCCGCTCTGATGCAGGACGAAAAGCCCGATCCCGCCCGCATGTTCGCGATGACCACGCGCGGCAGCCAACCTGTCTTCGATACGGCTTTCCGCGCCGGCGACTGGTTCGTGTTCGGCTCAGAATCCAAGGGCCTCGCGCCCGAGCTGCGCGATACGTTCCCACTCGAGCAGCGCCTGCGCCTGCCGATGCTGCCGGACCAACGCAGTCTCAACCTCTCCAACGCCGTGGCGGTGACCGTATTCGAAGCCTGGCGTCAGATCGGTTTTCTTCAGGCCGCTGGCGGCAAGGCGGCCTGACGCACTCAGCGGCCCTTACGCTCGGCAGCCTCGCGCTGCTCCGCCGCACGTGCCAACGCGGAGTGCACCGAATTGCGCGTGCGCTCGGTGAGGTATTCAACAAAGGCTTGGGTGCGCGTGGGCAGAAATTTGCGGCTGGGCAGCGCCGCGTAGAGCGTGAGCTGCCCGCTCGACCAGGGAGAGAGCACGCGCACCAGTCGGCCATCATTCAGATACTGCGCCACCAGATTGAGCGGCTGTGACGAGATGCCCGCACCGTCCAGTGTGGCGCGCAATATCGTGTCCAGATGATTGACCTGAAACGAGGGCTGCAGGTTGATCTCCACCGTCACGCCGTCCTGATCCGGATTGGTCAGTTGAATGTTCCCCGCGCGGCGCTCCGGGTGCCGGAAGGCCATGCAGTCGTGGGCCTTCAGGTCCTCAGGCCTGAGCAGCGGCGGCCGATCCTGCAAATACTGCGGTGATGCGCACAACACCCCCACGGTAGTGATGATCGGCCGCGCGATCAGGTTGGCGTTGAAATCGGTCGGCGCCGTCAACAGCTTGATGTCACAGTCGTTGACCGCCGTTGAGCGCGGCCCCATGACCTCGACCGACACATCGAATGTCACCCGCGGATGCAACTGCCGGAACCCCGCCACGACCGGCGCGAGCAAATGCGTGGCCAGCAGCGGCGATGTGACGATGCGCAGCACGCCCGCCACCTCCTGCGTATGGGCCTGCACAACGGCGCGCGCGTCCTCCACATCGTCCAGGATGTGGCGCACGCGATCCAGATAGGCCTCGCCCGCCTCGGTCAGTGACATCTTGCGTGTGGTTCGCTGGAGCAGTCGCGCACCCACATCGCTCTCCAGATCGGACATGTAGCGCGTCACCCCGGCAGGCGACATGTTCAGGGCCCGCGCTGCAGCGGCGAAACCGCCCTCGTCCACCACAGAACGAAAGATCTGCATGGCTTGGAGTTTGTCCATCAGAAGGACCCTTCTTCAAAAAGTTCAGTCTTTATTATTTCAGTTTTCAAAACAATGAATTGCTTAATAGGTAGTTTTTACCAATCGATGACAGGAATACAGTTCAAACATCGACGAGCAAAAGTCATTGCCCACCGAAAACCGAACAAATTCCAACCGTTGAGTCGTTGAAAGGAAAAAATCATGAAAAACATTCTGAATACCGCTGCAGTTGTTGCCGTCATCGCCATGGGCGCCGTGAGCGCACAGGCCCAAGTCCAAAGCGCCGAAGCCGGCTACGCCACCGACGTGGTGAACGCCCAGAGCACCCTGTCCCGTCAACAAGTGAGCAATACCTTCCTGGCTGCTCGCAAGGACGGTAGCCTGCCTCTGGCCGGTGGCGACAGCTACGCCGATCCAGTGAAGGATGCACGCGGCTCTTCGCTGGCACGTGGTGATGTGCAGCGTCAGGCTGGTGCTGCGGCCCAAGCAGGCAATGCCCTGCGCGGCGAAGGCTCGGTTCAGTAATCGCCCACTGACCGCAGTGACGCGTCAAGGCGCGAACGCTGCGGGCCTGACATAGGCACTCCACAAGCAAGAAAACACAAGGCCGCCCGGGTTTCGATCCGGGCGGCCTTGATGCTTTCCGTGGCCGTTGCCCGTGGCGCGATGTGACTCTCGCAACGTATGAAACAGGCGCGATCCAGGCGAGGGCAGCCGCGCAAGGGACGCCCCGCACGCTCGCTGCATCCCCCTGCCCGCGTTGCGCTAGCGATGCGAGAGCGGAGGAAGGCGCGAAGCGACTCAGGGGGTGTTTCTTCTGCGTTCTCCGATCAGGCGTCCAGCCAGTCGCAAATGCCCTGCCACTGCTCCAGATCGCGAGCGACCCGACCGGGCGCTACATCAAACACGCTGAGACCATGCGCGGCGAGGTGCACATAGTTCTGGGTGTCGCGCAGATAGCCGAGCACCGGCAGGCCAAGCCCCTCAATGAAGTGGTGCAACTGCTCGGATGCCAGTGTGCGGCCATCGACACGCATACCGACAATGCCCACCTGCACACCCTGCGCATGGCGGTGCTCGGCCAGTTCGCTGAGAAATTCCTGCGTGGCGAAGATGTCGAACACGCTGGCCTGCAGCGGCACGACTATCTTGTCTGCGAGCTTCAGGACTTCCTTGAGCAACTTCCCGTGCAGGCCCGCAGGCGTGTCAAGCACGGCATGGGTCACGTCCCTGGGCGGGCGCTCCATGTCGTCTGCGGAGATGTTCCAGCGGACGATGGGCCGGGCCGCCTCTGGGCGCTGCTGGAGCCACAGCCGCGAAGACTGCTGGCGATCCACGTCTCCGAGCACTACCGAGCCGCCCTCACGCGCGAAATAGCCCGCCATATTGGTGGACAGCGTGGACTTGCCAACGCCGCCCTTGGGATTTGTCACTGCAACCACCGCCATGCCCGACTCCTTTGCAGAATTTGGTAGCAATGGTAGTCGCTTGGTGTTTTTCACGCCAAGCTGCGTGTATTCACCTGCGTTGGGATGAGCCCGGTGAAAGCGCGAATCAGGCCGCGCTCTGGCCGCCGCGCTTGACGAAAAACAGCCCCGAACCGACCAGCATCAGCAGTCCGCCGAACACCCGGTTCTGGTTGCGCATGGCGCGCTCGCTACGCATCCAGCGACGCAGCGCGCTGGCACTGGCGGCGTAACACGTCATCACGATCATATCGACACCGATCAACGTGACCGCCATGACCGCCAACTGCGTCCACAGTGGCTTGGAGTCCGTCATGAACTGCGGCAGCACCGCGACCATGAAGACGATGCCCTTGGGATTGGTGGCATTGGTGAGCATGCCGGCGAGGATGCGGCGGCGCAGGCTCATGGGCGCCACCTCAGCGCCAGCCTCTATGGGATTGCCCGCGCCCGAGCGCCACTGCATGAAGCCCAGATAGATCAGGTAGCAGGCGCCCAGCACCTTGACCACGTTGAACGCCACCTCCGACGCCACCAGCAGCGAACCCACGCCCGCTCCCGCGACCAGCAGAATGAACAAAAGACCGATCTCCAGTCCGATGATCGTGCCCTCGGTCTTGCGCACGCCGTAGGACAGGCCGTGGCTCATGCTCAGAACGGCACCGGATCCGGGCGAGATGGCGATCAACCAGGACGCCACAAAAAAAGCCACCCACGTATGCCATTCCATCGCTTCACTCCACTTTCGTTAGCACGAGCCAAATACCAATTGCCGACTGGCAATTCAGGGGACTGAAATTCTATGCATCGGCAAGCGTCCGCGCTGAGTGTCGATGCATATCAGAGTACCAATCATGACAATAACGAATTTTTACAAATGCCGCGCGCGGTAAAAGTCCCGAGCGAGCACGGGGTGGTTATGGTGAATCAGAATCCGATCAGCGAGCCGGAACGCCCTGCTCCTCGTCCACGACGCACCATTCCGACAACAACAGCATCAACAACAACGGCCCATGTCCAACGCGCCCACCTGGCTCACCTACGGCTTCACTTATCTGGCGGCGGCCGTGATCGCCGTTCCCATCGCCCGCGCTCTTGGGCTGGGCGCCATCATCGGCTACCTTGCGGCAGGCATCGCCATCGGACCCTGGGGGCTTGGGCTGGTAAGCAACGTGCAGGACATTCTTCACTTTGCCGAATTCGGCGTGGTGCTGATGCTGTTCCTCATCGGCCTCGAGCTGCAGCCAAGCCGCCTGTGGAGCTTCAGGCGGCCGATCTTCGGCCTCGGCACCGCGCAGATGGCCGGATGTGCGGTATTGATCTGGGGCGTGGCCTGGGCGCTCGGCATGCCGTGGCGCGTGGCACTCGTGGGAGCGCTTGGCCTTGCGCTGTCGTCCACCGCGATTGCGCTGCAGTCCATCGAAGAGCGCAACCTCATGCGCACTGACAGCGGCCAGAAGGCGTTCTCGATCCTGCTGTTCCAGGACGTCGCCGCGATCCCGATCCTCGCGCTACTGCCGCTGCTCGGCGTGGGCGCCGAGGTGACGCAGGGCCACACCGCCCCGCACCACGACCCGACGCAAATGATGTGGGAGGCTGCCAAGATCATCGGCGTCGTCGGCGCCATCATCATCGGCGGCCGACTGCTGCTGCGCCCGCTGCTGCGCTGGATCGCCAAGAGCAAGACGCCCGAAATCTTCACCGCCACCGCGCTGTTCCTCGTGGTCAGCATCGCCATGCTGATGCTGACCGTTGGCTTGTCGATGGCGCTCGGTGCCTTTCTGGCTGGCGTGTTGCTGGCCGACAGCGAATTCCGCCGCGAGCTGGAAACCGACATCGAACCCTTCAAGGGTCTGCTGCTCGGCCTGTTCTTCATCGCGGTCGGCATGAGCATCGACTTCGGCGTGATCCTCGCCTCGCCATGGGCCATGCTCGCGCTGCTCGCCGGGTTTCTGGTGCTGAAAGCCATCGTCATCTACGCGCTCGCCACCATCACCAAGATGCCGTATCAGGAGCGCCCGGTGTTCACGCTGCTGCTCGCGCAGGGCGGTGAATTCGCCTTCGTCGTGTTCCAGACCGGCGCCACCTTCCGCGCGATTCCCGCCGAGACCGCATCGCTCTTGATCGGAGCGGTGGCGCTGTCCATGCTGCTCACGCCGCTGCTGCTGGTGGTGATGGACCGCGTGTTGCTCAAGCGCTTCGCCACACTCAAGAACATGCCCGACACCGTGAAGGAAATCTCCGAGCCGCAATCCGCGCCGGTCATCATCACGGGCTTCGGCCGCTACGGCCAGATCGTCGCACGCATGCTGCTCGCCCAGGGCACGCCCGCCACCGTGCTCGACCACAGCGTGGAAATGCTCGAAGTCGCCCACACCTTCGGCTACCGCGTGTTCTACGGCGATGCCACCCGCGTGAACCTGCTGCGCATCGCGGGCGCCGAGCACGCCAAGGTGATCGTCGTCGCGGTGGACACGCCCGAGCAATCCCTCAAGATCGTGCAGAACGTGAAAAAGCACTTTCCACACCTCAAGATCGTCGCCCGTGCCCGCGACGTGACGCACTGGAACCAGTTGCGCGACCTCGGCGTCACATGCGTGGAACGCGAACTCTTCGAATCCAGCCTAGTCACCGGCCGCACCGTACTCGAACTCGTAGGCCTCGCCCCCGAAGAAGCCGCCTACGTGACTGAGCGCTTTCGCAAACACAACATCGAGCTGGCCAACCTCATGTACCAGCACCACAACGACAACGCTGCCATGATCGCCGTCGCCAAACAAGGCCGCGCACAGCTCGTCGAACAGATGGCCAAGGAGCGACAGGAACACGAGCCCCCCAAAGATCGTCCGACAGCCGAACAGGAATCAATGGCGGTCTACGGAAAAAACCAGCACCCAGAAAAAGCGCCGGCCCACAACGACTGAGTCAACATCGAGAACGACGGCGAAACCCAAAGCCAACCGCCCTCGGAATCACAACTACAACAACAAAACAGCCCCTCAGGCCAGGCGCCGAAGCCGCAGACAGTAGTGTGACTACGGCAAGGCTTCGCAACAACGCACCAGGGGCTGTATTGGCGCCTCAAAAATGAGCGCCATCGAAGCCGAAGAGGCTTCGTGGAAACCAAACAGAAGAATCAATCGGCAGTAGCGCCGGAGGCCTTGACTACCTTGGCCCACTTGTCGGCTTCGGTCTTGATGAAGGCGGCGAATTGCTCGGGCGTCTCGCTGACCACTTCGCCCCCCTGCTCCTTGATCTTGTTGCGCACCGCAGGCGCAGCCAACGACTTCGCAAGCGCCGCGCTCAGCTTGTCCACCACAGGCTTGGGCGTACCCGCCGTAGTGAACAGACCAAACCACGAAGTCGCCTCATACCCCGGCACACCGGCTTCGGCAATCGTTGGAACGTCCGGCAACTCTGGCGAACGCTTGGCCGTGGTCACCGCGATGGGGCGCAGCTTGCCCGCACGCACATGCGAAATGGCGGACGGCATATTGTCGAACATGATCGCGATCTGGTTGCCGAGCAGGTCGGTCACTGCCGGCGCGCTGCCCTTGTAGGGCACGTGCACCATGTCGACCTTGGCCATCATCTTGAACAGCTCGCCCGACAGATGGATCGAGCTGCCACTGCCCGAAGAGCCAAAGTTGACCTGACCCGGATGCGCCTTGGCAT
This sequence comes from Diaphorobacter sp. HDW4A, assembly GCF_011305995.1. GTDB lineage: Bacteria > Pseudomonadota > Gammaproteobacteria > Burkholderiales > Burkholderiaceae_C > Diaphorobacter_A. Next base: position 6,309,047 of record NZ_CP049910.1, on the reverse strand, counting down.
ACGCGATCAGCTCGGGCACGGTGCGAAACGGTTGGTTCGGATTGGCGACCAGCAGATTGGGCACATTCGCCACGCGCGACAGCGGCTGGAAATCCTTGCCCGGATTGAAGGGCATCTTCTTGTAGAGCGCCTCGTTGATCGCATGGGTTCCCACGGTTCCCATAAAGAGCGTGTAGCCGTCGGCTGGCGCGCGTGCGGCCAGTGCGCCGCCGATGTTGCCGCCCGCGCCTGCGCGGTTGTCCACCACTACGGTCTGACCGAGCTGCTTGCCCAGATCCTGCGCGATCACGCGCGCCAGGATGTCGGTGGTGCCACCGGCCGAAAACGGTACGACGATGGTGATCGGTTTGTTCGGAAAATTGTCGTTGGCCGTTGCGGCAAACGGCAGGGCCAGCGCGCAGGATGCCACGGCCAGGGTTGCCATGGTGGTCAGAGCGGTGCGACGCGGGGTGTTGCGAAGTGCCATGTGGTTTGTTTCCTCAATGCTTGAAAAGACGGATGTGCAATGCACAGCCCGCACCTTGTGGATGCGGGCCTTGTTTGTTATGTGACCCTGCGATGGGGATCTCAGTTCGAGATTGACATCATTCCTGCACAATGGACGACGGGTGGTTGGCCAGCGGCTTCACCTTGATTTCCATGAACGGGAACAGCGGCAAGTTGTTCAGCAGCGTGTGCAGCTCGTCGTTGCTGGCCACGTCAAAGATGCTGACGTTGGAGTACTCGCCCACCACACGCCACAGATGACGCCACTTGCCATCGCGCTGCAGTTGCTGCGAGTAGGCCTTTTCCTTGGCCTTGATTTCATTGACCACTTGCGGGTCCATCGAATGAGGGATCTTGACGATCATTTCGACCATGTACAGCATGAGATTGCTCCTTGGAAAAACGGTTGATGGTTGATGACTTGCGGGGAATGCGAAAACAAAAATCGAAAAATCAGAGATGCGGCCAAATGAGGATGACCGCAATGTAGATCGCGCCGATGACGAACATCGACACCACGGTGTAGCCCATGATGTCCTTGAGCTTCAGGCGTGACAATGCGAGCGCAGGCAGAATCCAGAACGGTTGCACCAGGTCATTCCAGGCATTGCCCAGCATGACCGACATCGCGGTCTGCGCGAGCGATGCGTTCATCGCGTTGGCCGCATCGATCATGAACGGGCCCTGCACCACCCAGTGACCGCCACCCGAGGGGGCGAAGAAGTTGATCAGGAACGAGCTGATCAGCCCCCAGAACGGCAGTGTGTTGGGCGTGGAGATGTTCACGAACACATGCGCGATGCTCTCGACCAGGCCCGAGCCCGCCATGATCGCCATGATGCCCGCGTAGAACGGGAACTGCAGGATGATGCCGCCAATAGTCTTCACACCTTCGTTGAGCTTCTCGACATAGTTCAACGGAGTGCCGAGCAGCAGCACGCCGAGAAACAGAATGAAGAAGTTGATCAGATTCAGATCCATCGTGCCATTGTTCATGAAGTGCATGACCACGTAGGCCATGCCGACAAGACCGATCAGCAGGCTCAGGATGCGGCTGTGATTGAGCTTGTGCGCAATGGTGTTCTCGTCGCCGAGCAGACTCTCGCCGATGGTTTTCTTAGGCGCATCGTTGTCGAGTGAGGGATCGATCTCGGTCACTGTCTCGCCCGCCTTGGGATGCATGGCGGCGTTGAGCAGCGGCAGCACGATCAGCACGGCCAGCGAGGTGAGCAGGATGGGCGCCGAGAAGATGGTTTCGGTCAGCGGGATCAGGCCCATCTTCGACTCGAAGGCGTGGCCCTTGGTGGAGATCAGCACGGGAATCGTGGCCGAGAAGCCGAGGCCGTACATCGTGAAGCCGCTGTACGCCGACGCGATGATGAGCGGATAGTGCACGCCCTTGACGCGGCGCGCGAGCTTCTTGGCGACGATGCCGCCGATCATCAGGCCGAAGCCCCAGTTCAGATAGCTGCCGATGCAGCCCACGAGCGTGGCCACGATGATGGCCTTGCGCGGGCTGTGCACGCGGTCAACCACGCTGTTGAGCAGGCGGTCAACCAGCGGCGCGGAGGCGAGCACATAGCCCATCGCCAGAATCACCGCCATCTGGGTGGTGAAGGCCAGCAGGCTCCAGAAGCCCTTGCCCCAGTCCATGGTGGTGGCCGTCGGCAGACGACCCTCCACCACGACGGCCAGCACCATAGTGAGCAGCGTGAGCAGAATCGCGAAGACGAACGGATCGGGCAGGTAGCGCCGCATCAGCTCGGTGAAGAATGCAGTGATCTTGGACATGTAGAACGCTTGTCATTTGTGAGGAGCAAGGTTGCGCCACGCCTTCCCGCGCAATGCAGCCGGACCCTGTCCGGCGCACCACGTGAAGGCCGCCGCCCCGTCCCCGTTGTTTTGTTTTGAGTTGCTTAGGGGCCTTCTGCACAAATCAGATCGACGCATGCTTGTCGATCGATTTGTGCAGAGGGTCCCCAGAAAGACTGACCGAATTTGCAGATCAGACGCCGGCCACGCCGACTGTCATGCCGCCGCAGACATACAGAACCTGACCCGTCACGAAGCCGCTGCGCGCATCAAGCAAATAAGCAGTCGCGTGCGCCACGTCATCGGGCGTACCCACGCGCTTGACCGGCACCGCGTTGATGATGGCCTGCGTGCGCGGCGCATCGGGCGGGTTGGCCTTGTCGAACAGGTCGGTGCGGATCGGTCCGGGGCCAATGGCGTTGGCGGTGATGCCGAACTTGCCGAGCTCCAACGCCCACACGCGCGTCATGCCGATGAGGCCTGCCTTGGTCGCGGAATACGCGGTACGCAGATCCTTGCCCAGCGCGGCGCGCGAGGACATGTTGACGATGCGGCCAAAGCCCGCTGCCTTCATGCCCGGCAACAGCGCCTGCATGCATTGCAGCGAGCAGCGCAGATTGAGCGCATAGGCCAGATCGAACTGCTCGAGCGTCTGCGCTTCGGCCTCGGCCGGAACGACCACGCCCACATTGTTCACCAATCGGGTGATGGGGCCACCGGCCAGCGCCTGCTCAAGAGCGCGCGCGGTTTCGGCAGGGTTCGACAGATCGGCCTGGATTCCGCCCGGCACATGCTCGACCACGCGGTCGATCACGATGGGCTCGTAGCCGTCGGCACGGCAGCGCTCGGCCGTGGCGGCACCGATGCCGGCACCTCCACCGGTGATGAGAACGCGTTCGCGCTTGTCTTGGGTTGTCATGAAAAAAAGTCTCCAAGGGGAATATCGCAGGCCACCCGAAGGCAGCCGCGCTCGTCACAGATAGCTGCGACCCTCCACATACGCCTTGCGCCAACGCGTGAGCGTCACGCGCTCGAACAGGCCCACCGCATAAAACGGATCCGCTTCAATGAAGCGCTGGGCTTCCTCGCGCGTGTCCAGCGCCACCACATACAGGCCGCCCCCAAGGTCCGTGCCGTCGTCGGCCAGCTTGGCGCCGCATGCATGCAGCAGGTGCTTGTTGCGCTCCAGATATTCCAGGTGCGCGGCGCGCGCTGCACGGCGCACTTCCTGGTGATCCGGTTTGTCGAAGGTCTCGATGATGTAGGGCACAGCTTTGTCTCCTGTGGCATGTCCGCTGGGGACATGCGTCGTTGCCGGATCCATGGAGCGTCCGGCGGCTCGTGTCGAACAAATGTCAGTTCACACCGTCGCCACAGGGGTGACGGGTGAGGCGATCGCTCCGGGCAAATTCAGCGGCGGAGCGGTCAGCAGAAAACGATTGCGTCCACGCGCGCGCAGCCATTGGGCCAGCGGCGTGAGATGCCAGAGCTCACCCAGATGCACGCCGAGTTTGAACAGGCAATGCTCATGCAAAGGCAGTGCCGCACAACAAGCAGCGCCTTGCTTTGCGGGGAAGGCCTCGACGGCGTAGTTGTCTGCCGCGATGGCGGCGAGCTGACTGTCGGTAATCCAGTTCAGCAGCTTCTCGTCGCGGCCATCGAGCACCGCACAGGCGGCGCCGAGCACGGCGGGGTCGGGTTGCTTCTTCATGTCCAGCACGCGCTGTGCAAAGCCGGTGTGCAGGCAGACGATGTCCCCCGGCTGCACCACGACGCGGTCCGCGTCCATCACGCGCATCAGCGTGTCGTAGCCAACCACCGTGCGCTCGTCACCGAGGTGCGCGCGCAGATCGATCATCACGCCTCGCCCCTGTACGCCATTTGCAGCCATGGCTTCGATGCCCAGCGGGCCTGCGGACGATGTGCTTTTCGCCGCGCCAGGCGCTGCGGGCACGCCGCAGTCGCTCACATCGCTCGGCCCCACCACGTCGCGCCCCGCGCGAAAGCCGTTGTAGTAGACGGCTTCGGGCAGCCCATCGCCATTCGCGTCGAACATGCCGCCCGCGTGCGCGAGGCCGTCCCACTGCGTGGAGTACTGCAGATGCAGGATCGCCAGATCGTCGGACAGCACATCGGTGCGGCCCGGTTCGAGTTCGCCCAGCAGGCAGTTGAAGTTGACCAGCCCCTTGCGCAGCAGGGGCCGCAGCACGGGTGGATTGCGATTCGGATTGAGCGCATTGCCGCCGGGATAGTCGAGCGGCAGGCTTAGCGAAAAGCGCAGACCTTCCTGCACCTCCGCCGCGCCCTGGCGCACTTTCTCGGGCGTGAGCAGATTCAGGCGACCAAGCTGGTCGTCCGCGCCGAAGTCGCCCCAGGTCGAACCCTCGGGGCGCTGCTTCCAGCGCGGGTTGTTGTCGACTGTCTTTTCACCCATCACGTCCACCGCCTTCCCAGCCACTTCACGCACGCAGGAACTGCGAAAGCGCGTCGTCGAACGCCTGCGGCGCTTCGAGATTGGAGAGGTGGGAGGCGGGCACCTCGGCGAGCTTCGCGCCGGGAATATGCTGCTGCATGAACTGACCATCGGCCACAGTGGTGACCGGATCGGCGCTGCCCGCGACGATCAGCGTGGGCACGGAAATGCTGCCGATGCGGTCACGCAGATCGGCACCTGCGAGCGCATCGCAGCAACCGGCGTAGCCCTGCGGATCGACGGCGGCGATCCACGACTGCGAGCGCTGCACCACGGCAGGCTGCGCGGCAATGAAGGCCTCGGTGAACCAGCGCGAGGGCGACGAATCCGCAAGCTCGCGCATCGCGGCCTTGCCCTTTTCGCGCACCATGGCGGAGCGGGTGTTCCAGCCATCTGGTGTGCCGATCTTGGCGGCGCTGTTGCACACGGCGATGCTGCGCATGCGGGATGCGGCGTTCACACCCAGCCACAAGCCGGTGAAGCCACCCATCGAGATGCCGCAGAAATGCGCGCGTTCGATCTTGAGCGCATCGAGAATCGCGATCACGTCCGCGCCCAGCAGATCAAAGCTGTAGGCACCGGGCGACACCACACTGCCGCCATGGCCGCGCGTGTCGTAGCGCACCACGCGGAAGTCCTTCGCGAACTTCGCGGCTTGCGCGTCCCACATCTCGAGCGTGGTGCCCAGCGAGTTGGAGAACACCAGCGCAGGAGCGTCCTGCGGACCCTCCACGCGAACGCGGAGATTGCCGCCTTGGGTGGCGATGAATTGTTCGTTGCTCACTATCTCATTCCTTCCATCGCAGCGCGCATGCAGTCATGCACACGCTCTGCGTTTTTCTCCCTCGGCCACAGACGGGCAAGGGAAAAATGTCCATCACACTTTTTCCAGAATCACCGCAATGCCCTGGCCCACGCCGATGCACATCGTGCACAGCGCGTAGCGACCGCCGAGCGTGTGCAGCTGGTTCACAGCCGTCGTCGCGAGACGCGCGCCCGATGCGCCGAGCGGGTGGCCCAGAGCGATGGCGCCGCCCCACTGGTTCACGCGCTTGTCGTTGTCGGCGATGCCGAGGTCGCGCAGCACGGCGAGGCCCTGTGCGGCGAAGGCTTCGTTCAGCTCGATCACATCCATCTGGTCGAGCGTGAGGCCGGTCAGCGCCAGCACCTTGCGCACGGCAGGCGCGGGGCCGAAGCCCATGATGCGCGGAGCCACGCCAGCCGTGGCCATGCCGACCACGCGGGCCTTGGGCACGAGGCTGTATTTCTTGGCCGCTTCTTCGTTGGCGAGCAGCAGCGCGCAGGCACCGTCATTCACGCCGGAGGCATTACCTGCGGTCACCGAACCATCGGGGCGCACCACGCCCTTCAACTTGGCGAGCGCTTCGAGCGTCGTCGCGCGCGGGTGTTCGTCCTGGCTCACGATGAGCGGATCGCCCTTCTTCTGGGCGAGCGACACCGGCACGATTTCCTTGGCGAGGTAGCCTGCGGCGATGGCGGCAGCGGCCTTCTGCTGCGAGGCCAGTGCCATGCGGTCCTGCGCGTCGCGCTCGATCTTGAAATCGTCGGCCACGTTCTCTGCGGTTTCCGGCATGGAGTCCACGCCGTACTGCTGCTTCATCAGCTTGTTCACGAAGCGCCAGCCGATGGTCGTGTCGTACACCGCGTTGTTGCGGCTGAAGGCGGACTCGGCCTTGGGCATGACGAAGGGTGCACGGCTCATGCTTTCCACACCACCGGCGATCATCAGACCCGCCTCGCCCGACTTGATGGCGCGCGCGGCGGTACCTACGGCGTCAAGGCCCGAACCGCACAGGCGGTTCACGGTCGAACCCGGCACCTCGACCGGCAGACCTGCGAGCAGCGAGGACATGTGGGCGACGTTGCGGTTGTCTTCACCGGCCTGGTTGGCGCAGCCGTAGATCACGTCGGTGACGGCCTTCCAGTCGACGTTGGGATTGCGCTCCATGAGCGCCTTGATCGGCAGCGCTCCGAGGTCATCGGTACGCACGCCCGCAAGCGCGCCGCCGTAGCGGCCGAAGGGAGTGCGGATGGCGTCGCAGATGAAAGCTTGGGTGGTCATTGTTCAGTGTCTCCGTTGAATGATGGATGCAATACGTTCGAATACGTGCGGCTCAGGCTGCCTTGATCGGCAGGCCCACCAGCTTCTCGAGTTCGGCGAGTTCCAGGCCGTCGACTTTGTCGATCAGCACGAGGCCCTCGTCCGTACACGCCAGCGTAGCAAGGTCGGTGTAGATGCGCTTGACGCAGCCGATGCCGGTCAGCGGATAGCTGCATTGCTTGACGATCTTGCTCTCGCCTTTCTTGGTGAGCAGGTCCATCATCACCCAGGTCTGCTTGGCGCCGATGGCCAGATCCATCGCACCGCCCACGGCCGGAATCGCGCCGGGCTCGCCGGTGCTCCAGTTGGCAAGGTCGCCGGTCTCGGACACCTGGAACGCGCCGAGCACGCAGATGTCGAGATGGCCGCCGCGCATCATCGAAAAGCTGTCGGCATGGTGGAAAAAAGCGCCGCCCGCGAGCAGCGTCACCGGCTGCTTTCCGGCATTGATCAAATCGTAGTCTTCCGCGCCCGCCGCGGGTGCCGGACCCATGCCGAGGATGCCGTTCTCGCTCTGCAGAATAACCTCGCGGCCTTCGGGAATGTGGTTGGCCACCAGCGTCGGCTGGCCGATGCCCAGATTCACATAGGCACCGTCATGGATGTCGCGTGCCACGCGGGCTGCCAGTTCGTCCTTGGAACGTTTTGTGTAGTTGCTCACGATGGTTTCCTTACTTCTTGAAGCCGCCAGCCTGTGTGGCCACACGCTCGATCTTCACGATCTTGCTCACGAAGATGCCCGGGGTGACGATGTTTTCGGGATCGAGCGCACCGAGCTCGACGATCTCGTGCACCGACGCGATCGTGCGCTTGGCCGCAGTCGCCATCACGGGACCGAAGTTGCGCGCCGCCTTGCGGTAAGTGAGGTTGCCCCAGCGGTCACCGGCCTCGGCCTTGATCAGCGCCACATCGCCGTGGATCGGGTACTCCAGCACGTACTGGCGACCGTTGATCTCGCGGGTTTCCTTGCCCTTGGCCAGCTCGGTGCCGAAGGACGTGGGACAGAAGAACGCACCCACACCTGCACCGGCCGCACGCAGGCGCTCGGCCAGATTGCCCTGGGCCACCAGCTCCAGCTCCAGCTTGCCGCTGCGGTACAGCTCGTCGAACACATAGCTGTCGGCTTGGCGCGGAAAGCTGCACAGAATCTTGCGCACCCGGCCCGCCTTGAGCAGCGCGGCGAGGCCCGCATCGCCGTTGCCCGCATTGTTGTTGACCACGGTGAGATCGCGCGCGCCCTGCTCGATCAGACCGTCGATGAGTTCACCGGGGATGCCGGCCGTGCCGAACCCGCCGATCAATACCGTGGCACCGTCCTGGATGCCTTGCAGGGCCTGAGCCACTGAGTCCGCAATCTTGTTGATCATGTCTTGAAGGGGATGGAGAGGTGGAAGAAAGTGCCGGACCAGCGCCCGACCGTGGAGTCTGAATCTCTGCATTATCGAATTTTGTTCGCATTAAGAACAAATGTTCGTATAATGAATTCTAGGCCGCAAAGCTGTTGCTCGACAATGGCAACCGCCTAGGGATAACCCTTGTAATCCGCTTGTCCTACAGGCAAATGACGAGAAAATTCATCCATGACAGCACCCACCCCCGGCGATACCTACGTCCAGTCCTTCGCCCGAGGGCTGGAAGTGATCCGCTCCTTCAACGCCAACGCGCCCGAACAGACCCTGAGTGAAGTGGCCGCCCAGACTGGCCTCACCCGCGCCGGAGCGCGGCGCATCCTGCTCACGCTGCAGACGCTGGGCTATGTGACGAGCGACGAGCGACATTTCCGCCTCACGCCCAAGATCCTCGACCTCGGCTTCGCCTATCTCACCTCCATGCCGATGTGGGACCTGGCCGAGCCGCTGATGGACCAGCTCGTGGAAAAGGTGCACGAGTCCTGCTCCACCGCCGTGCTCGATGATCTGGAGATCGTCTACGTGCTGCGCGTGCACACCCACAAGATCATGAGCACCAACCTCTCGGTCGGCTCACGTCTGCCCGCGTTCTGGACCTCGCTCGGCCGCGTGCTGCTCGCCGGACTGCCCGAAGACGACCTGCAAGACCGCCTCGCCCGCCTGCCACGCAAGCAATACACGCAATACACCGCGATGGACGACGCCACCCTCCTCACCCGCATCCGCGAAGCCCGCGAACAAGGCTGGTGCCTGCTCAACCAGGAGCTCGAAGAAGGCTTGACCTCCATCGCCGCCCCCATCAAAGACCGCGCAGGCAACATCATCGCCGCGCTCAACATCAGCGGGCAATCGAATCGGACCAGTGTGGAGATGATGAAAAACGAACTGCTGCCGCAGCTGCTGCAGACATCGCAGGCGATATCGCGATTGATGGTGACGCGGCGGAGGTGAGGAGATTCGCGACGCCATGATCAGGGCAGGGAGCTTCACCTGACAAGATTGCCCGTGTTGCAGCCGCTTGAAAGATCATTCAGTCTCGATCTTGACTGAATACAGATCAGACCAAGAGAAAGCAGAAAGGGCAAATCGATGCTTCGTAAATTGGCTGTTGTACAGCTTCTCTGCATCGTCGCGGTGGCTGCTGTCTGGTTCCTCGCCAAAACACAGGCATTGCTGGCGACACCGCCTCCACCACACTCAGACCTGCACGCCCATGAATGGGGATTCCAGTTGGTGGTGTTTGCTGTGTTCTGGTTGCCCATTGCGATGGTTGGTGCTACAGCGTTGGTCGGAGTCGAATATTTCGTGCTCCGTACGTATCAAGCGTGGCGAACCCAGCGCTTCAAATCTGAGTAGTCACGGGCTCCACTTTTGAGCCTGACCAAGGACCTTCGGGCCTCACCCGATTGCTCGCGAATTAAGCAGCCCATCACTTTCCCTTGCAAATCAGCCACTTACCTCCACCGTACAAGACTTGCCCAAGCTTATCCACAAGTCTGTCCGCAGCTGCATGGGATAACTGGTGCAGTGTTGCCCGTAAATTAAGCAGCGCATGCACATCCCTTAAAAATCAACCACTTGCGCTTACCGTACAGCACTAGTTCAGGCTTATCCACATGCTTGTCCAGCAAAACAAGGGATAAATCGAGGATTCATGCGAGGTTTTGCCGGAAAGCGCGGGTTGCCTGAAATTTGAGCAGTGCATGCCTGGATATCGCTCATTTTTTAGGCAGCGCATGCAAATCACTTTGAAATCAATGACTTGCATGCTCCATACAACTCTTGTTCACAGTTATCCACAAGCCTGTCCAACGCAGGCGGGCACAAGTCTGGCTCTGTTGTTCAAAAATTAAGCAAGTGATTGAAACTCCTTTCACATCAATCACTTGCATGGCTCATACAGCAGTTTTACCGGCTTATCCACACGCCTGTCCATCCAGAACAGGGATAACCGTGGACTTCTTCACAGGCTCACACAGTCCAGTCGCCACCGAGTGCGCGAATGAGGGCGATGGTGGCGGTGTATTGCGAGGTACGGACCTGCAGAGCTTGTCTGCGATTGCGCAGTTCGTTGCGGCGGGCGTCGAGGAGTTCGAGCTGGCTCACGAGGCCGTTGCGGTAGCGCACGTCGGACAGATGCGTGGCGCGCTCTGCAGATTGCACGGCCTGGCCCAGCACTTCCGCCTGACCCTGGAGCAAGCGCAAGGTGCCGAGCTGGTCCTCCACGTCGCGCAGTGCGGCGAGCACCTGACCACGTTGCTCGGCCAGCGCGACTTCGAGGCGGGCCTTGGCGCCCTCTTCCTGCGCGGCACGTTGGCCGCCGTCAAAGAGGGGCAGCGACAGCAGCGCGCCCAGGCCCCAGGATCTGGCGGACCACTTGAACAGATCGCCTAGATCGGGCGAGGCAAAGCCGCCGCTGCCGGTGAGCGAGATCGCCGGGAACCACGCGGCCTGCGCAACGCCCACGCGGGCCTGTGCGGCCAGCACATTGGCCTGCGCGGCGGACACGTCAGGTCTGCGGGCGAGCACCGAGGCGGGCACGCCGGCGGGGATCACGGGCAGGGCGATCTGGCTGGTCGCATCGGGCAGCGCGAAGCCGGTGGCGACGTCGCCGACCAGCACCGCGAGCGCGTGGGTCAACGTGGTCTGCTGCCGCTCTAGCGCCAAGGCTTCGGACTCGGTGGTAGAAACCTCGCTCTGCATGCGCACCACATCGAGCTCGGCCGCATCGCCCGCGCGGTGGCGGCGCTCGATGAGGCGCAGCGTGTCACGATAGGCTGCAAGGCTTTGCTGCACGAGCTGCCGCTCGGTCTGCAGCGAGCGCAGCTGCAGATAGGTCTGCGCCACATCGGCCTGCACCATGAGGCGCGTGCTCTGCAGCAGCGCAGCGCGCGATTGGGTATCTTGCCGCGCGGCCTCGCTGGCGTTGGAGAGGCGGCCGAACAGATCGACTTCGTATGACAGATTCAGGCCCGCTGTGTGCAGCGTGGCGGGCTGCATGCCGTTGGCCTTGTCGGCACCGGCCTGTCGCGCAACGCCGCCCGATGCGCCAAGCTGCGGCAGGCGCTGCGCGTCCGCCGAACGCAGCAGCGCACGCGCCTCGGCCAGGCGCGCTGCGGCCACGCGCACATCGCTGTTGACGCTCGCTGCACGCTCGACAAGCGCGGTCAGCTCGGCATCGGCGAATGCGCGCCACCATTCACCGCGCGGCTGGGCCTCGGCGGGGGCTGCGGTCGTCCACGAGGCTTGATCCTGCGGTGTGCTGAACTGGGCCGGAGGCGTCACGCCCGCCAGTGGCTCGACAGGTGGCAGCGCCGTCGCGCAACCAGCGAGCAGCAGCGCGGCGGCGAGCGGCGCGAGGGCCATACGGGACCAAGGGTTCAATTTGTTTGTCATGTTCTTCTCCCGGGGCTTCATTCGTCATGACCGCGCGGCGCAGCCAGCATGGGTTGTGCGGAGGCAGCGCCGGACGGCATGCCTGAAGCACCCTCAATCGGTGCAACATGCGCGCCGTGGTGTGCAAGCGGCCGGTTGCCCGCCAGCTTTCTGAGCAGCACGTAGAACACGGGCGTGAGGAACAGGCCGAAGGCCGTCACGCCGATCATTCCCGCGAACACCGCGATGCCCATGGCGCTGCGCATTTCTGCACCCGCGCCGGTCGACAGCACCAGTGGCAGCACGCCCATGATGAAAGCCATCGAGGTCATCAGAATCGGGCGCAGGCGCAGACGGCTCGCTTCAATCGCGGCCTGCACCGGAGTGCGACCCACGAACTCCAGCTCGCGCGCGAACTCTACGATCAGGATCGCGTTCTTCGCGGACAGCCCCACGAGCACCACCAGCCCGATCTGCGTGAACACGTTGTTGTCCCCGTGCGAGAGCCACACGCCGGTCATTGCGGCGAGCAGGCCCATGGGCACGATGAGCACGATGGCGAGCGGCAGCGTCAGGCTTTCGTACTGCGCGGCCAGCACCAGAAACACCAGCAGGATGGCGAGCGGAAACACCAGCAGCGCGGAGTTGCCTGCGAGGATTTCCTGATAGGTCAGCTCGGTCCATTCAAAGCCGATGCCCTGCGGCAGGGTCTCGGCGGCAATGCGCTCGACAGCGTCGCGTGCCTGACCGGAAGAGAAGCCCGGTGCAGGCCCGCCGTTCACATCTGCCGAAAGAAAGCCGTTGTAGCGCATCGCGCGCTCGGGGCCAAAGCTGGGCTCGATCTTCATGAGCGCCGAGAGTGGCACCATCTCGCCCGTGATCGAGCGCACCTTGAGCTGCGCAACGTCTTCGGCCTTGGCGCGGTAGGCCGCATCGGCCTGCACGCGCACGCTGTAGGTGCGGCCAAACTGGTTGAAGTCGTTCGCATACAGGCTGCCCAGATAGATCTGCAACGTCTCGAAGATATCCGTCACCGGCACGCCGAGCTGGCGCGCCTTGGTGCGGTCGATGTTGGCATAGAGCTGCGGCACGTTGACCTGCCAGCTCGTGAACAGCCCCGTGAGTTCCGGCGTCTGATACGCCTTGGCCATGAAAGCCTTGACCGCCGCGTCCATGGCCTCGTAGCCCAGCGATGCACGGTCTTCGACCTGCAACTTGAAGCCGCCCGTCGTGCCCAAGCCTGCCACCGGCGGTGGTGGAAACATGGCGATGAAGGCTTCCTGAATCTCACCGAAGGCCTGATTCAGCTGACCCGCGACTGCGCCGCCACTCTGATCCGCTTGCTTGCGCTCCGCAAAAGGCTTCAAGGTGACGAACACGATACCCGAGTTGGAGCTGTTGGTGAAGCCGTTGATCGACAGACCGGGGAACGCAATCGCATCCTCCACGTTCGGGTTCTTCTTGACGATCTCGCCCATGCGGCGGATCACGTCGTCGGTGCGGTCCAGCGTGGCGCCATCGGGTAGCTGCGCGAAGCCGACGAGGTATTGCTTGTCCTGCGCGGGCACAAAGCCGCCGGGCACGAGGTGGAACAGCCCCCAGGTCGCGCCGACCAGCGCCAGATAGACCGCGAACATGCCGGCCTTGTGGCCGATCACGCGGCGCACGCCTCCGCTGTAGGCCTCGGAGCCGCGATGGAACACCGCGTTGAAGCGCTTGAAGAAGCCACCGAACACGCTGTCCATGCCGCGCGTGAGCGCATCCTTGGGCTCGTGGTGGCCCTTGAGCAGCAGCGCGGCCAACGCGGGCGAGAGCGTGAGCGAGTTGATCGCCGAGATCACCGTGGAGATCGCAATCGTCACCGCGAACTGGCGATAGAACTGGCCCGTCAACCCGCTGATGAAGGCGAGCGGAACGAACACCGCCACCAGGACCAGCGCAATCGCGATGATCGGGCCGGAGACCTCCCGCATCGCGCGGTAGGTGGCCTCGCGCGGAGTGAGGCCCGCCTCGATGTTGCGCTCGACGTTCTCGACCACCACGATGGCGTCGTCCACCACGATGCCGATGGCCAGCACGAGTCCAAACAGACTGAGCGCGTTGATCGAAAAGCCCAGCAGATGCAGCACGGCAAATGTGCCCACCACCGACACCGGCACTGCCAGCAACGGAATGATGGAGGCGCGCCAGGTCTGCAGGAACAGGATCACCACGATCACCACCAGCGCGATGGCTTCGATGAGCGTGTGCACCACCGAATCGATAGAGGCGCGCACGAACTGCGTGGGGTCGTAGGCGATGCGGTACTCCACGCCCTCGGGCATATTGCGGTTGAGCTCGTCCATGGTCTTGCGCACGTTCGCGGAGATCTCGAGCGCATTCGATCCGGGCGCCTGGAACACGCCCATGCCGACGGCGGGCTCGTTGTTGAGCAGCGAGCGCAGCGAATAGTCCGCCGCGCCCAGTTCGAGCCGCGCCACATCGCGCAGCCGCGTTACCGCGCCATCGGCACCGGTCTTCACGATGATGTCGCCGAACTCCTCGGTGGTGGAAAGGCGGCCCTGTGCATTGAGCGAGAGCTGCATGTCCACGCCGGGCAGACCGGGCGATGCGCCCACAACCCCGGCAGCAGCCTGCACGTTCTGGCCACGGATCGCCGCGACCACGTCGCTCGCCGAGAGGCCGCGCTGTGCGACCTTCTGCGGGTCGAGCCAGGCGCGCATCGAATAGTCACCACCGCCGAAGATCTGCACCTGACCCACGCCGGTAATGCGCGCAAGGCGGTCCTTCACGTTGAGCACGGCATAGTTGCGCAAATAGTCGATGTCATAGCGGCCGTTGGGCGAAACCATGTGCACCACCATCGTGATGTCGGGCGCGCTCTTCACCGTGGTCACGCCGAGGCGGCGCACCTCTTCAGGCAGGCGCGGCTCGGCCTGCGACACGCGGTTCTGCACAAGCTGCTGCGCCTTGTCGGGATCGGTGCCGAGCTTGAAGGTGACGGTAAGCGTCATCACGCCATCGGTCGTCGCCTGGCTGCCCATGTAGAGCATGCCTTCCGCGCCGTTGATCGACTCCTCGAGCGGCGTGGCCACGGTCTCGGCGATCACCTTGGGGCTCGCGCCCGGATACTGCGCACGCACCACCACCGAAGGCGGCACGACCTCGGGGTATTCCGAGATCGGCAGCGCGCGCATGGCGATCAGGCCGGAGAGAAAGATGAGCACCGACAGCACGCCCGCAAAGATCGGACGGTCGATGAAAAATCGGGAGAGGTTCATAGTCTGTTCTTCTTGTTGGATGGGTTGCTCAGGCGATCGGCTTCTTCACCGTTGGCTCGCTACCTGCGAGTTCGGATTTCGCCTGCATCGGCACCGCCTGCGGCGCGACTACCACGCCCGGACGCACGCGCTGCAGGCCATTGACGACGATGCGCTCACCCGCCTTCAGCCCGTCCGTGACCATGCGCAGGCCGTCGACGGGCGCGCCGAGCTGCACCTCGCGGTACTCGACCTTGTCGCCTTCGCCAACCACCAGCACGTACTTTTTGCTCTGATCTGTGCCCACCGCTCGCTCGTTGATGAGCAGCGCCTGCTGGCTGCGCGGCTGCCCCATGCGGATGCGCGCAAACTGACCCGCCATGAGCGCTCCATCGACGTTGTCGAACACCGCGCGCACGCGCACCGTTCCGCTCTTCGCATCGACCTGGTTGTCGATGAGCTGCAGATGGCCGGTGTACGGCGTGGCGCCGCTGGTGCCCACGCCCATCTGCACGGGAATGCTCTCGATCAGTGCCCGGGCGCTCTTGCCACTCGCAAGGCCTTGCAACGCGTTGGTGACGATCTGCTCGTCGGCATCGAAGCTCGCGTACATCGGATTCACCGAGACCAGCGTGGTCAGCACCGGAGCGCCAGCCCCTGCGCTCACCAGATTGCCGACGGTGACATCGATACGCCCCACCTTGCCCGCGACCGACGCACGCACCTGGGTATAGCCGAGGTTGAGCTTGGCGGTCTGCAGCGCGGCCTGTGCGGCCTGCAGATTCGCGTCGGCTTCGCGCTGCGCGTTGATGCGCTCATCAAGTTCCTTCTGCGCAATCGCGCGCTCGTCCCAGAGCCGTGCGGCGCGCTCGGCCTCGCTCTGCGCGTAGCTGGTGCGCGCTCTTGCGGCGACGACCTGTGCCTGCGCGCGATCCACTTCCACGGAGAAAGGCGCAGGGTCCACGGTAAACAGCAAATCGCCAGCCTTCACCAACGCGCCTTCCTTGAAGTGCACGGACTGCAGCGCCCCGGCCACGCGTGGGCGCACATCGACGCGCTGCACGGCTTCGAGCCGGCCTGAGAACTCGTCCCACAGGCTCACGTCCTTCTGCAGCACCTCGGCCACTGACACCGGCACAGCGGGTGCCGGTGCAGTGCTTTCGGCGGGCGCATTCGCATGCGAGCTCTGCAGTCCGAAGACCGTGCCGCCCGCAGCCGCAATGGCTGCAGCGGCGCCAATCACGGTCCACCAGCGACGTTGCGAAGAAGCCCGGGCGACGGGGTTGTGTGGATTGTTCATGATGTATTCCTCGGAAAAATGGTGGTTCGCGCGGCAACAGAAATCCCCTGCGGCTGGCAAGAGCCGACAGTCGATCCTTGCCCCGCACGGGCAATGGTTTTCAGGTTTGGTTGTCGTGGTGAGTCGGCTCAGCGTGCCATGCGTCCAGCACCGTTCCTCACCACATGGAACGGCCGCGCATGACAGCGTCGATTCAATCGGTCGATGAAATCAGGAGGTTGTGTGACATCGTGAAGCCTCGAAAAAAAGCTGCAGTTGTTCCTGCACCTGCAAAGCGCAGGGGCAGGCCTCGGGAGCGGGAGCAAGCAGTGCATCGGGCCACTGCCTTGCGTCGTCGAACGCGTGCTGCTGCACCATGAGCCCGGCGCCCTTTAATCGCGCCGCATAGGCCAGCGCTTCGTCGCGCATCGGGTCGCCCTCTCCCACCAGAACCAACGTGGGCGGCAAACCCACAAGCCGCTGGGCCATCGCCGGCACTGCATAGGGATGCACCGCTTCGTAGGTGCAACCCAGATACTTGTGCCAGCCCTGCGCCCACTTGCAATCCGTGGCCTCGCCCGTCACGGCGCGCAGCGACGCCGTGCCCGCGCATGGGTTGAGCATGGGCGAAATGAGAATCTGACCGGCCAGCGGCGGATGGTGTTGATCACGTGCCATGAGGCACACACCGGCCGCCAGATTGCCGCCCGCCTCCTCGCCTGCCACATACAGCGGCGCGCCCTTGCCCGCCAGCTTGGTACGGTGCTTGAAGCCCCACTGCAGCACCTCGTATCCGATCTCCAATGGACGCGGAAACGGGTGCTCGGTAGCGAGCGGATAAGCGACCGATAGCACACGCGCACCCACGGCCTGCAACAGACCGGCAACGGTGCAGCCGCTGTCCAGATCACCATCGACAAAAGCACCACCGTGAAAATGCAGCACGAGCGGAATGCTCGTGCCCGCCGCTGGCTTGTCGCCATAGACGCGCACGGTCACGCCTTCGCCCGACGCCATCGGAACGACGGTATCGGTGAAATTCGCTGGCGGTGTGATGCTGGATGCTGGCTTGCTGGTTGACATGGTGTGCCTCACTCGACTGGAGTGCTTTGGGCAGGTTGAACTGTATGACCTGAGATCCTACCCATCAATCCCCAATCCGTGGCCGCACTGTTTCCAAAAGCCGAACAATCGAAGTGCACAACGCGTGTGAGAATCCAGCCCATGGATCAGATACAGGCAATGCGCATCTTCGCGCGCGTGGTGGAAGCGGGCACGTTCACACTCGCCGCCGACACGCTGCAGCTGCCCAAGGCCACCGTCACCAAGCATGTGCAGGGGCTCGAGGACCGACTCAAGGTCAAACTGCTCAACCGCACCACCCGCCGCGTGACCGTGACCACGGACGGCGCGGCCTACTACGACCGTGCCGTGCGCGTGCTGGCCGATTTCGACGAGCTGGAAGCCAGCATGAGCCAGGTGCGCTCCGCGCCGCGCGGCAAGCTGCGCGTGGACGTGGGCACCTCGATTGCGCGGCTGCTCATCATTCCGCATCTGACGAAGTTCCAGGAGCGCTTTCCCGACATCCAGATCGACCTCGGTGTGAGCGACCGCCCAGTGGACCTCATCGGCGACAACGTCGATTGCGTGATCCGCGGCGGCGAGCTCACCGACCAGTCGCTGGTTGCGCGGCGCGTCGGCAATCTGGATTTCATCACCCTGGCATCACCCGCCTACCTTGCTCGCCACGGCACGCCGCAGCACCCCCGCGACCTCGAAAGCGGCCACAACAATCTGATCTATTTCTCGCCGATTGCGGTACGCCGCTATCCGCTCGACTTCCACCGCGACGGCGAGATCATCGAGATCACGGGCCCGTCGTCGCTGGCCGTCAATGAATCCAACGCCTACACCAGCGCGCTGCTAGCGGGCCAGGGCGTGGGACAAATCACCACCTTTCAGGCGCGCGGTCTGCTCGAGAGCGGGGAGCTGGTTCAGATACTTCCAGAATGGTCCCAGCCGCTGCTGCCGGTGTACGTGGTCTATCCGCCCAACTCGCATCTGAGCGCCAAGGTGCGCGCTTTCGTGGACTGGGTGGTGGAACTGTTCGCTGCGGATCCTCTGCTGCAGCGGCGCTAAGAGTGTGTTTACGATCTCAGCGCGAGCATTTGCAACGCTGCTGCCCCCCAGAGGCCGCGCCTGCAAGACCGCGTAGAGATCGTAACCACGCTCTAAACCAAAGCTCCACACACCGGCAAGGCCCTTGCCTCTCGTGCTACCCTGCCCGCCATCATGTTCAACCCGTCCCAAGCCGATGTGCGCCGCTTTTTCTGTGGTGCATATGCCAAGCAACAAGCGAATCAGCCCATGGAAGCCATCGAAACGCTGGCTGCTCTGTGGATCGACGAGCACCCTGAATACCGTGAAGAGCTGCTGGATGCCGAAGCGGCCGTGAAGCGCAACTACGACGAAACGCCGGATCGCACGAATCCGTTTCTGCATCTGTCGATGCACCTGTCGATCAGCGAGCAATGCAGCATCGACCAGCCACGCGGCATCCGCCAGGCGGTGGAGCTGCTGTCCAAGCGCCTTGATTCACTGCACGACGCACACCACGCCGCGATGGAATGCCTCGGCACCATGCTGTGGGAAAGCCAGCGCTCGGGCCGTCCTCCAGACGGCGAGGCCTATGTGGCGGCGGTTCAGCGCCGCGCAACCAAAGACTGACGGTTCAAAAGCGGAGCTGCAACCAACCTTTGCGGCCGCCGAGCTCGATGGGACGCGGGCGTTCGCGCTCCTGTGGCAGTTGGCCACAGACTAGCATGTCGCATGACACCATCGTCGACAAACGCGTCGCGCGCGTGCTCAGGGCCCAGTTGTCGATCCAGTGGTTGCGTGTGGCGCCGATCACGATCAGGTCGGCGCCCGAGCGCTGCTGCTGCACCATGATCTGGCGCGTCACATCGCGCGTGCCGTTCTGGCTGTCCACGCGGTTGCGGCGGGCGTCGTCAGCATCCTTGATGCGCAGGCGGCGCTGCTCCGCCGTCTCGCGCTTGAGCTCGTCGCGCAACTGCTCGAGCACTTCGAACTCCTGCTCTTCCTCGACACCGGATGTGCCGGCATCGCGCGGCTGAAACAGATCAACCGCCGTGCTGCGCTGCAGGCCGGCCGCGAAATGCAGTACATCACGTGCGCGCTGCGTGCCGTCTACGGCCACGAGCATGCGCGAGTACGCACCACTGGCGGCACTGGCCAACTCTTCGATATGGGTGGGAGCCTGTTGCACGATGAGCACCGGGCACGGGCTGTGGCGCAGGCAGTGCGCGAGCGCGGCGCCGCGCCAGGGTTTGTTCCATTGGCGCTCGTCGCGCCGGTCCAGCACCAGCAAATCAGCGCCGCTAGCCACGGCCATCGCACGCTCGGCGATGCCGTGGTAGCCGTCAAACTCGCGCGCGATCACGTCGATCCCATGGCGACGCGCCAGCTGACGGGCACGCTGCTCAAGCCGCGCCTGCGGGCTCACGAAGCGCGGGTCCTGCTCGTCTGCCGCATAGACGAGCCACAGCACCGCCTGGTGTTCAGCCGCCAGCAACGCGGCCCGGTCCAACGCCTGTTCGGCCTGGGTCGAAAAATCGGTCAATGCAGCAATGGTCTGGATACGCATACTCGTCCCTCCTTCAGGAAATCGGCCTGCCTTGTCGATGCCAATTGACGCATTTCTCAGGCAAGTCCATGAAGACTGTCCGTACCACAAGGGAGATAGTCATCTCACCTATAGATTCCGCGTCATCATTGAATACGACTGTTCACCTCCGGCGCCCGGAGTTGAATGAGGGGCAACCCTGTATGTGTGTTTCTTGACACACGTAAAGACGCACCCCAGCCGGTCACAAAACAGCAACCGATGAAAGATGAACAGGGGAATGAGGCCCGGCGGTCGGGCAAAACGAAAGCGTCAGAAACCGTCGGACTCAGAAATCCGAAGCCAGTGCTGCTGGTCTCAGAACACCCATCCTTTGCGATTCGCGCACGCGCATCCGGCGGATCGCAGGCCACTGAGGCTGCGGCGCGGAGGTCGTGGGATGAGAGAGAGGGCGAATCATGCGGCCGATTCTAGGCACACGCGCGCAATCGGGCTGCAATGCGCATGGATACCGCACCAAAGCTTGCCAGAATGAAACTACTGCACGCACTGCTCAAAAACAGAAGGCCTGCGATTCCACAGGAACCGCAGGCCTTCATGCGAGCGTTTGGAGGGTCAGCGAAAGCGCGACTCGGGCACCGTCTGGAGTTCGCTTGGCAGCGAGCTGATGTAGCCCGCCAGCTCCTTGAGCTCGGCATTCGTGAACTGCTTGGCCATGCCCGCCATGATGGCGTTGGTGCGGCCGCCGAGCGGGTTGGCCTCGGCCTTGTACGAACGCAGCGCGGAGTACAGGTAGTCCTTGTGTTGCCCAGCCAGCTTGGGGTAGGAAGGGTCAACGGCCTTGGAGAAGTTGTCGCCATGGCAGGACACGCAGGCCCCCTTCTGCAGCAGTTGCGCCACCTGCGCGCTCGGCTCGCGGGCCTTGGCCGGCACGGGTTGCGGGTCCTTGGTGTGGGTCGAGTAGAACGCAGCCACGTCGGCCATGTCCTGCTCGGAGAGCGAGTCGGCGATGCCGCGCATGGTCGGGTGCTTGCGCTCGCCCTTCTTGTATTCGGTCAGCGCGTTGACGATGTACTTCGCGCTCTGGCCCGAGATCATCGGCACGCGGTACACCTCGGGAAAAGTGGCTTGATAGCCAACGATGCCATGGCAGCCGATGCACATGGCAATCTTGCCTTCACCGGCTTTCGCATCTCCCTTGATCTCCTGGGCTTGAACAAGGCCCGTCGCGCACGCGACAACCAAGCCGAATATCGTGGTAAACGTTCTTTTCATTTTCCGCGCACAATCTATGTTGAGTGAGTTGTCCCAGCCTCTTGTAGGCGCTCTACCTAAGGGTTTTGCGATTATAGCCAGCCCCTGTCAAGCATATTCATCAACGATTTCCCTCAATTACGGCCCATGAAATTCCAAGGTTCACAGAATTACGTCGCCACTCAGGATTTGAAACTCGCTGTGAATGCAGCGATGGCGCTGCAAAGGCCATTGCTCGTCAAGGGCGAACCCGGTACCGGCAAAACCATGCTGGCCGAGGAAGTCGCCAGCGAATTGAATCTGCCATTGTTGCAATGGCACATCAAATCCACAACCAAGGCCCAGCAGGGTTTATACGAATATGACGCGGTAAGCCGTCTGCGTGACAGCCAATTGGGCGACGCGGAAAGCAGCGAGCGCGTCAAAGATATTCGCAATTACATTGTTCAAGGCGTGCTCTGGCAGGCATTCACGGCGGATGAACCGGTAGCGCTTCTGATCGATGAAATCGACAAGGCGGATATCGAGTTTCCAAACGACCTTCTGCGCGAACTCGACCGCATGGAGTTCTACTGCTACGAAACGCGCGAGCTGATCAAAGCCAAGCACCGTCCGCTGGTGTTCATCACCTCGAACAACGAGAAGGAACTGCCCGACGCGTTCCTGCGCCGCTGCTTCTTCCACTACATCAAGTTCCCCGACGCGGACACCATGCGCCAGATCGTGCATGTGCACTTTCCCACGCTCAAGGCCGAACTGCTCACGGTGGCGATGAAAACCTTCTACGACATCCGTAACCTGCCGGGTCTCAAGAAGAAGCCCTCGACCAGCGAGCTGATCGACTGGCTCAAGCTGCTCGTCGCCGAGGAGATTCCGATGGAAGCGCTGCAAAGTGCCGACAACAAGGTGAGCGTGCCGCCACTGGTGGGCGCACTGCTCAAGAACGAGCAGGACGTGAGCCTGTTCGAGAAGCTGGTGTTCATGAACCAGCGCAACCGTTGACGACCGATCGACCATGAGCGACGTCAAACGTCTTTTCGCTGAAGGTGCAACCGACGCCGTGGGCTTTCTGGGCGGCGCCCTGCTCGGGTTCAGCATCGGTTACGTCATGGGATTGGACATCTTCTCCCAAGGCTACGACACGCGCAGCATTCTTGCGATTGCGCTGGTGGGCCTGGGCGGTGGTGTCGGCCTGAATCTGGCACGCCGCTGGCGCAATTCGCGCGCCACGGCCTCGGCCCCCACCAAGGGACGCTGATCACCACCCGCAGAGCAATCTGCGGCAATGCCCTACGCCGGATCGGCGTTTTTCGAATTACCGTCCTACAAAGCTTGATGCTGACTGCGGCGTTCCGCATGGCGGAGTAACCGGCAGCACACACCACGCTCGAACCAAGAGAAGCCAGTATGTTGATCGACTTCTTCTACACCCTGCGCGCGGGCAAGCTGCCCGTATCGGTCAAGGAATACCTCACGCTGCTCGAAGCGTTGGAGGCCGGTGTCGTCGGACCCAAGTCCGAGGACGGCTGGGCGCTGAACGATTTTTATCACCTCTCGCGCACGATTCTCGTCAAGGATGAAAAGCACTTCGACAAGTTCGACCGCGCGTTTTCCGCCTACTTCAAGGGCGTGGAGATGATCGCCGATCTGACCAAGGAGCTGCCGCTCGAATGGCTGCGCAAGACGCTTGAGCGCGAACTCTCGCCCGAGCAGATGGCGGCCATCGAGAAAATGGGCTGGGACGAGCTCATGGAGACGCTCAAGAAACGCCTTGAGGAACAGAAGGAACGCCACGAGGGCGGCAACAAGTGGATCGGCACCAACGGCACCAGCCCCTTTGGCCACGGTGGCTACAACCCGCAGGGCATCCGCATCGGTGGGCCGGGCAAGAACAAGAGCGCGGTGAAGGTCTGGGAGCAGCGCGCCTACAAGGACTACGACGACACGCAGGAACTGGGCACACGCAACATCAAGGTGGCGCTGCGCCGCCTGCGCAAATTTGCGCGTGAAGGTAACGAGCTGGAACTCGACCTGCCCGATACCATCCACAGCACGGCCGCTAACGCGGGCTTTCTCGACATCAAGATGATCCCCGAGCGCCACAACAACGTGAAAGTGTTGCTGCTCATGGATGTGGGCGGCACGATGGACGAGCACATCAAGCGCGTGGAAGAACTTTTTTCGGCCGTGAAGACCGAATTCAAGCATCTGGAGTTCTATTACTTCCACAATTGCGTCTACGACTTCATGTGGAAGAACAACCGCAGGCGCTTCGCAGAAAAGTACCCTACCTGGGACATCATCCGCAAATACAACAAGGACTACAAACTGATCTTCGTTGGCGATGCGACCATGAGCCCCTACGAGGTTCTGCAGCCCGGCGGCAGCGTGGAATACAACAACGAAGAACCGGGTGCCGAGTGGTTACAGCGGCTTACGCACGCCTTCCCTAAATTCGCCTGGATCAATCCCGAGCCTCAGGGCGTGTGGGAATATCGCCAGAGCATCAGCATCATTCAACAATTGATGGGCCATCGCATGTACCCACTGTCCTTGAAAGGACTTGAGGAGGCAATGCGATTGCTCTCCAAATAATTCATCGATGGTTTCATCAAAGCAGTCCGCTTCGCGCGCCACAAGCGCCGCACTTCTGGTCTCCACGGCTCTCTTCCTGAGCGGCTGCAGCATGTTCTCCAAAAAGGAGGACAGCAGCGGTGATCCTTCGGCGGCAGCCCAGTCCGGCAAGCCCGCCTTCACACTCGAAGTGGAGGCCCCCAAGGAAGTACGCGAGCTGCTGGAAAAGCACCTCGAACTCAAGCGCTTCCAATACCAGCCTGATCTTCAGCGCCGCGAGCTCACGCGGCTGCTTGGCGCCACCGACGCCAACGTGCGCGACCTGATCGGCACGCTCGGCTACTTCAGTCCCACAGTGACCGTCGAGGTCAAGGAAACGCCGGACTCCAAGGACGCGCCGCGCCAGGTCACAGTGAACGTCGATCCCGGCCCCGAAACTGTCATCAAACAAAGCGACGTGCGCTTCAGCGGCACGACTGCCAACGCCCCCGATGGTCTGGCACAGCGCGAATCCATACAGCGCGGCTGGCCGCTCAAGACCGGCGAGCGATTCACCCAATCGGCATGGAGCGGCGCCAAGAGCGGCGGCCTCAAGGAGCTTCAGGCCAGGCGCTATCCCACCGCGCGCATCGACACCAGCCTGGCCGATGTGGATGCCGACAAGAACGAGGCCAAGGTCAGCGTTACCTACGACCCCGGCGCGGCCTACACTTTCGGGCCGCTGGTCATCGAAGGCACGGAGCGCTACGACGCGATTGGCCTCGCGCGCGTCGCACGCCTGCCCGAGGGGCAGGTCTACGATCAGGGCGTGATGCTCGACACGCAGCAGCGCCTCGTCTCCAGCGGCTATTTCGATTCGGTGTTCCTCGCGCTGGCCGACACGCCGCAGACGGCCCCAGGCGACTCCGAACAGAAGGTGGACGATGCTCGTGCCGCGCAGGGGGCCGAGGTCACCTCGCCGGTCACCGCCAAGGTGCGTGAGGCCAAGTTGCAGAAATGGGTGTTCGGCGTGGGCCTGAGCACCGACACAGGCCCGCGACTGTCCATCGACCACATCCACAACAAGGTGCCGGGCCTCGGCTGGCGTGCGGTGAGCAAGATCCAGCTTGATCGCAAGAATCCGCTGCTTTCCACGCAGCTCACCGCGCTGCCCGGCGAGGACTACTGGCGCAACTTCGTGAGCGCCAAGCTCGAACGCCAGCCCGTGGGCGACTTCAACGTGAACAGTGCGCAGCTGCGCGCCGGCCGCACCAAGTCGGAAGAGCACATCGACCGCACCTACTATCTACAGTACGACTGGGCCAAGACTCAGGGCACGGGCGCGCCACCGGCCAGCTCCTCGCTGCTGGCCAACTATGGCTGGACCGGTCGCTACTTCGACAACGTGCTCTCGCCGCGCTCGGGCTACGGCTTCGCGTGGGAGGCCGGCGTCGGCACCACACTTACCCCGCAACGCACCCCGTTCACGCGCCTCACCGGCCGCTGGCTCACGCTCATGCCGATCGGCAAGATCGACGAAGAGACCCAGCGCCGCAACCGCCTGCAGCTGCGCGCTTGGGGCGGCGCGATCAGCGCGAAGAAGGATGCCGATCTGCCGATGACACTGATGTTCCTCGCCGGTGGCGACAACTCGATCCGTGGCTACGGCTACCAGTCCATCGGAGCCAAGACCGACAACGGCAAGGTCATCGGCGGGCGCTACCTCGCCGCGGGCAGCGTTGAATGGCAGCGCCCCATCTCGATTCGCGGCAACACGCAGGACTTCGAACAGGCCGTCTTCATCGACGCCGGCGCGGTCGGCGATGACGCCAATAAACTCTATGCACGCGTCGGCGTCGGCACCGGCATCCGCTGGCGCAGCCCCGTCGGCCCCTTGCAGGCGGACATCGCCTACGGTCTGCAGGAGCAACAACTGCGCCTGCATTTGCGTCTCGGCTTTACGTTCTGATCATGGTGGAAACTGCTTTGAACGATTCGGCACCATCGCCTGAATCCAACCCCTCGTCTCCCACGCCCCGCTCACCGCGCGCGCCGAAACCCGCCCGCCGCTGGCTGCGTGGCATCGGCTGGCTGCTGCTCACCCTGCTGCTGGTGATCGTCACTGCGCTCAGCACCGTCTGGTGGTGGAGCGGCCGCGACGACTCGCTCGCCAACACACTGCAGCGCGTGGCACGCTTTCTCCCCGAAGGCCAGACGCTGGAGGCCCGCGAGGTCACCGGCTCGGTGCGCGGCGGCGGCAATATCGGCGCTCTGCAATGGCAAAGCCCGACCATGTCAGTGCAAATGAAAAACGCCCAGATCGGCTGGAGCCTGCAGCCGCTGCTCTCGCGCACGCTCAAGCTCGGCGAGATGCACATCGAGGAGCTGCGCATCAAAAGCACGCCCGACCTCGACGCGCCCAAGGAGCCCACCAAGCCGCTCGAACAGCTCACGCTACCGATCAAGATCGACCTGCCCTTTCAGGTCGACCGCATCATCTGGGAAGGCCCGCCCGAGACCACCATCGACGGCCTGACCGGCCACTACGCCTATGACGGCGCGGCCCATCAGCTCGCGGTGAACAAGGTGAACTACGCCGACGGAACGTACGAGGCGCAATTGAAGCTGCAGGGCGCCAGCCCCATGCAGCTCGAAGCCAAACTCAAGGGCGATCTGCAAGTGCCCAACCCGATGGCCAAGGACGACTCGGCCATCGCCGTGACCGCGAGCATCGATGCCAACGGCACCCTCGCCACCGAGGCCGCGCAGATCGAGGTGAAGGCGCTCGCCAGCGCTGCACCGCAGTCAAGTTCCGGCCACAACGCAAGCAACGGTGCGAAGAAACCATCTGCCGAACCCATGCACGCCGACGTGCAAGCCAACATCCGGCCATGGCAATCCATGCCGCTGCACTCCGCCCTCGCCTCGCTCAAGAACGTCGACATCGCCGCCTTCTGGGCCGAAGGCCCGCGCACCTTGCTGAGCGGCGATCTCAAGGCAGGCCCGGTCATAAGCGACAACGCGCCCGCCGCCGGCGAGCAATGGCAGTTGCAGGCCCGCTTCGACAACACCATGCGCGGCCCGTGGGACAAGAAGCGCCTGCCGCTCGATGCCATCGACGCCGATGTGCTCTACACCGGCCAGCAGTGGCAAATCAAGCAGGCGCACATCGATGTCGCCAAGGGTCGCATCGCGGCCGACGGCTACTTCGAGCCCGAGACCAAGGTCTTCGAAGGCAACGCCAAGGTCGAGCAGCTCAACCCCGCCGATCTCTACAGCACGCTGGACGCCGCACCGCTGCAGGGCACGTTGAGCGCCAAAGCTGATGCGGCGCAGAAAGTGGCCTTCGCTGCCGATCTGAAAGCCGCTGGCCCCGCGCCGCGCGTAGGCAGCAAGGCCCTGCGCATCCAGACACTCGCCGCCAAGGGCGAATGGCTGCAGCCGGTACTCACGCTATCGAACGTGAAGATCGAGGCGCTGCAAGCAGCCATCAACGCGAGCGCCGTCCAATACAACGTCGAGCAGCAGGATGGGCAGGCCCGGCTCAAGGCCGAAGTGCCGGGCGCCGTGTTGCAGGCCGATGGCCAGATGAGCCCCAAAACCGGCAAGGGCAAGGCGAATCTGCAGATCAACTCCGCGCCCATGCTCCTCGCCTGGGCCAACACCCTGCCCGGCGTGAAAGACCCGCTCGCCGGAGCCAAGCTCGATGGCAAGGCACAACTGCAACTCGACTGGAATGGAGGCTGGGGCAATCTGCTCAAGCGCCTGCAGACTGCCACTGGCCAACCAATGCCCGACAGTGGCCTGCAGCTCAAGGCCGACCTGCGCGGCGAACAGCTGCGCTACCTGCCCGCAGGCACGTCTGCCGATCAGGCCATCGTGGTGCCAAAGCTCGCCCTCAGCGTGCAAGGCAGCCCTGAAAAAGCCGACATCACGCTGCAGACTGCCGCTCAGCGCGCCGCACAGGGGGTACAGCTCGACACCGCGTTGCAGGCCGGTCTTGCGACAGAGCGCGGCGCAGCGGCGCTGGACTGGAACGCCAGCCTCCAGCGCCTGCAGGCCGAGCTCAACCCCGGCAAGGACAAGCCCAGCCCCTGGAACGTGAAGCTGCAATCGAACACACCTGTGCGCATCGCCCAGCAGACCGGCAGCACGCGCGGCAACAAGGTCGTGCTCTCCACCAGCTACACGGCAACGGCGGGCGGCTTGCTGATCACGCCCCCCGCGCTCAAGCAGCGCCGCGCCAATGCCGAGCCACTTACCCCCGTCACGCTCGCATGGGACAACACCAGCGCCACCAAGGGCGGCGACGGCAACTGGTCGCTGCGCAGCGCCGGTCGCCTGCAAGGCATTCCGATTGCGTGGGTTGATGCCCTCAGCATGGGCGAAGGCGAGCCACCGCTGGAAGCAGCGGGACTGAGCGGTGATCTGAGCTTCAACGGCAAATGGGACATCGACACCACCGGTCCCGAGCTCAAGGCGCTGCTGACCATCGAACGCGCTGCGGGCGATCTGCGCCTCGCCGTGGACGATGGTGGCAGCGGCACCACCGTGATCCGCACCACGGGTCCGAGCGCCGGCAACCAGTCCACCACACACAAGGTCACCGGCGCGGGCATGCGCGCGCGCATCAAGGACGCGCGCCTCGACGTGCGCGCCCAGGGCAGCCAGGTCAACGCCAAGCTGCTGTGGGACAGCGAACGCGCGGGCCAGATGACGGCCGACCTCAACACCCAGCTCACGCACACCGACGGCCAATGGACGCTCGCCGAAAAAGCACCGCTGTCCGGCAAGGTCCATGCCGCATTGCCCGACATCGGCATCTGGGCGCTGTTCGCACCGCCCGGCTGGCGGGTGCGCGGCACGCTGCAGGCCGATGCGACCATCAGCGGCGACCGCTCCAATCCGCAATGGCAGGGCACGATCAGCGCTGATGACCTGAGCGTGCTGTCCGTGCTCGACGGCATCGACCTGCAGCAGGGCGTGCTGCATGCCAAGCTGCAGGGCACGCGCCTCGATATCACCGATCTACGAATCAGAGGCGGCAAGGGCAGCAGCGCGCGCATCCTCGGCTACAGCGGCAACCTCACCAACGCGCCCGCCGATGGCGGCGAGCTCACCGGCAGCGGCTTCGCGCACTGGATCGCTCCTGCTGGTGAAGGCCAGGCAGGCAACCTCGCGATGGACCTGCAGGCCAAAGCCAACCATCTGCAGGTGCTGGTGCGCGCCGACCGCCAAGTCAGCATCTCGGGCACGCTCGGCGCCAAGCTCGACAACGGCCAGTTCACGCTGCGCGGCGACCTCACGACCGACCGCGCCACCATCATCCTTCCGGAAGAGTCGGCACCTTCGCTCGACAAGGATGTGGTCGTGCACACCGCAGCATCGCGCAAGGCCGCCGAGGAAGAAGCGCGCAAGCAGAAGATCGCCACCGAAAAAGCCAACGCCAAGGCCGAGACCCGCAAGGTGCCCGACATCCTCGTCAAGCTCAACCTCGGCGAAGATTTCGCGCTGCAGGGCTTCGGCATCACCACGCGGCTGCAGGGCGCGCTCGAGATCAAGGGCGCGACCGTTGCCGGAGGCCCACCGCGCATCACCGGCGAGATCCACACCGAGCAGGGCCGCTACCGTGCGTGGGGCCAGTCGCTCGATGTGGAAACCGGCCTGATCCGCTTCAACGGCCCCTACAACAACCCGTCGCTCGACATCCTCGCGATCCGCCCCAACATCACGCAGCGCGCGGGCGTGCAGGTGCTCGGCTCGGCCATGGCGCCGCGCGTGAGCCTGTACTCGGACCCCGACCTGCCCGATGCCGAAAAGCTCTCCTGGGTCGTCATGGGGCGCGACCCCGCACAGGGCGGCGCAAGCAGCGCGGTGCTCCAGCAGGCGGCGCTCGCGCTGCTGGCCGGCGGCAACAGCGGCAGCGGCAAGATCGCCAGCAACCTCGGCCTCGACGAAGTCGGTTTCAAGGGTCCCACCGAAGGCTCGGACGCCTCGGGTGCGGCCCTCACCATGGGCAAGCGGATTTCCGAGAAGCTCTACGTCACCTACGAGCAAAGCCTCTCGGGTGCGATGGGCACGATCTACATCTTCTACGACCTCGCCCGCAACCTCACCGTGCGCGGCCAGACTGGAATGACCAGCGCTGTCGATCTGATCTATACCATTAAAAAGGATTGAGCCCCTTGGGTCGCTTCGCACCTTCCCCTGCTCTACGCATTGCTGCGCAATGCGGGCGGGGGGCGCGGCCAGCGCTGCGGGGCGGAACTTGGCAAGCCTGCCCTGGCCTGGGGCGCGCCAGTTTTGTGCGCTACGCCATGAGTCACCAACATGCGGATGCATGAACGAAAATGGGCGCATACAAGGAGTCACCCATGCTTCAACTGCGCCCCGGCTGCGAATGCTGCGACAAGGACCTGCCACCCAACTCGCCCGACGCCCGCATCTGCTCGTTCGAATGCACCTTCTGCCGCGACTGCGCGGAAGGTGTGTTGCAATCCAAGTGTCCGAACTGCGGCGGCGAACTGGTCCCAAGGCCACGCCGTCCGCCAGATAAATTGGCGAAATCTCCTGCATCGACGGAGCGGGTTTTCAAGCCGCAGGGTTGTGCACCTCAAGCGAATTGATCCGGAAATTGTCCCCGTCGAGCACGGCGTGGCACGATCAAAGTTCGTTCAAATCCGCATCAATTCAATCAAATTTGCTCACCACCTCGCTTGATCCGCCTGCTTTTCGCCCCCCATTAGCTTTTTCAGTTATTTCAGTTGTTTGCAAATGAGGTGCTCCACGCAATAATTTGCGAAATGCGAGACGTCCCATGCGCCACAAGCTTGCACCGCCAGAACAGCTGACCTCACAGCTCTATGAGGGCACCCTCACCGACGAAGGGTGGAGCGATGCGCTTCGCAGCATTTCGAGCGTCACGCAGAGCCCGATGGCATCCATCGTGGTATTCAACAAACAGACGGCCACGAACGCCATCCGCGAAACGGTCGGCATGGCGTCCGAGGTCATGGACGTCTACAACAGCCACTACCACCAGTTCGACGAAGCTGTTCCATTCGCCGAATCCATTCCTTTGGGAGGCTGGTATCTGGATCAGCGAGATCTGGGTGAACAAAAAATTCGCCAAAGTGCGTACTATCAGGATTTTGTGCTCCGCAACGACGTCTCCACCGTGCTCTGCAATCGTCTGGTGAGCACGGACACCACCGAAGCTTTTCTGTCATTTCAACGACGCTTGCGCCAGCCGCACTACACATCAGACGATCTTTCGAACTTCAGCCGCTTTGTGCCGCATGTCCAGCGAGCCGTGCGCATCCGCATGCACATGCAGCAGCTCACGGAGAAGGCCGGACTCGCGTCCCTGGTGCTCGATCAACTGCATGTTGCCCTTGTGGTTCTGGATGAACAGAGCTGCATCCTCATGACCAATGCCGAAGCCGAGCGCCTGATGCAGCGCCGCCCGCAGCTCGCCGTAAGGCAAGGCTGCCTGCAGCCCGCAGGTTTGCGTGCCGGGCATTTCACACAGCTTCTGCGCTCAGCCTGCGGAAAACAAGGCCCCGCGCTCGCAGGCGGCGTCGTGCTCCCCACCGCGCAGGAACAGGCACCACTACAGATTCTCGTGCTGCCGTTGCCCGCTCGAATGCAGCAGTTCAACCGCTGGTCACGCCCACTTGCTCTCGCGCTGCTGAGCGAGCCGCACTCGGTGCATCTCGAACACCAGTACCTGCTGCAACAGCTCTACGGCCTCACGCCCGCCGAGTCACGCGTCGCGCTAGCGCTCAATCAGGGCGAGGTGCCCAAGCAGATCGCGCAGCGCACCGGAGCCACCGCAGGCACCGTGCGTATCCAGATCAAATCCATCTTCGCAAAGACCGGCGTGAACCGGCAGGCCGATCTGATCCGCCTGATGTCGGTGCTCAACCTGCCTCGGCTCGACGCGCGCTGAACAGCAACCCCACAGTCAGACACCGTTCAGCGGCAGACCTGACGCGAACGCCATCGCTCGCGCCCCTCGGATCCCTGCGTGAACCTCCCGGTACATGCATCTCCCACATGGGAGATGCCGGTCGACGGCAAGAGTAGCACCATGGCTTCAGCCGGTACAGACTCCACGCACCGTGCCGATGCCATATCCAGCCAACCCCGACCGATGAGGTGCCAAGAATGAACCAATCCCGAGCGCTGACCGCAGTGACGGCCCTGTCCACCACCCTGATGTTTCTGACGGCCTGCGGAGGCGGCAGCGACGGCATCGACGGTGCCGTCTGGGTCAACAAGGGCCAGGTCGTCGACGCGGGCGGCACCGGAATCAATGACGTCAACGTGTCCGTCGTACTTGACAAGACCTACAGCGCCACCACAGACACCAGCGGCAACTATGAGCTCCGTCTACCGAAGGAATACGCGTACCCCACGCACTTCTCGGGCCTCGCCACCAAACAAGGCATCGTGCCCTATCCAGTGTTTTTCACCTACGAGAGCGGCAAACTCAGCTTCATCAACAAGACCACCACCCGCGCGGTGCAGGAGAGCGACATCCTTTTCCAGTCGTCCATGAAGGTCATCCACCTCGGCGACTCCAACTACACCGGAAGCAGCAACTCGCAGTTCCAGTTCCCCAACGCCACAGGAACCGTGTGGAGCGAAACAGCCACGCTCAGCGCCGCGCAAAGCGCCAAGTACACACAGCTGTGCATCAGCTTCTTCGCCAAAGGAATTGACGACAACTCGCCAAACGGGCAATCCACCCTGTCGCTCTCCAGAAACGGACAACCGGGCACCTACATCAACCAGTCGATCCCGCCCACCCAGCGCGATGGCTCGTACTCCGCGATCAACAACTGCTTCTCGCTGCAGACCTTCAAGGCTGAAGACGTCATCCGCGTGCAGTTGAACTCGCTGCCCGCCACCTCTGGTGACTTCGACGACTTCGAATTCATCGCGGTCACCGGCGTGCTCAAATGAATCCGTGCGAGATGACGATGGGGTTGGTCAATATCGAACCCGGGACACTCATCTCTGCCGTTGAAAGTCCTCTGCACGCAACTGCGCACTGCCGGGACGATGCATCAGCTCCCGGTCGACGCGTAATGCCGCAAGCCGAATCGCCACACCCACAGCGAGACTGCGAGAAACGCAAAACCCGCCAGTGGCGAGACGGTGCCCACCCAGTCCGGCGCGCCCAACGGATCGGCCTTGCCGAGAATCGTCAGCACCGGGTAGTACGCCACCGCCGCGAGCGGCACGGCAAACGTGAGCACGCTCCGAAACCAGCGCGCGTAGATCGCGAGCGGGTACTGCGCGGCCTCGACGCCGCCGTAGGTGAGCACGTTGGCCACCTCGAGGCTTTGCACGGTCCAGAACGACAGCGTGCCCTGAAGCACGAGAATCCCGAGGAACAGCGCGATGCCACCCGTCAGCGCGAACAGCGCGACCACGATGTGAGCCGGCGTCCAGACGATGCCCATCTGCACGGTCGCAAAACAAATCACCGCTACCCCTTGCAGAAAGCGCCCGAGTCGGCTGACGCGCACATCGTGCCCCATGAGCTGCACCGCCACGGAGCGCGGGCGCAGCAGCAATCTATCGAACGCGCCGGTGCGCAGAAACTCGGTGCCCAGCACATCAAAGCCGCGCCCCAGCATGTCGGCCAGTGCGAACATGCAGTTGACCACTCCATAGAACAGCGCCACCTCGCCGATGCGCCAGCCCTGCACATCCCCGAAGCGATGAAACAGCGCCCAGACCGCAACCACTTCGATTCCGGTGACGAGGAACTGGCCGAACGTCAGCATGACGGCGGATCCGGGATAGCGCGCCTGCCCGCTGATCGACGCGCCTGCCAATCGCATGAACAGACGCAACGATCCCATGGATCGATTGGTATGGTTGGAGGTCGAACCGGACTTCATCTCCTCACCCGCCCTGCACTTCCAGCCGCCGCATCGTACGCGCAAGCACCGCACGACCAAAGACCACCAGCAACGCAATCCACAGCGCCTGCAACGCCAGCACCACGAGCATATTCACGCCCGCCATCTGGCCGAAATAGATGCGCGCAGGAATATCGATTACCCCCGCCAGTGGCTGCACCAGCAGAAACATCTGCCACGCATCGGGCATCAGCGTGAGCGGCAGCAGATTGCCCGACAGTACGATCACCACCGGCACGGCCAAGGTGTTGATGCCGCGTTCGTTGAGCGCGGATACCACGGCGATGTTGAGCAGCATGACCAGCGCTGCGGAAAGAAGCAGCGCAAGCAGCATCGAAATGACAAATCCGAGCAGCGCCAACATGCCTGCGGGCGGCTGCCAGCCCCATTGCCCCATGCCTGCCAGCGGCAGCACCACGGCCGCAAACGCGAGCATCAACGCAAGACGCGGCAGCACGCGCGCCGCGATCCAGCCGGTCGTGCGCACAAACCACAGCACATAGGCATCGACCGGTCGCAGCCGGTCATACGCAATCGACCCGGTGCGCACCGCCTGCGCGACCTCGGGATCGCCCATCCACGGAAGCAAGGCGAGCAGCCCTTGCGCCAGCCAGGTGTAGGTGATGGCATGCTGCAGCGACATGGGCACACCCACCGCCGCACTCGCACCGCCATAGAACGCCGTGAGCACCATGACCTTGATGCCGCCCCACCAGCACTGCGTGGCAAAGCCCGCCCACGCGGCTGTGCGGTACTGCAGCATCTGTAGAAAGCGCGATGCGAACGCGGCCACGTAGGGACGGGCAAGGTTCTTCCAAGTCATATGCCAAGCGTGACTCATGAGCGCTCAGGCCTCCGCCGCGCCATGCATGGCGTAGAACCGCGCGATCACGGCTTCAATGGTCAATCCCTTCTCGTCGGCATCGCCCGGCAAGCCGTCATCCAAACGGCGTGCATCCTCCACCTGCGCACGCAACGCATCCACCGCGCAATCCGCCAGCACACGTCCGTGGCCGATCACGATCACGCGCTCGGCCAAGGCCTCGATGTCGTGCATGTCGTGTGTTGTCAGCAGCACCGTCGTGCCATGTTCGCGATTGGCACGCAGCACGAACTCGCGCACCGCGAGTTTGGAGGGAGCATCAAGGCCGATCGTCGGCTCGTCAAGAAACAAAATCTCGGGCTCATGCAGCAAGGCCGCCGCGATCTCCGCGCGCATGCGCTGACCGAGCGACAACTGGCGTACCGGCTGATCAAGCAACTTGTCCAGCTTGAGCAAGGCCACCAGCTCATCGCGCGTACGCGTAAACCGCTGCGGGTCGACGCGGTAGATGTCGCGCAACAGATGAAATCCATCGCCCACCGGCAAATCCCACCACAGCTGCGTGCGCTGCCCAAAGACCACACCAATGCGCGCCACATGGCGCTCGCGATCCTCGAACGGATCGCACCCATCGATGCGCACGCTCCCGTCGTCGGGACGCAGAATGCCCGAAAGAATCTTGATCGTGGTGGACTTACCCGCCCCGTTGGGCCCGATGAAACCCAGCACCTCGCCGCGCTCCAGCGCAAACGACACCCCGTCGAGCGCCTGCACCGAACGATAGCGAGGACGCAGCATCGCCTTGAGCGCACCCGACACACCGGGGTCGCGCTCGTGGATGCGATAAGACTTGCGCAACTGATCTACGACGATTTGAGGCATCAGAGCATTTTCGGCAAAAAGGCGCGGATTCTAGCCGCATGCTGCAACCGATGACAAGCCACGAGACACCATCGCCGCCCGCCGGCGACATGAGATCATCTCCGATTCGGGCAAGCCCACCCGAACACCGTACAATCGAGGGTTCTGCCCACCTCTCCGTAGTTCAATGGATAGAACGGACGCCTCCTAAGCGTCAGATACAGGTTCGATTCCTGTCGGAGGGACCAGGATTTCTCAATGAAATCAAACGGGCAGCAACCTCAAAACAAGATTTTGGGGGACAAGGCCGGGACAGAGTCGATACCCTATCCATTGCGGGGAACGCTCGGCATGCCATCTGCGCCAAACACCACGCCGCGCGCTTCCAACTTTTCGCGTGCCGCATGGTGCACCACGCCCCGTTTGCGCACATCCGGTTCGAGCAGCCTCAACAGAGTGTCCAACCCCACATTGGCGTTGCCCACAACCTCTATCCTCACGCCCCAGAACTTGTCATCCGCGAAGCGATCCAGAATCCCTGCGTCCGCATCCGGATTCATTGCCGCCACGGCCCGTATGGACTGGTTGGGATCGGTCAGAAAAGGCTCCAACTCGGCCGCATTCGCGGCGCCGCATGCGGCGACATAGCGTTGCTGTTCCGCCGCTTTCTGCTCAGGTGATTTTTTTGCCATTGTCTTCTCGCGAGATGATGCGGCCCATCCTATCAAGCGACGGCCAATCTCAACGACAACCGTTGCGAGCATGCAGCGCCAAGCATGACGTCTACACAAACACTCATCAGCGAATACCATGATTTCCGCCCCCAATGATTCACCATCCGGGAGTTCATACATTCGGGTTTCCATGGAACCTTCATCAAGCTGAACTGACAACCAGTTTGCCGTCCCGCGCGTTGAGGAGAGATCAGACATGGTTTCCCATCGACATCATCAGCCCCCAGCAGGAGAGCAGTTCATGTGGCGAGCTTCAGCAACACGCATAGCACCAGCGGCAGTTCTCTTGCTGCTCACTTCCTTGCCTGCGCACGCGCAGGTCTACCAGTGCAAGGATGCCAGCGGCAAGGTGAGCTACTCCGATGCGCCCTGTGCGCAGCACCAGACCAGCCGTACCGTGGAAGAAGCCCGATCAGCGGCCGACATACAGCGGGAGCGCGCACAGGCCAATGAAGCGATTGATCGCAAACAACGCGATGTGCAATCGGACCGCGAGCAGCTGCGTCTGGACATGCAGCAGACGCGCAGCGATGCACCGCCATCGGGCACACGCGATCTGGCCAGCACGCCGCCATGTGCGCAGGCCGAGAAGGAAATGGAATTCGTCAGCAGCATCCGCACGCTCGGAGAATCCGAACAACGCGTGCGCACCAATGCAGCCATCACGAACGTGAATGCGGCCTGCGGCACCCACACGCCGTTGATGCAGGAGCCGACGCGCGTGATCATCCATCAGGATGCACTGTCACATCAGCAGCAGCCACCAGCACGCTGACAACCCAAAAAAAGCCACCTTGATCGGTGGCTTTTGCATAGTTTCAGAACGCCGTTACTCCACGACCTTGAGATCACCGTTGTCCACATAGAGTTCAAACTCACGCTTGGCCAATGTGACGATTTCCGAGTGCCCGTCCCCGGGTTGATTCCAAGAGAGTACATAGCTCGCGAGAGCCGTGTCCACCTGCACCTCGGTGCCGACTGGCATTTCTTCCAGAGGGCCATCACCCACGCGATGTTGCACCCTTCCTTGCACGATGGCCTTGAAGTGCTCAGGAAAGCGCTGCACTTCGATTGCTGTCTCGACCTGTCCATTGGATTGTTGGTTGTTCTGATCGTTCATTGATATCCTCCTGTAATAGGGACACACGCATCCCAGTACGGCCCTTACCGCCAGCGCTCGGCTCATGTGCCTTGGCCTTTCAGCATAGCCCCGCCTCCCCGCCTCACATGTCAGAGAACAGGCAGACCTCCCCTGCAGATGTAACCGACTGAAATGTCGACGTGCTGCCAAGGAATTCCGAGCACACATCACAATCCACATCCTGTCCCAACCCCCTGCCGACACACCACCATGAGCGATCCAATAACCTCCGCACCGCAGCACCTGCCCACCCGCATTGCCGATGTGGGCGGCATCCCCATCCATCGCGCGATTCCGCAACGGGCGCTACGCAAAGTGGGGGCATGGTGCTTTCTCGATCACGCCGGTCCTGCGGACCCCGCACCGCCGGGGATGCAGGTGGGGCCTCATCCGCACATCGGACTGCAGACCTTCACCTGGATGATTCGCGGCGAGGTACTGCATCGCGACAGCCTCGGCAGCGAGCAGATCATCCGTCCCGGTCAGGTCAATCTGATGACAGCGGGGCGCGGCATCGCACACTCCGAGGAAAGTCAGCAACCCTGGCATATCCATGCGACGCAACTGTGGATCGCACTGCCCGATTCGCATCGCTTCTGCGAGCCACGTTTTCAACACTATCCAGAACTGCCGCAAACACGCGTCGGGGATTTCGATGCGACCGTGCTGGCGGGAGAGGCGCTGGGCCTCACATCCCCGGCCGAGGTGCATTCTCCGCTCATGGGCGTGGATCTGCATGCCGCCGATCTGGGCAAAGGAGCGAAGGCCGTAATGCCGCTGCGCACGAATTTCGAGCATGCGGTGCTGGTGCTTTCGGGCAGCGTGAGCGTGAACGGCGAGGCTTTGCCGCTGGAGCAACTACTCTACATTCCACAGGGCGCGGACAGCGTAGAGTTCACATGCGTGGCGGGCAGTCGCCTCATCGTGATCGGAGGCGAGCCGATGGACGAGGCCATCATCATCTGGTGGAATTTTGTCGCGCGCACCTCGCAGGAAGTGCACGAAGCACGTGACCAGTGGGAGGCCTGCCTGCGCGGAGAAAATGACGAGAATTCGCGCTTTGGCAACCCGGTCGCCTCGACGCTTGCGCCCACGCATGCGCCGTCGCTCGATGGAATGTCTCTGCGCGCATCGAAGTGATGCCGTAGGGAAAACGCAGGTCAGAGTTGAAAGCCCACTGACCGGACAAGCCCCTCGCCCATGTCGCGCAATAGGCTGGGCTGCTTCGCATCGAACGGCTGGGCGGTCGCCATCTGCTGATCGAACCAGCGCTCCAGCCACTGCACTTGCTCGGCCGAGTAGAACGCTGTCATCACCTCATAATTGAGAAACAGGCTGCGCGCATCGAGATTGAGCGATCCGGACAATGCCAGATCGTCATCGATCACCACCGCTTTGGCATGCACCATCTGCGGCAGCAGCCACACCTTGCCGCCAGACGCACACAGCTCGCGCAACGCGCGGCCCCGGGCCCAATCCGCGAGCAAATGGTTGGATTGGGCAGGAACCACCACATTCACATCCACACCGCGCCTGCATGCCATGCACCATGCGTAGAGCAGCGCATCGTCTGGCACGAAGTACGGCGTGATCGCGAGAATTCGTTTTCTCGCGTGGTACGCGGCGGCCAGCAGAAGTGCGTGCACGGTGTCGTCCGCATGATCTGGGCCAGTAGCAATCCATTGCGCGCACGGTCCTGCGGCGAGCGCGGGTGATGAAGCCACGGGCACATCGACGTGCTTCACACGCCCGCTCGCGGTCCGCCAGTCCAGCTCGAACTGCGCTGCGGCTTGGACAGCGAGTGCACCACGAGCCTCGTGACTCAGATCGATCCATGCAGGTGCATCAGCAAGATTGAAGAAATACTCCGTCGCCAGATTGCGCCCCCCTGTCCAGACATGCAGACCATCTGCCACCGCCACCTTGCGGTGGTTGCGCAGATTCAACCGTCCCTGGCGCGGGTTGTGCAGCAGCGGCATGAAACGCCGCACGCGCACTCCATTCTTGCGCAGTCGCATGAGAGTGCCGGGATGCGTCTTCATGCTGCCGATGGCATCAATCAGCAGTCGAACGCGCACACCGCGCTGTGCGCAACGTGCAAGAGCTTCTGCCACCGCCTCGCCGACCTGATCATTCCCCAAAATGAAGGTGCAAAGGTCCACTCTCTGCTGCGCTCCATCGATCAGCGCGAGCAGGCTCTGCAGTGCATCGGAGCCATCGTCGTGCCAAACGAGTTCTTCGTTGTACACAGGAGCGGGAAGTTCCATGCTGGCGAGCAGCTGCGTTGCCCATACTGGCCCACCTGCGGGCGGTGGCCCCATCACGGCGTGCAGATGCCGCTGTGGGCGAGTCAGTTTCCGCGATCCCAGAACGAGAAACAGCGGCACGGCAAGGTAGGGAAACGCTACGATGCTGACCACCCAGCCGATGGCGGACGACGGCGGCCTGCGCTGATGTCCGATGCGGGTCGTCATCACATAGATGAGCAAGCCTGCGACCACAAAGATCGAGTGACTCAGAACCGAAAAGGCAGCAACGCGAATCATGGAATCGTGCGTCAAACGGAAGTGGCACTGCCTTCATTATGGCTGCAGTGCAAGCGCACCACGACACGCAATCCACCGAGCTGTGGGGCGGTTTCCAGCACCACGCTTGCGCCATGCGCGTGGGCAATTGTCTCGACAATGGCGAGTCCCAGGCCACTCCCCTGCACCTGCGCGGTGCCCTCCTGTTCCCCACGGTGAAAGCGCCGCATCGCATCGACGCGCCGCTCCTTCGGGATGCCAGGTCCACTGTCTTCCACGATGATCAAGGCGTCCATTCCCGCAGTCTGCACGCGCACATCCACAATGCCACCTTCTGGCGTGTACTTGATGGCGTTGTCGATGAGATTGCGCATGAGGACGCGTAGCGCCTCGACCTGCGCGGGCACAGTGACGACAGCCGCTTCGGGTAGTCCAAGATCGATGTTTCGCTGCGCAGCAAAAGGGGCCGCGTCGGCCACCGCCTGCGCGGCCAGTTCGTCGAGCCGCACCGGTTGTAGATTGGCGCCGGACGCGGCTCGCTCCTCCTGCCGCGCCAGCACCATGAGCTGCTCCACCAGTCGCGTCGCACGGTCGATGCCGGTGACCAGACGCGATGCGGCCTGTGCACGCGATGCATCATCCTGAGCACGCTGCAACCCCTGTACCTGCAGGCGCAACGCCGCCAGCGGAGAACGCAGTTCGTGCGCGGCATCGGCCACGAAATGCTGCTGCGCCTCGAATGCACGCTGCATGCGTGACAACAGCTCGTTGAGTTCATTCACCAACGGACGCACCTCATCGGGAAGCCCTTGCGTAGCCACGGGGGACAGATCCTGAGGACGCCGCGATGCGACCTCGCTGCGCACGCGCTGCACCGGCGCGAGCGAGGTGCGTACCACCCACCACACCGCCAGCGCCAGCAGGGGCGCCAGCAACGCAATCGGTACCAGGCTGCGCCAGGCCGCATCGCGCGCCAAAGCGCGGCGCACACGCATGTCCTGCGCCACCTGAATCACCTGTGAGCGCGTCTGCAGCGAAAACACCCTGTAAAGCGTACCGCGCGCAGGCACGTCGGCAAACCCCAGCACCGCATTCTGCGGCAGCGCGGCCCCGAGCGCCGACTCGAAAATGCGCAGACCTTCGTTGGTCCACACCTGCACGATGAACTCATGGTTCTCGTCTTCCGCCGGAGTGCCCTGCGCCCTGCCCTTCGCGTCAACCGGTAGCCCGGCACGCAGCGCAAATGCGGTCTGCTGCATCTGGTAGTCAAACAGCGTATCTGTCTGTGCCAATGCGTTGCGATACCCAAAAACGGCCTGCAGCAAGGCCGTGAGTGCAATCGCCGCACAGATGAACAGCAGCAGACGCTTGCCTAAGGATGTGGGTATCCACTGCTGCACGGGTTTCATGATTTCGGCACCATGTAGCCGACTCCGCGTACGTTGATGATCAGACCAGCCCCGAGCTTCTTGCGCAGACCATGGATGTAGACCTCCACCGCGTTGCTGCTCACCTCATCGCCCCAGCCGTAGAGTTTGTCTTCCAGCTGCTGGCGCGAAAACACGGCCCCGGGGCGCGCGAGCAGCGATTCCAGCACTGCCCATTCACGCGCAGACAGGATTACCGGCTGCCCGCTCACCGTCGCCTCGCGCGTGGCGGGAGTGATTTTCACCCCTTCGTATTCGTAGCTCGGCTCGGCACGGCCCGCAGCGCGCCGCGTGAGCGCACGTATGCGGGCGAGCAGCTCGTCCATGTCATAGGGTTTGAGCAGATAGTCGTCCGCCCCTGCATCGAGCCCCTCCACGCGCTGCACGACGGCATCCCGAGCCGTGGCAATCAACACCGGCGTGCGGTCCCGACGCGTGCGCATGCCACGCAGCACAGACAAACCATCGCGCCCCGGCAGACCGAGGTCGAGCAACACCAAATCGTAGCTCTGGGTGTGCAGCGCCGTGTCGGCCGCATCCGCATTGCGCACCCAATCGACCGCATAGTGCTCGGCGCGCAGGAGATCCTGCACGGCCTCCCCGATCATGGTGTCGTCTTCTACGAGCAGCAGGCGCATGGTGTGGTGGCTTGTCTTTCAAACAGAAAAAGCGAAACAA
The DNA here is from genome assembly GCF_011305995.1 of Diaphorobacter sp. HDW4A. Taxonomy (GTDB): domain Bacteria; phylum Pseudomonadota; class Gammaproteobacteria; order Burkholderiales; family Burkholderiaceae_C; genus Diaphorobacter_A. The sequence goes on along the minus strand of NZ_CP049910.1, from coordinate 6,267,254 downwards.
AGGCCCCGAGTTCGATGACTGCGGGGCCCCGGTTTCAAAGCGCGGCAGTGCTGCTTATCCTAACTGCACCGGTACAAAGATGCGCGATCCGTCGCGCTGCACCAGCAGCGCCACCGACTTGCCCGCCTTGGCGATGGCCTCGCGGACTTGCTCCACATCCTTGGCGGGCGTTCCGTTGACGGCCAGCAGCACGTCGCCGGGTTGAATTCCGGCCTTTGCAGCAGGGCCTTGCGCCTGCTCGATCAATAGCCCTGCGTCCACACCCGCCTGTTTGCGCTCATCGGGCTGCAGCGGCCGCAGCGACACGCCGAGTTTGCCGCGCGATGCCTTGTCATTGCCGTTGCTGGCCACCTTACTGATCTTGTCGCTGGCATTACCCAGAGTGGCAGAAAGCTGCTCTCGCTTGCCCTGACGCCATATCTCCATGTCGATCTTCGTACCTGGCGTAGCCATGCCGACAACCGCTGGCAGATCGCCCGAGGCCACGATCTTCTGGCCGTTGACGCTGCGGATCACATCGCCGGATTGGAGCCCCGCCTTGTCTGCCGGACCGCCCTTCTCGACGTTGGAGACCAACGCGCCCTCGGGCCTGTCGAGGCCGAACGAATCGGCCAACGTCTGGTTCACCTCCTGCACCGCCACGCCGAGCTTGGCATGCTCGACCTTGCCGGTGGCGACGATCTGCTGCTGCACCTTCGACGCTACTTCGATGGGAATCGCAAACGACAGCCCTTGGTAACCACCTGAACGGCTGTATATCTGCGAGTTGATGCCCACCACCTCGCCACGCGCGTTGAACAGCGGTCCGCCCGAGTTGCCGGGGTTCACCGCCACGTCGGTCTGGATGAAGGGCACCGCACTGTCGTCTGGCAGCGAGCGCCCCTTGGCACTCACCACGCCCGCCGTCACACTGTTTTCAAAACCAAAGGGCGAGCCGATCGCCAGCACCCAGTCGCCCACGTTCATCGCCTTGGTGTCACCAAGCTTCACTGTCGGCAGATCCTTGGCGTCGATCTTGAGCACCGCCACATCGGTCTTGGGATCGGCACCCAACACCTTGGCCTTGAACTCGCGACGATCCGTGAGCTTCACTGTCACGGTATCTGCATCCTTGACCACATGCGCATTGGTCAGCACCACGCCATCGGCGCTCACGATGAAGCCCGATCCCTCGCCACGCACCGGCACATCGCGCGGAGCCTGCCGCTGCTGCATGCCCGGAGCTGGCAGGCCGAACTGACGGAAGAACTGATAGAACGGATCGTTGGGATCGATCCCTTGCTGACGCTGCGCCGCAGCGGGTGTCTCCTCATCGTCACCATCGTCGCCCGCTCCCGCATGGCGCGTTCCGCTCACGCTGATGTTGACCACCGCCGGACCATACTGACTGGTGATCTGCGCAAAGCTGGGCAGCGTTGCGGTGCTCGGCACGCCCGCTGGCACAGCAGCCATGGCTGTCGCCGTTGTTGTCCTCGACTGCTGCGCACCCGCGAAATGCGCAGTGGCGAGGCCTGCGCCCGCACCGCCGATCACACCTGCGGCCAACAGCGCCGCGACCAGCCCACGTGGAGTCTTCAGAATCGTGTTCATCTCAAGCAACCTTTCCTCTACTCGGACCTCTACCGGAGTTCCATGGAAAGCAAGTTTGAAGACTGATACTTAAGCCTGACTTAGGATGCCTTTTTGAGCGCGCAGCGTCGCTCCATGATTTGAATGCGGAGACATCCAGTCAAAAAAAAGACCTCCTTGCGGAAGCCCCTTTCTTGTTTTCAATGGCGAGGTGTGGCATCAGGCCATCAGAACGCCGCTTCCAGTGCTGGCATCGCCAGACGCGCCTTGGTCAGAGCCATGCCGAGGTTGGCAGTCTTGCGGCAGACGAACACAGCGACATATTCAGGATTGATCTTGCCGCGCAGGAACACGTGGATCAGATTTTCGCTGTTCACGATGATTTCCTGAAAGTAGTGATAGCCATCGTCCTGCAGACCACGGGCCTTTTTGAACATGCGTTCGATGGTGCTCACGTTGGGGCCGTTGAACATGTCAGCGGTGGCGGCGGCAAGCAGGTCAATGACCTGGCGTGGATGCGAATCCACCGTCTTCAGCGACAGCAGCATGCCAGATGCCACGTCCACATACCCGGCAGCCACGCACTCAGGCACGGACGCGGCCGCCTTGTTCAAAGCGTCGTCAAAACTCATACCAAAACTCCGATTTTCAGAAATTGAATTCAAATGATTTTTTGCAGAATCAGCTCTTCGTATTGCTGCAAGAACGCCTCCTGCTCGGCGCTTTGCACATACCGAGGATCGAGCAGGCGCACGCGGCGCAAGGCCTCCTGAGCTGTCAATCCTTCGCGGATCAGCCATGCGGTGAGCACGGTGCCCGTACGGCCGAGGCCGCCGAGGCAATGCACAGCAAGCACCTCGCCACGGCCCACCAGAATCTCCATGCGCTTGAGCAGCATCTGGATCTGCCCAAGGCTCGGCGCCTCGCGGTCGTACACCGGCAGGTGCACGTTCTTGAGCTGGTGGCGTGCGAGCGCTTCCTGATCGATGTCGCGCTCCGTCAGCGTGATGAGCGTGGTGATGCCGACGCGCTTGAGCAGCGCGAGATCGTGGTCCATGTCATCCACGATACCGGGCATCGCGGCGCCCGCGAGCGTTCCCGGAACTACCCAGAGAAATCCAGTGGGGCCACTCGATGAGGCCATAGCCGCTGGAGCGATCTGCGTTGATCCGTTCAAAGTGGGCAAGTCACCGGTCAATGAGATGGCCTTCATCGAGGCGACTTCGACTTCAGACGCATGGCTGCGAGACCGACCCGCAAGTGCTTCGATGGGCAGCGGTGCCGGTGCGGGAACGCCTTCGGCCAGCGTCAGCGGGTCAGCGTCCAGCGAGGCTACGGCGCAATTGCCGGTGCGGATGAATTGCGCACCCGCTTCAGTGATCGGAGCGTTGAAGAAATCCTCGGCGCTGCGTGTCTCCTGAATGCGACCACCAGCCACCAGAATCACGCGGTGCGCGAGGCGCCTTGCCTGCTTCTGGTTGTGCGTGACCACCAGCAGCGACATCTTGCGAGCCAACTGGCGCATCAGGTCCACGAGCAGGAAGGCATCGTACTCATCGAGTTCGGCGGTGGGTTCATCGATCAGCAGCAGGGCCGGTTGCGGCGCGGCCTCGCGCAGAATGGCGACCGCGCGCATCTGCACATCGGTCAGCTCGGTGAACGGCTTGTCCAGCAGCGACTCCAGATCAGGAAAGCCCGCTTCGCGCAGGTAGTCCACGCACCATTGGTGCAGCGCTGCAGGTGAGAGGCTGAGCTGTTCGCGCACATGTTCGACGAGCGCGTCCTGCACGGAGCCCGCAACTACGCGCACATGCTGCTGCACAAGCTGCGGGCGGTTGTCGTCAGCAAGAGGATGCTCCAGATACTGCACCTGACCCCACGAACGGTAGCGGGGATGGCCGGCATAGGTGCCCGCCAGTGAATGCAGGATGGTGGACTTGCCGGAACCGGAAGGCCCCATCAGCGCAGTGATGGTGCTTCTGGCAAGGGTGAATTCCACATCCGCCAGAACGACTTTGGCACCAAATGCCGCGCCAAATTCCGTGACCACCAAGCAGTCGTTGCTTTGCATTCTTGTTCCAGGTGTGTTGTTCGCCACAAGGTCTGATCGCATTCGGTTTGTAGCGAAGCCATCTAGCAATGCCACGTGATGCGCCTTCCCATCACGAGACCTTTGTCTCAAATTATGTTAATACGGGTAACTTTATTCACATAATTGTATTGAATCCTGAAATATCTCCTGCGTCATCGCTCACGACGCCGCACTAAAACATAGGGTTATCACTATTGTTCACGCATTGAGTGCACCGTATCAATTTGTCAAAAACTGCAAAACTTGCTCTGGCGGCCTGCAGAGGAGCGCGCGCTGCCCATGCACCACGATGGGGCGATTGAGCAGCACGGGATGCGCGACGATCGCCTCCAGAAGCTGTGCATCCGTCACCGTTTCGGTATCCAGTTTCAAAGTTTTGTAGATGTCTTCCTTGGCACGCATCACATCGCGCACCGGCATGCCCAGTTTCTGGATCAGCGTCTCAAGTTGCTCCACGGAAAGCGGCTCGGCAATGTAGTCGATGATCTGCGGTTCAATGCCATGTTCGCGCAAGATGGCGAGCGCACCGCGCGAATTGCTGCAGCGGGCGTTGTGGTAGATCGTGAAGGAGTTGGGAGAGAACGGCGGGAGCTTGTTGGTCATGCGGACGAGTGTACGCATGACCAGAAACGGGAATCCATCAGTTCTTGCGCAACTCGTCCACGCGAGCGTGCAGATACTGACTCAAGGTGCGACGGTCCTGTCCCTCAGCACTTTCCAGCGCGCCATAGTGCACCACGGCTACCAGCGGCGGCGCAGCGAGCGTGCGCCAGATGGAGCCGAGCAAGGTCTCGTCGCCAATGTAGCTGGGGGCATAGCTGACATCGCCGCTCTTCTTGTCGACAAAGCGGATGCCGACGGGCTGCACAGGGGCCTGCGCGGCGATGGCAGCCTGCAGAAGATTCGCGTGGAACGGCAGCAGCTCACGGCCATCACCGGTAGTGCCCTCAGGAAACACGGCCAACACCTCGCGCTGCTCCAGCGCCTCTTGCATGCTCTGCACCATGCGCAGCGCGTCGCGGCGCGATGCGCGTTCGATGTACAGCGTTCCTCCGGCCGTGGCGAGCGTGCCGACGATGGGCCAGTCGCGCACATCGGACTTGGAGATGAAGCGGCAGTAGCGCGCCGCATGCAGCACGGGAATATCAAGCCACGACAGATGATTTGCCACCATCAGCACCGGGCCACGCAGCACGGGCTCGCCGCGCACCTCGAGCGTGATGCCGGCGCATGCCAGCATCTGCAGCGCCCACGCCTGCACCCGCGCCTGCTGCTGCTCGGGCGTGAGGCGCGGAAAGCGCAACAGCACGACCAGCACGCCATGCAGTGCATGACATGCCATTCGCAGACACCGCCAGATGGCCAACGCCCATCTCATCATCGGTGGATCGCCTTGTTGCTGTGGTTGCTGTTCGTGCTGATATCGATACGCCGTGTGCGACTCAAGCGCGCTCGAAAGCGATTTGACCGCCAACCAGCGTGCATTTCACGCGCGCGGGCAGCTCATAGCCCGAGAATGGTGTGTGCTTGCCCTGACTGCGCAACGCCTGCGGCTCCACCACCCACGATACGGCCGGGTCGACCACGCACAGGTCGGCAACGCCACCTTCGACGATGCGGCCCACGCTGGCCTGCAGCGTGCCAAGCGATCCGCCGAGCACGCGCGCAGGTTCGTGGGTGATCACGCCGAGCGCACGCATCAGCGGCACGTTGGCATCCTGCGACCACTTGATCGCAGCGGACAGCAGCAACTCAACGCCAGTCGCGCCGGGTTCGGCTTCGGCGAATGGCAACACCTTGGCATCTTCATCTACGGGCGTGTGGTCGGAGACCAGCGCATCGACCGTACCATCGGCCAGCGCGGCACGCAGCGCATCGCGGTCGCGCTGCTGGCGCAGCGGCGGCGTGAGGCGCGCGCTGCTGTCAAAGTAGCCAATGTCGGTGTCGGTGAAGGAAAGCGAATTGATGCTCACGTCGCAGGTCACCTGCAGGCCATCGGCCTTGGCCTGACGCACCAACTCGACGCCCGCAGCGCTGGAGATGCGACACAGATGCACGCGTGCGCCGGTGGACTTAAGCAGTTCGAAAATCGTGTGCAGCGCAATCGTTTCGGCCGCCACCGGGATGCCGGAGAGACCCAGACGCGTCGCGAGCGGGCCACTGGCCGCCACACCACCGCCGAGATAAAGCTCCTGCGGACGCAGCCACACGGTATGGCCAAAGGTAGCGGCGTATTGCAGCGCGCGCTGCAGCACCTGCGTGCTCTTGAGCGCCGAGTCGGCCTGACTGAAGCCGACGCAGCCGGATTCGGTGAGCTCGGCCATCTCGGTGAGCTCTTCGCCCCGGAGGCCACGCGTCAGCGCGCCGAGCGGGAACAGGCGTGCCTGATGCAGCTTTTCCGCGCGGAACTTGAGCATCTCGACCAGGCCTGGCTCGTCGAGCACAGGGTCGGTGTCCGGTGGGCAGACGAGACTCGTCACGCCACCCGCGACGGCCGCGCCCATTTCGGACTCGAGCATGCCTTCATGCTCATGGCCAGGCTCGCGCAGGCGCGCTGCGAGATCGACCAGACCGGGGAGCACATAGCAACCTTTGGCGTCGATCACGCGGCTTGGCGTGAAGTCCTTGGGTTCGCGGTCGATCGCAATGATGCGGCCCGCCGCCATCGCGATGTTGCAGACCTTGTCGAGACCACTTGCCGGGTCGATGACGCGGCCGTTTTGAATGAGTAGCTTCATGATGTTCTCTTGCCCTTCTCGCCCGCCGTCACGCCTCGTTGCCCGCGACGATGGACATCACCGCCATGCGCACCGCAATGCCGAAGGTCACCTGCGGCAGGATCACCGCCTGCGGACCGTCCACCACGGCAGAGTCGATCTCCACGCCGCGGTTGATCGGACCCGGGTGCATCACGATGGCGTCGGGCTTGGCCAGTCGCAGCTTCTCAGGCGTGAGGCCGAAGCTCTTGAAATACTCCTGGCTTGAGGGCAGCAGCGCGCCGCTCATGCGCTCGTTCTGCAGACGCAGCATGATCACCACATCGCAGTCGCGGATGCCATCTTCGAGGTTGTTGAAAACCTTCACCCCCATCTGCGCCAGATCCGCAGGCACCAGCGTGCGCGGGCCCACCACACGCACCTCGGCCGCACCGAGCGTGGTGAGCGCATGGATGTCCGAGCGCGCCACGCGCGAGTGCAGCACGTCGCCGACGATGGCCACGGTGAGGTTGGAAAAATCCTTCTTGTAGTGACGGATCGTGTACATGTCGAGCAGACCCTGCGTGGGGTGTGCGTGACGGCCGTCACCAGCATTCACCACATGCACATGCGGCGCGACATGCTGCGCGATCAGGTACGGCGCGCCCGACTCGCTGTGGCGCACGACGAAGATGTCGGCCGCCATCGCGGACAGGTTGGCGATGGTGTCGAGCAGCGACTCGCCTTTGCTCGCCGAGCTGCGCGCGATGTCGAGATTGAACACGTCCGCCGACAGCCGCTTGGCGGCGATCTCGAACGTGGTGCGCGTGCGCGTGGAGTTCTCGAAGAACAGATTGAACACGCTCTTGCCGCGCAACAGCGGCACCTTCTTGACTTCGCGGTCGTTAACGCTCACGAAGTTGGAGGCCGTGTCCAGGATATGCGTGATGATGTCCTTGGGCAGACCTTCGGTGGAGAGCAGGTGAATCAGTTCACCGTTCTTGTTGAGTTGGGGATTGCGCTTGTAAAGCACCGTCAGACCTCTTTGTCTTTGACTTGGACTTCGAAAGAAAATGCACCACTGTCCTGCGCGCGCGCAAGCGACAGCGATTGGTTGGCAGGCAGCGCCACGCGCGCCGCCGCAAAGCCGGCTTCGATGGGCAGCTCGCGGCCACCACGATCGACCAGCACCGCCAGACGCACGCAGGCGGGACGACCGTAGTCATAGAGTTCGTTGATCACCGCACGCACGGTGCGGCCGGTGTAGAGCACATCGTCGAGCAGGATGATGTCGGCGCCGTTCACATCGAAAGGCAGAACCGAGCTGGTGCTCGACGCAAGACCACGGCTTGCGAAATCATCGCGGTGCAACGACGAGGACAGCACACCTGCCTCGCCGTCGAGACCCAGATCCTTCTGCAGGCGCTGCGCCAGCCACATGCCGCCCGAGGCGACGCCCGCCAGATAGGTGTTCGTGCCACGCATGCTGCGCACGCCGCGCAGCAGTTCGCGATACAGCGCCTCGGCGTCCAATGTGAGATGACCGCCATTGGCGGTCGTCGTGGAGGTTGAGCTCGGAGAAGATGAAGATGACGAAGAAGCAGTGCTGCTCATGGAAGATTCCTCAGAAACTGTTCAAGGATGATGCAGGCCGAAGCGGCGTCCGCATCCTTCGCCCCGGAGGCGATGGCTTCGGTCGTGCTGTAGCGCTCATCCACTTCAAAGACCTGCAGACCAAAGCGGCCACGCAGCTGACGCCCGAACTTGAGCGCGCGCGCCGTGTTCTCGTGCGAAGCTCCGTCGGGGTGATACGGCACACCGATCACCAGCGCGTCGGGCTGCCATTCGCGGATGCGCTCGGCCACCTGCGCAAAGCGCGCGGCCTCGCCCTCGGCCTTGATCGTGCCCTGCGGCGAGGCGCTGCGTAGCATGCGCGTGCCAACGGCGACTCCGGTGCGCTTGAGCCCGAAATCAAAAGCAAGAAAGGATTGGAACTGCGCCGGGACGATGGGTTGCTGGTCGGTCACTGACATGCCGTCGCTCGATCAGGCGTGTCCGGCCTGATGCGTGAGCATCCACGATTGCAGACCCAGCAGCGACAGCGCGCGGTCGTAGCGCTGCTCGACGGGAGTGTCAAAGATGATGCGCTCGTCGGCGCTCACCGTGATCCATGCGTTCTCGGCGAGTTCGGATTCGAGCTGCCCTTCGCCCCAGGCCGAATAGCCCAGCGTGACCAGCACGCGGCGTGGACCGGCGCCCGTGGCGAGCGCCTCGAGCACATCCTTGGAGGTGGTCATCTCGAGCCCGCCGTCGATCTGCATGGTGGATGCATAAGCCGCTTCGCTCTTTTCCTCGTTCGAGGCGAGCATCGGATCGTGCAGCACAAAGCCGCGTTCGGTTTGCACCGGGCCGCCTTGGAACACGGGTTCGTCGGTCAGGTCATCGCGCCCGAGCGACAGATCCACCTTGGCCAGCAGGCCCTGCAGGTTGATGTCGGAGGGCTTGTTGATGATCAACCCCAGAGCGCCCTTCTCCGTGTGCTCGCACAGGTAGATGACGCTCTTGGTGAATGACGAATCCTCCATGCCCGGCATGGCGATCAGGAAGTGGTTCGTCAGGTTCATGGGCACGGGGTCTAGAGGCATGGGGAGTATTTTACTGTTGCTGGGGCAACTGACTTGAGAACGGGGGTGATGGGGGAGTCTTGGCTCCCCTTCTTACCTCTCGTCTTTTGGTTTTTTGTTTTCTGATGCTGTGTTGAGGGCGGAGGCCGGGACTGCCCCGGCGGGGCAATCACTTTTTGCTTGCGCGCAAAAAGTAATCAAAAACGCGCTTTGAATGCGGAGTCACGCGGCAGAACTCACTGCGCGACTGCGTCGCTCCGTTCGGGCAACCGCCGCGAGTCAGTGCTTAACTAAGAGAAATTTGCGGCACGTCGCTGCGCTCGTGCCGGGGGCGTTAGTGGAGTTGGGCTGGATGCAAAAAGCCCGCTGCTCTTTTGAACGCAGTTGACCCAATGAACAAATCAAAATCGCACGACACTGGCGCACCAGCATCTCGCGAAGTCGCGAGATGCGCGGCACGAGCGCAGCGACGTGCCGAACACACCTCCGAGTGAATTTCTAGCTCGAGGCGGTTGTCCGAGCGGCGCGCGAAGCGCAAAGCGAGTTCTGCCGCGGGTATTGAAAAGCGCATTTTTGGTGACTTTTTGGGCAAGACCAAAAAGTTACTCGCCCGCCAGGGCGAGACCCGGCCTCTGCCCTCAACCAAAGCACAAGAATAAAAAAACCCGCGAGCCACAAAACTCGCGGGTTTATAAGAGAGAAAGAAAAAGAATCAGCCCACAGAAGCCTCTGCTTCAAGACGAGCATAGTGCTGAACCAGCCCCAGCAGCTCCTCATCGGAGTAAGGCTTGCCCAGATAGTGATTCACCCCCAGCTCCATCGCATGCTCGCGGTGCTTCTCAGCGATTCGCGACGTGATCATGATGATCGGCAGGTCCTTAAGTCGCTGATCCGCACGAATGTTGCGCGCCAAGTCGAAGCCGTCCATGCGTGGCATTTCGATGTCGGACAACACGACCGTTGGACGCTCTTCCTGCAAGCGTTCCAGCGCCTGCAGACCGTCGGCCGCCATGCTCACGCGGTAACCTTCGCGCTGCAGCAGACGCTGGGTCACGCGGCGCACGGTGATGGAGTCGTCGACCACCAGCACCAGCGGCACTTGCGGTGCGCTTGGAATGTGCGAAGTGAACGATGGCGTGCCGGACGCTGTTGCATCCTGATCACCAGCCTCGGTCTTGTTGGCGGTGTTCGCTTTTTCTGCTGCGAGTTGGGCGGCCTTGGTCGCCTCCTGCACTCGGGTTCCAAACACGTTGGCCAACGCCACCGGGTTGTAGATCAGCACCACCGCACCAGACGCCAACACCGACATGCCGGCCATTCCGGGCAGACGGGACAGCTGCGGGCCGAGGTTCTTCACCACGACTTCCTGGTTGCCCAGCACTTCGTCCACGTGCATTGCGATGCGCTGTGCGGCACTTCGCAGAACCACGACGGGACGGATCTTGGCATTGGCTTCGGTGCTGCGGATCGATGACTGCAGCAGTGCGCCGGACCAGAAGAACGGCAGGTTTTCGTGGCCCTCCTCGAACTGCTGAGTGCTGTAGGCAGTCGTCAGTTCCTGCGCCGTGGTGCGGCGCACGACTTCGACCAAGCTCGCGGGCACACCGATCGCAAGGTTACCTGCGCGCAGCATCACCACCTGCGTCACCGCAGTGGTCAGCGGCAGCACCAAACGGAACGCCGTGCCCTGCCCCACCGTGGTGGTGGTTTCGATGCGACCGCCCAAGGCGTTTACTTCGGTGCGCACCACATCCATCCCGATACCGCGACCGGACAGGCCGGTCACTTCGGCGGCGGTGGAGAAGCCGGGCATGAAGATCAGGTTCGCGGCTTCAACGTCGCTCACCGGCATGTCGGAGGTGATCAGATTGCGCTCGATGGCCTTCTCGCGAATACGACCCACGTTCAGACCGGCACCATCATCGCGGAACTCGACCGCGACGTCGTTACCATCCTGACGCACCGTGACCAAAATCGTGCCGCTGGCCGACTTGCCTGCCGCAACGCGGGTTTCCGGGCTCTCGATACCGTGGCCCACGCAATTGCGTAGCAAATGTTCGAAGGCAGGCGTCATCCGGTCGAGCACGCCACGGTCCATTTCGATGGAGCCACCGGCAATGTCCAGCTTGATCTGCTTGCCGGTTTCCTTGGACGACTGGCGCACCAGCGCGTACAGACGCTCGGAGATGCTGTCGAACTCAACCATGCGGGTGCGCAGCAGATCACGCTGCAGCTCGCGGGCCTGGCGGCCCTGGCTGATCAGATCGTCTTCCGCACCTTCCATCGCGCGTTGCAGATTGCGCTGCACGGTCGCCACGTCGTTCACCGACTCGGCCATCATGCGCGTGAGTTCCTGCACCCGGGTGAAACGGTCGAACTCGAGTGGATCGAAGCCCGCCGCCGTTTCCTTGGACAGCGCCATGCGCGACTGCATCTGCGATTCGGCCTGCACTTCGATGTCGCGCAGCTGTTGACGCAGACGCTCCAGGTTGCCCGTCAGATCGTTGAGCGAACTGCGCATCTGACCCAGACGCACATCCAGACGCGAACGCGCAATCATCACCTCACCGGCCTGGTTGACCAAGCGGTCCAGCAGGGTCGAGCGAACGCGCACAGACTGACCGGCATGGGCGCGCGTACTCGCCAGTTGCAGCGTGAGCGGACGCGCCACGGGGCCGGCGGGCACCGCAGGCGGCATCGTGATCTGCGTGGCGGCGGTGACGAGCGGCTGCAGTGCGGCAGCCGGTTCGGCTTCAGCAGTCTGCGCGACTTCGGCCACAGGCACAACAGCCACCACATCGTCAGCCGTCGTCACTGCGACGGCTTCGGACAGCGGTTGCGAACCCACATCACGCAGCGTATCGAGCGATTCCTGCAGCGCATCGAGTTTACTGAGCAGCGGCTCGATGTCATCGGTATGCGCGGTGTCCTTGTCGACGTGCTCGACGTCGGTTTCCATGCGGTGGGCCATTTCGCCCAGACGCATCGCACCGGCCAGACGCGCACTGCCCTTGAGGGTGTGCAGCGCACGCAGCAGTTCGCTGCGGGCCGTGAGGTTGTCAGGCTGCATGGACCACTGACGCAACGCACCGCCCAGCACGGGCAGCAGCTCGATGGCTTCTTCTTCGAAGATCGGGAACAGATCGGGGTCGATCACATCGACCGCATCGATGTCGTCACCATGGTGCGAACTCGACGACTTGACGACTGCGCTCGTATCCACAGCCACCTGCGGCACGGGGATCGACAGCGCCGGAGCCACATAGCCACGCACCGGCTCGGGCGTGACGGCACGGGGCTCCTCGATCGGCAGCAAAGGCGCAACAATGGTTTCCGCCGCTTCGAAACTTGGCTCTTCGTGCCGCACTGCTTGAGGCACGGCGCTCGCTTCGTCCTCTTCCTCATCGCCCAGCGGCGCCATGCCACTGATCACGTCGGAGTCGAGAATCACGTGCAGTTGCGCCAATAGTTGGGCACTCGGTTCCTTGAGGAAACCGGCGGCAAACTGGTGCAGCAGGCGACGGATGTCTTCGGCCACGGCCAAGAAAACATCCATCTGCGCGGGCACGCCGAATTGCTGTGGCTGCACATGCTGCAGCGTGTGCTCCAGCAATCGCGCCATCTCGCTCAGGGCGGTGAAACCCACGGTGGCGGAGCTGCCCGCCAACGAGTGCGCGCGTGCAATCGTGGACTCTGGAACCGGCTTGTCGGCCTGTTCCTGCTTCCAGAACTGCAGATCGTTGATCAGGCGCTGCGACCACTCTTCGGCTTCGCTCAGGTAGACGTTGTAGAGCGGCAGCGAAATCCGCAGCGAGCCAATGACCTTGGTCGAATCGTCGCCCACAGGTTCAGACTCTTCTTCGGACGATGCTTGCAGCTCGGGGACTTCCTCTGCGACCGGTGGCGTTGCCTCGAACACGAAGTCCGCGAACGACTGTGGCACCGATTCCACTTCGGCCAGCAACTCAGGCTCTGCCGGCTCGACCTTGGCCTCTTCGATGTCGTTCACAAACTCGGCTTCGACTTCTCCGATCGGGAAGAAATCGACATGTTTGCCAGTCAGATCCGTTGCGACGGCAGGCTGCTCGACAACCGGTGCTGGAGCGGGAGACTTTGCGTCCTCGAAGCCAAAGGCTTCGAATTCAGCAGCGGAAATCTCCTCCGCCTCCGGCACTTCGGCAACCGGCGGCAGTTCCACTTCGGGCAGTTCGATCACCTGTTCTTGCTCTACAGGCAGCGTACCCTGGGCACGCGCTTCCAGCCTGAGATCCAGAATGCTGGGCTCATGCTCGCCCACGACAGAGGCGATGGTCGGCAGCTCGTGTGGCTCCAGATTGGCCACATGTACAGGAGCTTGCGGGGCCTTGTCGGCTTCGAGCGCCTGCTCGAATTCCGAGAAATCGATTTCCTGCGCAGTGTTGCCATCAAGCAGCGAGGCTGGTTCAGAAACCGGCGCCAATGCAGCTTGGTCCGTAGACTCTATGTCGAACGGAATGGTCACACTGAAATCAAGCGGAGCATGCTCGTCCGGTGCAGCAACGGTCGGAGCATCGCTCAACTCTGGCAGATCGAACGAGATATTGGAAATGGGCTCGAGCGGCGCCGGAATCGACACAGGCACGATTTCCAGATCGGATAGCGGCTCAACCTCTTGCGCGACTGGAGCAGCAACAGCAGCAACGACCATCGGAGTTGCGGCCAGTGCCAAAGGCACAAGACGACCTTCCGTGCGCATCGCTTCGGCCGATGCGACGAAAGGCTGTGGACTCCACGAACTTGCAGTGCCTGCGGCAATGTCGTCCACCCAGCGCCCAAACGCTGCGAGCGTTTCCTGCGCGAGGGTGAGCAGATTGGGCTGCATCGGCTTTTGCTCGGCCAGCCAGGCATTGAGCATCTGCTCCATCGACCAAGCGGCTTCGCCAAACGCGTTGAGGCCCACCATGCGCGAGCTGCCCTTGAGCGTGTGGAATGCGCGGCGCAGCGTGGTCTGCTCACTCAGATCGGCCGGTGCGCGGTGCAGCGCCTCGATGGCGGCAGTGCCGTTGCCGATGACTTCCCGAGCTTCTTCCAGGAAGATCTGCAGCAGCTCGTCATCTTCATCTTCCGGCGCGGGCAGCGGAGCGGAAACGGGAGGCTGAATCGGCTCGACGGCAATCGTGACCGGCGAATCGATGGGGGCCAGAGCACTGTTGTCGAGCTCAGTATCAAAACCCAGCGTCTGCAACTCCTGCGACGTGGCGGGTTCGACTGCGACGACAGGCTCTGCGACCGGCGCGGCGTCCACGGCAGCCAATGGCTCCGGTGCCTGCACGGCTGGCGCGGGCTGCGCCACCGGTGGACCACCGCGCGCATCGACCATGGCGCCTGCCACCTCGGGCTGATCGCTCGCGCGCTGGCGCTTGGCACGGCCCATCACGAGTTTGAGTTCGCCCTGTGCTTCGTCATACACGAAGAGCTTGCGCGCCATCGCGCGCTGGTAACTCAGCATGTCGATCAGGAAGCCGAGCGCGCCCATGCTGTTGCCGAGCTTCTCGAACAGCGCAGGACGCTCTTCTTCGGTAACGTCGCCAACAATCAGACGTTCGATCGTGCTGCGCATATGCACGACCGCTTGCGATGCCTGGTCAAGACCCAGCACCGACATCACGCCGCGCATCTGGCCCAGTCGGCCAGGCACATTATTCAGAATGGACACGTCATCCGGTGTGCGGAAGAACTGGTCCATGGATTTTTCGGCGTCGCCCAACGTTGCGCGCAGTTCATCAACCACGCTGCCCATCGTCTGGTGGTCGCTGACGCGGCGGTACAGCTCCTCCATCCACGGTTCGAGCGGCTCAGAGTCGCCCCCCGCTACCACGCCATCCAGACGCTCTGCAAGGCGCTTGGCGCGCTCGCCCATGTGCTCCTGCGCCGCGTCGAGCTCTTCGAACGAGGCCTGCAGATACAGCACCGACGTGGCCACCTCCATGGCCAGCGCTGGCGCTGGTGGCTCGCCCGACTGCGCGGTCTTCTCGACTGCATTCATCAGCGCCGCGGCCAGCGGCTCACTGCCCGGATGCAGCTTGCGCAGCGAATCGCAAACCAGACTGAACTGATCCACCGAGGGCTTGAGCTTGTTACGGTCGCCACCAGCCAGTGCCGACCATGTTTCGGTGGCCGTGGCGATGCGCTTGCGCGCCTGCACCATCACAGTCGGGTCGTAAAGACCGAAACGTGCAATGTTGTAGTCCACCGGTGTGTAGAGCTGCAGACCGAAGGCCTGACGCACGGCGTCCAGCACGGGCGTGACTGGCATGTTCACCGGGCTTTGCGGTGACTTGGCCTGAGCGCAAAAGAACAACAGCTCGTGCACCAGTCGATCAGCGACCGTGCGGTCTCCCTTGGCGAGCGTCGCGTACTGCAGAAGCACGCGCGAAGCCACCCGCTTCACGTAGACATCGGGCTTGAGCAAGCTGGCCACCAGCGCTTCAAAGAAGCCACTGCAGATCTTCCAGAACGCGCGGATCTGGCGATCCGACTCGCCTGCGGCAAAGCCCTGGCAGAGCTTGAGCAATTCGGCATCAGCCGCCTGATCGCCGCTCTTGATGATGCGCAGTACGGCGCTGTCCAGCTTGGCGCGCGCCTCGGCGTCGTAGCTTTGCGGCGGCACATCGATGGTGAATTCGGGCTCGCGGAAGCGGCGCTCCACCGGCCACAAATCGGCCGGGTGCACACGTTCCACACCGTTGAGCGACTGCGCCTCCCGATATTGCGGGAACAGCGACACGGCAGACACCGGCTTGCCGGAGAGCACGCTCTCCAGATAGGCGACAAGCGCGAAGCTTGCGCGCTCGATGGTGTTGGCGGCCTCGTCCGTGCACAGCTCGGGGCGTTGCACATATTTCTGCACCGCCGATTCGAGCGCACGCAGGATCAGCGCGGGCGACACCATGCCCACCATGTCCAGCGCACCGCTGGCCTGATGGAGCTGCTGGCGCGCCATGCGCAGCGGACTGACGTCCAGAGAAGCAAGATCGGAGTCGCGGGCAACTTCCGCGTCACGCACGAAACGGCGCATGGACTTGACCGTGCCGTCCAGCGATTTGCGAAGTTCGTCCAACACCCACGCGAGCGGACCCAGGTCCTGCTCACCGTGTGTCCAATCAGTGACCGAAGCGTTGACAGCCTCAAGAGATGACATGGATTCGTCCCCGGCCCCCATGGAGCCAGTTCGTTAAAGAGGAAACTGCTGTCTCAGGCAATCTTGAAACGCGATACAGACTGACGAAGTTCCTCCGCCACTTGGGACAGTTCGCGAACCTGCTGGGCCGTCGTACGGGTACCCTCACCGGTCTGCTCTGTCACCGCGAAAATGTGCTGGATGTTCTCGGCCACTTCGTTGGCCAGTTCGGCCTCGCGAGACGTGGAAGTCGAGAACTGTTCAATCAGTTCGGACAGACGGCGCGACACGCGGTCAATCTCGGAGAGGGCCGTACCGGCCGAGTCGGACAGACGGGCCCCTTCCACCACACCCTGCGTGGAACGTTCCATAGCGGCCACCGCATCCTGAGTGTCGGTCTGAATCGCCTTCACGAGTGCCGAAATCTGACGCGTCGCATCAGCGGAGCGCTCCGCCAGACGCTGCACTTCTTCCGCCACCACCGAGAAGCCGCGACCGGCTTCACCAGCGGATGCGGCCTGAATGGCGGCGTTCAGAGCCAGCACGTTGGTCTGCTCGGTAATGTCCGAAATCAGTTCGGTAATTTCACCAATCTCCTGCGACGATTCACCCAGGCGCTTGATGCGCTTGGAGGTGTCCTGGATCTGGTCACGGATCGAATTCATACCGCCGATGGCGTTCTGCACAGCCGTCAGGCCCTGATCAGCAGCCTGCAGCGACTGGCGCGCCACAGCGGCCGATTCCTGAGCCTGCACCGACACGTCGTTAATACGATTCGCCATTTCCAGAACCGAGCGGCCGGTTTCGCGGATCTCGCGCAGCTGTTCGGTCGAAGCGGCCAGCAGTTCGGTCGATGTCGCGTCCACCTGGGCCGTCGTCTGTGCCACGCGGGTGGCGGTGTTCTGCACCGAGCCCACCAGTTGTCGCAATTCTTCCACCGTGTAGTTCACCGAGTCGGCAATGGCGCCGGTGATGTCCTCGGTCACGGTCGCTTCCTGCGTCAAGTCACCTTCAGCGACCGACTGCAGTTCATTCATCAAACGCAAAATGGCGGCCTGGTTCGCGTCGTTCACGCGCTTGGCTTCCTGCTCCTGACGCTTGGCATCGCGCTGCAACGATTCAGCGGCAGCTTGACGGTTGCGCGAGTCACCCAGCTGAACGCGGGAAATGCCGATACCGCAAAGCACAACGAACATACCGGTCAGCACCAGCGCAATCAGTTGGCCGATGCCGATACCGCTTTGCTCGCTCAACTTGGTCTGCAGGGATTCCATGCCGCGACGCAGCGGCTCGGAATCGGCCACGATGGCGGACTGCGCTTCACGCGCGGACACCAGACCTTGCAGGTTGCCCAGAATCGCGCCCGCCTGGGTGCGGGTTTCGTCGTAGAGCTTGACCAGACCGTCGAGTTGCTCGCGCGTCTGCGGATCCCGGGTAGCGGGCAAGCGCAGCTCGGAGCTGCCATCCAGCAGGCCCTGAGCGATTTCCTTGAACGAGTTCAAATCCTTACCCAACAGGAACACGGCCTCGGGGCTCACGCCTTCTGTTGTCTGGAATTCGTTGGCTGACTTGCCGATACGCTGTGTCAACATCACGAGCTGGCCAGCGGCGGAGATTTCTGCAGAAGAAGCGTTCTGCTGCAGCTTGAGCGAGGAAACCGTTTCGGCGATTTCCAGCAGATCGGCGGACTGGCGATTGATGGTACGCAGCGCGTCACCCACCTGCGTCAGGATCTTCTGTTGACCCATCACCACCTTGGCGTTGCGGTCAGCGCGCTCGACCAGCGGAGAGACCGTCTCCAGCTCTGGCTTGAAAGTATCGCCCAACGCCTGCACGCCAAGTTCGCTGTCGCCGCTGTTCATGGCGTTCACGTTGCGCGTCAAAACGTCCGCGCTGTCCTTCACGTCGGGGAAGGCCTGGGGAGCACCCACCAGCGCCTGGGACACCGACTTCGCAAGACGCTGCGACTGCATCAGCGCCTGGCCAGTGGCCGTGAGCTGCTGCGCCACGCGATTCGATTGCTGCAGCACCCAACCCGCAACCAGTGCCAGCACGACGAGGCCGATACCCAGCAGCAGCAGCAACTTGCGCTGGTGCGAAGCGGCGCTCGCGCGGCCCAGCAGTGGCAAGGAGATCAACTCATGGTTGGCGAATTCATCTTCATCACCATACTGGGTGTTCTGATTGGGGTCGCCTTGCACGCTGTACATGCCTTCAGACTGAAACGAGTCCGCCAGCGAACCTGCGGCCAGCGCGTCCTGCTCAGTGTGTTCAACCGCCTGCTCGACGCTGGCGTCCGCCGGAGCCCCCTTGCGTTTGAACAGTTTGTCAAGAGAAAAAGACATAGTGCAACCCTAAGAAAATCTCAAACGCCAATACCTAGAAAGACCGGACTCTGCGACATCGCCTGCAGATTCAATTCCTGCCATTGCGCGCCTTGCGCATCCGCATAACGGGACCCGAAATACTCGGGAGCCCCTTCACCAGGCGCTTCGGACGACACGAAGGCATCCGTGCCGCGCAGTCCAAGCAATTTGTCCACCATCAGCGCTGCGTTCACACCCAGCGCCGGATTCACCGCCAGCAGACTCGAGTCCGCCAGCGCCTGCTCGGTGCGGTGAATCTGCATGCCGATGAGGCCACCCAGATCCACTACACCCATGAGGGCACCGCGCAAATTGGCGACACCCAGAAACCAGGCGTGCGTGTACGGCACGGCCTGCACCCCGGTCCACGGGAAAATTTCACCCGAATGGCCGAGCGGCAACAGATACCGCTGACCGGCGGTCTCCACGGCCAGCCATGACGACACATTCGAGCCTTCCGCCTTGGCCGCCTGAAGGCGACTGGCAAGACGGGTCTGGAGCTCTCTGAGGGCTTCGCGATTGGCCATGGATCCGCTTGAACCTTCCAGTAATCAATGGGGAAAAATCAGCTCAGCGAATCGATCTTGGCCTGCAACTCGGCCGGATCGACTGGCTTGGTGATGTAGCCGCGCGCGCCCTGGCGCATGCCCCAGACGCGGTCGGTTTCCTGATTCTTGCTGGTGCACATGATGATTGGCACGTCGGCATACAACGGATCGCGCGAGATCGAGCGCGTGAGCTGGAAACCATTCTGGCCGGGCATCACCACGTCCATCAGGATCAGGTCAGGCTTTTCTTCGGCCAGGCGCTTGATCGCTTCGTCCGCGTTCTCGGCGGTACGTACCTGCATGCCTTTTTTCTGCAGCAAGTCGGTCAGATACATCAATTCGGTTTTCGAATCGTCGACAACCAATACTTTCTGAATGGGCATTTACTTAGCTCCTTGATCCACAATGCCAAATTGCTGCACCGCTTGCAGCAACTGGTCTTTCGTAAACGGTTTGGTGAGATATTCCTGACAGCCGACCATGCGGCCGCGCGCCTTGTCGAAGACCCCGTCCTTGGAGGACAACATCACGACCGGCGTGTCTGAATATTTGGCGTTGCGCTTGATGATTGCGCAGGTCTGATACCCATCGAGCTTGGGCATCAAAATGTCGCAGAAGATCAGCTGAGGATTGAAGTCGTTGATTTTGGACAGTGCGTCAAAACCATCGTCTGCAAGCAGCACCTCGTGCCCGCCCTGCTTGAGAAAAATTTCCGCACTCCGGCGGATGGTGTTGCTGTCATCGACAACCAGCACCTTGAATGTTGGATTTCCACCTGTAGTCAATTTCTACCGCTCCCGAGGATTCGAAAAATCGCCACTGCGAGCGCTCTTCATCAGATTTCAACCATCTCGAAGTCTTCTTTGCGTGCGCTGCACTCGGGACATGTCCAGTTCATGGGTACTTGTTCCCATGGCGTGTTCGGTGCAATACCATGATCAGGAGCCCCCTCGGCTTCGTCATATATCCACCCGCAAATCAGACACATCCAAGTTTTTGAGTTTGTCACAGCTTAAATAGCCTTCACATAGAATGCAACGATTGTATCTAGACATCACCAAGAGATGCGGCTTTCGCGCCACCAGATACGCTGGCGTCCGTACATGAAACAAGACTCTCACCCTCCCATCTCCCACCAGTCCGAAAACAAAGCCGCTGAGGAGGTCGAAAGCGCAGTCTGCGTGATGACTTTCAACGCCAACGATCCCAGTGGAGCTGGTGGATTGACCGGCGACACAGCGGCTATCGCCTCCGTGGGTGCACATGCGCTGGCTATTGTGACGGGCACCTATGTCAGAGACACAACGGAAATCGTCGATTTTGTCGCTTTCGATGACGATACTGTCGCAGATCAAGCACGAACTGTTTTTCAGGATATGCCCGTACAGGCCATCAAGGTCGGCTTCGTCGGCAGTCCCGAAAACCTCGCCATCGTCGCTGAACTGACAGCCGATTACGCCGATGTTCCCGTCATCGCCTACATGCCCAGCCTGTCGTGGTGGAGCGACGACCTCATCGACCAGTACCACGACGCATTTGTGGAATTGTTACTCCCCCAGACCTCAGTGTTGGTAGGAAACCACAGCACGCTGCGCCGCTGGCTGCTTCCGGACTGGGAGAGTGATCGCCTGCCTACCGCCCGCGAGATCGCCAAAGCCGCCTCGACCAAGGGTGTTCCCTACACACTGGTGACCGGCGTTCCTGTCGACAAGGAACATTTCGACAATGTGTTGTGCACGCCGCAGGCTGTGCTCGGCAATGGCCAGTTCGAGCGCTTCGACGTGAGTTTTGCAGGCGCTGGCGATACCTTGTCCGCAGCGCTTGCGGCACTCATCGCTTGTGACAATGATCTGGGCGATGCGACGCGCGAAGCGCTGACCTATCTGGACGGCTGCCTCTCTGCGGGCTACCGACCCGGCATGGGCCAGTTGCTGCCCGACCGCATGTTCTGGGCTCTGCCCGACGAGGACGAAGAAGACGACGATGCTTCCGAGTCCGATGGCGCCACCGGCGTCGATGCTCTACGACTTCCTCCCAATGACACATCCCACTGATCTGAATGTTTCTCTGTTCGAACGCGCCAAGCAGGTAATCCCCGGCGGCGTGAACTCGCCCGTGCGCGCCTTCAACGCCGTCGGCGGCACGCCGCGCTTCGTCGAACACGCACTCGGGGCCTATTTCTGGGACGCCAACGGCCAGCAGTTCACCGACTACATCGGCTCCTGGGGCCCGATGATCCTCGGCCACGGCCACCCCGAAGTGATCGCCGAAGTCCAGAAGGCCGTGCTCGAAGGCTTCTCCTACGGCGCACCGACCGAACGCGAAGTGCATCTGGCCGAGGCCATCCTGAAACTCATGCCCTCCATGGAAATGGTGCGCATGGTGAGCTCGGGCACCGAAGCCGGCATGAGCGCGCTGCGCCTGGCGCGCGGCTTCACCGGTCGCAACAAGATCATCAAGTTCAACGGCTGCTACCACGGCCATGCCGACTCGCTGCTCGTGAAGGCAGGCTCGGGCCTCGCCACCTTCGGATCCTCGTCGTCGGCCGGCGTGCCTGCCGATGTGGTCAAGGACACCATCGTTCTCGAATACAACGACGTGGCCCAGCTCGAAGAAGCGTTCGCCAAGATCGGCAGCGAAATCGCCTGCGTGATCATGGAGCCGATTGCGGGCAACATGAACTTCGTGCGCGCGAGCATCGACTTCACCCGCCGCATCCGCGAGCTGACCACAGAGCACGGAGCGCTGATGATCTACGACGAGGTCATGACCGGCTTCCGCGTGGCGCTCGGCAGCGCGCAAAGCCTCTACGCCCAGCAAATTGAAGGCTTCAAGCCCGACATCACGGTGATGGGCAAGGTGATCGGCGGCGGCATGCCGATGGCCGCCTTCGGCGCGCGCCGCGAGATCATGGAAAAGCTCTCGCCGCTCGGTCCGGTCTATCAGGCCGGCACGCTCTCGGGCAATCCCATCGCCACGGCCTGCGGTTTGAAGACGCTCGAGCTGATCAGCCAACCCGGCTTCCACGAAGCGCTGCACAAGACCACCGGCCGTCTGATGGCCGGCCTCAAGAAGGAAGCCGATGCGGCGGGCATTCCGTTCAGCGTCGACCACCAGGGCGGCCTGTTCGGCTTCTACTTCCTGCCCGAGCTGCCAAGCACTTACACCGAGGTCATGAAGACCGACGGCAAGGTGTTCAACCAGTTCTTCCACGGCATGCTCGACCGCGGCCACTACTTCGCACCTGCGCTCTACGAAGCCGGTTTCGTGAGCGGCGCACACACCGACGCCGACATCGACAAGACCATCGAAGCCGCGCGCGAAGTGTTCAAGACGCTATAAGCCTCAATCGAGAACGCCGCAGAACGTCACGCGCGGCTTGGCGGTTTGCGGATGGGCATCGACCACGGCGTCCACACCGTAGACCGCCGCGATGTTCACCGGCGTGAGTACCTCCTCCGGCGGACCTTTGGCCACCAGCGCGCCCTCGTGCATCAGGCACAGCCGGTCGCAATACTGCGCCGCGATGTTCAGGTCGTGCAGCACCACCAGGGTGCTGCGCCCCGCCCCCCGCACCAGCGCCATCAATTCGTGCTGGTAGCGCACGTCGAGATGGTTGGTCGGCTCGTCGAGCATCAGGCAGCGCGGTTGCTGCGCCAAGGCGCGCGCAAGCAGCACGCGCTGTTTTTCACCGCCCGAGAGCAACGCGAAATCGCGTTCCTGCAGATGCAGGCAACCCACGCGTTTGAGACAGTCCACCACCACTTGCCTGTCCCGCGCCCCGTCCCAGGCCCATGGCGAGCGGTGCGGCGTGCGGCCCATCATCACGGTCTCTTGCACCGAGATGTCGAACACCGGCGCGAACTCCTGCGTGAGTACCGCGACCTGCTGCGCTAACTGGCGCGCATGCATCTCCCAGATGTCTTGCCCCATCCACCGCACCGCACCCGACTGTGGCCGGATCACGCGGTACAGCATGCGCAGCAGACTCGACTTGCCGCAGCCGTTGGGGCCGATCACGCCAACACATTCACCATCGCGCAACTGGATCGACACATCCTTCACCACGGCCTGGCCCGCGATGCTCCAGCACAGATGTTCGGCGTCGATCAGCAACGTCATTGCAGCTCCTTGCGTGCCGGCGTCTGACGCATGAGCAGCCACACGAAGAACGGCCCGCCGATCAGCGCGGTGATCACGCCCACCGGCACATCCATCGGCGAGAACAGCACGCGAGCCAGCAGGTCGACGACGACGAGAAACAGCGCTCCCATCACCGCTGCCACCGGCAGCACGCGTCGGTGGTCCGATCCCACCAGCATGCGCGCCACATGCGGCACGACCAGCCCTACAAATCCAATGGCGCCGCTGGCCGCGACCATCACGCCGGTCAGCAGCGACACCACGACGAACAGCGTGCGCCGCAGCGCATGCGTGTTCACGCCAAGCGTGGCGGCGGTCTCGTCGCCCATCATCAAAGCGTTGAGCGCCTGCGTCTGCAGCGCAAGCCAGACCATGCCCGCGAGCAGCACCAGCGCGGGCAGCGAGAGATGGCTCCACTGAGTACCGGCGAGGCTGCCGAGCGTCCAGGTCATCAGCGCACCGGCCAAATCGCGCTGTCCCGAAGTCAGCGTGATCAGGCTGGTGAGCCCGGTGAAAAAGTAGCCCACCGCCACGCCGCTCAGAATCAAGCGCGTGGACTGCTGCACCCGCGCGCGTCCACGCGCAAGCCAATAAACCGCCATCGTCGCGATCAACGCGCCGACAAAAGCGCCCGCAGAAATCGCATAGACGCCCGCAAACGCAAAACTGCCCCAGGCCAGCACCGACACCGCACCGACCGACGCGCCCGACGACACGCCAAGCATGTACGGGTCCGCCAGCGGATTGCGCACCATGGCCTGCATCACCACGCCCACCGTCGCCAGCCCCGCGCCGACCAGCGCCGCCATCAGCACGCGCGGCGCGCGCACCAGCCAGACAATTTGATGCTGCTGCACGCTGATGTCAGCCGGCGACGATGAAGAGCCAAACAGCTCGCCGAGCACCACGCGCCAGACCACGAGCGGCGGCACGTTGACCGAGCCCAGCGCCACGCCCGCCGTCATCGAGCAAAGAAGCAGCAGCGCTAACACGCCGAGCCATGCGCCCAGTGATCGCGCGCGCAAAGCCTTCATGCGCTCACCTGCCCGCGCCCGTAGCCGCGGCAAAGCGCTCGGGATGCAGCCTGCGCGCCAACGCCTCTGCCCTATCCACATTGGCGGGACTGGGCGTCGCATCCGAATAAGTCATCACGAAGAAGCGCTTATTGCGGATGGCCTCGACGTGCGCGAGCTCCTTCTTGGCGAGTAGAAAATCGATCTTGCCTTGCGCGTCCGGCTGGTCGTAGTCGATGATCACGATCCATTCTGGGTCGCGCGCGATCACGTCTTCCCAATTGCCCGTGGGCCAGTTGCTTGCTATGTCGGAAAAGATGTTCTGCCCGCCCGCCGCTTCGATCATCGCGTGCGGCGTGCCGAAGCGGCCGACAGTCACCGGCAAGCGCTGGCCGCTGTCGTAGACGAAGACGCGCGGGCGCTTGGTAACGCCCTGCATCTCGCCCTCAAGCGCCTGAATGCGCGATTCAAGCGCCTGCAGTTTCAGCGCGTTTTCTTTTTCGACATCGAAGATGCGCGCTACATTGCGCATGTCGATCAGCGAATCGGAAAGGACAATGCGTTCGCGCTTTTCGACATGAATACAGGACTCGCGCAGCACATACGAATCCACACCGTAGCGCGCGAGCAGCGCAGGCGTCACGCCACCGGCGCGAAAGCCGTAGCTCCAACCACCGAAGACGAAATCGGCACGCACACCGAGCATGCTCTCCAGATTCATGTCCTTGCGCGAGAGATCGGGCACCTTGGCGAGCGCGGCGCGATAACGCAACGACACGTCCTTGCTGGCCGGAATGCCCGAGTAGCCGACGAGGCGCGAGCCCAGCCCCAGATACAAAAACATCTCGGTGATGTTGACGTCATGCGTGACCGCGCGCTGCGGCACGCGCGCATAGGTCACCGGCTTGCCGCAGACGTCGATCACCAGCGGCTGCACACGTTGCGCGGATTGCGCATGCACAGCGCCCGCAGCAGAAAACGCCATCGCGAAGATGGCCGCCGCGCGCATGCGCCGGTTCGATGTGAAGGTCGAATAAGCCATCGTCGCGAGTCCTTTCATGCCACCGTCAGAACCGGAACTGGCCCGTCAGCGCCACGCTGCGGCCCGGTGCGACCAGCCACTGGTCGTCGTAGTACGACGAGGCGGCGTACACGCGGTTGGTGAGATTGCGCACTACCAGATTCAGCGCCGTCGTCTTGCTCACATCCCAACGCAGCACCGCATCGGCTACGGTGTAGCGCGGCAGCTTGGAGGTGTTGGCATTGCTCGTGTAACTGCTGCCGACATGGCGCAGGCCGAGCGAGGTCTGCCATGCGCCGATGCGGTAGTGCCCCCAGAGATTGGCCGTCGTCGCGGGCACGTTCTCCGGGCGATTGCCCGCGCGGTCGATACCCGAACTGCCTTCGCGCAGCTCGTCGAATTTGGCCTTCACATAGGCCAGATTTCCATCCACGCGGAACGCCGCGTTCACCTTGTAGGCCGCGCTCAGCTCCACACCGCGTGAGGTCTGCTTGCCGCCCTGTACCGAGAGCGCGGGACGCAGCGGATCGCGCGTGAGGATATTGGTCTTGCGGATGTCGAAGGCCGCGAGTGTCACCTCTCCGCGCTCGTCTGGCAGTTGCTGCTTCCAGCCGATCTCTGCCTGCCGCCCGCGCGTGAGCTTAAAGGCCGTCTGCGATGCCGACAGCGACACCAGACTGCCCACGGGATCATGCCCACGGCTGAGCTGCGCATAGAGACTGCTGCGCTCGCTGAGCTTGTAGGTCGCGCCCACGCGCCACGAGGTGCCGCGCAGTTCCGTGTCTGCCGTCGCCCCGGTGATGAGGCTGCGCTGGTCGAAGTCATACCAGTCGCGACGCAGGCCTGCCATCAGCAGCCATTGGTTGGACAGCTGCCATGCGTCCTCGAGATAGAGCGCGTTCTGGCGCAGCTTCGTCTTGCTACGAGCGATGTAGGGATCGGGACTCGTCCATTCGCCATGCACGGGATTCCACGCATCGAGCGTGTTCGACGGCGTGCCGTAGGGCGAATTGCTCAGGTTGGCGTAGCGCACATCGGCCACGTCCCAACCCATGGCGATGCGGTGATCGGCGAGCTTCATTTCAGCCCCGATGCGGTTGCCCTTCTGCTCAAGGTCGTGGCCGATCTCGAGATAGTCGCCGCGCGTCACCTGTCCGGCAGCGGGATCAAAGCTGTACGCCTCGGCATTTTTCCAGTGCCGGTCGGCCTTGAACCAGTAGAGCTCCTCGCGCAGCGTGAGCCGGTCGCTCACATTCCACTCGGCCTTGGCACGCACGCGCTTGTCCTTGTAGCGGATGTCGCTGTCCTGCACGTTGTAGTTGACGTTGCGCAGCGAACGCACGAGCTGGCCGTCCACTGCGGGCGTGCCGAAATAGCGCTCGGGCTTCTGGTCGGCGATGTCGGCCGTGACATCGACCTTGAGATCAGCGCGCGGCTGCCAGCGCAGGCCGGTCATCAGCTTCTGGCTGTTCGCATAGCCCAGCTCGCGCTCGCCGTCGGTGCGCTGACCGTAGGCATCGATGCGATAGCTCAGCGTCTCGTTGATCGCACCCGTAGTGCCGAAGCCGAGACGCGCCTCGCCATGGCTGCCCGCGCCCACCAACAAATCGGTGGAGTGCTCGCGGCTTGGCTGCTTGCGCACCGCGTTGACCGTGCCTCCCATCGTGCCGCTGCCGTAAACGATGGACGCGGGGCCGCGCAGCACGTCGATGCGCTCGTAGCCCCAGGCATCGTTCGGATAGTTCACCGTGCCGGAGGCCACGCCGAGCATCATCCCGTCTTCGGCCACGCCCACGGAATTCACGCCGCTGAAACCGCGGCTGGAAAACGCAAGCCCGCCATTGCCCGGCGAGCTGTTGGTAGAGAGGCCCACGGTGCGCGTGACCGCGTCCATCACCGCGTAGTCGGCACGCTCGTCAAACTGCTGCGACGACACCGTGGACACGCTGGCGGGCAGATCCTGCACCGGCACATCGACGTTGGAGCCAGACTTCGCCGTGTTGGCGAGACCCAGCGCGGAATCGACCGCGCGCGTGGATTGCACCTGCACCTCGGGCAGACTCGATTGCGCGTGGGCCGTGCCCATCAGCGCGCATGCGGCGGTCACGCTGGTGCGCACAAGTACCGGACGAAAACGGGGGAAACAGACCGAAGCGCGAACCGAAGGCTGCGCAGGCAAAGAGTTGGAGAACATGTCTTCAAACAGAGTGATGACCGTCTGAAGTGCAGCCTCACTCTGCGCGAAAACCCGGTCTGGCCACTGACGTGCCGCTCCAAGCCTCACAAGAATGAAGGCCGTCCACACCCCGCAGACAGTCATGGGTTCAGTGCATCGCACCAGAAAGTCTGCAGGCCGGTCTCCGGGCTCATAGACGATGCGCCTGGGCGCATCCGCATTTCACCTTCCCGATGACAAAGCCCCGGACAAAAAATCCGGAACCCGAGTCCCCAGTGGCTGCAGTCCTCTCGGACCGCGTGACATGCTCTGATCTACTTACCGTTGCGGGGGCAGCCAAGGCATCCAATCATCCCTGCGGAGATCGACCTTGTTCCCGTTTCACCCACTGTTGTAGGCACCTGCAAACGCTGGGCCGATGTTAGCACGCACCGATGCTGACAATTCCGTCTTCCGAGCGCGAGACGTCACGGCTAGACTGGCGCCACTTGCCAACTCCCAACCTTCCGTTGCCCACGCCATGAGCGAACGCCGCCTCACCGATTCCGTCGAGCACACACCACCAAAAGCAGACACTCCAAGCCGCCGGCATGTTGTTTGGCAACTGGCCTTTGCCGCCGCCATCGCCACGCTGGGTGGGTCACTCGGTGCCTGTGGCGGCGGAGGCGGCGGGTCCAGCTCCGGCGGTGCCACCGGCAATCCCAAGGTGCAGTTCGTGCACGGCATCGCGAGCGGCGACCCACTGGCAGACCGCGTGATTCTCTGGACACGGCTCTCTCCGCTCAGCGTATTCGTCGGCGAGATCGAGGTGGAATGGGAGGTGGCGAGCGATGCCGATTTCAAAGTCGTCGTCGCGCTCGGCAAGACGCGCACCAAACCCGATCAGGACTACACCGTCAAGGTCGACGTCACCGGCCTATCCGCCGCCACCAGCTACTTCTACCGCTTTCGCGCCGCCTCGCAGACATCGCCCGTCGGCCGCACCAAGACGCTGCCCACCGGCCCGGTCGACAGCGTCAAGCTCGCGGTGTTTTCCTGCGCCAATTTTCCGCAGGGCTACTTCAACGTGTACGGCGACGCAAGCCAGCACGACGATGTCGATGCGGCCATCCATCTGGGCGACTACATCTACGAATTCCAGAAGGGCTTCTACGAAGCCGCGACGGCCGCAGAGATGGGCCGCCAAGTCGATCCGCCCAATGAGATCGTCTCGCTCAAGGACTACCGCCTGCGCTACGCGCAGTACAAGACCGACGCGCAACTGCAGAAACTGCATGCACGCATGCCGATGATCGCTGTATGGGACGATCACGAGTTCTGCGACGACACCTGGATGAACGGCGCGGGCAATCACCAACCGGCCACAGAAGGCAGCTTCGCCGCGCGCAAGGCCGCAGCGATGCAGGCCTATCACGAGTGGCTGCCCACGCGCGTGGCCAGCCCCGAGGTCATCTACCGCAGCTTCGCATTCGGCGATCTGCTCGCGCTGCACATGCTGGACACGCGCACCGTCGGCCGCGACAAGCAGCTCAGCTACGACCCGCTGCTGGCGCTGCCCGAAGCACAGTTCGAGCCTGCGCTGCAAAGCGCGCTCAATAATGGAAAGCGCGAGCTGCTCGGCGACACGCAGTTCGCATGGTTGCAGAAAACCATGGGCGATTCGAGCGCGCTCTGGCAAGTACTTGGCCAGCAGGTCGTGATGGGCCGCATGCATCTGCCCAAGCCCATCGTGCTCGGCTGGCTCGGCAAGCCGGGCGGCGTGTCGGCAAGCGACTACCAGCGCATCGCCGCACTCGCCCAGTCCAAGCCGTCACAACTCAGTGCGGCCGACAAGGCCCTGCTCGCTCAGCCGCGCATTCCCTACAACCTCGACGCCTGGGACGGTTACGCAGCCGCGCGCGAACAGGTGCTGCAAGCCGGCCTGCAGCTCAAGAAAAATCTGGTGGTGCTTTCGGGCGACACGCACAACGCGTGGGCCAACGTGCTCAGAACCGATGCTGGCGTTGCAGCCGGGGTGGAGTTCGCCACCGCGTCGGTGTCCTCGCCCGGCTTCGATGCCAACACCGGCATCGTCCCGGCGGAGCTCAAGAGCACGCTCGAGTCGCTGCTGCCTGATCTGCGCTACTGCGATACCGCGCGGCGCGGTTATCTGCTCGTCACTGCGACGCGGCAGGCCTGCACTTCGGAATGGGTGCAGGTGAGTACGGTGACCAGCGTGAGCTACACCGCACGCGTCGATGCGAGCTGGAAAGTCATGCCCTCGCAGCCGGGGATGCTGGTCAAAGCATGACACGCAAAGAGGCACCTCATGCCTGGCGCGTACCTGTTCCCGGTTGGGGATGATGTTCGATTTTTCGTTTCTGTTCTTGTTCTTGTTCTTGGTTTGAGGGCAGAGGCCGGGAGTTCCGCCCGGCGGCGGAGTAACTTTTTGGTCTTGCCCAAAAAGTCACCAAAAATGCGTTTTCAATACCCGCTGCAGAACTCGCTGCGTTCCTGCGTCACTCCGCTCGGACAACCGCCGCGAGCTAGAAGTTCACTCGGAGGCGTATTCGGCACATCGCTTCGCTCGTGCCGCTCATCTCGCGACTTCGCGAGATGCTGGTGCGCCAGTGTCCTGCGATTTTGATTTGTTCATTGGATCAAGTGCGTTCAAAAGAGCAGCGGGCTTTTTTTGCATCCAACCCAACTCCACAAACACCCCGGCACAAGCGAAGCGACGTGCCGTAAACACCTCTTGGTTAAGCACTGACTCGCGGCGGTTGCCCGAACGGAGCGACGCAGTCGCGAAGTGAGTTCTGCCGCGTGACCCCGAATTAAGAAGCGCATTTTTGGTGACTTTTTGGGCAAGACCAAAAAGTTACTGCCCCGCCGGGGGCAGTCCCGGCCTCCGCCCTCAACCAAAGAGCACAAGCCAGCAAACAAACACCCCCCAGCCCCAAGCCCCAATCACTGATTGGAGCTTGAAGAAGCCCCCACCCGAGGCACAGCCATCAGCCAAGCAGCCATCTGCAAAGATTGCTCTTCCGAAATCTGCGGATGCCGCGGCATGATGACGTTGCCCCATGTCCCCACGCTGCCCTCGCGGATCTTGCGGGCCAGGTACTCCTTGGCATCCGCCTGCTGCGCGTACTTGCTCGCGATGTCCGCGAACGAGGGGCCGACCGCCTTGCGCTGCACGCCGTGGCAGCGCATGCAGTCCGATGCCTCCACGGCCGATTGGCCGACCGCGAGTTCCGGTTTGGCGGCGATCACGGCGGCCAGTGCATCGGCGGCGGGCGTGGGCCGCATGATCAGCCAGCCCACGTTGAGCACGCCGATCACCACCAGCGCCATGAAAATCACCAGCGCCCAGCCGATCCATTTCGGGCGGTTGGGCGCATCGCCTTCGTCGTAGGGTTCAGTCACTGTCTGGA
Source organism: Diaphorobacter sp. HDW4A (assembly GCF_011305995.1). Taxonomy (GTDB): domain Bacteria; phylum Pseudomonadota; class Gammaproteobacteria; order Burkholderiales; family Burkholderiaceae_C; genus Diaphorobacter_A. Next base: position 6,236,434 of record NZ_CP049910.1, on the reverse strand, counting down.
TGTCGCCCGGATCAATGACGGAAGTGGCGCACGCCGGTGAACACCATGGCCACGCCGCGCTCGTTGGCCGCGGCTATCACTTCCTGATCGCGCATCGAGCCGCCGGGCTGGGCCACGCAGGTTGCGCCCGCGTCCACGACCACATCGAGGCCGTCACGGAACGGGAAGAACGCGTCGCTTGCGACGACCGTGTTGTTGAGCGTCAGCTTCGCGGCTTCGGCCTTGATCGAGGCGATGCGTGCGGAGTCGAGACGCGACATCTGGCCTGCGCCCACGCCCATGGTCATGCCGTTCTTGCAGAACACGATGGCATTGGACTTCACGAACTTCGCGACCTTCCAAGCGAACAGCAGATCGTTCAGTTCTTCAGGCGTTGGCTGCTTCACGGTAACGACCTTCAAGTCGGCCAGTTGCAGTTCGTGGTTGTCGGCCGTCTGCAACAGGATGCCGGAGCCCACGCGCTTGGATTCGACGGCGTTGCGGCCGTTGTCCCAATCGGACTTGCCACCGGTTGGAAGTGCGATCCTCATCAGGCGTACGTTCACTTTGCTCTTGAAAATCTCGAGCGCTTCGGTGCTGAATTCAGGCGCCATTAGCACTTCGACGAACTGCTTGGACACCGCTTCGGCAGCTGCCTTGTCCACCGCACGGTTGAAAGCGATGATGCCGCCGAACGCGCTGGTCGGATCGGTCTGGAATGCCTTGGCATAGGCCTCGTGCGCGTCCTTGCCCACAGCCACGCCGCAGGGGTTGGCGTGCTTGACGATCACGCAGCCGGGCTCCACAAAGCTCTTGACGCATTCCCATGCAGCATCGGCGTCGGCGATGTTGTTGTACGAGAGTTCCTTGCCCTGCAGTTGCACGCCAGTGGCGAGCGACCCAGGAGCCGGGTACAGATCGCGATACCAGGCGGCTTGCTGGTGGCTGTTCTCGCCGTAGCGCAGGTCCTGGATCTTGATGAACTGGGAATTGCTCTGACCGGGGAACGCGGCGCGCTCGGGGACGTATTCCTCGGACAGTTTTTCGTCCTCGAACTTCACCGACGACAGGTAGTCGCTGATCGCGCCGTCGTACTGCGAGATGCGGTTGAACGCGGCCACCGACAGCGCGAAGCGCAGCTTGTCGGAGAGTTTGCCGGATGCCTTGAGTTCACCGATCACGGCCTCGTACTGGTCGGCAGCGGTGATCACGCCCACATCCTTCCAGTTCTTGGCGGCCGAGCGCACCATGGCCGGGCCACCGATGTCGATGTTCTCGATGGCGTCGGCCAGCGTGCAGCCGGGCTTGGCGACGGTCGCCTCGAACGGATAGAGGTTCACCACCAGCAGGTCGATGGTGTCGATGTTGTGTTCCTTCAGAGCCGCCATGTGCTCGGGGAAGTCGCGGCGCGCGAGCAGGCCACCGTGGACCTTGGGGTGCAGCGTCTTCACGCGGCCGTCCAGCATCTCGGGGAACTCGGTGACTTCCGCCACTTCGGTCACGGGCAGGCCCTTTTCGGCCAGCAGCTTGGCGGTGCCGCCGGTGGACAGCAGCTTCACGCCGAGTTGGTGCAGGGCTTGCGCAAATTCGACGATGCCGGTTTTGTCGGAGACGGAGATCAGTGCTTTCATTTGGTCTTCAGAAAGAGAGTTCAATAAATCGGTTGCCGTGCGGCGCGCATCCCCATGCGTTCACTGCAACGACCGACCCCGGCATGGGCCGGGGTCCTTGGGTTCAGTTCAGAGCAGCTTGTGCTCCACCAGCTTCTTGCGCAGCGTGTTGCGGTTCAGGCCCAGCCATTCGGCCGCGCGCGACTGGTTCTCGTTGGCCTGCGTCATCACGACTTCCAACAATGGCTTTTCGACGAGACGGATGACCATCTCGTACACGCCGTCGGGAGACTCGCCGTCGAGGTCGCGGAAATAGCTCTGCAGGCTTTCGCGCACGCTCTCTTCAATGTTGTTCTTGCTCATGGGTCGATTCCCTCAAATCCAATGCTGCTTCATTTGATTGCGCAATTTCGACGCGCGGCAGTCGGTCCATTTCCGTGCCCAGGGCATCGAAATAGTCGGCCACCGCACGCCATTGCGCCGTGCAGTCATCCAAAGTGTTGATGTGTTTTCTCAAGTCTTCGCCGCCGGGCAGCGTGCGCACATACCATGCGATGTGCTTGCGCGCGCTGCGCACGCCAGTGAGCTCGCCGTAGAGCTGGTAGTGGTCCTGCAGATGGTCGAGCAGCAGACGCCGCACCTCGGCCACCAGCGGCGGCGCAAGATGTTCGCCGGTCGCGAGAAAGTGGCCGATCTCGCGGAAGATCCACGGACGGCCCTGGGCCGCGCGACCCACCATGATGGCGTCGGCACCCGTGGCGGCGAGCACCTCGCGCGCCTTCTCCGGGCTGTCCACGTCACCATTGGCGACGACCGGCACGCGCACCGCGTTCTTCACGGCGGCGATCGTGTTGTACTCCGCAAAACCCTTGTAGCCCTGCTCGCGCGTGCGTCCGTGCACGGTCAGCATCTGAATGCCGACGTTCTCGAACGCGCGCGCCAGCGTCACCGCATTCTTGTGCTCGTTGCACCAGCCAGTGCGCATCTTGAGCGTGACGGGCACGTTGTGCACCGCCGCCGCCTCGACGACCGCCTGGGCGATTTCCACCGCCAGCTTCTCGTTCTGCATCAGGGCCGAACCGGCCCACTTGTTGCAGACCTTCTTGGCCGGGCAGCCCATGTTGATGTCGATGATCTGGGCACCACGGTCGATGTTGTAGACCGCCGCCTCCGCCATCATCTCGGCATCGGTTCCGGCGATCTGCACCGAGATCGGACCGGGCTCACCCTCGTGATTGGCACGGCGCGAAGTCTTGAGACTGTTCCAGAGATCCTTGCGCGATGTCACCATTTCACTGACCGCGTACCCCGCGCCGAGCGCCTTGCACAGCTGGCGGAAAGGCCGGTCAGTCACACCCGCCATGGGCGCAACAAACAAGTTGTTCGCCAATGGAATAGGACCAATGTGCAGGGCAGGCATAGGGAGAGGTGCTTAAAAATGCGGCAAAGCGCTGGAAAAGAGGCGCGATTATACCTGCCCAAATTTTAGGCAAAAGAGAATACCGACAAGGCCAGCGCGGATGGAGCGTGAACCACTTGACGGCCGACGCAATCTGTTCATCTGTACTGACATGCAGGGGCTACAGCACCAGCCCTACACTTGGCCCCCATGGAAGCATGGTTGCATCAACTGCTGGAATGGCTTGCTCTGCCCCAATTCGGGCTGAGCACGGTGTTCATCGTTTCGTTCATTTCCGCCACGCTGCTGCCGCTGGGCTCGGAGCCTGCGGTGTTCGGCCTCATCAAGCTCAACCCCGAACTGTTCTGGCCTGCCGTGCTCGTGGCGACCGCAGGCAACACGCTTGGCGGCATGGTGAGCTGGTGGATGGGTCTGGGCGCGCACAAGGCCTGGAATGCCGCACGCAAGCGCCGTCTCGCCGGTCACCCGGAACTCGCGCATCACAAGAAAACACGCCAGCTCACGCGCACTGAGCGCCGCGTGCGCGTGTGGCTGCGCAAGTTCGGCGCCAAGACCTGTCTCTTGAGCTGGCTGCCGGTGGTGGGCGATCCGCTGTGCGCGGTTGCTGGCTGGATGCGCCTGCCGTTCTGGCCCTGCGCGGGTTACATGGCCATCGGCAAGTTCATGCGCTATCTGGTGATGACGACCCTGCTGCTGCACATGGTTCCAGCCAAGATCGGTTGAGAGAACCCACCAGCAATCACGGCAGGAATGCGGGTGACAAGAGCCGCAGCCCCACGGAAATCCACCGCTCGCCGCCGCCGAGACGGTTACCGTAGGTCGTGTCGACTTGCACCCGATCCGGCACGACCCAGTAGCGCACGCCCATCTGGTAATGCGGCTTGCCATCGGCCGCGCCGAAGGTTTCTGCGACCAGCCACGAACGCTCCGTGAGCCGGGTCTCGCTGCCGAGACCCCAGGTCGCGTGGCTGCGCTTGGTGCCCTGATCGCGCTGCCAGCCCACGTTGGTATGCAGTACGAAGCGGTCCTCGAAGAACGAGAAGCTCGCGGGCACATAGCCATACCAGTTGCGGCCATTGCCGCCATGCGGATCGCGCATGGTGCCAAGCGCCAGCCCCCAGCCCCAGCCGTTGGTCTCGAGCGGCTTGAACAAGGTCTTGCCCTGAATGACGCGGGCCGAGTTCTGCGTGACGCCATCATCGCGCGTCCACGCACCGCCAACGGTCACCTCCAGATTGCCGGTGAAATTGCACGCGGGCTGCGCCCAGAACTCGTTGCTGCCATTTTGATTGCGGCGCGCCCAACTCTCGACCTGACAGGCCTTTGCGTCAACGACGCGCGCATCATCTGTGATCATCGGCCGCGCGGCCATGACCTGAGCACTTGCGAGCATCGCAAGCAGAAAGAACGCGCCACAGCACGCATTGCGTTTCATCACCACGAACATGAAGACCTCTCTGGAGCCGGCACGGCATGGTTGCAATGCAATGTGACAACCACGTGACGGGCGTCACTGTACCCGGCTCTTGAAGAGGTGCGCTCCTCAGATGTTCAAATGTTGCGAATCGTCAAACGGGAATTATTCGCATCAAATGAAAATGTCGTTGCCGCTCGCGGTCTTATCTGGCACAGGTCAATCCACCCGCAGCCCCAGCTCTCGACTCAACTGCGCGTAGCGATCCATGTCGGTGGCGATCAGCTTGTCGAACTGCTGCGTGGTCTGGCGCTGCGGCGCATAGCCCTGTGCCGCGAGCGTCTGCGCCATCGCGGGGTCGTCCAGAATCGCCATCAGCACATTGTGCAGATGTTCGACCACCGCGTCCGGCGTGCCCGCAGGTGCGAGCAGTCCGTGCCATTGCTGGGCCTCGAAGCCCGGCGCACCCTGCTCGGCCACGGTCGGCACATGGGCCAGCTGCGGTAGGCGTGACGCCGAGGTCACCGCAATCGCGCGCACGCGACCCGCCTCGATCATCGGCGCGGCGCTGCTCGCCGTGACCATGCCGAGCGGCACCTGCCCCGCCGCCACATCGGTGATGGCCGGACCGCAGCCCTTGTAGGGCACATGCTGCAGACCGATGTGCAGCGCGCGCGCCAGCATCTCACCGGCCAGATGCTGCGGCGTGCCATTGCCGCACGATGCGAAGGCCACCGGGACAATACCCTGTGCCTGTTGCCGAGCGATCAACCCGGCAAGCGAGCTGACATCGCTGCCCTGAGGCACCACCAGCACCGAAGCGATGGTGCCCGCATTGACCACGGCGCGAAAGTCGCGGTGCGGATCGAAATCGAGATGCTGGTAGACGCCCGGATTGATCGCGAACGAGCTGTTGACCATCAGCAGCGTGGAGCCGTCGGCGGGCGCCTCGGCCACATAGCGCGCGCCGATGTTGCCGCTCGCGCCCGGGCGGTTTTCCACCACCACGTTCTGCCCCAGCCGCTCCTGCAGCGCTGCGCCCAGTCGCCGCGCGAGCAAGTCGGTTCCACCGCCCGGAGGAAAGGTCACGATGATGGAGATCGGCTTGTCGAAGCGCACCGCCGCACGGCCGCTGCTGACCTGCCAGACACCCGCAATGGCGATCAGCGCGAGCACCGCCGCCGTCATCCAGGCCATGCGTCGTTTCAGCATTTTGGATTCACTCCATCACTTCAGGCATCGAGCCCGATGTCGAGCACCCGCGTGCTGTGCGTGATCCAGCCGACCGCTATCTGATCGACCCCCGTGGCAGCCACCGCAGGCGCGGTCTCGGGGGTAATGCGACCCGAGGCCTCGGTAATCGCCCGGCCCTTGCACATGTCCACCGCCGTGCGCAGATCGTCGAGGCTCATGTTGTCGAGCAGCACCACGTCCACGCCGAGCACGAGCGCCACCTCGAGCTGCGCGAGCGTGTCCACCTCGAGCTCGATCTTCACCATATGACCGACACCGGCGCGTGCGCGCTGCACCGCCGTCTCGACGCCCCCCGCGAGCGCGATGTGGTTGTCCTTGATGAGCACCGCGTCGTCCAGCCCGAAACGGTGGTTGCTGCCGCCGCCCACCCGCACCGCATACTTCTGCAGCGAACGCAGACCCGGCATGGTCTTGCGCGTACAGGTCACGCGCGCGCCGAAGGCGGCAATTGCCACGGCAATCGAATGCGTGGCGGTGGCAACGCCGCTCAGATGGCACAAATAGTTGAGCGCGACGCGCTCTGCGCTCAGCATCGCACGGCTGTAGCCACGAATGCGCGCGATCTCGGTGCCTGGTTTGAGCAGCGTGCCATCCGCGCAGCTCGCATCGAACTGCGTGCGACCATCCATCAACGTGAACGCGAGGCGCGCCAGATCGAGTCCCGCGAGCACCCCGTCCTGTCGCGCCACCAAACGCAGCTCGGCCTTGGCGTCCGCTGGCACGATGGTATCGGTGGTCAGATCACCCGCACGGCCCAGATCTTCCAGCAAGGCCATGCGCACCAGTGGCTCAAGCATCACATCGGGCAGCGGGGGAATCGGTAGGGCAGCAGTCTCTTTAATGCTCATTTTGAGTATATTTAATCAAAAAAAGGGGGCGCAAATGCGCTGACAACTTATGCTAATCACGAGCATAAAACCCGTCAAGGTGCGGGGAATTCATTCTGCGCAGCCTTTTGTCGCGCAACAATTCAGATTGCGTCGAAGATCGACAGCAGCAGCCCGCAAGCCACCAGCACATAAAGCCCGGCCGCCACGCGATTGAGCTGGCGCCGATTGCGAAACAACCGCTGTGCACGATCCGCCGCCAACATGTAGCCACCGTAGGTGGCGAGTGAAATGCACACCGCCAGCACAGTCACCGACGCCGCCTGGGAGAGGTAGCCCAGTTGTGGATTGATGAAACCCGGATAGAGCAAGAGGCTCACCAGCCAGCCCTTGGGGCTGGTGAGCGAGGCGAGAAACGCGCTGGTGAAGATTTTCGTCCGGCTCACCTCGCGGGTCTGCGCGGTAGGTTCATCACTCAAGTCCGTCAAGGCTCCATACGCCAGATGCAGGATGTAGGCCACGCCCGCCCAACGCAGCACGTTGAGCACCTGCGGATGCTCGCCGATGAACACCCCCACGCCGGCGTACACCGTGACCGCATGGATGCCCGTCGCAAGCCCGAAACCCCACGCACCGGGGATCGCACGCCGAAGGCCATAGCGGATCGACTGCGTGACGGCCAGTGCCACATTCGGGCCGGGAATCAGCACGGCTGTGAAGAACGCCAATGCGAAAAGGGAGAGCAGTTGCAGATCGATCATGGTGGGCGCAAAAGGTCATTCGAGGCGTGATCGATCGTAGCGACGAAGGCCGCTTGCGGTTCAGCGCGCACTCATGAAATTTCCGAAGGACTGCGGCGCGCAGCGCGCATCAACCGCGCGCCAGAGGTAGCTTGTTGCCCGACATCGCGCGCTCGAGAATCACGTTGCGGCGAAAGCGATAGAGCTTGGCCGGGCGGCCTGCGGTGCCTGCGGCGATCTGGCCGGTTTCCTCGACCAGCGCCTGCTGCTCGATCTGGCGGCGAAAGTTCTGCTTGTGCAAACCACGCCCTGCCAGCGCCTCCACAGTCTGCTGCAACTGCAGCAGCGAGAAATCCGGTGGCATGAGCTCGAACACCACAGGGCGGTACTTGATCTTGGCACGCAGACGCGCCATGCCCGTCGCAAGAATGCGCCGATGATCGTGGCCCATATCAGCGCCCGGCAACAGCACATCGCGCGCAGACTCGATGCCGTAGCGGCGCGACTCCTCCACCAGTCCAGCCTCGAACAGCAGCTCGTAGCGCTGCAGCACCAGTTCCTCGTTCCACTCGTTGTCGTCGATCCCGAACATCACCGCCACGCGCTGGGTGCGCAGCTTCTTGAGTGCTGCATCGCCCGCACCGCGACTCCATTCACGCAAGCGCGGAAGAATGGTCTTGGTCACGAGCGTGGGCTCTCCACCTCGCCAGTCTTCCCAAGGAAAGTAGCGATACCAGTCGTGCCAACCGGGTTGCGAGACCCCGTTGTCGTCGAGCTCGCGCGTGAGCCCCAGATAGCTGATGGAGATGGCACGCATGCCCAGCACGTCAGAGCGTTCATGATCGGGAAAGGTGTAGAGCTGCTCGACATAACCCAGCGGGTGGTGCGTCTGGCTCTCCACCCATTCGCGCAGACTCGCCTGCAGCGAACGGTGCCCCGCGGTGAACGGCCCTGCAGGCAGCGTGCGCCCTTCCCTCGTGGTGAGCACGCGCGGCTCGCCATTGGTCACGGCGAGCAGCACCGCCACGAGGTCGGCTTGTACAAAGTGTGGGTCAGACTTGCTCAAGAATTTTGATCAGGCTTTTGGGTTGAGAAATTGAGCCGCAGCTTGAATACGCCGTGCAACAAAGTCCAGGCACGAGGCGCATTGGCATCTACGCAATCGATGTGAAAATTATCACACGCCGCTATCTTCTTGCCGCGCAATCCATCGGCCAGCCAACAGGGCAGTCAGCGGCTCCCCTCTGGCGACACCAGATTTCCCACTCATCAGGGATACGGACTAGCGCCTGTCCGGAGGACGACAGGCTACAGCCAACGCCCCGAGGAAAGCTTGGAAGGGTGAGGGCGCTCAACCGGGCCTCGCCTCTCAATTCGTTGAAAGCGCTCAGCTTGCCGTGCATGACATTTACTGCATCTGCTGCAGATTGCCAATGCGCACCAGCATCTCGGTGAACATCTGGATATCGGTTCGCAGATCCGGCAATTCCTGATACTCGAGCGCGTTGTGCGCCGTGTATTTCTTGCCGGGCATCGCGGGGCCGAAGTTGATCGCGTTAGGCATCAGCTTGGCCGTCGTGCTGCCAGCGGTGGGCACTGGCTTGGCATCCAGTCCCGTGGTGTCACCGAAGATGTTGAGCAACGTGGACAGCCATGCCCCCTTGGGATCGCGCGCCATCCAGTTGCCTTGCGTGTAGTCGATCTTCACGGGCACCTTGGCGGCAGCGCTCCAATCGGCAATGCCCTTTTCCACTTCAGCTTTCAGTTGCTCCGGCGACTTGCCGCGTGGCATGCGTGCATTCGCAGTGACCTCCAGCTGACCGTTGCCGGGCTTGATGAAGTTGGGCGAGATGGTCAACGGCCCCATGAAATCGTCCGCATAAGCAAGCTTGAGCGCGTTGCCGAAATAGTCGAGACCGTAGACGCCGTTGATGTAGCGCACCGCCTCGGCGTACTGGTTGGTCTGCACAAGCGGCTTGCCACCATCTGCCAGCAGCGCCTGCTGAATGAACAGCGCAAGGCGGGGCACCGGATTCACACCCTCTTCGGGACGCGAGCCATGGGCCGATGCGCCGGTCACTTTGATATCGATCTTGTTGGCCGTCGACACGATGTCGATGCTGAACTTGCCAAGCTTCTGGTGAGCATCGACATAGCCATCTTTCGCGCTTTGCAGCTTCTGTGCAATAGCAGCCAACGCCGACGCATCGCCTGCCTCGATGCTGGCGGTAGCGGTCTGTGCAATCGCGTTAGAAGACGCCGCACCCGCCATCGCCGTGATGACCGGTTGCTGCGCGTCAGTCTTCACCTCAGCAAAGAACGCCTTGATCGCGCCCGTGCCCTTTTCCGCCACCACGGCGGGATATTTGCTGTCGAGCACGATGTTGTACTCGGGCAATTTCGTCTTCTCGCGGTAGTACTTCATCGCATCGCCACCGGTCTCTTCGGTGGTCTCGATCATCAGGCGGATGCTGCGCGCCAGCGGCAGTTTCGCATCCTTCACCGCCTTCATCGCGAACAGCACCGTGGCGATGGAGCCTTTGTCGTCAATCGTGCCGCGCCCATAGAGTCTGTCGCCGATGCGCGTGACCTTGAACGGATCGATCTGCTTGCCGTCGACCACCCATTCCGCAGGCACCACCGGCACTACATCGGAGTGCGTCAGGATGCCGAATTCCTCACCGCTCGTGCCGGGCAGCGTCACCTCGAAGATGCGGTTGTCCACGTTGCGGAACTGCAGGCCGAAGTCCTTGCTCATCTTCTCGACCAACTGACCGAACTCGATGATCGCCTTGTTCTCGTGCGGCGGAATCTTGGGATCGCGCACCGTGGGCAGCTCCACCATCTGCTCGATGCTCGAAAGCACCTTGCTCTCCTGCGTCATGCGGGTGTACAGGCCCAGCAGGCGCGCGATGTTGGTCAGCTCGTCGCCCAGCAGCGGCTTGCCGCTCGTGTAGCTCTGCACCGCAGATGCCACGGATGGATTCTGCGCGGCAGCTTTCTTCAGAAACTCGTTAAAACTGCTTGCGGCAGGCTGCGATGCCATCGCATCGAGCGCGGGTTTCTTGAGAGTGTCGGCGTGGGTGACCGAGGGTGCCATCACGGCCAGACCCAGAGTGATGCTCAGGGCAAGGGCGCAGCGTCGAAATTGCGGCTTCATGTTCGGATGCCTCCATTTTGAGAAGCCGAAAGAATAGCTGCTTTGCGCCACGCCACGCACAAAAAAAGCCAGCACCCGCCGCGAACGGCGGGTGCTGGCGTTGAATCAGCAGCGTTGTACTTAGACGTTGAACAGGAAGTTCATCACATCGCCATCCTTGACGACGTATTCCTTGCCTTCCGCGCGCATCTTGCCCGCGTCCTTCGCGCCTTGTTCACCCTTGTATTGGATGAAATCGTCAAACGCGATGGTCTGTGCGCGGATGAAGCCGCGTTCGAAATCACCGTGGATCACACCAGCGGCTTGCGGAGCCGTGTCGCCCACGTGAATGGTCCATGCGCGCACTTCCTTCACGCCCGCGGTGAAGTAAGTCTGCAGGCCCAACAGCGTGAAACCGGCGCGGATCAGGCGGTTCAGGCCAGGCTCTTCCAGGCCCATTTCGCTCAGGAACATGTCGCGGTCTTCGTCGCCCATTTCGGACATCTCAGCCTCGATCTTGGCGCAGATCGCCACCACCGGAGCGCCCTGCGCAGCCGCGTAGGCTTTCAGTTGATCGAGCAGCGGGTTGTTCTCGAAACCGTCTTCCGACACGTTGCCGACGAACATCGCAGGCTTGGCCGTGATCAAACAGAACGACTTGAGCAGCGGCAGGTCTTCCTTGCTGACCGGCACCGAGCGTGCTGGCCTGCCCTGGTCGAGCGCAGCCTGAATCGGGATCAGCATCGACACCAGCTTGGCAGCTTCCTTGTCGTTGCCCGACTTGGCGGCCTTGCTGTAGCGGTTGATCGCCTTTTCGACGGTCGCGAGATCGGCCAGGCACAGCTCGGTCTGGATGACTTCGATGTCGGCAATCGGATCGACCTTGTTGGCCACGTGAATCACATTCGGGTCTTCGAAGCAGCGCACCACATTGACGATGGCGTCGGTTTCGCGGATGTGCGCGAGGAACTGGTTGCCCAAGCCTTCACCCTTGGACGCGCCGGCCACCAGACCTGCGATGTCCACAAATTCAACGATTGCGGGCACGACACGCTCGGGCTCAACGATCTTCGCCAGATCCTTCAGACGCGGATCGGGCACTTCCACCACGCCGGTATTCGGCTCGATGGTGCAGAACGGATAGTTCTCGGCGGCAATGCCAGCCTTCGTCAGCGCGTTGAAAAGAGTGGACTTGCCCACATTGGGCAGGCCCACGATGCCGCATTTGAGGCTCATGGAAATTCCTTTGTAAATCAACCCCTTATGCACCATCGAGCCGAACACCGGCGTCGTGGAAGTGCCCGATCCGCGCCCATTCTCCCCGGACGGCAGGGCGTCAGCTCAAGGGGGAATGTGTCGGACTTCAAGAGGACGTTGTCCTCGTTTTGCCTGGGGAAACTAATGCCAATTGTACTGATCACCGAATCCCTGCTGCTGCGCTCTGGCCTTACGGACGGGACAATCCTGCGTGACCGCATGCTGAGCGGCTTCTGCATTCGCATGAACGCACGCAAGCGCACCTTCCGGGTTGCGACCAGTGTGGCAGGGAAGCAGTTCCGCATGAATCTTGGATACTGGCCCCTGATGAGCGTTGAGGAGGCCCGCTCCCGGGCGCTAGAGATCCTCCGGGAGTGCCGCGCAGGGCGTCGCCCATACCTGCCCCCGCGCGATACCAAGATCGCGCCATTACTTTCACAAGTGCTCGCTGACTACTGCGCCGCCAAAAGCATCAAGGAGTCCAGCCGCAGGCGCTATGAGTCGCTCATTCGGACTCATTTCTCGGAGTGGATCACCCTGCCCGTTACTGCCTTGCAAGACCCGCGCTTTTTCAGCCATTGCAATACGTTTGCAGGTAGCAAAGGAGCTGCATTGGTCGAGCTCACTCGCGGCCTGTGGGGCGCGCTGCTCAAGTACATCGGTGCGGTCCATGACATCCAGATCGCCAGCCCGTTCACCAAGCTTGCGGCCGCCGGGTTGATGCCCGCCCGTTCCCAGCCCCGCTCCCGTGTGCTCCAGGAAGGTGATTTGCCCGCTTGGCGGCTCGGCATTGACCAGCTCCCGGGCGCACAGCGTGACTTTCTCTATCTGGCGCTCTACACGGGCTTGCGACGCAACGAGGTAGGTGACCTGCGTCGCGACCAGATCGACCTCACCAAGGGCGTTCTGCGCATTCCTGAGACCAAGAACGGCAAGCCCCACACCCTGCCCATCACGCTCGTGATGCGAGAGATTCTGGATAGACGTTGCGAAGAGTCTGCGCCTTGCGAAGCGTTATTCTCGGGAGTGTCTGCAGGTCATCTCGCGCAGATGGCATCCCGGGCTGGCGCACCCACCTTCATGATGCATGACCTTCGCAAGTTGCTGGCAACCGTGGGAGAGCGTCTGGGAGTCGGTGATGCAGCACTGCGGCGCATCTTGAATCACACGCCCGCGAAATCCGATGTCCTGCATCGGCACTATGTGCAGCTTTCAATACAGGACGTCTCACAACCGCTGGAGCTCATTCAGCAGGACCTGCAGAGACTGCTTGGCATCGCACCCGGGATCGCCACTGGCATTGCGTGTGAGGTTCAAAAATGACGCTTTTTCCTTGACGTCATACCGAATAAATATTGACTTTCACAGAGGGAGAACACGCTACCTGAAAACTTGCGCCCCAGAGACAACGAACGCCCGGGATTGCGCAAATCTTGCGTTTATCTACCCCTATAGGAGCAAGCTGGTTTTTAAACACCCGGGATGCGTGTCAGAAGTCAGGATTTCTTATAGAGCCGTTGGCAACTTGGAAAAAAACGGCATCGAGGCCTTCACTCCCGGGTCGATCCAGATAGGGGGTGCAAGGTTGCCGAATTGGCTGCGTCGAACTGAACGGCTTCCGGACGACTCAATACCTGATGAGAGGCACCCGAATTTGGAATCACTCCGGAGCTCCACCATTATGAAAATTAGGATGGGAATTGAAAGGTTATCGATTTGACGGCGTCCCTCTTTTATCTTCTTCAGTTTTCATATTTCACCATTTGAATTTCAATCTACAGCTTTCGTTCTCTGTTCTCTTCTCTATGGAGATTTTGGGCATGGAGAGTTGCCCCGGAAGCCGCATAGATACTGAACGTCTCCATGGCTAACCTCCCCCGGAGCTCCCCGTATATCACCCCGACGACCAAGCACCTCGTAGACTTATGACAGCCCTGCAAGGCACCGATCTAGCTTTTTCATCTTGTCGCTAACCGTCTTGGGGTCAAGTGGATCACCCCCGCACATGAGCGCATGAAGCTGCGCAATCGACTTCATGGTCGCTGCCGAGGCAAGAAGTTCACGAGCGAGCCACAGAAGTTCGTAATCTCGCCGATGGGGTGCTATGCGGCGATTTGACTCCGCCCATTCGGCAATGACGCGCTTTGCAATTGATCGCTTGCTGTGACCCGCCCCACCACGGCCCCGCCGACCTTCGTCAAGTGCTTTCTCCCGCTTTACCAACTCTTCGGATCGCAGCACCACCAACTGGCATTGTTGAAATGGGGTGAGACACAGCGCCTCCGTGGCCCGGAAGTCCTTGGACCATTTCTTTCCGGACAGCTCCCACGCGCTTTGAAAATCAAAACTTTCGCAATCTTCAAACAGTGCGGTGTACTGGATCTCAGTAGGCGAGAACTCCATACGTCGTGAGTAGCACCAGTGAAGATCAACGACTTGACGATCCCTATGAATAAGCCGATGTATCGGATCGTTGAAGTCCCCCGCGCCCTTTACCGCAGGACGGAAAGCAGGAGCAATTGTTCCAGCCAAGTTCAAGCGAATGGACTGAATGCATATTTCCAGACGAATTTTCCTGTAGTCGATTCCAGCACGAATTTGCCCGCACAGGCTTTTCAACATCCCCAGCGCGTCTTCATCGGCGGATAAGCCATCAACAAGACCACACAACGGAAACTGATCAACGGAACACCTTGCGAGTACGCATCCCGGCTCGCTAGCTACCGTTGGTACATGCACCGCACGAGGATTGTCCTTGCCACCGGAAGTTCCAACCGAAGACGAACGCGACACAGGCGACATTCGGCTGTCTATGACCGAAACAACTGCGACTGGCTTATTCACCTCACTCACCGGTGAGGGTGCAGGTTCTTCAGTTGACGCCAGCTCTTCAAGCAATGCCTCCAGCCCCGAATCCCTGTCAGGCCACTCCCTCAAATCGAGTGGTGGGTCCATGCAATTCGACCCTACCTCTTGATACCTCAGAATGTTGCTTGTAGTTTCCGCGTCCATTTCAATTTCCCATCACGTAAGTCCAAACACCCCGAGACCGACAAACCGCCCCGGTTCCTGCGGCTGGCCATCTACTGAAGATCAGTCCGACCGCAAATTCACTATAGGGAGACGCATCCTCGACATTCCAACAATTCGATAACTTTCCACATCGGCTAAGGAACCTCCTTCACGCCGCGCAGGCGGTCCGATAGGCTTCGGATACACACAGGACGAACGTCCTTTCATGTAGTCAGTACCCGGAGGTCACCCATGTCTCAGCAGTCCCAGAAGTTCATCGCCTACTACCGCGTGAGCACCCAGCGGCAAGGAGCATCTGGGCTGGGTCTGGACGCCCAGCGGGCCTGTGTGATGGCTCACCTCTCAGAAAGCGCCAGAACAGTCACAGAGGAGTTTGTTGAGGTCGAGACAGGAAAGGGTAGCAACGCACTCGACAAACGCCCACAACTGCGCATGGCACTAGAGCGTTGCCGCAAGACTGGCGCAACCCTACTCATCGCCAAGCTGGATCGTCTTGCCCGCAACGTGCACTTCGTGTCGGGTCTGATTGAAACCGGGGTGGACTTCGTCGCCGCAGACATGCCGCATGCCAACAAGGTCATGATCCAGATGCACGCCGTGATGAGCGAATGGGAGCGTGACCAGATCAGCGAACGCACCCGGGCGGCGCTAGTGGCTGCCAAGGCACGCGGCGTAGTGTTGGGTGCAAGTGGGCCTCAAAATCTGCGCCAGCACACCCGGGAGCGTCAGAAAGTGGCTGATGCCTTCGCCGCCCGCCTATCAGGGCTGGTTGCAGGTTTCAAGGCTCGACACCTCACCCAGAGGGCGATGGTCGCTGAACTGAACACGGCTGGCGTCAAGGCACCTGCGGGCGGCAATTGGCGACTTGGACAGGTGCAGCGGCTCTTGGCTCGCATAGAAGCGACCGAAACAATCTGAACTGACGCCCTGTCAGGCCGCCAGTCGATTTAACTCATTTACGATCTCGACCACCGCATTCGCATCAGCATCGCCGAAGGCTCCGTCCAAACCATGCTGATGAATCGCGGTAAAAGGCGGTTCGTATAGCTGCCCCGGCTCCATCTCGCCACTAGCGGTCAGCCGATCGATGATCATTTCCACAAACCGAATCTGCTGGCTGCTATAGCGCGAGCCATCAAGGAAGCGAGCAAACGCATCCATCGCAGAAACTCGGTCCAGCCCCACGAGCGAGCGAATGAACCGAGGCAGCGACTGTTCCCCATAAGTTTCGGTGAAGCGCTCTCTACCACCCACTTCGGGGGCGCTAAAGAAAAACAGCTCTAGTTGCTGCAAATCTGTCGAGGTAAGCGGTCGTGCATGTTTGAGTTTGGCAATAGCCAAATGGTTCTCGTTGGCACGGATAAAGGCCTCCACCTTCCGGCGGTACTGCGCGAGATTGATACCCGTGCTGTACTCCTTGAGCTCCACGGGCGTTGTCTCGCCCATCTCATCTTGCAACACGGTATAGACCACGTCGATGGATTTGCGCTCAATGAACTTCACCAGACCACGCAGCCGGCACCGCATGCGCTCCAGCATGGGCAGGGTGATGTCTTTCCAGTATTCCTCGCTCTGCACATCCTGAATCAAGGGCAACTCGTTCTTGATTGAAGGAACCGCTTGCATGGTCTCCAGATCGGCCGCGATTTCCATCACACGAATTTGCAGCTTGGGCCAATCGCTGGTTTGACGGATCAGTGCCAGTTGCAGATTCACGCACAGCAGATCGAAGAGACGCGCGGTGATGTGCTCGCCCTCTTGCTCCGACGGCAGGCCAGCCACATGGTTGCGCAGATCGGCAAACGCGGAATGTGACATCTGCACCCACGCCTTGGCATCTGCAAACCGGGTGACATGCTCCAACTCCGTGCGGACGATGAAATTATCCTGATTCATCGCCGCAACTTCGCCATGCAATTGCTTGAGCAGATCGAACTTCACTTCAGCGTCGCTTTGCGGTTCGTCGATATCTCCGTACTTCACTCGCGGCTCTGCAACCATCAATTCGGTGTTGCGCTCATTGAGCAGCACCAGCAAATCGATGCGCGACTTGAACAAACGCTTGCCGAGGGGCTCCGCCACGCTCGATTTGCTGCCATCCGGGTGCTCATTGAAGTACTCGAAATTGCCGCAGTAATCGAAGATCGCAAATTCCGATTTGTCCTGCCCTGGCCCGAACAAATCCTTGCACAGCCGCGTGCCGCGACCAATCATCTGCAGGAACTTCACCTTCGATCGCACGGCTTTGAAGTACACCAGATTCAACACTTCGGGCACGTCGATACCCGTGTCCAGCATATCCACGGAAATCGCGATCTGCGGCGTCTTTTCCGGGCTCTTGAAATCGTCGATCAGCGTGTGCGCGTAGGTCACCGCATGCGTGATCACGCGCGCAAAGTCGCCTTTGAGTCGCGGATAGTGATGATCAAAGCGCTGCGCGATGAAGTCTGCATGCTTCTGGTTCACGGCAAAGATGATGGTCTTGCCCAGCTTGTCGCCGCCATCCACCTTAAGGCCGTTCTCCATCAGGTGCTTGAGCATCAAATCCACGGTGCTTTCGTTGAACAGCTGCTTGTTGATCTCGCTGGCCGAAATCTCGTCCGGCGCGTCACCATCGTCGTCCGCACGGTCGCCCCATTCGGTGCTCTCCCAGCGCTCTTTTTCTTCGTCAGAAAGCTCGTCGTACTTGATGCCCTCACGCACGAACTTGAGCGGTACGTCATACGCCTTGGGCGGCACCAGATAGCCGCCCGCCACGGCTTCGTCCAGCCCGTAGGCGTCCGTCGGCACGCCGGTTTCCAGGCCGAACAGGTGATAGGTATCGCGATCCACCTCATCGCGCGGCGTAGCCGTGAGGCCCACCAGATAGCTGTCGAAGTAGCGGAAGATCGCGCCGTACTTTTGATACACGCTGCGGTGCGCCTCGTCTACGATCACCAGATCGAAAAAGCCCACGCCGTATCTTCGGCGCTCGCGGCCCTGATCGCCCGCCAACTCATCGATCAAGCCCATCATCGTCGGGTAAGTCGATACGAACACACGGCCTTGGCCGTGCTTGTCCAGCAGCAGATTGACCGGGCTGCTGTCTGCCAAAAAAGTCTTGAACGCGCCTGCAGCCTGTCGCACCAGCTCCTTGCGATCCGCCAGAAACAGTACGCGCTTGACCAGATTGGCGCGCATCAACACATCTACCAGCGCCACAGCCATGCGCGTCTTACCGGTGCCGGTCGCCATGGTCAACAAGCCACGGCGACGGCCTTGCTGCATGGCCTCCAGCATGGCGCGAATGGCACGGTGCTGATACGGGCGCTCGACGATGTCGTTATTAATCGCCAGCGCGCGCGGGTCTTGCCTGAGCGAGCGGCGCTCGATGATCAGCGCCAGCTCATCGCGTGTATGAAAGCCCTGCGCTTCGCGCGGAGGCGCGCTGGTGTCGTCCCAGAAGAAAGTGCGATGCCCGTTGGTGTAGTAGATCAGCGGACGCTGGCCGTACTTGGCCTCCAGTCCGTCAGCGTACAACTTGGCTTGCTGGCGGCCAATCTCCGGGTCTTTGAACGTGCGCTTGGCCTCCACCACCGCCGCAGGCTTGCCGTCTGCCGCCCAAAGCACATAGTCCGCAGCGCCTTCGCCCTGCGTATTGGGCATGCCGGGCACCACCACTTCCACACCCATGTTCACGCTCGCATCCCAACCCGCTTCGCGCAGCAGTATGTCGATGAACTGGTGGCGCGTATCGGTCTCGTTGTAGTCGTGCGTATCGGGCACGGCGATGGCAGCGGCCTTGGCGCGCGCCAGTTCGGCACGGCGTTCAGCCAGTTCTGCGTCGATGCGCGCCAACGCCGCTTCGCGCTCGGCCAATGTGGTGGCTTGGGCGTTCAGTTGCTCTTCACGCGCTTCTAGTTCCTTGGCGCGTGCGGCGAACTGGGTCTGGAATTTCTCGTCTTGCCGCTTGAGTTCTTCGCGGGTGAACTGCACCGCCTCGTCGGCATTGAGCAGCACGGGCAACTTGCGCTCATTCCACACCGCCACCATCTGCTTGGGGTCCGACATGCGCGTGTAGGTACGCGCAAGCCAATACAGCACATGAAACAGCTCGCGTACCATGCCGATGGCCTCGGGCGAATTGATCACATAACCCGAATGCACCGCCTGATTGCCTTGCCGCTGAATCAGCCGCATCTTGTCGAAAACATGCGGAGGTACGAGCCGAGCAAAATCAGGCTGGGTCAGCAGCGTATTGAGGCCCTTGTCGTAGGGCATGCACAGGCTGTTGTCGTTGTCGTAGAGCCAGAGCACGACGCGTTCCAGCGCGTGCCGGGCGCGCATGACGGCAGCGCGCGGGTCCAACCGAACCAATTGTTCCGCCCCGACAGCGGGCTCTAGAAGGGCTCGGAATTCGGGGTGGAGGAATTGGAAGTTGGACATGGTTTGTGGTGACCCTCAATTGCCAAAGAATTTCAACGCCAAGCTCGTATTTGCTATTTCAAGTTTTGCAAACTGTTCTATCAGACCATGTTTCTGGCGGTGCAACGACTCGCTAAATTTTGCAAATCGATTTTGAAGCTCCTTTGGCGGCAATGGCATCAGGACTTCAACCAATTTCCCTTTTGCAATATTTTTCATGGATCCGCTCGTTCCACTTGATCTCTTTGTCAACTCAGACCTAAAGGATCGGTTCTTAAAAAGCTCCCACGCGAATAAATCCTCAACGATAGCCTCATCAGTCTTAACCATTCGCCAGATTTTGTCGGGCAAGACCATATTCGCGGGCGTATCCCAAACATAAGCAGTAGCAGCGACCAGCTCACTTGTATTTGCGCGGCTGAATAGCAGGTCACCCTTACGAACAATGGCATTTTGAGATGGCTCGTAGTGCTCAGGTGCTGCTTTACTTTCATTCGGCGCGTAAACAGTCTTTGTTACGGCGCTAACTTTCAGAATGCGGTATGGGGATGCGCTTGTGTCTGGGCACTCCATATTCTTACCGCCAACAAAATCTGAGAACTGGTCACCCACACGTACAACGGGCCATTTCTTGGGATTGAAAACCGGATCCCCAAACATCTCCAAAAACACCGCATGCAGCAGTTGATCAAGCTTGGCGATGGCTTCGCGGCGCTTGGCACGCAGAGCGTCAGCCTTGTCCAGAACGTCGGCGATGCGGCGTTGATCGGAAAGTGTAGGCAGAGGTATGTCCAGTTGCTCCAGATAAGCCTTCGGAACCCGTCGCTGGCCACCACTACCTGTCATTCTCTTTTCTCCCTCGACACGGATTCGTGGCTGTCGCAGGAAGTGAAAAAGATATCGTTCATCCAGTTTCTGGGTGTCGGCGCGCACCACATGAAACTCCGTAGAGCCGAAGCCAAACCGGCGCTCAATATTGGCATGCGCAATTTTGCCGTTCTCAAAGCAAGGCGTGATCTTTGCAACCAAAACATCTTCGGGCTGGAAAGGTGTGAATCCTTTCAACAAACCGTCTATTTCTCTGACCTCATGCTCAACGATGGAACCCGTTTCCGCCGAAACAGCCGCCATAGGGACAAAACTTGCAAGCTCTCCTTTGCTTGCCAAAGCTTTATCGAACTTTGGATTAATCAGCGCGCAATCGACAAGTTTAGGCACTGAGCATCCCCTCAAGCTCCTCCACCCCCGCCAAAATCTCCTTCTCCAGCACCTTCAAATCCGCCAATATCTTCTGCGGCGATTCATACTCCACCGCTGCGTGCACCACTTCCTTATAGCGATTGATCGACAGGTCATACCCATTCGCCGCGATATCCGCCTTGGGCACCACAAAGCTTTGATCAATACGCGCACGTTGCTTCTCTGAACCATTGCGCTCAGCCCAGCGCGCCAGCACATCCGGCAGATTGTTGTTGTCATGTCCGTCAGGCAGCACATTGCGCTTGTCGTCCAGACTGAAGCCATCAGCCTGCATGTCGTAGAACCAGACACCATCCGTGCCGCCGCTGCTGGTCTTGGTGAACAGCAGAATCGCGGTCGAAACACCCGCATACGGCTTGAACACGCCGGACGGCATGGAGACGATGCCATCGAGTTTGTGCTCTTCCACCAGCATCTGGCGCAGCGCCTTGTGGGCCTTGCTGGAGCCAAAGAGCACGCCATCCGGCACGATAACCGCAGCGCGTCCGCCGTTCTTCATCAAGCGCAGGAATAGCGCAACGAACAGCAGCTCGGTCTTCCTGGTCTTAACAATGGCCTGCAAGTCGCTGGCCACACTCTCGTCGTCGAGACTACCCGCAAACGGTGGGTTCGCCAGAATCAGGCTGAACTCTTCGGACACACCGGAGTGCCCTTCGCTAAGCGAATCGCGGTTTTCTATGCGCGGGTTTTCCACGCCGTGCAGCAGCATGTTCATGGACCCGATGCGCAGCATGGTGCTGTCGAAATCGAAGCCGAAGAAGGTCTCTTCGTTGAAGCGCCGCGTTGATTTGGCGTCTTTGTGGATGGCCTGCGCGTGGTGATCTTGCAGATACTCGGCAGCAGCTACCAGAAAGCCCGCCGTGCCGCATGCGGGGTCGCAGATCGCGTCAGACGGCGTGGGAGCCATCATGTCCACCATGAGTTTGATGATATGGCGCGGCGTACGGAACTGGCCGTTCTGGCCGGCAGTGGCGATCTTGCCGAGCATGTATTCGTACAGATCGCCCTTGGTGTCGCGGTCGTCCATGGGGATGTCGTTCACCATATCCACCACCTTGGCCAGCAAACCGGCGTTGGGAATGGTGAAGCGCGCATCCTTCATGTGCCTGGCGTAGGTGGAGTCATCGCCTGCTCCGCCGAGGTTGCGAATGAACGGGAAAACCTCGTCCGCCACGGTTTCATACATTGCCGATGCGTCGCCCATGTCCTTGAACACAGACCAACGCAGATGGCGCTGTGCCGGGGGGTAGATGGGGCTATCAACAGGCTTACCAATGCGGTTAGCCTTTTTCTCCTTAAGGGTCTGAAGATCGTCCAGTCGCTTGATGAACAGCAAATAGGTGAGCTGCTCAATCACTTCGATGGGGTTAGAGATACCGCCGGACCAGAATGCGTCCCAGATGCGGTCTACTTGATGTTTGATGGTTCCAGTGATCATTTTGCAAGGGCACTTCCCCTGCAAGGCGCACTACTTGAACTTAACCGGGGCGCCCGGAGGAAGACACCGCACTATATTGTGTTCGAGATATTTTTGATCCGCGATTTGCCAACTTGCCTTGACGGCATCCCGGAAGTCCTTGAGGCTTCAGGCATCTTCAACGCATTCAGGCGAACGGATAGTTCTCGGCGGCAATGCCAGCCTTCGTCAGCGCGTTGAAAAGAGTGGACTTGCCCACATTGGGCAGGCCCACGATGCCGCATTTGAGGCTCATGGCAGGGCTTTCTGGTGTTCGGGAGACAAACCTGTCATTTTACCGGCTTGTGGCAGATACCCCAAACCCGCGGGTCTTCACCCTTTCGTCGATCCACTCAATCAAAACTCAGATTCCCCCCCACCTGCTGCCCCACGCGCAGCACCTGCCCCTCGCCCTCGAGCGTGATCGCGTTCATGCCAAAGGTGAGCGCGCCCTCCATGCGCGGGTCCTGGCGATAGTGGCGCAGCATGGTGTTGACCTGGGTGCCGACAGCGGCGTTGTCGGGGTTCACGTCGGGCATGGGACAGCGGCTGCAGGGCTTGGCCATTTTGAGTTCGACGACCGCGTCATCTGCATCGCCCGTGTCGATGAACAGCGAGTCGATGCGGTCTTCGTCGTGGGATTCGACGCCGTCGATGACGATGTTGGGGCGAAAGCGGCGCACGTCGACGGTCGGCTCGCCCGCAGCTTCGAGACGCTGGTTAAGCTCGGTAATGGATTCCGTGCTGGTCACCAGCATGGGAAAACCGTCGGCGAACTGGGTGATGGCTTCGACATCGCCGGTCCACTCGGGGTCGACGATGCGGCGATGGTCGGGGTTGAAACGCACGAGGCGGCACGGCACCTCGAGGTATCGGGAGAACCAGCGTGCGGGCTCGTCGCCCATGTCGAGAGCGGAGACGGTGTCGCGCCAGACGCGAGCGCGGGTTTCGTTGCCTTGCGCGCTCGGTGCGGCGGTGGGCAGGCGCAGCTCGGGCATGCCGGGGGCGTTCAACACGAGCGATTCGCCGTCGAACGCGGGCTGGACGAGCACCATGCGCGGCAGTTCGCGCTGGGTGCGCAGGGCACCGTCCAGGTCGGTCACCATCCACGCGCGGTCCCATTGCAGGCCGCTTGACGTGAGCAGGGCCTGCTGCACGGCGATGCCCGTGCAGGACTTGATGGGGTGGATGTACAGGCTTTGGATGCGGCCTGCCAGATCGTATTGATCAGACTCGAAACTCATGGGGTCAACTCCGCTGGCGAGGGGGCGGGCATGTGCCGGGCGGCGCACCCGCGAAACGGGGATTCTGCACTCTCGGGCGAGCAGATCGCCGCGCCTCCTACAATTCCCCGTATGGCGCAAACTTTTGACGTATGTATCCGCGGTGCCGGCATTGTGGGCCGCACCTTGGCGTTGCTGTTGGCACGGGAGCGGCTGTCCGTCGCTCTGGTCGATTCCGCGGGCTCGCACGCGCCCTCGCATTCCGACGTGCGGGCCTATGCGATGAATGTGGCCTCGCGGGCGATTCTGGAGTCGGTACGCAGCTGGCCAGATCCCGAGCATGCGACGGCCGTGCTGCAGATGCAGGTGCATGGCGATCAGGGTGGCTCGGTCACTTTCGACGCGAACAGGCAGCACGCAGAAGCCATGGCATGGATCGTGGACGTGCCAGCGCTGGAGCGCCGACTGGCGGACGCGACGCGCTTTCAACCGCTGGTCGACGTGGTGCGCGAACCGGTCAAGGCGCCGCTGACGGTGGTCTGTGAAGGCCGCGCGAGCAAGAGCCGAGCGGAGTTCGGCGTGGAATTCGACGTAACGCCCTACGGCCAGACGGCGATTGCCACGCGGCTGCGCTGCGAGCGCACGCACAGCCAGATCGCGCGCCAGTGGTTCACGGCGGACGGCAGCATCCTGGCGTTTCTGCCGCTCGAAGGCGAGCAAGGGAACTCTGTTGCGGTTGTCTGGTCTATCCCCCACGAGCAGGTGCAGCAATGGCTGTCCTGCGACGATGCCGCTTTCGTGCAGAAACTGCAGGAAGTCAGCGAAAGCAGCCTTGGCACGCTGGAGCTGATTGCGCCGCGCGCGTCGTGGCCCCTGCAGCAGGCGCAAGCGTGCCGCTGGTGCGGGGCAATGCCGGGCGCAGCAGATCAATCATGGGCCTTGGCTGGCGATGCGGCGCACTCGGTGCATCCGCTCGCGGGTCAGGGGCTGAACATCGGCATTGGCGATGTGTCGGCGCTGGCGCGCATTCTGAGCGAGCGCCAGAGCTGGCGCAGCGTGGGCGATGCGAAGCTGCTGCGGCAATACGAGCGCGAACGCAAGTCCGCGCTGCTGCCGTTGGGAACGACCATGGATGCGCTGCAACAATTGTTTGCCCGTCCAGAATCACCGCTGCAGGCGCTGCGCAACTGGGGCATGAGAGGATTCGAGATGAGCGGCCCGATCAAGGACTGGGTCGCCCGTCAGGCCATGGGACTGCAGCCGCCGACCAGACGCTGAGCCCGCGGCCGAGAAGGCATGGACTGAACGCGCGTCGAAACGAATTTGATGAACCTTTGAGTGGATGAGAAAAGAGAACAGCACCATGAAACTAGTCACTACCTTGCTGGCAGGCGCCGCACTCGCAATGAGCACGGGCGTGTTCGCACAGGAAGCGGCCATCCGCAAGGCCCTGACCGAGCGCATTCCGCAACTGCAGAACATCGAGGAAATCTCCGCCACGCCGATGAAGGGGCTGTACGAAGTGCGCATGGGCACCGACGTGTTCTATACGGACGCCGGGGGCAACTACCTGATCCAAGGTGAGCTCATCGACACCAAGGCGCGCCGCAACCTGACGGAAGACCGCATCAACAAGCTCACCGCCGTCAGTTTCGATGCACTGCCGCTGGCCGATGCGTTCACCATCGTGCGCGGCAACGGCAAGCGCAAGATCGCCGTGTTCGAAGATCCAAACTGCGGCTACTGCAAGCGCTTCGAGAAGGACCTGCAGAACGTGGACAACGTCACGGTCTACATGTTCCTCTACCCGATCCTGAGCCCCGATTCGGCAGAAAAAAGCCGCAACATCTGGTGCGCCAAGGACCGCGTCAAGGAGTGGGAAGACCACATGCTGCGCGAGAAGGTCACGCCCGCCGCCAGCTGCGACACCGCAGCCATCCAGCGCAATCTGGCGCTTGGCCGCAAGCACAAGATCACCGGCACGCCGACGATCATCTTCCAGGACGGCACCCGCGTGCCGGGCGCGATCAGCGCGCAGGAAGTCGAAAAGCGCCTCGCCACCGTCATCTCCTCCAAGTGATGACATGATGGGCTGCGCCGCAAGGCGTGCCGCCCGATGAACTCTCCAAAGGCCGGGTGCTCGCAGCCCCGGCCTTTTCCTTTTGAGGCGAGCGTCCGCATATAGTGGATGGCACTCACCCGTACAGAACACCGACCAGATGACCACCCAAGCCACCACCGCCACGCCCGCCGTCTTCTACCGCGTGGAGCCCAGTGATCCGCACAACCACCTGTTCCAGGTGACCATGGTCGTCGCCCGCCCCGCTGAAAATCAGGAACTGGCGCTGCCCGTGTGGATTCCGGGCAGCTATCTGGTGCGCGAGTTTTCCAAGAGCCTGCAGCGGCTTTCGGCGCAGCAGAACGGCAAGACCATCGAGGTGCAGCAGCTCGACAAGCACCGCTTCGTAGCCCAATGCGCGAAGAGCAAACCGCTCACGCTGACCTACGAGGTCGCGGCCTATGACCATTCAGTGCGCACCGCTTGGCTCGACGCCTCGCGCGGCTTCTTCAACGGCACCAGCGTCTGCCTGCGCGCCGTGGGCCTCGAAGACAAGCCGCACGGTATCGATATCGCGCCGCCCGCGCGCATCAAGGGCTGGCAGGCCGCCACCGCGCTCACGCCGGTGCATGTGAACCGCGCGGGCTTCGGCACCTATATCGCCGCGAACTACGACGAGTTGGTCGACTGTCCGGTGGAGCTCGGCAAGTTCTGGAGCGCCAAATTCACCGCCTGCGGCGTGCCGCACCGCATCGTCGTGGCCGGTGCCGCTGCGTCTTTCGATGGCGAGCGCCTCGTCGCCGACACCAAGCGCATCTGCGAGAGCGAAATCCGCTTCTGGCATGGCGAGGGCAAGGCCGTGCATTCGCACTACCTCTTCATGCTCAACGTGGTGGACGACGGCTACGGCGGGCTCGAGCACAAGACCAGCACCGCGCTGATCTGCGGCCGCCGCGATCTGCCGCGCCTTGGCGAGAAAGCTGTGCCCGAGGGCTACAACACGCTGCTCGGCCTGATCAGCCACGAGTATTTCCACACCTGGAACGTCAAGCGCATGCGCCCCGCCGAATTCGCACGCTACGACTACAACCAGGAAAACTACACCGCACTGCTGTGGTTCTTCGAAGGCTTCACCAGTTACTACGACGACCTGCTGCTGCGCCGCGCCGGGCTCATCGACCACGCGACCTATCTGCGCCTGATCACCAAGACCATCAACCAGGTGCTGCAGACGCCGGGCCGCAAGGTGCAGTCCGTGGCGGCGGCGAGCTTCGACGCCTGGGTGAAGTACTACCGTCAGGACGAGAACACGCCCAACTCCACGGTGAGCTACTACACCAAGGGCTCGCTGGTCGCGCTGTGCCTCGACCTCGCGCTACGCCAGCATGGCCGCACCACGCTCGACGACGTGATGCGTGCGCTGTGGCAGCGTACGCGCGGTGGCCCGATGAGCGAGGCCGACGTGCTCGCCGTGCTGCACAAGCTCTCGGGCAAGGACTGGTCCGCCGAGCTCCAGCGCTGGGTGCACGGCACCGATGACCTGCCGCTCAAGGAACTGCTGGCCTCCCACGGCATCGAGCTGCATGCCGACACCACCGCCGTCGCCCAGCGCCTAGGCCTGCGCGTGCAGGAAAACGGCTCAGGCATCACCGCCAAAGTCGTGCTGCAGGGCGGCCTTGCGGAACAGGCCGGATTCATGGCCGGTGACGAGTGGCTCGGCATCGAACTCGCCAGTGGCGAGGGCTGGCGCCTGCAAAAGCTCGACGATCTGGGGCTCTACGCGGGTGCCTCTCCGCGCGCGACGGCCCTGGTCTCACGTGACCGCCGGCTGCTCAGGCTACCGATGCGCCTGCAGCCCGCTCCGGTGGAAGGCTCGGCACCTGACACCGTGCGCCTTTCCGTCAGCAACGCCGATCTCGCCAAACACTGGCTGCGCGAAGACAAGGTCGCCGAAAGCACCAAACTCTGACAGAAAGTTCACACTTTCCGCCGTTCTGGCCGGGCATCAAAAACCGCCCAGCCATCGCTTGGGTATAGTGCAACGTTGGTTTCCCCCTTCGCATCACAAACAGATATTTGGAGATTACCGTGGCCTACGAAACGATTGAAGTTCGCGTCGAAGCAGAAAAGGTCGGCGTCATCACGCTGAACCGCCCCAAGGCCTTGAACGCGCTCAACGACCAGCTCATGAACGAACTGGGCGACGCGCTGCGCGCCTTCGAAGCGGACGAAAAGATCGGCTGCATCATCCTGACCGGCAGCGAAAAGGCGTTTGCCGCCGGTGCCGACATCGGCGCCATGGCCAAGTACAGCTTCGCCGATGCCTACAAGGGCGACTACATCACCCGCAACTGGGAACAGATCCGCAACATCCGCAAGCCCGTGATCGCCGCAGTGGCCGGTTACGCTCTGGGCGGCGGCTGCGAGCTGGCGATGATGTGCGATTTCATCATCGCCGCCGACAACGCCAAGTTCGGCCAACCTGAAATCAAGCTTGGCGTGATCCCCGGCGCAGGCGGCACACAGCGCCTGCCACGCGCAGTGGGCAAGGCCAAGGCCATGGACATGGCCCTCACCGGCCGCATGATGGACGCCACCGAAGCTGAACGCTCTGGCCTCGTGAGCCGCGTGGTCGCACTCGACAAGCTGATGGAAGAAGCCCTCGGCGCCGCCATCCTCATCAGCGGCTTCTCGCAGATCGCCGTGATGGCCGCCAAGGAAACCGTGAACCGCGCATTCGAAGGCACGCTCTCGGACGGCCTGATGTTCGAGCGCCGTCTGTTCCATGCACTGTTCGCGACTGAAGATCAGAAGGAAGGCATGGATGCCTTCGTGAACAAGCGTCAGGCTGTGTTCAAGCACCTCTGATTCACGCCCTTGCCTCCAAGCGCCACGCGTGTTGTCGCGTTGGCGCTTTTTTATGGCATGACACCGGGCTGTCCCGATCTCGGACCGTTAACTTTTGAGTTTCCCGTTCGCATCCACCGTGACAATATCGGTGTAGGTGTTGCCCTCACGTCGGCCCTTGCCGAAGCGCATTCGCACGCCACCCAGATCAAAATCCGAAAGGCTTTCCAGGCCTGCGATCAGACTCTCTCGATCAACCTTCGGGCCAGCATTGCGTAGACCTTCGACCAGTACGGCTGCGTCCACATAACCCTCAAGACTGAGCAAGGACATGCTGTCAAAACCGGAGGCCAACATGTCGCGCTGATAGCGCCGCACCAGTGCAAATCGCTGCGCGTTGGGCGCTGGCACGATCACCGAGAAGATCGGCTTGCTCTGGCTTTGCGCCAACTGCAGAATATTCGATGCGCTGCCGCTGACCGACAGCCCCAGACATACCGCAGCTCCACCTGCAGCACGATAGGCCTTGTGCAGCGCAGGCATGGTGCCCGCCAGACTCATGATCAACACCTGCGCCTGCATACCAGCCAACTGTCGGGCCGCTGGTTCAACCTCCAGACTGGCAGTGTTCGGCGTACTGGCAATGCCCACGGGCATCAGGCCATGGTTGGCCAAGGCTCCGCGGAAGGACACGAGCACCGCTTGCCCGAAAGGATCGTCCGGATATGCCAGCGCAATGCGTTTGAGACCCAGCGTGTCAGCAAACCGCACGAGGCGCTCGACCTCGAAGTCGTAGTTGGTTCGCACCCAGAACACATTGTTCGCACCGCTCTTGTGTAACGAGGTTGCACCCGTGTTTGGGCCGATGACGGGCAAACCTTTGACATTCTTCATGATCTCCGCAGTCTGCCGCGTGCCCTGCGGATGCATCAGCGCAATGATGCATGACTTCAAAGCGCATTTTGGTGACTTTTTACGCGCAAGCAAAAAGCACTGCCCGCCGGGGGCAGTCCCGGTCTCGGAAAGCAACGTCACTGCAAGCGCCAAAGCAAAAGCAAAAGCAAAAGCACAGATGTCCACGCAACCAAGCGTGGGCATCTACGCAATGGCTAGATGCCCGCCTGACCTCAACTCTTCAAACGCCCATCCTCGTCCACCGACACAATGTCGGTATAAGTATTCCCTTCCCGATTTCCCTTCCCGTATCGCATCCTCATCCCCCCCAGATCGAAATCGGTCATCCCCTCGAGTCCGGCGATCAGGCTCTCCCGATCCGCTTTCCCCCCGGCCCGGCGCAAGCCTTCAACCAGCACGCGGGCATCCACATAGCCTTCCATGCTGACCAACGACTTCGCGTCAAAGCCCGACGCGAGCATATCGCGCTGATAGGCCCGCACCAGCTCGAACTTCTGCGCGCTCGGCGAGGGCACGATCACCGAGAAGATAGGCTTGTCGGCGCTCTTGGCCACCTGCGCGATGTTGGCCGCGCTCCCCCCCACCGACAGCCCGAGGCTGATCGCCGATCCGCCCGCCGCGCGGTACGCGCGGTGCAAAGCAGGCATGGTGCCGGCCAGGCTCATGATCAGCACCTGCGCCTGCATCGCTGCCAATTGCTTGGCAGCGGGTTCGACCTCGAGGCTGGCCGTATTCGGTGTGCTCGCCACACCCACGGCTTCAATGCCACGGCTCGCGAGCGAGGCGCGGAAGGACGCCAGCACCGCCTGGCCGAACGGATCATTCGGATACGCGAGCGCAAAGCGCTTGAGCCCGAGCGAGTCCGCCAGACGCACGAGGCGCTCGACCTCCAGGTCGTAGTTGGTGCGCACCCAGAACACGTTGTTCGCGCCGCTCTTGTGCAGCGCGGTGGTACCGGTGTTGGGGCCGATGATCGGCAGGTTCCTGACGGCCTTCATGATCTCGGCCGTCTGGCGTGTGCCCTGTGGATGCACCAGTGCCAGAATGCTGGCGTCGCTCGCGAACTTCAGCGCGTTGTCGCGCGCCTTGTCGGCGTTGAACTGGTCGTCAGCCAGCACCACCTCGATCTGACGGCCATGAACGCCTCCCGCCTTGTTGATCGCATTGAAATACGCCAGCGCACCCTGGTGCAGGCTCTGGCCAATGCCTTTTTCATTGCCACTGTTGTCGAACGTCGCGCCGATGCGCAGCGGTGCCGACTGACTGCGCGCCACGATCCATGGCACGCCGCAGAGCGCCACACCGGTCGCCGCCAGCATGGCTCGGCGCTTCATGTGCGCGCCCCCCAAATCCGACACCTGCTCGGATACCCCCCTCCCCGTCTTCTGATTCATTCCCCAACTCCTTAATGCTCACAAATTCAATTAATTTCAGTTAAATTCGCCAAAAAATAATGATATTGCAAACAACATGCTCAATTCATCATTCATCTCGACTGGTTAATATTGTAAATAATTACTTCATGACTACGCAAAGAAACCGCATACTGAATCGTCAGTCAAACAAGTGAGCGATGAATTCCAACGACACCCAATTCATAGGCTATAATCTTGGTCTCTGGTCGTATAGCTCAGTTGGTTAGAGCGCAGCATTCATAATGCTGATGTCGAAGGTTCAAGTCCCTCTACGACCACCAGTCAAGCCAAGCCCGCAGTGCCTCACGGTACTGCGGGCTTCGTGGGTCAAGGTCGTATAGCTCAGTTGGTTAGAGCGCAGCATTCATAATGCTGATGTCGAAGGTTCAAGTCCCTCTACGACCACCAGTCAAAAGCCGTTGTGCGCAAGCCCAACGGCTTTTTTCTTTGGCGACTATAGCCGTTCAACCGCCCTTCTGAACGATGTTCTGGATGTTCCGCTCGGCGAGCGCGGTGATGGTAAGCGACGGGTTCACCGTTCCGGTGCTGCCCGGAATCATCGCACCATCCATCACGTACAAGCCCGCATGCCCCTTCACCCGCCCATAGGCATCGGTAACCTTGCCTAGCACCGCCCCGCCCAGCGGATGAGCCGTCCAGCTGCGGCCATTGACGCCTTCCACGAACGGCCAGGCGCCGGGCACGACCTGCGCGGCCGCGCAGATGCGGTTGTTGACCAGCCCGGTCGCCGCGATCACATCGTCGTTGCCGCCTACCGCCCATTCGAGCCTCACTTTGTTCACCGACGCATCGTAGAGAAAACGGCCGCGATGGGTCTGGTCGAACCCCATGCCGAGGGAGCCGATGATGCCGACATCCACAGGAACACCGGGCACATACCAGTTCTGCAGCGAGACGGGCAGCCCCGACGGATCGTGAATGCGCGAGGCACAGGGCGCAGACTGCACGAAGCCCTTGGGAATGCCGAAGCTGCGCACGACGATGGTGTCGCCATTCGAGCCCCAGCCGTGCCCGGTCTCCGCGTTCAGGTTGTGCAACGTGCCCTGGGCCTGAGCCCGCACCAGCAGCTCGGAGGTTCCGATGGAGCCCGCCGCGAGAAACAGCCGGTCGCAGCTAAGCACATAGCGGTCAAGCTGCTGGCCATCGGGGCTGCGCTTGATCACGTCGACCGTATAGCGGCTGCCATCCCAACCTATGCCCTGCACCTCGTGTCCCGGGTAGATCTTGGCACGCCCCGTGGCCTCGGCCTGCAGCAGGTAGTTCTGGTTGAGGTCGTACTTCGCGCCGTTGCTGTTGCCGTGGTTGCTGAGGCCGATGGTAGCCGAAGGCTTGCTGGTACCCGAGAGTTCGGCCTGCACCACGTTCCAGTTCCAGATCGACTCGACCGGATAGCTCTTGTAGCCTGCCTTGGCCACCTGCTGGTCCCATAGGCGCGAGTGACCGTGGGGCATGCTGTTGTAGATCTTTGCGGGCATGGGACTGAGCCGCAACATCTGCCGCACGCGCGGGTAGAAGATGTTGTTCATCTCGTCGTAGTTCACAAGGCCGTTGAAGATCGCATCAAAATAACGCCGCTCGGGCTGAATCATCACCCCCGTGAAGACGACTGAGCCGCCACCCACGGCGGCGCCGCGCCAAACGATCATGTTGTCGTAGACCGTGGTGTCAAGTACGCCACCGAAATCATCAAAATAGGTGGTGATGCCAGCAATCATCTTGGCGCTGGTGCGGTGCCAGAATGCACGCCCGTCGGGCAGCGTGTCGTTCGAGAAGATGCTGCGATGCGAATCCATCGGCCATTTGGAGCCGCGCTCGAGCACCGCAACCTGCTGGCCGGCCTGCGCCAGCCGCAGCGCTGACACCGCACCACCAAAACCGGAGCCGATCACGAGATTGGGCGTATAGGTCGGCGGGCGCGGAATGTCGCGGAATATCTCAGGCACCACGGATTGGTAATACAGCTGCTTCAACGACAGTGCCTGCACCGGTCTGGCTGCAAGCCCGGCAAGTCCAGCCACCCCTGCGGACGCCAGAAGTTCTCTGCGTGTGAACATGACAATGCTCTCCCTCTCTGTTGGATGTTGGGTATCGGATGCGCCTGGCCAATGCCGCACTGAACGCGCGGCTCACCCCTGCACACACAGAGAATAGAAGTGATTATTTACATTTGCACGCACAGAACTGGATTTGTGCGTGCTTGTTGATGTGATCGATACGGCCGAGCAACCATTGCGCTCCAACCCATCACCGACCGATCACACGCGTTCGGCCTCGGTCTTCGCTCGCTTGAGTCTGACAGGGGAAGGCAACTTCGACGACACGGCAGGCGCAATCGGCTGGAGCGTATGCAGGTCCAGCAAGGTGAAGTGCCCGCGCCCGCCGCGCCAACCGCCGGTGTCGATGAAGATCACATTGCCCAGTGTCTGGACCTCGTCGAGCGTGGTGTGCCCATGGATCAGCGCTCGCACATTGGCCACTGGCTGTTCGCATCGACGCGCATAGCGATCACGTGACCAGAGGCAGGCATCGATGGCGGAATCGGGTAGGTGAAAGCTACGGATGTCGTCCCAATCCTCGAATGGATAGCCCGCGTGCACCAGCCCTACTGGGCCGTCGCGGGTTTCGACCTCCATCGCGAGCGGCAGCGCGCCAAGCCGGTCGGCGATGGCGTTGAGTTCCGCCTCACTCATCGAAAGCATCCAGTCGCCGCCGTGGCGCATATGGTCGACATCGGGCATAGGGTCGCCACTGGCGGTGCGGCAGACCAGCTGCTCGTGGTTGCCACAGATCGCGTGGAACCACGGCTTGTCCAGCCACTCGAGCACCCGATGCGACTCAGGGCCGCGGTCCACCAGATCACCCACCGAAAACAGTCGATCACGGATCGGATTGAAGTCAATGGCACGCAGCGCGTTCTGCAGTTCTGTAAAGCAGCCGTGAATGTCGCCCACTGCAATGTCCCGTCCGATCCGATTCAAGGAAAAGCGCACCAACTGGCATGAGGAGGCAGGCAAGGCGGAGAACGCGAAATCGGACATGCCAGAAATGTACATTGGGTAACACTCAAAACGCCATTGTTTCGTGCAAACCAACTTCGTCAATATTGGCAATAACTGTGTCTTCGGGGAGGCAACCGGTTTCAGCTGCGGCTATTTGGCGACAAACTGGACGGATTTGCACTGGCAAGCCACGCCCTATCCCGGTGCAAAACCCTGCACGGCTAAAATCACCCCACTCTTCAGCCTCTGGATGTACACCATGAACCGCTGTAACAAGCCCCACTCCGTCATCTCTTCGAACAGCGCCCGCCAGATCGCCGCTGCCACGCTGTGCGCAGTGCTCGCCATGGGCGCCGTGCCCGTTGCCGTCGCACAGGTGATGGAAAATGCCGTCGCCCGCAACTTTCCACCGGCTTCAAAGCGGGGCGATCTCGTCGTCGCCAGCACCGTCGAGGCCAAGGTGGACAGTGACATTTACCGACTGGCCCCCGGCCTGCGCATCTTCAACCAGCAGAACCAGTTGGTGTTCGCGCACTCGGTGATCGGCCAGAAGCTCGACGTGCGCTATCTCGTCGAGCCCAGCACCGGCATGCTGCAGACCGCCTGGATCCTCACCAGCACCGAGCTGGCCAAGGAACCCAAGCGCGGCTGGTTCAAGTAAGCAAGTCCAGCCTCGCCTCTACACCTGCCTGACCGAGGTCGCCGCTCATGGCGCTTCGGCTCTGCACCTATTTGAATAGATCACCGTTTGATTCATCGCGCTGGCCGTCCTGCCTGCCGCTCCCATTGCAGCGATAACGCTGAATAACGCTGCAATATCCGCAGGCGACGGCACGACAGCCGAGGCATCCGCCCCGCTCCACACAGAATACGAGAGACCTCCATGTCCAAAAAAGTTTTCATCAAGACCTTCGGCTGCCAAATGAACGAGTACGACTCGGACAAGATGGCCGACGTGCTCAGCGCAGCCCAAGGCTACGAGCCCACTACCAACATGGACGAAGCCGACCTGATCCTGTTCAACACCTGCTCGGTGCGCGAGAAGGCGCAGGAGAAGGTGTTCAGCGATCTCGGCCGCGTCAAGCACCTCAAGGAAAAGGGTGTGCTGATCGGCGTGGGGGGTTGCGTCGCGAGTCAGGAAGGCGAAGAGATCATCAAGCGTGCGCCCTATGTGGACGTGGTGTTTGGCCCGCAGACGCTGCACCGCCTGCCCGAGCTGCTGAATGCACGTGCCGCAAAGTCCAAGCCGCAAGTGGACATCTCGTTCCCCGAAATCGAGAAGTTCGACCACCTGCCGCCCGCGCGCGTCGAGGGTGCAACCGCGTTCGTGTCGATCATGGAAGGCTGCTCCAAGTACTGCAGCTACTGTGTCGTGCCCTACACGCGCGGCGAGGAAGTCAGCCGTCCTTTTGAAGACGTGCTGGTGGAAGTGGCGGGTCTGGCTGATCAGGGCGTGAAGGAAATCAACCTGCTTGGCCAGAACGTCAACGCGTACCTCGGCAAGATGGGCGACACCAGCGAGATCGCCGACTTCGCGCTGCTGCTCGAATACGTGTCCGACATTCCCGGCATCGAGCGCATCCGCTACACGACCAGCCACCCGAACGAGTTCACCCCGCGCCTGATCGAAGCCTACGCCAAGCTGCCCAAGCTGGTGAACCACCTGCACTTACCGGTGCAGCACGGCAGCGACAAGATTCTCATGGCGATGAAGCGCGGCTACACGGCCATGGAATACAAGAGCACCGTGCGCAAGCTGCGCGCGATCCGCCCAGACCTCGCGATGAGCAGTGACTTCATCGTCGGATTCCCCGGCGAGACGGAAGAAGACTTCCAGAAGATGATGAAGCTGATCCACGACGTGCGCTTCGACAACTCGTTCAGCTTCATCTTCAGCCCCCGCCCCGGCACGCCCGCCGCCAATCTGCACGACGACACGCCGCACGAGGTGAAGCTGCGCCGCCTGCAGGAGCTGCAAGCGGTGATCAACCAGAATATCAAGGACATCAGCGAAGAGCGCGTGGGCACCGTGCAGCGCCTGCTCGTGGAAGGCATTTCCAAGCGCGACGGCAGCGAGCTCATGGGCCGCACCGAATGCAACCGCGTGGTGAATTTCCCCGGCAACGAACGCCTGATCGGTCAGCTGATCGACGTGCGCATCACCGAAGCCAAGACTTACACGCTGCGCGGCGAGGTGATGACCAGCGAGACCATCGCAGCCTGAGTCGCGCGCCGATCAGCGCCGGTGTCTTCTCCTGCGCTGGTGCGGGAGGGGCTCTCCGTTCGTTCCTCTTTTATCTCTCTATCTAGCTTGCCTGTCTGTCTGAGGTTGTTTTCTGCTTCTGACGGGTGGGTAAGGGCAGAGGCCGGGAGTTCCGCCCGGCGGCGGAGTCACTTTTTGGTCTTGCCCAAAAAGTCACCAAAAATGCGTTTTTAATACCCGCGGCAGAACTCGACTTCGCGCTGCGCGCTCCGCTCGGGCAACCGCCGCGAGTCAGAATTTTCATAAGAGGAATGTTCGGCACGTCGCTGCGCTCGTGGCACTCATCTCGCGACTTCGCGAGATGTTGGTGCGCAAGAACTGCGTGAGTTGCGGGCTGACGTTTAAGCATTGCAGACTCAAAAGCGCAGTGGGCGTCTGAGTCCCAACGCAGCTATGCAAACACCCCGGCACGAGCGCAGCGATGTGCCGCAAACACCTCTTCCAGACTGATTTCCGGCGGCTACCCGAGCAGAGTGACGAAGGAACGCCGCGAGTTCCGCCGGAGGTATTCGAAGCGCATTTTTGGTGACTTTTTGGGCAAGACCAAAAAGTTACTGCCCCGCCGGGGCAGTCCCGGCCTCCGCTGCCAGCACCGCCACAGAAGCCGAAAAATCCACAATGCCCCCGACGTTCAAAAAAACGTCGAGAAAGATCAGAACGGCATCTTGGGCATGCCTCCGCCGCCCATCATGTTCTTCATCCCCCCCATGCGCTTCATCATCTTCATGAGGCCGCCGCCCTTCATCTTCTTCATCATGGTCTGCATCTGCTCGAATTCCTTGAGCAGGCGATTCACTTCCTGAACCTGCACACCTGCGCCGTCAGCGATGCGCTTCTTGCGGGTGGCCTTGATGAGGGCGGGATGCTTGCGCTCCTTCATGGTCATCGAGCAGATGATGCCTTCCTTGCGGCGCACTTCGCGTTCAGCCTTGTCCATGTCGACCTGACCAGCTTTTCCGGCGAGTTCGGAGGGCAGCTTGTCCATCAGAGTGGAGAGGCCGCCCATCTGCTTCATCTGCTGGAGCTGCGCGAGGAAGTCATTCAGATCGAAGCCGTCGCCGCTCTTGACCTTTTCGGCCAACTTCTGCGCGGCCTCCATGTCCACGCCCTTGGTAACCTGCTCGACCAGCGCGACGATGTCGCCCATGCCGAGAACGCGTTGGGCGTGGCGGGTAGCGTCGAATACCTCAAGGCCGTCGATCTTTTCGGAGACACCGGCGAACTTGATCGGCGCGCCAGTGATCTGGCGCACGGACAGCGCCGCGCCACCGCGCGAGTCGCCGTCGAGCTTGGTGAGCACGATGCCGGTGAGCGGCAGCGCTTCCTTGAAGGCCTTGGCGGTGTTGATCGCGTCCTGGCCCTGCATGGCGTCGACCACGAACAGAGTTTCAACCGGTTTCAGGATGCCATGCAGGTCCTTGATTTCCTGCATCAACAATTCATCGATAGCCAGACGGCCGGCCGTGTCGACCAACAGCACGTCGAAATAATGCTTCTTGGCGTAGTCGAGCGCAGCCAAAGCGATGTCGCGCGGCTTCTGATCGGGCGAGGACGGGAACCATTCGGCACCTGCCTGCGCGGTCACCGTCTTGAGCTGTTCGATGGCGGCCGGGCGGTACACGTCGCCCGAGACCGTCAGCACCTTTTTCTTGCGCTTGTCGATCAGGTGCTTGGCGAGCTTGGCGGTCGTGGTGGTTTTACCAGCGCCCTGCAGACCGGCCATCAGGATGACGGCGGGCGGCTGGGCGTTGAGGTTGATGTCGGAAATGCCCTCGCCCATGGTGGCGGCGAGTTCGGCATTGACGATGCCGACCAGCGCCTGGCCGGGCTTCAGGCTGCCAAGGACTTCCTGGCCGAGCGCCTTTTCCTTGACGCGGGCGACGAAGTCCCGCACCACGGGCAGGGCCACGTCGGCTTCAAGCAGTGCCATGCGCACTTCGCGCAGCATGTCCTGCACGTTGGATTCGGTGATGCGGGCCTGGCCACGCATCTCCTTGACGAGTCGTGATAATTTATCGGTGAGCGCGGAAGCCATGCAAATGCTCCAAGGGCAGCATTCAGGCCGTCAGGCGCAGGATGCTGCAATGTTTGGCCCGACGAACGCGGGCGAAAGGCTAAACTGTAAGTCTATGATTTTACCCAGTGCTTCACCACTCGGATGGCTATTGGCCTTGGCGACGGCTGTGGCCTACGTGATCTCAGCCATTGCGGGCTCCAGATTTTCCTCGTCTCAGGCACGAATGGCGCTGATCGCGGCTTGGGTGTTGCACGGTGCCTCGATTGCCTGGGGCCTGATGGGTGTCTCCCCTCATTTCGGTTTTGCCTCCGCGCTCTCAATGACCGCTTGGCTGATGCTGGTCGCCTATCTGGTGGAGCGCCAGTTCTTTCCACAGTTGCGCGCGCTCTGGGTGCTGTCCCTGCTCGGCGCGGCCATCGTGCTGATCGCCGCACTGTTTCCGGGCAAGCCGCTGCATGCGCTGTCCTCACCCTGGTTGCCGCTGCACCTCACACTGGGCATCGCTTCCTACGGATTGTTCGCCGCAGCCGTGGTGCACGCCTGGCTGATGACGCGCACCGAAAAGCAGATCCGCCTCGCCGCCGATTCCCCGAGCGGCATGCCGCTGCTCACGCTCGAGCGCCTGACTTTCCGTTTCGTGACGGCGGGCTTCGTGGTGCTGACAGCCACTCTGATCGCGGGTTGGTTCTTCGGCGAGGTGCTGTACGGCCGTGCCTGGGTCTGGGACCACAAATCGGTGTTCTCGGTGCTCTCGTGGATCACCTTCGCCGTGCTGCTGATCGGCCGCTCGCGCTTCGGCTGGCGCGGCCACAGCGCCGTGCGCATGCTGTATGCGGGCGCGGCGCTGCTGCTGCTCGCCTATGCGGGTTCGCGCTTCGTGATGGAAGTGCTGCTGGTGCGCGCCGGGGTTTGAACGAACATGAAATACCTTCTCGTCCTGATCGTTCTGATCATCGCCTACAACATCTGGCGCAAGCAGCGCATCGACAGCGGCTCCGCCACACCACCCCACCGCAACCCGACGAACGCTCCTCCGCGCATTCCGCAGGAGATGGTGCCCTGCGCGCACTGCGGCTTGATGATGCCCAAGACCGAAGCGCTCGAGCAAGGCGGCAAGCATTACTGCAGCGTCGAACATCAGCGCCAGGGCCCGGCCTGAGTCGCCGCTATTGGATCTGGAAAAATCCGTGCTGCACAGCCCACGCTCCGGCAACAACACCTTTCTGCGCATCTGGCTCGCGTTCCTGAACGGCCGGGTGATGGTCGCTCTGCTGCTGGCCATGCAGCAGGGTGCGGGACTGATCTGGCATGTCCCCACCAATCCCGACACGCTCGCCGCCTGCCTTGGCTATCTGGCGCTGACGCTGGCCGTGCGCATCGTCTCGCGCACCGTGCCCTCGCCCCAGCCGGGCGTGCAGTGGCTGCCTACCATCGGCGTGGACATCGTCATCTTCAGCCTTCTGCAGTTCATCGGCAGCGACACGCTGAGCTTCACGCCACTCTTTGCGCTGCCAGTGCTGATGGCCGGGATGCTGGGCACGCTCATGACTGCACTGGGCACCACCTCGTTGATCACCATCGTGATGCTCGCGGCAGCCCTGTTCGCCGACCAGAAGAATCTGGGTGACCCGACGCAGCGCTATATACAAGCGGCACTCACGGGCGTCGGCTTCTTCATCGTCACGTATTTGGCGCATCAGCTCTCGGTCAAGCTGCGCTCCGAGCATGAAATCGCCCAGCGCAGCCGCATGGCGGCACAAACGCAGGAGGATGTGAGCGCGCTCGTGATGCAACATCTGGCCGAAGGCGTGCTGGTGATGGACCATCAAAGCCAAGTGCGCCTGGTCAACCCATCGGCGCGGCTGCTGATGGGCGACGCGATTTCCGGCACCATGCCCTTCGATCTGCGTCCGCTGGTCAACTGGGTGCCCTTGCTCGAGCTCGTGCGCCTCACCTTTGTGAGCGGCACACAGCAATCCGCCGATATCGACATCGTCCACCCTGGCCACAGCCCCATGGGCCTGCGTGCTCGCACCTGGCTGACCACGCACCACGCCTTTCAGCCCGCGAGCAACCCCTCCGGCGAAATCACGGATCCGCTCTGTGTGGTCTTTCTGCAGGATCTGCGCGAGATGGAGGCACGTCTGCGCACCGAGAAGCTCGCCGCGATGGGTCGCATGTCAGCCGCCGTGGCGCATGAAATCCGCAATCCGCTGGCGGCCATCATCCAGGCCAATGCGCTGTTGGAAGAAGACCTGACGGACCCCATGCAACGGCGCCTGAGCCAGATGGTGAAGCAGAATGCCGAGCGGCTCACCCGTATCACTGAAGAGGTGCTGGACATCGCCCGGGTACGCCACCAGATCGACAACGTGCCTGCCTCGCCGATCGATCTCGACGCCACGGTCTCACAGATCGTCAGCGATTGGCAGGCACATGACGTGCAACGCCGCCACGCCCTGCTCACGCTGAACACGCCGGACATGCAGGTGAATTTCGACATCGACCATCTGCGCCGCGTGCTGGTGAATCTCATGGACAACGCGCTGCGCTACATGGGCCCGCATCCCGATTCGATGTACATCCACACCGGCACCACGCCCGACGGACTCGCCTTTGTGGAGGTCTGGAGCGACGGAGCACCGCTCGAAAAATCGGTGGAGCAGCATCTGTTCGAGCCTTTCTTCTCCTCGGAAAGCCGCTCCAGCGGACTCGGCCTCTACATCAGCAGAGAACTGTGCAGCCGCCATGGCGCTTCCATCCGTTACGAGCGCCGCTCTCAGGCCCTGCATCGCGGCGAGATCGAAGGCAACGCGTTCATCGTCACCTTCCGCAAATCGCTGCAGCTTCCAGGGACGCCTTCGCTTTTTGACACAATCATGGTCTGATACTTCACCGAATACATGCCTGCATACGCCGCTTCCATCCTTGTCATTGACGACGAACCCGATCTGAGAACGCTCTACGAGCTCACGCTCCTGCGCGAGGGCTATCGCGTCGAAACGGCCGGTTCGGTGGCAGAGGCGCGCCAGCAATTGCGCGTGCAGCAATTCGACGTGGTGATCTCCGACATGCGATTGCCCGACGGCTATGGCATGGAAGTGCTCCTGCAACTGCGTGAGTCCCAGAGGCGCGAGCGTTGCGTGGTGATGACCGCATACGGTTCAGCGGAAAATGCGGTGGAAGCGCTGCGCGCCGGAGCGTTCGACTATCTGACCAAGCCGGTCGATCTCAAGCAGTTTCGCTCGGTAGTTGCGTCCGCCGTGCAGGGCACGGGCGGCGTTCCGGCTCCCGGCCAACCTGCGGCCAGCCTGCGAGTTCAGGGAACGGAGAACAGGCCCACCGCCGAGAACGAATCATCAACGGTGTCGCCCATGCTGCGCCAATTGATCGGCGAATCCGAAGCCATGCGCAATGTAAAGCAGCGCATCGCCAAGGTAGCGCGCAGCATGGCGCCAGTATTGGTACGCGGCGAGTCCGGCACCGGCAAAGAGCTGGTCGCGCGCGCGCTGCACGGCAGCAGCCAACGCTCCGATGGCCCGATGATCGCAGTGAACTGCAGCGCCATTCCAGAGAATCTGCTCGAAGCCGAGTTCTTCGGCGCACGCAAGGGCTCATACACCGGCGCGACGGCGGATCGCGATGGATTCTTCCAGGCCGCACAGGGCGGCACCCTGTTCCTTGACGAGATTGGCGATCTGCCGCTTGCCATGCAGTCCAAGCTGCTGCGCGCCATTCAGGAGCGCAGCATCAGGCCGCTCGGCGCGACACAGGAAGAGACCGTCGATGTGCGCATCGTGAGCGCCACGCACAAGAACCTTGCTGCCGAGGTGCAGGCCGGCACATTCCGTCAGGACTTGTACTACCGCCTGAATGTTATCGAACTGCTAATTCCGCCGCTGCGCGAACGCCGCGAGGATCTGCCCGACCTGTGCCGCGCGCTGCTACAGCGCATCGAGCAGGATTCGGGCGTGCCCGTGCCCCGTCTCACCGGCAACGCACTGCGACGCATCGCCATGCACCCACTGCCGGGCAATGTGCGCGAGCTGGAAAATCTGCTGCACCGCGCGGTCGCGCTCAGCGATGGCGACGAGCTGTTCGTCGATCCACCCACTGCCAGTGCAACGCCTGAACCTGCCCCGGCGCCTGCTGCACCGACAGAGCCCTCACCCCTCGTGGTCAAGTACAGCGATGCGAGCGAGCGCGCGGAGATGCTGCCGGCAGGTGCGCCACCGCCCTATCCCGCCAACACCGCACTGCCCAATGACCTGCAGGCCTGGCTCGACAAGCAGGAGCGCGACATCCTTGTGCGTGCGCTGCGCGAATCCGGCTTCAACCGCACTGCGACGGCTGCACGCCTGGGCATTAGCCTGCGCCAGATCCGCTACCGCATCGAACGGCTGAACATCTCCGAGGCCGAAGGCGGCACGGACCATGTCGAAAGCGAATAAGCCAGCCAACGCCTGGCAGGGCGGTTGGTACGCCAAGGCCCATCGCGTCGAATCGCCCAACCATGGCCCTCGCCCGGAAGGTGCCGAGATCGACCTCGTTGTCGTGCACTCCATCAGCCTGCCGCCGGGCCAATATGGAACGGGCGACATCGAGCGCCTCTTTACCAACAAACTCGATTGGGATGCAGATCCCTACTTCAACACCATACGCGGCATAGAGGTTTCCAGTCACTTCGTGATCGGAAGAAGTGGGACAATCACCCAGTTTGTCAACTGTGATCGGCGCGCGTGGCATGCCGGTCGTTCGCACTGGCGAGCACGCGACAACTGCAATGACGACTCGATCGGCATTGAACTGGAAGGATTGGAAGGCGAGAGTTTTGCCGAGGCGCAATACACCGCGCTGACCATGCTGTGCAAAGCTCTTGCCCAACGCTATTCGATCCGCTACATCGCCGGACATGAGCACATTGCGCCCGCGCGCAAGGGTGATCCCGGAGCCGGATTCGAATGGCAAAAAATGCGAAACAATTTGTGTGATCTAGGTTGGTGGTTTCCACTACAACCTTAGCAACCGTCACCCCTCTGTGGTTTTCACAGTTGGCCATCTCCGGATTTTTCCCGCTCTACTTTTTCCCGATGCATGCGGGCTAGCGGAGCGTATTGCCGGATAGATCGCATCAACTGGTGATTCCCGTTCGCAAACACTGTCAGCACAACCCGTCGCGCACCGACATGCGGGCCCTTTGCAGACCACAAATTGTCAATTTCGCCCGAACACCACCCTGCAGCGGATACACTACAGGTAGTGTCTTGATGACTTCGGACACCCCAGATATAGTGTGTCACGGCAACCAGTGATACATCACACCCGAAGGCCCTTGCAGCTGATCCAGGCCTGCACAGCCGCCTTCGAACGCAATACAAGAGGACTACATGCAAGCTGTACAGACCCCAGCCAATGAGGTGAGCCCTGCGCTCGCTCAATCCACTTCTTCTGCTGCCGCAAAGGCACCAGCGATCGCCGGAAACTACACCCAGTTCCAGATCATCCGCCGCAACGGCGCCGTGGTTCCGTTCGAGCCACAAAAGATCGCCGTGGCGATGATGAAGGCGTTTCTGGCAACACACGGCGCGCAGGGCGCGGCATCGGCCAGCATCCGCGAAGTCGTGGACAACCTCACTCAGGCGGTCGTGCACGCCCTGACCCGTTCGCGCCCAGGCGGCGGCACCTTCCACATTGAAGACGTGCAGGACCAGGTCGAACTCGGCCTGATGCGCGGCGGCCACCACGAAGTCGCCCGGGCCTACGTGCTGTACCGCGAAGCCCGCAAGCAGGAACGCGCCGAGCGCCGCGAACAGCTGCTGCCGCAAGTGCCGACCATGCATGTGCTGGAAAACGGCCAGCGCGTGGAACTCGACGTGCTTCGTCTGCACGCGTTGATCGAATCGGCCTGCGCCAATATCGGCGAGCACGTGACGGCTGCGCCCATCGTGACCGAGACGATGCGCAATCTGTACGACGGCGTGCCGATGGACGAAGTGTTCAAGGCGGCGATTCTGGCCGCGCGCACCAAGATCGAAAAAGACCCCGGCTACACCTACGCCACAGCCCGCCTGCTGCTGCACACCATCGTGCGCGAAATTCTGGGCCGCGACGTGACGCCCGCAGAAATGCCGGCAGCCTATGCCGAGTACTTCCCGCAATTCATCCAGAAGGGCGTGGACAACGAGTTGCTCGACGAGCGTCTCCTGAAGGAATTCGACCTGCAACGTCTGGGTGCCGCCCTGAAGGCCGAGCGCGACCAGCAGTTCGACTACCTCGGTCTGCAGACGCTGTACGACCGCTACTTCCTGCACGTGCGCAAGACCCGCATTGAACTGCCGCAAGCCTTCTTCATGCGCGTGGCGATGGGCCTGTCGCTGAACGAAGCCGACAAGAACGCCCGCGCCATCGAGTTC
This sequence comes from Diaphorobacter sp. HDW4A, assembly GCF_011305995.1. GTDB lineage: Bacteria > Pseudomonadota > Gammaproteobacteria > Burkholderiales > Burkholderiaceae_C > Diaphorobacter_A. The sequence continues at coordinate 6,192,469 of NZ_CP049910.1, read as the reverse complement.
TACGAAGTGCTGTCGTCGTTCGACTTCATGTCGTCCACGCCAACGCTGTTCAACAGCGGCACGCTGCGCTCGCAACTCTCGTCGTGCTACCTGACCACTGTGCCGGACCATCTGGATGGCATCTATGAGTCGATCAAGGAAAACGCCCTGCTCTCCAAGTTTGCAGGCGGTCTCGGCAACGACTGGACCCGTGTGCGCGCGCTGGGTTCGCACATCAAGGGCACGAACGGCGAATCGCAAGGCGTGGTTCCGTTCCTCAAAGTGGTGAACGACACCGCCGTCGCGGTGAACCAGGGTGGCAAGCGCAAGGGCGCAGTCTGCACTTACCTGGAAACATGGCACCTCGATATCGAAGAATTCCTCGAGCTGCGCAAGAACACCGGCGACGACCGCCGCCGCACGCACGACATGAACACGGCCAACTGGATTCCAGACCTGTTCATGAAGCGCGTGATGGAAAAAGGCACCTGGACGCTGTTCAGCCCCGCCGATGTTCCCGATCTGCACGACCTGTATGGCGGTGCATTCGAGAAGGCCTACTCCGCCTACGAAGCCAAGGCTGCGGCCGGCGAGCTGCGCCTCTCGAAGCAGATTCCTGCCAACGACCTGTGGCGCAAGATGCTCTCGATGCTGTTCGAGACCGGTCACCCATGGATCACGTTCAAGGATCCTTGCAACATCCGCTCGCCTCAGCAACACGTGGGCGTGGTGCACTCGTCCAACCTGTGCACGGAAATCACGCTGAACACCAGCGACACCGAAACCGCCGTCTGCAACCTGGGCTCGGTGAACCTGTCGCGTCACATCACGGACGGCAAGGTTGATCACGACAAGCTGAAGAAGACCATCAGCACCGCAATGCGCATGCTCGACAACGTCATCGACATCAACTACTACGCCGTGCAGAAGGCCAAGGACTCCAACATGCGCCACCGTCCGGTGGGCATGGGCCTGATGGCCTTCCAGGACGCGCTGTATGAAATGCGCATCCCTTACGCCAGCGACGCCGCCGTGCAATTCGCCGACGAATCGATGGAAGCCATCTGCTACTACGCCTACTTCGCATCGAGCGAGCTGGCCAAGGAGCGCGGCACGTACTCCACGTATGAAGGCTCGCTGTGGTCGCGCGGCATTCTGCCGATCGACTCGGTGGAACTGCTGGCCAAGGAACGCGGCGGCTACGTTGAAGTGGATCGCTCGTCGACGCTCGACTGGGAAGCTCTGCGCAAAAAGATCGCCAAGGACGGCATGCGCAACTCCAACTGCGTAGCGATTGCACCGACCGCGACCATCTCCAACATCGTTGGCGTGGACGCATCGATCGAGCCATCGTTCGGCAATCTGTCGGTCAAGTCGAATCTGTCGGGCGAGTTCACCGTCGTCAACCAATATCTGGTGCGCGATCTGCAGCGCCTCGGTCTGTGGGATGACGTGATGGTGATGGACCTGAAGCACTTCAAGGGCTCGCTGCAACCGATCGATCGCGTGCCGCAAGCCGTGAAGGATCTCTACGCCACCGCGTTCGAAGTTTCGCCGACATGGTTGGTCGAAGCCGCATCGCGTCGCCAGAAATGGATCGATCAAGCACAGAGTTTGAACATCTACATGGCAGGTGCATCGGGTAAAAAGCTCGATGAGACCTACAAGCTCGCATGGGTTCGTGGTCTTAAAACCACGTACTACCTGCGCACGCAATCTGCGACGCATGTGGAGATGAGCACGGTGAGTGGACGACAACTCAACGCCGTGTCGAGTGGCAACGAGCAAAATTCTGCCGCAGCCCCGAAAGCCGCGCCAGTCAACGCTTTGGAGGCAGCAGCCGCTGCTGCACGTGCACAGAACGAAAGCGTTCCAGCCACCGATATCAAGTTCTGCGCGATCGATGATCCGGGCTGCGAGGCCTGTCAATAAGGCGTTTTGTGCGTGCGTTTGAAGTGCTTCACATCGGAGCGCACGCGCCTCCACGCAAAATATTTGGCGAAGCAACGCCGCAGCGCTTTTCTTTTTGAGTCGCTGCTTTCATAATTCGAGCACTGGAAAACGTATGCTGACCTGGGACGAAGAAGTCAAGCCCTCATCGCAAAATCAAACGGAAGGCGGTTCGTATGACAACCGCCTCGGATCAACGCCCGCGCTTCAGACCGTTGCATCCACCTCTCCGCAAGGTGCTGCGCCTTCCGCTGAAGCATCTGCACCCGCTGCTCGCAAGCGCGTGAATGCCGCCGACAAGCGCATCATCAACGCCAAGACCGACGTCAACCAACTGGTCCCCTTCAAGTACAAGTGGGCCTGGGAAAAATACCTCGCCACCTGCGCCAACCACTGGATGCCGCAGGAAGTGAACATGACGCGCGACATCGCGTTGTGGAAAGATCCGAACGGCCTGACAGAAGACGAGCGCCGCATCGTCAAGCGCAATCTCGGCTTCTTCGTGACCGCAGACTCGCTGGCCGCCAACAACATCGTGCTCGGCACGTATCGCCACATCACCGCACCCGAATGCCGCCAGTTCCTGCTGCGCCAAGCGTTCGAGGAAGCGATCCACACGCACGCCTACCAGTACATCGTCGAATCGCTCGGCCTCGATGAGTCCGAGATCTTCAACGCGTACAACGAAGTCAAGTCGATCCGCGACAAGGACGAGTTCCTGATCCCCTTCATCGAAGCGATCATGGATCCGAACTTCAACACTGGCACACCCGAAGACGATCAGACGCTGCTCAAGTCACTCATCGTTTTCGCCTGCCTGATGGAAGGTCTGTTCTTCTACGTCGGTTTCACGCAGATTCTGGCGCTGGGTCGCCAGAACAAGATGACCGGCGCAGCCGAGCAATACCAATACATCCTGCGCGATGAGTCGATGCACTGTAATTTTGGCATCGACCTGATCAACCAGCTGAAACTCGAGAACCCGCATCTGTGGACTCCCGAATTCAAGGAAGAGATCAAGGGTCTGTTCCAGAAGGCCGTCGAACTCGAATACGCGTACGCCGAAGACACCATGCCGCGCGGCGTACTGGGTCTGAACGCGTCGATGTTCAAGAGCTACCTGCGCTACATCGCCAACCGTCGTGCGACGCAGATCGGCCTCGAAGCGCTGTACCCCAATGAAGAAAATCCGTTCCCCTGGATGAGCGAGATGATCGACTTGAAGAAAGAACGCAACTTCTTCGAGACCCGAGTCATCGAGTACCAATCCGGTGGAGCCTTGTCCTGGGATTGAAGAATCCAGACAACACAGGTCATGTTCTTGAATTCACACCCTCACAACCCAACGCCCGCACGAGGCGGGGTGTGGGGGTGTTACCGTATTTGTGGCAGTGAGATGGACATCCAACATCCCGGTGCCATGAATCGCTCTGTGTCCAAAGTAGACACGGGGTGCTCTTTGCTAATCGACCCAAGGAGAAAATGATGGCAACTGCGAAGAAGACCGCTGCTAAGAAGGCAGCTCCTGCAAAGAAAGCAACCGTGGCCAAGAAGGCTGCTCCGGCGAAAAAGGCCGTAGCTGCAAAGAAGGCTGCTCCTGCGAAGAAGGCTGCACCAGCCAAGAAGGCCGTAGCCGCGAAGAAGGCAGCTCCAGCCAAGAAGGCCGTAGCCGCGAAGAAGGCAGCTCCAGCCAAGAAGGCCGTAGCCGCGAAGAAGGCAGCTCCAGCCAAGAAGGCCGTAGCCGCAAAGAAGGCAGCTCCAGCCAAGAAGGCCGTAGCCGCAAAGAAGGCAGCTCCAGCCAAGAAGGCCGTGGCCGCAAAGAAGGCAGCTCCAGCCAAGAAGGCCGTAGCCGCAAAGAAGGCAGCCCCAGCCAAGAAGGCTGCTGCCGCGAAGAAGCCTGCTGCTGCCAAGAAGGCCGTAGCTGCGAAGAAGCCGGCTGCTGCAAAGAAGCCTGCTGCCAAGAAGGCTTCGAAGAAGGCTGCTGCCAAGCCTGCCGCTGCTGCCCCTGCGGCCGCTGCTGCTGCCGCTCCTGCTGCACAAACCACGCTGAATCCTCAGGCTGCGTGGCCTTTCCCGACAGGCGGCAAGCCCTAATCAGGCAAGCTTCCTTTCAGGAAACAGCAAAGCCCGGTGTGAAAGCACCGGGCTTTTTTTCGGCCTCGCCGAATATCACCGGCATTCGTCAGTGGCTCACTTCTTGCGGATCAGGCTGCTGGCCATCAGTACCAGCATGCCCACACCCAGAAGCAACATCGCCCACAGGCTGTACTTCTTCCAGTCGCGCGCCGAAGCATCCTTGATCGCGGCAGACTGCGCGTCCGCAGTTGCCTGTGCCAAGTTGAACGGTGCGAGCGAAGCGCGGTCCCACACGGGCGGCTTGTCATCGTTGTAGCCAGGGATCAGCACGTTCAATGGCAGATCGGCCGCACGCGCCTTGGCGTTGACAAATGCCAGTTCATACGGGGCCTTGTCACGCGCGAGAAACACCAACCGGCTCGACGGCATCGCCACGCTCAGCTGCGGCACCTGGCCACCCAGTCCCGCACCCCGGCTGTCGACGCGCAGGCGCAACTCGTTGACTGGCTCGAAGCTCGCGATCTCCAGCTCGTCGACCTGCACCGTGCGCCCATCGACGGGCAGGCGATACAGCACACCACGTGCTAGCGGCCGCCAGTAGTTGTCCTGGCGCTCACGGCGCTGGGATGCCATCGTGGACGAGGACTTCTGCACATCGCGTCCGGACAGATCGACCGGCGCGACGGTGTACTCCACCTCCTTGGAGAGTGCGACGCGCACCCGCTGCAGCGGCAGGGACTGCGGAAGCTGCCAGCGAAACTCGCCGTCCTTTTCCAGCCGACCTGCGATGGGCTCGGACCAGGCAAGCGGCGCAGGAGAGCGGGTCCGTGTGCTGCCGAGCAGGCGCGCGCTCTTCACCTCCACCGCTGTCGCATCGCGCGGCCACAGCAACCGCAGATAGCGCGCCTTTTGTCCTGACAGCTTGATCTCGCTGACGTCGAGGCGCTCGCCCTCGAAACTCAGGCGCGCGATCTGGCCGCTGCCCCAATGACTCCAGCGCTGCAGATCGTCGCTGGCCTCAATGCTGAAACTCTGAAAGCCTTCACCTCTGCTGCTCCAATCGAGTTGCAATCGCTCCAGAGGAAAGTCGATCTTGCTCGCGTCGATCAGCCAGCCATACACCTTGTCTTTCTGATCCGCACTCGCTGCGGTAGCGGGCCGCGTCGTGCGCAACTCGACGATGGTGCCGTTCTGTTGGATCCGGATGTCGGGCTGCGCGGCACCTGCCGCCACCGGCGTGCGCAACGGAAACAATCGCACCGGACCACCATCACGCAGCGTGTTCGTGGCAGGCGCGGCGGCGTCGGTCACGAGCGCGAAGGGTACGCTCTCCCCGCCTGCATCAAACACGCGCAGGTCACTCAGATCGGCGTGCGACGCCGACATCCGCACCTCCATGGGAATCGCCACGCCGTACCACGGACCCTCGCCCTGCAGGGTGAGCGGCAGGCGCTGGCCGAAGTCCGCAAGCTGCTCCTTGCTGACGGCGCTTGTGGAAAGACCGGCACCGACCACCAGCGAACAGGCCAAACGGACGAACAGGGCGCGCATCATGCAATCACTTTCTCGGGCTGGTCGGAGGGCACCGCCTGCTCGCGGCGCGGCGGCAATGGCGAGAAGTATCCAACCACCAGCAGCAGCACGCCAACCCCGATGAAGGAAATGATGCGCTCCAGGCTGCCGCTGTTGCCCAGTTCGATGAAGAACATCTTGACCACCACGATGCCGACCAGCACCGCGCCCGTCATCCATAGATCGCGGCGCACGAGGCGCGTGCCCGCGATGGTCAGCGCCAGCGCGAACAGCGTCCAGACCAGCGACAGCCCGGCCTGCACCAGCATCGAGTTGCCAAGGGCCTGCGCGTCGAACGGCACGCCAAACAGATGGTGAGCGGCGCGGCAGACCATCATCGTGAGCAGCGCGAAGATCGACGCCCCCGCGATCACCTGCCGCGACTGGTTGAGCATGCCCTTGTCGGTCGCGACCTCATCGAGGCAGTTGGCGCTCCAGCGATACAGCGCGAACAGCACGATCAACAAGCCGATTTCGAGCGGATTCACCAGCGGCACGAACGGCAGCGGCTGCGCCGCGCCATCGCTGAACAGATTCGCGAGCCAGAACCAGCACAGCATGACCAGCGCGACGGGCGCGGCCGCATGCAGCCGGTACTCGCGCGCGAAGTCACGCACCGGCCAGGGCAGGCGCAGACGGCTCGCCATCAGCAGCAGATAGACGCTGGGCACCAGCGCCCAGCCCAGCCAGCGCCATGCGTTGTATTGCTCGGCCAGCAGGGCGAAGAGATGGCGCATCTCCAGCGCAAGCACCCCGATCAGCAACCAGCAACCGAGCACATGCGCGGCACTCTGCAAGCGCGCGGGCAGCAGGGGTGGAAGCAGACGCAGCGACAGCAGGTGCACCCCGAACAGCAACGGCCATGCCGCCCAACGCCAATCGGCGAACGGCTCCAGATCGGACATCCAGAGGCTGAGCAGCACCATCAATCCGCAAGGAGCGAGCGCAAGACAGAGGCTCGCCAGCTCACGCCAGCGCACGCGGCGCGCGACCAGTCCCCAGATCGCAGCGGTGAGGGAAGCCGCAGCAATCGAGACGGAATCGCGCAGCGCAAGCGGAACGAAGCGCACGTTTTCGCAAAGCACGGCGAACGCCCACCACACCGCGCCCCAAAGCATCAGCACCGTCGATAGATCGTGCAAGCTGAGGCCTCCAATGCCGAGGTTCTGCTCGCTCGCACCGGATTTACGCAATCGCCATGCGCCGACGAGCGCGGCGATGCTGACCAGCGCAGGCGTCCAGAAGCCACTGTGCGCAAGCGGGCGCAGGCCCTCGCTCGCCACGCTCTGCAAAAGCGCGGGAGCCGCCACACTCAGGAACGCCGCACCGCCGAACACCTGCAGCGCGATGCCGAAATAGAAGCTCAGGCGTTGTCCCAGCAGCAGGCCCAGCCAGAGAATGAGCAGCCCGCTCGCGGCCCAGACGGCGCTCGCGGTGCGCCACGGCAGCACGAACAGCACGGCCAGATTGACGAACACCAGCCCCAGCAGCAGCACCAGATTCACACCGCGCACCAGAGCGGTTTCTTGCTTGACATGCGGATCGCGCACGGCGAGCACCATGCCCGCGATCATCATCAGACCGATGAGCATGGCGCTAAGCAAACCCTGCCAGCCCGAGGCGAGCACGCCGCCCTGCCCGTCGCTCGCATCCATGTTCAGGAAGAACAGGATCGCGCCCAGAATCTGCACGCCGAACGCGCAGAACAGGAATGTGCGCGACTGCAGACGCAGCCCCGCGTACAGCGTGGCAAGTCCGGCCACGGCCCACGCCATCGCGGTGTAGTTGACGCCAAAGCACAGCGGCGCGATCAGGTACAGAAACGAGAGGCCGAGCACCGCCAGCGCAGGCGTGACCTTGGGCTCGAAGCCCGCGAGCGACTCGCGCGGAGTGCGGCGCAGTTGCAGAAAGCTGAACAGAAAGGCCGCGCCCACCATCAGCGCGCCGAGCGGAGCGCCGTCGAGCAGCGTCTGGCCACCCAGTCTGATTTCGCTGAGGAAAGCGCAGGCGGCAGCGACTTGCAGGAACAGCGCGAATATGCGCGCCACAAGCCGCTGTTGACGCAGCCCCAGCCAGAAGATGCCCGCCCCCTCGACCGCCCAAGCGGCGGCCGTCCAGCGTGCATCGAGCGCAAGCGGAATCGCCAGCGTGCCGAAAATCACGCCAAGCGCGAGATAGACCTCCATCAGCAGCGAGGTGCGCTTGGCCGCCGCGCCGCCATGCATCACGCGCGCCAGAACCATGTAGAACAGCCCCAGCGCCAGCGCACTGAAGGCCATGCCGAACTCGATGTGGCCGATGACCGCGCACTGCAGACCAAAACCGACAATGGGCGGGCCGAACAGCACGGTGGCATCAATGTAGTCCGCCTGCCGCGCCGACCAGCGCAGCAGCGCATGGCGATCCTGCGGCGCGGTGGCTGCATCGATCAGCTTGCGCCGCGCAAACAACAGGCCGATGCCCACATACATCAGGAAAAACAGGATCAGAAACGGCTCGGTGCTGGCGAACAACTCGGGCTTGTAGGCACGCATGCCCCATGCGAATCCGATGCCGAAGGTGCCGAGGAAGCCGATCAGATTGAGCAAGCGCCAGGCGCGGAACCACGCAATGGCGAAGATACCGGCGTTCAGCAGCGCGAAGTAGCTGAACAGCGCCACGTGGTTGCCACTGCCGGTCGAAGTGAGAATCGGCGCGGCGAATCCACCGAGCACCGCGACCACCGCCAGCCCCATCGCGCTCTGCAGCACCGCGAGCATGGCAAGGCAGGCGGTCACCACAATCAACAACACCAACGCCACACTGGGCGATATCAGCGGGTGCAGACGCATCGCCGCGAAGATCGTGAGATACAGCACCGCGATGCCCGTGCCCTGCAAAATCAGCCCATACGCGGTGCGTTTCTCGCGCAGCCGCCAGCCGATGGCCAGCAGCACAAAGGCCGCGAAAGCTACACCCGCGTAGCGATATTCAACCGGCAGAGACACCCGCTCCGACGCGTAGCGAAGCAAGAATGCGAGGCCGATGAACAGCAGCACTACGCCGATGCGCAAAACCGTGTTGCCCCCAAACAGCCAGCCCTTGGCCACCAGAAATGCGCGCTCGAAAATGGACGGCCCCGATGGCACAGGTGGTGCCTTGCGGACGATTTCGGCCTGGCGCGCAGATGCCTGGATCTCTGCCGCTGTCTCTGTCGCCGACACGGCTTCGGGAACGGCCCTCTCTACGGAGGCCGCAACCGCTTCCCTTGTGCTCTGCCAGAGACCGGTCACCTGAACCGCTGCGATGGTCGGCTGCTCAACGGCACTCACGGGCGTCGCCGGAGCAACCCGCTCAGGCACCGACATCGGCTCGGGTTCAGTCTCCGGAGTGAACTCGAACGAAGGCGCTTCGCCGATCTCTTGTGTGACGGCGGTGGCCTGCACCGCCTGCTCCTCTTGTGCCTCGCGCATCGGTTCGGAACCGCCACTACCCAACATGAATCGCTCGACCCGCCCCAGTCGCTTGTGCATCACGTCGAGCTTTTTGCTCAGGTCGTCGTTTTCACGCCTCAGGCCCCGCACGACCCACACCAGCCCGATCGCAAGTCCCAGCAGTGCACCGGCCAACATCTCTCCATCCAGTGCTCCAAGAAGCCCTCCGACCACCATCAAGATCCATTGCATAGGTTCGAGTCTTTCAACGAATGGAATGCTGGAACCAGCCCGCGAGCCCAGCCCGTGGTCCACGCCCCTTCTCAGTGTGAACACGTGCTATTCAGTATATCGATACGTCAGTTTCAATTGTTGCGAGCAATCCACTGCCGCAGTTGCAAGAAAAAACCGCCCTGCTTTTAACAGCAGGGCGGTTTCATATGATGTCACGCCGCGCGGTGTGTGCGCTGAACAATAGCGGTCAGGCCTCGGGCGTGAAATCCAGCGTGTAGTTCTGCGGACCGCGCTGGGCGATCTTCAAAGCGCCGATACGGTTGCCCAGTTCCGCGCACTTGGCCAGTGCCCAGCCGCGCTCCAGACCGAAGAGCAGCGCGCCGCGCCATGCATCGCCGCAGCCGGTGGGGTCCACCACGTCCTTGGCCTTGACCGGGGCGACGCGCTGCTGCTCGCCGTTTTCCCAGACATCGCAGCCCTCGCCGCCAAGCGTCACGACCAGACCGCGCACCTTGCGCGAAATCTCGGCCTCGCTCCAGCCTGTGCGATCGCACAGCATCTTGCCTTCATAGTCATTCACCGTGACCCAAGTGGCCAGTTCGATAAAGTGGCGCAATTCTTCGCCGTTGAACATCGGCATCGCCTGACCCGGGTCGAACACGAAAGGAATGCCCGCCGTCTTGAACTGCTCGGCGTGCTGCAGCATCGCGTCGCGACCATCCGGCGAGATGATGCCGACCGACGCGCCGATGTCGGCCGTGATCTTGTTCTCGTGCGCCATCGACATCGCACCGGGGTGAAAGCCGTTGATCTGGTTGTTGTCGCGGTCGGTGATGATCATGCACTGCGCGGTGTGCAGCTCCTCGAGCTTGGTCACGAAGCGCGTGTCGATGTTTTGGCTCTTCATGCGCGTGAGGTAGTCCACGCCGTCATGGCCGATCACCGCCATCGGCAGCGGCTCGGCACCGAGCAGCTTGACCGCGTAGGCGATGTTGCCCGCACAGCCGCCAAAGTCACGGCGCAGTGTGGGCACGAAGAACGAGACGTTCAGGATATGCAGTTGATCGGGCAGGATCTGCTCGGCAAAGCGCCCCTCAAAGGTCATGATGGTGTCGTAGGCAAGAGAGCCACAGATCAGTACAGCCATAGTTCAGCCAATATCTAAAAAAGGTGAAAATCAAAAAAATGCGAATCAGGGATAGAAGGCCAGCAGGCGATACCCCGTGACGCGGTCCGCGACCTCGGGCACCTGCAGCTTGACGACGCCGCTCCACTCCCCACGCGCCGCCAGCTCGGCGGGCGCACCTGTGTCCTCACGCTTGAGCACGCGGCGCAGCACCGGCTGGTCGCTCGAATCGGTGAGCGTCAACTCCAACGCGGGCATCTCCAGCACCATGTCGGCCGTGCTCTTGAGCGCGACCTGCAGATTGAACGACGTCGCATCGTCACGCACGCGCGTGAAGGTCGAGCTGTCGATAGCGACCGAAGAAATCAGGCGCGGCAGGCCCACCTCGCATTTCAGCGGCTGGCACAACTGCTCGAGCACCGGGCGCAACGCCGGGTACATCGCGGCGAGACGGTTGCGCTCCGCCACCGCGTACTGACCGGCAAATCCCGCAACCAATCCCAGCGAAACCAACAGCAGAAGCCCACGCACCGCAGGCTTGCTCCAGAACGCCTTGCGCCGCGCATCGCGCATGAAGCCCACTTCGTCTTCCGACAGTTTGGCGACGGCCTGCTCTTGCTCTGCTTCTTCCTTCGGCTGCTCTGCCGTTGCAGGCTCCTGGTCAGCGGGCTTGGCCTGGACGTCGTCTTCTTGGTGGGATGTTCGGGATGTGGATGCCTGCTCGCCAGACTCTTCAGCCTCGGCGTCAGCGTTCTGCACCACCTCGTCCGGCGTTGACTCCAGCGTCGGCTCCATACGTTCGGCATCTGCGGCTGGAGCTTCGTCTTCCTTGTCGGCAGCGACTTCGTCGGCATGCCGCTCGGCGATGATCACTGGCTCATCGACCAGATCATGCTGACGCGAAGCCTCAAAAGTGAGCTCAGGCATCTCTTCGCCATCGTCATCTTCGTCATCGGTGCCGCGCTGCGAAAGCAGTTCGGGGTCCTGCGAAATGATGACGGGATGCGGCGCATCGGGTGCTGCCTTTTCCATTTCCAGCGTGGGCTCGCTGCGCGTTTGGACCTCTATCAGCGGCGAGGTCACCTCGCTCTGCGATTCGGACTCGACAACGGGCTCGGGCTTGGACTCTTCTTCCTGCAGTCGTGACGATACAAACGCGGGCTCGACGCGCGACTCAGAATCATCGCTCGGTTCATCCGCCGCAGCAGGCTTGCGCCCTGCCGACTCCGGCTTCCAGCCCGGCGGCACAACATTGGCTTCGAGCCTTGAGCCGTAATGGACCTGTGGCGGCGTCGGTGCCGGAGAAAAATGTCCTGCCCATGGCCTAGCCACAGGTGCCGGTGGAGCAACTGGCGATGAGTCGGCCCGGCCCTCGACGCTTTCCTGCGCGAGATGCTGAATGGAGGCGTTGGAGAAACCCGTAACGCTCGCACGCGCGTTGCTCCAGACATTCGGCCGATCCTCCTTCACCGGAACATTCTGCGCAAAGCTCGCGGCCGGAGTGGGCGGCACCACCACCGTCGGCGCGGCGCTCGCCGCCGGTGCTGGCGGTGGAATGTCTTCCTTCGCAAGAGCCGCAACGGAAGCCGCCGGAGGTGTGGGTGAAACCTGTGAGACCTGCGAGTCCTGTGGAACTGGCGCCATCGGTGACGGGGAAGATGCGGCCGGGGTCGTCGCAGCAACCTCAGCCGCAGACCCACCCTTGGCTTGCGGAACTGGCGCGTAGCGCACATCCCCCAGCAGATTGGCCGATGCGTCGAACACTTCCTTGCAGCGACCACACCGCACCCACCCCCCTGATATCCTCAGTTGGTCGGCAACAACTCTGAAACTGGTTCGGCAGGCGGGGCAGCGTGTAATCTGGCTCATCGGCTTTGCATTGTAGGGGCTGCCTTCGAACGACACTACCGCCGCATCGTGCAAGCAGAAGCAACAGCCTTGTAGCAGATCACATATCGGCCATCAGCGGCGGGCCGTCATGAGGATCCAACCATCCTCGCGGTCGCTCACCTCGAGCTGCACCCAAGGCGCATAAGCCGCCTTGAGCTCGTCTTCCTGACGCTCGAGAATGCCAGCCATCACGAGGGATCCACTCGCCTGGACATGCGAGCACAGAAGCGGAGCAAGCATTCGAAGCGGTGTGGCCAGAATGTTGGCAAGCACCACGTTGTATGTGCCCACGGCCTGGTCCGGCAGACCGGCATGCAGCGTCACATCGTTGGCGGTGGCGTTGGCGTTCGTGGAATCCACTGCGGCCTGATCGATGTCGACCGCAACGATGTCCTTCGCTCCAAACTTGGCCGCGCCGATCGCCAGAATGCCGGAGCCACAGCCGTAGTCGAGCACGCGCGCAGGTGGATTGGACGGATTGACGTTTTTCGCGATCCAGCGCAAACACATGCGGGTGGTCGGATGCGTGCCGGTTCCGAACGCCAGGCCCGGATCGAGGCGGATGCAGTGCGTGGCGGCGGCGGGCGGCTCATGCCACGAAGGCACGATCCAGAAATCTTCGGTGATGTCGACCGGCGCGAACTGCGACTGGGTGATGCGCACCCAATCCTGGTCCTCGACTTCGGTCAGACCCAGAATTTTGCTGCCCTCAAAGAAATCCTGCACCTGCAGCAGAGCCTTGGCCTCTTCGGCCTGCTCGCGCGTCTGGAACAGCGCGACGATGCGGCTGCGGTTCCAGCCGCCCTTGGGAGCAGGCATGCCGGGCTCGCCGAACAGCGCCTGCTCGGCGTCGGTCTGCGCGTCGGCGTCATCGACGGTCACGCTCAGGGCATCCAGCGCCTCCAGCGCATCGCTCAGGTCTTCGACCCGGTCCTCGGTACACAGCAAGGAAAGTTCAAACATGGAGGCACCTTCTTCCTCAAATAAAACATGCTGGCAGTCTTCTTCAAACTGCCAGCATGGTGTCAAAACCGCGCGGCCACCATGACCGCGCTTTGCAGGGCGAATGACCCAGCGCTTGTTCAGCGCTTGCGCTGCTCCAGCCACTGCTCCAGATAATGGATGTTCGTGCCGCCCGCATTGAACTTGGCGTCCACCATGATGTCGCGATGCAGCGGCACGTTGGTGTTGATGCCCTCGATCACGGTCTCCGACAGCGCGGTACGCATGCGCGCAATCGCCTCTTCGCGGGTGTCCCCGTGAACGATGAGCTTGCCGATCATCGAGTCGTAGTTCGGCGGCACGAAATAGTTCGTGTAGACATGCGAGTCCACGCGCACGCCAGGACCACCCGGCGCGTGCCACATGGTGATCTTGCCTGGCGACGGGATGAACTTGTAGGGGTCTTCCGCATTGATGCGGCACTCGATGGCGTGACCACGGATCTCGATCTGGCGCTGCGTGAACGGCAGCTTCTCGCCAGCAGCGACCAGAATCTGCGTCTTCACGATATCCACGCCCGTGATCCACTCGGTCACCGGATGCTCCACCTGCACGCGGGTGTTCATCTCGATGAAGTAGAACTCGCCGTTTTCGTAGAGAAACTCGAACGTGCCCGCACCGCGGTAGCCGATCTTCTTGCAGGCGGCCACACAGCGTTCGCCGATCTTCTCGATCAGCTTGCGTGGAATGCCAGGTGCCGGAGCTTCTTCGACGACCTTCTGGTGGCGGCGCTGCATGGAGCAGTCGCGCTCGCCCAGATAGACGGCGTTCTTGAACTTGTCGGCAATGATCTGGATTTCGATGTGGCGCGGATTCTGGAGAAACTTCTCCATGTACACGGCCGGGTTGCCGAACGCGGTGCCCGCTTCGGCCTTGGTCATCTGCACGGCATTGACGAGCGCAGCTTCGGTGTGCACCACGCGCATGCCGCGACCACCACCGCCACCTGCCGCCTTGATGATCACCGGATAACCGACCGAGCGCGCGATGCGGCGGATGGCGACGGGATCATCGGGCAGCTCGCCGTCGGAGCCGGGAACGCAGGGCACGCCCGCACGGATCATCGCCTGCTTGGCCGACACCTTGTCGCCCATGATGCGGATCGATTCCGGCGTGGGGCCGATGAACTGGAAGCCGCTCTTTTCCACGCGCTCGGCAAAATCGGCGTTCTCGGAGAGAAAACCGTAGCCGGGATGAATGGCTTCTGCGTCGGTCACTTCCGCTGCGGAAATGATCGCCGGCATATTCAGGTAGGACAGTCCGGACGGCGCGGGGCCGATGCAGACCGCTTCCTCGGCAAGCTTGACGTACTTGGCATCGCGATCGGCCTCTGAATAGACCATCACCGCCTTGACGCCCAGCTCGCGGCACGCGCGCTGAATTCGCAGGGCGATTTCACCGCGGTTGGCAACCAGGATTTTCTTGAACATGAAGTGGCCGCTTTACTCGATCACGAACAGAGGCTGACCGTATTCCACAGCCTGACCGTTTTCAGCCAGCACTCGGGTGACCGTGCCGGACTTGTCGGCTTCGATCTCGTTGAGGATCTTCATCGCTTCGATGATGCACAGCGTCTCGCCTTCCTTGACCTGGGCACCGATTTCCACGAAGGCCTTGGCGCCGGGGCTGGCTGCACGGTAGAACGTGCCGACCATCGGCGACTTGACGGAATGACCTGCAGGCAAGGCGGCTGCAGCTTCGGCAGCAGGTGCTGCCGCAACGGCAGGAGCGGCTGCAGCCATGGGCTGAGCCATCATCGGAGCGGCAACCAATTGCTGCACGATGGCGCCACCGCCCTTGACGATGCGCACTTTGCCCTCGGCTTCGGTGATCTCGAGTTCAGAAACGTTCGACTCGGACACCAGGTCGATGAGGGTCTTAAGTTTTCGCAAATCCATGGGAGCTCCAACGGCTAGAAACAGAATGGGGCGCAAATTTACCCTAATTTCAGCCTACTGCATCGAAATTGACGCAAATATCTGCATCTCCAACAGGGGATGCATTGATTTTCAAACCTCGGAAGACCACTGCGCCAAGTCTTTATCGGTCAATTGTCCCATTTTACGCCTCAAGATGTTCCCATCTTTTCCGAACAGGACTGAAAACGGCAGACCACCCACATCGTTGCCAAGCGCTCGCCCGAGATCGGTACCTGTCAAACCCGCGAGTGCGATTGGAAAATCGAGCGGCATGCGATCCAGAAATTTGCGCACAGCTGCAGGCTGATCGATGGCCAATCCGAGCACTTGAAAGCCTTTGCCAGTATGCGCTCCATAAAAGCTGTTGAGCAGCGGCAGTTCATCCACGCACGGCGGGCACCAAGTGGCCCAGAAATTCAGCAGCAGCGGACGTCCATGAAACTTGCGCATGGTCAAGGTTGCGCCGTCCAAGGTTTCCATCGACGCGTTCCAGAACGACGCCTCCACTCCATCCAGCACATCATGCGGCTGCAAGCGCCACCACGCAAAGCCCGCCCCAGCCACCGCTGCCGCGGTGCCGACACCTGCCATCATCCAGCCGCGCCGCGAGACGGGCTGGGCGGACTGCACGGATGGAATGCCGCCTGCGGGCTGATGCGGATCGGGATCGATGGGCGTGGACATGTTAAAGAGCGCTTACCTGAAGAGTGAAGTAGTAAATCGACGACAAAAACCAAAGCGACAAGCGAGCAACGCCTCAGAGGAGCTCATCCGGCAGCTCAAGCACGTTGCGAACGGCGGCAATGTCACCGCGCGGCAGTCGCCCACGCGTGTCAGGCTTCAGGGCACCGCGCAGATCATCGAGGTCATACACCATCAGATGCACACCGATGTGCTCTCCCAGTTCGGGCGACAGGCTGCTCACGCTCAACGCGTCGACCAGTTCGCCGCGAAAACCCGTCACGGAACGAGGCTCGTAATCTACATGATGGTCTATCAAACAGATCTCTGCAGATTTGGAGTCATCGCAAAACATCTGCACATAAATATCCGAAAGCCGGGTGGCCGTGCCATGCCAAACCGCTCCAGCCAGATAGGGACGGAATTCCTTCATGCGCTCCATCCACACCAACGCGAGCTTGCGCAGCGCGCGCAGCTCGGCGGGCTGGGTGTCCGCGCAGAAGAGCCCGATGTATTCGCGCACGGCGTCTTCGACCAGGTCGTTGTCAGGGAGCGCAGTACGTGCGGGCAGGCCCAACTGCTTGACGGCCCGGCGCTTGGCAGCCCCCCATTCCAGGCCCTCTTCCACCACAAGCCGTGCCGCGACGTTGGCGATTTCTGCAGCAAGAGAGTCATTCATGGTGGCCATCCTGTTCCGGCTGCCCTGTCTGCATCACCCTTCACAATGAAAAGTGCCAAGGCTTCCACGGACATTGTCGCTGCAATGCCAAAACCCGAAAGATTGCGTGACATCGTGCAAGCGCCTGCATCTCGCGCATTGACATTCAGCTACATATTTCCTAGCGCGAGAGGCCCAATGGCAGTCCTCGGCGAGGGCCCATCCGCAACTCGTAGAATCGCTGCATGCACATACATATTCTGGGGATTTGCGGCACCTTCATGGGTGGCGTAGCAGCGCTGGCCCGGGAAGCGGGTCATCGCGTGACCGGTTGCGACGCGGGCGTCTATCCGCCGATGAGCGATCAACTGCGCGCCTTGGGCATCGACCTGATCGAGGGCTACAGCGCCGACCAGCTCGCGCTCAAACCCGATGTCTTCGTGATCGGCAATGTCGTGAGCCGCGCGCGACTGGCCGACGGCAGTCCCAAGTTTCCACTGATGGAAGCCATCCTCGACGCCGGTGCGCCCTATATCAGCGGCCCCCAATGGCTCGCCGAGAACGTGTTGCAGGGCCGACATGTACTCGCCATCGCGGGCACCCATGGCAAGACCACGACAACCTCGATGCTGGCCTGGATTCTCGAGCACGCGGGCCGCGAGCCGGGCTTTCTCGTTGGCGGCGTGCCGCTGAACTTCGGCATCTCAGCGCGTCTGGGCCGCTCGCCCACGCACGAATGGGGTGCTGCCCAGCAGAACAAGGCCCCGCTTTTCGTGATCGAGGCCGACGAATACGATACCGCGTTCTTCGACAAGCGCAGCAAATTCGTGCACTACCGCCCGCGTACCGCCGTGCTGAACAATCTGGAATTCGATCACGCCGACATCTTTGACGATCTCGCCGCCATCGAACGCCAGTTCCACCACCTCGTGCGCACCGTGCCATCGACCGGCCGCGTAGTAGTCAATGCGCTCGAGGAAAGCCTCACCCGCGTGCTGCACACCGGCTGTTGGAGCGAGGTCGCTTCCTTCGGCGACGCAGTCGGCGATTTCAGCGCGATCGGCGAGCCCAGTGATTTTGACGTGCTGCACCGTGGCAAGCCCGTTGCCCATGTGAAGTGGGAACTGAGCGGCGTGCACAACCAGCTCAACGCGCTTGCGGCGATTGCGGCGGCCGAGCATGTGGGCGTGACGCCCGCACAGGCCGCTGAAGCGCTGGGCCGATTCCAGAACGTCAAGCGCCGCATGGAGTTGCGCGGCACGGTGAACGGCATCGAGGTGTATGACGATTTCGCTCACCACCCCACCGCTCTTCGCACCACGCTCGACGGCCTGCGCCGCGTCGTGGGCAAGGAAGCGCGCATCCTTGCCGCCTTCGAGCCACGCAGCAACACGATGAAGCTCGGCACGATGAAATCGCAGTTGCCCTGGGCGCTGGAGTCGGCCGATCAGTCGTTCTGCCACACGGCCGGCCTCGACTGGAACGCCGCCGAAGCGTTGGCCCCGCTCGGCGCCCGCGCGCATGTGGCGGCGGACATCGACACGCTGATCAACCAGCTCACCGCCGTGGCCCGCCCGGGCGACCACATTGTCTGCATGAGTAACGGCAGTTTCGGCGGCATCCACGCCAAACTGCTCGCTGCGCTGGCGCAGAAGTAAGCCGTTTCAGCCTCGCAAAACAAAAACGGTGCTCATGAGCACCGTTTCTCGTTTGTGGCGAACCACCAGGTCAGAAGGTCACAGCCATCGACGGGATGTCGATGCGAACCGTCTCGCGTTCAAGCGCGGCGCGTGCGGCGCGTGCAAACTGCTGCGACCAGGCTGCATCGGACAGCAGGGTCCGACCCGCGTTCGCGGCCACCACCAGCACCTTGTCGGCCAGCAATACCTTGCCGCTCGGGCGCAGCGGCTCGCAGTCCAGACGCACGAATTCTGCGTCCAGCCAGCGACGGGCTTCTTCGTTGGTCAAGGGCTCCGCGCCCTCCAGATCGAAGCGGAACTCCTGCTCCGGACTCAGAGTGACTGTGACTTCACTGCGCATAGCTTTTCACCTTTGGGCGATGGGAATTGTCGGAATCCGGGGCAATCGCACACTTTTCCCCGAATCCCGATTGTCCACTCAAGCGCCGCGGCGAGTCTGTACGGCGGACGACAATTCAGCCATCGTTGCCAGCGAATCGTCCCAGCCGAGGCAGGCGTCAGTGATGCTCTTGCCGTATTCCAGCGCGCTTGGCAGATCCTTGCCCGGCGTGAACTTCTGCGCACCGGCATTCAGGTGACTTTCGATCATCACGCCGAACACCGACTTGGAACCGCCCGCGATCTGCTGACCGATGTCGCGCGCCACGTCACGCTGCTTCTCGTGTTGCTTGCTCGAGTTGGCGTGGCTGCAGTCGACCATCAGCGTGGGCTTGAGGCCCGAGGCTTCGAGGTCCTTGCAGGCGGCGGCGACATGGTCTGCGTCGTAGTTCGGCGTCTTGCCGCCGCGCAGAATGACGTGGCAGTCCTGGTTGCCGCTGGTGTGCACGATGGCGACCTGGCCATTCTTGTGCACCGACAAGAAGTGGTGACCACGGCTGGCCGACTGGATCGCGTCGGTGGCGATGCGGATGTTGCCGTCCGTGCCGTTCTTGAAGCCGATGGGCGCCGAGATGCCCGAAGCCAGCTCGCGGTGCACCTGGCTTTCGGTGGTGCGCGCGCCGATGGCGCCCCAGCTGATCAGGTCACCGATGTACTGGGGCGAGATCACGTCGAGGAATTCGCTGCCTGCCGGGATGCCGAGGCGGTTGATGTCGATGAGCAGCTGGCGCGCGATGCGCAGGCCTTCGTCGATACGGTAGCTGCCGTCCAGGTAGGGATCGTTGATCAGGCCCTTCCAGCCGACCGTGGTGCGTGGCTTCTCGAAATACACCCGCATCACGATTTCCAGCGTGTCCTTGTATTGCTCGCGCACGGCCTTGAGCTTCTTGGCGTACTCGATGGCGGCGGCCGGATCGTGGATTGAGCAGGGGCCGATGATGACCAACAGGCGGTCGTCTTCGCCCGACATGATCTTCTGGATGTTCTGGCGCGTGTTGGTGATCAACGTCTCCACTTCAGTCCCGCTGATCGGGAAGAAGCGAATCAAATGTTCCGGAGGAGGCAACATGGTGATGTCCTTGATGCGGTTGTCGTCGGTATTGCTGGTTTTCTCGACGTTGCGATACCAGGCATCAGCGGAAGGAGAGACATTGGCAGTCATGAATTGCGTCCTTGTGGAGTAAGTTGAAGTGTCTGAAAGGAAAACGTTGCGAAAAAAGAAGATGCCGGAAAAACAAAAACCGCCGGGCTTTTCAGCTTCGGCGGTCTTTTGGGGGAACTTGCTTGCTTGTTATCGTGCGCGCAGTTGCCTCTCATCCGCCTTGGACGAGAACCAAAAGTAAAAATAAAACGAGCTACGAACTTGCATAAGCATTCAATGTAGCACTTTTTGGTGCGACGCAACAAGCATTTTTATCGGTAATTTCGCCAGTGTGGCCATCAAGCGGTGCCGCCGACGGTCAGGCCGTCGATGCGCATGGTCGGCTGGCCGACGCCCACCGGCACGCTCTGGCCTTCCTTGCCGCAGGTGCCGACGCCGCTGTCGAGCTTCATGTCGTTGCCGATCATGCTCACTTTTTTCAGAGACTCCGGGCCGCTGCCGACAATCGTCGCGCCTTTGACCGGGTAGAGGATCTTGCCGTTCTCGACCCAATAGGCCTCGCTCGCGGAGAACACGAACTTGCCGCTGGTGATGTCGACCTGGCCGCCGCCGAAGTTGGTGGCGTACAAACCCTTCTTGATCGAGGCGACGATTTCCTTGGGATCCTTGTCGCCGCCCAGCATGTAGGTGTTGGTCATGCGCGGCATGGGGATGTGCGCATAGCTCTCGCGGCGGCCGTTGCCCGTGGGCTTGGTCTTCATCAGACGCGCGTTCATCGAATCCTGGATGTAGCCCTTGAGAATGCCGTCCTCGATGAGCACGTTCTTCTGCGTGGCGTGGCCCTCGTCGTCAACGTTGAGCGAGCCACGGCGATCAGCGATGGTGCCGTCGTCAAGGACGGTGACGCCCTTGGCCGCCACGCGCTCACCGATGCGGCCGCTGAACGCGCTCGAACCCTTGCGGTTGAAGTCGCCCTCCAAACCGTGACCAACCGCCTCGTGCAGCAGCACGCCGGGCCAGCCGGGGCCAAGCACCACGGTCATTTCGCCTGCGGGAGCGGGGCGCGATTCAAGGTTCACCAGCGCCGCGTTCACCGCCTCGCTCACATACTGGTGAACGAGTTCGTCATCAAAATAGTCGAGACCAAAGCGACCGCCGCCGCCGGCCGAACCGACTTCGCGGCGGCCATTCTGCTCGGCGATCACGGTGATGGACATGCGCACCAGCGGGCGCACGTCAGCCGCCAGCGTGCCATCGGCGCGTGCCACCAGCACCACGTCGTATTCACCAGCCAAGCCTGCCATGACCTGCACCACGCGCGGGTCCTTGGAGCGGGCAAGCTTCTCGGCGCGCTCGAGTAGCTGGACCTTGGCCGTGCTGTCCATCGTCGCGATCGGGTCGAGTTCGGGATAGAGCGAACGACTCTGCGCGATCTTGCGCGCGCCCACCTTGGTGCGCGCCGACTTGGCGACCGATGCAATCGAGCGCACTGTGCGCGCCGCGTCGAGCAACGAGGCTTCGGAGATGTCGTCAGAATAAGCAAACGCCGTCTTCTCGCCGCTCACCGCACGCACGCCGACACCCTGGTCGATGCTGAACGAGCCGGTCTTGACGATGCCCTCTTCCAGACTCCAGCCTTCGCTGCGCGTGTATTGGAAGTAGAGATCGGCGTCATCGACCTGATGCGCGCGGATTTCCGCCAGCGCGCGGGTCAGATGGGACTCATCGAGACCAAAGGGCTCCAGCAGCAGCTGACGAGCAATGGCCAATCGTTCAATGGTGGGTTCGCGGGAGATCATCCTGCTCATTGTAGAGGGGGCTCGCGATTCATTTGGAGGTGGCGATATAGCCCCTCATACTTTGTTGCAAAGCCTTGCCGTACCAAAGTACTGTCTGCGGCTTTGCGTCGCGTCTGAGGGGCTATCTCACCATTGTGGTTGCAGGTTCATGCGCCCTGCTCGCTGCCCAGTTTGGCTGTCTGAATACCGAGCCCAGCCGTTGGGAAACTAATTTTCCTGGGGAGCTTGCGACGGCTGGTTCTGTGCTCTGGCGACCGACATCAGCACACCCAGAGCCAAGCCCAGCGTCACCATCGCGGTGCCGCCGTAGCTCACGAACGGCAGGGGCACGCCGACCACGGGCAGGATGCCGCTGACCATGCCCATGTTCACGAAGGCGTAGGTGAAGAAGATCATCGAGACGGCCCCTGCCATGAGGCGGCCGAACAGCGAGTTGGCACCCACGGCAATCGCGAGGCCACGCCAGACCAGCAGCAGGAAGCTGATGATGAGTGCGATGTTGCCAAGCAACCCGAACTCTTCTGAGAACGCGGCGAAGATGAAATCGGTCGTGCGCTCGGGAATGAATTCCAGGTGAGTCTGCGTTCCCGCCATGAAGCCCTTGCCCCAGATACCACCAGAGCCGATCGCGATCATGCCCTGGATGATGTGAAACCCCTTGCCGAGCGGGTCGCGCGTGGGGTCGAGCAGCGTGCAGATGCGCTGCTGCTGGTAGTCGTGCAGCACCGGCCAGCGCACGCCGTCGGCGCACAGTTGCGGCTCGAACCAGACGATCAGGAAGATGCCTACCGCGCCGATCAGCACCGGCGGTATCACCAGTTTCCACGGCAGCCCAGCAAAGAAGATCACGGACAGGCCAGCAGCCATCACCAGCAGAGAGGTGCCGAGGTCGGGCTGCTTCATGATCAGCCCCACAGGAATCAAAAGCAGCACGATGGCGACCACGAAGTCGGCCGCGCGCAACTGCCCTTCACGCTTCTGAAACCACCAGGCCAACATCAGCGGCGTGGCGATCTTGAGCAACTCGCTGGGCTGGATCACCACACCCACGTTGATCCAGCGCTGTGCTCCCTTCTTGGTGATGCCGAACAGCGCCACGGCCACCAGCAGGGCCACGCCCAGCGTGTAGAGGGGCACGGCCAGCGCCATGAGTTTCTGGGGCGGCACCTGCGAGACGCAAAAAAGAATGCCTGCGGCGAGAAGAATATTGCGGCCATGGTCCACAAACCGCGTGCCGTGGTCGTACCCCGACGAATACATGGCCGTGAGCCCGATGGACGTGAGGATCAGCAAAAGAGCGATCAACGGCCAATCGAACCCGCGCAGCAGGGGCATCACACGCTGGAGCAGCGTTGGTTTGTCGAAAACGGCAGACATGGCGCGCGATTATCCCAGCGCGGCGCACAACCCTTCATGGCGGGTGCAGAATCTCCTCTTACTATTCGCGTAAACAACTGTCCAAGGGCGCGCCGCGCGCCCCCACGCAACCCTTTCCATGCCCACGACGCATCTGCTCTATCTGCACGGTTTCCGCTCCTCGCCTCGCTCTGCCAAGGCCCAGATCACCGCCGCCCGCGTGATGCGCACGCATCCGCAGGTGCATTTCTGGTGTCCGCAACTGCCACCCTCGCCCGCCGAGGCCATGGCCATGGTGGCCGAAGGCACGAGCCACTGGCCGCGCGAGACGACGGCGGTGATCGGCTCGTCGCTCGGCGGCTTCTATGCCAGTTGGTTCGCGCAGCACATGGGCTGCAGGAGCGTGATGCTCAATCCCGCCGTCAACCCGGCACGCGATCTGGAGCGCCACATCGGCGACCAGACGGCATGGCACAACCCGAACGAGCATTTCTATTTCCAGCCGCATTTCGTCGATGAGCTCAAGGCGCTCGACGTGCGCCATCTGCCGCCCGCCGGGCCGGAGATGGCCATCATCGCCAAGGGCGACGAGTTGCTCGACTGGCACGAGATGGCTGAGCGCTATGCGAGCGCCGCCGAACTGCACATCCTCGAAGGCGGCGACCATGCGCTCAGCGACTTCGAGAACCATGTGGAAGACGTGATCCACTTCTGCGATCTGGCTTGACGGACCTGGTCAGTGCGTTGAAGCGGGCAGCGGTTGTTTGTCCATGAAGGCCTTGTAGGCATCGGGGTAAGCCTTCTGGAACAGCGCCATGTGTTCGTTCGCCTCGCCGGTCATGCCCAGAATCCGGGAGCTTTCGATCAGTTTGGTGATCACGCGTGGCTCAGGGGAATAGTGCAGCATGCGCCGCGCCATCGCGTGCATCTGCACCGCGTTCTCAGTCGTCACGGTGGTCGTGGTGAGCCACGCGAATTCGGCCTGATTGGTGAAGAAGTTCGAGTCTTCGCTGACCTCCCGCGCCGTGAGATTGCGCCACTGTGCCTCGCGGTACTGCGGCAATTGGTAGAGCGCGGCCATGCGGCGGAAGTCGCTGCTGATCAGGTAGGTGCCCGCCAGCCACGCCACGCAGGCCACGAGCAGTGTCACCTGCCAGCGCGAAGCGGTGGGCGCAGAAAGCTCGACAGGTTTCACCGGCAACACCAGAATCGCGACGGAGATGACCAAGGCGAGCTGGAACGGCCCGTACCACAGCGGAAATTCAAGCATGCTGTGCATGCCGATCAGCGCGAGCACGCCCCAGGCCAGTTGACGCGCGCCATCGGTCTCGCGCCACGGTTTGAAACGCCAAACCGCCCAAAGCACGAAGGCGCAAAACGCCAGCGCCGCCGGCAGACCTAACTCGACGGCCAGATGCAACGGCAGGTTGTGCGCGTTGTCCAGCAGCACACAAAAACGCTCGTCCGGGAACGCGGTGATGTAGTGCGCAAAGTCCAGCTCGCCCCAGCCCCAGCCAAACCACGGCCGCTGCTCGATCAGATACGCCATGTTCGACCACAGCGTGAGACGGCTCGTGCAGCGGTGCGACGTATCGGCCACGCGCATGAAGAGTCCGTCCATCTGCACACCAGTCCAACGCAGCAGCAGCTCGGGCAACAGCCATGCCGCAAACAGATAGGCCAGCAGCCCGGCCACGCCCAGCGCCAATCCGAGCCGTCCAACGCTCTTTCGCCAGAACCAGAGCATCACGACCAGCGCCACCCACTCGACCGCGCCGGTGCGCGACGCAGTCACTCCGCTGCCCATGGCAAGCAGCACCAGCAGCCACGGTGCAGCCGCCGCAAAGACCGTGAGCAGGGGGTTGGGCTCGCTGGTCGACACATCGAAATCCACCGGCTCGCGCCTGCGCAGCCAGCGCGACGAGCACAGCAGCAGCGCGAGCGCGCTCATCAGGAGCAGCGTCGCCTGCTGGTTGCGCTGGCGCACATTGCCGATGGCCTGCCCCAGCGTGCTTTGATAGATCCATGGCGACAACCCCACGTCGCCCTGAAAGAATTGAACCAGCCCGATGACGGACGCGATTGCACCCGCCAGCATCAACCCGGAGGCGAGACTTTGACCGAGTTCGTCGCGCAGCTCGGCGGGTCGGCTCACACGCGGGATGCAGAGCATCACGATCAGCCAACCGCACAGGGCGCTTGCCACCAGCGGCCAGAAATTCGTCAGTGGCGACTGCGTGTAAGCGAAGAGAAAAGGAATTGCCACGGCCAGACTCTTCAGGGCGCGGGCAAAGACGTGAGTGACAGCTTTCATGGGTGCGCGCCATTGCATGCGCGTAGGACAAGCCGTGAATCATAGACCTGCAGACCCCTGGCCCCGGGCGCCAACCGCAAATCCTTGTGTCCAACTGGGCACCTGCGCATGCGAGCCCTCGCGCCATGGGAAAATAGCTGTCATGCATGCACTATTCGAAGAAGCCGGCAAGTTTCAGGCTGGCCGCATCCTCTCTGAGGCAGAAAGCTCTGCCCAGATCGAGCTGGATTCAGGTAAACGCGTCAAGGTCAAGGGCGCCAACATACTGATGAAGTTCGACAAGCCCGCGCCCGCAGAACTGCTGGCAAAGGGCCGCGAGCTGGCTGCCACCATCGATCTTGATCTGGCTTGGGAATTCGCGCCCGAGGGCGAGTTCGGCTTTGCCGATCTGGCCAGCGACTATTTCTCCGAGTCCTCCTCGGTCACCGAACAGGCCGCCGCGCTGCTCGCGCTGCACGAAGCGCCGCACTATTTCCGCCGCGCGGGCAAGGGGCGATTCAAGAAGGCGCCCGCAGAAATTCTGCAGCAGGCGCTGGCCGGCATCGAGAAGAAGCGACTGATTCAGGAGCAGATCACCGTCTGGGCCCAAGAGCTCGGCGGCGGCGCTTGTCCGCAGCCGATCCGCGATCAGCTCTACAAGATTCTGTTCAAGCCCGACAAGAACGCGCCCGAATACAAGGCAGTGGTCGAGGCCAGCCGCGCCACGCACAAGGCCCCGCTCGACCTTCTGCAGGCGGCGGGCGCCATCGACTCGGCCTACGAATTCCACTGGAAGCGCTTCCTGTTCGAGAACTTCCCCAAGGGCACCAGCTTTCCGCAGATCAACGCACCCCAACCACCGCAGGACCTGCCGCTCGCGCCCGTGCAGGCCTATTCCATCGACGATTCCCAGACCACCGAAATCGACGATGCGCTGTCCGTGCAGGGCCTTGGCACCGGCACCGTCACGCTGGGTGTGCATATCGCCGCGCCGGGTCTGGCCATCGTGCCGGGCTCGCCGCTCGATCAGCTCGGCCGCTCGCGCCTGTCCACCGTCTACATGCCGGGCTACAAGATCACCATGCTGCCCGATGAGGTGGTGAAGATCTACACGCTCGACGAAGGCCGTGCGAACCCCGCCGTCTCGCTGTATGTGACGATCAACGAAGAGACGCTCGAGATCACCGGCACCGAGACCAAGCTCGAGCGCGTGCCCGTCGCCGTCAACCTGCGCCACGACAAGCTCGATCACATCGTCACCGAAGAATGGCTGAACGACGCGTCGATCACAGTCGACGGCACACCGCAGGAACTGCTGGATCGCCGCAGCGAAATGTCCTTCCTGTTCAGGCTCGCGCAAAAGCTCAAGGCGGGCCGCGAGGTCGTGCGCGGCAAGCCCGAGACCTTCAACCGTCCCGACTACAACTTCCGCCTCGAAGGCAACAACGGCGCCGAGCCCACCGGCAACGAGACCGTCAGCATCACCACCCGCAAGCGCGGTGCGCCGCTGGACCTGATCGTCGCCGAGGCCGCCATCGTCGCCAACAGCACCTGGGGCCAGTTGCTCGCCGACCACGGCGTGCCCGGCATCTATCGCAGCCAGTACTCACTCGCTCCCGGCGTGAAAGTGCGCATGGGCACCAAAGCCCAGCCGCATGCGGGTATCGGCGTAAAGTGCTATGCGTGGTCCACCTCACCGCTGCGTCGCTATGTCGACCTGGTGAACCAGTGGCAGATCATCGCTTGCGCCCGCCACGGCAAGACCGCAGCGCTCGCCGCACCGTTCAAGCCCAAGGATGCGGACCTGTTCTCGATCATCTCCAGTTTCGATGCAGCCTACGGTGCCTACAACGGTTACCAGGCTGGCATGGAACGCTTCTGGACGCTCAAGTATCTGGAGCAGAACGGCATCACCGAAATCGAAGCCACCGTGATCAAGGACAACGGCGGCGCTGGCATGCTGGTGCGTGCTGATGCGCTTCCGCTGGTCATCTCGGTGTTCGGCGCACAGAACCTGCCGCGCGGCGCACGCGCGCTGATCAAGCTTGGCGACATCGACGAAATCACACTCGACATCCACGGCACCGTGCTGCAGCGCCTCGATGATCCGGAGGACGCGAGCGACGACGGCGAAGTCAGCGAAGAAGACGAGGATGATGATTCGGTCGCTGGCCCGATCGCGATTGCGGTCGACGTCAACGAGACCGATGCGGCAGATGCGCCACAAGGTGCACAAGCCAAGCCCCAAAGCTCCGACAACAGTTGATAATCAGGCGCCGTGAAACTGCCCGCCTTCCTTCAAAAACTGAGCGTCCTTCAGCTGGCGCTCGGAGCCTCCGTCATCGTCCACGCCGCACTTTTGACGGTGCGCTTCGTCGACCCTGAAAGCTTCAACCGCGTGTTCGAGGACACGCCGCTCGAAGTCATCCTGGTCAACGCCAAATCCAACGAAGCGCCCGACAAGGCCCAGGCCATTGCACAGTCATCACTGGCTGGCGGCGGCGAGGCCGCAGCGGGCCGAGCCACCAGCCCACTGCCCTACTCGGCATTGACGGCTGTCGGCGACGACCTCGAAGAAGCCCAGCGCAAGATGGACGCGATGATGGAGCAACAGACCCAGCTCCTCGCCCAACTGCGCAAGGAACTCGCCCACCTGCCCCCACCCGACCCGCGCCCTGACAGCAAGAACGCGGAAAAGGAAGTGCAGGAGGAAAAGCGCAAGCAATTGCTCAAAGTGCTGGCCGAGATCGAGAAGCGCATCAATGAAGAAAACGCGCGTCCCAAGAAACGCTACATCAGCCCCGCCACGCGCGAAGAGGTGTACGCCGTCTACTACGATGCGCTGCGCCGCAAGGTCGAGGACAAGGGCACGGAAAACTTCCCCGAAGCCGGTGGCAAGAAGCTCTACGGCGAGCTCATCATGATCATCACCGTCAACCACAACGGCCGCGTGCTCGACACCGAAGTCGCCCAGACCTCAGGCAATAAGCTCTTGGATCGCCGCGCTGAAGCCATTGCCACCGCAGCCGGCCCCTATGGCCACTTCGGCCCGGCCATGCGCGCCAAGGCCGACCAGATCGCCGTGGTCTCCCGCTTTAAATTCACCCGCGACCTCACGCTGGAAACCGACGTGCGCTGACGATCTCGCGAATTCGCGAGATCCCCGGCACGAGCACAGCGAAGTGCCGAACGCACCTCTTATTTAGAATCTGACTCGCGGCGGTTGTCCGAGCGGCGCGCGAAGCGCAAAGCGAGTTCTGCCGCGTGACCCCGAATTCAAGCGCGTTTTTGGTTACTTTTTGCGCGCAAGCAAAAAGTGACTCCGCCGCCGGGCGGAACTCCCGGCCTCCGACCTCAAAAAAACACAGCACTCCCCAACCGCCATGACCGAAAAATATTGCGTGATGGGCAACCCCATCACCCACAGCCGCTCCCCCTGGATCCACACCCGCTTCGCCGAACTGACGAACGAACCAGTGACCTACACCCGCCAACACGTAGAACTAGACAGCTTCCAACAAGCCATCAAAGCATTCGCAGCGCAAGGCGGCAGAGGCTGCAACATCACCGTCCCCTTCAAGCTCGAAGCCGCAGAACTCGCCACAAACAAGAGTGAACGCGTCACCCTCGCAGGCGCAGCCAACACACTGACGATCAACGCAGACGGCACCATCAGCGCAGACAACACCGACGGCCTCGGCATCGTCGCCGACATCACCCGCAACGCCGGCGTGAACATCACCGGCCGCGACGTCCTGCTGATCGGCGCGGGCGGCGCAGCGGCCGGCGTGCTCGGCCCCCTCTTGCGCGAAAAGCCGCGCCGCATTGTCATCTCCAACCGCACCGTGGAAAAGGCGAAACACCTCGCGAACAGCCATGCCGCCATTGCCTACGAGACCGGCACTGAACTCGCATCGAGCGCGCTCGATGCGATTACCGAAGACTTCGACATCATCATCAACGGCACGGCCAGCAGCCTCGCCGGTGCCGAATCGCCCGTGCCTGCGAGCGTGCTGCGCCAGGGCGCTCTGGCCTATGACATGATGTACGGCGAAAAGGCCCAGGGCTTTCTCGACTGGGCCACACGCCACGGCGCGGTCGCGCGCGACGGCCTCGGCATGCTGGTCGAACAGGCGGCGGAATCCTTCATCATCTGGCGCGGCGTGCGGCCACCGGCCGAACAGGTGTTGCGCGAGCTGCGCGCCGAGATCGCTGCAGGGCGCTGATTGCGCGCGTGCAGGTTTGCGCGAAAATCCGTGCAATGTTGTCGCTCAAAGCAATTTCTCGCTGGCTCGCCCTGGTGGTGCTGGCCTTCCTCTCACTGCAGTTGTTCTTCGTGCTGCGCATCGCGCTCATGGTCGTCGTCGATCCCGAATCGACCACCTTCCAGCGCTCGCAGATCTGGCAGCAGATGACGACGGACGGCTCGCTTCACTGGAAACAAGAATGGGTCGCCTACCCACAGATTTCAGACCACCTCAAGCACGCCGTGGTGGCCTCGGAGGACGACGGCTTCGTCAACCATGATGGAGTGGACTGGAACGCCATCGAGAAGAACTGGGAGCGCAACAACAAGCTGCAGGAACAGGCCGAGCAGCGCCTCGAAAACAACCCCAAGGCCAAACAGCGCCCGGTGCGCATCCGCGGCGGCTCGACCATCACCCAGCAGCTCGCCAAGAACCTGCTGCTCTCAGGCGAGCGCAGCCTGCTGCGCAAAGGACAGGAGCTGGCGCTCGCGATGCTGCTGGAGCAGCTTCTCTCGAAAGAGCGCATTCTCGAGATCTATCTGAACAACGTGGAATGGGGCGAAGGCGTCTTCGGAGCTCAGGCCGCTGCGCGCCGCTATTTCAACAAGAACGCCAACCAACTCAGCAGCGCCGAGGCCGCGCGACTGGCCGTGATGCTGCCCGCTCCCAAGCGCTTTGAAAAACAGCCGCAATCGGCTTATCTGAACGGCCGCACGCGCGTGATCATGGGTCGCATGAACAGGGCTGAACTCCCCTGAAAAAATCAAGCGACGCGTGCGACCGGTTCGCCGCGTCCACCCGCAATCGCATAACCATTCACCGAGCCGCCCGCGCGCAGCGCAGGTGCCAACGCCTCGCCCACACGCTGCGCGGTGGCGAGCACGGTAGGCACGGCGCGCTTGAGCATGCGCTCGTCCATCTGGCGCGCGAACGTGGTGTAGACCATCACGCCGCGCAGCATGCCCGCGCTGAACACCGGCACCGCGAGCGCTGCGCTTTCCGAACGATGGTGGCCGTAGCGCACCGCGAAGCCCTGCTTACGGATCTCGCGGATCAGGTGGCGCATGGCGCGCAGATCGGTGATGCGCGGGCCCTCGTCTTCACGGCTGTTCATCTCTTCGATGAGGATACGGCGCTCGGTCGGATCGCAGAATGCGAGATAGGCGCGGCCCGAGGCCGAGTCCGTCAGCTCGTACTTGCGACCGACGCTCGACGGCCGAATCGCATACGGGCTGTAGGGCATGGTGCAGTACACGATGCGGATCTGGTGACGGTCGATCACGCCAAGCGACAGCGGCCATTTGATGGCGTGCGTGGTGCTCACCATGATGGGCGCGGCGAGTTCTGCAAGCTGCATCTGCGTGGTCACGCCGCAGCTCAGATTGCCGACTGCCTGCGTGAGCTGGTAGTGGCCGTAGACATGCGGATCGGTGCGCACGTACTTCTCGGTCTCAAGCGTGCTGAGCAGGCGGTGCAGCGTGGATTTGGCAAGGCCCGTACGCTGGTGCAGTTCCTGCAGCGTCCAGCTCACGCGTTCGTTCATCACCCGCAGAATCTGCAGCGCGCGCTGCACGGAACGGACTTCGGTGCTCATGGCGCAGCCACTCCTCGCGTGGGCAGTACACAATGGCGTGCACCCGACGACAAGTTCAGGCGCGTAGGTGAGCGGCTGTCGATCATTGCGGTGGCTGGTGGGCAGCTCCAACTGGAGATCCCGTCCGGGGACGAGACAGTCATCAAATACACGGGCACTGTTTAGCTTTCTTCTTCGGTCAATCCGGCGGACCACCACCTCACACCTGTCCGGATCGCCTGTTATGGTGAGCCCACGGACGTGGCTGCACCTTATGTGTCAAACAAACAAGGAACCGGCTTCCTTGTCTCCAGACAACCAGGTTCCATTCCGGCTACAGTCTAGAAGCTTGAGAAAACTTTTGTTGGACAATTTTTAACGTTCCGCCTATCGGAATCCCGTTACTTTCAGGGTGATTCCAAGGATCTGAAATGTCTGGGTAAGGAAACACTTCGCGTGAGAATTTTGGGAATCGACCCCGGTCTGCAGACCACCGGCTTCGGCGTGGTGGATGTCGACGGACATCAACTGAGCTACGTGGCCAGCGGCACCATCCGCACTACGCAGTTGGCTCGCGGCGACTTGCCCGGTCGTCTCAAGGTGCTGTTCGAAGGTGTGACCGAAGTGGTCAAGCGCTACCAACCCGATCAGGCCACGGTGGAAATCGTCTTCGTGAACGTGAATCCGCAGTCCACGCTGCTGCTCGGTCAGGCACGCGGCGCAGCGCTCGCGGCACTGGTCTCGCAGGATCTGCCGGTGGCCGAATACACCGCGCTGCAGATGAAGAAGGCCATGGTGGGCCATGGTCGTGCGGCCAAGAATCAAGTGCAGGAGATGGTACGGCGATTGCTTCAGTTGCCGGGGCTTCCTGGCACCGATGCGGCGGATGCGCTGGGGTTGGCGATCACGCATGCGCATGCGGGAGCGGCTATGGCGCGGATTGGGGAGGTGGCGGATCTGCAGCGGCGGCAGCATGCGATGTACAAATCGGGGCGGAGCTACTAGAAGAGGGCTTTGGCCTGCCCTCTTGCTGTTGGCTTCTGCTGCGTCTTTGAGGGCAGAGGCCGGGACTGCCCCCGGCGGGGCAATCACTTTTTGCTTGCGCGCAAAAAGTAATCAAAAACGCGCTTGAATACCTGCGGCAAAACTCGCTGCGCGCTGGCGCGCTCCGCTCAGACAGCTTGCCGCAAGAGTGACATGAAGAGGTGCGCTCGGCACTTCGCTACGCTCGTGCCTTTTGCCATCTCGCTATTCGCGAGATGGCTGTGCTTCTGCTGTCAGTTCCCTAGGATGAGGGATGTGATCACGCCTGTGGCGATGGCCACCAGCATGTAGTCGCCACCGTATTGGACCCAGTGATAACCGCGTGGGGGGGCTGAGAGACGGTGGCCGCGCCAATCTTCCACGACGTAGCTGCGGGAGCGGTAAGCAGGTGGGATGCGGTCGCCGCGGTTCCAGCGGTGGTCCGGGCCGGCGCCGCGTGGGTAGTCCTGGCGGGCATGGCCGGGAGGGTTTGCGCGGCGGTTGTCGTGACGACGATTGTCCATGTCACGGCGGTTGTCGCCTCGGCGATCATCGCCACGGTGGTCGTAGCGTTGATCGTTATTTCTGACGATGTCGGGGCGCGGCTGAGCGGTTGCGCCGATTGCGGTAACACCCAGCAGAATTGCCACAGTTGCAGATGTCAGTGTTTTGGCGGCGGTGCGAAACTTGGCTGTCATGTGAACCTCCTTGGATTGGAAAGCGCGGTGAACGACGAATGGAAAAATTTTCCTACTCGTCAATTGGCCCGATATCGCAGCAGCCTGCATTGCTCACAGAACCGATGGCGATATGGCTGCCATGTTGCACCAGAAATGCCGCCCGCCAAGTAGGCGGACGGCAGGTTTACATGAGATTTGCTTTCGCGTGGAAGTGGTTCACGTTTCGCTGATTTCAGGCGACAGATTGAATCGGGATGTAGAGCTCACCGCCGCCTTCTCGAAATTCACCCGCCTTTTCCTGCATGCCCTTGGCCGCGAATTCGCGGACTTCCTGGGTGATCTTCATCGAACAGAACTTGGGGCCGCACATCGAGCAGAAATGCGCGACCTTGGAGCTGTCCTTGGGCAGCGTCTCGTCGTGAAATGCGCGTGCCGTGTCGGGGTCGAGGCCGAGGTTGAACTGGTCTTCCCAGCGGAAATCGAAGCGCGCCTGACTCAGCGCATCGTCGCGCGAACGCGAGCCAGGGTGGCCCTTGGCGACGTCGGCAGCATGTGCCGCGATCTTGTAGGCGATGATGCCCTGCTTCACGTCGTCACGATCGGGCAGGCCCAGGTGTTCCTTGGGCGTGACGTAGCACAGCATGGCCGTGCCAAACCAGCCTATCATGGCCGCGCCGATGGCGGATGCAATGTGGTCGTAGCCCGGCGCGATGTCAATGGTCAGCGGGCCGAGTGTGTAGAACGGCGCTTCGTTGCAATGCTTGAGCTGCTCGGTCATGTTCGACTGGATCATGTGCATCGGCACATGGCCTGGGCCTTCGATCATGGTCTGCACATCGTGCTCCCACGCAATCTGCGTGAGTTCGCCCAGCGTGTGCAGTTCGGCAAACTGCGCTTCGTCATTCGCATCCGAAGCGCAGCCGGGACGCAAGCCATCGCCCAGCGAGAAGCTCACGTCGTACTGCTTCATGATGTCGCAGATGTCTTCGAAGTGCTCGTACAAAAAGCTCTCGCGGTGATGCGCCATGCACCACTTGGCCATGATGGAGCCGCCGCGCGAGACGATGCCGGTGCGGCGCTGCGCGGTGAGGTGGATGTAGGCGAGGCGCACGCCCGCGTGGATGGTGAAGTAGTCCACGCCCTGCTCGGCTTGTTCGACGAGCGTGTCGCGGAAGATTTCCCAGGTGAGGTCTTCGGCAATGCCGCCCACTTTTTCCAGCGCCTGATAAATCGGCACGGTGCCAATCGGCACGGGCGAGTTGCGCACGATCCAGTCGCGTGTGGTGTGGATGTTCTTGCCGGTGGACAGATCCATCACGTTGTCCGCACCCCAGCGGATCGCCCAGACCAACTTTTCCACTTCTTCCTCGATGCTCGACGTGACCGCGGAGTTGCCGATGTTGGCGTTGATCTTCACGAGGAAATTGCGGCCAATCGCCATCGGCTCGACTTCGGGGTGATTGATGTTGGCGGGAATGATGGCGCGGCCACGGGCGACCTCGTCGCGCACGAATTCCGGCGTGATGATCTTGGGAATGATCGCGCCCATCGGGTTACCGGCCAGGCGCTTTTCACGCGCCTCGTCCTGCATGTACTGCTGCATCCACTCGCGGCGGCCGTTTTCGCGCAGCGCGACGTATTCCATCTCGGGCGTGATGATGCCGCGCTTGGCGTAGTGCATTTGGCTCACGTTAGCACCGCTCTTGGCGCGGCGTGGCTGGCGCTGCAGCGCGGCGGCTTCGGCGCGCAGTTGTTCGAGGCGGATCGCGTCGGCATCGCCCTTGCGACCGTCGTCGAGCGCCACGCGCAGGCGACCTGCGTAGTACTCGGTATCCCCACGCGCATCGATCCAACTGCCGCGCACGCTGGGCAGGCCCTGACGTACGTCGATGTCCACCGTGGGATCAGTGTACGGGCCGGATGTGTCGTACACGCTCACCACCTCGCCGTTGGTCAGCGCGATGTCGCGCACGGGCACACGAATATCCGGTTTGCTGCCTTCAATGAAGTTTTTGGTGGATGCGGGAAACGGCTCGCGCGAGAGCGAAAGCAGCTGGGAAAACTTGTCGATGGCATTCATGGCGGGCACTCCTCAAAGGTCTGATGGAATGCTCCGCAATCGGCCGAACGTCGTGTGACTCGGTGGCGCGCAAACCCATTTCGGGCAGGCGCGCACTAGCACATCTACACATCCAACTGCAGCTCTTCTTACGCTGGTACTAACCAGATCAAGTTCGCGGTTCCAGTGGTCAAGTCCACTGTCTCAGCACGCCTACGTGCACCCCGGAGCAAGCGCGAGTATATGCGGCGGCGGCGGAAATTCAAGTGATTTTTCAAAAAATCAGAACAAAATGTTCCGCGAATCGATACATCCCATTTTCTCGGCTGCTCAGCGGCCCATTCACACGCCGCTTGTAACAGGCTGCGGCATGATCGGCTGCGACGTGATCCGGCAACCCGCGCTGAGCGGCTCGATCATCTCCAGCAGCCGCTTGTAGCCGGTGCGCTGAATGCGCCATTGCCCGGCGATCTTGATGTAGCGGTCCTCGTACAGCGCGCTGCCGGTGAGAATGGTCTGCTCATCGAGGTTGATGAACAGATCGTTCAGGTACCAGATCCCCGTGGCCACATCGCCATCCACCTTGATTTCAGGCGTATGTCCGTTATGCATGCCAAAGCGCCGATGCGTGAATGCGTTGCGGTAGAACTCGATGGCCTGGTCGATGCCGTTGATCTCGAACTGGTAAGTCGGGCTGTCAAAGCGGATGTAAGCATCGCTTGCCAGCACTGTTGCGAGAAGTTCCAGATTGCAGGTATCGATGCCGCGAAAGTAACGCGCCTTGAGTTGTTTGATCTCTTCGATGTCAAAAAGCGTTTGCATGGTGTTCTCGGCTGAGTTTCAGTGCGGCAGGTAATGACCACCGCTCACGTCAAGCTGCGCGCCGGTCACGACGCGCGCGTAGTCGCTGGCCAGATAGAGTGCGGCAGCCGCACAATCTGCATCGTCCGGAATCTCATGGCGCAGCGGAATCTGCTTGGCGATGACGTCCACCAGCGACTCCATAGGAACGCCCTGGCGCTTGGATTCGGCCTGAAAATAGCCTTTGACGGGCGCGCCCCACATCCAACCGTTGTAGGTGCTGTTAACGCGAATGCCGAACGGGCCGAGGTCTTCGGCCAGATACTGCACAGCCGTCTTGAGCGCCCCCTTGGAGACCGCGTAGCCGGCCTCCAGCTGATTGGGACGGCGCGTGGCCATGGTGTTGATCATCACGATGCTGCCATCTTTCTGTTTCTTCATTTGGGGCACAACGGCTTGCGTCATGTTCATGGAGCCATACAGATTGACCTCCATGACCTTGCGCCAGTCGTCCATCGACGAGTTGCTGGACGTTCCCCATGTGCCATGCGCGTAGGCGGAGTTGATCAGCGCATCGATGCGGCCGAACTTCTCGATGGTCAGTGCGGCCAGTCGTTGGCATTGCTCGGGCTGCGCGATGTCGGTGGCCACCTTGAGCACTTCGCAGGTGTAACCCGCCTCGCGGATCGCGGTTTCGGTGTCGTCCAGCATGGACTGGGTGCGGGCGGCAAGCACCACCGCCTTGGCCTGATATTCCGCCGCGCGCAACGCGAGCTTGATACCCATGCCCGGGCCAATGCCCGAAATGATGATGACTTTGTTCTTCAATAGCATACAGGTCTCCGTTGGAGTTTTGGTGATGTGGTGGTTCAGAACGTGTTTGCGATCTTCATCGCGAGGCTTGCAGGATGCGGATCGGGATGGGCTGCAAGGCGCAAACCGCAGCAATAGCTCGGGCTATTGCGAGGATTTGCAACGCAGCAGACCGCCCGAGGCCGCGCCTGCAAGACCATGTGGAGACCGTAAACACGTTCTCAGACTGCCGCCGCAGCGCGGGCTCGCTGCAGTTCTTCGGCGCGTTTTTTCAGATCGACCGCGACCTGGTCGAAGGCCATCTTCACCCACGCGCCATGCTCGCGCATGATGGTGTCGGCATTGAGGCCCAGAAACTGATCGGTCGTGAAGTAAGTGCAGCGGTTGGCGTCGATCGCTTCGATGTACTGATCGCGGCGCGCGGCATCCTTGTTCTCCGGCACCGGGCGCTGCTCCCAGGACAGCAGATGCTCCGGCTCGAAGGCCACCAGATATTCGTTGACGGGCCAAACGTCGCCCGTGATCGGATGGCGGGTTTGCATAGCAACCAGATCATTGAGCTGCAGCCCGCAGCG
Organism: Diaphorobacter sp. HDW4A; assembly: GCF_011305995.1. Taxonomy (GTDB): domain Bacteria; phylum Pseudomonadota; class Gammaproteobacteria; order Burkholderiales; family Burkholderiaceae_C; genus Diaphorobacter_A. The sequence goes on along the minus strand of NZ_CP049910.1, from coordinate 6,155,570 downwards.
AATGTCAGGGCAGAAGCGGTTCCAGTGACAGTAGTTCTCAAGATCGGTCAGCACCTCCCACACCAGACTGGCAGGCGCGTTGATTTCGACGGTGATGGAGGTGACGAGATTGGCAGCTTTGGTCATCTTGAGCCTCGCTTCAGTTGATCGGTTTGGACGTGATTTGCAGTTGCTCGCTGAGTGGCTGCACGGTCTCGAGCAGGGTCTTGTAGCCCGTCTGCGCGATCCACCACACGCCATTGCGCCTCACATAGCGGTCTTCGTAGATGGCGCCGCCATTCATGTGCGTCTTTTCTTCGAGGTTGATGAAGACGTAGTTCAGATACCAAAGACCGGTGGCCGTGTCACCGTTCACCTCGATCTCGGGCGTGTGACCGTTGTGCATGGCCAGGCGGGTCTTGGTGAACGAGGTCTTGTAGAAATCAAGCGCCTTGTCGACGCCTTCCAAATGGAATTCATAGGCCGGGCTTTGAAAGGCCAGCTTGATGTCCGGCGTCAACATGCCTTGGAGCAACTCCAGATTGCAAGTATCGATGGCGCGAAAGTACCGCGCCTTGAGCTGCTTGATGCGCTCGATGGCTTCGAGGTCCAACATGTGCTTTTGTCTCCTGTTGTAGTGGTTCGGTGCGGCGCACCGCCATGGTGAAAGCGAATGAAAACGTGACCTTCAGCTACGCGATGCCAGATGCCTTTCCCGGTAGGGCGCGTAGTCGTCCTGCATCTGCTGCTCGCAGAGGCCAAACGTCTCCAGCGTGTAGTCGTGGCCCGCGCGTTTCTCGCGGCCATTGCTCGCCAGCCAATGCTGGGCGGCGGCGCGGGCTTGCTCGGTGAAGTCAAGTCCTGCGAAGCGGTAGACCGTCTCCAGCACCTCGATGGGCTTGGCCACGGCGTCGGCGAAATGGATGTCCAGAAAGCGCCCAGCGTCCTGGTGGTCACGCACCTGCATGGTGTGATGGATGCCGCGCGCCATGCGGCTGTTCCACTGCTTGCCGGCGGAGCGAGGATCGGCCTGATCGCTGTAGATTTGCCACAGCGTGTGCGCCATGCTGGCCATCGAGGGAATCGTCTGCGCGGGCTCGCGATGGGTCAGGATGACCTGCGCCTTGGGAAAGACCGACAGCAAAATCTCCAGCGTATGCAGATGCTGCGGCGCCTTGAGCAGCCAACGCTCGCCCTGCGGTTCGCCGCGCAGTTGCTTTTGCCATTGCAGCAGTTGCAGCATCTTCTTGAGCTGTGTGTAGACCGGGCGCTGATCCTGCTGGTCAAGCCAAGCGGTGTAGCTCGGCACATCAGCGTAAGCGTCCATGGCGCAGAGAAATGAATGCTCCATGAGCATGAATTCCTCGTCGCACAGCGTGGCGCTCATGGGATGAATCGACAGAATCTGCGGAATGGCTTCGATGGTCTGGGCGACTTCTGCCTTCGCCATCTCGATGCGTTTGGCCGACTCCTTTGGCCCCTCTTCGGCGAGCGGCGCGGGATAGCGCGTCTCCCACCAGGCGGCAGAGTAAAAGCGCGGGTCTACGGCCAGCGTGCGTTGCAGCATCGTGGTGCCGGTGCGCGGCAGGCCGACGATGACCAGCGGATCGTCGATCTGGATCTGCGCAATCTCCGGATGGCGCGCGAAACAGTCTTCCATGACGAGCCGGTTCACCAACTGGCCCACGATGCGCTCGCGCATCATCGCCAATCCGGTGGCAGTGAGCTTGGCTTCGGTGTTCAGCGATTGGGTGAGCACTTCCAGTGCCGCTCGGTAGTTGTCGTCGCCAAAGTTACTCAGGCCCGGCGCCCGCTCGCGCGCGGCTTGCAGCAGCTCTGGCACATCGAGCGGCGCAGCTTGCATAGGTGCGTTCATGCGACCTCCGCCAGTTGGTCCACGGGCACGACACGGGTCGTGGGGTGACATTGCTCTTTCGCGCCCACCCAGCGCAGGCACATGGTTCCCTGGCGAACGCCTGCGGTCTGCAGCCAGTTGGCCACGCCGGGATCGCGCTCGCTCAGCACCAGCGTGACGCCGCCATTTTCGTCGTACTGCGCCTGATGCTTGTTGATGCAGATTTGGTGATGGCGGTAGTCGAGAGACTCCAGCCAGTAGTTGTTGATCTGCAGGTTCCAGAACGCGCATTCCGGCACCTTGTCGACGTGGATGACCAGCGCCTGGTCTTCGCCCAGCTGCCAATGCGAGTGGTAGTAGAAGATGTTGGGATCGCCGCCCACCGATTGGCAATAGGCTTGGTCGGCCGGTGGCAACTGGTTGCTGTGCGGCTGGTAGCTTTCGGCCCAGTCGGCGAACAGTTTGGCGGTGTTCTCGACGAACGCGGTCACGCGCTGCAGCGATTGCGCGAGCACCAGCGGATCGAGCGGGCCGGGCTTGTCCGTGGTGCCGATGCGCTCGATCGAAAGCTTGGCCGGTACTTCCGTCTTGCGGTCCATGAAGGTCTGGCGCACCAGCAGCGAGACCGAGGCATCTTCCATCGGCAGCCAGTTGCCGGACTGCGGCTCGCGGCTGACGATGATCTCGAAGTTGCCGTCCTTGTCGGTCTTGAGCTGGTTGGCGTCCAGAAAGCCGGTCACCACCATGCGGCCGTCGGTTTCGTAGCCGCCTTTTTGCGTGCAAAAGCTCAAATACGGCACGCTGCCGCGATGGCCAAGAATACGGTACTGCATGGCACCGTTCAGGCGCGCGTATTCGTAGATGTTGTCCGGATTGTCCGCACCGATCTTGGCGGTCTCGTGCGAGGTCTTGAAGAAGCTGGGAAACGCCGGATCGGCGAACTCCACATGCATCTCCAGCGCAATGCGCAGCAGTCTGGTGAGATAGCGGTAACCCTCAGCGCGCGTGGCGGGATCGGCCGGTGTTTCGGGACGCAAAATCTGCTGGCCGCAGCGTTTGAGATGGTCGCAGAACTGCGACCAGGTCTCGCCGCTCATCAGCTGTTCGTTCAAAGTGTGCTCATCCATGATGTAGCTCTCTTGGTGTGCCGCGCGTTGCCTTGGCAGACCACGCGCGGCGAATGGAGGAAAAGAATCAGGCTTCGTCCGCGATGAGGCCACGGGCGACCAGCTCGGCGATGATCTTGTCCACGGCCTCCTGCGCGGTCAGGGCGACTGTGGAGATGTGGATGTCCGGCGACTCGGGCACTTCAAACGGCGAATCGATTCCGGTGAAGTTCTTGAGTTCGCCACGGCGCACTTTCTTGTACAAGCCCTTGGGATCGCGCTCTTCGGCAACGGCGAGCGGCGTGTCGATGAACACCTCCAGAAATTCGCCATCGTTCACCAGCTTGCGTGCCATTTCCCGCTCGGCCTGAAAAGGTGAGATGAACGAGGCAATCGCAATCAGCCCGGCATCCACAAACAGCTTGCCCACTTCGGCCACGCGGCGGATGTTCTCCACGCGGTCTGCATCGGTGAAGCCCAGATCGCGGTTCAGGCCGTGGCGCACGTTGTCGCCATCGAGCAGGTAGGTATGCCGCCCGCGTGCGTGCAAGCGGGTTTCCAGCAGGTTGGCAATCGTGGATTTGCCCGCACCCGACAGGCCGGTGAACCACAGCAGCGCGGGCTTTTGCCGCAGCCGCTCAGCGCGCGCCTGCTGGTTCACGTTCACATGCTGCATGTGAATGTTCTGCGATCTGCGCAGCGAAAAATCGATGAGGCCCGCGCCCACCGTGGCGTTACTCAGGCGGTCGATCAGGATGAAGCTGCCGGTCTCGCGATTGTCCTTGTAGGCATCGAAAGCGATGGGCTGGCTGCACGACAGATTGCACACTCCGATTTCATTGAGCGCCAGTTCCTTGGCGGCCAGATGCTCCAGCGTGTTGACGTTGATCTTGTACTTGGGCGCGGCAAAGGTGACCGGAATGGTCTTGCCACCGATCTTCAGCAGATAGGGCCGCCCGCCCAGCATCGGCTGCTCGTGCATCCAGATCAGCGTCACCTGAAACTGATCGGCCACGTTGGCCGCTTCATCCGCGACCGAGATGACGTCGCCCCGGCTGCAATCGACTTCATCGGTCAGCGTGAGCGTGACGGACTGGCCCGCCACCGCCTGCTGCAGATCGCCATCCTGCGTGACGATGCGCGCAATCTGCGTGACCCGACCGCTAGGCAGAATGCGTACCGGATCGCCGGGATGGATTTGCCCGCTGGCGATGCAGCCCGCGAAACCGCGAAAGTCGAGGTTGGGGCGATTGACCCATTGCACGGGCATGCGAAACGGCAGCTTCTGCTGGCGGGCTTCGTCGATTTCCACGGTCTCCAAATAGCCCATCAGCGTCGTGCCGCGATACCACGGCATGTGCTCGCTTTGCTCAAGGATGTTGTCGCCGCGCAGGGCCGACATCGGGATGGGCGTGATGTCGTGCAGATCGATCTTCTTGGCGAACTCGCGGTAGTCGGCCACGATGTCGTTGAAGACCTGCTCGGAGTAGCCCATCAAATCCATCTTGTTGACGGCCAGCACGATCTTGCGGATGCCGATCAGCGACGCCAGATAGCTGTGGCGCCTGGACTGCGTGAGCACGCCGCGGCGTGCATCGATCATCACCACGGCCACGTCTGCAGTGGATGCACCGGTCACCATGTTGCGCGTGTACTGCTCATGGCCGGGCGTGTCCGCCACGATGAACTTGCGCTGGTCCGTGGAGAAGAAGCGGTAGGCCACATCGATGGTGATGCCCTGCTCGCGCTCGGCGGCCAGACCATCGACCAGCAACGCAAAATCCAGTTCACCGCCTTGCGTGCCGACTTTTTTCGAGTCCACGACCAGCGCTTCCATCTGGTCTTCGAACAGCATCTTCGATTCGTAGAGCAGTCGCCCGATCAGCGTGCTCTTGCCGTCATCCACGCTGCCGCAGGTGATGAAGCGCAGCAGGCTCTTCTGCTCGTGGGCCTTGAGATATTTCTCGATATCTTCCGAGATGAGTGCGGATACGTGTGACATCAGAAATACCCCTCTTGCTTCTTCTTTTCCATGGATGCAGCCGAGTCGTGATCGATCATTCGGCCCTGGCGCTCCGACGTACGGGTGAGCAGCATTTCCTGAATGATCTTGGGCAGGGAGTTGGCGTCGGACTCGACGGCTCCGGTGAGCGGGTAGCAGCCCAGCGTGCGAAAGCGCACGTTGCGCATCATCGGAACTTCGCCGCTCTTGAGCGGCATGCGGGCGTCATCCACCATCAGCAGCGTGCCGTCGCGTTCCACCACGGGCCGTGGGGCAGAGAAGTACAGTGGAACGATGGGAATGTTCTCCAGATAGATGTACTGCCAGATGTCCAGCTCGGTCCAGTTGGAGAGCGGGAACACCCGGATCGACTCGCCCTTGTTCTTGCGCGCGTTGTACAGGTGCCAGAGTTCGGGGCGCTGGTTCTTGGGGTCCCAGCGGTGCTGGTCCGATCGGAAGGAGAAGATGCGCTCCTTGGCGCGGGACTTCTCTTCGTCGCGGCGCGCGCCGCCGAATGCCGCATCGAAACCGTATTTGTCCAGAGCCTGCTTCAAGCCCTCGGTTTTCATGATGTCGGTATGCGTCTGCGAGCCGTGCTTGAACGGGCTGATGCCCATCTCGATGCCATCCGGATTGATGTGCACCAGCAAGTCCATGCCCAGCTTGGAGACCATCTGATCGCGAAAGCGGTACATATCCTGGAACTTCCAGGTCGTGTCCACATGCAGCAAAGGGAACGGCGGCTTGGCGGGGTAGAACGCCTTCATCGCCAGATGCAGCATGACGGCACTGTCCTTGCCGATGGAGTACAGCATGACGGGGTTGTCTGCCTCGGCAACAACTTCGCGCATAGCTTGAATGCTTTCGGCTTCGAGCCTCTGCAAATGAGTCAGCACCACAGATTTCTCCTTGGTTTTTGGTTTTCGATGCTGCGAACTGTAGGATCCTGTCGATCCAAATTTTTGCGCGAGTTGATGTTTTAGAAGATGCTGGGTCATGCTCGCCATAGGGTCGAGCTGCAGCGGCGTAGGGGTTTGTATGGGTGCGGTTTTTGTGTCCGTCGCCGCGCTCTGCACGCTCTTCAAAATGCTGCTGGCCAGTTCGTTGGATTGACTGAGAAGCTCAGTCGCCGCTGGCAGATGAAACAAACGCAGGCGATCGCAGCGGTCGCTCGCCAACGATGAGAAAGTCGCCGCGCGCTGCCACTGCATGGCTGGCAACAACGCAAAAATCTTGCAATCGCTCGCGCGCTGCAAGCGATCAAAAAAGTCTTCCAGATGCGACTTGCGCAAACTGCCCTCATAGGGTTGCCAGTGCACCTTGCCGCGGTTGTTGACCGCACGCAGAATGCCGTGGCGCAGGCGCCCCGGGCAGTTGCTGTGTGCGCCGAAATCATCGATCCAGACGACGCTGGCCTGCTCCTTCTTCGCCTGCTCGCAGATGTCGAAATAGGTGCTGGCGTACCAGCGCTGCACTGCTGTGGACGACTGCTGCATGCGCTTAATGGGACGATCGGCATTGAGATTCCAGCGCTGCAGGTACTGGGCCGTTGTGCGCTCTGGCAATTCGAGCTGCTGGCGCAGCGCGATCAACTGCTGCATCGCTTCGAGCTGCCACAGCAAAAACGGCAGTCCATGGTCTGCAGGCTGAGTGCTGACCAACTGCACATAGATGTCCTGCTCCTGCATGGCTGACAAGCTGCGGCCCTCGCCCGGCTTGCGCCCGCGCTCGCGGATGAGCACAGCATTCCAGCCGCCCGTCTGCCAGGCTTTGTGCGCGGAGATGATGGTGGGAGCGGACAGCCCGGTCTCGACGCCTATCTCCTTGAGCGTCTTGCCCGCAAGGCGCAACTTCACCGCCTGAATCCGCAGTGGATTGATGTCCTGAACGCTGAGTTTCTTGCCGACAGCCATGCGCAGTCCTGTAAAACATTCACTCGCTGATTTGCGAAGTTCTGAATGCACTTACTGTCGGCCTGTCCGCTGATTGGCGCATAGGCCAAACGGATTAGGACCATGAGCAAAACAACACAGGAGATTTTTTGTGACTCAGACCCGGGCCTCATTGCTTGAAGACGTCATCGCCATCGCCCGCGACGCGGGAGCGCTCATCATGGAGATCTACCGCAGCGACTTCGAGGTGCGCGGCAAGCACGATGCATCGCCCGTGACTGAGGCCGACGAATGCGCCGAACGCTTGATTCTGGAGCGCCTGCGCGCCTTGCGGCCGCAACTGCCCATCGTCTCCGAAGAAGCCGCCGCCGCAGGCTACGTGCCCGCGTTCGGCGAACGTTTCTGGCTCGTCGATCCGCTCGATGGCACCAAGGAATTCATCCATCGCAACGGCGAATTCACCGTCAACATCGCGCTGATCGATGCGGGCATGCCGGTGCTAGGCGTCGTGTTCGCGCCCGCGCTTGATCGCATGTATGCCGGTGCGCAAGGGCTTGGTGCATGGCTGGAAATCGAAGGGAAACGCCAGACCATCGAGTGCAGAAACGTTCCGCAAGAAGGCCTCGATGTGGTGGCCAGCCGCTCGCATGGCGATGCGGATGCGTTGGACCAGTTCCTCGATGGCCGCCTCGTGCGTTCACTCAAAAGTGCCGGTTCATCGCTCAAGATCTGCCTCGTTGCCGAGGGCGAAGCGGACCTGTATCCGCGCCTTGGCCGCACCATGGAATGGGACATCGCCGCAGGCCACGCCGTGCTCGTCGCCGCGGGTGGCCAGATCCGCGTGCTCAGCGGCGATGTGCTGAGCTACGGAAAACAGGATTTGAGCAATCCGCACTTCTATGCCTGCTCGCTGGACTACCGCTGATTCCGTTGTGCCCAGTTGATTGGTGATGAAACTTTCCGCCCTGTTGATTCGAGCCTGCCTGCTTTGCGGGCTGGTATTGAGTGCGTCTTGCGCCGACAAATCGGTGTCTCGCCAGCCCGTCAAGCTGGTCGTCGGCTTCGAGGCTGGTGGTGCGATGGATACCGTCGGGCGCGCGTTTGCGGCCAGGCTCTCGGCACGGCTGCAACGTCCCGTCTATGTGGAGAACCGGCCCGGCGCGGGCGGAAGCATCGCGGCAAACTACGTCGCGCAATCCAGACCCGATGGAAACATTCTTCTCTTGGCATCGCCCGGAGAAATCTTCATCCATCCGTTCTTCAACCCAGGCAGCGCGCCGAGCGACGTGGCCGACATGGTGCCCATCGCCAAAATATCCTCCGCACCCATCGTTCTCGTCACCCGGAATGAATCAGGCATACAGCAGCTTGCCGACATCGCAACCGCCGCCAACAAAGACGCTCATGGATTGAGCTTTGCGTCTTCCGGGGTTGGCAGCCTGCAGCATCTTGTGGGCGAGAGTCTCGGCAAGGCTCTGGGCGTCGAGCTGCTGCATGTGCCCTACGGAGGCGCGTCATCCGCGACGGCGGCACTGATGAGCCATCAGGTGGATTTGCTGCTGGCGGGAGTCGCTCCCGTTGCCTCGTATGTCGAGGGCCAGAAATTTCGCGCGCTGGGCATCGCATCGGCTCATCGATCAAAGCGCTTGCCGGATATCCCCACGTTTCAGGAAAGTGGGCTGGCAGGCGTCAACTTTGAATACTGGCAAGGCGTCTTTCTTCCCAAGGGCGCGTCATCCGAGCTTGCGCTGTTTCTGGCCACCGAGATCGATGCCGTGGCCAAGGACACGGACTTCGTGCGGCAGTTGGAGATTTCAGGGTTTGAAGTCGCGTACAAGGACTCCCATCAATTCAGGCAGTTCCTGCAGTCCGAAGATGAGCGCTACCGGAGCTTCTTTCAAAGCAAGGATCTTGCGCTCCATCTCGAGGATGGGCTGCCCTGACGGATCAAACACGGCTCAAACGATGCGCTCGAGAAAAAGCACCGCAAAGAACATCAGCGCCGCGATCAGCGTCCACTTGATGATGACAAATGCGTAGCGTTTGTACTGTGCCTGTCCCGTGGCCGCGTAGAAGCCGAAGCACACGGCTGCGGCCACCACCAGAAACATGACGAGGGCGCGGAAGATCAGCATGCGAAATCAGCGCGAGGCAACTCGGATCACCACGCGTGCGCAGGCATAGCGAAGCCCTGCGGCGCATGCCGTTCGCTGTCGAAGGTCGCAATTTCCCAGCAGTCCTCGTGGGCCAGCAGTTCGCGCAGCAGCAGGTTGTTCAGGCCGTGGCCCGAGCGAAACGCGCTGTAGGCCGCGAGCAGTGGCTTGCCAACCACGTAGAGGTCGCCGATGGCATCGAGGATCTTGTGCTTCACGAACTCGTCGTCGTAGCGCAGGCCGTCTGAATTGAGGACCTTGTAGTCATCCATCACGATGGCGTTGTCGAGCCCGCCGCCGAGCGCGAGACCGTTGGCGCGCATCATCTCCACATCCTTGGTGAAGCCGAAGGTGCGCGCACGGGCGATGTCGCGCGTGTAGTTGTTCAGGCCCATGTCGAACTCGACGCTCTGGCCCGTGGAATCCACGGCCGGATGCGCGAAGTCGATCTCGAAGCGCAGCTTGAAGCCGTGATACGGATCGAGCCGCGCCCACTTGAGATTCGCGCCCTCGCCTTGACGGATTTCCACCGGCTTGGTTACGCGGATGAAACGCTTGGGCGCACTTTGCTTTTCCACGCCCGCGCTCTGCAGCAGGAACACGAACGAAGCCGAAGAGCCGTCGAGAATCGGCACTTCCTCGGCCGTGATGTCGATATAGAGGTTGTCGATGCCGAGCCCCGCGCAGGCAGACATCAGGTGTTCGATGGTGTGGACCTTGGCACCGCCCACGCCGATGGTGGAAGCCATGCGCGTGTCCACGATGGCCATCGCGTTCACCGGAATGTCCACCGGCTCCGGCAGATCCACGCGGCGGAACACGATGCCGGTGTCGGGCTGGGCCGGACGCAACGTCAACTCGACCCGCTGGCCGCTGTGCAAACCAACGCCCACGGCGCGTGTCAGAGTCTTGATGGTGCGTTGCTGAAGCATCTGTCAATTGTAAGTGAATGAGGGAAAATTGATCTCCCCAATCTCTCTATATCCGCAATAGAAAATGTCCTTGCGCTACGAAAGCAGTAGCAAGCGCGGATTAAAAAAAGAGGGAGCAGTCACCCGCTCCCTCGACTCTCTCTGTTTAACTCTCGCGTAACTCTTGTTCAACGTGCCAGCGACACCTCTCGCTGACAGAACTCACACCTCGCGCGAAACGCGCGCGGCGCTCACCACAACGACGCTCCAGGCGAGCCACCGCCGCGCTGGCGGTGTCCCCCTCCCGCGAAGCGAGAGAGGGGGAAGGCGCGCAGCGCCTCAGGGGGAGCTCCTCAATCCGCCTGCTTGCGCAGGAAAGCCGGGATTTCCAGCTCTTCCATGCCACCCGACGACAGTGCATCCACGCGCGCCGTGGCGTGCGTGCGGTTGGTGCGCCACACGCTTGGCACCGACATGTTGTCGTAGCCAGGCTGGGCCGCACCCGTTGCCACGCCGACAGAACCGCCCACCGCCATGTTGTAGGGCAGGTTGTCGGTGCCAGTGCGCAGGCCGCCCTGCACCACAGAGATCGGCTGGCGACGTGCGTTGGCACGCGACAGGCCGGTGGCAACCACGGTCACGCGGATCTCGTCGCCGAGCGTCTCGTCGTAAGCAGCGCCGAAGATCACGTGCGCATCTTGCGAAGCGTAGGCGTTGATGGTGTTCATCGCCAGGCGCGACTCGGACAGCTTCAAGCTTCCCTTGCTTGCGGTGACCAGCACCAGCACGCCCTTGGCACCCGACAGGTCGATGCCTTCGAGCAGCGGGCAGGCAATCGCCTGTTCCGCCGCGATGCGTGCGCGGTCGGGACCAGCCGCCGTTGCCGTGCCCATCATCGCCTTGCCGGGCTCACCCATCACGGTGCGCACGTCTTCGAAGTCGACGTTCACCTGGCCGTACTCGTTGATGATTTCGGCAATGCCGCCCACGGCGTTCTTGAGCACGTCGTTGGCGTGTGCAAAGGCCTCGTCCTGCGTGATGTCGTCACCCAGAACGTCGAGCAGCTTCTCGTTGAGCACCACGATCAGCGAATCGACATTGGCTTCGAGCTCGGTCAGACCTTCGTCGGCATTCTTCATGCGACGGCCGCCTTCCCAATCGAAGGGCTTGGTCACCACACCGACGGTGAGGATGCCCATTTCCTTGGCGACGCGTGCAATCACGGGAGCCGCTCCGGTGCCGGTGCCGCCGCCCATGCCAGCGGTGATGAACAGCATGTGCGCACCCGTGATGGCCTGACGGATGTCTTCGACGGCCATTTCTGCGGCCTCACGGCCCTTGTCAGGCTTGCTGCCCGCGCCCAGACCGCTGCCACCCAACTGGATGGTGCGATGGGCGCTGCTGCGTGTCAGAGCCTGTGCGTCCGTATTGGCGCAAACAAACTCCACACCCTGCACGCTGCGGAAAATCATGTGCTCGACTGCGTTGCCGCCGCCGCCGCCGACACCGATCACCTTGATCTGCGTGCCCTGGTTGAACTCTTCGGACTCGATCATTTCGATGGTCATGTTGGTGCTCCTAACGCTGGTTCTTCAATTGCAATTGCCGAAAATCGATGGGGGTTCTGGAATACGATTTGTCTCGATGGCGGAGGTCCCGTACTTCGCCATCGATCCCTGATTGGACGTGGTGGTCCGGCGCGCGCAAGCCATAGCAGATGTGCAGTCATCTCAAAAGTTCCCCACGATGAAGTCCTTGAGACGACCGAACGCCGTTTTCACGGATCCGCTCTTGGCCGCAACCTTAAATCCGCGCAGCCTTGCAAGGCGCGCTTCTTCAAGCAATCCCATGACAGTCGCAGCACGAGGCTGGGCGATCATGTCGGACAGGGCGCTTGAATATTTGGGAATGCCGCGTCGCACCGGCTTGAGGAAGATGTCCTCGCCCAGTTCGACCATGCCCGGCATCACTGCACTACCGCCCGTGAGCACGATGCCCGAAGAAAGCACTTCTTCAAAGCCCGACTCACGTATCACTTGTTGCACAAGTGAAAATATTTCTTCGACGCGCGGCTCAATCACACCAGCCAAGGCCTGCTTGGAGAGCATGCGCGGACCACGGTCGCCAAGGCCCGGCACTTCAACCTGCGCATCGGGATCGGCCAGCAACTGCTTGGCGTAGCCGCTCTCGACCTTGATGTCTTCGGCGTCCTTGGTTGGCGTGCGCAGCGCCATGGCGATGTCGCTGGTGATCAGGTCGCCGGCAATCGGAATCACCGCGGTGTGGCGAATCGCGCCGCCGGTGAAGATCGCCACGTCGGTCGTGCCCGCGCCAATGTCTACCACCGCGACGCCGAGTTCGCGCTCGTCATCGGTCAATACGGCCTGGCTGCTCGCGAGTGGATTGAGCATCAATTGCTCGACTTCGAGGCCACAGCGGCGCACGCACTTGATGATGTTTTCGGCGGCGCTCTGCGCACCGGTCACGATGTGGATCTTGGCTTCGAGGCGGATACCGCTCATGCCGATGGGCTCCTTCACATCCTGCCCGTCGATCACGAATTCCTGCGGCTCGACCAGCAGCAGACGCTGGTCGCTGGAGATGTTGATGGCCTTGGCCGTCTCCACCACGCGCGCCACGTCGGTGGCCGAGACTTCCTTGTCCTTGACCGCGACCATGCCGCTTGAATTGAGGCCACGGATATGGCTGCCGGTGATGCCGGTGTACACGCGCTGGATCTTGCAGTCGGCCATCAGCTCGGCCTCCTTGAGGGCCTGCTGGATGCTCTGCACCGTGGCGTCGATGTTCACGACCACGCCGCGCTTGAGCCCGTTGCTCGGCGCAATGCCGAGCCCAGCGAGCTTGAGGTTGCCGTCGGGCATCACCTCGGCCACGACCGCCATGACCTTGGCCGTTCCAATGTCCAGCCCGACAACCACATCTTTGTATTCTCTTGCCATAAATCCGTCCTGCCCTCAGTTGTTGCGCCCTGGGGTGCGTGTCGTTGTAGTAGTGCGCGTGGCCGTCGTTGCTGCCCGCGCCGCTGCTGGCCGCGCAGTCGCCTGTGCCTTGGCACGTGCGGCTGCCGTTTCTGCGCTCACCGTGGTCACACCACGCAAGCGCAACGCATATCCATCCATCTGCCGGAGGTCCGCCGATTCCAGCGAAGCCACATTGCGTCCCTGCTGCGCCGCCACCTTGGGCACGGTGCGCACAAAGCGATCCAGACGCTGAACCACGTCCACAGCCGAGCCGCTTCCGAGTTCGATCACCGCACCGTTTTCCAACTGCACACGCCAGCTGCCGCGACCATTGAGCGCCACGGTATCGATCGACGAATTGAGTGGCTTCACATGGGGCTGCAGGCGGTCATACATCTCTAGCATTTCGAGCGAGCGACCGTCCGGGCCTTGCAGGCGCGGCAGCTTGTTGTCGTCGTCTTCGTCAGCCGCGGCTTCGAAGACTTCGCCGAAGTTGTTCACCAGCGTGGGACTGCCCTCAGCACCCCAGAATGCGCGGGCCTTGTGCTCCTCGATGTCTACCGCAAGCCCATTCGGGAACTCGCGGTGCACCTGGGCCTTGCGGATCCACGGCACACTCTCGAACTCGGTCTTGGCCTGGCGCAGATTCAGCGTGAAAAAATTGCCCATCAGGCGCGGTGCCACGTTGGCGCGCAGGCTCACCGGATTGGTGTGCATGAGATCGCCGTGCACCACGATACGTCCGATGGCGAATGCCGGATTGCGCAGGAACCACCAGCTGCCCGCCGTCACCAAGCCGACGGCGCAGCACACGAACAGGATCGTGGCGATCATGTTCATGAGCCGGACGTCGAGCGGTGCTGGCAGAGCGTCGTTCATTGCGCGCTGGCTCCTTGGCTCGAAGACGAAACGCCCTGACGCGAATCCAGCGATGCGCTCACCAGAATCCGCAAACAGAGTTCGGGGTAGTCAATGCCGCTCGCCTTGGCCGACATCGGCACCAACGAGTGCCCGGTCATGCCCGGCGAGGTATTGATTTCCAGAAGGAACGGCTTGCGGTCCGTCTTGCGGATCATGATGTCGGCGCGCGCCCAGCCACGGCAATCCAGCGAGCGGAAGGCCTCGACCACGAGGCGCTGAATCTCGCGCTCCTCGGCTTCGGGCAGACCGCTCGGGCAGTGGTACTGCGTGACGTCGGTGAAGTACTTGTTCTGGTAGTCGTAATTGCCTTCGGGCGCAACGATGCGGATCACCGGCAGCGCGCGCGCGTCACGGCCCTGACCGAGGATCGGGCAGGTGGTCTCGTCACCGTCGATGAACTGCTCGCACAGCACCTCGGGATCGAACTTCGATGCGAGGCGATAGGCCTGCTCACACTGACCGACCGAGGTCACCTTGGTCAGGCCGATGGTCGAGCCCTCGCGTGCGGGCTTCACGATCATCGGCGAGCCGAGGTCCTTGAAGGCCTGCGCGGTTTCGGCGGCGCTCGCAACCAACTTCCAGTCTGGCGTGGACAGGCCGTCCGCGCGCCAGATGCGCTTGGTCATGATCTTGTCCATCGCGATGCTCGAAGCCATCACGCCGGGGCCGGTGTAGGGAATGCCGAGCAGCTCGAGCGCACCCTGCACCGTGCCATCCTCGCCGTGGCGGCCATGCAGCGCGATGAAGCAGCGGTCGTAGCCATGCGACTTCAGATCGGTCATGTTGTTCATGGACGGATCGAATGCATGCGCGTCCACGCCGCGCGACTGCAGCGCCTGCAGCACGCCGCCGCCGGACATCAGCGAGACCTCGCGCTCGGCGGACGAGCCGCCCATCAGCACCGCGACCTTGCCCATCCTGCGGGCGTCGATCTGGAATGTCTTGTTCTTGTCGTTCATTGCGCTGTTCCTTGCTGCGCAGATTGCTGTTTGCCCACGAGCATTTCCGCTACTTTGGCCGGCACCGAACCAATCGAGCCCGCCCCCATGCACATCACCACATCACCGCTTTTCGCGCCGCTGGCGATGCGCTCGGGCAGCGCGGCGATGTCGTCGATGAATATCGGTTCGACCTTGCCCGCCACCCGCACGGCGCGAGCGAGTGCGCGGCCGTCGGCGGCGACGATGGGCTGCTCACCTGCGGCGTAAACCTCGGTCAGCAGCACGGCATCGGCCTCGCCGAGCACCTTCACGAAATCCTCGAAACAGTCGCGCGTGCGGCTGTAGCGATGCGGCTGGAACGCCATCACCAGACGGCGGCCGGGGAACGCACCGCGTGCGGCAGCCATGGTCGCGGCCATCTCGACGGGATGGTGTCCGTAGTCTTCGATCAGGTCGAACGTGCCACCGTCAGTCGTCGGCAGATCGGCGATGCGCTGGAAGCGACGGCCCACGCCAGTGAAACTGGCAAGGCCGCGCAGCAGCGCGTCATCGGGCACATCGACCTCGGCCGCGACGACGATGGTGGCCAGCGCATTCAGCACGTTGTGCATGCCCGCGAGGTTCAGCACCACATCCAGATCGGGACCGGCCACCGCACCCGTGCGGATCACGCGGAAATGCATCTGCGTGCCCACGGCGCGCACGTCAACGGCGCGCACCTGCGCGTCCTCGCCGAAGCCGTAGGTGATCACCGGGCGAGTGAGGCGCGGCATGATGTTGCGGATCGCGGGGCTCTCCATGCACAGGATGGCCGTGCCGTAGAACGGCATGCGATGCAGGAAATCGACGAACGCGGTCTTCAATTTCTCGAAGTCGTGACCATAGGTCTCCATGTGGTCGGCGTCGATGTTCGTGACCACCGCCATCACCGGCAGCAGGTTCAGGAACGAGGCGTCCGACTCATCGGCCTCGACGACGATGTACTCACCCTTGCCGAGCTTGGCGTTCGAGCCCGCGCTGTTCAGGCGGCCACCGATCACGTAGGTCGGATCGAGCCCGGCCTCGGCCAGCACGCTCGCGACCAGGCTGGTTGTCGTGGTCTTGCCGTGCGCACCGGCGATCGCGATGCCTTGGCGCAGGCGCATCAGCTCGGCGAGCATCAGCGCGCGCGGCACGACCGGAATCTTCTTGCCGCGTGCGGCCACCACTTCGGGGTTGTCGCCCTGCACGGCCGTGGAGGTGACCACCGCATTCGCGCCGTCGATGTTTGTCGCCGCGTGACCGATGAAGGTGTGGATGCCCAGCGACTGCAGGCGACGCAGCGTCGCGCTGTCGGACAGGTCGGAGCCCGACACCACATAGCCCAGGTTGTGCAGCACCTCGGCGATGCCGCTCATGCCCGAGCCGCCGATGCCGACGAAATGAATGTGACGGATGGCGTGTTTCATGCTGCCAACTCCTCACAGGCGGTCACCACCTCGTGGGTGGCGTTGATCTTTTCCATTGCCTTTGCCTTCAGCGCCTTGTCCAGCAATGCCGGGCGCTGCATATTCAGAATCATGTCGGCCAGTCCGTGCGGCGTGAGATCACGTTGCTGCACCAGCCAGCCGCCGCCCGCATCGACCAGGAACTTCGCGTTCGTGGTCTGGTGGTCGTCGACCGCCGATGGAAACGGCACATAGACCGCCGCAGCGCCGACCGCGGCGATTTCCGTCACGGTGCTCGCGCCTGCGCGGCAGACGATCAGATCCGCATCGGCGAATGCCGCCGCGGTGTCATCGATGAACGGCGTAAGCGTGGCCTGCACGCCCGCCGCTTCGTAGTTGCTGCGCAGCGCATCGATCTGCGTTGCGCCGCTCTGGTGAATCACTTCGGGGCGCTGCTCCTGTGGAATCAGCGCCAATGCCTGCGGCACGATCTCGTTGAGCGCACGCGCGCCCAAACTTCCACCAACCACAAGCAGCTTGAACGGACCGGTACGTGCTGCAAAACGCGTGGCCGGATCGGCCTTCTGCGTGAACGCCGCGCGCAGCGGATTGCCCACCCAATGGCCCTTCTTGAAGACGTTCGGGAACGCGGTGAAGATACGGTCGGCCACACCTGCGAGCACCTTGTTGGCCATGCCGGCGACCGAGTTCTGTTCGTGTAGCACCAGCGGCTTGCCTGCCAGCACGGCCATCATGCCGCCGGGAAAGGTCACATAGCCGCCCATGCCGACCACCACGTCCGGCTTGATGCGACGCACCACCGACAGCGCCTGCCAGAACGCGCGCAGCAGACGCAGCGGCAGCAGAGCGAGCGTCATCAGCCCCTTGCCGCGCACGCCGGAAAAATCGATGGTCTCGAGTGCGAAGCCCTTGGGCGGAACAATGCGCGACTCCATGCTGCCGGGCGTGCCCAGCCAGTGAACCTTCCAGCCACGGTTGCGCAGCTCTTCGGCCACGGCGATGCCCGGGAAGATGTGGCCGCCGGTGCCGCCTGCCATGATGAGTGCGGTGCGTTGCTTGGTCATACGCGCCCCCCTCTCATCAGCAGTTTGTTCTCGTAGTCGACGCGCAGCACCACGGCCAACGCCACCAGATTCATCAGCGCCGCCGAGCCGCCGAAGCTCATCAGCGGCAGGGTCAGCCCTTTGGTCGGCAGCGCGCCCAGATTCACGCCCATGTTGATGAACGACTGGAAGCCGATCCACATCGCAATGCCCTGCGCCACCAGCCCCGCGAACACACGATCCAGCGCGATGGCCTGACGGCCGATGTGCATGATGCGGCGGGTCAGCCAAAGGAAGGAGACGATCAGGATCAGCACGCCGACAAGGCCGAATTCCTCGCCGATGACGGACAGCAGAAAGTCGGTGTGCGCTTCGGGCAACCAGTGCAGCTTTTCCACGCTGCCGCCCAGGCCCACGCCGAAGATCTCGCCACGGCCAATCGCGATCAGCGCGTGCGAGAGCTGGTAGCCCTTGCCGAGCGCATGCTTTTCGCTCCACGGATCGAGGTAGGCGAAGATGCGCTCGCGGCGCCACTCCGAGAACCAGACCATGCAGGCGAACGCGAGCAGCAGCACGGCCGCGATCAGGAAGAACATGCGGGCGTTCACGCCGCCGAGGAACAGAATGCCCATAGCGACCACGGCGATCACCATGAACGCGCCCATGTCGGGCTCGGCCAGCAGCAGCGCGCCGACCACCGCCACGGCAATCGCCATCGGCAGCACGGCGCGGAAGAAGCGCTCCTTCACCTCCATCTTGCGCACCATGTAGTCGGATGCGTAGATCACCACCGCGAGCTTGGCCAGCTCGGAAGGTTGGAAATTCATGATGCCCAGCGACAGCCAGCGACGCGCACCGTTGACCACCGTGCCCACGTGCGGAATCAGCACCGCAACGAGCAGCAGGATGGAGAGCACGAACAGCCAGGGCGCATAGCGCTCCCAGGTGTTCATCGGAATCTTGAACGCGATGAGCGCGCAGATGAAGCCCAGCACCAGCGAGATCACATGGCGCTTGACGAAGTGGTAGCTCTCGATGTTGCCGAAGCGCGGGTTGTCCGGCATCGCGATGGAGGCCGAATACACCATCACCACACCCCACGCGAGCAGTGCGATCACCACCCAGAGCAGTGCCTGATCGAAACCGACCATGCGCGCGGGCGTGGCCGTGGTCTGGCGGTACTCCGTGCCACCGATGCGCACCGGCAGCACGTCGGCGGCCTTCACCGGGATGGCACCAAACCATCCGGAGATGTGCTGCCACACGCTCAGGCGTTCGTCGGTGGTTGCGGCTGCGGTCATGCCTGCCCTCCCAGGACCTGGCCGGCGTCATCCGCCAGCGCCTGCACCGCGTCGCAGAAGACCTTGGCGCGGTGTGCGTAGTTGTCGAACATGTCGAAGCTTGCGCAGGCGGGCGACATCAGCACGCCATCGCCGGGCTTCGCGTTGTGCGCGGAGATTTCCACGGCTTCGGGCATGGTGGCGGCATGCAGCAGGGGCACGCCCGTATCCTGCAGCGCGGCTTCGATCTGCGGCGCGTCGCGGCCGATCAACACCACCGCACGCGCATAGCGCGATATCGGCAGCGCCAGCGGCGAGAAGTCCTGCCCCTTGCCATCGCCGCCAAGAATCACGACCAGACGGCGGTCCGGGCCGAGGCCGCTTAAAGCGGCCACCGTGGCGCCCACGTTCGTGCCCTTGCTGTCGTCAAAGTATTCGACCTCGTTCACGATGCCGACAGGCTCCACGCGATGTGGCTCGCCGCGATATTCACGCAGACCGAACAGCATCGGCGCAAGCGCGCAACCCGCCGCCTGCGCGAGCGCCAGCGCCGCCAGCGCGTTCATCGCGTTGTGACGGCCACGGATGCGTAGCGCATCCGCCGGCATGAAGCGCTGGATGTGCAAGTCGATCTCCTGCACATTGCGACCCCTGCGGCTGGTCTCGTCTGCCTCGTGCGCACGCACCAGCCAGTTCATGCCGCTGACGTTCTCGATGCCGAAGTCGCCGGGGCGCTGCGGCATGTCGCCGCCAAACGTCACATGCGCGCGCAGCTGTGGCTTCTGCAGCTTGACGCGCACGGGCGGTGGCAGCATGTCCATGACCATCTGGTCTTCGCGGTTCAGGATCATCAGACCCTTCTCGCCGAAGATGCGCGCCTTGGCCGCCGCGTAGGCTGACAGGCTGCCGTGCCAGTCGAGGTGATCCTGCGTGATGTTGAGCACGGTCGCGGCAGTGGGCTCGAAGCCCTTGACGCCATCGAGCTGGAAGCTCGAGAGTTCAAGCACCCAGACCTCAGGCAGCGTGTCTTCATCGATGTGCTGCGACAGCGTGTCGAGCAGCGTCGGACCGATGTTGCCGGCCATCGCTACGGTCTTGTCGGCGCACTGCACGAGCAGCGCGGTGAGCGAGGTGACGGTGGTCTTGCCGTTGGTTCCGGAGATCGCGAGCACCGACGGTTTGTATTCACACGTGATCGCTAGCTCACGCAGCGCGAGCGCATAAAGGTCGAGTTCGCCGCCGACCTTGATCTGCGCGGCGTGGGCAGCCTCGACGACGGCTGCGATGGTCGCAGGAAACAGGCCCGGCGAACGGTAAACGGCATCGAGCTGCTGGCCGTTGACCAGATCGGCGCTCATCTCGCCCGCGACAAAACGCACTTGCGGCAGCTCCTGCTGCAGGCTCGCGAGCTGCGGCGGCGCTTCGCGTGTATCGGCCACGATCACGTCGGCACCGCTCTTGGCGCACCAGCGCGCCATCGCCATGCCGGATGCGCCAAGGCCCAGCACCAGCACACGCTTGCCTTGCAGTTCAGGCACAAAGGCGATCTGTTCCTGCACTTCAGCGCCCTGCTCGGCTGCAGCCTCTGCATCGTCCGAGATTTCGCCCAACTGCGATTCGGCATCGACCTGCTGAGCTGCATCGACGGGTGCGGCAGCTTCTGCGTCGGCTTCTTCCTTGTCCTTGCCCTGCACGTCGGCAAAGATGCGCGCGACGAATTCGGCGGCTTCCGCTGCTGCGGACTTGGCAGGAGCGACAAAGTTGGCCGCGTCGCCAAGAAAGGATGGCTTGGCGGGCGCTTCTGCCTGCTCGGTAGAGCCTTCAGCGGCTTCGGTCGCTCCCTCGCCTTCGGGAACCGACTCGTACTCATCCAGCTTTACATCGGACGATGGAACCACAACCGCAGCCTCGTCACTCACCCGTGAAGGTTCGACAACAGAGGGGGAATCGGAGGAAGCGTTCACGACAACAACAGCGTCGGCATCAGGCACAACAGACAAAGCCGCCTCCGGAACCTCTGGGGTTCCTGGGGCGGCCTGCAGGCGAAGAGGGTCGAATGGGTGCTGACTCATCTGAGCTTCAAGGTAGTGAGGCCGATGAGGCACAGCAGCATGGTGATGATCCAGAAGCGCACGACAACCTGCGTTTCCTTCCAGCCGCTTTTTTCGAAATGGTGGTGCAGAGGCGCCATCTTCAAGAGACGTCGGCCTTCGCCGTAGCGCTTCTTGGTGAACTTGAACCAGGTCACCTGCAGCATCACGGACAGTGCTTCAACCACGAAGATGCCGCCCATCACGGCCAGCACGATTTCCTGACGGACGATCACCGCGATGGTGCCCAGTGCGGCGCCCAGCGCGAGCGCGCCCACGTCACCCATGAACACTTGTGCGGGGTGCGTGTTGAACCAGAGAAAGGCCAGACCCGCGCCCGCCATGGCGGACGAGAAGATCATCAGCTCGCTTGCGCCCGCGATGTGCGGGAACAGCAGATATTTGGAGTAGCTCACACTGCCGGTCACGTAGGCAAAAATGCCGAGCGACGCACCCACCATCACCACCGGCATGATGGCGAGACCATCGAGGCCGTCCGTCAGATTCACCGCGTTGCTCGAACCGACGATCACCAGATAGGTCAGGATCACGAAGCCCAGCACGCCCAACGGATAGGTCACCTCCTTGAAGAACGGTACGTTCAGACCGGCCTTGGGCGGCAGGTCGAGCGAGAAGCCCGACTGCACCCACGAGATGAACAGCTCGAACACGCGCCAGTTGGAATTCTCGGAAATGCTGAACACCAGGTACAGCGCGGCCAGCAGGCCGACGACCGACTGCCAGAAATACTTCTCTCGCGAGCGCATGCCCTCGGGGTCCTTGTTGACGACCTTGCGCCAGTCATCAACCCAACCGATGGCGCCGAAGCTCAGCGTGACCGCCAGCACGATCCACACGAAGCGGTTCGACAAGTCGGCCCACAGCAGCGTGGAGATGGTGATCGCCAGCAGGATCAATACGCCGCCCATGGTGGGCGTGCCACTCTTGGCCAAGTGCGTCTGCATTGCGTACTCGCGGATCGGCTGACCGATCTTGAGCGAGGTGAGCATGCGGATCACGCGCGGACCCGCCGCGAGGCCGATGACCAGCGCGGTGAGCGCGGCCATCACGGCGCGGAAGGTGATGTACTGGAACACGCGCAGGAAACCGAATTCCGGCGACAGCGCTTGCAACCATTGAGCGAGCGTCAGCAGCATGTGCGATCTCCCTTGGGTTGCGTCGTTTGGCGGGTGGCGTCTTCGGCCGACTGCGCCTGCAGTGCCTGCACCACTTGTTCCATCTTCATGAATCTCGATCCCTTGACCAGTACGCTGCCGACCTCTGGCAGGCTGGCCTGCACCGCCGCGAGCAGCGATGCCATATCTTCAAAATGCTGCGCGCGAGGCCCGCAAGCCTGCGCTGCGTGGGTGGACAAGTCCCCCAGAGCGAACAACCGGTCGATGCCATGCTCACGCGCATAGGCACCGGCTTCGACATGAAACTGCGGGCCTTGGTCGCCGACCTCGCCCATGTCGCCCATCACCAGCAGTTGCGGTTTGGGCAGACCGGCGAGCACGTCGATGGCAGCGCGCACGGAGTCCGGATTGGCGTTGTAGCTGTCATCCACCAGCGTGACCGCACGACCCGCCAACGTCAGCACGACGGCGCGCGAGCGGCCCTTGACCGGCTCGAACTGCGCCAGCCCCTTGGCGATGGCGAACAGCGGAACGCCTGCGGCCACGGCGCAGGCCGTGGCCGCGAGCGCGTTGGTCACGTTGTGACGACCGGCAATGTGCAGTTCTGTCTCGAACGAACCCTGAGGCGTCGCGATCTCCGCCTTCCAGCCCGCGTCCTGCCATGCAGCACGGGTGCAGCGCACGTCACCGGCGTTCTCGGCGAAGGTCAGCACCTTGCGCGATGCGGCCAGTTCGCGCCACAGCGGCGTGTACTCGTCTTCAGCGGGGAACACGGCCACGCCATCGCGTGGCAACGATGCGAACACACTGCCGTTCTCGCGCGCCACGGCTTCCACCGTCTGCATGAATTCCAGGTGCTCGCGCTGCGCGTTGTTGACCAGCGCGACCGTGGGGCGTGCGATGTCGGCCAGATACGCGATCTCGCCGGGATGGTTCATGCCCATCTCGATCACCGCCGCCGTGTGCGATGCGTTCAAGCGCATCAGCGTCAGCGGCACGCCGATGTCGTTGTTCAGATTGCCTTGCGTGGCGAACGCCGCATCGCCCTTCCAGGCGCGCAGGATGGAGGCGATCATCTGTGTGACCGTGGTCTTGCCGTTGCTGCCGGTCACGCCGATCAGCGGGCCATGCCACTGCTTGCGCCAACCGGCGGCCAAGGCACCCATGGCGCGCAGACTGTCGGGCACCTGAATGCCTGAAAGACCCGCTTCCTGCAGGCCGCCATGCGCGATGGTCGCAACGGCTCCGGCCTCGCGAGCCTGCGCCAAAAACGCGTTGGCGTCGAAACGCTCGCCCTTCAATGCCACGAACAGGTCACCCGCCGCCAGCGTGCGCGTGTCGGAATGCACACGCGCGAACGCCACGCCGCCATCGCCGATCAGCCGCGCACTGGGCACGCGCTCGGAGACGAACGCGAACGCATCGGCAAGGTTCATGATCGCGGGCTTCAACAGACTCATGCCGCGCCTCCGCGACGCGACAGCGCTTCGCGTGCCTGTTCGATATCGGAAAAATGGTGTCGCTCGCCTTGCACTTCCTGGTAGTCCTCATGTCCCTTGCCCGCAATCAGCACCACGTCTTCGGGTGCTGCAGCGGCCAGGGTTTCGGCGATCGCCAATGCGCGATCCGCCTGCACGCGCAGCGTTGCCGCTGGCTGCGTGCCCTTCAAAATCTGTTCGATGATGCTCATCGGCTCTTCATTGCGCGGGTTGTCGCTGGTGACAACGACCTCGTCAGCCAGACGCTGCGCGGCCGCGCCCATGTGCGGGCGTTTGCTCGAATCGCGATTGCCACCGCAACCGAACACGCACCAGAGCTTGCCGCCGCGCTCCTTGGCCATCGGGGCCAGCGCCTGCAGCGCCTTCTCGAGCGCATCCGTCGTGTGTGAATAGTCCACCGCCACCATCGGTTGACCGGCCGAGGTGATGCGCTCCATGCGCCCGGGCACGGGCGTAAGCTGGGCACATGCCCAGAGCGCGTGCTCCAGCGCCACACCAAGCGAACGCAGCGCGGCGATCACGCCGAGGAGGTTGGACACGTTGTAGAGACCGATGACCTGGGTCTGCAGCGTGAAGGAGTTGAGTCCTTCGACCACCGTGAACACCAGCCCCTGATCGTTGTAGGTGATGTCGCGCGCCTTGAGACGCGCATTGCCGCGGATCGAGAGCGTCCACACATCGAGCTGCGAGCGCTCCAGTTCCTCGGCCAGTTGCACGCCTCGGTTGTCATCGATGTTGATCACCGCAGCACGCAGACCGGGCCAGTCGAACAGCTCGCGCTTGGCCGCCCAGTAGGCCTCCATCGACGGGTGGTAGTCGAGGTGGTCCTGCGTGAGATTGGTGAACATGGCCACACGGATGCGCGTGCCCGCAAGGCGGTGTTCCGCGAGACCGATCGACGACGCCTCGATGGTGCATGCGCCGATGCCCTGCCGGACGAACTGCGAAAACGCACGCTGCAGACGCACGGGGTCTGGCGTCGTGAGGCCAGTGGATTCGAGCGCGCCCGGCATGCCCATGCCCAGTGTGCCCACCAAAGCACAGCCCTTGTAGGTGAGCACATCAGTCTGGCTAGCCAGCGCGTTGAGCGCCTCGGCCAACCACCAAGCGCTGCTGGTCTTGCCATTGGTGCCGGTCACGGCCAGCACGTCAAGGTGCGTGGTCGGCATACCGAACCATGCGGCCGCAATCGGGCCGGTCGCGGCCTTGAGACCTCGCACGGCCGCCATGTGCGCGCCGACGAAACCAAAGGCATCGACGCCCTCCTGCTCCACCAGGCACGCGGTCGCACCATTAGTGAGCGCATTGCCCACGTGGAAGCGGCCATCGGTCGCGGCACCGGGCCATGCGATGAAGCCATCACCGGGCTTGACCAGGCGGCTGTCGGTCTGCAACGTGCCGGTCACGCGTTCGCGCAACCAACGCACTGCATCCTGTGCCGAAGAAAGATTGAGCAGGACGCTCATAGTGGAGCCTCCTCGGTGGGGTTGCTGACAATCTGCGGACGCACGGCCATGTCCGGCGGTACGCCCATCATGCGCAGCGTCTGCTGCACGACTTCGCTGAAAACGGGGGCCGCCGAAATACCGCCGAACGGTGAGCCCACGGTGGCCTCGTCGATCATCACCGCGACAATGATGCGCGGGTTGTCGATCGGCGCCATGCCGGTGAACCAGCCACGGTACTTGCCAACGGCGTAGGTCTTACCGACCTGCTTGCGCGCCGTGCCCGACTTGCCGCCGACCGAGTAGCCCACGGTCTGCGCGAGCTGACCTGTACCGCCGGGGCCGGCCGCCATCTGCAGCATCTTGCGGACCTGCTGGGCCGTCTTGGGCGTGAACACGGGAACGCCAACCGCAGGCTCGGAGCTCTTGAGCATGGTGGCCGGAATCACCTTGCCGTCGTTCGAGAACACGGTGTAGGCGCGCGCCATCTGGAACAGACTGGCCGACAGCCCGTAGCCGTACGACATCGTCGCCTGCTCGACCGGGCGCCAGCTCTTGTAGGGACGCAGGCGACCCGTGACCGCACCAGGAAAGGTGATCTGCGGCTTCTGACCGAAACCGACCGCCGAGTAGGTTTCCCACATTTCCTTGGCCGGCATGTTCATCGCAATCTTGGTCGTGCCGACGTTACTCGATTTCTGGATCACGCCCTCCACCGTCAACACGCCGTTGTTATGGGTGTCAGAGATGGTGGAGCCAGTGATCGTGATACGACCGGGGGTCGTATCGATGGGGGACTCGGGACGCACGCGCCCGGAGTTCAGCGCGAGACCGATGGTGATCGGCTTCATCGTAGAGCCAGGCTCGAACACGTCGGTCATCGCGCGGTTGCGCAGTTGCTCACCGGTCAAGTTCTTGCGGTTGCCGGGGTCGTAAGTGGGATAGTTGGCGAGCGCCAGCACCTCGCCCGTGTGGGCGTCGATCACCACCACGCTGCCGGCCTTGGCCTTCTTGGCGATCACCGTGTCGCGCAGCTTCTGATAGGCGAAGAACTGCACCTTGCTGTCGATGGACAGCTGGATGTCCTTGCCGTCGAGCGGCGGCACTTCCACGCCCACGCCTTCAACGACGCGGCCCAGACGGTCCTTGATCACGCGACGCGAGCCGGGCTTGCCACCCAGATCCTTGTCGAACGCGAGCTCCATGCCTTCCTGGCCATGGTCTTCCACATTGGTGAAGCCGACGATGTGCGCGGCGGCCTCGGCTTCGGGATACTCGCGCTTGTATTCCTTGCGGTTGTAGATACCCTTGATGTCGAGCTTGACGATGGCCTGACCCACATCCCAGTCGAGCTGGCGCTTGATCCAGACAAAGCTCTTATCGTCGTCGGCCAGCTTGGCCTTGAGCGAGGCGAGCGGTATGTCCATCAACTTGGCCAGCTGCTTGAGCTTGGCCTGGATTTCAGGGCTGTCCTGGTCCACGTCCTCGGGAATCGCCCAGATGCTGGCGGCAGGAACGCTGGAGGCGAGGATCAGACCATTGCGATCCAGAATACGCCCACGGTTGGCGGGCAGCTCCAGCGTGCGGGCGAAGCGCACTTCACCCTGACGTTGAAAAAAATCGTTGCCGATCACCTGCACATAAGCCGCGCGCGCCGCCAGGCCGACAAAGCCCAGCGCCACCACGGCGACGATGAACTTGCTGCGCCAGACCGGCGTCTTGCTCGCGAGCAGCGGGCTGGAGGTGTAGTTGACGCTGCGCGAGCTCATTGACGCCTCCCGCCTGCAGCCGCCGCTCCGCCGCTTGGAACGGCCGCGGGCGTGATCGCCATCACCACGGGCGAGCCGTCGTCGGTGACGTATTGCGTGATGGCCGGCGTTGTCGAACGCATCTGCAGCTTCTCGCGTGCAAGCGTTTCCACGCGCAGCGGTGTGGCCTGCGCGCGCTTTTCAACCTGCAGACGCTGGTGCTCTGTCTCCAGACGGCGCGCCTCTACCTGCGCACGGTCGAGCTCGGTGAACAACCGGCGCGACTCGTACTGCGTGTTCACCAGGTACATGGAACAAGCCATGACCGCGAGCAGCAGCAGCAGGTTGAGGCGCAGCATCATGCAGGCACCTCGGTTCTTTCAGCCACGCGCATCACGGCGCTGCGCGAGCGGGGATTGCCCGACACTTCTTCACCGCTGGGCTTGATGCGATCAAGCGCCTTGAGGCGCATGGGCGTAGGCGCAGCAAACGGAGCACGGCGGTCGTAGACCTCCTTGGAGTGCTGCGCGATGAATTGCTTGACGATGCGGTCTTCGAGCGAATGGAAGCTGATGACTACGAGGCGACCTCCGGGCTTCAGAACCCGGATGCTCGCCTCTAGCGCCTGTTGCAGCTCTTCAAGCTCGGCGTTGATGAAAATCCGAAGAGCTTGAAATGTGCGCGTTGCAGGGTTCTGGCCCTGCTCGCGGGTTTTGACCGCGCCAGCCACGATGTCGGCCAGTTCGGAGGTGCTTGTAATTGGACCCCGTGTTTCGCGCCAAGCAACAATCGCCTTTGCAATGGGGCCAGCAAACCGTTCTTCGCCGTAGTCACGTATCACCTCCGTTATCTGCTTCGCTTCAGCTTCTTCCAACCACTGGGCGACACTTTCACCACGGGTGGTGTCCATGCGCATGTCCAGCGGGCCGTCGAAGCGAAAGCTGAAGCCACGCTCCGGATCATCAATTTGCGGCGAGCTCACGCCCAGATCCAGCAAAACGCCGTTGACACTGCTTTCGGGCAGTTCATCGAGATGCTTGAAACCTTCGTGCCGGATTGAAAAACGCGCATCAGTGATGCGCGCTGCGGCTTCGATGGCTTGAGGGTCCTTGTCGAACGCCACCAACCTCCCCTCGGGCTTGAGCCGCGAGAGAATCAGCCGCGAATGACCGCCGCGCCCGAACGTGCCATCCACATAGTTGGCGTCGTCCGGGTGAGCAGCATCCAACAAGGCGTCGACCGCCTCGTTCAGAAGGACCGTGGTGTGCAGCAATGGCTGGTTCACTCTCGGCCTTGTCAAAAAGAAAAATCGTTGAGAACGGCGGGTAATTCGCCCTGCATCGCTTCGGCTTCCTGGGCGTCGTACTTCGCCTTGTCCCAGAGTTCGAAGTGATTGCCCATGCCCAGCAGGATCGTGTCCTTGCTGATACCCGCACCTTCGCGCAATTCGGGCGCCACGAGCACGCGGCCGGTGGCGTCCATGTCCACATCCATAGCGTGGCCCATGAAGATGCGCTTGAAGCGCACAGCCTCCATGGGCAGCGCCGTGATGCGTTCGCGAAACTTCTCCCACTCGGGGCGGGGGAAGACCATCAGACAGCCGTGGGGGTGCTTGGTGATCGTGAGCTGGCCCGACGCGTTCGCCATCAGGACGTCACGATACCGGGTCGGCACAGAGAGCCGCCCCTTGGCATCCAGACTGATTGATGACGCGCCTTGAAACACGGCGTTAGACCTCTGTTTGGTTGGGCCCCGAAATTGGAGTTTCAGGGCACTTTTCACCACTTAATTGCACTTTTTTCCACTGTAGCAGGAAAAGAACACCGTGCAAGAGGTCATGCAACACAAATTTGCAATGAAATCAACGACTTAGACCGCATTTCACAGGGCGGACTGGGGATAAAACCCTTATTTATTAAGCACTTAGACTCTGTTCACGAAGTGAAACTTGAGGGTCGACGGGCAAACCGATAAAACCGTCAGAGAATGTATCTGGATAAATCCTCGTTTTGGCTCAGCATCTGCAGACGATCGTTCACATAGTTGGTATCGATGACGACCGTCTGACCCGAGAGCTTGACCGCATCAAAGCTAACCTCATCAAGCAATCGCTCCATAACCGTTGATAGGCGCCGCGCTCCGATGTTTTCGGTGCGTTCGTTCACATCGAACGCGATGTGCGCCAGACGCGTGATGCCATCGGGCTGGAACGACAACGTCACGCCTTCGGTTGCGAGCAGCGCCTGGTACTGCTTGACCAGCGATGCATGGGTCTGCGTCAGAATCGCTTCAAAGTCCTTGACCGAAAGCGACTCCAGCTCCACGCGGATCGGAAAGCGGCCTTGCAGTTCGGGAATCAGATCGCTGGGCTTGGCCAGATGGAAGGCTCCAGACGCTATGAACAGCATGTGGTCGGTCTTGACCATGCCATATTTGGTGGAAACCGTCGTCCCCTCGACCAGCGGCAGCAGGTCACGCTGCACGCCTTGGCGCGACACCTCAGCCCCCGAAGACTCCTGACGCGAGGCCACCTTGTCAATCTCGTCGATGAAGACGATGCCATTCTGCTCGGCGTTGGCCAGAGCGCGAGTCTTCACTTCATCCTCGTTGACCAGCTTGGCGGCTTCCTCATCGGTCAGCAGCTTGAGCGCCTCGGCAATCCGCAGCTTGCGCGTCTTGCGCTTTTCGCCGCCCATCTGGCTGAACATGCCACGCAGTTGCTCGGTCATTTCTTCCATGCCCTGCGGGCCCATGATTTCAAGCTGCTGGCGCGACTCGGCCAGATCGATCTCGATCTCCTTGTCGTCGAGCTGGCCTTCGCGCAGCTTCTTGCGAAACGACTGGCGCGCCGCACCATCGGGCGCAGGCTCGCTGCCGCGCGCGGGAGGAATCAGCACATCGAGAATGCGCTCCTCTGCGGCGTCTTCGGCACGCATGCGCATCTTCTTCATGTCGGCCTCGCGCGTCTGCTTGACGGCGATCTCGACCAGATCGCGCACGATCGAATCGACATCCTTGCCGACATAGCCGACCTCAGTGAACTTGGTGGCCTCGACCTTGATGAACGGTGCATCCGCCAGACGCGCCAGACGGCGAGCGATCTCGGTCTTGCCGACGCCCGTGGGGCCGATCATCAGAATGTTCTTGGGGGTGATTTCATGGCGCAGGCTGGCATCGACCTGCTGGCGGCGCCAGCGGTTGCGCAGCGCGATGGCAACCGCGCGCTTGGCGCTTTTCTGGCCGACGATGTGGTTGTCGAGCTCAGAAACGATTTCCTGCGGAGTCATTGAATACATGGTGGGACCTGCAAATCAAGTTCAAGGGTGTCTGGCACGGCTCCCTCGCCCCTTGGGAGAGAGGGTTGAGGCAAGGGGGATGTCCTGATACGGACGCTGCGAACATCTGGAACGCAGCGGTCACCCTCACCATTGCCTTCTCCCGCAAGCAGGAGAAGGCGAAGAAATGCCTCAAAGGGTTTCGATGGTGTGGTGCATGTTGGTGTAGATGCACAGCTCGCCCGCAATCGC
Organism: Diaphorobacter sp. HDW4A; assembly: GCF_011305995.1. Lineage (GTDB taxonomy): Bacteria > Pseudomonadota > Gammaproteobacteria > Burkholderiales > Burkholderiaceae_C > Diaphorobacter_A. The sequence continues at coordinate 6,125,613 of NZ_CP049910.1, read as the reverse complement.
AAGCGACTTGCGGACCACGTCCTCGGCCGAGAGGTCGGTGTTGTTCAGCAGCGCCTTGGCCGCCGAATGCGCATAGGCGCCGCCCGATCCAATGGACACGATGCCCTGCTCGGGTTCGAGCACATCGCCGTTGCCGGTGATGATCAGCGAGGCGCTTTCATCAGCGACGGCGAGCATGGCTTCAAGGCGACGCAGCACGCGGTCGGTGCGCCAGTCCTTGGTGAGCTCAATGGCGGCGCGGGTCAACTGGCCGTTGTGCTTTTCCAGCTTGGCCTCGAAACGCTCGAACAGCGTGAAGGCGTCGGCCGTGGCGCCCGCAAATCCGGCAAGCACCTTGCCGCCGTAGAGCTTGCGCACCTTGCGTGCCGTGCCCTTGACGACGATGTTGCCCAGAGTGACCTGGCCATCGCCGCCAATGGCGACCTGAATGCTGCCGTCAGCCAACTGGCGACGGACACTGAGAATGGTGGTGCCGTGATACTGTTCCATGGCGGTGACAGGTGAGGGCTGAGCCGAATTTATCAAGACGACATTGCGAAGTTTCGCGCAGCCCAGCAACGAAAGAGCGCGCGTGCAGCGCGCTTTTGTCACTCGAGAAGGTATGCGGCCTGCAAATCCAGCGCGGCCCAAGTGAGAGCAGCCGCGCAAGGACCGCCCCGCAGCGCTTCGCACCTCAGGGTGTGCCCTCAATTCCTTCGGGGAACCACCCACGCATGCTCGCCGATACCGATCACGTTGAAGAAAACGGCAATCAAACGATGCAGGTTGATGAACTGCACCGCGCGGCCCTTGGCCTGCTGCTCGGCAGCCCAGTTGAGCACCGAGCCAGCTGCCGGAAAGTCCATGCGGATGAGACGATCACAAGGGATCTGCAGGGGCGCGTCCGGCTTGGCAAGCGCCTCGAATGACTCCAATAGCGGCACCGCATCGCCGTCAATACACCCGGACAGTCCCTGCAGCTTCGAAGCCTCGGGCTTGACGGCGCGTGCAGCACCCTGTGATGGGTTGAGCATGTCGTGCTCGCGCACTGCATCGAGACGTGCCTGCTCAACCACCGCATTGAGCGCGCTGTCATCGCCCTGAAATTTGCATTTGGTGGGAGCCCACGACGGCGGAGAGACCTCATAGGTCACGCAGTAATCGAGCGCCACCAGCTCGAACTCGTCAGGCAAGCCCATCAGGCGCAGCAGCGCCATACGCAGACGCCACCATTGTTCATCGGCCGTGCGGTCACCGGACTGCGTCTTGGACTGCAGCATGGCGTTCAGCGCGGGAACGCCCACGAACTTGAGATCGACGGGCTCATCCGCCCATTGCAGAAACATGTCGCCCAGACCTGGAAGCGCCTGCGGATCGATGTCTGTGGTGCGCGACCAGTTGAAGGTCCATGGCGGCGCGGGTTTGCGCCCAATCGATGCCTGCAGCGCGGCGAGTGATTGAGTGGTGAGCGTTGGTGGCGCATTCCAGCTGAACTCACGCGAATTCACGGCAGCACCAGCGCTTTCCGTGGCCGCTAGCCCCAATTGCTCGGGCAGCGAGAACCACAGCGGTGCAGAGCGGCTGAAGCGGCCTGCATAATCAATGGCCAGCTTGTCAAAGCGTTCCTGCTGGCCCGTCGCACGATACAGATCGAACAAGGTCATCCAAATATCGATCTGGTCCTTGGGATCATCTTGCGCATGACGCGTGAGCACTTCCAGCAAGCCCGATTCAGCGCCTGCGTAGTCGCCATTGGCGAAACGAATGGCTGCTTCTTCTAGGTCGGGTTCGTGCACAAATTTCTCCAGTTCCTCATGAGCGACGACAGCGTCCAATCCCAGCGTGGGCACGTCAAAATCCATGCTCATGCCATTCAACGTCATCGGCACTGTTGGCGCAATCCCCCCCGGAATCGCTCCTGACATTGCACCCGGCATCGTCGCCGGCTGGGTTGCCGCAAAACCCGATGGAGGCATGGTGAGCGGAGCCGTCGCCGCAAACTCCAGCGGCACCTCGGCCGTCACCTGCGGGTCCTGCAACGGAGGCGGAATCACACGCGGCACTGGACGATCACCCGAGGCCCCACCCGGCTTGGCACGCCACCATTGCTGGGACATCTGCGCTTCGATCTCATCGATCTTCTTGAGCGTCACTGCCCTGCCATCCGGCGAGGCATTGGTGCTGCTCGTCTGCGACAACATGGTGCTCTGGGCAAACGAGGTTCGCCCGGTCGCGTCCTCCAGTTTCTGACCCTGCACAACCTCCTTGCGGCGAAGCTTGCGCAGTTGTTCGAACTCGCGGCGACGCACAAAGTCATTTCGCCGCTTGCGCTCGATCATCTCCTTGAGCATCTGTTTGCTGTACTGGCCTTCCTTGTCTTCTTCAGGGGCCTCAAGCTCTGACCACTGAACGGTCGGGTTGCGCACAAAACGCACAACCTTGGACAACAACCCGCGGGCAGCTTCTTCCTTGCTCATGACCATCGGGACAGTGAACCCGCCTCAATCACACAGGTATGTGTCGGACTCGGCAGGTTCAGCATCTGTCAATCTCCGTACATCTTTTGCTTCAGTTCGCGACGTTGCTGGGCTTCCAGGGACAACGTAGCGGTGGGACGTGCGATCAGACGCCCCACGCCGATGGGCTCGCCCGTTTCATCGCAGTAACCGTAGTCCCCCGCGTCGATGCGGGCGATGGACTGCTCGATCTTCTTGAGCAGCTTGCGCTCGCGATCACGGGTGCGCAGCTCCAGCGCGTGCTCCTCTTCGATCGTTGCACGATCAGCAGGATCGGGCACCACCACTGTATCCTCACGCAGATGCTCGGTGGTTTCACCGGCGTTGTTATGCATGTCCTGCTTGATTTGCGTCAATTTATGACGGAAGAACGCCAATTGCTTGTCGTTCATGTATTCACTCTCAGGCATAGAGAGCACTTCTGCGTCGGTCAATTCGTCCCCTGACTTGGTTTTCCAGTTGTTGGCCAGCTTGGGATCCTTCTTGGCGGCCGCCGCAGTGTTTTGCATTGTCGTGGGCATGATGTCAATAAAGCTGGCGGTTGGGGCCACAGCGGCCCCTCTCTGCCGTTGATGGTACGGTCGAATGCGTGTTTCGGGAAGCGTTATGCAAATCCAGCACAGTTTTCACGGCTCTCTCGAGCCACAAGGCCAATGGGGGGATGCCGGTCAGGTGGATCAGGGTCGTACCCTCTTCCTTGCCTGCCCCTTGCATTCCGGCCATCGCCATGGATGTACCAGGTCTGATGCTCACTTCCTGTCTCCTCGCAAAACGGGCGGAGCCGGAACTGTTGATCAAACAACTATCCCGGGTTTTTCGGGGCGCGATTGTAGCGGCCTATTTAGGAAATAGGGGAAAAGTGGCACACAACACACGCCTACTTTCCATTCAGCGCAGGTTTTTCCACTCACCCCAGCTTACACGAGGCACTGGTCCAGTCCTTGAACCAGGATGTCCTTGGGCAAGTCGATGCCGATGAACACCATCTTGCTGACGCGCTCTTCCCCTTCCACCCACTGTGGCCCCAAGTCGCTTCCCATCAATTGGTGCACCCCCTGAAAAATCACCTTGCGCTCCGTTCCCCGCATGTTTAGCACGCCTTTGTAACGCAGCATGCGAGGTCCATAAATGTTCACAATCGCGCCAAGGAAATCTTCAAGCTTGGCAGGATCGAACGCCCGGTCCGCCCGGAAAACAAAGCTCTTCACATCATCGTCGTAGTGATGGTGGTGAGGGTGATTGCAGCTTTCGCCATGCTCATGATCATGATCATGGCCGCAATGTTCGTCATGCTCATGCTCATGATCGTGCCCTTCGCTGTGTCCGTGGTGATGGTCATGCCCGTGATCCGTCTCCCTGAGAAAGTCGGGGTCGATGTCCAGCTTGGCATTCAGGTTGAAACCGCGCAGGTCCAGCACGTCCGCGAGGGGCACGTCACCAAAATGCACAGCGCGGATCGGCGCACGTGGGTTCATGTGCTTGAGGCGGTGTGTCAGCGCTTCCTTCTCTGTCTCGGTCACCAGATCGGTCTTGGACAGGAAGATCTGGTCGGCAAAACCCACCTGACGGCGCGCCTCCTGGCGATCGTCGAGTTGCTGATTGGCGTGTTTGGCATCCACCAGTGTGATGATCGAGTCCAGCAGATAGGTCTCCGCGATCTCGTCATCCATGAAGAAGGTCTGCGCGACCGGACCGGGATCGGCAAGGCCGGTTGTCTCGATGACGATGCGGTCGAACTCGACCAACCCCTTGCGGCGCTTGGCAGCCAGCAACTGCAGCGTTTCACGCAGATCTTCGCGGATCGTGCAGCAGATGCAGCCATTGCTCATCTGCACGATCTGCTCCTTGGTTTCGGTCCGGAGGATGTCGGTGTCGATGTTCTCTTCACCAAATTCGTTCTCGATCACCGCGATCTTCTGGCCATGCGCCTCATGCAGCAGGCGCTTGAGCAGGGTGGTTTTGCCGGAACCCAGAAAGCCGGTGAGGATGGTGGCGGGGATCAGAGACATTCGAAATTCACTTTCAGCAAAGATTCGCGGCACGCCACCGGCAAATGGCAGAGTGCCGCGAAGGGTCTTGTGAGCCAACTGGCTATCGCGTCAAGTTTAACGAGAGCGCCCGGGGGTCGCAGCCGCCCGCGCGCATGTCCACTGATCGATTGCGTTTTATGCGCAGGTCTCCAGCAACGACTCGATGCGCATCGGCAGGCCCACGTAATTCTCCGCCAGGGCGCTGGAGGCCGCGCGGGACTTCACCAGATAGTTCAGCTCGGCCGCCTGCATCTTGAGCTCGAACTCCCCCATCTCCGAGAAACGGTGAGTGAGCGTCGTGAACCACCACGAAAAGCGCTCGGCGCTCCAGACGCGCTCGAGGCAACGCTTCGAGTAATGCTCGATGCCGCTCGCGCTTTTCTCCAGATAGTGGTCGGTCAGCGCTTCATGGAGAAAGCCCACATCGGACGCAGCCAGGTTGAGTCCCTTGGCACCCGTCGGCGGCACGATGTGCGCCGCGTCGCCCGCCAGAAACAAGCGGCCATGGCGCATGGGCTCGGTCACGAAGCTGCGCAGCGGCGCAATGCTCTTCTCGAGTGACGGGCCGGTCACCAGATTCCTGCAGGCATCCGCACCCAAGCGCAGTCGCAGCTCGTCCCAAAACGCGTTATCGCTCCAATCCTCTACGTGATCGGACAGCGGCACCTGCAGGTAGTAGCGGCTGCGCGTCTTGCTGCGCATGCTGCACAGCACAAAGCCACGCGGCGTGTGGGCGTAGATCAGCTCATCAGAAACTGGAGGCACATCGGCCAGCATGCCCAGCCAGCCGAAGGGGTAGACGCGCTCGTAGGTGCGCAGCACGCTGGCTGGAATCGACTTGCGGCTCACGCCATGAAAGCCGTCGCAACCGGCGATGAAGTCGCACTGCAGCACCCGCTCCTCGCCGCCCTGACGGTAACGGACCTGCGGTGTGTGGGTCTCGATGTCTTCGAGTCGCACCACATCCGCCTCGTAGATCGTCGCCAGCCCCGCCGCCTTGCGCGCGTCCATGAGATCGCGGGTGACCTCGGTCTGGCCGTACACGGTCACATGCTTGCCGCCGGTGAGTTCCGCGAGATCGATGCGGTGGCGTGCGCCGTCGAATATCAACTCGATGCCGTCGTGCACCAACCCCTCCTGATGCGCGCGTTGCGACACGCCCGCGAGATCAAGCAGATCGACGGCGGTCTTCTCGAGCACCCCCGCGCGGATGCGGCCGAGCACGTAGTCGGGCGTCTGGCGCTCGAGCACGACGTTGTCGATGCCCGCCTTGTGCAGCAGTTGTCCGAGCAACAGACCCGCTGGTCCGGCGCCGATGATGGCCACTTGTGTGCGCATGAAAGTCTCCTCTGTTTGATGACGCGGAGACCATAAATTTTTCGTTGCGGCTTGTGCTTCACGCGACGCGAACGCTGCGCGACAATCGCGCAAGCTGCGCGCTGATCGCGCAAAGGATTGCTTCCATGACCATTGCATCGGCAGACCTCATCGCCGGTCTCGCCAAGGGCCTGGCCGTGCTGGAAAGTTTCGATATGCAGCGCCAGCGATTGAACGCCACACTGGCCGCGCAGCGCACCGGCCTCACGCGTGCCGCCGCGCGCAGACATCTGCTCACGCTTGCGCATCTCGGTTATCTCGAATCGGATGGAAGCTACTTCTGGCTCTCGCCACGCGTGCTGCGTTTTTCGGGCAGCTATCTCGCTTCCGCGCGACTGCCCAGACTGGTGCAGCCCACGCTCAATCAGCTCGCGCTCAAGCTGCGCCAGCCCTGCTCCGTGGTGGTGCTCGACAACGACGAAGTGGTGATCGTGGCGCGCAGCAACACCAGCACCACCAGCGACATGCACCAGCTCTCTGCCTACGGCCTGCATCTCGGCGCGCGTCTGCCCGCACACGCCACGTCCACAGGGCGCATGCTGCTCGCCAGCAAAAGTCAGAGCGAATGGCAGCAATGGAGGCACGAGCGCGAACTGCCGCGTCTCACGCCGCACACCGTCACGCAGATGGAATCGCTCGCGCCCATCATCGAGCAGGTCCGCGAGCAGGACTGGTGCTATGCGAGCGGCGAGCACGAACTTAGCGTGCATGCCGTCGCCGTTCCCCTGCGCGACATGCAGGGCCGCACTGTGGCGGCGCTCAATGTGGTGCTGCACCGCGCAACGGCGTTCGACGAGGACGCGCTCGTCGCCGAGCTGCTGCCGCACATGCTGGATGCGGCGCGGCAGGTGCGCGGCCAGCTCTGAGCGCACACCTGCTCTGGTTCAGAGCCGTCAGAACATCTCGGTATCGACTTCCTTTTGAGTCGCGGGCGCATAACGCGGCCCCGCCACGGAATGTTCACCGATAAGCTCGCCCGCCTGCTTCAGCATAGACGCATCAATACGCAGATGCGCCGCATGCAGGTTGTTCAGCAGATGCCGCTCGCTAGTCGTTCCCGGAATCGGAATGATGTGCTCACTCTGCGCGAGCAGCCACGCGAGCGCGAGTTGCGCAGGTGAGCAATCCGCGAGCCGGGCCAGCGCGACGAAGCCGTCGAGCAGCTGCAGATTGCGTGCGTAATGCTCAGGCTGAAAACGCGGCATCGCGCGCCGTATGTCGCCTGCTTCAAACAGGGAAGGATCACGCAGATCGCCGCAGAGAAAGCCGCGAGCGAGCGGGCTGAATGCGACGAAGGCCGTGCCCAGTTCCTGGCACGCTTCGAGCATCGCGATCTCGGGATTGCGCGTCCACAGCGAATACTCTGTCTGCACCGCCGCGATGGGATGCACCGCATGCGCGCGCTGCAGCGTGGCCGCCGAGATCTCCGACAGGCCGATGCTGCGGATCTTGCCCTCGCGCACCAGATCGGCCAGCGCGCCCACGCTGTCCTCCACCGGCACTTGACGGTCCCAGCGGTGCAGGTAGTAGAGGTCGATCACATCGGTCTGCAGACGGCGCAATGCTGCCTCGCAGGTGGCCTTGAGCGTCTCGGGCCGTCCGTCGATCACCCGCTGCAGCTTGCCGTCACCGTTCACATCCGCGCCATGCATGCCGCATTTGCTGGCCAACGTAATGCGGTCGCGATGCGGCTTGAGCACCTGCCCGAGCAGCGTTTCGTTGGCGCCAAAACCGTAGAGCGCAGCCGTGTCGAACAGCGTGACGCCCGCGTCGAGGGCGGTGAGCAGCACCCGCTCGGCCTGCTCGCGCGACGGCGGCGTGCCATAGGCGTGGCTCAGGTTCATGCAGCCAAGGCCGATGGCGCTCACCTGAAACGGGCCGAGCGCGCGCGTAGGGGTTGACATACTCAGAGACCCTGCTGCGCGAGCTGTTGTTCGAGCTGGTGCAGCACGCGATAGCAGGGCAGCACTTGATGCACACTGGAGTTGGGCTCGCGCCCTTCGCGGATGGCCGCGAAGAACTCGCGGTCCTGCAGCTCGATGCCATTCATCGACACATCCACCTTGCTCACATCCACCGTGACCTCGCCGAGCTTGCTGTCCGAACGCACTAAATCGTCGTAGCGCGCGATGTAGGTCGCGTTGTCGCCGATGTAGCGAAAGAACGTGCCGAGCGGGCCGTCGTTGTTGAAGCTCAGCGACAACGTGCAGATCGCGCCGGACTGACTGCGCAGCTGGATGGACATGTCCATCGCGATGCCGAGCACCGGGTGGGTGGGACCTTGCATCGCCTGCGCCTGCACGATCTCACCGGCCTGGTACGCAAACAGGTCCACGGTATGCGCGGCGTGGTGCCACAGCAGGTGGTCAGTCCAGCTGCGCGGCTCGCCGAGCGCGTTGGTGTTGGTGCGGCGAAAGAAATAGGTCTGCACATCCATTTGCTGGATGTTGAACTCGCCCGCCGTCACCTTTTTGTGGACGTACTGATGGCTGGGGTTGAAGCGGCGTGTGTGCCCCACCATCGCGACCAACCCGGTCTGCAACTGCAACGCGGCGACGGCCTGCGCGCCCTCGAAGCTGTCGGCCAACGGAATCTCGACCTGCACATGTTTACCCGCGAGCATGCACTGCTGCGCCTGTGCGGCGTGCATCTGCGTGGGCGTGCAGAGGATGACGGCGTCGAGCTCCTTGATCGCAAGGCTTTCCTTCAAATCGCTCGCGACATGCGGAATGCCGTACTTTTGCGCCACTTCCTGCGTCTTGGCGAGATCGCGGCCGACCAGCGAAATCACCTCCACATCGCGAATGTTGCGGATGCCGTCGAGATGTTTGATGCCGAACGCGCCCGCGCCGACGAGTGCCACTTTGATGGTCATGGTGTCAGTTCTCCAGAATCAGATGACCCACGGCCGTATTCGATGCAGGCACGTGGAAAAAACGATGGCGCACATGCGGCGTCTTGCCGCCCGCGACATCGGCCATCGCTCCACGCGCGATCAGCCACATCACGAGTTCGATGCCTTCCGATCCCGCCTCACGCACATAGTCGACATGCGGCATGGTGGAGAGCTCCGCCGGATCGGCAATCAAGCGGTCGAGAAAATCGTTGTCCCACGGCGCATTGATGAGGCCCGCGCGCGATCCCTGCAGCTGATGACTCATGCCGCCCGTGCCCCAGATCTGCACCTTGAGCGGTTCGTCATAGGACTCGATGGCGCGGCGGATTGCCTGCCCGATCTGAAAGCAGCGCTTGCCGCTCGGCACCGGGTACTGCACTACGTTGACGGCGAACGGAATGACGGGGCAAGGCCAGGCGTCCTTCACCGGATCGAGCTTTCCGCACATCAGCGACAGTGGCACGGTGAGACCATGATCGACATCCATGCGGTTCACGATGGTCAGATCGAAATCGTCCTGGATCACGCTGTGCGCGATATGGCTTGCGAGTTGTGGATGGCCCTTCACGACCGGCACCGGGCGCGGTCCCCAGCCCTCGTCGGCGGGTTGGAATTCGGCCGCAGTGCCGATGGCGAAAGTCGGGATCATCTCCAGGCTGAAGGCGTTCGCGTGGTCGTTGTAGACCAGAAAGATGACGTCGGGCTTCTCATTCTTCATCCACTGGCGGGACTCGTCATAGCCTTGGAAAACCTTCTGCCAGTATGGCTCCTGGTCCTTGCCCAAGTCCATGGCGGCGCCGATGGCCGGAACATGCGATGTGTATACGGAGGCGGTGATGCGTGCCACGTTCTGACTCCCTGATTCAATCAATTGCCTGTGGAACGCGCGGGCTGCGCGTCGCCGTTTTCGCCGAGATGGCGATTGCCTTCGATGCTGCGGCCGCCGCTGATCATCATGTCGCGGTACTGCGCCTCGCTCAAGCCGGTCATCGAGCCCGCCATCTGCTGAAAGCTCAAACCATCAGTCGCGCCGATCTTGGCGAGGAAATAGATGTTGCCGCCGGTGCGCATGCACCAATTCAAGTCGCGCGCCAGAACGGCCAGTTTCTGCTCTTCACTCATCTGCCATTCGTCGAGATAGGCGCGCTCGTTCGCCTTGAATCGCGCGCGGTTGTCGGCCTTCATGAGCGACATGCAGAACTGGTTGAGCCAGTAGCCTTTTCGGCTCTGGTCGGCGTCGAAAATGATGGTGCCCGGGATGTCCAGGTACGGCTTTTCAAGAGACATGGGGGGACTCTCCGAGTTGAAAATGGAGGGGGCCTGCGTTCATCGATTCAGCAGGACGGACTATGCGTTTCGCGCCTCGATCCGAAGCACAATTTTTCGCATGCGCCGCCGCTTGCGAATAAACGAAAGTCATCGTACCGGCAAGTACGCTCATCGCACTTCCTCTGGCCAGTACAGGCGCATCGGGTTGTCGACCAGCAGCTTCTTCTGCTGCTCGGGCGTCGTTGCGATGGAGGGGATGAAGTCGACCAGCAAGCCATCGTCGGGCATATGGTCTTTGAGGTTGGGATGCGGCCAGTCCGTGCCCCAGAGCACGCGATCCGGGAACTCCTCGACGATGCGGCGCGCGAACGGCACCACGTCGCAATACGCCTGCTGCTCGCCATCCAGCGCACGCGGGCCGGTGACCGACAGCCGCTCGGGGCAGCTCACCTTGCTCCACACGTTCGGGTGCTCGCGCATGAAGCGCAGGAACAGCGCGAACTCCTCGCTGTCCACGCCCTTGCCCACATCGGGGCGGCCCATGTGGTCGACCACCACGGTCGTTGGCAGGCCCGAAAAGAAGTCCCACAGCTCGGGTAAATCCACCGCCTCGAAATAAATCACCACATGCCAACCGAACTTCGCGATGCGCGCGGCGATCTCCTGCATCTCCTCCTTGGGAGTAAAGTCCACGAGCCGCTTGACGAAGTTAAAGCGCACGCCGCGCACGCCCGCTGCATGCAGCACCTTGAGCTGCACATCGCTGATGCCGCGCCGCACCGTGACCACGCCGCGCGCCCGGCCCTTCGATGCCACGCAGGCATCGACCAGCGCACTGTTGTCCGCGCCGTGGCAGGTGGCCTGCACGATCACGTTGCGCGCAAAGCCGAGGTGGTCGCGCAGCGCGAACAACTGCTCGCGGCTCGCGTCGCACGGCGTGTACTTGCGCTCGGGCGCAAACGGATATTCCGCCCCCGGCCCGAACACATGGCAGTGCGCATCGACGCTGCCCGCTGGCAGCTTGAATCGCGGCTTGACCGGACCGGCGTACCAATCCAGCCAGCCCGGTGTTTTGGTGAATTCACTCGCTAGCGTTGACATGGCTTCCCCTCCCCTTTTGTGGTGTCAAATGAATGAGCAAAAACGTTGCAGCCGCCTGCACGTCAATGCGATGCGATAGTGGTGGAGCTCTTGGCGCCCTTGTTTGCCGCCGACGCGGGATGCGCGAGCTGCTTGATCAGGAGCGCCACCATCGCGACCAGCCCCGGTAAGGCGACCACGGTGAAGATCGTCTCGGCGCTGAGATGGCGCACCGTGAGTTCGGCCACGAGAAACGAGCCCGCGATACCGCCGAAGCGGCCAATGCCCAGCATCCAGGCGACTCCTGTTGCGCGGCCCTGCGTGGGATAGAAAGCCGCCGCGAGCGCGGGCATGGACGACTGCGCGGTGTTCATGATGGTTCCGGCGATGAACACCACCGTCATCAGCCCGCCGACGTTGCCCACGGCTTGGCCGATGGCCCAGATCGACACCGCCGTCAGCGCATAGCCGAGCGCGATGACGCGGTTGGCGTTGTAGCGATCCATGAGCCAGCCAAAGAAGATCGCGCCCACGCCGCCCAGCGGAAACAACGCGGCGATCAGCGTCGCCGTGCGCGGCTCAATGCCCGCGTCCTTGAACAGGATGGGCATCCAGTTCATCAGCGCGTAGAACACCACCAGCCCCATGAAATACGCCAACCACAGCATCACCGAGCCCACGCGATACTGGCGCGACAGCACCACAGCGATGCCGCTGCTGGCCGCCTTCTCCGAACCAGTGACCTCCTGCAGATGAAAGGCCTCTGCGGTTCGCGCCATGTCGCCCGCGATGCGTTCCAGCACGACGCGGATGCGCTCCACCGGCCAGCGCTTGATCACCATGTAGCGCACCGATTCGGGTAGCACAAAGAACAACGCCACGCCCAGCACCAGCGGCGCCACGCCGCCCAGCATCAGCACGCTGCGCCAGCCGAAGTTCGGAATCATCCAGGCCGCGAGAAAACCGCCGAGCGCCGCGCCCAGCGGAAAGCCGCAGAACATCGCATTGGTGAGCATCGAGCGGCGCGACTCGGGGCAATATTCGCTCGTGAGCGTGACGGCATTCGGCATCGCCGCGCCCAGCCCCAGCCCCGTGACGAAGCGCCATATCGTCAGCTCGTCGATGCCCGACGCGTGCGACGACGCGAGACAGGCCACGCCGAACACCAGCACAGAGCCGATCAGCACACGCTTGCGCCCGAGCCGGTCCGCCATCGGCCCGGCCGAGATCGCGCCCGCAGCCAGCCCGAACAGCGCTGCGCTCAACACAGGCCCAAGCGCGGGCCTGCTCACGCCCCATTCCTGCACCAGCGACGGCGCGATGTAGCCGATCATCGCGGTGTCGAATCCATCGAGCAGCACGATGAAGAAGCACAGCGCGTAGATGGTCCACTGGTAGCCCGTGATGCCCGCCGTGTTCAGCAGCGATTGCACATTGACGGAGTTGTCTGTTGGTTTCATGAGAGTCCTTGCCGGTTCTGTCGATGTCTCGATCTGAATCCTGATAGTGCGTCATACGGGTTGCATGCCGAGCGCCAGCTTGGCGGGCACCGCGCGCGGCGAGCGCAAAAACTCCAGCAGCTGCATGGCGGCAAGCGGATGGGAAGCGCCCGTGACCCGCGCGCCCGAAAACAGCGTGGTGATGCGCGCCGCGCCCGGCAGCGGCGAGAGCACCGTGATGCCGTCCACCGGCACCAGCTCGCTGCGCTGCTGGAACCCGAGCGCCACGCGGCCCTCGGCCACCAAACGCCCCACGGGCACGCCCGCCGGTGCCTGCACCAGCCGCGCACGCAGCGCGTCAGCCACGCCCCAATGCGCCAGCAATTCCAGCAGCGCCGTGCCACTGGGCCCGGTGGAGTAGCCCACCGACGACGCCGCCAACACTGCGTCGCGCAGCGCCGCCTCGTTGGAAATATCCGGAACCGCATCGCCCTCGCGCACGGCGGCCGCCATGTCGGAGATCGCCAGATCGATGCGGCTCGCCGCAACCGCATGGCCGCTCGCGATCAGCCGCTCGAGCGCATTTGATGCGAGAAACACCACATCAAAGCTCTCCTCGCCCGCAGCCACGCGCCGCTCCGCATCCACCCCGCCGACCGATTCCAGTTGCACCGACACGCCGTGCTCACGCTCCCACTCCGCCACCAGACGAGCGAGCAACGGGCGCGTCGCCATCGACGAAATCCCTTTCAATGAGGACGTCATGAACTTGTCTCCTGCTTCTTCGCCGACGACCGCTTCGCCGGACTGCAGGTGGATTTTCCGAAGGCAGCCCCCTTGGAACCAGCGCGCCAGAGCGCTAGCTGCTATATCAATCCGGCATATCAATTGCTATGCTTGTCGATTCAGCGATACCTTGGGGGTGCGGATCATGGGTGGATCATGGATTTGAGGCAGTTGGAATATTTCGTGAAGGTGGCCGAGCTCGGCAGCTTCACCCGCGCGTCTCAGGTGCTCGACGTGGCCCAGCCCGCGCTGTCGCGCCAGGTGCGGCTGCTCGAGGTGGAATTGCGGCACAACCTGCTCAAGCGCAACGGGCGTGGCGTGACCCTGACCGAACCCGGAGAACTGCTGCTGCGCCACGGCCGCGCGATCCTGCACCAAGTGGCGTCCGCGCGTGAAGAACTCGCGAGCGTGCGCGGCGGCCTCGCCGGACGCGTGACGCTGGGCATGCCGCCGAGCGTCGCGCGGGCCTACGCCGTGCCACTGATCCGCGCGTTCCGCCAGCGCTTTCCCGATGCGCAACTGAGCATCTCCGAAGGACTCACCGCCGCCATGCAGGAGTCCCTGCTGGCCGGGCGTCTCGACATCGCCGTGCTCTACAACCTGCGCGACACCGAAGGGCTGGACGCACGGCCGTTGATGCAGGAAGACCTCGTGGTGGTCAGTCCGCGCGAGCCTGAGGACGCAGCGCCCACAGCCCCTATCACGCTCAAGAAACTCGCTACGCTGCCGTTGGTCATCCCGAGCAAACCCAACGCGATACGCATGCAGATTGAATCCTCGCTCGCCGAGATCGGCCTCACGCCGCACATCGCGCTCGAAGTGGACGGCGTGCCCGCCATCCTCGAACTCGTCGCCGACGGCCTTGGCCGCGCGGTGCTGACTCGCCACGCGGTACACAGCGCGGTCAAGCCCGAATCCTTCGACGTGCAGGAAATCGGAACCCCTTGCATGCAGGTCAAAGCCTGGATCGCCAGCAGCAGCCAGCGCCCCATCACGCGCACGCAGCAGGCCACGCTGGATTTGCTGCTAGAACTCATGCCTTGACTGGATTCGTCACAAACGCGAAACGGAAGCCGGTTTGTCGCCCGTTGCCCAAATACTTTGCCAATCCAGCATCGTTGGAGCATTTCGGACCACGACACCCGAGGTGCAAAGAGACTCAGCACCAGCGCCGTACGCGCCCCATGTACTGCAGATACGGCTCGCCGAACTTCGCCAGGAGAATGCGCTCCTCGGGCAGTATCTGGAAGCGCGTGATGTACGCCGCGAACAACACCGGCCCGACCAGCGCGGCGACGTTACCCAGCCAGACGCACCACGCCAACAACAGCACCAGCATGCCCAGATACATGGGATTGCGCGTGAAGCGGTAGACGCCATTGCTCACGATGGCGCTCGTTTTGCCGGGTGCGAGCGGATTGACCGTCGTGCGGTGGCGGTGAAACGCGAACAGCGCCGACAGGTCGATGGTCACGCCGCAGACCGCGATCAGCGTGGCGAGGCCCACACGCGCAGGAAGTGCGAAGGCAGCCGCAGGAAACCAGTGGGCCACGCCGTACATCAGCGCCGCAGCAGCGATGCCGACAAGCGGCGGAGGGATCTTGAGATCGAGCGCGGCCATGGTGATGCGTCCTTCAAAGAAACGTCATTCGTGCATTCAACGTTTGGTTTTCGACTTTGGCGTCGATTTCAACCTGGGCTTGAACTCGGGCGCCAGTTGCGCACGCAACGTCGCCAGAATCTCTTCGGACAATGCCGGATTGCCCGCCGCCGTCGCGCGCGACAGCACCAGCGCGCCGACCATGCTGGCGAGCACATGGATGGTGTCGGCACGTCCGGCCGCATCGGGCGCGGGCGTGGTGGCGCGCGCAAAGCGCTGGATGTTGCGCTCGACGCCCTGTGCAAAAACCTCGGACATCTCGGGTCCGGCGCGGGCGGCATCGACGGCCAGCGCGGCGGCCGGGCAGCCCTCGCCGGGATGGTCGCGATGTTCGGTGCTCAGATAGCCGTGCACCAGCGCGTGCAGCATCTCGGCCGGATCGTGCGCACCATCCTTGAGCCTGTCGAGCGGCGTGATGGTCCAGTCAAACGCACGCAGGCAGGCCTCGCGCGCCAGCGCATCCTTGGATTCAAAATGCCGATACAGGCCACCATGGGTGAGCCCAGCGTCGCGCGTGATGTCGGACACCCCGACGCCGCCAAGGCCCTTTTCCCGATAGAGGCGCGCCGCGGCCTCCACGATGCCTGCGCGGTTTTCTGCGGTTTGGGCCTTGCTGACTTTCATGTTTTGATGATACCCGTCATCTAAATTCTTTTATGATGACGTCCATCATCAATAAAGGATAGTCCCCATGAACAAGCGCGTAGTGATCACCGGTATGGGCCTGGTGTCTCCGTTGGGCGGCAATGTGGAGCTGGCTTGGCAGCGCATGCTCGCGGGCGAATCCGGCGTGCGGACGCTGCCTGCCGAGATCGGCGAAGGCACGGGCGTGGCGATTGCCGCCCGTGTGCCCGACACCGCTGAAGACCCACAGGGCGGCTGGGATGCGGACACCGTGGTCTCCCCCAAGGAGCAGCGCCGCATGGACCGCTTCATCGCGTTTGCGCTGGGCGCGGCTGAGCAGGCGATTGCACAGGCACGGTGGTCACCTGAATCGCTGCATGAGCAACAGCGCACCGCCACCGTGATCGGCTCGGGCGTGGGCGGCTTCACCACGATTTCGCAGGCCGTGCGCACGACCGACTCCAAGGGGCCGCAGCGCCTGTCGCCGTTCACGGTGCCCGCGTTTCTCGTGAATCTCGCGGCCGGTCATGTGTCGATCAAGCATGGTTTCAAGGGCCCCATCGGCGCACCCGTCACCGCGTGCGCGGCGAGCGTGCAGGCAGTCGGCGACGCGGCGCGGCTCATCCGCAGCGGCGAGGCGGACGTGGTGGTCTGCGGTGGCAGCGAGGCGACCATCGACCGCGTGAGCATCGGCAGCTTCTCGGCGGCTAATGCGCTGTCGACCGGCTTCAACGACCGGCCCGCACAAGGCTCGCGACCGTTTGACGCCGCACGCGACGGCTTTGTGATGGGTGAAGGCGCGGGCATGCTGGTACTGGAATCGCTTGAGCATGCACTCGCGCGAGGCGCGGTGCCGCTGGCCGAGGTGGTGGGCTATGGCACGTCGGCGGACGCGTACCACATCACCTCCGGCCCGGAAGACGGCTCGGGCGCAGCGCAGGCCATGCGTCTGGCCCTCGCGCAGGCGAATCTCGCGCCGCATGAAGTGCCCTTTCTCAATGCCCACGCCACCTCGACGCCCGTCGGAGATCGCGGCGAGCTCGCAGCGATCCGGCAGGTGTTCGACGCCAGCGGCAACGGCCCCGCGATCAGCGCACCCAAGTCCGCCGTCGGCCACATGCTGGGCGCTGCGGGGGCGGTGGCCACCATCTTTACCGCGCTCGCGTTGCGAGATCAGATCGTGCCGCCGATTCTCAATCTCGAGCAGCCCGACCCGCTCGCTGAAGGGCTCGATCTGGTGCGCGCAGAAGCAAGACCACTCGCCATGGAAGTGGCGATGCTCAACGGTTTCGGCTTCGGTGGGGTAAACGCTTCGCTGGTGCTCAAGCGCTACGTCTGATCAGTCGCCGGACTTGCGCTTTGCTCTGGGGTGAGCTGCGTCGTAGACCTGCGCGAGATGTTGGTAATCCAGTCGCGTATAGACCTGCGTGGTGGAGATGTTGGCATGGCCGAGCAGCTCCTGCACCGCGCGCAGGTTGCTGCTCGATTGCAGCAGATGGCTGGCGAACGAGTGTCGCAGCATGTGCGGATGCACGGGCGTGGTGAGGCCCGCGAGCTGGCTGCGTTCGCGCAGGCGCAGCCAGACGGATTGCGCGGAAAGGCGCACACCGCGTCGGCCGATGAAGAGTGCGACGTCGAGGCGTGGTGACTGCGCGCCGCCAAACGGCTGGGCGCGCAGATCGAGCCAGGCCTGCACGGCGGTGATGGCCGGAGCACCCACCGGCACGCTGCGCCGCTTGGAGCCCTTGCCGAAGACATGGGCCTCGCCCGCCTGCAGATCGAGCCAGCCACGCCCTTCGTTGCGGGCAGTGGAAGACGCGATCACGTCCAGCCCCACGAGTTCGCCCACACGCAGACCGCAGCCGTAGAGCAGCTCGACGATGGCGGCATCGCGCGCCTCGAGCCACGGGTCTGCATTAGGTTGGTCGAACTCGGCGAGGCGCACAGCATCGTCCACGCCAAGCGCCTTGGGCAGCGGCTTGAGCGCCTTGGGTGCGCGCACGTCCTGAACCGGGTTGTGCTGCACCAGCCCCTGGCGAGCGGCCCAGGTGAAGAAGCCGCGCCAGCCCGAGAGAATCAGCGCGATGCCGCGCCCCGAGCGGCCTGCGCTGTGCATCTGCGCAACAAAGCGACGGATGTGCGCGTTCTGCAGGTCCAGCAGCGGCTGGTTCACCGCAGCGGCAAACTGCACCAGCTTTTCCAGATCAAGTGTATAGAGCGTATGCGTGCGCGCGGCAAGGCGCTTTTCCACACGCACGAAGTCGAGATAGCGAAGCGCTTCGGGCGGCAGAACCACAGGTTCCGCTGCCACGGGAGACGCTTCGGGGCCCTTGCTGACGGCTGTGGTCTTGCGGGCCATGTCGGAGCGACTGAAGATCAGCGCAGACGCGTCAGCGCGGCGCTCGCGAGTTCGGCCATGCGTGTGAGAAATTCCGTGCCCATGGCCGCGTCAAAACGCGCCGGGTCGTGCGAGCCGAGCACCAGCAGACCGAACGCGGGTTCGGTGCTGTCGATGGCACCATCGCGCAGCGGCAGCAGCGCGAGCGACTGCACCTGCGCGGCCTGGGGCAGCCACTGCGTGGGTTCGAAGCCCATGTTGGCGCCGCAGAACGGGCTGGTCAGCGACGAGGCGAAGGCGCGTGCGTCCTCGCTCACGCCGCGTGCGAAACCTTCAGCGGAATACACCGGGCCGACGCCCCATACGCGCAGCGCCACCTGCGGCACGTCAAAGAGATCGCGCATACCGTTTTCCACGGCGGCGGGCAGCTTCATCGGCTCCTTCACCGACAGCAGCAGGCGCACCCACTGGTGCATCTTGTCGCCGATGCCGGTGTTCTCACCGCTGTGGCGCACCATGTCCATGACGCGCTGCTCAAGGCCCTTGATCTTCTCGCGCAGCATCTCGGCCTGACGCTCGTGCAGACTCACGGCGCGCTGGCCGTGCGGGCTGGCGATGGTGACGCTGGCCAGCACTTCGGCGTGGCGCTCGAAGAAATCCGGCGTATTCACCAGAAATTCGGCGATATCTTCTTCGGTGATCGGTGGCACGTTGGAGCTCGCGTTGGTGGGTGTGGTCATAGGTTGTCTGGGATCTCGATCTGGCCTTCGAACACCGTGGTGGCGGGGCCGGTCATGAAAACGGAATCTTGCGGGTTGCCCGACCAGACGATGGTCAGTACGCCGCCACGTGTGTGCACGTCAACGCGCCTGTCAAGCAGCCCCAGGCGGATGCCGGTGGACACCGCAGCGCATGCGCCCGTGCCGCAGGCGAGCGTCTCGCCCACGCCGCGTTCGAACACGCGCAGCTTCACTTCGCTGCGGGAAAGGATCTGCATGAACCCGGCGTTCACCCGTGCGGGAAACCGGCGATGGCTTTCGATCTGCTTGCCGACGAAGCCAACCGGCGCGGTGTCCACGTCGTCCACCAGTTGCACCGCGTGCGGATTGCCCATGGAGGCCACCGCGCACCAGACGACGGTGTCGGCACCCGAATCGGCATCGCGCACCTCGACCGGCCATTGCTCGCCGTCGCCCACGATGCGCGCGACCGCGCCTTCGGTGTCGAACGGAATCTCGGACGGTGCAAAACGCGGACGGCCCATGTCCACTGTCACCCGGCCATCGGGCATGAGCTGAGGCGCGATCACGCCCTTCTTGGTCTGCACGCGGATCGAGTCCTTGGGCGTGAGGCCCTTGTCGTGCACAAAGCGCGCAAAGCAGCGCGCGCCATTGCCGCACTGCTCGACCTCGCCGCCGTCCGCGTTGTGGATCACATATTCGAAATCGACCTCGGGCGACGGTGCCGCACGCACGGTCAGGATCTGGTCCGCACCAATGCCGAAATGGCGGTTGGCGATGAACCGGTATTGTTCGGCGGACAGGCCGTAGCTGCGGACGGTCTCGTCCAGCACCACGAAATCGTTTCCTGCGCCCTGCATCTTGGTGAAGCGGATCTGCATTGGCATATCCGGCAATTATCCGCTCTGGCGAACAGTCTGCGCCAATCGGGCCGTAATAAGCTGTAGCGGCCAGCGTCACCTGCGTGCCAGCGGGAACTTGCGCGGTTGCCCATAATGCAATCCATGCCCCGCTCGAACCAACAACTCCATACCCACCGCGAGCCCGTCAAGACACGCCCTGCAGCCACCGTGCTGCTGCTGCGCGACGCGGCCACAGAAGACAACGGTGAACGCAACGCTGACACCGTCCTCGAGGTCCTAATGACCCGCCGCTCGCCCAATGCGAGCTTTCTGCCGGGGGCCTATGTGTTTCCGGGAGGCGGAATCGACGCCCAGGACGCCAGCCCCGAATCCCACGCCCAGACCGACCACCGCGCCACGCAGTCCGCCCAGCGCGTGACCGAGGCCGTCGCCGGAATCCGCGAAACCTTCGAGGAACTCGGTATTCTGCTGGCCCGCCATGAGGGTGACGGCCGGTTTGCCGATGCCGCCGACATCGCCGCCATCGACCGCAAGCAACCTTTCGTCGCTCAATGCGCGGCGCTCGGCCTGCGCTTGGTGGCCGACGACATGCATCTGCTCGCCCACTGGACGGCCGACCGAACCGCTCCCAAACGCTTTTCCGTGCCCTTCCTCGTGCGGCGCATGCCCGAGGGCCAGGAGCCGGTGGCCGACGAATCCGAGCAGTTCGAGCCGGTCTGGGTGCGCCCGGCAGATGCACTCGCGCAGCACAAGGAGGGCACGTTCTTCATGATCTTCCCGACCATCCGCACGCTGGATTTCCTCACCAAGTTCCAGACGGTGCAGGCGCTGATAGACGTGATCACCAAGGACGAGGAACCACTCTGGAACTGCTGCCCGCGCAGCGGCCTCGTCAAGGGTCGCGAGACGCGCTTCATGGACCACGAACACGCCTTCGGCGAGCTCGCCATGGTCACGCCCGACGGCCAGATTCTGCATCCGCTCGACTGGCAAAGCGAGCGCGCCGTACCCCTGCTCAAAAACGTACAGCGCCTGACCGCGCCGAACCCCGGCGTGATGACCGGTCCCGGCACCAACAGCTATCTGGTGGGCGATCCTTCGACCGGCTACATCGCCATCGACCCCGGCCCAGCCGATGCCGAGCATCTCGAGCGGCTCTGGCGCGCGGCAGGCGGCGACATCCGGCAGATCGTCTGCACCCACTCCCACCCCGACCACTCGCCGGGCGCCAAACCGCTGCAGGAGATGGTCACGCAATATGGCAAGCCCAAGCCGCCTGTACTGGGCCTCGCGTCCAAGCCCACATCGCGCGTCGACAGCCAGTTCGCGCCCGACCGCGAGCTGGCCGATGGCGAGCGCCTGCAGTTGCGCGGCCCTTCGCCGGACGGCGAAGTCACCCACACGCTGAAGGCCATCCACACGCCCGGTCACGCGGCCAACCATGTCTGCCTGCTGCTCGAAGAAGACAACCTGCTGTTCTCGGGCGACCATATCCTGAACGGCAGCACCACGGTGGTGAGCCCGCCGGACGGCAACATGGATGACTATCTGGATTCTCTCAACAAGCTCGACGCGGCCTGCGCTGAGTTCGCGGTGGAGTTCATCGCGCCCGCCCATGGCTACGTGATCGAAAAGGCCCGCGAGGCCATCGCCAAACTCAAGGCCCACCGCCTCGCGCGCGAAGCCAAGGTGCTCAAGGCGATGCAGCAACTGCCCTCGGGCGACCTCGACGACTGGGTCAAAATCGCCTACGACGACGTGCCCGAACGCATGTGGCCAGTGGCTTTGCGTTCGTTGCAAGCCCATGTGGACCGCATCCGCAATATGGAGCCAGGGAACTGATCTGGCTGTACTGGTGAATAATTCACGCCCTGCCGGGCCGTGCCCGGATCGATGAAATTGGAAATCCCGGGTATGTCGGACAAGCAAGCAAGAGGCGGCGCCAAGCCGCAGATATCGGAGCTGGAAGGCCAGCGCCTCTCCAAGCGCGTGATGCAGCAAAAGGGCTGCTCGCGCAGCGTGGCCGAGCAGTATGTGGAAGGTGGCTGGGTCAGCGTGGACGGCGAAATCCAGGAAGAGCCCAGTCTGCGCGTGCGCGATGAGCAGGTGGTGAGCGTCGCTGCGGACGCGAGCCTGCTCGATCTGGCTCCCGTCACCTTCTTGCTGAACCAACCCGCCAAATGCAAGGACCCATTCACCTTGCTGAGCGCACAAGGCCACTCGAGCACCGATCCGCAGGCTGGCCGCATCCGCGTGCTGCGCGGACATTTCAAGGGGCTGTATGAATGCGCGCCCCTGCACCGTTCGGCCAGCGGCCTGGCGGTGTTCACGCAGGACCGCAACATTGCGCGCCGCCTGTACGAAGACGCCTCCTCGCTGGAGCACGAATGCATCGTGGAAGTGAGCGGCGATGTGGCCAGCGCCGATCTGGCATCGCTGCGATCTGGTGGCGAGCTGCCCCCCGCCAAGGTCAGCCGCCAGAGCGAAACCCATCTGCGTTTTGCGCTCGCCGGAACGGCCATCATGTCGATCGGTGCACTCTGCACCTCGGTCGGACTCAAGGCAGGACTCATCCGCCGCATCCGCATCGGACGCGTGCCACTGTCCAAGTTGCCCGAGGGCGAGTGGCGTTTCCTGGGGCTCGGCGAGCGTTTCTGAGGCGATTGACGGGGGACTGTCGCGAAACGCCACTAAATGTAAAGTCCAATTGGCAAATTTACAGCCATAGCCAATATACTCATCTCGCCACACAAACAACAGGGAGATGGGCATGGATGCCAGTAGCCAAAGCGACATCCGGCTGGAGCCGAGCGCGAGCGAAGCGCTCGAAAAAATCAGGGCACATCGGCTTCGCTTCACCGGCAGCGGCGGTGAATATTTCCGCGTCTGGATCGTCAATGTACTGCTGTCCATCGTCACCCTCGGCTTCTACACGCCGTTCGCGCGCAAGCGCACCGCCCAGTACTTCTACAGCCACTCGATGGTGGCCGGTAGCGCGCTCGAATTCACCGCGCAGCAACGGCGCATGGTGTTCGGCTTCGTGCTGGTCTTTCTGCTGAGCGCGGCCTACCAGCTCGCGGTACGCACCGGACAGGATACGGCCGTAGGCCTCTTCATCCTTTGCGGCGCAGCGCTTGCGCCCGTGATTTGGGCCAGTGCCATGCGCTTTCGTCTGTCCAACACCCGCTGGCGCGGCCTGCGCTTGGTGTTCACCGCCAACTGGAAAGAAATCTACAAGGCGAGCTGGCCGATCTTCGCGCTCGCGCTGGTGTGGATCGGCGTGTTCTACGGCATCGACGCGCTGGTCGGCGACTATCTCGCCGGATTCGAAGGCGACGCCCCCAAGCCCCGCCCACGGCTCGACGCGGGCACCGGCTGGACCGTGTTCGGCGTCGTCCTGCTCGGCATGTTCCTCTCGGTGCTGTGCATCATCCGCATGGAATACAACTACCGCAGCCTGCTGGTGCTGCGCACCCGCATCGGCAACGAGATCAGCCGCTGGAAGCCGGTCTACACGGACTTCGTGAAGATCTGGGCGGGCACGGTGCTGGTATTTCTGCTGTCCATCGTGGTCATCGTCGTGCTCAGCGCAGCCGTAGCGGGCGGGCTCATGATGTCGCTGAAGGGCGCAGGCTCCAAGGAGCCCGGCGTATGGATCTATGTCGCCATCGCGCTCGGGGCCATCCTGTCGTTCTTCCTGATGATTCTGGCCAGCGGACCGGCACGCGCCTACCGCGAATCCCGCATGTTCCATCTCGTCTGGAACAACACCGGCGTCAGCCAGATTGCGCGCTTCAAATGCACGCTGTCCAC
The DNA here is from genome assembly GCF_011305995.1 of Diaphorobacter sp. HDW4A. Classification (GTDB taxonomy): domain Bacteria; phylum Pseudomonadota; class Gammaproteobacteria; order Burkholderiales; family Burkholderiaceae_C; genus Diaphorobacter_A. The sequence goes on along the minus strand of NZ_CP049910.1, from coordinate 6,102,203 downwards.
CCGCAAGTTCGTGCTGCTGCGCCTGAAGAACATGCTACTGACCATTCTCACCATCGGCTTCTACCGCCCGTTCGCGAGGGTGGCCGAATACAAGATGAAATTCGAATCGGTCACGCTCTATGTGAAGGGCAGCGTCGAGCAGCTCGCCGGACGCCTTGAAAAAGGCCAGAAAGAAGGCTTCGGCGACGCGCTGGCCGACGCGGCCGGGCTGGACCTGATCGGGTGATGTCGACCAACAGCCCAACGCCGATTCGCGCGAACTGGTTCGATGGCCAGAGCAGCCAGCCCCGCAAGGTGCTGGTGAGTCTCGACCCGGCGGCCAAAGGTGGCCCGGGGCTGCTCCTGCACTCGCTGCAATCGCCTGGCAGTGAACCGCGCCGCTACGCGCACCGCGACATCACTTGGCCCGAGACCTGGAGCGCCAAGCGCCCACAGGAAACGCTGACCATCGATCTCAACGATGGCGGCAGTCTGGAGATTCTGGAAACGGCCCAGTGGCAGGCCGCCCTCGCCGCAGCCAACTTCAAACCCAGCCTCGCTCAGCGCATGCAGACACGCTGGCCGATCTTTCTCGGAGTGTTCGCCGTAGCAGCCACAGGCATGGTGCTGTTCTACAAATATGGCACGCCCTGGGCTGCCACCCAGCTTACGCGCTTCGTGCCGCTCAGCTGGGAAACCACGCTCTCAACCGAAGCCATGTCGCAGATGGACGAGCGCATGCTCAAGCCCAGCAAGCTTCCCAAGGAGCGGCAGGATCAGCTGCGCGGCGAGTTCGAATCCCTGCTCGCCAAGACTCCCGCATCCCTCAAGCGCTATCACGGCTACGAACCCAAGTACACGCTGCAGTTCCGCCGGGGCATGGGCGCGAACGCATTCGCGCTGCCCGGCGGCTCCATCGTCGTCACCGACGGTCTGGTGGAAACCGCCCAGCGCGAGAAGATCGGCGACGACGCCATCATCGGCGTGCTCGCCCACGAAATCGGCCACGTCGCGCACCGCCACACCACGCGCATGGTGGTCGAGCAGGGCGTGCTGCAGACGGGGCTGGGCTTGGCGCTCGGCGATGTGTCGTCCGTGATCTCCATGGGCAGCACCATGCTCACCGGCCTCGCCTACCAGCGCAGCCACGAACGCGAGGCCGACTGCTTCGCCATCGCCGTGCTCAAGAGCTCGAACATCTCCACCGCGCCGATGGGCGATCTGCTGCTCGCCATGGCGGCAACGCGCGACAAGGATGAAGACGACAGCAAAGACGCCAAGAAGGACGCGTTGGAATCGGCAGATTCCACGGCTTCGGCAGCCTCCGCACCCATTTCACCCGCGAGCCAGCCCAAAGCCCGCAGCGAAGCGGAGATTGCGAAGGAAGAAGGCATGTTCTCGCTGCTCAGCTCCCACCCGGAAACCGTGGCGCGCGCCAAGGAACTCAAGGCAGGCCTCTCGCCACATTGCGCTGCGATACCTTGAAGAAAGCCGGGAACAAAAAAGAAAAGTGTGAAGCCCGCCGATAAGCCGGATTCTGTGCACCGTGGTTTCCCACGGAGTGACCGCCATTAATCTGGGCCGGGTGTCGCCACCACGGCTCAATGCTACCTACCCGCCAACTCTGCGGAACCACATCAACGCTGGCCTACTTGGTATTGCTGCGCGTAGAGATTGCCCGTTTCACCCGAACTGAATCGGCTCGTCTCTGTTGCTCTGATCCTCACCTCACGGTGGGCAGCCGTTAGCTGCTACGCTGTCCTGTGCAGTCCGGACGTTCCTCCAGTGCCTCCTTTCGGAGATTGCACCAGCGGCGGTCTGGCGTGCTTCACGGGGGGATTATCGCTTTGTTTGGGTTGCGCGTTGGGTTGGGGGTTCTTTATTTGGTTTTTGCTGCGTGGCTTGGTGCGGAGGCCGGGAGTTCCGCCCGGCGGCGGAGTCACTTTTTGCTTGCGCCAAAAAGTAACCAAGAACGCGCTTTGAATTCGGGGGCACGCGGCAGAACTTTCTGCGCGACTGCGTCGCTCCGTTCGGGCAACCGCCGCGAGTCAGACTTTTCATAAGAGGTGTGTTCGGCACATCGCTTCGCTCGTGCTTCTCATCTCGCGGCTTCGCACGATGGGCATGTTCAAGCGGCGCGAAGCGAAGGTTTTTGGGCAGCAGGGCCGCCTTCTATTTGCTTACTTTTCATTGGCGAGTCCCGGCCAGCGGTTGCCAGCCAAGCTACCAAGCCTCACTCCAAAAGAAACTCCCGCCGAAACTGCTCCGGCGACGCCCCCGCTTCCCGCTGAAACATCGCAATGAATGCCGACGCCGCGCTGAACCCCAGATCCAGCGCGATCGCCTGCACGGACTGGCCATGTTCGAGCGCGTCCACCGCGCGCAGGTAGCGCATGCGTTGCCGCCATTCGCCAAGGCTCATGCCGAGTTCCTGCTGGCAATGTCGCGCCAAGGTGCGCTCCGTCATGTGCACCCGTTCTGCCCATTCAGCTACCGAGGCACGGTGACCGGGCTCTTGCTGCAGGGCGTCGAGAATCTGCTGCAGCGCAGGCGTTTGCGCGTCGGGGAGGTAGCTGCCCTGGACCTCGCTGCCGCGCAACTGATCAAGCAGCACCTCGGCCATGCGCAGGTCCTCGGGCATGGAGGGGGTTTCCACGCCACGTTGGTTGAAGTCGGCGAGGATGGCTTTCACGACGGGGGATATCTGCAGCAGGCAGGTGTTCTGGGGCAGGCTGTCACACAGTTCGGGCTGCACGTAAAACGCCCGGTAAACCGCCGCATGCTGCAGATAGCAGCTGTGTTCGATGCCCGGCGGAATCCAGATGGCGTACTGAGGTGGCGCAACGAAGCGGGCATCAGCGGTGTCCATGCGGATCGTTCCGTGCGGTGTGTAGTTCAGATGCCCGAGCCGATGGCTATGCGCGTCGGCCCAGGTGCCAGCGCCGTACTCGTCGTAGCGCACGTGAAACGGCGCGATGATTTCATCGACCTTGGCGGGCACGAGCCTTGTCTGCCGGGTACGGGATGAAGAGCTGTGAACCGTGACCATTGGATTTCGTCCCCTTCGACGTATTGAATGTCCGAAAACAGATATGCACTTCTTATCGGTCAAACGGATGATAGGACCCAAGATTCCACAAGTGTCGAGCACGTCATGAATTACCTCTTTCCCCTGATGGCCGTTCTCATCTGGTCGTTCAACACCGTCGTCAGCAAGCAGGCCGCATCGAGCATCCATCCGGCGGAGATCGGCTTTCTGCGCTGGTTGCTGGCGGCCGCGCTGCTCAGTCCATTTCTACTGCCTGGGGTCGTGCGCAACTGGCGCGCCATTCGTCCGCAGGTGCCGCGCATTCTGACGCTCGGGCTGCTGGGCATGGTGATCTACCAGACGCTGGCCTACTTCGCAGCGGGCTTCACCACTGCCACACACATGGGCATCATCCTGTGTCTTTCGCCGCTCATCGTGCTGGCAATCTCGGTGGGAGTGCTCGGTCATCCGCTGACCCGGGGCGGTGCCATCGGCAGCGTGATCGCGCTGACCGGTGTGATCTATGTGGTGACCAATGGCCAGCCGCTGATCTTGCTCGAGCAAGGATTCAACCAGGGTGATCTGCTCATGATCATTGCCGCGGTGTCCTACGCGCTCTACAACATCCTTCTCAAGCGCTGGAACATGGCGCCGAAGATTCCCACGCTCCAGTTGCTCTATCTGCAGATGCTGGTGGCCGTGATTGCACAGCTGCCGATCTACCTGATGAGCGAGAAGACCGGCATCAATGCCCGCAACTGGGGATTGGTCGCCTATGCGGGCACCATGGCATCGATTGCGGCGCCGCTGCTGTGGATGATGGCCGTCTCGCGCCTGGGGCCGAGCCGATCGAGCATCTTCTTCAATCTCACGCCGATCTGCACGGCCTTGTTTGCATCTCTGCTGCTGAACGAGCAATTGCACGCCTATCACTGGATCGGCGGCGTGCTCACCATCGCTGGTGTGGTGCTGGCAGAAAAATGGATCACGCCGTTGGCACCAGCCGCCCGCACCCAGCAGCGCTCAAAATCGCGGGTCTCAACTCGCTGCTGAAACGATGGTGTTGAGAATCAACACCACCAGCCCAAACACGCCAATGACCATGCAGATATCGGCGCCCTTGCGCTCGCGCATCGCATACCCCCCCACCAGCAGCAGCATGGCCACGCTTCCCGCGATGATGTTGAAGTCGAACAGTTCCATGGCGGATGCAGCCTTTCGCAATGCTTGCCGAGCGCAATGGCATCAATGGCGGCCACTCGCATTCAGCAAATCGTTTTGACGTTTTCTTACTACCGATTATCGGCTTCCCATGCGCTTGAGGCCTTGACTTAACTCAAGACGCGACAGGACTTGCCTCTGGGTAGATCTCGCATATTCCCATCAACGGCGAAACGCGCATATCCATATCGCGAAAAGTACTAACAACTACGCCACAATGGACTGGTTACATTCAGCCAACCTGCTTTTCGCATCTGTTTTCCGTTCCGATCAACCACCTGTAGCTGGAGACTCCTTTCATGAAATACGACAACATCCTGCAGACCATCGGCAATACGCCGGTCGTGAAGATCAACCGTCTGTTCGGCGCTGGCGCCCATGTCTGGGTGAAGGCCGAGCGCAGCAACCCCGGCGGCTCCATCAAGGACCGCATTGCGCTTTCGATGGTGGAAGATGCCGAGCAGCGCGGCACGCTCAAACCAGGTGGCACGATCATCGAGCCGACCTCCGGCAACACCGGCATCGGTCTCGCGCTGGTCGCTGCCGTGAAGGGCTACAAACTCATCCTCGTGATGCCCGAAAGCATGTCCATCGAGCGCCGCCGCCTGATGCTGGCCTACGGCGCGAGCTTTGATCTCACGCCCAAGGAAAAGGGCATGAAGGGCGCCATCGCACGTGCGCAGGAACTGGCCGCATCGACGCCCGGTTCGTGGATTCCGCAGCAATTCGAAAACCCTGCCAATATCGATGTGCACGTGCGCACCACGGCGCAGGAAATTCTGGCTGACTTCCCTGATGGCATCGACGCGCTGATCACCGGCGTGGGCACCGGCGGCCACCTGACGGGTGTCGCGCGCGTGCTCAAGGCCAAGTTCGCCAACCTCAAGGTCTTCGCGGTCGAACCCGTGGCCTCTCCCGTGATCTCGGGCGGCCAGCCCGCACCGCACCCGATTCAGGGCATCGGCGCGGGCTTCATCCCCAAGAACCTCGACACCACGCTGCTCGATGGAGTGATCCAGGTCGACGCCGAACCCGCTCGCGAATACGCCCGCCGCTCGGCGCGCGAAGAAGGCATGCTGGTGGGCATCTCCTCCGGCGCCACGCTGGCCGCCATCGCCCAGAAGCTGCCCGAACTGCCCGCAGGCGCGCGCGTGCTGGGCTTCAACTACGACACCGGCGAGCGCTACCTGTCGGTGGACGGTTTCCTGCCAAGCTGATCGATCTTCAGCAAGCCCTTCTCAAGGGCTCCTACAAACGCCCGTCCGGTATCGCCTGACGGGCGTTTTGCATTGCGCCTTCAGGCCAGTCGTCGCCGTCCCGAATCACTTTAGATATCATCAACTATCGATTGCAGAAATGCGATGCGTAACCTCATATGGGAGCCACATGGAATGGAATCCAGATTCAGCCGCATCGCAACGCTTGAGGCCGCTCACCTCGCCGAAGGTTGCCCTCATCACATGAGCATCCATTCGCCACGATGAATCACTTTCTGAATCTCTCCTGGGCGCTGCTCCTGTTCGTGGCCCATCTTCTGGTCGCGTTGCGTGCACTCACGCGGCCCAATCGCACACCCGCTTCGCGCATTGCGTGGCTCTCGGTGATCATGCTGGTGCCGCTCGCGGGAATGGTCGCTTATCTGCTGCTGGGCGAGACCAGCATCGGTCAGGCACGCATTCAGCGCATGAGACGAGCAGAGAAAAGCATAGCCAAGCCGCATGAAGGACTTGTTGCTCCGGAAGCGGTTGCGCCACAGGCCTTGCCGCTTTTCGATTTCTGCCACTACATCACCGGATTCGGTGTCACGGGTGGCAACCGCATCACCGTGTTGCGCGATGCCGATGCACCGGCGAGCGAGCCCATGCGCAACTCGTTAGCCGCCATTGATGCGCTGGTGGCACACATTGAGCAGGCAAGCGAACAGGTGCACGTGGCGGTCTATATCTGGCTTGATGATGACAAGGGTCGCCAGATTGCGCAGGCCGTGGCCGCAGCCGCGCAGCGCGGCGTGCAATGTCGGTTGATGGTGGACTCGCTCGGATCGCGCGACTTCGTTCGCAGTGCCACGTGGAAGATGCTGGCCTGCGCGGGTGTGAAGCTGCATGCCACGCTGAGCGACATCTCGCACCTGCGGCACATGGCCTTCAGCCGCGTGGATCTGCGCGATCACCGCAAGATCATGGTGATCGACAACCGCATCGCGTTCTGCGGCAGCCAGAACTTCGCATCACCGCTGTTCCGCATCAAGCCCCGATTCGCGCCTTGGATCGACATGCTGCTGCGCTGCGAAGGGCCTATCGTGCGCCAGATGCAATACCTGTTTCTGAGCGGCTGGATTCCCGAAACAGGCGAGACCGGCCTCGACCATCTGCCCGCGCAGGCCCCGGAGAATTCGCTGCCGGGCGCAAGCACCGCTCAGGTCTTCGAGACCGGACCGACCGCGCGCTTCAGCGCCATGTCCGACATGTTTGTGGCCTGCATCTATGCGGCACGCAAGGAGTTGGTGATCACCACGCCCTACTTCGTTCCCGATGAATCCATGCTGCGTGCCATCTGCGCCGCTCCCCGGCGCGGAGTGAAAACCACCATCATCTTTCCCGCGCGCAACGACTCGTGGCTGGTTGGCAATGCCTGTCGCAGCAGCTATATGGATCTGCTGCAAAGCGGCGTGGATGTCCATGAATATCCGCTCGGCCTGCTGCACACCAAGTCCATGACCATCGACGGCGAACTCGCGCTCGTCGGCTCCGCCAACATGGACCGTCGCAGCCTCGAGCTCAACTACGAAAACAATCTGCTCATTTCCGACAAGGACGTCACCGCGCAGATCCTTGAGCGACAGATGGGCTATCTCTCCGTCAGTCACCGCGTCGACCCCGAGGTGGTGCGTGCCTGGCCATTGCACCGGCGACTGACACAGAACTTCATCGCCATGATGGCGCCTGTTCTGTGAGCAAGGTGGGCGGGCTCGGATAAAATCCTGCCCTATCCAAAGACCACAAAGCCCAGCCCGATCACCACGGGCCAGCTCACCCCATGCTCCGCATCTCCGAAATCAAGCTGCCGCTCACCGCGTTGCCAGCAGGCGAATTTGACGCCGACACCCATCCCGAAACAGCCCTGCGCACGCAGATCGCGCAGATGTTGGTGATCGACGCCAGCGCCCTCACCTCCCTGCACGTGCACAAGCGCAGCTTCGATGCGCGCAAGGTCGAGCTGATGGCGGTGTACATCGTCGATGTGACGCTGGCCGATGCGGCGCTCGAGGCCGCGCTGCTAGCGACGCACGAGAAGAATCCGCATGTCAACGCCACGCCCGACATGGCGTGGAAGCCGGTGGGGCAGGCGCCTTCCGATCTGCAGGACCGGCCGGTCGTCATCGGCTTCGGGCCCTGCGGGATCTTCGCGGCGCTGGTGCTGGCGCAGATGGGGTTCAAGCCCATCGTGCTCGAGCGTGGTCGCGAGGTGCGACAGCGCACCAAGGACACCTGGGGTCTGTGGCGCAAACGCGTGCTGACGCCCGAGTCGAACGTGCAGTTCGGCGAGGGCGGTGCGGGCACATTCTCGGACGGCAAGCTCTACAGCCAGATCAAGGACCCGCGCCATCTGGGTCGCAAGGTGATGGAGGAGTTCGTGCAGGCCGGTGCGCCGCCGGAGATTCTCTACACCGCGCATCCGCACATCGGTACCTTCAAGCTCGTGAAGGTGGTGGAGACGCTGCGCGAGCAGATCATCGCGATGGGCGGTGAGGTGCGTTTCGAGCAGCGCGTGAGCGATTTCCAAGTGCAGACCGATGCCGATGGCGCGCGCCGCGTCACCGGCCTTACCGTGGTCGATCTGGCCACTGGCAAGGAGCAACTGCTGCCCGCCACGCAGGTGGTGATGGCGCTCGGCCACAGCTCGCGCGACACGTTTGCGATGCTGTATGAGCGCGGCGTGGCGATGGAGGCCAAGCCGTTCTCCATCGGCGTGCGCATCGAGCATCCGCAAAGCGTGATCGACCGCGCGCGCTGGGGCAAGCATGCGGGTCACCCGCTGCTCGGCGCGGCGGATTACAAGCTGGTGCACCACGCCAAGAATGGCCGCGCCGTCTACAGTTTCTGCATGTGCCCGGGCGGCACGGTAGTCGCGGCAACGAGCGAGCCCGAGCGCGTGGTGACCAACGGCATGAGCCAGTATTCACGCGAAGAGCGCAATGCGAACGCGGGCATGGTGGTAGCCGTGAGCGAAAGCGATTTTCCGCACGATGCGGCTTCATTCGAGAAGTATCTCGGCAAGAGCTACGGCGTCGAGAACTACCAGACGGGCACGACGCATCCGCTTGCGGGCATCGTGCTGCAGCGCCAGCTTGAATCGAATGCCTATGTAGTCGGCGGCAGCAACTACAGCGCGCCGGGCCAGCTCGTGGGCGATTTTCTTGCCAAGCGCGATTCCACGGAGTTCGGCGGTGTCCAGCCCTCCTACAAACCGGGCGTGCACCTGACCAGCATCGACAAGGCCCTGCCCGCCTTCGCCACCGAGGCGATGCGCGAGGCGCTGCCGGTGTTCGGCCGCAAGATCCGTGGCTACGATATGGCCGATGCGGTAATGACCGGCGTGGAAACGCGCACCTCCGCGCCACTACGCATTGGGCGTAGCGCGGATTTCCAGAGCCTGAACACGCACGGTCTCTACCCGGCCGGTGAAGGCGCGGGCTACGCGGGCGGCATTCTGTCGGCGGGCGTGGACGGCATCAAGGTCGGCGAGGCCGTGGCGCGTCAGATGCTCGGCTTGGCCGACAAAGACGCTGCATAGGCGTCGCGCAGATCGCGCTTGAGCACCTTGCCGATGGCGCTGCGTGGCAGCTCGTCAACCAGAATCAGATCGGCCAGGCGCTGCGTCTTGCCCGCACGCTGATTGAACCAGTCCTTGATCTCGGCGGCCGTCTCGAGCGTGCCCTTGCGCTGCACGACGAAGGCCACTGGAGTCTCACCCCACAGCTCGGATGCGACACCGACCACGGCGACGTCGTCGATGGCCGGATGCGCGCGCATCTGTGCCTCCAGGTCGCTCGGGTAGATGTTGAAACCGCCGCTGATGATCATGTCCTTGCGGCGATCCATCAGCGTGAGAAAGCCGTCTTCGTCGAAACGCCCGACATCGCCGGTGCGGATGAAGCGCTTGCCCGCCGGGTCGAACCACTCGGCCTCGCGCGTCTTCTCGGGTTGGCCGTGGTAGCCGGTCATCATGCCGGTGGAGTGGCCGACGACCTCGCCGATCTCGCCCGCCGGCACCTCGTTGCCCGCCTCGTCGATCAGGCGAATGTCGCTGTTGGCAGCGGGCTTGCCGACGGTGTGCAGCTTGTCCGGAAAAAGATGCGCGTCGAGGATGCAGATGCCGCCGCCCTCGGTCATGCCGTAGTACTCGGTGAGCGTGCCGGGCCAGCGCGCGAGCACGTCGGCCTTGAGGTCGGCACGGAACGGCGCACTGGTGCAGAACTTGAACTGGAACGACGAGAGATCGTGCGTGCCGAAATCCGCGAGCGCCATGATGCGCTGATACTGCACCGGCACAAGGATGGCATGCGTCACGCGCTGCTGCTCGGCCAGGCGCAGATAGCGCGCCGCATCGAACTTCTTCACGAGCACCACGCTGCCACCGTAAGCGAGCGAGGGAAAGAAGATCACCAGCGTGGTGTTGGAATACAGCGGCGTCGCGAGCAGCGTGACCGATTGCGGCCCGTAGGCGTTGGCCGCCCCTCGCTGCACATGCGCCCAGCGCATGCCGTGCGACTGCACGATGCCCTTGGGCGTGCCCGTAGTGCCCGACGAGTAGATGATGTTGAACGCATCGCCCGGCACCACATCGACACGCTGCGGCTTGCTGCCCGCTGTGGCAAGCCACGGATCGAACATGCGCCCGAGCGCGATACCGTCGAGCGAGATGCACGGCAGGCTGGAATCGAGCGCCGAGACATCGGCTGCCGCGTCCGTGAACCACAGCTTGGCACCCGAGTCGCTCAGCATCGACGCGAGCGTGTCGCTGGTCGACGAAGGCGCGAGCGGCGCCACGGCTGCACCGGCGCGCAGCGCGCCGAGAAACACCGCTCCGTAACGCACCGAGTTCAGCGCGCAGATGCCGACCACGTCGCCCCGGCGCACGCCGTCGCGTTGCAACGAGGCGGCGATGCGGTCGACCAGCGCGTCGAGCTCACCGTAGCTCAGCGCCTCGGCTTCGTCGCGCAGCGCGGGATGATCGGGCTGCGCATCGGCGTGAAGGCGCAGCATGTCCGAAACGGTGCGAAACGGCGCGGCGGCCAGCGGATGGGGCGTTGTGGTCATGGTGGATCGGAAGCGAAGATTCTGCTTCAGGCGGCGGAGATACCAGCGAGCCGCTGGTCAATGATGGCGTGGGCCTCGCCTATGATGCGGTCGATGAGTTGCTGCACGGTCGGCACATCATTGATCAGCCCCACAACCATGCCACAGGACCAGACGCCACTTTGCATGTCGCCCTGCTGCATGATGCGCGGATAGGCCCCGGCGAGCTCGGCGGCGATGTCCTCGAAGCGAATGCGGCTGCCGAGCTCCCGCTCCTTGCGCAGCACCTCGTCTGTGGCGGCATTGGCAAACACGCGCTCGGTGTTGCGCAGCGGGCGCATGACGATGCGGGTGTCCAGCTCGCTCGCCTGCACGATGGCCTGCTTCACGTTGTCGTGGATCGGCGCTTCCACTGTCGCCATGAAGCGCGTGCCCATGTTCATGCCGTCCGCGCCGAGCGCGAGCGCGGCCACGAGCGAACGCCCATCAGCCATGCCACCCGACGCGACGAACGGGATCTTCAGCTCCTCGGCCGCACGGGGCAGCAGGATGAAGTTGGGCACATCGTCTTCACCTGGATGGCCGCCGCACTCGAAGCCGTCCACGCTGATCGCATCGCAGCCAATCGATTCGGCCTTGAGCGCATGGCGCACCGAGGTGCATTTGTGGATCACCTTGATGCCCGCATCCTTCATCATCGGCAGCCACTTCTGCGGGTTGTTGCCTGCGGTCTCAACGACCTTCACACCACCGTCGATGATGGCGCGGATGTATCCCGCATAGTCGGGAGGATTCACTGCCGGCAGAAAACTGAGGTTCACGCCGAAGGGCTTGTTGGTCATTGCGCGGCAGCGCGCGATCTCATTGGCGAGCAACTCGGGCGTGCGCTGCGTGAGCCCGGTGATGATGCCGAGCCCGCCCGCGTTGGAGACCGCCGATGCCAACTCCGCCAGCCCCACGTAGTGCATGCCGCCCTGAATGATGGGGTGCTCGATGCCAAAGAGTTCGGTGATGCGCGTCTTCATGCGTGATGTCCTGTGTCCTGTATATGTTTGTCAATCGAGCTTGGCCCCGGCCGTCTCCACCAGCGCCTTCCACACGGGCATGTCGCGCTGGTAGTTCTCGCGGAACTGGTCGGGCGTGCTCATCAGCGGCGCAAAGCCCGCTCCCGTGATGCGCTCCTGCACTTTGGGGTCCTTGGAGACCTCCAGCAAATGCGCATACAGCTGCGTGATGATGTCCTTGGATACACCCGCAGGCGCACCCATCGCAATCCAGCCGACCACAGAGAATGCGTCGTCCTGCACCCCCTGTTCATAAATGGTGGGCACATCGGGCATCACCACCATGCGCTGGCGTCCCGTCACCGCAATCGCCTTGATGCGGCCGGTATCGGCATGCGGCTTGACGTTCTGCGCGCTCAAAAAGCCGAACTGGTACTGTCCGCTGATGAGCTCCTGAATCGCCTGGCTCTCACCCTTGTAGGCCGCGTGGTTCATGTCGGAGTTGGTGATCTTGCTGATGTAGGCGCCCGCCAGATGCGCATACGAGCCCACTCCGTAGGAGCCGTAGCTCAGCTTGCCACGATTGGCCTTGGCATAGGCCAGCAACTCCTTCATGTTCTTGACCGGCACCGATGGATGCACCGCAAGCACCACCGGAGCGGTGCTCACCTGCGAGACCAGCGCAATGTCCTTGATCGGGTGGTAGGGCAGCTTGGTGAACAGGTATTGATTGACCAGCATCGACGAGCTCAGCGACATCAGCAGCGTGTGCCCATCTGGCACGGCCTTGGCCACCGCATCGGTGCCGACAATGCCCGATGCGCCGGGTCGGTTGTCGACAATGATTGGCTGACCCAATCGCTTGGACAGGCCCTCGCCGAACGCCCTCGCCAGAATGTCGGTCGCGCCGCCCGCGTTGTAGGGCACGATGAGCTTGATCGGCTTGCTGGGCCAGTGGTCCTTGCCCGCTTGCGCATGCGCGCCCGAAACCAGATGAACACCTGCAAGCGCCGCCGCCCCCTGCAACAGGGTGCGGCGCTGGATCATCGACAGATCGTTGTGGCTCATTTGCTCGTCTCCTTCATTCATTCGGAAAGCTGCACCTTGACGGCAGCGACATCACACCGGGAACGCGGAACACTGACAGGAAAAAGGGTTAGAAAAAACTCACTCGGGCAGCGTCAACACGCCCTTGTCGCACAACTGCGCAAGCTGCTCGTCACTCATGGAAAGCAGACTGCGCAGTACCTCACGCGTGCCCTCGCCTAGCGTAGGCGGCGCGCTACGGATCGGCAGGCGCTGGCCATTCATGCGCACCGGTGGAGCGAACACCGGGGTCGTTCCGACGACGGGATGCGGCATGTCCTGCACCAGCCCGCTGCGGCGCGTGCGCTCGCTGCTGAGCGCCTCATGCAGGCCCAGCACCTCGCCACAGGGAATGCCGGCCTGGCGCAAACGCCCGAGCAGCACGTCGCGCTTGATCGTGCGGATCAGTTCCTTGAGCATGGGCGTGAGCGCAAGCCGGTTCTTCGCGCGGTTGACGTTGTTGGCGAAGCGCTCGTCTTCAACGATGTCGGGGCGCTCGAGCACCACGCGGCAGAATTTGTCGAACTGCGCATTGTTGCCGACCGTGATGATCAGCGGCCCGTCCGCCGCCTCGTACATGCCGTAGGGCACGATGGACGGATGCGCATTGCCGTAACGCTCGGGATCGTGGCCGAGCTTGAGCGCATCGAGCCCGTAGTAGCCCGTGACCATGATGCCGCAGTCATACAGCGCCATTTCGATGAGTCGTCCCTGCCCTGTGCGCTCGCGCTTGAACAGCGCCGCGAGCACGGCCTGCGCGGCCGCCATGCCGGTCATCAGATCGACCACGGCCACACCAAATTTGAGCGGCGGTTGCTCCTTCTCGCCGTTCAGCGCCATCAGGCCCGCTTCGCCCTGAATCACGAGGTCGTAGCCCGGCCGCTGCGCCTCGGGCCCGCTGCTGTCGTAGCCCGCGACGGCCACGTAAACCACATCGGGCTTGATGGCCTTGAGTTGCTCGTAGCCGAGCCCGAGCTTTTCCGCGCCGCCCGATTTGAAGTTGTGGATAACCACGTCGGACTGTCGCAGCAGATCGTGGACGATGGCGATGGCCTCCGGTGTCTGCAGGTCCAGCGTGACCGAGCGCTTGTTGCGGTTCATGCTGTTGTAGTAGGTGGTCTCGGTCTTGCCGATGCGCATGCCCCAGTCGCGCGTGTCATCGCCGCGCCCGGGGTGCTCCACCTTGATGACCTCGGCGCCGTAGTCCGCCAGCACCTGCCCACACAGCGGCCCTGCAAACACGCGCGAGAGGTCCAGCACGCGGACGCCCGCGAGCGGCAGGTCGAGCTCTTGATCGGCAACGTTCGCAGCCATGGGATAAGTCTCCTTTTCGAAGAGCCCCATTGTGTTTCCCATGGCGCGGAATGGGCAATTGCAAAATGCTGAACCTCTGGTTTTCCCCAGCCCGAATTTCAGCAATTGCACTTAGCTGTTTTATGTGCTCACGTTCACCAGATGCTGCGTGAGCCGCGCCAGCATGGCGTCGCAGCCCTCCAACTGCTCGACGCTGACGAACTCGTCCGGCTTGTGGCCCTGGTCCATGCTGCCCGGTCCGCAGACGATGGCAGGAATGCCCGACTGCATGTAGAGCCCGCCCTCGGTGCCGTAGGCGACGGTGCCAAAATCGGTCGATCCGCTGAGCCAGCCCAGCAGTTTTGCCGCATCGCTGTCCTGCGGCGTGACGAGGCCGGGATAGGCGCTGAGTTCCTCGAAGGCGATGTCGGTGTCCGGCTTCACGGCCTGCATGCGGGGCAGCAGCTCGTCCTTGGCGAAGGTCTGGATCGCGGTCACCACCTCGCCCGCGTCATAGCCTGGCAGGGCTCGCACCTCGAAGTCGAATTCGCATTCGGCGGGCACGATGTTGAGCGCGCGTCCGCCCTTGATCACGCCGGTCTGCACGGTCGAATATGGCGGATCGAACCGCGCGTCGTGCAGCGCCGGTTGTGCCAGTTCCGCACCGATGTCGCCGAGCTTGCCGATCATGCGTGCGGCGTATTCGATGGCGTTCACGCCATACGGCGCATAGGCCGAATGGCAGGCCAAGCCCTTCACACAGCAGCGCATCGCGAGCTTGCCCTTGTGGCCAAGCACGGGCTTGAGTTCCGTGGGCTCGCCGATCAGGCACAGGCGCGGCTTGATCGGGCGCTTCGCCAGTTCAGCCAGCATGGGGCGCACGCCGAGGCAACCTATCTCTTCGTCATACGAAAACGCGAGATGCACGGGCTGCTTCAACTCGGCGCGCGCAAAGCCCGGCACGGCCGCAAGCACGCTGGCGATGAAACCTTTCATATCGGCCGTGCCGCGTCCGTAGAGGCGGCCGTTGCGCTCGAGCAGCTGAAACGGATCGACCGTCCACGCCTGCCCATCGACCGGCACCACATCGGTGTGGCCCGAGAGCGCGATGCCCGCGCGGTCGGTCGGCCCGATGGTGGCGAACAGGCTCGCCTTGTTGCGCTCGGCGTTGTAGAACAGCTCGGCCTTCACGCCATGCTGCGCGAGGTAGTCGCGGATGAAGACGATCAGCTCGAGATTCGAGTTGCGGCTCACCGTGGGAAACCCGATGAGCTGCGCGAGCATCGCGCGGCTCGACATGTCGGTGATAAGCGATTTTCCTTCTTCACTCATCGCCGGGCACTCCGTAGCTCGGTGCCGCCGTGGGGTTGATGGCGCGCGTCTGGTAGTCCTGCATCTGCGGCTGGTAGGCGATCCAGAGTTTTTCCAGCTCGCCGAACGGATCGTGCTCGGCCCAGTCCACGCGCAGATCGGCGATGGGCCAGACATGCTCGCCCGCGATTTTGAGCGCCGCCGAATGC
Organism: Diaphorobacter sp. HDW4A; assembly: GCF_011305995.1. Lineage (GTDB taxonomy): Bacteria > Pseudomonadota > Gammaproteobacteria > Burkholderiales > Burkholderiaceae_C > Diaphorobacter_A. Next base: position 6,086,773 of record NZ_CP049910.1, on the reverse strand, counting down.
ACCGGCCCCGCCTCGCCACCGGCCACCATCGCGGCCTGCATCGCGGCGAGCAAGCGCTCGGCCAGCGGCTTGCCCGCGCTGCTCTCAAACGCGGGAATCATGGCCTCGATCACGCCCTTGCTCGCGAGCATATTGCCAGCCGCCACGCATTGCTTGCCCACCGCGCTAGTGAAAATGCCGAGCGCCTCGGTGCCGCTGAACACGCCGGTGCGGCCTTGTGCATCGACCACCGTCACCTGCCGGTACTGCGGCCAGCTCTTGTCGTCCAGCGCCTGCTGCAGGGCCGCATCGGGCGCGGCGCCCTGCTCCAGCAGATCGAGCACACGCGGGCCCAGCCCGGGCAGCGTGACGTTCTGCGTGGACACCACGCCCACGCCCGCACGCACCCACGGGCAGCGCGCACCCACGGCAATGCTCGACGAGCTGATGGCAACGCCGAGTTGCCCGGTCTGTTCGCAGCGGCCCACAATCGAGAAAGTCATGCTCGTATCTCCAAACGCAAGTTGAACTGATGAAACTGAAAGGGCTCAGCCCTTGGCAGGCGATGTCCAGTCATCGGGGATCACGGCGATGACGTCGATTTCCATGAGCCATTGCGGCTGGCCGAGTGCCGAGATGCACAGCCCCGTCGAGATCGGGAACACGCCCTTGAGCCACTTGCCCACCTCGCGGTAGACCGGCTCGCGGTAGCGGGGGTCGATGATGTAGGTGGTTGTCTTGACAACGTGCGAGAGATCGCTGCCCGCTTCTTCGAGCAGTTGCTTGACGTTTTTCATCGCCTGCTCGGCTTGCTTTCCAGGGTCGCCCAGACCGACGAGGTTACCGTCGAAGTCCGTGCCGATCTGGCCGCGCACGTAGACCGTGTTGCCTGCTCTGACGGCCTGGCACAGGTCATTGTCCAAGCTCTGATTCGGATAAGTGTCCTTCGTGTTGAACATCCGGATGCGTGTATGTGTTGGCATGTCTATGCTCCTTTTGCTTTGGTTTTACGAAGCCTGTTCGGCTTCGATGGGTGGGTCGTTTGGAGGCGGCGATACAGGGCTTGATCCTTCGTTGCGCCTCCTTGCCGTACGGAAGTACTGTCTGCGTCGGCGACGCCTCGTCTCAAGCCCTGTCTCGCCGTTGTAGTGGTTGATCCAATCTCGCTTGCGCTTCGAAGGCTGCTGTGACGAGGTTTTGGGCCGTCGTGTGGTTGACCTTTACTTGCTGTTGTTCTGCTTGCTCTGCGCGGCCGCGTGGTAATCCGTGTAGCGGCGCTGTTTGGCGATGTGGTCAGCCACATGTTTGGCGTCGTGCCACACGCCCCAGATGAAGGACGATCCGCGACGTGAGAGCCAGGGGAGGCCGAGGAAGTAGACGCCGGGTTCGTTCGACACGCCACGGTGGTGTTGCGGCTTACCGGTGGCGTCGAAGGTGTTGACCTGCAGCCAGCTGAAGTCGGTCTTGTAGCCCGTGGCCCAGATGATGCTGGTGATGCCGGCTTCGGCGAGGTCCAGTTCCTTGAGCGGATGGGCCACGCACTCGGGGTCGGGCAGGCGCTTGCGGGCCTCGGGCTCTTCGGGCAGGTCGATGCCGTTGCGTTGGATGAACTCGTCCGCCGCGTCGAGCATGCCAAGGTAGTTCGCGTCGCCGTTGGCGATGTTTTCCGCGAGGTCGCTCTTGAACTTCACCTTGCCGTCTGCGAATGATTCGGTCAGGCCGACAAGCGTGATGCCCTGATGGCCGAGTGCGCGGAAGTCAACCGTGTGGCCGCCGCGTGCGCCGCTCACCGCGATGGTCACGTGTTCGCGGCCGGGCTTGGCAATCGCTGCGTCCCATTCGCCGAGCACGCCGAGCCACCAGCAGAAGTCACGGCCACGGTAGGCGCGCGGCGGGCGGTCGTGCGCGCCAACCGAGAGAAACACCTTGCGGCCCGCGCGCTGCAGTTCGTCAGCGATCTGGACGCCCGACGAACCCGCGCCCACCACCAGCACCGCGCCTGCGGGCAACTGCTCGGGGTTGTAGTACTGCGCGGAGTGGATCTGCTCGATGCGCGCGTCCTTGGGCGCAATCGGTGGAATCACCGGCACCTGAAACGGGCCGGTCGCGGCGATCACGCTGTTGGCGTGGATCACACCCTGCGAGGTTTCGACCGTGAAGCCCGGTTGGCCCTGATTGCGGGTGACCTTCTTGACCTCGACGCCGGTGCGCACCGGGGCCTTGATGTGCTTGACGTAGTCCTCGAAGTAGTCGGCGACCTCGTCCTTGGCGGGAAAGCCGTCGGCATCGCTCTTGAACTCCATGCCCGGAAACCGGTCGTGCCACGCGGGGCCGTTGGCGACCAGCGAATCCCAGCGTCCGGTGCGCCAGGCCTGGGCGATGCGGTTGCGCTCCAGCACCAGATGCGGAACGCCGAGTTGGCTCAGGTGTTCGCTGGCTGCGATTCCGGCCTGTCCGGCACCGACCACGAGCGTATCGATTGTTTGGATGTCAGCTGTCATGGCGTCTACTCTCAGAAAAATGGGGCGTAAGTCCGTCCCGCGTCGGCGTTTCTTGCCGACGTTGGCGGTGGGTTCAAATTGAAATGGGGTGAAGAGGGTTACAGGTACAAGTGCTTCACTACGTCGTTGTTGAGCAGTTCCTTGGCCGTGCCCGAGGCCACGAGTTGGCCCTTGAGCAGCAGATAGCCGGTGTGCGCGATGGACAGCGCGGCCTCGGCGTTCTGCTCGATGAGCAGCACCGTGATGCCGTGCTGGTGGATGCGCTCCACCGTCTCGAAGTACTCCTCTATGAGCTTGGGCGACAGGCCGAGCGTGGGCTCGTCCATCACCACGAGGCGCGGGTTGCCCATGAGCACGCGGCCAAGCGCGACCATCGCCTGTTCGCCGCCGGACAGCGTGCCTGCCGTCTGCGCGATGCGCTCGCCCACGCGCGGAAACATCGCGACGACGCGCTCCAGCGCCTTCGCAAAGCTCTCCTTGGGACGCAGCGCGTCGTAGCCGATCTGCAGGTTTTCCTGCACCGTCAGTTCGGGGAACAGGCGGCGGCCCTCGGGCACAAAGCCCACGCCAAGCCCTGCGAGCTCCTCGGTGCGCATGCGCGCGAGGTCCTTGCCCATGATGCGGATCGCGCCGTGATAAACAGGCAACAGTCCGGCGATCGCCTTGAAGGTCGTGGTCTTGCCCGCGCCGTTGGGGCCGAGCAGGCAGACGATGCTGTGCTCGGGCACCGTGAGCGACACCTTGTTGAGCATATTGACCACGCCGTAGCGTGTGCTGATGGAGTCGATTTCAAGCATGGTGGCTGCTGGCCTTTCTGCCCAGATAGGCTTCCTGCACGCGCGGCAGCTGGCGCACCACGTCGAAGGTGTCGTCGCCAATCTTGCGGCCGTAGTCCAACACCATCACGCGGCTGGGCAGCGTGGCGATGAGGCGCATGTCGTGTTCGATGATGATGAAGCCGAGCTTCGGGTTCTGTTCGCGCAGCCGCTGGATGTCGGCGATCAACGCGTCGGTGTCGCGGTCGTCCATGCCGCTCGATGGTTCATCGAGCAGCACGATCTTGGGCTCGGTGGCGAGCGCGCGGGCGATCTCCAGACGCCGCCGGTCGGCCTGCGGCAGGCTGCTGGCGAGCACGTTGCGGCGCTCGAAGAGATCGTTGGACACGCTCTTGAGCAGCTCGCAGGCGCGCTCGGCGCAGCGGCTCATCTCGGCCTTGGATTTGCCGGGGCGTAGCAGCGCGGTGATCACGCCGCTTTTGGTGCGCGAGTGCATGCCGATGATGACGTTGTCGAGCACGCTCAGGCTGCCGAAAAGACGGCTGGTCTGGAAGGTGCGCGCGATGCCTGCGCCCGCGATCTCGTAGGCCGGAACGCCCTTGAGCGATTGACCTTCAAGCAGCACATCGCCCTCGGTCGGCACGTAGATGCCGGTCAGCAGATTGAGCAGCGTGGACTTGCCCGCGCCGTTCGGCCCGATGATGCCCAGCACCTCGCCCGTGGCCAGATGGATGTCGACGCCCTGCACCGCCGTGAGGCCGCCGAAGCGCATGGTGAGCCCACGCCCTTCCAGCACCAGCGGACCTGTCGCTGTCGCCGCCTGAGCGGTCTGCGTGTGATTCGATTCAATGCTCATGGTTGCGCACTCGCTGAGGGAAGATGCCGCGTGGACGGATGATCAGGAAGGCGATCACGACGAGGCCGTAGAACAGGATGCGGTAGTCGGAAAACGCGCGCAGCTTCTCGGGCAGCATGGTCAGCAGGAACGCGCCGACGATCACGCCCAGCGTGTTGTCCATACCGCCCGCGATCACCATGGTCATGATGGTCACCGAGACCAGGAAGGTGAAGTTGTCCGGCGAGATGAAACTCACGTAGAACGCGTACACGGTGCCCGCGAAGCCCGCGAGAAACGCATCCACCGCGAAGGCCTTGACCTTGAACCAGGTGACGTTGATGCCGCAGGCGCGGGCCGCGATCTCGTCATCGCGCAGCGCATTCCACGCGAGGCCGACGCGCGAGCTGTGCAGGCGCTGGGCCGACACGATGGCGATGCCCAGCAGCGCGACCGCGACGTAGTAGAAGTTGGCCTGGCCCGGCAGACTGTGACCGAACAGCGTGATCGGATCATTGAACGAGTGGCCGAAGAACGTGGGCGACGGAATGCCCACCAGACCATTGGCGCCGCCGGTCCATTCGAAGTTCATCAGCAACTGGTGCACGACGATGCCGAAGGCAATGGTCACCAGCGCCTGGTAGCTGTCGCGGGTGCGCATCGACGGCAGGCCGAGCAGAAAACCGAAGATCGTCGCAACGATGGCGGCCACCACGAGGCAGATCCAGAAGCTCACGCCGAAGTGGATCGCGAGCAGCGCCGACGCATACGCGCCGATGCCGTAGGACGCGCCGGTCGCGAAATTCGGGATGTTGGCGCTGCCGAGCTGGAAGTTCAGCGCGAGCGCGAGCACCGCGTAGAGGCAGGCGATGATCATCAGATGCATCGCGTAGCTGTCGCCGCCCAGCACCCACGGAAACACCAGCGCCAGCACGATGCCGAGGCACACGGCCAGCGGCTTGCATTGGCTGAACGCGGCCACAATGCGGTCTTCCACCGCCGGGCGCTTCTGCACCGCGATCAGCGCGACCGCAAAGCAGGCGAGCAGCACCAGCACGGTGACCCAGCTCTCGGCCAGCAGGAAGAAGCGCAGCAGCACCGCGCTGCCCATACACACGCCGAGCACGATGGCCGATGAGGTCATGCGTTCCGGCGCAGCGACGCGCGCCGCCGCCGCCGTCGAGGAGATCGTTGTTGAATTCGTCGTCGAAGTCTGCATCACACCTTCTCCATTTTTTGCACACCGAACAGACCGGCGGGACGGAAGATCAGCACCAGAATCACCAGCGCGAAGACGAATACGAGGCGGTACGAGGTGCCGTTAGGCACATAGCCCTGCACGATGGTCTCGATGGCGGCGATCAGCAGGCTGCCGACAATGGCTCCGCCAAGGCGACCAAGCCCACCGACCACGGCGGCCGAGAAGCCGATGAGGCCGGCCTGCACGCCGAAGTCAAAGCGCACGACGCCCGCGTAGCTCGCGAGAAAAATGCCGCCCACCGCGCCGACGGCCGACGCAATGAAGAAGGTGTTGCGGAACACCGGACCCGGCGCGATGGAGAACAGGCGCGCGGTCTCGCGGTCCTGCGACACGGCGCGGATGCGCATGCCCATCGACGTGTGGTGCAGGACATAGAGCATCAGCGCGACCAGCGCCACCGACACCAGCACCGACACCACGCTGATCATCGGCAGCGCGCCAAAGGGCGTGTCGATGGAGCCCTGCGCAATCGCCGGGAACGCATGCGGATTGCTGCCCTGCGGGTAGAGGTGGCGGATCAGCTCGCGGATCACGATGCCGAGCGCCACGGTGGCGACCAGCGGCATCATCGCGGGCGCATCGCGGAAACGGCTGATCACCAGCCGGTCGAGCGCGATGCCCAACCCTCCCACAGCCGCGATGGCGATCAGACAGGCCAGTGCAAGCACCACCCAGGTTGCCGATCCGCCCATCGCTGCGGCCAATGCCTGCACGGCTGCGAGCGCAATGAACGGTGCCACCATGGCCACATCGCCATGGGAAAAGTGAATGACCTGCAACACACCAAACAACAGGCTGAACCCCAGGGCAAGCAGGCTGTAGATGCAGCCCAGGGTCAGCCAGTTGATGAGTTGCTGGAACAGCGCGTCATACATTGATCGTATTCCTATTCGGTTGGTTCGGATGTCTCCACATACGCAAATATTTAAGCAAGAAAACGCCGAAAACCTGCATCGCTTTTGCTGATGCGCTGCATCGGAAAACGCGAACCAGCGCCCGCCGAAGCGGCGATACAGTGATTTCACGACGCAGGAAAGGCACCGCCTCCGGCCTCGGATTTCCCTGTGGTGGCACGCGGTGCGGGCCACCATGAAGACGCCTCGCAGACAACCCGCTCACATCACCAACCAGGACCGACTGACCATGCAAGCTCCCTCGACTTTCGCCGCTCCCTCGTCCGCCCGCCGACGCTTTGCCGCATCCGCCGTGACGCTCGCCGCCGCCGCGCTGCTGTGCGGCCCTGCCTTGGCCCAATCCACCGTCAAGCTCGGCTTCATTGGCCCCGTGAGCGGCGGCAACGCGCAGCAGGGTCTGGGTGCGAAGAACGGTTTCCTGCTGGCCATCGACCAGTGGAACGCCACGCCTGGCGTGCCGTTCAAGGTGGAAGGCGTGGTGCTCGACGATGCCTCCGATCCGCAGACCGGCGTGTCCGCCGCGCTCAAGCTGGTGAACGACCGCGACATGGTCGGCGCCATCGGCCACTGGAACAGCCCGGTCGCGCTGGCCACGCTGCCGGTGTTCAACCGCGTGCAGATGCCCTTCATCGTCTGGGGCGCCATCGGCCCCAAGATCACCGACCAGAACTTCGCCAACACCACCCGCGTGACGCCCACGCTGGTCAACGAGAACAAGCCGCTGGCCACCTGGGCGGCGACGGGCCTCGGCGCCAAGAAGATCGCCATCATTGCCGACACCAGCGACTACGGCCGCGCCAATCTCTCGTCGTTCGGCCAGTTCTTCAAGGCCGACAAGGGCAGCGTCGTGGCCGAGGAAAGCTACCCCGTGGGCACGACCGATTTCCGCTCCATCCTCACCAAGGTGAAGAGCCTGAACCCCGATGCGGTCTACTTCGGCGGCGTGATCACCGAGGCCGGCATCGTGCGCAAGCAGATGGCCGAGCTCGGCATGAAGCAGCCGATGCTGGGCATCAGCGGCATGTTCGATCCGCAGCTCATCCAGATCGCCGGTGCGGCGGCGGACGGCACCATCGTCGGCACGCCCAAGTCGCAGCTCAACCCCAAACTCGACGCGATGAGCAAGGCCTACGCGGCCAAGGGTTATGCGGACTCCGAAAGCCCGTATACCAAGTACGCCTATGACGCCACCGGAATCCTGCTGCAGTCGCTCAAGACCGCAGGCCCCAAGGAAAAGGTGGCCGTCGCCAAGGCGATCCGCGCGATCCGCTACGAGGGCGTGACCGGCACGGTGACCTTCGATTCGAACGGGCAGACACAGATCCCCGTCGAGTTGCAATTGCACGAAGTCAAAGACGGAAAGTGGGTCAATCGCTGATCCCGCATCGCGACTGACTTGATGTTCATCGGGCTGCGGCACAACCGCAGCCCGTCATCGCTTTTTTGCACCACAAGAGGCACGCAGTGATCAGAACAGGAACCCAGTACCGCGACTCGATCCGCGATGGGCGGCGCGTGTGGATGAATGGCGAGCGGGTCAAGGATGTCACCGTGCATCCGATGTTCAAGCCGCTGGTGGACATCCGCGCACGCATGTACGACATGCAGCACGAGTCCGCGCTGCGCGACACGCTGACCTATGACGAGGGCGACGGCGAGCGCCACTGCATCGCGCACAAGCTGCCGCTCACGCGCCAGGACTGGTGGGACAAGCGCCGCGCCACCGACCTGCTGCTCGAGGACATCGGCGGCGTGGTCACCCGCGTGGGCGACGAGACGGTAGGCGAGATGTGGTCGCTGTTCGACGGGCAGGATGTGCTCAACGAGTTGGACCCACGCTTCTCGTCCAATATCCGCGCCCACATCAACCAGGTGGTGCATGGCGACCTCTTCCACGTCTCGGCCAACACCGATCCGCGCGGCAATCGTTCCAAACCGCCACAGGCTCAGGACCCCGACGTGCTGCTGCACGTGGTCAAGGAGACCGATGCGGGCGTGATCGTGCGCGGCGCCAAGTACGAGACGGCCGCCGCCTACGCCAACCAGGCCTTCACCAAACCCGCGCTCGCGCAATGGGGCAACGACGAGCACTCCGAGTACGCCATCGGCTTCATCTGCGACATGGGCGCGCCCAATCTGCGCTTCATCTGCCGCACCGGCTTCGCGACCCGCGCGCCGGCCGAAGACTATCCGCTGTCCAACCGCTTTGACGAGGTGGACTCCATCGTGGTCTTCGACGATGTGCTGATTCCGTGGGAGAACGTGCTGTTCTACCGCCACACCAAAGCCGCGCGTTTTCTGCAGAACACGCTGCACCGCTATTCGGCGTTCGCGTTCGTGCAGCGCAATCTCAAGCTCGCCGACATGCTGATCGGCACGGCCCTGCACAACACGCGCCAGACCGGCGTGGACAAGCTGCAGGCCGTGCAGGACAAGCTCTCCAAATTGGCCTGCTACCGCGAGGGCATCAACGCCCACCTGACCGCCGCGATTGCGCTGGCCGAGCGCAGCCCCGCCGGGCTGATGATGCCCAACCAGTCGCTGCTGTTCACCGGCCGCTCGTTCGCGACCAGCCAGTTGCACGAGATGATGAACACGGTGCGCGATCTCTGCGGCGGCCAGATCTGCCTGACGCCCGACTACGCGAGCTTCCGGAATGAAGAGACCGGCCCGTGGCTCGACAAGTTCTACACCCTGAGCCCACAGTGGAAGTCCGAGGATCGCCGCAAGCTGCTGGCCTATGCGCGCGACCTGCTCAATTCCGACTACGCGAGCCACCGGCTCACCTTCCAGCTGTTCGCGCAGTCGCCGCCCCACGCGCAGACGGCAGCCGTGCACCAGCATTTCAACTGGGATGAGCCGCTGGATTTCGTCGCCCGCTCGGCGGGATTGTCGGAGGATGTGAAGGGGATCGACGCCCCCGCCGACGGCGACGGCGCGGTCTCCCAATGGTTCAGGGACCAGATGGACGGCGAATGATTTCGAGAGCCCGTACGTGCTCAATAATGTCGGGCCTCGGGGAAGGACCTATTGCCGAGCCGCCCTCGCGTTGTTCCACTGTCCATCTGCACACACCCGGCCCATGACTCCAGCTCCCATGCGCGTTCCCACAAACTCAAGCCCTCAACGCAGCCGTTGCAGCGTACTTGGGCACGGACTGCGCGCGGGCACCGACGCGGGCGCTGCACCGTGCTAACGCGCCTGACTTTCCGACAGCTCGAATACTGCGTCGCCGCCGGGGAGTTCGGCAGCATCGCGGAGGCCGCCAACCGCATCCATGTCTCACCGTCATCGATCTCCTCGGCGATCACTCAGGTCGAGGCGGAATTGAAAGTGCCGCTGTTCGTGCGCCACCATGCGCAAGGACTTTCGGTCACCCCCGCCGGGGCCGAAGTGCTCAAGGAAATCCGCGATCTGCTCGACCGGGCGATGGCGCTTTACGACGTCGCGAACAATGCGCAGAACGAGGTGCGCGGCCCCGTGCGTGTGGGCTGCCTCACCACGCTCGCGGCCATGGTCGCACCCGAGTTATGCCAAGGTTTTGCGCGCGCACATCCGCAGGCCCGGGTCACGCAGATCGAGGACCATCAGGAGGGCCTGATCGACAAGCTGCGCACCGCGCAGATCGACGTGGCCATCACCTACGACCTGCTGGTCGCCGAATCGGACATCTCTTTCGAGCCACTCGCCTCGCTGCCGCCGCACGTCATCGTCAGCGAACTCAATCCGCTTGCCAACCACCGCGCGACCACGCTGGAAGAACTCTCCCAGCATCCCATGGTGCTGCTCGACCTGCCGCTGAGCCGCGACTATTTTCTGTCGCTGTTCCGCGAGGCCGGCGTCTCGCCACTGATCTCGGCACGCACCGCCAGCCCCGATGTGGTGCGCTCGCTGGTCGCGAACGACGTGGGCTATTCGCTGGTCAACGTGCGCCCGCGCAACCACCATTCTCTCGATGGCAAGAAGCTGGTCAACCTGCATCTGAGCGGCAAGCACCGGCCGATGAAGCTCGGCCTCGCGTGGGCCAGCGACCAGAAGCCGAGGCATGTGGTCGAGGCCTTCATGCACCGCTGCCGCAGCTTTATCTCCAATGACTACATTCCCGGCATGGCGGCCCCGGGACGCAGCAATCGCCTCGCCAAAGGCCCGGCGTCCGAGCCCTGAACCAGCCCACTCGGCACCGCATTTTCCAATCCATCGGAAAATACGGGGATGCACCCGGATTCCCACGCCCCCGTCTCGCCCAGCCTCGCAACAACCAAGACCACGGCTTTCACCCGCCCCGGCGCCGCCCGCATGCTTGCGGGCATCGTTGCCATGGCGGTGGTCGTGCTCGCGTCCAACATCCTCGTGCAATACCCCATCAACGACTGGTTGACTTGGGGCGCGCTGTCGTATCCGGTAGCGTATCTGGTGAGCGATCTCATCAACCGTGGCTACGGCCCCGAGCCCGCGCGGCGCGTGGCGTGGGTAGGCTTTGCGGTGGCCGTGGTCGCCTCCCTGCTGCTGGCCCCGCCGCGCATCGCCATCGCGTCGGGCACGGCCTTCATCCTCTCGCAGCTGTTCGACATCAGCGTGTTCCACCGCCTGCGCCAAGGCAGTTGGTGGCGCGCACCGCTGATCGCCACCGTGCTCGCCGCAATCCTCGACACCTTTGTGTTCTGGAGCATCGCGTTCGCAGGCGGCAGCGACCCGTGGATCACCTGGGCGCTCGGCGATCTGGGCGTGAAGCTCGTGGTCGGGCTGTGCCTGCTGCTCCCGTTCCGGCTGCTGACGTGGCGCAGCGTCCATTGAACCGCAGCCTCCCCATCATTCGGCGCTGGCGTTCTCCAGCGTCTTCAGCGCTTCGGCATCCAGCTTGAGGTTCGCCGCGCGGATCAGCGAGCGCAGCTGCTCCAGATTGCTCGCGCTCGCAATTGGCGCGGCAATCGCGCTGCGGGTCAACAGCCAGGCGATCGCAATCTCACCCGGCTTGGCATTCAGATGCGAAGCCACGCGCTCAAGGGCATCGACGATACGCAGACCCCGATCATTGAGATACAGGCCCACGGTCTTGGGCCCGCGCGCGCTCTTGTTCACATCGGCCTGCGTGCGGTACTTGCCGGTGAGAAATCCTGCTGCCAGCGCATAGAAATTGATCACACCAACGCCCTGCTTTTCGCACAACGGCTGCAGCTCCTTCTCAAACACCGCGCGGTCGTACAGGTTGTAGAGCGGCTGCAGGCTTTCGTAGCGCGCAAGTCGGTGCTTCTCGCTGCACTCCAGCGCCTCGGCCAGCCGAGCGGCGCTGTAGTTCGACGCGCCAACTGCGCGCACCTTGCCCGCCTCTATCAGCTCGCCGAAGGTGCCCATCACGTCTTCAAGCGGAATGCTCGGGTCATCATCGTGCGACTGGTAGAGGTCGATGTAGTCGGTGTTCAATCGTTTGAGCGAGGCATCGACCGCCTGCTTGATGTACTTGGGATGCAGGCCCACCTTGCCGTCGCCCATGTCCTTGCCGACCTTGGTCGCCAGCACCAGTTGCCTGCGCCGCGCGGGCGAGCGCTTGAGCCACTTGCCGATCAGCGTCTCCGACTCGCCGCCCCCGTGGCCCGGCACCCAGCGCGAATACACATCGGCCGTATCGACGAAGTTCATGCCCTCATCCAGCCACGCGTCGAGCAGCGAGAAGCTCGTGGCCTCGTCCACGGTCCAGCCGAACACATTGCCGCCGAAGCACAGCGGAGAGAGCTGAAGCGAAGACCGTCCGAGTTGCCGTGTTTGAAAAGACATGAAGCCCCCTTCTTGATGGATGGAAATGAATTCAATTCCATTGTGCAGATGTTCAGAAATCAACACATGACATTCAGTCTTTCGACGATGCGTGTGGCACAAAAAAAAGCCGTGACTTTCGCCACGGCCCTCAACAAGAGAGTCAGTTCTGCAATTACTGCGCGTTCTGCAGCGCGGCCACGCGCTCTTCAATCGGTGGGTGCGAGCTGAACAGCTTGCCGATGCCACCGGCGATGCCCATAGCCTGCATGTTCTGCGGCAGTGCGCCGGGATGCATGCCGCCGAGGCGGTAGAGCGCGCTGATCATCGGCTGCTTGCGGCCCATGAGCTGCGCGGCGCCAGCGTCTGCACGGAACTCGCGCTGACGGCTGAACCAGGCCACGATGATCGAGGCAAGCACGCCGAACACGATGTCGAGCACGATGGTGCTGATCATGTAGCCGATGCCGGGGCCGGAGTTCGCGTTGTCATCGTTGCGGCGCAGAAAGCTGTCGACCGCGTAGCCGATCACGCGCGACAGGAACACAACGAAGGTGTTCATCACGCCCTGGATCAGCGCCATGGTGACCATGTCGCCGTTGGCCACGTGCGCGACCTCATGGCCGATAACGGCCTCGACCTCTTCGCGTGTCATGCCCTGCAGCAGGCCGGTGGACACCGCCACCAGCGCCGAGTTCTTGAACGCACCGGTCGCGAACGCATTCGGCTCGCCTTGGTAGATGCCAACCTCGGGCATCTGGATGCCGGCCTTGTCCGAGAACTTGCGCACGGTGTCCACGATCCATGCCTCATCGGCATTCTGTGGCTGGTTGATGATCTGCACGCCCATGCTCATCTTGGCCATGGGTTTGCTGATCAACAGCGAAATGAAGGCGCCGCCCATGCCCATGATGAAGGCGAAACCCAGCAACGCACCGAGGTTCAACCCGTTCGAGGTCAGATAGCGGTTCACGCCAAGCAGGTTGGCGACAATGCCCAACACCACCACGACGGCGATGTTGGTCAACAAAAACAAAGCAATGCGTTTCATCGTCTGGTTCTCCACAAAGGGATAACGAAATGCGACTGAAAAAGTCAGTAAAAAGTGGGTGGGGAAATCCGGGCAATCTCGAAACTGAAGCCGCCGGTGTTAGACGGACATATGGGGCTTCAACCCTGTTTTTCAACAGGCGTTCAGTGCGGCTTGGTGTTGGGTGTTTTTCTGAAAGCCGCCGCTGCGGAAAACGTGAGAGTCATCATAGAAGCAAAAGTTCTCGTTTTCGCTCCACCACCCCGGGACTCCTAGAACTGGCAGGGGATTGAACGGTTTGGCCGCGAACGCCTGTGCTTCGAAATTCGCAGCCATCCACGCATCCACATCGACACACAACGTCACATCGTCATCCGCCATAAACACATGTGCCGTGATGTTCTTGCGCGGCAGAACCAGCTTTTCGAGCAGCGCATGCCCCACGGGCACCAGCCGCGCCTGCTGCCACAGTGGTCGCAACTCCTCGCCAAGCCTGCGCCACTCGCGGTACTTGAGCGCATCCTGCAACGGCTTGGGTGCGATCAGCAGTGCGCCGTTTTCGTCAAACACGGTGATCGCATCGCGCAGCGGGCCGCGCACCGCCCCCACTCCCTGCGCGGCAATCGCATGCGCCTGCCATTGGTTGAACAATCGCTTGGTGCCAGGAAAGTGCAGCCAGATCAAGCCGTTGAAGAAATCGTGCAGGTTGTCGCGCGTGGGAATGCGCCGCGTCTCGAAGATGAACTGCTCGTAGGCCATGCCAGGCGGCAACGCGTGCTGGTTGGCAAAACCGAAGTCTTCGCGCGGGCACACGGCGTTGAGCGCCCCGGCCACGCTGGCACCGCGTAGCACCTGTGCAGCGACCGGCTCGCCGATGTCGCGCAGCTCCGCCAGCCACGGGCGCTGCCAGTCGATCTGTGCAAAGGCCTGCAGAGGCACTTCGGCCTCCGCCATGTCCGCAAAGCTCATGCAGCGGGCGCGCCGTTGCCGCGCGCGGCACGCTTGTCACGCACCGACACGCGCGGCGTGCCTTCGTCGCGCAGCTCGAAGGCTTGCGTGGCGGCCAGCAGCTTGGTGAGCGAGGCGTAGCCGTAGTTGCGCGAGTCGAACGAAGTCTTGTTGCCGATCTGCTGCCCCACCGCCCCCACCTTGGCCCAGCCGGACTCGTCCTGCGAAGCCTCCACGGCAAAGCGCAGCAGCGTCATCAGGCGCGAGTCCTGACGCAGTTGCGGGCCGGGAACGCGCAAGCGCTGCTCCGTCGGCGCAGAGGGCGCAGCAGCTGTTGCAGCCGCTGTCGAGACGACCTTTTCCTGCGGGGGTGACGCCGCAGCGGCCTCGGTCGCGGCGATCACATCGACCTCGCTGACCAGAGATTCGAGGTACAGAAACCGCGAGCAGGCATTGACGAACGGCTTGGGCGTCTGCTGCGCACCGAAGCCGTAGACGGCCGCGCCCTTGGAGCGCAGGTGCATGACCAGTGGAGTGAAATCCGCGTCCGACGAGACGATGCCGAAGGCATCCGGCTTGTCGTTGTAGAGCAGCTCCATCGCATCCACCGTCATCGCCATGTCGGTGGCGTTCTTGTGCTTGGAGTAGTCGAACTGCTGCATGGGGAGAATCGCGAACTCGAGCAACCGGTTCTGCCAGCTGACGAGCCCCGACTTCGTCCAGTTGCCGTAAGCGCGCCGCACGTTGATCTCGCCGAGCGTGGACAGCTCGGTGAGGATCTCGTCGATCTTCTCGGCGGGCGCGTTGTCCGCGTCGATCAAAAGCGCAATGCGCAGCTGGCGTTCGGCAATGGAGGATGGCATGGCAAAACTCCCAATGTGTTGACCGTCACGTCAGGCGACCAGCTTCCACGGCAGTGCCTCACCCGCGCGCAGTGGCTTGAGCTCGGCCTCTCCGAAGGCGAAGCTGGCGGGCGGCGTCCACGATTCGCGGCGCAGGGTGACGGTGCCCGTATTGCGCGGCAGGTTGTAGAAGTCCGGGCCGTTGAAGCTCGCGAAAGCCTCAAGCTTGTCGAGCGCGCCCGCGTTGTCGAACGCCTCGGCATACATCTCGATGGCCGCGTGCGCGGTGTAGCAACCGGCGCAACCCGTGGCGTGTTCCTTGAGGTGCGCGGGGTGCGGCGCGCTGTCGGTGCCGAGGAAGAACTTGTCGCTCCCGCTCGTTGCCGCTTCGACCAGCGCAAGGCGGTGCGTCTCGCGCTTGAGCACCGGCAGGCAGTAGTAGTGCGGACGGATGCCGCCAGTGAAGATCGCATTGCGGTTGTAGAGCAGATGGTGCGCGGTGATCGTGGCGGCGGTGTACTTGTCGGCCGATTTCACGTATTCCGCCGCATCCTTGGTGGTAATGTGCTCGAAGACGATTTTGAGCTCGGGGAAATCTCGGCGCAGCGGAATCAGCTGCTGGTCGATGAAGACGGCCTCGCGGTCGAACAGATCGATGTCGCTGCTCGTCACCTCGCCGTGCACCAGCAGCAGAATGCCCGCCTTCTGCATGGCCTCCAGCGTCTTGTAGGTCTTGCGCATGTCGGTCACACCCGCGTCGCTGTTGGTCGTGGCACCGGCGGGATAGAGCTTGAGCGCGACCACGCCCGCATCCTTGGCGCGCGCGATCTCTTCAGGGGCAAGGTTGTCGGTCAGGTACAGCGACATCAGCGGCTCGAACGCCACGCCCTCAGGCACCGCCGCCAGAATGCGCTGCTTGTAGGCCAGCGCCTGTTCGGCGGTGGTCACGGGCGGACGCAGATTGGGCATGATCAGCGCGCGGCCGAATTGCGCAGCGGTGTGCGGCACCACGGTGCGCAGCGGCTCGCCGTCGCGCACATGCAGATGCCAGTCGTCCGGGCGGGTGATCGTGAGGGTGTCGATGGAGGTGGAGGCAGCGTTCATGCCGCCATTTTCGCATTGCCCTGTGTCAACCCGCACCACGTCCCGATGATTGCGGCCAACGGCCTACAAGAAAAAATCCCCGGCCATATCGCTATGGCCGGGGAACAAGTCCCCACAGAGGGGGCGAGGGGTTCCTATGAGCGGTTGCGACCGGGTGGGATCGCATGACGTTGATTCTGCTTGAACGGCTTCCAGACGCTGTAGGCGGAATGCCCGAGACGAGATAAGAAGTTAGTCAAAAGCAATCAATTAATGTCTTCGATACCAATGTACTAGTAATTTATGAAACTTGTCACCGTTCGTTTGTGACACTCACAACTTCGCTCATTAAATTGACAAAAGTTAACAAGCGCTAGCCTCGGACTTGTTGGTTGACGCGTTTGGAAGGAGACTGGGAGTTTGCGGATGTTGATCCGCGCCGTCCTTCCCACCCCAGATAACAGCTCCAAAAAGCGAACAAAGCACCGAAATCACCTACCTCACGTCGAGATGGAGCCTGAGACGAGGTGTCCCCGACGCCGAAGGCAGCGCTGAGCCAGCGCAAAAAGCCAAAAAATCCCGAGAAGCCAACGCTCCGCGGGATTTTTCAGAAGCAATCAGAAGAAGATCAGCGCTGGAGCACGGACTCCAGCGCCTTGCCGGTGTGTGTACCAATGCGCACGAGCTCTTCGGGCGTCGCCGCAGCCACGATCAGCCCGCCCTCCTTGCCCCCTTCCGGCCCCAGATCGATGATCCAGTCCGCTTCGGCGATCACGTCGAGATCATGCTCGATCACCACCACGCTGTGTCCACCGTTGACCAAGCGATGCAGCACACGAATGAGCTTGTGCACGTCGGCCATGTGCAGGCCCACGGTGGGCTCGTCGAGCACATACAGCGTGTGCGGCGCCTTCTGGCCACGGCGGCCGACTTCGTCGCGCACCTTGGTGAGTTCG
This sequence comes from Diaphorobacter sp. HDW4A, assembly GCF_011305995.1. Taxonomy (GTDB): domain Bacteria; phylum Pseudomonadota; class Gammaproteobacteria; order Burkholderiales; family Burkholderiaceae_C; genus Diaphorobacter_A. Next base: position 6,069,897 of record NZ_CP049910.1, on the reverse strand, counting down.
GTGACGAGCTTGATGCGCTGCGCCTCGCCGCCCGAGAGCGTGGGCGATGGCTGGCCGAGCGTGAGATAGCCGAGCCCCACGTCCTTGAGCAATTGCAGCGGGTGGGCGATGCTCGGCATGCTGGCGAAGAATTCGACGGCCTCATCGACCTCCATCTGCAGTACGTCGCCGATGCTCTTGCCGCGCCATGTCACGGCCAGCGTTTCGGGGTTGAAACGCGCGCCGCGGCAAACCTCGCAAGGCACCTTCACGTCGGGCAGAAAGCTCATTTCGATGGTGCGCACGCCCTGCCCTTCACAGGTGGGGCAGCGGCCCTCGCCGGTGTTGAACGAGAAACGGCCCGGCGCATAGCCGCGCGCCTTGGCTTCGAGCGTTTCGGCGAACAGCTTGCGGATGGTGTCCCAGAAGCCGATGTAGGTCGCGGGGCAGGAACGCGGCGTCTTGCCGATGGGGGTCTGGTCGACCTCGAGCACGCGGTCAATCGTCTCGAAACCTGACAGCCCCTTGCAGCCGACGAGCGCGGGCGACTTGCCCGCATCCATCGCGTCGCGCCCGGCCTTGGTCGAGCGCTGGCTCACCCATGCCGCTACGTTGGTGAGCAGAACGTCGCGCGCGAGTGTGGACTTGCCCGAACCGCTCACGCCCGTCACCGCGACGAGGCGGTTCAGCGGCACGCTCGCGGTCACGTCGCGCAGGTTGTGCATTTCCGCGTTGTGCACAGTGAGCCAGTGCTCGGGCACGCGTGCATCTTTCTTGCTGGCCTCGACCACGTCGCGGCGCGCCTGTAACGGGTGCTTCATCGCATGCAGCAGGTACTTGCCGGTCTGCGAATCCTCGGCGGCCTCGATGTCGGCGACCGAGCCCTGCGCCACCAATCGCCCACCGCGCTTGCCCGCGCTCGGGCCGATGTCGATGATGTGGTCGGCGCGGCGGATCGTGTCCTCATCGTGCTCCACCACCACCAGCGTGTTGCCCTTGTCGCCGAGCTTGTGCAGCGCGTTCAGCAGGATCTGGTTGTCGCGCGCATGCAGGCCGATCGTCGGTTCGTCGAGCACGTAGCAGACGCCTTGCAGATTGCTGCCAAGCTGCGCGGCCAGGCGGATGCGCTGGGCCTCGCCGCCGCTCAGCGTAGGCGCGCCGCGATCCAGCGTGAGGTAAGACAGCCCCACTTCCTCAAGGAATTCAAGGCGGCTCCGGATTTCGGGTATCAGGTCGCGCGCGATCTCGGATTCGCGGCCTGTCAGGTCCAGCCCCGCTATCCACTCGCGCACCTCGGACACCGACAGCCGCGCCACATCGGTGATCGGCGTGTCGGCAAACAGCACGGCGCGTGCGATGCGGTTCAGGCGCGTGCCTTCGCAGCCCGGGCAGACGGCATCGGTCACGTCGTCCGCATCGGGTTCCTCGAAGGTCTGCTCCCGGCCACGGTTGTCCTCGCCCTGCACGGAGTCGTCGAACACCTTGCGCTGGTCCTTGGTGAGCTTCACGCCCGTGCCCACGCAGTCGGGGCACCAGCCATGCTTGCTGTTGTAGGAGAACAGGCGCGGGTCGAGTTCCGCATAGCTGGTCGCGCAGACGGGGCAGGCGCGTTTGGTGGAAAACACCTGCAGCCTGCCGATGTGCGCCGTGGGCTCGCCGAGCTTGAGGGCGCTTTCCAGCCCGTCGAGTTCGCTCAGCACATGCACGACGCCCTTGCCATGTTCCAGCGCCAGCTTGAGCGCATCGCGCAGCGCGCCTTCGTGCTGCGGCGACACGGTGATGCTCGCCACCGGCAATTCAATCGTGTGTTCCTTGAAGCGGTCGATGCGCGGAAAGCCCGTCGTCGGCAGGAAGTTGCCATCGACGCGCAGATGCGTGAAGCCGCGCGGACGCGCCCAATCGGCGAGCTCGGTGTAGACGCCCTTGCGGTTCATCACCAGCGGCGCCATCAGGCCGATGTGCTGGCCCTTGAAGTGCGTGAGCAGCTGCGCAGCAATGCTGTCCGCCGTCTGCGGCTGCACGGCCGCGCCGTCCTTGGTGCAGTGCTGCACGCCGAGCTTCACATAGAGCAGGCGCAGAAAATGCCAGACCTCGGTCGTCGTGCCGACGGTGGATTTGCGACCGCCGCGCGACAGGCGCTGCTCGATGGCGACGGTCGGCGGAATGCCGTAGACCGCATCCACCTCGGGACGCCCCGCCGGCTGCACGATACTGCGCGCATAGGCGTTCAGCGATTCGAGATAGCGGCGCTGGCCTTCGTTGAACAGGATGTCGAACGCCAGCGTGGACTTGCCCGAGCCAGACACGCCCGTCACCACGTTGAACTTGCCGCGCGGAATGTCCACGCTCAGCTGCTTGAGGTTGTGCTCCTTGGCGTTGACGATCTCGATGGCGTTCTTCGCAGCAGCCTTGTGGCCTTCAAGCGCCCGCTTTTCACGACGTAGCACGGCCTGCTTTTCATGCACCGAATGGCCGCTCTCGCCCAACGATTCCTCGTACTCTCGCAGCGCCTGCGCGGTGTGCGACTTCATGTCGTGGCGCAGCGTCTCCGGTGCACCTTGCGCGATAACCATCCCCCCCGCGTCGCCGCCTTCGGGGCCGAGATCGACGATCCAGTCGCTCGCGCGGATCACGTCAAGATTGTGCTCGATGATGATCAGCGAATGCCCCGCGTCGAGCAGCTTGCGCAGCGCGCGCATGAGCTTGGCGATGTCGTCGAAATGCAGGCCTGTCGTCGGCTCGTCGAACAAAAACAGCGTGCCTTTCTTCGCGACCGGCTGCTTGCTCGCGCTGCCGCTCTTGGCGGCTTCGGCAAGGTAGCCCGCGAGCTTCAGGCGCTGTGCCTCGCCACCCGACAGCGTGGGCACGGGCTGGCCGAGCTTCACGTATTCCAGCCCCACATCGACGATGGGCTGCAGCGCGCGGATCACATCACGGTCCTTGGCGAACGCTGCTGCCGCTTCGCTCACCGTGAGTTCGAGCACGTCGGCCACGCTGAGCATGCGACCCGCACGCTCGATGTTCACCTCCAGAATTTCGGGGCGATAACGGCGGCCATCGCAATCGGGGCAGCGCAGATAGACGTCGGAGAGGAACTGCATCTCCACATGCTCGAAGCCCGAACCGCCGCAGGTCGGGCAACGCCCGTCGCCCGCGTTGAAACTGAACTTTGCAGCGGTGTAGCCACGCTCGCGCGACAACGGTGCAGTGGAAAAAATCTCGCGGATCGAATCCCACGCACCCACATAGCTCACCGGGTTGGAGCGCGCGGTCTTGCCGATGGGCGACTGGTCGACGAACACCACGTCGCTCAAATGATCAGCACCTAGCAATCGGTCATGCGCGCCGGGCGTTTCCGTCGCCTTGCCGAACTGGCGCAAAAGCGCGGGCGCAAGCACGTCCTGAATCAGCGTCGATTTGCCCGAGCCCGATACGCCGGTCACGGTGACGAGGCGCTGCAACGGGAACTCCACCGTCACGTCCTTGAGGTTGTGCTCACGTGCACCTTCGAGGATCAGGCGCGGCGTGGCATCGGTCACCAGGCGCTTGATGCCTGAGGTGATGGTCTTGCGGCCGCCGAGGTACACGCCCGTCAGCGTGTCGGCTTTACGCAGCTCGCCGACCGTGCCATCAAACACGATCTCGCCGCCGCGCTCACCAGGCGCCGGGCCCATGTCGATCACGCGGTCGGCCGCCATCATGACGGCTGGGTCATGCTCCACCACCACCAGCGTGTTGCCCGCATCGCGCAGGCGCAACATGGCTTCGGTGATGCGGTGCATGTCGCGCGGATGCAGACCGATGCTGGGCTCGTCGAGCACGAACAGTGTGTTCACCAGCGAAGTGCCGAGCGCTGTCGTCAGGTTGATGCGCTGCACCTCGCCGCCCGAGAGCGTGCGGCTCTGGCGGTCCAGCGTGAGGTAGCCGATGCCCACATCGCAGAGGTACTTGAGGCGCGTGGAAATCTCTTCGTGCAGCAGACGCAGCGCCTGCGCCTCGCCGCTGTCCACCTCGATCACGCTGTGGTCGGGCAGATCGTTCTGCTGCACTTCACCGTCCTTGGCCCAACCGACGATGCGGTGCGATGCGCTCGCACCGATGCGGTCGAAGAAGATGCGCAGCCGCTCGATAGGCAGCAGCATCAGGTCGTGCAGGCACAGACCCGGAAGCGCTTCAAACTGCTCGCGCGTCCAGTCCACGCCCTGCGGTAAGAAGCGCTTGGCGGGTGTGAGCACCGCGTCCGCATCATCCTTGCTGCCGATGCGCCACTGCAGGCTCTCGGTCTTGAGGCGCGCGCCCGCGCAGACCGGGCACGGCGTGTAGCTGCGGTACTTGGAGAGCAGCACGCGGATGTGCATCTTGTAGGCCTTGCTCTCGAGGTACTCGAAGAAGCGGCGGATGCCGTACCACTGCTTGTTCCAGTTGCCATCCTTGTAGCCGGGCGTGCCGTCGATCACCCATTTCTTCTGCTCGGCCGTGAGCTTGTACCAGGCCGTGTCGCGCGGAATGCCTGCCGCCTCGGCGTGGCGCATGAGATCGTCCTGCGCCTCTTTCCACGCGGGCGTCTGGATGGTCTTGATCGCCCCGGCTCGCAGCGTGAGCTTGTCGTTGGGAATCACGAGGCCGTAATCGACGCCGATCACGCGGCCAAAACCACGGCAGGTGTCGCAGGCGCCGACCGCCGAGTTGAACGAGAACATCGACGGAATCGGCTCGCTGTAGCGCAGATCGCTGTCGGAGCAATGCAGGCCGGTGGAGAAGCGCCACAGGTCCGGCTCGCCCTCGTCGTTCAACTTGTAGATGATGAGCTTGCCACTGCCGCGCTTCAAACCCACCTCGATGGCCTCGATCACGCGCGCACGCTCTGCATTTCCAAGCCGGAAGCGGTCGGCCACCACATCAAGCAGCTTGCGCGGCCCGGTGGGCGTGGCCACTTCGCGCTCGGCCTGCACCTTGGTGAAGCCGCTTGCCGACAGCCATTGCTCGACCTGCTCGGCCGGTGTGCCCGCAGGCAGCTCCACCGGGAAGGTGATGACGATGCGCGGATCGCCCTCGGCCTCGCAGCGCGACTTCAGCTCTGCATAGATCGAGTCGGGTGAATCGTGGCGCACAGGCTGCGCAGTGACGCGGTCGAATAGCTGGCCCGCGCGCGCGAACATCAGCTTGAGGTGATCGTTGATCTCCGTCATCGTGCCCACGGTGGAGCGCGACGAGCGCACGGGGTTGGTCTGGTCGATGGCAATGGCCGGCGGCACGCCTTCCACCTTGTCCACCGCAGGCTTGTCCATGCGGTCAAGAAACTGGCGCGCGTAGGCGCTGAAAGTTTCGACGTAGCGACGCTGGCCCTCGGCGTACAGCGTGTCGAACACCAGACTCGACTTGCCCGAGCCGCTAGGGCCCGTGACGACTGTCAATTCGCCGGTCTGGATGTCTACATCGAGGTTCTTGAGGTTGTGCTGTCTGGCTCCGTGGATACGGATCAATCCCTGTGTCATGAGCGCCATCTCTCCTAGGTGAGGCGGAACATTCTAGGCGGCGAGCTTGACCCATGTCGGCACGGGTCATTGCCCCGTTGTTCCACAGCGCCTACTTGCTTACCCCTAGTCGCCAGTCCTGTTGCCCCAAAGCGGAGTAAGCGGCTACCCCGATAAATACTACTTGTCACGTAGTTTGCAATCGTTAATAGTTTCGTAAAACACACTGATAACTCGCAATGCCACGCGGATTCAATGCGCCGCCTGCTGCACCTTGCATGGTGCTTCGCATTGCCTGTCCAGGATCCGCTCCGAGGATCCACAACATCAATAGAAGATTTTCAAACTCAGGAGACTCAAGCATGAGGAGTTGGTACAAGGCCGCAGCATTGGCCGCATTCACCTTCGGAATGGGGACGGGGATGGGCGCCGCACAGGCACAGATCGTGATCGGTCAAACGGCAGGCTTCAGCGGCGTCGTGGCCGCTGGCGTGCAGGAAACGACGGACGGTGCCAAGCTATATCTGGACAGCATCAACGCGCGCGGCGGCGTGAACGGTCAGAAGATCGAACTGGTGTCGCTCGACGACAAGTTCGACCCCAAGCTGGCTGGCGAGAACGCGCGCAAACTCATCGAGGAGCAGAACGTCACCGCCATGTTCCTCACGCGCGGCACGCCGCACAACGAAGCAATCGTTCCACACCTGAACAAGCATGGTGTCGCGCTGATTGCCCCCTCCACCGGCGCGATGGTGTTGCACAAGCCACTACAGAAGAACGTGTATAACGTGCGCGCCACCTACCAGCGCGAGGCTGAAAAGGCCATCACGCATCTGGCGTCACTGGGCATCAGCCGCATCGCCGTGGTGCTGGCCGACGACAGCTTCGGCGCTGACGGCCTGATCGGGGCCAAGCGCGGCTTCGAGCTCTCGAAAATGCAGCCCGTGGTGCTCGAAAAAGTGGATCGTGCCAAGCCCGATTTCGGCCCCGTGGCCACCAAGATCGCTCAGGCCAACGCCCAGGCCGTGCTGATTCTGGCCTCCGGCAATACCGTGGTCGACGGCTACAACGCCTACCGCAAGGCAGGTTCGGGCGCGCAGCTCGTGACACTGTCAAACAACGCCTCGTCCGGTTTCGTGAAGAGCCTCGGCGAGAACGCACGTGGCGTGATCGTCACACAGGTGTTCCCGAGCGAGCGCGCTGGCAACTCGCCACTGGTGCGCGAGGCACTGGAGCTTGCCAAGGCCAAGGGCAAAGATGTGAGCCCCGCGATGCTGGAAGGCTACGCAGCCGCCAAAGTACTGGTCGAGGCCCTGCGCCGCGCGGGCCCCAAGCCCACGCGCGACAAGCTCGGCCCGGCGCTCGAATCGATGCAGAAGTTCGACATCGGCGGACTGGAGGTCAGCTACTCACCCGACGACCACTCCGGGCTGGACTTCGCCGATCTGTCCATCATCGGAACAGACGGAAAGTTCCGTCGCTGAAGCGCCTTTTGCGCACTCGGGAATTGCCATACTGTGGATGAATCCGTTTCGTGTCAATTAGTGTTTTTTATATGAAAATGCTACTCAAATCACGATCCTAATTCGAAGCGTTGACCCAATAATCGCCCCCGGGTCGCACTCACACATAGCAATCAATCAAGCGACCCCATTTCAAAGAGGGGGTCGCCATATGATTCACAGCAAACGCCTGTCCACCATGATTGCCATGGCTGCGGGCCTTTTTTTCGCCTGCTCGCCTACCGTCACTCAGGCTCAGAACATCCGCATCGGCCAGACTACAGGGGTCACCGGGTCCGCCGCTGTCACGGTGAAGGAGTCGATGCAGGGCGCAGCGCTCTACTTCAATCAGGTCAACGCACAAGGCGGCATAGCGGGCCGCAAGATCGAGTTGATCACGCTGGACGACAAATTCGATCCTGCACAGACGCTGGAAAATGCCTATGTGCTCATCGAAGAGAAGAAGGTCGTGGCGCTCTTCATGCCCAGCGGCACGCCAAACACGCAGCAGTTGGTGCCGACGCTCGACAAGTTCAGCGTACCGCTGGTGGGCCCCACATCGGGAGCCATGGTGCTCCATCGGCCGGTAGCGACCAATCTCTTTCACGTGCGCGCGCCCTATCAGCGTGAGGTGGAAATGGCCATCGGCCACCTGGTGCGTCAGGGTTCGACCCGCATCGGCGTGCTGTATGTGGACGACACCTCGGGCGACGATGGCCTGGCAGGCGCGATGAAAGGCTTCAAGCAAACCCAGATCGAGCCGCTCTTCCTCGAGACCTTCGACCGCAACAAGCCCGACTTCTCCGTCAGCGCCCCGCGCATCCTGGCCAAGCAGCCGCAAGCGGTCATCGTGATCGGGTCAGGGTCGCCAGCGGTCGAAGCCATTCTCGCGCTGCGCAAGGTGGGCTATGGCAGCCACATCGTCACGCTCTCCAACAACGCCTCCAGCGGCTTCATCAAAGCACTCGGCGACAAGGCGCGCGGCATCATCGTCACGCAGGTATTCCCGTCCGAGCGCTCGACCGGCAAACCGCTGATTCAGGCACTGCAACTCTCGGCCCGCGCACAGGGCGTCACCAGCATCTCCCCCGCCATGGTGGAAGGCTACGCCAGCGCCAAGGTACTGGTCGAAGGCCTGCGCCGCGCCGCGCCCAACATCGACCGCACCAGCCTGCACGACGCGCTGGAGAGCATCCGCCAATACGACCTCGGCGGCATGGAGCTCAACTACAGCAGCACCAATCATTCGGGACTCGAATACACCGAGCTGTCCATCATTGGCTCCGACGGGCGATTCCAGCGATGAGTTGAAAATCCTCTCCATACCAGTTCCACAAAATCAAAAGCCCGCAAGCTGAATTGCTTGCGGGCTTTTGCGCTGTCTCGGCACGGGGTTAGAGATGGGCTGTTGTCTTGATACTCCCACCAGGAATGTTGGCTCTCCCACCCACTGCCCACGCCTCAAATCAGGGCCTTGTGGCTCACTTGCTGGCGGCCGGCTCCGGCGCGTGCACGGCTTCCGTTCCGTGCTTCTCACCACTCATGTCGACTTGATCGCCCGCCTTGGAAATCACAAACAGTGCCACCGCCGCGAACACCACAAAACCTACAACCAGCTTCCACATAGCCTTATCTCCTGTCGTCTGCTTTATTCGAATGACTCGAATGGATTGGAATGAATGATCAAGAGCCGGCCAATAAAAAAGCCTCACGATAAATCGTGAGGCCAGTTTGAAACCTGACCCAAGTGCAATTGCATCAGGCCAGGATTGCAGGCAGCTTACGCCGCCCGTTCTTTTTATTAGAAATTGTGGCGGATGCCGACTGCGAAGGAGCTGAAGTCCTGGCCAGCTGCACCGCTCATGTAGGAAGCGCCGTCCTTGTTGTCAACCTTCGTATAGAAAGCGTAGACCTTGGTGCGCTTGCTCAAGTTGTAGTTGTAGCCCAGTGTGTATTGCAGCGCTTGCGATTCGGAGATGTTCTTCATCTTGCCAGCACGGCCAACGTTCAGGTGGAACTCGCTTGCGCCCAGCAGGTAGGCACCCGACAGGCGGTAGGCGGTACGCGAACCAGCACCGTTCAGAGCAGTAACCTGGTCGAAGCCCCAGTTCTTGCTGCGCTGCACATATGCGCCCACCAGGAACTGCGAACCGATCTTGTACAGACCACGGATGGCGTATTGGTCAGCTTGGTCGAACTTGGTGTAACCAGCGCCCAGAGCCAGAGGACCGGCTTCGTAGTTGGCAGCCACGTCATAGATATTCTTATTGCCGTACTTGCTGTTCTTTTCGTAGAGGCCAGTGCCTGCTTCGATGTTGAAACCGCCGAAAGTAGGCGTCTTGTACGAAACGCCGTTGGAGTTCGTAGCCACATCGTTCATCACGTAGGCGTAGAACGCATCAGCGGATGTACCGGTGTCGTGGTTGTGCATGCTGATGTAGTCAGCAGTGGCAAAGTACGAAGGAGCAGTCCAGCGACCCAGACGCAGTTCACCGAAGTTGCCCGACAGGTTCACTTCGCTTTGACGAGCGAAGAAACCACGGCCATCGGAAGTACCGGTGTCGGAGTTGAAACCGGATTCCAGCACGAAGCCAGCCTTCAGGCCACCACCCAGATCTTCTACGCCGCGAAAGCCGATACGCGATGCGTTGTTTTGCATCACGGTGGAGCTTACGTCGCCAACCTTCTGACGCTCAACGGAAGTATTCACACGACCGTAGATCGTGACGCTGCTTTGAGCGAAAGCGGCGGAGGTGCTCAGCAGAGCCAGGGATGCGAGCAACAGACGGCTGGATGTTTGCATGTTTGTTCCTTGAAGATGGGCGATCACCGTGGCGTGACCAATATGTAATTCGTTGAAAACACTTGCTACAAATTCAGTTCCAAGGATCTTGAAATGGATTGTGTAGAAACGTTATTCAGTGCGCTGATTCTAGAGATAACTACTTGTCTAACATACTAAAAAGTCATTCCAGAGACTTCAAATGATGTATTGCCGCCACACTTTGCAATGTGGCGGCAATTGTCAACTGTTACCTCTTAACGGAATACCGCAAGAAAGTCAGTCGTTGGCGTAGATATCCACGTCCTTGGTTTCGCGAATGAACAACGTGCCGATGATGAACGTCATGCCGGCAATCACGATCGGGTACCAGAGGCCGTTGTACATGTTGCCGGTGGAGGCCACGATGGCAAACGCAGTGGTGGGCAGCAGGCCACCGAACCAGCCATTGCCGATGTGATAAGGCAGAGACATCGAGGTGTAGCGGATGCGGGTCGGGAACATTTCCACCAGCATGGCAGCGATCGGGCCGTAGACCATGGTCACCAGCAGCACCAGATAGGTCAGGATGACAATCATCATCAGCTTGTTCATCTTGGCGGGATCCGCCTTGGTCGGGTAACCGGCCAATTTCAGGTCTTCAGCCACTTCCTTCTTGAATGCGGCAATGGACTTGACGGTCGCTTCGTCGAACTTCTGGTTGACCACGGTACCTTCAGGCGCAGCCACCGTCTTGTCGCCGATCTTCACGACGGCTGGCGAACCTGCAGGACCCACAGCGTTCTCATAGCTCACCGAACTCGCGACCAGAAAGCGCTTGGCGATGTCGCACGAGCTCTTGAAGTCGATTTCGCGAGCGACCGGGTTGCCCTGGAACGAGCAGGTTGCTGGGTCAGCCGTCACGACAATGCCTGCAGTGGCTTGGGCGCGGGCCAGATCCGGGTTGGCAGCAGCTGTCAGCGCCTTGAACACCGGGAAGTAGGTCAGCACGGCCAGCAGACAGCCGATCATGATGATGGGCTTGCGGCCAATCTTGTCGGACAGCGTACCGAAGATCACGAAGAACGGAGTACCGATCAGCAGTGCGGCTGCGATCATCAAGTTGGCGGTGATCGCATCGACCTTGAGCTGTTGCGTCAGGAAGAACAGCGAGTAGAACTGGCCTGTGTACCAGACCACGGCCTGACCGGCGGTGAGGCCGAACAGCGCCAGAATCACGACCTTCAGGTTCTTCCATTGACCGAAGGATTCAGCCAGAGGTGCCTTGGAGGTCTTGCCTTCTGCCTTCATGCGTTGGAACGCTGGCGATTCGGACAGCGACAGACGGATCCACACCGAAATGCCCAGAAGCAGGATGGAGACCATGAACGGAACGCGCCAGCCCCAGTCATTGAAGGCTTCTTCGCCCAATGCGGTACGTGTACCCAGAATCACCAACAACGACAGGAACAGACCCAGCGTGGCAGTGGTCTGAATCCACGAAGTGTAGGCACCACGAGCGCCATGAGGAGCGTGCTCGGCCACATAGGTGGCTGCACCGCCGTACTCACCGCCCAGCGCCAGACCCTGCAGCATGCGCAATGCGACCAGGATGATCGGGGCCGCCACGCCGATGCTGGCGTAAGTAGGCAGGATACCGACGATGAACGTCGAGATACCCATGATCAGGATCGTCACCAGGAAGGTGTACTTACGACCAATCATGTCGCCCAAACGGCCGAACACGATGGCGCCGAACGGACGCACCAGGAAGCCCGCAGCAAACGCCAGCAGCGCGAAGATGAACGCGGAGCCCGCATCCAGACCGCTGAAGAACTGCTTGGCAATGATGGCCGCCAGCGAACCGTACAGATAGAAGTCGTACCACTCGAAAACGGTGCCTAGCGAAGAAGCGAAGATGACCTTCTTTTCTTCACCGGTCATGGGCCGTGGCGCGGCCACTGTGCCGGAACCCGGCCGGGTCGGTGCACTGCTGCTCATATTTGCTGTCTCCTGTCGTTGGAAAATTGAAATCGAACCCTCTGCTCGTTTGGCAGGTGAGCGCAATATCCCTTCGCCATCTTTCCGAAAGCTGACAGCCAAAACAGCACGCCCGACGCAGCGCTTACGGTGATCTGACAAACCCGGTAGCAACCCTTGAATGACATTTCTCCATTTGAAATTTGAGCGGTTTTGTCACGCAAAAATCAGTTGGAAATGGAATTTCGAGCCTGTTTGAGACCATCAGACGCAGGGGAAATCCCTCGCTAGGACAAACCCGTGATTCGTCTTGGTACCGACAAAATCGCCTGCGCCGAAATGAATCAGGGCAGGAAATGCGTTGCACTTCCCGCCCTGCTGAATACCTTGATTTGCGATCTCGTGTCTTCGTCAGTCCCTGAACAGCCGATGCGGCCAGCTCACGCTGAAATTGCCAGCCGTGCCGGGGGATACATTGGGGTTGAAGGCGCGGACAAACGCCTGCCCTACCAGTGGCATGCCGTTGCCTTGCCCGCCCCATATCTTTACCTTCATCCAACCGTCGGGCACCAATACAGCCCAATCGCCCCCTCTGCCTTCATCGGGATGTAGTGCCCCAACCGAAGAGTTGAACGGGCTATAAACATTGCGCAGAGTGACTGCATCGCACAAAAAGTTGATGCGATAGTCGTGAGAAAGGATAGACCTGCCCCGTTCTGACTCACATTAGCCGTCCACATGTCTCCCGGCGCGAGAAACACCTGAAAGTCGAACAGCGTGTCCGCATTGCGCGCGCTGCGAAAACGCAGCTTGACCGCCTTGCCGTTGACCTCGTCCATGTTGATCAGCGACAGCAGCATCGCGTTGCCGCTCTGCGTGGTGAAGTACGGAACGATCAGGAAATGCCCCACGCCCGACTCGCTGATTTGCAACCCGTTTGCCATCGCGCCTTCGAGCTTGACCACAGCCTGCGCGTCCATCCCGCTCCATGCGCAAACCGTCGCAACGGCCAACGCGAAAATGCTCTTTTTCATCATGAGTGCTCCCTCGATTTTTTCATGAAGCGCTCTACAAAAACGCCTTGATGAAAGTATCGGGAAACACTTGTCACACCATTTCGCCGCTCGTCATGGATTTCGACACTAGTCGTCGGAATTGCGTGAACACTCGCAAGACAGTCCTGCCTCCAAGAGTTTGGTCAACCTATTTTTTGAGCAATCGATGTGGCCAGCTCACACCGAAATTGCCCGCCACGCCAGGCGCGACTGCGGGGTTGAAGGCCTTGACGAACGCATGGCCGATGACAGGAATTCCGACGCCCGTCGAACCGGGAACGTTGATCCGGGCCCAGCCGTCGGCCGGCCCCCGTGTATCGAAATGATTGAGGGCAATGCGGGACGACAGGACATTGGACGCGACCGATTCAGTGTTGTTGAAACTCAGCATGCTGGTCGCACCGCAAAGCACTTGGGGTGGGTACGGAGAAGGCGTTCCTATGACGACATCATCCGGCCCGACCCCGGTCCCGCCCTCGCGATCGCGGGGATAGGGCTGAGGATTGGTGAAGCAACGCGCATCACCGTTGCTGAACATGTTCTTCGACGCAAAGTGCGAATTCACGGCCGTGTTGTACACCGTCGCCTTGCCCGGGTCCGCCTCCTGGTAGTTCACGCCCAAGGCAAAACGGCGCGTCGGCATCGAGAACAACCAATCGGTCTCTGCGTGGATCAGCTCGGTGGTCCAGAATTCATTGACCACGGCTTCCACAGCGAGCGCGTCGGCAATGGCTGCGACCTGCTTGCCCGGGCTGTCCATGCCAACGACATACGGCGTGGACAGGTCGGGCAAATCGTTCGGCGCGGGGCGAATAGCGGGTGTGGTGCCTCCAAACAACGGATCGGCGGAATACGCGCTCAGGTCGGCATCCGTGGCCCCTGCGCTTCCCGTCTGCGAGAAATAGACGATGTTGCCTTTGGCCGGAGTGCCGTTCTTGCGCGCCTCCAGCGCCATCGCGGCGCCGCTCCAGGACAGCGCCTTAGGCACATTGATGAGCGTCCAGTTCGCGGTGAGGCCGGTGGTCGGCGGCGCGAGACCCAACGCGGTGGCCGTTGCTGCATCAGGAGAGGCCGGGCGATTCAGCGTGCTCCACGAGAGGTTGGAATCCTTGTCCGCGCACTGCGCCCTGCCGTTCTTCATATCGATCAAGGGATAGACTCCCGACGTGCTGCGCGGCAGGTCAGCCATGTTGATGATCTCGACATATCCCTCACGCGTGCCGTTTGCCCGCTCCGCGTCGGTCAGATTCGGGTCAGCCGCGAGGTCAGAAACGGTGTCGAATTCACCAGCGCCATCGACGGCTTGGTGCACGATTGGTCCTCCGTCGTTAGATAGGACAGTCCGTCCGCGTTCTTGCTCACATTGGCAGTCCACATGTCGCCGGGCGCGAGAAACACCTGGAAATCGAACACGCTATCCGCATTGCGCGCGCCACGGAACCTCAGCTTGACGAGCTTGCCGTTCACCTCGTCTGAATTGATCAGCGAGAACAGCAAGGCATTGCCGTCCTGCGTGCTGAAGTAGGGAACGATCAGCATATGGCCCGCGCCCGACGCGTTGGTCACCAACCGGACGGCGTCCGCTCCGCCGGGCGTGCCGATGGCCTGCGCGCCGCCATTGAGACCAATGAACAGCGCGGCTCCGACGAGCACTGAAAGGTGCGGGTGCATCACGCGCACCTTTCCATCACTTGGGGCTTTGTACATATCGATGCGGCCAGATCACGCTGAAATGTCCGGCCACACCGGCGCTCACCGCTGGGTTGTAGGCGCGCACGAATGCCGAACCGATAAGCGGAAGCCCTGCACGCTCGTCCTTGCGCGTCACGTAGTGCAAACGCCCGTTGGTGTATCCGGTGTCGACATCATCGACAGCTACCGTTGCGCCCAAGGCCGCGGTGGGTGATTGCGCTGCCTGGTTGAACGTCAGCACCGACGCCGCGCCACAAGTTGCCGGTGGCTGATAGGGTGCCCCCGGAATAACCACATCACCGGGAGAACTCGGTGAGTTCGATTCCCGGTCTCTGATCTTCACATCGCTTGCGGCCACACAGGCTGCGTCGCTCTTGAGCGTCGTATTGCCGCTGATGTAGTGCGCCGACACGTCGGGGTTGAATATGAGTGAAGCCGCTGTACCGGCTCCGTAGTTGATGCCCACAGCAAAGCGTCTGGTCGGCGCAATCAAAGTCCACTCGGTATCGGCATAGATACTGGGCTCTGTCCAGAACTCATTGAACACGCTGTCCCCAGACCACGTGGCCGCAATCGCACTGGCCTGCACTGCAGGACTGGAGGCCGTCGCGACATAAGGCGTGGACAGGTCCGGCAGATCGCTCATGGTCGCAGTCACAAAGGGTGATGTACCGGCAAACAAGGGGTCCGCAGAAAGTGCGGAGGCGCGCAGCGCGGGCTGGCTGGTCTGTGGCGAATAGGCCAGGTGTCCCTTGCCCGAGGTTCCGGCTTCGTTGACAGCTTCCAACGCCACCGCCGCGCCGCTCCACGACAGAGCGGACGGCACGTTCATGATGGTCCAGTTCGCGGTGATGCCGGTGGTCGGAGCCGTCAGCCCCAGAGCCGCATAGTCGGCCACCGTGCTGCGGTCCGTATCCAGAGCGGTCCATGCAGCATTCGCCGGGTCGGAGTGGCAGGCCGGAAGCCTTCCCTCGCTCTGCTTGACGAGCGGAAACACCCCGACGGTCGCCGGCGGAATGTCGGCCATGGTGATCATTTCGATATAGCCCTCACGCGTCTGTTCAGCACGCGCAGGAGCGGACACATGCGGGCTCAACCGCGCCACGGAGAACGGCGTCGCATTGATGGTCGTCCGGGTCGGTTTGGTGCAGCTGTTGTCTTCGGTCGTGAGGAAGGAAACGCCTGCGGCGTTCCGGCTCACATTGACGGTCCACATATCACCCGGTGCCAAAAAGACCTGCAGGTCGTACACACTGTCGGCGTTGAGCGCGCCACGAAAACGCAGTTTCACGGCCTTGCCGTTCACCTCGTCGGTGTTGATGAGCGACAGCAGCGTGGCGTTCCCGCCTTGCGTGCTGTAGTAAGGCACGACCAGCATGTGACCGACACCGGACTCACCCGGAATCAACCGGTCAGCGGTGGCACCGCCGGGCGTTTCGACGGCGATCGCACCGCCACAGACAAGACTTGCGGCAAGGGACAACGCGGTCCGCATCAGGGTTTCTTTTCGCATGCAGCCTCCTCAAGGTCAGTACAGGCACGCCTGCAGTTTCGCCTGCGTATGGAATGGAAAATATTATTGACCACATCATGTCTTCGCCACCGAAATTACAGCTGCGAAGGGGGAAAAGACGACATCGTCAGACTAAAGTCAAGCCCGACTGCACCTTCGTCACCCCATCCCACTCCCCGCTCTCAAACCACGCATCCCCATCCAGATACGCACGCAGCATAGGCAAGCCATCGAGCCCCCAGAACAGCTTGCTGTCGACCTCGAACATCGGCACGCCGAACACGCCGAGGGCGTTGGCCTCGTCGGTGTTGGTGCGCAGAAATGCCTTGGCCTGGTCTTCTGAATCGGGGCGAATCTGCTTGGAGAGTTGTGTTTTCAATTCGGCGATGCGCGCAGAGTCAGAAGCGTCGTGGCCGCCAAGCCAGACATGGCGAAAAATCGCGTCAGCGGTAAAGCGGTTGATGCAACCATCGTCGCTGCACGACAGCGCGAGGCGCAGCAGCGGCAGCGGGTTGAACGGGTGCTGCGCGGGCATCGTGAGGCCGCAGCCCTGCGCGTGGCCGAGCCAAGTAGCGTGGCGGTAGGTCCATTCACGCTTGGGGGCGATGCCGGCAGGCCCCGGGTTGGCATGTTGCTTGAGCAGCGCACCGAGCAACACGGGCTTGTAGCGCAGTTGGTAGTTCAGGCCCTCAAGCGTGCGCGGTGCCTGATCGAACGCGAGCCACGCGTAGGGCGAGACGAAATCCAGCCAGCAGGTGATGTGCTTCGTCGTCGCTGTCTTTGTCGCTGTCGTCGTGGCAGTCGTGGTCATGCGATGGCTTTCGGTTGTTCGATGTCAGCACGTTCAAGTGCGGCGAACCAGATGGTGCGACGCGTGGCCGCGTCGGCCTTGGACCATTGGCGGATCTCGTCGATGGTGCGAAAACACCCTTGACAGTGGCTGCGGTCGGCGGTCATGCGACAGACATTCACGCAGGGCGAATCGACGATGCCGTCATAGGCCTCGGAGAAATGCCCGATGGCCGCGACATCCTGCGCACGCGCTTCGAGCAAGAGGTTGTCCACGATGTCGCTCATGCCTGCTGCTCCACTTTCACCACATCCGCGACCGGCGCGCCGGTGAGTTTTTCAAGATCATGTGGGGCGAGTTGGAACACCCCATTGGGGTGCCCTGCCGCCGCCCAGATCACGTCGAAGCGGAACAGCTCGCGGTCGATCAGCGTGACCGGCTTGTTCGCATGCGCGACGGGCGACACGCCGCCGATGGTGAAGCCCGTCTTGGCCTTCACGAAATCGGCGTCAGCGCGGCCGGTCTTGCCGACGATGGCGTCAACCTTTTTCTCATCGACACGGCGGTCTCCCGAGGTGATCACCAGCACCGCCGCATCGTCGCTCTTGCGGCGGAAGATGATGCTCTTGGCGATCTGACCGACGGTGATGCCGAGCGCGTCAGCCGCTTCCTGCGCGGTGCGCGCGGAGTTGTCGAGCATGACCGGCCCATGTGCATGGCCCTTGGATTGCAGCACCTCGGCCACGCGGCGCACGCCTTCGGGCAACGGTTGAAGTTCAGATCCGCACATGGCGCGATCAACCCGCGCGCTTGTTGAGGATAGCGGTGGCCACGCGCGAGTTCGGCTTGCGGCCGAGGAAATCGCTGATGAACTTGCCCGCATCGACCAGCTTGTCGAGATCGATGCCGGTGTCGATGCCCATGCCCTGCAGCAGATAAACCACGTCCTCGGTCGAGACATTGCCAGTTGCGCCCTTGGCATAAGGGCAACCGCCGAGACCCGCGACGGACGACTGGTAGTTCCACACACCCATCTCAAGCGCCGCCAGCGTGTTGGAGAGCGCCTGACCGTAGGTGTCATGAAAATGGCCCGATACCGCGTCAAGGTCGAAATGCTGCAGCGTGGCCTCGATGGCGGCCTGCACCTTGCGCGGCGTGCCCACGCCGATGGTGTCGGCCACGTCGACGCGCTGCACGCCGATGTTCTTCATCAGGCGCGCTAGCTCGCCGACCTTGGCGGGCGCGATCTCACCTTCATACGGGCAGCCCACGGTACAGCTCATCGCGCCGCGCACCTTGATGCCAGCGGCAAGCGCCGCCTCGACCACGGGCGCAAAGCGCTCGATGCTCTCGGCAATGGAGCAGTTGATGTTCTTCTGGCTGAAGGCCTCGCTCGCCGCGCCGAACACGACGATCTCGTCGGGCTTGGACGCCACGGACGATTCAAAACCCTTCATGTTGGGCGTGAGCACCGAATACAGCACGCCGGACTGGCGCTGAATGCCCGCCATCACTTCAACGTTGTCGCCCATCTGCGGCACCCACTTGGGGCTCACGTAGCTGGTGACTTCGATTTCCTTGACGCCAGCATCCTGCAGGCGGTGCACGAGCTCGATCTTGACCTCGGCGGGCACCGGTGTTTTTTCGTTCTGCAGGCCGTCGCGCGGGCCCACGTCGATGAGTTTCACGCGGCTGGGGATGAGGGAGGACAGTGCCATGATGTGGGTTCCTTTTCGCTTTCTTTATCTCGTGTTTTCAGTGTTCAACGTTTGGTGCCAACTCGTTCAGTAGCCACGCGACAGATCGACCAGCCCGGCCACCGTGTCGCCACGATCAAAAGCCATGATCTTGCGCGCGATCTGCGCGACGCTTTCCTCGCGCATGGTATTGGCGGAGGAATGCGGTGAGATGGTGATTTTCGGATGTTTCCAGAACGGATGCGCGGCGGGCAGCGGTTCGGTCTTGAACACATCGAGCGTCGCGCCCGCCACATGGCCGCTGGCGATCTGCTCGAGCAGGTCATCTTCGACCAGATGCGCGCCGCGCGCCACGTTGATCACATAGGCCTTGGGCAGCAATTGCGACAGCGTTTCGCGATTGATGATGTCGGTGGTTTCGGGTGTGAGCGGCAGCAGGTTGACGAGCACGCGCGTCGATGCCAGAAAATCCCTGAAGCCTTGGTCTTTGACATCGCCGCTGAAGGTGCGCACGCCGTCGATCTGCTTGGGCGTGCGGCTCCAGCCGTTGACCGGAAAATCAAACTGCGTGATCGTGCGAGCCACCCGCTCGCCGAGCACGCCGAGCCCCATTACGCCGACCGGGAAATCGGTGCGCAGCTGGGTGCGGTTCATCTTCCACTCGCCCGCCTGTTGCTGCGCGGCGTAGCGGTCCAGTTCGCGGAAATGGCGGATCAGCGCGTGGCTCACATACTCGGCCATCTGCACGGCCATGCCGCCGTCGTCGATGCGGATCAGGGGCAGGCTGCTTGGCCAGTTCAGTTTGAGCAGCGCGTCCACGCCTGCACCCAGATTGAAGAAGCCTTTGAGGCGGGGCTTTTGCTCGTCCAGGAGTTGCTGAGGGGGTTGCCAGGCGATGGCGTAGTCGGCCTGGGGGGCACCGGGGTGCCACTCGGTGATGTCGGCCTGCGGCAGGGCGGCGCGCAGGTCTTTCAGCCACTGGTCAGTGGGGGAATTCTTGAAGTAGAACGTGATCCGCATGAAGTGGAGGGTAACGGCTTTTGGGGCTTGCTTTTTCTTGCGCTTACTGGAGAGGTTGGGGGTGAAGGGGTATTTTCAAATTCGGTTGTGTCGTTGCTTACGGAGGCCGGGACTGCCCCCGGCGGGGCAGTAACTTTTTGGTCTTGTCCAAAAAGTCACCAAAAATGCGCTTTGAATACCTCCGGCAGAACTCACTGCGCTCCTGCGTCGCTCCGTTCGGACAACCGCCGGAAGTCAGTTAGGAAGAGGTGTGTACGGCACATCGCTGCGCTCGTGCCGCGGGCGTTTTTGGAGTTGGGTTGGGCGCAAATGCCCACTCCTCTTTTGAACGAAGTGGATCCAACGATCAAATCAAAAACACACACCACGCTAGCGCACCAACATCTCGCGAAGTCGCGAGATGCACGGCACGAGCGAAGCGAAGCGACGTGCCGAACACACCTCTTAGTTAAACACTGACTCGCGGCGGTTGCCCGAGCGGCGCGCGAAGCGCAAAGCAAGTTCTGCCGCGGGTATTGAAAAGCGCGTTTTGGGTTACCTTTTGCGCGCAAGCAAAAGGTGACTCCGCCGCCGGGCGGAACTCCCGGCCTCTGCCCTCAAACAAAACAACTTTCCTCAAGCCACCTGCAGTTTAAGCAGCTCAGCCCCCTCTGTAACCTGGTCGCCTGGCGCATAAAGCAGCTCGACAACAACCCCATCAGCAGGAGCAGCAATGGTGTGCTCCATCTTCATCGCCTCCATCACCGCAAGGGCCTGCCCCTTGGTGACCTTGTCGCCAGCCTTCACGGCAAAGGAAACGACCTTGCCAGGCATAGGCGCAGTGAGCCGCCCGCCTTCGGAGTGAGCATCGCCCGCGTGAGCGAGCGGATCCACCACGTCAATACGCGTCGCACCTGCGGGCGTGAAGACATGCGCCGTGTCGCCCTGCATGTAGACACGCGAACGAGCACGTTTGTCGCCCAACTGCAGGTTGAGCACCCCGTCTTCGCGACGCTCGAATCGCAGGGGTGCAGTAGCCAGTTGCTGCTCGCCATCACGTATGTCGAGCACGTACTGACCCGCCACGAGGTAGGACAGCGATGCGGTGATCG
Organism: Diaphorobacter sp. HDW4A; assembly: GCF_011305995.1. Classification (GTDB taxonomy): domain Bacteria; phylum Pseudomonadota; class Gammaproteobacteria; order Burkholderiales; family Burkholderiaceae_C; genus Diaphorobacter_A. Next base: position 6,049,343 of record NZ_CP049910.1, on the reverse strand, counting down.
GGCGGCCCGCGTAGTCGAAGTCGAAGGGGCGCTGCAGCACTCCGAGCGAGCGCCAGCCGTCGCGGTGGCTGAAGGGGTCTGCGGTCTGCGCGTCGGTTTCGGTCAGCAGCACATTGGCGACCACGGCCGCCACGGCCAGCGGGATGCCGACGGTTTCCTGTTTGAACAGCACGGCCTCTTCACGCGGGATGAGTGCGGTGTCGAGGTTGGCATTCGCGAACGAGGGGCTGCGGGCCACCAGGCGCAGGAACTGCACGTTGGTGTTGAGGCCGACGATGTGGGTCTGCGCAAGCGCCGCGTCGAGGCGCGCGAGGGCTTGCTCGCGGGTGTCGCCGTGGACGATGAGCTTGGCGATCATCGAGTCGTAGAACGGGCTGATCGCATCGCCCTCGCGCACGCCGTCGTCGATGCGCACGTCGCCGCGCGAAAAGCTCACGCAGTTCGGCTTGCGGTAGACATTGAGCGATCCTGTCGCGGGCAGGAAATTGTTGTCGGGATTCTCGGCGCAGATGCGGGCCTCGATGGCGTGGCCGATGATCTTGAGTTCGCCCTGCTGCTTGGGCAGCTTCTCGCCGGAGGCCACGCGCAGTTGCCATTCGACGAGGTCTTCGCCGGTGATGGCTTCGGTGACCGGATGCTCTACCTGCAGGCGGGTGTTCATCTCCATGAAGAAGAAGTTCATCTCGCCGCCTTCGCGCTGCTCGACGATGAATTCCACCGTGCCCGCGCCGACGTAATTCACGGCGCGCGCGGCGGCAACGGCGGCGTCGCCCATCTGCTGGCGCATGGCCTCAGTCATGCCGGGGGCGGGGGCTTCTTCCAGCACCTTCTGATGACGGCGCTGCACCGAGCAGTCGCGCTCGAACAGGTAGACGTAGTTGCCGTGCGTGTCGCCGAACACCTGAATTTCGATATGGCGCGGGCGCTGCACGTATTTCTCGATCAGCACCGCATCATCGCCAAAGCTGTTGATGGCCTCGCGCTTGCAGCTTGCGAGCGCGTCGGCGAAACCTGCTGCCGAATCAACCGCGCGCATGCCCTTGCCGCCACCGCCCGCGCTGGCCTTGATGAGTACCGGATAACCGATGCGGTCCGCCTCGCGCTGCAGCAGCGCCGGATCCTGATCGGAGCCGTGATAACCAGGCACCAGCGGCACGCCGGCCTTTTCCATGAGCTGCTTGGATTCGGCTTTCAAACCCATCGCCTGGATGGCCGATGGTGGCGGGCCGATGAAGACCAGACCCGCCTTGGCGCAGGCCTGTGCGAATTCCTCGTTTTCCGACAAAAAGCCGTAGCCCGGATGCACGGCCTGTGCGCCCGTGGCCTTGGCGGCCTCGATGATGCGTTCCCAGCGCAGATAGCTGTCCTTGGGCGCGCTGCCGCCGATGTGCACGGACTCATCGCACGAGGCCACATGCTTGGCGTTGGCATCCGCGTCGGAATAGACGGCCACGGTCTTCACGCCCATGCGGCGTGCGGTGGCGGCCACGCGGCAAGCGATCTCGCCCCGGTTAGCAATCAAAATCTTGTTGAACATACTCAAACCACCTTCCTCTCGGAATCGGAAAACGAACCAGACAAGCGACGCCACACGGCGCGCAGAAATTTGAACAGCACGACGAGCACGATCACCGACAGGATGATCGCGATCACCAGTGCGACGCCGAAGGCCACCGGGTGCTGCGTGGCGAGCCACACTGTGGCGACGACGAGGCCGTCCTCAAGAAACGACAGCCCCCAGTTGGAGAACGGCTCGGGCGAGGTGTTGGCCGCCGCGCGCGTGGTCATCTTGGTGGCGAGCGAGGTCGCGGACAGCGTGCCGCCAAGCAGCCCTGCCGCCACCGCCATCGATGCGTTGTCGGCACCGAAGACGCCCGCCGCCAGCATCGCGCCTGCGGGCACGCGGATGAAGGCATTGATCGAATCCCAGAGGCTGTCGAACCACGGAATCTTGTCGGCGCAGAACTCCACGAGCAGCATGAAACCGCTCACCGCCAGCACCACCGGGTTCTGCAGCACGGACAGCCCCGCAGGCAGCGGAAACCATCCAGCCGCACCCATCGCACCCACCAGAAACACCACGGCATAGAGACGGAATCCGCTGGCCCAGCCCAGCGCTGCGGCGAGCGCCATCATGCTGGTCATGTCGAGCTTGTCGGTCACGTGCCTGGCCCCTTCGGCCACATCGCGCACCGTATTGCCATCCACATGCATGCCGACCGAATGCAGCCATTGCACGATTTGGAGCCAGATTGCGTCCATAGCGTTGCGTGTCTCCGTTGAAACGCCGGATCAACCGGGCAGCCACGAGGGCTTGCGCTTGGCCAGGAACGACTGCACGCCTTCGCGGCCCTCTTCGCTCGAACGGATGTCGGCAATGCCTTCCACCGTCTGTGCAATGAGCGCGGCGTTGATCTCGCGCTCGGCCACGTCCTGCACCAGCTTCTTGGCGGCGCGCACGGCGTTCGGGCTTGCGGAGAGCAGGTTCTTCAGAATGCCGTCCACCTTCGCGTCCAGATCATCCACATGCACGACCTCGTGCACAAAGCCGATGCGCAGCGCCTCGGCCGCGTTGAAGCGCTCGGCCGTCAAAAAGTAGCGGTGCGCTGCACGTGCGCCCATCGCGCGAATCACGTACGGGCTGATGGTCGCGGGGATCAGGCCGATCTTGGTTTCGCTCAGGCAGTAGTGCACATGGTCGGCGGAGACCGCGATGTCGCAGCACGCCACCAGCCCTACGCCGCCCGCATACACATCACCCTGCACGCGCGCAATGGTGGGCTTCGGGCATTCGTAGATCACGCGCAGCATCTCGGCAAGCAGGCCCGCGTCCTGGATGTTTTCCTCGCGGGTGTAGTCCGCCATGCGGCGCATCCAGTTAAGGTTGGCACCCGCGCAGAAGGCCGGGCCCTCGGCCGCGAGCACGATGACGCGCACGTCGGGGCGATCCCCCGCCGTGCGGAAGGCCTGCGTGATCTCGGCGATCACCTCGTCGCTGAAGGCGTTGCGGATTTCCGGCTGCGTGAGCGTGATCGTTGCGACCGCTCCTTCAACCGTCAGAGTCAATGCTTGGCTCATTTGTTTGTCTCCCGGTGAATCCATTACATGCGGAACACACCGAACTTGGTGTCTTCGATCGGCGCATTGCGCGTGGCCGCGAGGCCCAGCGCCAGTACGCGGCGGGTGTCGGCGGGGTCGATCACGCCGTCGTCCCACAGGCGCGCGGTGGCGAAGTACGGGTGGCCCTGTTCTTCGTACTGCTTGCGGATCGGGTTCTTGAACGCGTCTTCCTCTTCCGCGCTCCAGCTGCCGCCCTTGGCTTCGATGCCGTCGCGCTTGACGGTCGCGAGCACGCTCGCTGCCTGCTCGCCGCCCATCACGCTGATGCGCGCGTTTGGCCACATCCAGAGAAAACGCGGCGAATACGCACGGCCACACATGCCGTAGTTGCCCGCGCCGAAGCTGCCTCCGATGATGATGGTGAACTTCGGAACACTCGCCGTGGCCACCGCCGTCACCAGCTTGGCGCCGTGGCGTGCAATGCCTTCATTCTCGTACTTGCGCCCGACCATGAAGCCGGTGATGTTCTGCAGGAACACCAGCGGAATCTTTCGTTGGCAGCACAGCTCGATGAAGTGCGCGCCCTTCACTGCCGACTCGCTGAACAGAATGCCGTTGTTGGCGATGATGCCGACCTGCATGCCTTCGATGCGCGCGAAGCCGCAGACCAGCGTGCTGCCAAAGCGCGCCTTGAACTCGTCGAACTCGCTGCCGTCCACCACGCGGGCGATGATCTCGCGCACGTCAAACGGTTTGCGCGTGTCCACCGGAATCACGCCGTACAGCTCCTTCGAATCGAACAGCGGCGCGCGCGGGGCGTGGTCGCCCGCGTTCGGCTCCTTGTTCTTGTTGAGGTTGCCCGCGATCTGGCGGGCCAGCGCCAGCGCGTGCAGGTCGTTCTCGGCCAAGTGATCGGCCACGCCCGACAGGCGCGTGTGCACGTCACCACCGCCGAGGTCTTCGGCACTCACCACTTCTCCGGTCGCTGCCTTCACCAAAGGAGGGCCACCGAGGAAAATCGTGCCTTGGTTCTTCACAATGATGGACTCGTCGCTCATCGCCGGCACATACGCGCCGCCCGCCGTGCACGAGCCCATGACCACGGCGATCTGCGAGATGCCCTGGGCGCTCATGTTGGCCTGATTGAAGAAGATGCGACCAAAGTGCTCGCGGTCGGGGAACACGTCATCCTGATTGGGCAGGTTGGCGCCGCCCGAGTCGACCAGATAGACGCAGGGCAGGCGGTTCTGCTGCGCCACTTCCTGCGCGCGCAGATGCTTCTTCACCGTCATCGGATAGTAGGTACCGCCCTTCACCGTCGCGTCGTTGCAGACGATCATGCAGTCCACGCCGTTGACGCGGCCAATGCCGGTGATCACGCCCGCGCCGGGTGCGTCGTTGTTGTACATGTTGAGTGCCGCCAGCGGCGAGAGCTCCAGAAACGGCGTGCCCGGATCGAGCAGGCGCTGCACGCGCTCGCGCGGCAGCAGCTTGCCGCGCGACACATGCTTGGCGCGTGCGGCCTCGCCGCCGCCCAGCGCGACCCGCTCGGTCTGCGCGCGCAGATCGTCGACCACGGCCTGCATGGCCTGCGCGTTGGACTGGAAGTCCGCTGACCGCGCATTGAGTTGCGTTCCAAGAATGCTCATCGTTCAGTTCTCCACTTTTCCCTATTCGGGCACTCGGTTTTTTTCAATATCTGACAGAAGCGCCGGCGCATATGGGTCGAAAATGCCATATGCATACCGTCGAAACCGTCCTGCTTGTCTTGATGCTTGGCGCACTGACGGGCATTGTTGCCCGCTACATCCGCGCCATTCCACTGCCACTGATTCAAATCGCGCTCGGCGCCGTCATCGCCTGGCCCCAAAGCGGGCTGCATATCGCGTTCGACCCCGAAATTTTCATGCTGCTGTTCATTCCGCCGCTGCTGTTCGCCGACGGCTGGCGCATTCCCAAACGTGAGTTCTTCTCGCTCGCCAGACCCATTTTGCTGCTGGCGCTTGGACTGGTGGTGTTCACAGTGTTCGGTCTGGGCTATCTCATCAATTGGATGATTCCCGAGATTCCGCTGCCCGTGGCTTTCGCGTTGGCCGCCGTGATCTCGCCCACCGACGCGGTGGCCGTCTCGGCCATCACGCGCAATCTGGGCATGCCCGACAAGACCATGCACATCCTCGAAGGCGAGTCGCTGCTCAACGACGCATCGGGCCTGGTAGCGCTGAAGTTTGCGGTCGCGGCAACGCTCACCGGCACACTGTCCTGGGGCGCCGTCGCACGCGATTTCATCTATATGGCTGTGGGCGGCCTCGCTGTCGGTGCGTTGCTCGGCTGGGGTTTCAGCTACGCGCGCAGCACCATCACCCGGCGTCTCGGCGATGTGGCGGCCACACAGATGGTGCTGCTGCTGGTGCTGCTGCCATTCGCCGCCTACATCGTGGGCGAAAAGATCGGCGTGTCGGGCATTCTCGCGGCCGTGGCGGCGGGCATCGCCACCAACTTCGGCGACCTCGACCGCAGCAGCTACGTGAGCGAACGCCTGCAGACCGAGGGCACCTGGAGCCTGGTCGAAGCCGCGTTCAACGGCGCCATCTTCCTGCTGCTGGGCCTGCAACTGCCGTCCATCATCGGCGTGCCGCTGCACGAGGCCGGTCACGAATGGTGGATTCTGGTCGGCTACGTAGTCGCGATTTCGAGCGGTCTGCTGCTCCTGCGCTGGATCTGGATCACCCTGGGCGTGCACGGCGCGCTGCGCCGCGCGCACCACTCGGGCAAGATGGCGGAGCGCCCATCGGCACTGCTCAATCTGGCTACCACCTTCGCGGGCATCCGCGGCGCGGTGACGCTGGCCGGTGCGCTTTCCGTTCCCATGCTGCTGAACAACGGAGAGCCCTTCCCCGCGCGCGGCATGCTGATCTTTCTGGCGACCGGCACCATTCTGTTCACGCTGGTCATGGGCAGCGTGATGCTGCCCATCATCCTCAAGCGCCTGCCGCCCCCGGGCGAGCCGCCCACGGTGCGCGAGGAGCGTCTGGCGCGCGAGGCGGGCTGCATCGCCGCGATTTCGGAGCTTACGCTCACCGAGGAGGATGTGGAGAAGCACTCGCCCGAATGGGTGGCGATGCACCAGGAGGTCGTGGGCCGACTGAGCCAGGAATACCGCAACCGCCTGCAGCTGCTCGACGACGGCAGCGGCGTCGCTACCTCGCTCGAGAGCTCGCGCGAAGCGCCCGAGATCGTGCAGCAGCGCAAGCACCGCTACGTGCTGGAGATCGAGACGCGCCTCAAGTGCATCCGAGCCGAGCGCGATGCGGTCTACGCCGAGCGGCACAAGCACCGCATCAACGACGAGACGCTGCGCAACATCGTCAGCGAACTCGATCTGCAGGAAGTCTCGATGCGCAAGCGCCTCGTCGCAGCACGCCGCGCTGCGGGTCTGGACAAGACCAAGGGCGCATCCGGCGCGCACTGATCGTTGAAAGACGAAGACGCATCCATGTGATGCGGGCGGTGTGCTCATCGCGCCGCCTCATCCGTACTGGTCGCTGGGCCGCTCGCCGTAGAGTCGGGCGACGATGCAGGCAATGCGGCAGGAACCAGCGCAGGCTCGATGCGAGCAGCCAAAGGCAGGGGAAATCCCACCTCGTCAAGAAACTGCGACACCAGCGGCTCCCATTGCTTGGTGCCCGCGCGGAACAATTCGTGCCCGTCACTTCCAAATGCAGGCAGTTGCTTGAACTGCGCGTGACCGCCGCCCTGCTGGAAAGCCGCATGCCATTTCACAGGCCATTCGGCGCCGAAATATTGATCATTGCGCGCGTAGATCCAGAGCATCGGCAGCTGCGATTGCCTGCCGTAGTTCTGAAAAGTTTTCGCCATCTGCTCGGGCTCGCAGGGTTTGCCGGTGTGCGTGCGCGGATTGCCGCCCGCCCCGCCCGCGAAGTTGATGACCGCCTGCACGCCCTCGGGTTTCTGCGCCGCCGCAGCCACCGAGGCCGCGCCGCCAAACGACTGGCCGACGATCACCGCGCGGTCGGGCAAAGCATCGCTGCGCTTTGAGCGCACGGCCGCGAGCACCGCGTTGATCTGCGTGGCGGCGGCGTTCATCGCAGGGGCGAAGCGCTTGGACTTGCACGGGCCACTGTCCTCGGCATCATCCTCGAACGTGGGGCCGTAGCCGAGCCGTGTCGGCACCGCCACCAGAAAACCCCGGCTCACGAAGTAACGCGCCTGCTTGGCGAAGCGCGCACGATGCAGCTCCTTGCGGCCTTCGGCCTGCGGCGAGCGGCCGTGGTTGAGCACCAGCACCGGCGCAGGCACGGGGTTGGCCGGGTCCGAATAGACCGTCACCGCGATATGGCCCTTGACCTGCTTGCCCTGCGGATTGGTCGCCGTCACCGGCACCTGCAGCACGCGCTCCTGCATGCTGGCCCATGCGGGCAAGCTTCCCTGAATGGCGAAAGCAAGGGGCAGCAGAGCAAGGCGGGGGCGAAGGTAGGCAGTCATGTCGAGGTGTCTCCGGGGATCAGGCCGACTTGGCGTCCTCAAGCCCCAGTTCGTCCTTCATCTGATCGCGGATGCGGAACTTCTGGATCTTGCCGGTCACCGTCATCGGGAACGATGTCACGAAGCGAATGTAGCGCGGCACCTTGTAGTGCGCGATCTGGCCCTTGCAGAATTCGCGGATTTCTTCCTCAACCAGCTTCTCGCCCGGCTTGGTGATGACCCAGGCGCACAGCTCCTCGCCATAGCGCTGGTCGGGCACGCCGACCACCTGCACGTCCTGCACCTTGGGGTGGCGGTACAGAAACTCCTCGACCTCGCGCGGATAAATGTTCTCGCCGCCACGGATCACCATGTCCTTGATGCGGCCGACGATGTTCACATAGCCCTCGTCATCCATGGTCGCGAGGTCGCCGGTGTGCATGAAGCCCTCGGCGTCGATGGCCTCCTGCGTCTTGGCGTCTTCACCCCAGTAGCCGAGCATGACCGAGTAGCCGCGCGTGCACAGCTCGCCGCTCTGACCCACGGGCAGCACTGCGCCGGTCTCGGGGTGGATGATCTTCACGTCGAGATGCGGTTGCACCTTGCCGACCGTGGAGACGCGCTTTTCAAGCGGCGTGTCGTTGTCGCTCTGGCAGCTCACCGGGCTGGTTTCCGTCATGCCGTAAGCGATGGTGATCTCCGACAGATTCATGTCCTTGACCACGCGCTTCATCACCTCAATGGGGCATGGCGATCCGGCCATGATGCCGGTGCGCAGCGTCGACAGATCGAACTCTGCAAAGCGCGGATGGTCGAGCTCGGCGATGAACATCGTAGGCACGCCATGCAGGCCGGTGCAGCGCTCAGCCTGGACGGTTTCGAGCACCTTGAGCGCATCGAAACCATCGCTCGGATACACGATGGCCGCGCCATGCGTGACGCAAGCCAGATTGCCGAGCACCATGCCGAAGCAGTGATACAGCGGCACGGGAATGCACAGCCGATCCTCCGGCGTGAGCCGCATGCACTCACCGATGAAAAAACCGTTGTTCAGGATGTTGCGGTGGGTGAGCGTCGCACCCTTGGGAAAGCCCGTCGTGCCGCTTGTGAACTGGATGTTGATCGCGTCCGTGTTGCGCAGCGTCGCGGCGATGGGGTCGATGCGGGCATCGCTCGCATCGCCACGCGCGAGCAGTTCGGAAAAGCGCAGCATGCCGGGCTGCTCGTCGCCCAGACCTTCACCCGTACCCGCCTCGTCGATCCAGACCACGGTGCGCAGCGTCGGCAGGCGCGCAGCCTTGAGCGCTCCCGGCAGAGCCGTGGCCAGCTCGGGCGAGAGTTCGCGCAACATGCCCAGATAGTCGCTGGTCTTGAAGCTCGGCATCGTCACGATGGCCTTGCAGCCGACCTTGTTGATCGCATACTCCACCTCGGCCGTGCGATACGCCGGGTTGATGTTCACCAGCACCAGCCCGACCTGCGCGGTCGCGAACTGCATCAGCACCCACTCGGCATTGTTGTGCGACCAGATGCCGATGCGGTCGCCCTTCGCCAGCCCCAGCCCAAGCAGCGCGCTCGCGAGCCTGCGGACTTCGGAATGTAGTTGGGAATAGGTGTAGCGCTTCGATTGGTGGGCGCTGATCAGCGCGTCGCGCTCTGGATGACCCGCGGCCATGTCACGAAAGAAGTCGCCGAGCGTCTGCTCGATCAGCGGTTGGTCGGTCGCCCCCGAGGCCTGGCTCAGAACGAAACGACCCGTTGGCGATGGCTGCGAAATCATGTGCTCTTGTCTCCTGCAGGGTGGGCACGGCGGGCCCACGTCATTTGTCACACAGCATACGCCGGACAGGTGACAATGGGGAGCAATGATCAGGCCACGATGGTTGCAATTTGCGCCAGTGCGACGCAAAATCGAGGTATGCGCCATCTGGTCTCCCCTCACCCTCTGGACAGCACCCATCCCGCCATCACCCCGATGGCATTCGTTCAGGCAATTCTGCTCACCTATGAGCGGCGCGGCATGAGCCCGCACGCAGCACTCGAAACGGCGCAAATTGCGCCAGCAGACATCAAAAACAATTCTGCACGAATTACGGCCCTGCAAATGGAAGTGTTCTCGGGCCACGCCATGCGCGAGCTCGATGACGAGGGTCTGGGCTGGTTCCAGCGCCGGCTGCCATGGGGCAGCTACGGGATGCTCGCGCGGGCCTCGTTGAGCGCGCCCACGCTGGGCCTCGCGCTCGCGCGCTGGTGCCGCCATCACCACCTGATTGCGGACGACATCAGCCTGCACCTGCATGTCGAGGACGAGCGCAGCGTGCTCACCATCACCGAGCACCGCGATCTGGGTGCGCTGCGCGAGTTCTGCCTCATCTCGGTGCTGCGCAACGCACTGGGCCTGGCCAGCTGGTTCATCGATTCGCGGCTGCCTGCAGTGTCGGCGCAGTTTCCGTTCGCCGCGCCACCCCATGCCGACGCCTACCGCGTGCTGTTCAGCAGCAAGGTGACGTTCGACGCGCCCCACGTGGCCGTGGAGCTTGATTCACGCTACCTCGCCTTGCCGCTCAAGCGCGACGAGACCGCCATGCAGCAGATGCTGCAGCGCGCGCTGCCACTCATGGTGCGCAAGTACCGCCGCGACCGGTTGCTGGTGCAGCGCGTGCGCCAGATTCTCGCGAGCACGCCCGACGTGATGCACAGCGCGCGCACGCTGGCCGACGAGCTGCATGTCTCCACTCGCACGCTGCACCGGCAATTGAAAGAGGAAGGCGCGTCGCTGCAGACGCTGAAAGACGAGATGCGCCGCAACAAGGCCATCGAGCTGCTCAACCGCACCGACCGGCCGATCAAGCAAGTCGCACAGGCGGCGGGCTTTGCGGGCGAGAAGAGCTTCATCCGCGCGTTCCGTACCTGGACCGGCTACTCCCCCGCCGAATACCGCAAGCACTCGCGCAAGGCGACGGAAGCGGATTGATCCGATCAGGCCGCCTCGGCCATCAACCGGGGCAGATCGCCCATCGCATCGAACACGCGGCTCGCGCCCGCGTTGACCAGATCGCTCGCGTCGGCATGCCCTTGATGCGAGGGAAAGTAGGCCCAGACGGTGGCGCCCGCAGCCACACCGGCCTGGACGCCGGTCAGCGTGTCCTCGATCACGAGGCAGCGTTTCGGATCCACATCGAGCGCGGCGGCTGCGGCCAGATAGACATCAGGAAACGGCTTGCTGCGCGGCGTCTCGTGTCCGCTGAAAACACGGCCTTCAAAGAACGGCGCCAGCCCCACCTTGGCGAGTTGCATCTCGACCTTAGCGCGGTCCGCGCCCGAGGCGCAGGCGATGCGGCCCTTCAGCGCTGCATGCACGTTCTCGACGGCGGCGAGCGCTCCATCGATGGCCACCAGCTCTGCGTTCAACGCCTCGTTGCGGCGCACGTAGAACTGCTGCAGCCACTCCTCGGTGAACGGCTTGCCAGTGTGCGACTCGATCAGCGCGGCCTGGCTGCGTACGGTCTTGCCAATGAACTGCTGCAGGCATTCCTCGGTCGTGATCGGCCAACCCGCTTCGTTGAGCATGTCGCGCAGCACGCGGTTGGTGATGGATTCGCTGTCCACCAGCACACCATCGCAATCGAACAGAACGGCATCAAACTTCGCGGTCATCGGTCGGGCTCATCAAAGGAACAAAGGCGCTGAGAGAGTCAGCGCCTTTGAAAAATCAAAAAAGGGTCAAGCGGAATTATGCGGCAGGCCCTCTTTCGTGCGCCCGCACGCGGGCTTCCATCGCTCATCAACCGGGGAATGCCACTCCCGCCAGCGGATGCAGCACCGTCGCCGCGTTCAGCGTGGAGACGTTGTGGATCACGTTGTCGCTGGTTCCGTAGCCGGTCAGGAAGAAGAAGCCCTTGGCCGCGTTGGCGTCGAGGCGCGACTTCATCTTGGCGAGCGTGTCGGTGCTCACGTCGGACTCCACCAGATACTGGATCGCACCCGACTGCTTTGACGACTTCTCCCACACAGAGACGGCCGCGCCACCACCGATGATCAGCTCGCCGCGCGAGAGACGCCCTTGAGCGCCCATGGCGTCGAGCACCTTCTTGAGTTCGGCCCCGTTCTTCTCGCCATACTGGCTGCTTGGCGTGGCCAGCGTGTAATCATAGGTCGTGCCGATGCTGTCCTTGCAATACATGTTGAACATCTGCGAGCCGATGATCATCGGGCCCAACCAGCGGAAGCCCCGGCTGCCCTGACGCGTGAGTTCGTCGCCGAGGTTCTTGGCGCTCGCCGCGCTGTTGTCGCTCGTCACCGCTTCATAGGTGTATGTCTGGCCGAGCGAGGCATCGCGCACATAGAGGTTGCGGATGTCGTTCTGGTTCGCTGGAAACACCGCGCCGGACTTGTATAGGTAGCCCTGCGCGCCGCGCAGATTGGCCTGCGCAACGAGCGCAGAAACCGAGGCTACGTCGGCATCGGCCACGTAGTCGATACGTGCATTCTTGTGCGCCGTGTCACTGACGTAGAAGTCACCCATGGCAATGTTGTTGCCCACGCCCGCACCCAAGGTGCTGATGAGCGCATAGCCCTGCGCGCCGAGTTGATTGGCCGTGGCCAGTGCGCCCGAGAACGATGAGGCTGCCGCTTCCAGCCGGTACTGACCAGTCACCACAGTGGTACCGCCACCCGTACCGCCTCCCGCACCACCGCCTGTGCCCCCACCGGTGCCACCGCCGCTGCTGCCGGAATCGTCCCCCCCTCCCCCACCGCCACCACATGCGGAAAGCGAGGCCAGCAAAAGCATGGCTGCCGAGCGTCGGGTGAGTAGCGTTGAGTTCATATATCCTCTCGTCCTTACACAAAATAAATCAAGTCGATTGACCGAATTCCCGATTTTCGACTCAGCCTACGCTGGCCGACACCCTCCCAAGGTGGGGTATTTGTTACTACGTTTTGCCTCACCGCACCGCTCCGCTCTTCTCCCCCATGCAGCCCCGCACCCCCCCCTCCTACGCACTCGTGATTGATGACCACCCGATGGTCGCTCAGGGCATGGGGCAGATGCTCTCGCAGCTGTCCGGCGTGAACGAAGTGCGGCATGTCGCGAGCGCGGCCGAAGGGCTGCAGACCATCGCGGCGCTCGGCGCGCCGCTCATCGTGATCATGGATTTCTGGCTCGAGGATGGCGGCTCCACCCGCTTCGTCACCGACATCCTGACACTCGCGCCCGACACCCGGTTGCTGATGGTGAGCGGCGACAGCCATCCGGCGCTGCCGGGCAAGGTCAGCGCCGCTGGTGCCCATGGGCTGATCCACAAGAGCTGCACGCCCGATCAATTCAAGACGGCCGCACTCGCCGCGCTTTCAGGCAGCTCCTGGGTCGCGCATGGAGCCCCGGAAAAGGCGCAGGCCACGCGCCCCGCAGCTGCGCAGCTGCGCATGAGCGGCAACGATCTGGGCCTCACGCAGCGCCAGACGCAGGTGCTCGATCTGGTGCTCAAAGGCAAGCCCAACAAGGTGATCGCGCAGTCGCTCACGCTCTCGGAACACACCGTCAAGGAACATGTGACAGCCATCCTGCAGAAGCTCGGCTGCACCAACCGGGTCGAGCTGATCACGCGCATGCAGGGCGTGGATCTGATCCTGCCCGCAGGCACTTCTGACTGACTCGCCCTCAGCCGCCCGACGCACCGCCGATGCGCGTGAGCACCGCCTGCAACGCGCGCGGCTGCAGCGGCAGCGCGAACACCAGATACCCCTCGTCCTCGGCACGGCGCTGCAGTGCCGCATCATTGGTGAGCAGAGCGCCGGTGACGCCTGGTGCATGCTCGAGCACCCGCTCCAGCGCTAGCATCACATCGGCGTGATCCACCAGTTGGTCAGCGCAGAGCAGCGCGTCGGGCGCACCATGCTGATCGAGATCGGCCAACGCATGCATCGCCGAGCGCGCCACCCGCACCTCCAGCCCCAGTCCGCGCAGCAGGCGCGCAGTCTCGGCAGAGCGCAGCTCGTTGGCATCAAGCAGCAGCAGCCGGGCGCGCACCGGCGCGGCGTCAAACGCCTCCTCGGCGTCCTGTACCGGTAACATCGACGCCTGAAATTCCGACTCGCCCACATCCGCATCTGCGGGCCACTGCAGCCAGAAACACGAGCCACGCCCGAGGCGCGACTGCACGCCGTATTGCACGCCAAGGCGCTGCGCCGAACGCGCCACCACGGCCAACCCCAGCCCGCTCGCGCGTGCCGATCCGCTGGCCTTGCCACCCATGGCATCCTGCGTGCGCTCGCCGTTGCTCGCCTTGTAGTGGGCGGCGAAAACCTTGTCCAGCTCATCGGCCGCGATGCCTATGCCCGTGTCCCACACCTGAATGCGCCACGCGCCCTGACGCCTGCGGCAAGTGAGCGTGACCGCGCCCTCGCGCGTGTAGCGCAGCGCGTTGTGCACGAGGTTGAAGACCATCTGCCGCATCAGCGAGAGGTCCGTCTGGACAACGGCATCCACGCGGCGCGGCAGCCTCACTCGCAGTTCCACGCCCTGCTGCCCGGCCACCGGGGCGAACATGCGCCGCGCGTCCAGCAGCACCATGCCGAGCGGCACCGGTTGCACGCGCAACTCGAGCGTGCCGCTCTCGAGTCGCGAGAGATCGAGCAGGTCGTTGAACATCATGTCCAGATCGCGCGTGCAGACCTGCACATCGGCCAGCGCCCGCGCCACGCCGGTATCGCGATTGCGCATGCGCGCCGTCTCGAGCATGAAGCCGAGCGCCTGCAGCGGCTGACGCAGATCATGACTGGCTGCCGAGAGAAACCAGTTCTTCTCGGCGAGCGCGTTTTCCGCCTGCACCTTGGCGTGGTGGATCTGCACGGCCAGCGCATGGCGCTCGCGTTCCTGCGCATGCTGCTGCCGCACGAACCTGCGCGACGCGAACGCATGGCGCGCAACGGTCATGCCATAGAGCAACAGCAGGACGACCATGAAGATGCCCTGCTGCGGTACATACCAGTGCGCGGCCAGCAGCATGGGCAGGTAAAAGGTGGTCGCGAACGACCAGAACACCGCAGGAATCGGCGCGAGAAACGTGGTGGCCGATGCAAGCACGCCGCAGAAAACCAGATACACGACCACGCGGAATTCATACGTCGCGCCCTGCCACGAGCACAGCAACAGCAGGCTCCACATCATTCCGCTCGTGGCCGCATAGGCCGAGAAGATGCGCTGCCAGCCATCGAGCGCGGCAGTAGTGGGCACTGGATCCGGCTGCGTGACCAGCACCTCCCATTCGCGCTTGAGCCGGCGGCGCATCCACAGCATCGCCGAGGCGAAGCACATCATGCCGATCCACCACAGTGCGAGCGGCCAGATCGGCTTGCTCCCGCCATGCGCGTAGAGCGCGAGAAACGCGGGCGGAATCAGAAACGCGGCCAGTTCGGTCGAACCGCGCGAGGCCAGCAACTGCAAAAGGCGCAGCCGCGCCCGCGCGTCAATGGTCGCTACGTCCTCAGGCGACAGTCCGTCGTCCGGCTGCGCGGCAGCGACGTCAGAACTGCTCGCCATCCACGTAGTACCAGCGGCCTTCCTCGCGCACGAAGCGGCTGCGCTCATGCATCCGCACGGCCCTGCCGCCCACGCGATAGCGCGCGACGAATTCGACCTCGGCGGCGTTCTCGCCCGTGGCCCGCGCATGCTTCACGGCCAGGCCCAGCCACTTGGCGTCGGGATCGAAATCGAGCGATGCGGGGCGCTCGTCCGCATGCCATGTCGCTTGCAGATACTCCGCGTTCTCGAGCACGAAGGCGGTGTAGCGCGAGCGCATGAGCGACTCGGCATCGGGCGCGGGCGTGACATCGAAATGCGCGACATAGCGCGCGCAGCAGTCGCCCAAAGCCAGCGGTTTTCCCTTTGCATTGCTGCGACCGCAGGGACAGGGCGATGTGCCCGGCAAGGTGAGCGTCATTGATGCGATTCCTGTTTGAACTCGGCGCTCATCAATGGCCAAAGCGATCTGCGTCGAGCAGGTTCGCGGCAGCGTCTTCGAGCCGGTCAATCGCCGCCATTTCGGCCGCGCTCAGCACAAAACCGAACACGTCGAGATTCAAGCGCTGACGCTTGGGATCGGACGACTTCGGAATCGCCACCAGCCCCTGCTGCACATGCCAGCGCAGCACCACCTGCGCAGGCGTCACACCATGCGCCTCGGCCGCGCCGACGATGGCCTGTGCCTTGAGCAGATCGCCACCGCGATCGAGTGGCGACCAGCTCTCGGTGACGATGCCATGTCGCTTGTGCAGCGCCACCAAATCCCTGCGCGGGCGCGTGGGCGACAGCTCGATCTGGTTGACCTGCGGCGTCAGCCCCGCGTCGAACAGCTTCTGCAGATGCGCGGCCTTGAAGTTGGACACGCCCACCGCGCGCACCAGCCCCGCATCGCGCAGCTTGAGCAGACCCTCGAAGGCCTGCACATAACGGTCCTGCGCAGGGTTGGGCCAGTGAATCAGCAACAGGTCGACATAGTCCATCCCGAGGCGCTTGAGGCTCGCCTCGCAGGCTGCGCGCGTGCCGTCGATGCTGTGCCACTCCTTGTTGAACTTGGTGGTGACGAACAATTCCTCGCGCGCCACACCGGCGTCGCGGATGCCCTGCCCCACGCCGAGTTCGTTGCGGTAGTTCTCGGCCGTGTCGACATGGCGATAACCGATACGAAGCGCATCGGCCACTGCCGCCCGGGCCTCATCATCATTCATCGGCCAGGTGCCCAGCCCCATCTGCGGAATGCCTGCGCCACCTGCGAGTGGCAGGGTGGCGGCTCTCAATGGCGAAGTACTGCTCATGCGGATTTGTTCCTTGTGCGGCCCATGGGTTGGAAAGAGGATGGGTCGTTGGACTCCGAGCGTACTGCAACTGGACGGGTCCCGTCCGGAATTCGCTCCCGTCCTACATTCCCGAGAGAACCCGGTCTGGCCGGACGCCCCACAATGGGCTTCGTTACCCCAACAGCGAATGAATGAATGGAGGCTGCCCCATGTTCTCGATGTCCGTGCCGTGGTGGGAATTCGTGCTGCGAGGCGTCATCGTCTACGCCTTTCTTCTGGTGTTCCTGCGCATCACCGGCAAGCGCAACGTGGGGCAGTACGACCCGTTCGATCTGATCCTGCTGCTGATCCTCTCGAACGCGGTGCAGAACTCGATGAACGCGGGCGACAACTCGCTCATCGGCGGACTGATCTCGGCCACCACACTGATCATCTGCCACACCCTGCTCGCCCAAGCCACCTACCGCAGCCCGCGCCTGTCGCGGCTCATCGACGGCAAGCCCATCTGCCTGATCGCCAATGGCAAGGTCAATCAGCAATCGATGTCCGCCGAACTGATCACCGGCGACGACCTCAAGGCCGCACTGCATGCCGCCGGATGCCTGCACACCTACGAGGTCGAACAGGCCACGATAGAGACCAACGGCCAGATCACCATCGTCATGCGCAACCGGGACAGCGCGAACAAGGACGACGGCGTCTGAGAGCGTGTTTGCGATCTCCACGCCGTGTTGCAGGCGCGGTCTCGGGCGGTCTACTGCGTTGCAAATCCCGGTCCACATCCTGCAATCGTCGCGCAAAGATTGCACACACGCTCTGGGCGGATTGCCCATGCACGGATGTCGAGTTATCCGGAGTTCTTAGTATATCGTAAATACAGAACTTAGTTCGATATTTTCGAACTCCAGATATCCATGAGCATTCTCGACAACGTACAGCGTGTGCTCACGCTGTTTGCCGACGGCGCTTCCGAACTGAGCTTCACGGAGGCGACCGCGCGGCTGGATCTGCCCAAAAGTTCGGCCTCTCATCTGCTCAATCAGATGACGCGCTACGGCCTTCTCGACCAGCATCCGGTCACGCGTCGTTTTCGCGCAGGATCGCTGCTTGGGCGCGCGGCCCATGCGGCCTATGCCGCCAGCGCCATCGACGATGCCTGCCGTGAGGTACTCGAACAGCTCTCGTCGCGCAGCGGACTCACAGCCTATCTGTCAACGCTCTCGGGCCACGACACGGTGGTGCTGCAACGCCTGAACGGCAACTCGCCCGTGCAGGTGCTCTCGTCCCCCGGCTCGCGCCGCGACGCCACCAGCACAGCGATGGGCCGCGTGCTGCTCGCGCGGCTCAGTGATGTGGAACTGAACGCGCTCTATGCAGGCGGCGAAGAGAGCAGTTCGAGCCAGTTGCCCATCGCCAGTCAGGGCGCGTTCTCCACGTTGGACCAGTTGCAGCAATGCATCGATGGCATCCACGAAGCGCGCCACGCCATGGTCATCGACGGTCCGATCCCGGGCGTCGGAGCCATCGCCGCCGCCGTGCGCAATCCTGTGGACGGCGAACTGCGCGGGCTCTGCATTTCCTTTGTCTCCAGCCTCAAACCGACTGCCGCACAGATCGAACGCTGGCGCAAGCTGGTGATGCTCGAGGTCGGCGCACTCGGGCGGCGCATGGGCGATCCCTTCTGGCGCCTGCCGAACCATCACTGACCACGTCCTACTCCGAAACGATTTCTTCGACGAAACGACATGAACCTCCTATTGCTGAGCAACTCCTCCAGTGAGGCTGGCTACCTCACCCACGCACGCGCCTGGATCGAGGACTGGGCCCAAGTGCATGAACGCACGGGCGACGCGGTGTTCCTTCCCTTTGCCGGCGTCACGCGCACCTGGGACGCCTACGAAATCCTGGTCGCTGAGGCCCTCGCGCCACTGGGGTTGAACGTGAAGTCCGTGCACCGAATGAGCGATCCACTGTCCGCCGTGCGAAATGCGCGCCACATCCTCGTGGGTGGCGGCAACACGTTCGCGCTGCTGAGCGAAATGCGGCGCCGTGGACTGCTCGCTGCCATTCGCGAGCGTGTGCTCTCAGGAGAGGCTTCGTACATGGGCTGGAGCGCAGGATCGAACATGACCTGCCCGACGATCTGCACCACCAACGACATGCCGATCACCGATCCGAACGGACTGGACGCGATGGCGCTCGTTCCCTTCCAGATCAATGCCCACTATACGGACGCCCATCCCGCAGGACATCGCGGAGAAACGCGCGAGCAGCGCCTGCGCGAATTCGTGACTCTGCAGCCGGATGTGAACGTCCTTGGCATCCCGGAAGGCAACGGCCTGCGCGTGCATGGCGCTGCCCACACGCTGCTGGGCAAGGATGGGGCGCGTCACTTCAAAGGCGCGGCACAACCGCAGTGGCTCGCAGCCGGCCCCGTCGCCCCTGAATTTCTCCGATAACGACAGACACTCCCATGAAACACGTCTCCTCCATGATCGAACTGCTCTCGAGCGCCCATGTCACTGGCGAAGCCGTCGCAGCCCATCTGCGCGCACTCGGCGACTGCAAGATCGAAGTGACCCATGTGGCGCATGACGGTGCAGCCACCGACTTCATCAGCATCGAGATCCCCGGCCTCGACGCGAAAGCCCCGCGCCTTGGCATCGTCGGTCGCCTCGGCGGCATTGGTGCGCGCCCCACCGTCAGCGGCCTGGTGTCCGACAGCGATGGAGCCATCGTCGCGCTCGCCAGCGCCGCGAAGATGCTGGACATGGCACGCCATGGCGATGCCATGCCCGCCCATGTACTGATCCACACGCACATCTGCCCGCGCGCAGGCACGCGCCCCAATCATCCGGTGCCGTTCATGAAGTCACCGTTCGCCATGCGCGAGATGATGTCGCACGAAGTGAGCCCGCGCATGGACGCCATCCTCTCCATCGACACCTCACGCGGTAACCGCCTCGTGAACCAGCGCGGCGTGGCGCTGACGCCCGTGGCCAAGGAAGGCTGGCTGCTGCCGATTCCGGACATCATGCTCGACGTGATGGGCTGGGTCAGCGGCGAGCTGCCGGTGACGCTGCCGCTCACCACGCAGGACATCACGCCCTACGAAAACGGTCTGCCGCATGTGAACTCGATCATGCAGCCCACCATCGTCACCCCGGCCCCTGTGCTCGGCGTGGCGCTCACTGCACAGACCACGGTGCCCGGCTGCGCGACCGGCGCGACCAATGCGTGGGACACGGATGTCGCCATGCGCTTCTGCGTGGAAATCGCCAAGCTCTACGGCGAGCGCAAGCTCGCGTTCTTCAACGAAGACCATTGGAAGCAACTGCAGGCCCGCTACGGCTCGCTCGCACATCTGCAGACCGTCGGGAACGCGCAATGAACGACTTGAACGACTTGAACGATTCACCGCAACGCACCCGCCGCGTAGCGTTCTTCACGATCGGCGAATCACCACGCAGCGACGTGGTTCCCGCCATGAGCGCGCTGCTCGGTCCGCATGTGCAGGTCGATGAATTCGGCGCGCTCGACGCACTGGACGACATGCAACGTGAAGCGCTGGCGCCCCGCGAGGGCGAGCATTGCTTTGCCACGCGACTGCGCGATGGTGGCTCGATCACCCTGGACAAGCACGCCACCGAAGCACGCCTTGCACAGGTGATGCGCGAGGCAGATGCCACAGGCTATGACGCGCTCGTTCCGCTGTGCACCGGCACCGCGCTGCCCCGGCTCGCTACCTTCCTGCTCGAGCCCCAGCAGGTGGTGGACCAGACCATGGTGGCGCTGGCACGCCATGCGCGCAAGGTGGGCGTGCTGGTGCCGCTCAAGGAGCAGCTCGCGACCTTCCATCTGGCCGAACCGCTGCCGTGCCCGCTCCAGCTCGACTGCGCCTCACCCTATGAGCGCGATCCCGGGCTCGCCACGGAATCCTTCGAACGTGCAGGCCGCGCACTGTCTGACTGCGACTTCATCGTCATGCACTGCATGGGCTATACGGAAGCCATGCGCACACAGGTGGCGCGCGCCAGCGGCCGCCCCACGCTGCTATCCAACCACCTCGTCGCGCACACGCTCGGCCAATTGCTTGCCTAACGCAACGACCTCCCGACACCGACTCATTCCAACTTTCATTCAGGACTCTTGCATCATGTTCAGCACCCAACGCCGACAACTGCTCGCGCACACAGCGCTCATCGCCACCGCCGCCCTGTTCGGCGCCAGCGCGACTCATGCCCAGAAGCCCACGTGGAAGCCTGAGCGCCCCGTCAAGCTGCTCGTGGGCTTCGCACCTGGAGGCTCCGCCGACACGCTGGCGCGCCTGATCGGTGAACAGCTCGGCCAGAAACTCGGTCAGCCCGTCGTCGTCGACAACGTGCCCGGCGCGGGCGGCAACATCATGGCGCAGCGCCTTGCGACTTCCGCTGCGGACGGCTACACACTCGGCATCGGCGCTGCCGGCTCCATGGCCATCACCTTCGAGCTCAACCCCGCCGTCACGCACTACAAGCCCGAGAGCTTCGCACCCGTCACCATGCTGGCGACCCAGCCCAACGTGGTGATCGTCAACCCCAATGTGCCCGCCACCAACATCGCCGAGCTCAAGACCTACATCGAGCGCACGCCATCGGTGAGCTATGGCATCGCCGGTATCGGCATCTCCAACCACCTGATCGCCGAAGCCATGCTCCACCGCATGGGAGCCAAGATGGCCGCCGTCCCATACAAGGGCGCAGCCCCGGTGATCACCGACCTCATGGGCGGCCACATCGCGATGACCGTGGACAACATCACCACGGCGGCAGCATTGGTGAAGGAAGGCAAGGTGAAGGCCCTTGGCGTGACCACCGCCAAGCGCGCACCCCAACTGCCCAACGTGCCCACGCTGCAGGAGCAAGGCATCAAGGGATTCGACATGCCCACCTGGCAAGGACTGTTCCTGCCAGCCAAGACGCCCGCTGACATCCAGCAAGCCTATTTCGATGCCGTGCAGGACGTTCTCAAGAGCGCATCGACTGCGGAAAAGATGGCCGTGCTCGGCTCGCAGCCCGTGGTAGGCATGAAGTCCGACGACTTCGTGAAATACCTCGCCAACGACCGCAAGCAGTGGGCCGAGACCATCAAGGCAGCGAACATCCAGCCACAGTAAAGCGCCTACGAAGCACCGCGCGCTGCGATCAGGCCAGCGCGCGCTGGATGATGATCTTCTGCACGTCGCTCGTGCCCTCGTAGATCTGGCAGACGCGCACGTCGCGGTAGATACGCTCGACCGGAAAATCGTTGACCACGCCATAGCCACCCAGCGTCTGGATCGCGGCGCTGCAGACGCGCTCGGCCATCTCGCTGGCAAAGAGCTTGGCCATCGCGGCCTCCTTCAAGCAAGGGCGATTGGCATCGCGCAGGCTGGCGGCGTGCCAGATCAGCTGGCGTGCCGCCTCGATCTGCACCGCGCAGTCGGCGAGGCGAAAGCCCACGGCCTGGTGGTTGAAGATGGCGGTGCCGAAGCTCTCGCGCTCCTTGCTGTACTGCAGCGCAAACTCGAACGCGCTGCGCGCCATGCCCACGCTCTGTGCGGCGATGCCGATGCGCCCGCCCTCAAGGCCGCCGAGCGCGATCTTGTAGCCCTCGCCCTCCGCACCGATCAGGTTCTCGGCCGGGATGCGGCAGTCGTCGAAGTTGATCTGCGCGGTGTCGCTGCTGTGCTGGCCGAGCTTGTCTTCGAGGCGCGCCACCACATAGCCCGGAGCATTCGTCGGCACGAGAAACGCGCTCATGCCCTTCTTGCCCGCACCCTTGTCGGTCACCGCGATGACTATGGCGACATGGCCATTCTTGCCGCTGGTGATGAACTGCTTGACGCCGTTGATCACGTATTCATCACCCTGCTTGACCGCCGTGGTGCGCAGCGACGACGCGTCCGACCCCACATGCGGCTCGGTCAGGCAGAACGCGCCGAGCATGTCGCCGCGCGCCAGTGGCTCGAGCCACTGCTTCTTCTGCGCCGCGTTGCCGTACTTCATGAGGATGGCGTTGACCGGGCAATTGGTCACGCTGATCACCGTGCTCGTTCCGCCATCACCCGCCGCGATCTCTTCGAGCACCAGCGCGAGCGAGAGATAGTTCAGGCCCGCGCCGCCGTGCTCTTCAGGCACGCAGATGCCATAGACGCCCAGATCGGCCAGGCCCTTGTGCACTTCGCGCGGGAAGACATGCTCCTTGTCCCAACGCGCGGCGTTCGGCCACAGCTCTTCCTGCGCAAACTGGCGCACGGCGTCGCGAATCATTTCCTGGTCTTCTGTGAGCAGCATCTTGTTTGTCTCTGTAGTCTTGTCGGGTGACGGAAAATTTAAAAAGCAGTTCACCAGTGCGCTGCACGACGTCCGTCGTAGTGCAGCAGCTGGCCCTTGTCTTCGGGCGTGAGCGACGCGAGCACGCTGCGCATGCCGCTCACGCTGTTGTCGATCTGCACGGGCGCGCCTGTGCCACCCATGTCGGTCTGCACCCAGCCGGGATCGATGGTGACGAGCGTAGCGCGCGGGTAGTCGTTCTGCGCCGCGGCCACTGCCATGTTGAGCGCGGCCTTGCTAGCACGGTAGATCCACGACTCACTGTCCTCCACGCTGCCGATCTGCGACATCGAGCTTGACAGGAACGCCAACACGCCACTGGCCTCTTCCACCATCGGCGCGATCTGCGGCAACACCTGCATCGCGCCAAGCACATTGGTGTGCATGACGGCATCGAAATCCTCCTGCGTGGGCGGTGTGAGCGCATTAGGCCTGCGGATCACACCCGCCACATAGATTGCGATGTCGATCCTCACGCCGTCAAGCAGCCACGCCAGCCCGCTGACACTCGCGGGTTGAGCCACATCGATCAGATGCACCTCCGCGCCCAGCGCGAGCACCCGCTCTCGCGCGGGCTCGTCACGCACGGTGGCGATCACACGGTGGCCCGCATCGCGGTACTGGCGCACGAATTCGAGACCGATGCCGCGCGACGCTCCAATCACCAAGACTGTGGAAGACATGATCAACGCGCTCCTTGTTCGTCCGTGATCTGCTGCTGATAACGCCGGACCATGTCGGCCTGCGGCTCGGGCACGACGCTCGATCCCATCTGCGCCTGAATGATTTCGTTGAGCGTCGGCAGTTCGCTGCGTGCGATCTGCGCATCGGCGTCCCAGAGTTTCGAGCGCATCAATGCCTTGGCGCAGTGCAGATAGACCTCCTGCACGCGCACTTCGATCACTAGCTTGGGCAGTTGTCGATCACCCTCGAATCGCAGGATGAATTCGGGCTCGTCGCGCAATTGCGCCGTGCCGTTCACCCGCAGCGTCTCATCCACTCCGGGCACGAAGAACAGCAGCGCAATGCGCGGATCGCGCAACAGGTTCGAGAGCGAATCCAGCCGGTTGTTGCCGCCCGCATCGGGCACCAGCAAATGCTTTTCATCCACGCATTTGACGAAACCCTTGGGGCCGCCGCGCGGCGAGGCGTCGAGCAGCGCGCCACCCTCGCCCGCCGTCGCGATCACGCAGAACGGTGACAGCGCGATGATGTGCTGGCAGTACGCGTCGAGGTGGTCGAGCTGCTTTTTCACCGCGCGCTCTGCCGGTTGCGCGTAGATCGTCCGCAGTTGTTCAAGCGTCGTGATCACTGGCCGTCTCCTTCGTCCGATCCGTCGCCCGAACGACTGGCGTGGATCGCGCCATAAAGTCCGAGAAACTCGCGCCATGACGGGTCGTAGCTCACCTCGATCTCGCCGGGCTGGTCCGGGGTGTGCTGCGCGCCGAGCTGCTTCGCGAGCGCGCTGGCGTGCGCCGCGTCGTCCACATAGAAAGCAGCGGCGCGCGTGCTCATGTTCTCCACGCGAGAGAACGCGAGAATGCCGCGCTGGTGCTGTGTAAGGGCCGCATCGAGTGCGTCCTGCGCATCGCGCACGGCGTCGAGTTCCTCCTGGCTTGCGAACGGTAGACGCCAGAGCAGAAAGTGCGACAGATCGGCGCGCGTGGCGACCGCATTGGCTGAATCGTGAAAGCTCAGGATGTCCGGTGGATCCTCATCGCTGGCTTCGCGCGGGCGCACTTCCAGCGAGATCCAGCAGTCGTCTTCCTGACGCGGAAATTCATAGCTGCGCCCCAGCTCATCGCGTTGAAAGGCATCGAAAATCGCCGGAAAAACCGATAGCGGCTCGGCGCCCGCGACGTTGTCCGAGAAACCATCGACGAATTCCACGGGACCGACGCGCACGGAAAAATCCCATTCGCCGAGTACATGGTCGAGCATGATGAAGGCCATGTGGCGCGCGTGATCGACCATGTCCTGCGGAATGATCTTCTCGAACGCCAGCTCCAGTCCGACAATGCCACCCGCGTCATAGTGCGCGACCAGCACGTCCGAGCACGAGAGCTCGAAGTCGTTCATGTGCATCGCGAAATCCTGGCCCAGCGAACGGCTGCGGAACGCGTGCACGGCGTAGTGCTCGAAGCGCGGTGCGCCGCGCACCAGCGCCTGCACATTCTCAAACTGCGCGATGTTGCCATGCGCGGTCACGACGATTCGCGCGCCGGACTCCTTGGGATTGCCTTCGAGTTCCAGCGCCAGATCGGGCGCATGGGGCACAAGGATCTCGTGCGCGCGCTCGACGAATTCACGCGACGGCAACGCTTCGAGCGCACTGAGCTGCGCCGAGAAGTCTTGCCAAAAGGCCTCTATCTGCTGCGCGGTGAGCGGTTCGGCGCTCACGGATTCGTCGTTGTCCGGTAGGTCTTGGCTCATGCGTCTCTCCTGCTGAATGGGCCGAACGTGGGACGCGCGGCCTCGTTGCACATGGGCTCACTGTAAGGCAAAGGGGCGGTGCCCCTTCAAGCCCCTAGAGTGCGCGAACTCAGACCAGCTCGATGGCCATCGCCGTGCCTTCGCCGCCGCCGATACACAGCGTGGCGACGCCCTTCTTCTTGCCGCGTGTCTGCAGGGCGTGGATCAGCGTGACGATGATGCGCGCGCCGCTCGCGCCGATGGGGTGGCCGAGTGCGCATGCGCCGCCGTTCACGTTGACCTTGTCGTGCGACACGTTGAGTTCCTTCATCAGCGCCATCGGCACCACGGCGAAGGCCTCGTTCACTTCCCACAGGTCGACGTCCTCGACCTTCCAACCGGCCTTCTTGAGCGCCTTCTCGGTCGCGCCAACGGGAGCGGTGGTGAACCATTCGGGAGCCTGCGCGTGCGTGCCGTGCGAGACGATGCGCGCGAGCGGCTTGCAGCCCAGTTGCTTGGCGGTGGATTCGCGCATCAGCACCATCGCGGCCGCGCCGTCGTTGATGCTGGAGCTGGAAGCGGCGGTGATCGTGCCGTCCTTCTTGAACGCGGGCTTCAAGCTGGTGATCTTGTCGAGCTTGGCCTTGGCCGGGCCTTCGTCCACGCTCACCGTGACGTCGCCCTTGCGGGTCTTGACGGTGACGGGCGTGATCTCGGCCTTGAACGCGCCGCTCTCGGTGGCGGCCTGCGCGCGCTTGACGCTGGCAATCGCGAACTCGTCCTGCTGCTCGCGCGTGAAGTGGTATTTGGCGGCGCAGTCTTCGCCGAAAGTACCCATCGATCGGCCCGGCTCGTAGGCGTCTTCCAGACCGTCGAGCATCATGTGATCAAAGATCTTGTCATGGCCCATGCGGTAGCCGCCGCGCGCCTTTTTGAGCAGGTAGGGTGCGTTGGTCATGCTTTCCATACCACCCGCGACCATCACCTCGCGGCTGCCCGCGATCAGCTGGTCGTGCGCGAGGATCGTAGCCTCCATGCCCGCACCGCACATCTTGGAGAGCGTCACTGCGCCCGAGCTTTGCGGCAGACCGCCCTTGAAGCCCGCCTGACGCGCGGGCGCCTGGCCCTGACCCGCCATCAGGCAGTTGCCGAACAGAACCTCTTCCACCAGCTCGGCCTTGATGCCTGCGCGCTCGACCGCTGCCTTGATGGCCGCGCCACCCAGATCGTTGGCGGACAGCTCGGCGAAGTCACCCTGGAAGGCGCCCATCGGTGTGCGTGCAGCGCTGACGATGACGACGGGATCGCTGTGTTGTTGGCTCATGTGAATCTCCTTGAATGAATCGGCTGTTGGAATGGATAAGAAAGGATGGGCGACTGTGGGGACTACGGCGCGGCTTCCTGCTCGCGCGTCGGCGCACTGCGCTCATGCAGACGCCGGTCGTTGTCGTAGGGAAACACGTCAAGCATGTGACCCGCCTGTATGCGCTCTTTGTGCGACTGCCAGAACTGCGCATCAAGCAAGTCGGCGTGGTGGCGCATGAAGACCTCGCGCACGGCATCGTTGCCGAGCAGGAACGGGCCGAAGGTTTCGGGAAACACGTCGTGCGGACGCACCGTGTACCAGATCTCGCCGGACATCTCGTCCTCTTCGTTGCGCGGCTCGGGCACGCGGCGGAAGTTGCAGTCGGTGAGGTATTCGATCTCGTCGTAATCGTAGAAAACGACCTTGCCGTTGCGCGTGATGCCGAAGTTCTTCCACAGCATGTCGCCCGGAAAGATGTTGGCCGCAACCAGATCCTTGATGGCGTTGCCGTACTCGACCACGGCGCGCGAGAGGCTGCGGTGCGCCTCGGGATCGGCGACGCCCTTGTCGAAACATTCCTGCAGATGGATGTTGAGCGGCACGAGGCGACGCTCGATGTAGAGGTGACTGATGATGACCTCCTGCTGGCCATCGCCATCGCGGTCACTGATCTCGAGCTGGCTCGGCGCGAACTTCTGGATTTCCTCGATCAGTTCGTCCGAAAAGCGGTCGCGCGGAAACGCGACGAGGCTGTACTCGAGCGTGTCCGCCATGCGGCCCACGCGGTCGTGCTGCTTGACCAGCAGATACTTGCCCTTGACCTGCTCGCGCGTGGTTTCCTTCTGGTGCGGAAAGTGGTCCTTGATGAGCTTGAACACATAGGGGAAGCTCGGCAGGTCGAACACCAGCATGACCATGCCCTTGATGCCGGGCGCGATGCGGAACTTGTCGCTCGAATAGCGCAGGTGGTGCAGAAAGTCGCGGTAGAACAGCGTCTTGCCCTGCTTTCCCAACCCAAGCGCGGTGTACAGATCGGAGCGCGGCTTGCGCGGCATGAGCGTGCGCAGGAACTGCACGTAGGCGCTCGGCACCTCCATGTCGACCATGAAGTAAGCGCGCGCGAAGCTGAACAGTCCGTGCATGTCGTCCTCACCGAACAGCGCGGCGTGCAGCAGCAGTTTACCCTCGCCGTTGTGCAGAATGGGCACGGAGAACGCCAACTCGGTATAGCCGGTGATGATCTTGCCGACGAGGTACGCGCCCTTGTTCCGGTAAAACAGATTGGAGAGCACCTGGATCTGGAAATTCGCGCGCAGCGTGAGGCCGTCAAGGCGTCTTTCGATGCGTTCGGAAAGCAGTTCGATGTCACGTGCCAGATCGTCATAGGCGCATTGCAGGTTCAACTGCTCGAACAGTTCGTGGAGCGCCGTCGGCAGGCGCTCGAGCGTCTGGGGGTAGTAGGCGCGGTAAGTCGGCAGCGCACCAGGCGCGCGGCTTTCCAGATACTCCGTGCTCACGGCGGGGCGCACGAAAATGAAGTCGTTCTGGAAGTGCGTACGGTGCAGGATCTTGGTGGTGACCGAGTTGAAGAAGGTCTCGGCCAGCTCGGGCTGCAGATGCTCGACCATGAGCCCGATGTAGTGCAGCTTCACCTGCTGCCACACGCTCATGGATTGCGTTCCGGCCGCGAACTCCTTGTCGAGCCGCATCACGCACTCCTTCACGCGCAGGTCGTAGAACTCGATGCGCTCACGCTGCGCGCGCTGCTGACCGTGCCAGTCCTGCGTTTCAAAGCGGTGCTTGGCCCGTGCCGATTCGGCGCGGAACAGTTTGTAGTGCCGGTTGAAGCCGTCCATCATCGCCTTCGCGATGTCGTAGGCCTGCGGGGCATCCAGACGTTGCGGAAACATGGGTGGGTGCCTTTGCCCGCGTGCGGGCGGCGATGATGGAAGGAAAGAAGACGAAAAAACTGGAACCGCTGCGTGCGCGGCGATCAGTCGCGCTTGCGGTTTGCGACCTGCTCGACGGCGGCGGCGTGGACTTCTTCGAGCCCGCCCACGCCGGGCACCGTCATCTCGAGATTGGTGATGAGGCCGTTCTTGAGGCTGTAGCACCAACCGTGCAGCGTGACCTTCTGGCCGCGTGCCCAAGCATCCTGCATCACCGTGGACTGGGCCACGTTGACGACCTGCTCGATGGCGTTGAGCTCGCACAGTGCGTCATGGCGAAACTGTGGAGAGATCGATTCGAGCAGCTTGATGTGCTTGTCGCGGATGTCGCGCACGTGGCGTGTCCAGTTGTCCACCAGACCGAGACGCAGCCCTTCCAGCGCGGCCAGCACACCGCCGCAGCCATAGTGGCCCACGACCATCAGGTGTTCGACCTTGAGGTGATCCACGGAGTACTGAATGGTGGACAGGCAGTTCAGATCGCTCGGCACCACCACGTTCGCCACATTGCGGTGTACGAACACCTCGCCGGGCTCCAGACCCGAAATCTGGTTGGCGGGAACGCGACTGTCGGAGCAGCCAATCCACATGTACTTGGGTTTCTGCTGCGCCATCAACCCGGTGAAGAAACCGGGCTTGTCACGCTCCACCTGTGCGGCCCACTCACGGTTGTGGACAAACAGCTGTTCGATGGAGGTTGTGCTCATAGGGCAATCCTTTTTATCTGGTTGACGACAATGGCGCAGCCGCTCCGGTCACGCGGCCATCAGCAGGTTTCTGCAAACAGCTCGCGGCCGATCAGCATGCGGCGAATCTCGCTCGTGCCTGCGCCGATTTCATAGAGTTTCGCATCTCGCCACAAACGACCGAGCGGGTATTCGTTGATATACCCATTGCCGCCATAGATTTGCACGCCTTCGCCGGCCATCCAGGTCGCCTTCTCGGCGGTCCACAGAATGACGCTCGCGCAGTCCTTGCGTACCTGGCGAACATGGTCGGTTCCGAGCAGATCGAGGTTTTTGGCGACCGTATAGGCAAAAGAGCGGCCCGCTTGCAGCACGGTGTACATGTCGGCGACCTTGCCCTGGATGAGTTGGAACTCACCGATGCTCTGGCCGAACTGCTTGCGGTCGTGGATGTAGGGAATCACGTTGTCCATCACCGACTGCATGATGCCCAGCGGGCCACCAGTCAGCACGGCGCGCTCGTAATCGAGACCGCTCATGAGCACCTTGGCACCGCCGTTCACCTGGCCGAGCACGTTCTCGGCTGGCACTTCCACGTTCTCGAACACCAGCTCACCGGTATGGCTGCCGCGCATGCCCAGCTTGTCGAGCTTCTGTGCAATCGAGAAACCCTTCATGCCCTTTTCAATAAGAAAGGCGGTGACGCCACGCGCGCCGAGTTCGGGCTCCGACTTGGCATAGACTACCAGCGTGTCGGCATCGGGACCATTGGTGATCCACATCTTCGTGCCGTTGAGCAGGTAGTAGCCGCCCTTGTCCTCGGCCTTGAGCTTCATGCTGATCACGTCGGAACCGGCACCGGGCTCGCTCATTGCCAGCGCACCGACGTGCTCGCCGCTGATCAGCTTGGGCAGGTACTTGGCCTTCTGCGCCTCGTTGCCATTGCGATTGATCTGATTCACGCACAGATTGGAATGCGCGCCGTACGACAGACCAATAGACGCGCTCGCACGCGAAATTTCTTCCATCGCGATCATGTGCGCGAGGTAGCCCATGTTGGCGCCGCCGTACTGCTCGGAAACCGTGATACCCAGTACGCCCAACTCGCCAAACTTGCGCCACAGGTCCATCGGGAACTGGTCCGTGCGATCAACTTCAGCGGCGCGCGGCGCGATTTCCGCCTGTGCAAACTCGCGAACGGCATCGCGCAGCGCGTCGATGTCTTCGCCGAGTTGAAAATTCAGACCGGGCAGATTGGCAAGACTCATGGTTTGTCTCCGAGAGATTGGAAAGTAGAACTACAGACGGGTGCTCAACAGATTGTGCGAGCTGGCTGCTAAAAGCCCGCTCACTGCTTCATCCCGCTCTTGGCAGGATGCGAAACACACATATGACGTTTACGTAAACGTCAATTATCACTTATTTTTCGTGTCAGATTCAAGGCGATGCAGATGCGCTACGGCTTCTTTTTCGTGCTCACAGATCTCATCGAGATTCGCCTGCAGATCCGTCATCTGCGCTTCGAGCTGCTTGCGATGCTGGCCCAGCACCTCCAGAAACTTGCGCAGCTGATTGCCCGTGTCACGCGGGCTGTCATACAGATCGATGATCTCCTTGGCCTCGGTCAGCGAAAGCCCGAGCCGCTTGGCCCGCAAGGTGAGTTTGAGACGCGTGCGATCCCGCGGACTGTAGACCCGACTGCGCCCGCCAGGCCCCGTGCGATCCGGACTCAGCAAGCCCATGTCCTCGTAGAAGCGCATGGCACGCGTAGTGAGATCGAACTCTTTGGCGAGATCGCTGATGGTGTAAGTCGTACCCATTGAATTGGAGTTGTTGTGAAGAGGCAAGAGACCCCGCACGGACGCGCGGCCAAGTCAGTTGACGTTAGCGTCAATATATCCCAGCGCGAATCAAATCAGCACCAATAGTTGAATCTGTCACCTCTTGATGCCAAGTTGTCACGGCTTGACCCCAGCACGGACACGAGCACAGCGAAGTGCCGAGCCTACCTCTTCAGGTGACGTTTGCGGCAAGGAGCCTGAACGGGGAGGCTTGGGCAATCAGTGAGTTTTGCCGCAGGTATTGGGAGCGAGTGTGGGGTTTGAGGAGCGTGAGCAAGGCGCTTTCCCACATTCGATTTCCTAAAAGCAAAACGCCCCTAACTCATCAGAGCTAGGGGCGGTTTGGGCTGTAAGAGCCTGACGATGACCTACTTTCACACGGGAACCCGCACTATCATCGGCGCGAAGTCGTTTCACTGTCCTGTTCGGGATGGGAAGGAGTGGTACCAACTTGCTATGGTCATCAGGCATAACTGGGTGTCATGCAGACTTATGGTCTGCACAACGAATTCATAGAGTCTCAATCAGCTGAGGTTGTGTCCAGACTGTTTCACTGAACTTAATTTGATTGCGTACTTGGCATAACTACAAGTCTTTGAATTTATCAAAGTTATAGGGTCAAGCCGCACGGGCAATTAGTACTGGTTAGCTTAAAGCATTACTGCTCTTCCACACCCAGCCTATCAACGTCGTGGTCTACAACGACCCTTCAGGGGCTCGAGGCCCCGGCAGATCTCATCTTGAAACGAGTTTCCCGCTTAGATGCTTTCAGCGGTTATCTCTTCCACACATAGCTACCCTGCGATGCCACTGGCGTGACAACAGGTACACCAGAGGTGTGTCCACTCCGGTCCTCTCGTACTAGGAGCAGGCTTCCTCAAATCTGCAGCGCCCACGGAAGATAGGGACCAAACTGTCTCACGACGTTTTAAACCCAGCTCACGTACCTCTTTAAATGGCGAACAGCCATACCCTTGGGACCGACTACAGCCCCAGGATGAGATGAGCCGACATCGAGGTGCCAAACACCGCCGTCGATATGAACTCTTGGGCGGTATCAGCCTGTTATCCCCAGAGTACCTTTTATCCGTTGAGCGATGGCCCTTCCATACAGAACCACCGGATCACTATGTCCTGCTTTCGCATCTGCTCGACTTGTCAGTCTCGCAGTTAAGCACGCTTATGCCATTGCACTATCGTCACGATGTCCGACCGTAACTAGCGTACCTTCGAACTCCTCCGTTACACTTTGGGAGGAGACCGCCCCAGTCAAACTGCCTACCATGCACTGTCCCCAGTCCAGATAATGGACCTAGGTTAGAACCTCAAACACACCAGGGTGGTATTTCAACGTTGGCTCCATGTGATCTAGCGACCACACTTCAAAGCCTCCCACCTATCCTACACAGATCTGTTCAAAGTCCAATACAAAGCTACAGTAAAGGTTCATGGGGTCTTTCCGTCTTTCCGCGGGGAGATTGCATCATCACAAACATTTCAACTTCGCTGAGTCTCAGGAGGAGACAGTGTGGCCATCGTTACGCCATTCGTGCAGGTCGGAACTTACCCGACAAGGAATTTCGCTACCTTAGGACCGTTATAGTTACGGCCGCCGTTTACTGGGACTTCAATCAAGAGCTTGCACCCCATCATTTAATCTTCCAGCACCGGGCAGGCGTCACACCCTATACGTCCACTTTCGTGTTTGCAGAGTGCTGTGTTTTTAATAAACAGTCGCAGCCACCGATTTTTTGCAACCCCATTCAGCTCCCTCTGTACGAGTTCACCTACTAGGGGCATACCTTCTCCCGAAGTTACGGTATCAATTTGCCGAGTTCCTTCTCCTGAGTTCTCTCAAGCGCCTTAGAATACTCATCTCGCGCACCAGTGTCGGTTTGCGGTACGGTCGTCAATAGCTGAAGCTTAGTGGCTTTTCCTGGAAGCAGGGTATCACTCACTTCATGTGCAAGCACACTCGTTATCACCCCTCATCTAAGCCCGGCGGATTTGCCTACCGGGCACGACTACAGGCTTGAACCAACATATCCAACAGTTGGCTGAGCTAACCTTCTCCGTCCCCACATCGCACTATTGATCGGTACAGGAATATTGACCTGTTTCCCATCAGCTACGCATCTCTGCCTCGCCTTAGGGCCGACTCACCCTACGCCGATGAACGTTGCGTAGGAAACCTTGCGCTTACGGCGAGCGGGCTTTTCACCCGCTTTAACGCTACTCATGTCAGCATTCGCACTTCTGATACCTCCAGCATCCGTCTCCAGACACCTTCACAGGCTTACAGAACGCTCTCCTACCACGTGCAATAAATTGCACATCCGCAGCTTCGGTAACTGGCTTAGCCCCGTTACATCTTCCGCGCAGGACGACTCGATCAGTGAGCTATTACGCTTTCTTTAAATGATGGCTGCTTCTAAGCCAACATCCTGACTGTTTTAGCCTTCCCACTTCGTTTCCCACTTAGCCAATTTTAGGGACCTTAGCTGGCGGTCTGGGTTGTTTCCCTCTTGAGTCCGGACGTTAGCACCCGGTGCTCTGTCTCCCAAGCTGTACTCTGCAGTATTCGGAGTTTGCCTTGGTTTGGTAAGTCGCCATGACCCCTAGCCAAAACAGTGCTCTACCCCGCAGGTAATACTTGAGGCACTACCTAAATAGTTTTCGGAGAGAACCAGCTATTTCCAAGTTTGTTTAGCCTTTCACCCCTATCCACAGCTCATCCGCTAGTTTTGCAACACTAGTCGGTTCGGACCTCCAGTACCTGTTACGGCACCTTCATCCTGGCCATGGATAGATCACTTGGTTTCGGGTCTACACCCAGCGACTAAAAACGCCCTGTTCGGACTCGGTTTCCCTACGCCTCCCCTATTCGGTTAAGCTTGCCACTGAATGTAAGTCGCTGACCCATTATACAAAAGGTACGCCGTCACCCCTTACGAGGCTCCGACTTTTTGTAAGCATACGGTTTCAGGATCTATTTCACTCCCCTCCCGGGGTTCTTTTCGCCTTTCCCTCACGGTACTTGTTCACTATCGGTCGATGATGAGTATTTAGCCTTGGAGGATGGTCCCCCCATATTCAGACAAGGTTTCTCGTGCCCCGCCCTACTTATCTGCAGCCTAGTACCACCACTGGGTTTTCACATACGGGACTATCACCCACTATGGTCGGCCTTTCCATGCCGTTTTGTTAACCCAATGACTATCACTGCAAGGCTCTTCCGAATTCGCTCGCCACTACTATCGGAATCTCGGTTGATGTCTTTTCCTCGAGCTACTTAGATGTTTCAGTTCACTCGGTTCGCCTCGCAACCCTATGTATTCAGGTTGCGATACCCTTGCGGGTGGGTTTCCCCATTCAGAGACCTCCGGATCAAAGCTTATTTGCCAGCTCCCCGAAGCTTATCGCAGGCTATCACGTCTTTCGTCGCCTATCATCGCCAAGGCATCCACCATATGCTCTTAGTCACTTGACCCTATAACTTTGACATCTCTTTCGAGATGACCCAATTGTCAGATCGCAGACTTGTTTTGTGAGGTCTCACACCTCACGCGTTATGCCGTAATGTGAATGATTTTCTTAGCTGTAATCCATCTCTGGATCACTGCTTTGAGAACGATTCGTCATTACTTGAATTAAACAAAGTTATTGTCTATTCGTTTTGACGCAATCAAATTTGTTGCTAGCGGCACGGTGCAGTAAAACCTTTACGAATTTCTGCTTTCCGCTAACAACGCTGATTTCGACTCTATGAATTTTTAAAGAACAGCCGTATTGATCCGGTAATCCGGGTCAACAACAAAGCAGTCTGTCTCCAAACTGCTTTGGTGTTGATTTTTTATCTTGATAAGTGTTGGTGGAGGATGACGGGATCGAACCGACGACCCCCTGCTTGCAAAGCAGGTGCTCTCCCAGCTGAGCTAATCCCCAGGATTTCTTCCTCGACCAGAGTGTTGGCGCTTCCAATAAAGAGTTTGGTGGGTCTAGTTGGGCTCGAACCAACGACCCCCGCCTTATCAAGACGGTGCTCTAACCAGCTGAGCTACAGACCCATTCCTCAACCAGAGCAACAGGTCCTGCTGCTCAGCCTTGGCTTGTTCCAACAACCGATAAGTGTGGGCGTTCAATCTTGAATGCTGTTTTCCAGAAAGGAGGTGATCCAGCCGCACCTTCCGATACGGCTACCTTGTTACGACTTCACCCCAGTCACGAACCCCGCCGTGGTAAGCGCCCTCCTTGCGGTTAGGCTACCTACTTCTGGCGAGACCCGCTCCCATGGTGTGACGGGCGGTGTGTACAAGACCCGGGAACGTATTCACCGTGACATTCTGATCCACGATTACTAGCGATTCCGACTTCACGCAGTCGAGTTGCAGACTGCGATCCGGACTACGACTGGCTTTATGGGATTAGCTCCCCCTCGCGGGTTGGCAACCCTTTGTACCAGCCATTGTATGACGTGTGTAGCCCCACCTATAAGGGCCATGAGGACTTGACGTCATCCCACCTTCCTCCGGTTTGTCACCGGCAGTCTCATTAGAGTGCCCAACTGAATGTAGCAACTAATGACAAGGGTTGCGCTCGTTGCGGGACTTAACCCAACATCTCACGACACGAGCTGACGACAGCCATGCAGCACCTGTGTTCAAGTTCTCTTTCGAGCACTTCCTCATCTCTGTGGAATTCTTGACATGTCAAAGGTGGGTAAGGTTTTTCGCGTTGCATCGAATTAAACCACATCATCCACCGCTTGTGCGGGTCCCCGTCAATTCCTTTGAGTTTCAACCTTGCGGCCGTACTCCCCAGGCGGTCAACTTCACGCGTTAGCTTCGTTACTGAGAAAGTGAATTCCCAACAACCAGTTGACATCGTTTAGGGCGTGGACTACCAGGGTATCTAATCCTGTTTGCTCCCCACGCTTTCGTGCATGAGCGTCAGTGCAGGCCCAGGGGATTGCCTTCGCCATCGGTGTTCCTCCGCATATCTACGCATTTCACTGCTACACGCGGAATTCCATCCCCCTCTGCCGCACTCAAGCTATGCAGTCACAAATGCAGTTCCCAGGTTGAGCCCGGGGATTTCACATCTGTCTTACATAACCGCCTGCGCACGCTTTACGCCCAGTAATTCCGATTAACGCTTGCACCCTACGTATTACCGCGGCTGCTGGCACGTAGTTAGCCGGTGCTTATTCTTACAGTACCGTCATGGGCCGCCTTTATTAGAAGCGACCTTTTCGTTCTGTACAAAAGCAGTTTACAACCCGAAGGCCTTCATCCTGCACGCGGCATGGCTGGATCAGGGTTTCCCCCATTGTCCAAAATTCCCCACTGCTGCCTCCCGTAGGAGTCTGGGCCGTGTCTCAGTCCCAGTGTGGCTGATCATCCTCTCAGACCAGCTACAGATCGTCGGCTTGGTAAGCTTTTATCCCACCAACTACCTAATCTGCCATCGGCCGCTCCGTCCGCGCAAGGTCATTACTGATCCCCTGCTTTCATCCGTAGATCGTATGCGGTATTAGCAAAGCTTTCGCCTCGTTATCCCCCACGATCGGGCACGTTCCGATGTATTACTCACCCGTTCGCCACTCGTCAGCATCCGAAGACCTGTTACCGTTCGACTTGCATGTGTAAGGCATGCCGCCAGCGTTCAATCTGAGCCAGGATCAAACTCTACAGTTCGATCTTGAAATTTAAAGTCTCTCGACTTGCTCAATACAAATAGGAATTGAAGAAGAAATGATCTTCCTACAATTTTACTGTTTGCATGAGCGTTTGTAGTGACAAGCACTAGTCCCGAAGAACTTATGCATTCGCCATCAAACGCCCACGCTTATCGGCTGTATATTTTTAAGGATCCACCGCAATCCGAATCGCTTCGTCTTGCTTGACTCGCTGTGATCAGCTAAGCCTTGAATTATAACACGTTTTAAAGACCTGTCAAACTTTGTGGTTTTTGCAGACCGACCAGATAACCAGTCAAACCCCGCATCCACCAGCCGCCGTTTTCGTTTCCGTCATCAGCAGCGAAGCCTTGTATTCTACACCGGATTCTGAGACCCGGAAGAAGAAATCCAAGATTTCTTCTTCCCCGCCACCCAGAGCATCACCAGATTACCGGCAACCACCCCTAGTAGCGAAGCCCTCTATTCTATACCGGTTTTTGAACCAGCCAGAGAACTTTGAGAACTTTCTTCAACCGCATCTTTTGCCGCCTGCAAGATGCCTTTCGGCGGCTTGTTATGTGACTGCTTGTTGAAGCGATGGAGTGATTGTAGCCCGGGTTTTCCCTGAAATTTGGAAGTTTGATAGTTTTCTTACGAAATCCACCCCAACGCAGGCATGCCAGCCCCTCTGAGCAAAGTCATTCCCCGGAGATCTACATAGACTCCATATATAGAGGGCCGCTCACTAGTGCGGATAATCCCGTCCCATGGCACTCATCACACTACTAGATGCGCAACTGGCTTTTGGCCATGTTGCCCTGCTCGATCATGCAGACTTTGCGCTGGAAACCTCAGAGCGCGTCGGCCTGATCGGCCGCAACGGCGCAGGCAAATCCTCGCTGCTCAAAATTCTGGCCGGCACGGCCAAGGCAGACGACGGCAAGCTGCATGTCCAGCAGGGCCTGCGCTCCACTTATGTGGAGCAGGAGCCGGACCTTAATCCCGAGGCCACCATTTTCGAGGTCGCTTCCGAAGGCCTGGGCAATGTGGTGGTCTGGCGCGAGCAATATCTCTCGGGCGCTGCGGATGTCGATCTGGATGCGTTGCAAACAAAAATCGAAGCACATGATGGTTGGAACTGGGAGCAGCGCGTGGAAGAAACGCTGCACCGATTGCATCTCGATGCGACGGCGCGCATCTCCACGCTGTCCGGCGGTACAAAGAAGCGTGTCGCCCTGGCTCGCGCGCTCGTTGCCAAGCCCGATGTGCTGCTGCTTGATGAACCCACCAACCATCTGGACCTCGACTCCATCACATGGCTTGAGGATCTGCTGATCGATTTCAAGGGTAGCCTCATCACCATCACCCATGACCGGGCGTTTCTTGACCGTGTTGCGACACGCATCGTGGAATTGGACCGAGGACAACTGCGCTCTTATCCCGGCAACTTCGCCGCCTACGTGACGCAGAAGGAAGAACAGCTTGCGCAGGAAGCTGTCATCAACGCCAAGGCCGACAAGCTGCTGGCGCAGGAAGAAGTCTGGATTCGCAAGGGTGTGGAAGCACGCCGCACACGCGCTCAGGGCCGCATCACCCGCCTCGAGAACATGCGCGCCATCCGCGAAGCACGTCGCGACGCGCTGGGCAGCGTAAACATGGATATCGCTTCGGGCTCCCAGAACGGCTACCAAGGCAAGATCATTGCCGAGCTGACTGACGTGAGTCTGTCGTTCGGCGAAAAGCAGATCGTCAACAACTTCACCGGCACCATTCTGCGTGGTGACAAGGTCGGACTGATCGGCCCGAACGGCGCTGGAAAAACGACTCTGCTGCGCATGATTCTGGGCGAGTTGGAGCCGGATACCGGCAACGTGCGCCGCGGCAACAATCTGCAGATCGCCTATTTCGACCAGATGCGCCAATCCATCAATCTGGATGCAACGCTCGAGGACTTCATCAGTCCCGGCAGCGAATGGATCGAGATCGGCAACCAGCGCAAGCATGTGAAGAGCTATCTGAGCGACTTCCTGTTCTCTCCCGCGCGCGCTCACTCCCCTGTGCGCTCGCTGTCCGGTGGCGAGCGCAACCGACTGCTGCTCGCACGCCTGTTCGCCCGTCCTGCGAATGTGCTGGTTCTCGACGAGCCAACCAATGACCTCGACATCGACACGCTGGAACTGCTCGAAGAACTGTTGCAGACCTATGACGGCACCGTGTTCCTCGTGAGCCACGACCGACAGTTTCTCGACAACGTGGTGACCAGCACCATCGCCTACGAAGATGCTGGCGTGTGGACCGAGTACGAGGGAAGCGTAGAAGACTGGCTGACTCAGTCACGCCGCCGCCGCGATCTCGCCGTAGCAGACGCCACCCCAAAGAAAGACCCGCGCAAGGAAGAAGTCAGCACGCCCGGCAACGACAAGCCCGCCAGCGCTCCCGCGCAGAAGCGCAAGCTCAGCTACAAGGAGCAGCGCGAATTGGAGCAGTTGCCTGCTCAGATTGAGGCACTGGAGGTTGAACAGACATCGATTCAGACCGCGCTGGCAGACGGTACGCTGTATTCAAGCGATGCAGCGCGCGCCGCAGCACTGAATGCGCGCGACGGCGAAATCGAAGAGCAGCTGATGCACGCGCTGGAGCGTTGGTCCGAACTCTCGGCCTGACGCACAGATCGGCTGGAAAGACTCAATACGGAGGCTCATCGAGCAGCGCGCCTGACGCGACGCCCTTGAGCAGCCGTGCCAGCACGGCCGGTCCGATCTGCGGCAGAGGCAAGACGGCATCCACGGCACCATGCGCGATGGCTTCCCGTGGCATGCCAAAGACCACGCAACTGGCCTGATCCTGAGCAAAGTTGTAGCTGCCCGCCTCTTTCATCACCCGCATCGCAGATGCCCCATCACTGCCCATGCCTGTGAGCATGACGCCAATGGCGTTGGGGCCGGCAGCGACAGCGGCCGAGCGGAAAAGCACGTCGACGGAAGGCTTGTGACGATTGACCGTGTCGCCGTCGAAGATAGACGCTAAGTAGCGCCCCACACGCCGGGCCACCGCAAAATGCTTGCCCCCGGGCGCAATGTATGCATGCCCCGGCAACAGCGGTTCGCCATGCAGGGCCTCTGTCACCGTCACCGTGCTGAGCTCATTGAGCCGCGCGGCAAAGCTCGCCGTGAAACCTGCCGGCATGTGCTGCACGATGACGATGGGCGGCGCATCGGCTGGCATGTACGCCAGTACTTCACGCACGGCTTCGGTTCCGCCCGTCGAGGCGCCAATACAGATCAGCTTGTCGCTGAGCAATGGTGAAGAAATTCGCAACGGCTGCGTTGTCTGCAGCGGCCGTTCGCTTGCGGGGCCCGTAATCGCACGCAGGCGCTTGACCGAATCAAGCGACAGCGACGGAAGCCGCCTGACCTGCGCTTGCGCGGCGATGCGGATCTTCTCGACGATCTGCTGAGCCAGTTCGAGCAGACCGTTTTCAATGCCCAGGCGCGGTTTGGCGACGAAGTCTACCGCCCCCAATTCGAGCGCCCGGAGCGTGACCTCCGCACCGTGCTCGGTGAGGGTTGAAATCATCAGCACCGGCATGGGCCGCAAGCGCATCAGGCGGCCGAGAAAATCGATGCCGTCCATGTGCGGCATTTCCACGTCAAGCGTGACCACATCGGGATTGAGATCGCGGATCATCTCGCGCGCCGCCAGCGCGTCGTTGGCGGTCCCCACGCACTCCATGTCCGCCTGACGGTTGATGATCTCCTTCAGCAGGTTTCTTACCAACGCCGAATCATCAACCACCAGTACACGACATTTTTCTGACATGTGCTCAGCCCTTCCGCTGTCCGAAGATATCCACGGACCCCCCGCGGGTGGCGCGCACCACCGACGCGGCATTGCCACGCGCCTCCTGCGCCGCCAGTTGCTCTGGGTGCGTGTGGGCCAGTCGCTTGACCATCGCCTTGCCGGACGTACCGAAGAACACGACCTTGCGCGGGTGAATGTCGAGCACGTCTTCGGACACGACAGGAATTCGCTCGGTACGCAAATATTCGCGCACGAATTCTGTATTGCGTTCGCCCACATTCATGTTCGTGAACCCATGGATCACCTGCGCCCCGCCAAAGATCTTGGCCTGCATGTATTCACGGCGCGCGCCCAGCTTCATCATCTCGTTGATCAGCAACTCCATCGCGTAGGAGCCGTAGCGCCCCGACAGGTCCGTCGAATCCCCCACAGGCAGCATGAAGTGATTCATGCCCCCCACCCCCGCACGGCTGTCCCACAGACAGGCCGAAATGCAGGAGCCGAGCACGGTGATCAGCATCACGTTCTCGTTGGTGACGAAGTATTCGCCCGGAAGCACCTTGACGGCGTTGTACTGAAAATGACTGTCGAAAAAGAAGAATGCGGCCTGTCCCGGTGGCACCGGACGCGCCTTGAGCTGCTCCAACGACACGTCCAACGGGCCACGCGCGCGTGGGATCGATTGCGCCACTTCAGCGCTCATGAAGCGTTCCTCGATGTCACATCCACGATGATGAAAAAACGGGATTTCATAGCCGTTCGTACACCGTCTTTCCGCGCAGGACGAACAAGTCTCGTGCGTCGCTGAAATGTTCGGCATGTCCCACGAACAGCAAGCCACCGGGGCGCATCACCCCATACAATCGCTCGAGCACACGACGTTGCGTCCCTGAGTCGAAATAGATCATCACATTGCGACAGAACACCACGTCAAGCGGGTACTGGAACGGCCAATCAGCATCGATCAGATTGATCTGCTGGAAATCGACAGCCTGTTGCAAGGGCGGACGCACTCGCACCAGACCGGAATTCGAGCCAGTGCCGCGCAGAAAGAACCGATGCAGCCGTTCCTCGCTCAGCCCCTTGAGGTGATCTGCGCGAAAGACACCTTCGGCCGCTCGCGCCAGAACGCGCGAATCGATATCACTGGCGATCAGCTTGAAACGTGAGGCCTGCGCGCCCAGCATCTCATGTGCCGTCATCACAATGGAATAAGGTTCTTCGCCCGTCGACGCCGCACAGCTCCACACATGCCAAGGGCCATCCGGGTGCTGCGTGAACCACGTGGACAACAACTCAAAATGATGGGGCTCGCGAAAGAAGGCAGTGAGATTCGTGGTCAGCACGTTCACGAACTCCTGCCACTCCGCATTGTCTTCTAGCTGCTCCAGCCAGTTCAGATAGTCGTGAAAGCTCTTGTGCCCGGTGTCCCGCAGCCGCCTTGCGACGCGGCTGTAAGCCATCGCCTGTTTTCCACTGTGCAGATGAATCCCCGCCCGCGCACGGATCAGCGTACGGATGCGCTCGAAGTCTTCCGACGTCCAGAAAAACTCACGCTCGCCGATGTCCCCATCCAGTAGGCCGTCCGCCGCCAGATCCGTAGACGCTGAGGAACCGCGCCGACGCGCGGCCCGCTGGTCGTCCGGGTGCAGGGATGAGAACGCTGATGTCATGGGGCTTGCACCGGTGTGCTCACGCGTCTGCGGGGACCAGCCCCATGTCCACGTTGGACATCAGTTTCTCGATGTCAAGCAGGATCAGCATGCGCTGGGCCACACTGCCCAACCCCTCGATGCATTCATGGTCGATGGCGCTGTCGAATTCAGGAACGCTGCTGATGTCGTCCTCCTGCAGGCGCAGCACATCACTGACCGTATCGACCACCACCCCCACCACCCGATCCAGCAGATTCAGGATGATCACCACTGTGAAGTCCCCGTAATGCGGTGCACTGCCATGGTGAAGCTTCATGCGCAAATCAACGATGGGCACGATGGTGCCGCGCAGGTTGACCACCCCCTTGATGAACGCCGGTGTTCTCGCAATGCGCGTCGGTGCTTCGTAGCGCCTGATCTCGCGCACCTTGAGAATGTCGATACCGTATTCCTCATCAGCAATGCGGAAGGTGAGATATTCCCTGCCCTGCACTGCTGTGCCCACAGACTGCATAGTCACGCCGTTCATACCAGTTCCCCCAGATCACGCGCAAGCGAACGCGTACTGCGCGCCCTGCGCACGATGGCCGTCGCATCCAGAATCAGCGCCACGGAACCATCTCCCAAGATGGTGGCACCGGACACGTTGGGAATCTTGCGGTAGTTGGTCTCGAGGTTTTTGACCACCACCTGATGTTGCCCAAGCAGTTCATCCACACGCAGCGCGACTCGGTTGTCTTCCACCTCCACCACAACCATGATGTCCGCATGGCGCGCCAAGGCCGCAACGCTGCGCGGCACATCGAACAACTTGTCGAGCGCGACCACCGGCATGAATTCGTCACGCAC
Source organism: Diaphorobacter sp. HDW4A (assembly GCF_011305995.1). Taxonomy (GTDB): domain Bacteria; phylum Pseudomonadota; class Gammaproteobacteria; order Burkholderiales; family Burkholderiaceae_C; genus Diaphorobacter_A. Next base: position 6,006,467 of record NZ_CP049910.1, on the reverse strand, counting down.
CTTCACCAGCGGCGTGCCCTGAGCCACCGTGTTCACATGGTCCGCAGAAACCTGGAAGGATTCAACCACCGTGGACAGCGGCAGGATGTAGACCTCATCGCCCACGGCAACCGACATCCCGTCCATGATCGCGAGCGTCAGCGGCAAACGCACCGAAATCCGCGTGCCGTAGCCTTCTGCCGAGTCGATCTCCACACTGCCTCCGAGTGCCGCAATGCTGCGCTTGACCACGTCCATGCCCACACCGCGACCGGAGATGTCGGTCACCACTTCGGCCGTCGAAAAACCTGGTTCGAACGCCAGCGCCCATACGTCCTGGTCGCTCATGTCGTCAGTCACCGGAATACCACGTTCGCGCGCCTTGCGCAAAATCTTCTCGCGCGACAGCCCGCGCCCGTCATCATGCACCTCGATCATGATCGAGCCGCCTTGATGGGCCGCAGACAAGGTAATCGTTCCATGCTCGGGCTTGCCCACAGCAACGCGCTCCGCAGGTGTCTCGATGCCATGATCGCAACTGTTGCGCACCAGATGCATGAGCGGGTCGGTGATCTTCTCGACCATGCTCTTGTCGAGTTCGGTCGACTCGCCCTGCGTGACCAATTCAACGTTCTTGCCGCACTTAAAGGCCAGATCGCGCAGCATGCGCGGAAACCGGTTGAACACTACTGACATCGGAATCATGCGGATCGACATGACCGACTCCTGCAGCTCGCGCGTGTTGCGCTCCAGATCAGCCAGACCAGAGAGCAATTGCTGATGCAGGCGCGAATCCAGATCACGGCTGTTTTGTGCGAGCATGGCCTGCGTGATCACCAGTTCGCCCACTAGATTGATGAGTTGATCGACCTTGTTCACCGCCACGCGGATCGTGGCTGCCTCGACTTGCGAGGCGCTACTCATCTTGTGCTCGAATCCGCCCGTCGGCTTGCCCTGCGGAACGATGTTCGTCGCACTGACTTCCGGCTCGACCAGCAGTTCGACGGGCAAGCCCGGCGCACCACTGAACAGCCCGAAGAACTCATCGCCCATCAACTCCGAAGGCTGCGACTCCCCAGCTTCCGAATGCATGGCGGAATCCGCCGAGGCAATGATTTCTTCCTGATCAATCCCCAATTGCTCGTCCGACAGATGGAAGGCCAGCAGATCACGCAGTTCGTCGTCCGTCAAGTGGGTCTCGAGCACCAGTGCACGCACGTTGGCCTGCAGCACCGGCAGCTCATCGAGCTGAACCATATTGGGCATGCTGCACAGAAGGTCCGCCACCTCGTCCGCAGCTTCGGCGGTCTGCATGGGACCGATGCGCAGCGCCAGTCGGCGCAGGGGAAGTGAGGTGCCTTTGCCCAAAGCGGGCTCCAGAGCGCTGTGCACACCTTGCACGGCGAACGCGGCAACTGCGCCAGCCTCCGTGCCAGACGTACGCAGGCTTCCTGTCACCAGCTCGCTGATGCGCCGCACCAGCGCCGCTGTGGATGGCGGCTCACTGGTTTCGCCCTCTTGATGCCGAGTCAACAGCTCGCGCGACAAGTCGGCTGCATCCAGCAGCACATCGACCAGATCGGGGGACAGGGACAGTTCACGCCGCCGCACGCGATCGAGCAGCGACTCCATATGGTGCGTGAGCTCTGCGATGTCGGTGAAGCCGAACGTCGCTGCGCCACCCTTGATGGAATGCGCGCAGCGGAAGATGGCGTTGAGCTGCTCGTCATTGGCGTTGGCCAGATCGACATGCAGCAGCATGTGCTCCATCTGCTCGAGGTTCTCGGCCGCCTCGTCAAAGAATATCTGGTAGAACTGACTGAGATCGAAGGGCGCTGGGGCGCCCGTGCCCGCGCCTTCTGGGTGGGTGTCGGCCATGCTGTTCTCCAAGTGGGCTGCTGTGAGGCTGCGGCCCCGGCCTCAGCGCAGAACCTTCTGAATCACTTCGATCAGGCGATTGGGATCGAACGGTTTGACCAGCCATCCTGTCGCTCCGGCGGCGCGTCCCGCCTGTTTCATCTGCTCGCTCGACTCGGTGGTCAGGATCAGGATGGGCGTGGTCTTGAACTTCGGATGCTCGCGCAGCTTGCGGGTGAGGCCAATGCCGTCCAGGCGCGGCATGTTCTGGTCGGCCAGTACCAGGTCAATGTCGTGGCCCTCGGCCTTCTCGAGCGCGTCCTGCCCATCCACCGCCTCCACGACATGGTAGCCCGCGCCGGTCAACGTAAACGACACCATTTTGCGCATGGAGGGCGAATCATCAACTGCAAGAATGGATGGCATGTGAGTGGAACCTTTATCTAACTTTATTTTTGCAATGGGGCGTGTGTCGCGGGCCTGCGATCAGAACAGCTCAATGGAGCCCGCAGCCATTTCGCTTTGGGTCACCGGATTGGGGCGCGCTGGCGCCGCATCGAGCGGTGCGGCAGCCTCTTCCGATGAGCCCATGGCCTCGGCACCCAGCTGAAATGCACAGGAGCGCACAACCTTGGTGGTGTGGGTGATCAACTGTGTTGCCATATCGTGAAACTGCAGTTCGGTGACCGCACTGCGCAGCGCGACGCGGGCCTTTTCAAGGCGTTCGGACTGCACCACTTCATCGTCGTTCAGTAGGCCGTTGGCCTCGCCAAAACGCTGCAGCAGGTTGTCGGTCGCGTCGCCAAGCAGTCCTTCCAGACGATGGAGATCGTGCATCACCATCAACAGCGAATCCTGCAGCTCGGCCACCGTCATCACCGAAACGGGGACTGCAGGTTCACCAGAGCGAGTCAGCGTAGATTGCATTGTTTCTCCATGTGCTGGGGCCACCACCTTGCGCCGCAGTGAGCCAGCGTCGACTCACATACGCGCGCACATCGCTAGCGACAGTACCGCCTGCATTTCAATATGTAAATGTGATGATACCGACTTCTCACTATCGCAAATTATCGATGCGACGTAACTGTAAATACAAACAGGTCTTCGTTCCTGGCTTGTCTGGATTCCATTTTCTCGTTCACCTTCCGAGCGGCTCCTGCCAACCGACGACATGACCATCAACGCACGCGGTTCTGAAGATAAACCAAATGAATCTATTTGTTATTTTCAATGCTTTTTGTTGACAAAATTTCGGAATCCGTTCGGAATCGACCACCAAGGAATCAGCTTCGCTGCTGGCTTTCCGAAACGACCCGCTTCCAGACCTTCCAAAACTGTGGATCAAGTGTGTTTGCGAAGTTGATCCGCATGAGCGTGCAAGGCCTGCGCGTGGCGTGAAAGAGCGCACCCGGTGCGATAAGGTAGCCTTCATCTAGCATGCGCTGGGCGAGCATGTCGGTATCCACACCGGTCTCCACCCAGCCGAACATGCCGCTGGGCTCGGCCACGAACGTGCAGCCCGCCTCCAGCGCCAGCTGCACGCTGCGCGTGCGCGCCGTGGCGATGCGCAGCCGCATGCGTTCTGAATGGCGGCGCAACTGGCCCTGCTCGATGCACAGCGCCAATGCCTTCTCCAAAATGCTGGGCGTGGTCAGGGTGGACAACAGCTTGGTATCGAGCAGCCGGTCGACCAGCTCGGGCGGCGTGGCGATATAGCCGATGCGCCAGTTGGGTGCGAGGATCTTGGCAAAGCCGTTCACGTAGATGGTGCGCTGCAGTCCGTCGAGGCTAGAGAGACGCGTGGCATGCGCAGGCGCGATGTGGCCATAGGTGTCGTCCTCGACGATGTAGAAATTGAAGCGCTCGGCCAATTGCAGTATCTGATGCGCGCTGCCCGGCGAGAGGCTGTAGCCAGTGGGGTTGTGCAGCACGCTCACGCTCACATAGAGCTTGGGCGCGTAGGTCTCGCAGTAATGCGCCATCACCTCGAGATCGGGCCCGTCCGGCCCCCGCGGCACCGGCAGCACACGCATGCCGAGTGCGTCGAGCCGCGCATATTCGAGCGACCAACCAGGCTCCTCCACCATGACCGGATCGCCCGCCTTGAGCACCGTGCGGCTCACGATGTCGAGCGCATGGGTCGCGCCCACGGTCGTCATGATCTGGTTGGGCGTCGCCGAGATGTTGATGTCCGCCAGCCGCTGCGCCAGCACTGAGCGCAGCCCCGAATCACCGAGCGGCTCACCGTAGCTGAGCGAGCCCGCACGCAGCGTCTTGACGGTGGTGATCTTGCGCACGGCCGCAGGCATGAAACGTGCCTCTTCCAACCACTGAACCGGCAGCACGCCCGAGCCAGGCTGCGGCTTGTTCGACGCCTGATAGAACATGCCGCGCATCAGCGAGGTGGCATTGATCAGCGAGCCTGAAGAACGCGGAGGCCGCACACCGAGGGGCGTGACCGGATTCACCGCCGCCACTAACCCCTCGTCCACCGCGGTCTGCGAGTCGGACGATGCTGCCGAGGTCTTCTGCAATACGTCCCGCACAAAGAACCCGCGCTGGCTGCGGGCATCAATCAGCCCCTGCGCGAGCAGCTTGTCGTACGCGGCCACCACCGTATAGGCGCTTACCCCCTGCTGATGAGCGCACGCGCGCACCGAGGGCAGCTTGGCGCCCGCAGGCAACAGCCGGGTGCGGATGCGCTCGGCAAAGCGCTCCGCCAATTGATCGGTAAGGGTCTGATCGGGTGTGCGGGTAAGGGCCATGGCGGTGTAATGCGGTGTGGACGGTCCACAGCGTCTGGGCGCGTCCGATGAGTCTGTGACGAGTATCCAATCTGTATTGGCAAGACCACCGGTACAGATCTTACATTTGTAGAGAAAACTGTATTGGAACTGTAATGGTTTTTTATCCTACAGTGAATCCTACGCCACCCTATCCACCCGAATTGCAATGCCCTTCGCCGAATTCACCGCACTGCTGGTTCTCGCCTCGGCCATGAGCTTCACGCCCGGCCCGAACACCACGCTCTCGGCCGCAATGGCGGCCAATCGCGGCATTCGTCCAGCGCTGCGCTTCGTATGCGCGGTGCCGGTAGGCTGGTGCGCGCTGCTGGTGCTCTGCGCGGCCGGCCTCGGTGCCGTGCTGCTGGCGGTGCCCGCACTGCGCTGGGGCGTGAAGATCGTCGGCATCGCCTATCTCCTGTGGCTGGCTTTCAAACTCAGCGGCAGCGGAAAGCTCTCCGAAGCCGATGCCTCGCGCATGGATATTGGTTTCTGGCAGGGTGCGGCACTGCAGTTCGTGAATATCAAGGCTTGGATGCTCGCGCTGACCATCGTCGGCAGCTGGATCATTGGCCGCGACGACGGCGTGCAGCGACTGGCCATCGTGCTGCCGGTGATGGCAGGCTTCGCTTTCTCGAGCAATCTGCTCTACGCCTCCATCGGCGCACTGCTGCGCAACTGGTTGGCTATCGGGCAACGGCTGCTGTGGTTCAACCGCTTCATGGCACTGATACTGGTGCTCACGGCCTACTGGATGCTCGGCACATGAACCCCAAAAACCTGCATTCGCCACCCGACACCGGATCCGAAGCGAAAATATCGGGCATGCCCTTACACGGGCACCGCCTTCAACCCACCACGTTTCCCCCCGCAGCCGCGCGCCGCAAGCCGGGCTGCATACGCAAGAAGCAAGCATCATGACTCAATGGACTCTGGCCGCACGCGCCGAAAAGATGAATCCCTCGGTGATCCGGGAAATCCTCAAAGTGACCGAGAAGCCCGGCATCATCAGCCTGGCGGGCGGCCTGCCCTCGCCCAAGACATTCCCGATCAGCTCGTTTGCCGAAGCTGCGGCCAGCATTCTGAACAACGATGGCGCGTCGGCCCTGCAATATGCCGCAAGCGAAGGCTATATCCCCCTGCGCGAAGCGATTGCCGACTTCCTGCCATGGGACATCAGCCCCGACGAGGTGCTGATCACCACCGGCTCTCAGCAGGCGCTGGACCTGATCGGCAAAGTGCTGATCGATGCGGGCAGCCGTATCCTCGTGGAAACGCCCACCTACCTTGGCGCGCTGCAGGCGTTCTCGCCGATGGAGCCCAACGTGGTCTCGGTCGCGAGCGATGAGGAAGGCCCCATCGTCGAAGACTTCGCCGCCAAGGCCGGAACGGGTGCCGACAAGGCGCGCTTCATGTACCTGCTGCCTAACTTCCAGAACCCCACGGGCCGCACCATGACCGAAGCACGCCGCGCGGCGCTGGTCGCCAAGGCACAGGAACTCGGCATTCCGCTGGTTGAAGACAACCCCTACGGCGATCTCTGGTTCGACGAGCAGCCGCCCAAGCCGCTCACCGCGCGCAATCCCGAAGGCAGCATCTACATGGGCTCGTTCTCCAAGGTGCTGGCCCCCGGCCTGCGTCTGGGCTTCGTTGTCGCGCCCAAGAACATCTACCCCAAGCTGCTGCAAGCCAAGCAGGCCGCCGATCTGCACACGCCGAGCTTCAACCAGCGCCTCGTTGCCGAAGTGATGAAAGACGGCTTCCTCGACCGCCACGTGCCCGAGATCCGCAAGCTCTACAAGGGCCAATGCGAAGCCATGGTCGCCGCCCTCGAGCGCGAGATGGCCGGCCTCGATGTGAAGTGGAACCGTCCCAAGGGCGGCATGTTCCTGTGGCTGCGCCTGCCCGAAGGCATCGACACCGCCAAGCTCCTGCCCAAGGCCGTAGAGCGCAACGTCGCTTTCGTCCCCGGCGCCGCCTTCTATGCCGACAACGCCGATGTGCGCACCATGCGCCTGTCGTTCGTCACCGCCACCGCCGACCAGATCAACACCGCCGTTGCTGCGCTGGCCGAAACGATCAAGGAAGAGCTGAACGCAAAGGCATGACCACGACGGTATTCGGTCTCCTCGGCAGCGCCCCCGAGCAGCGCATCGGGCGACCGAACCACCACCCCAACGCCAAGACAGCCCCTCAGGCTAGGCGTCGAAGCCGCAGACAGTATGTTCATACGGCAAGGCTTCGCAACAACGCATGAGGGGCTGTATTGGCGCCTCCAAACGACCAGCGAACCAGCACACAAACAAGAGGCAAAAGACATGTTGAGACTGTGGGGTAGAACATCTTCGATCAACGTGCGGAAGGTGATCTGGACGGCCCAGGAACTGGACCTCGCCGTGCAACGCACCGACGCCGGCGGCCAGTTCGGTCTGGTCCGCGAGGCCGAATACCTCGGTCACAACCCCAACGGCCTCGTCCCGCTCATCGAAGACGAGGACGGCTACCGCCTCTGGGAGTCCAACGTCATCGTGCGCTACCTCTGCGCCCGCTACGCGCACGGCGGCCTCTACCCCGACGACATCAAGGCGCGCTTCGTCGCCGAGCAGTGGATGGACTGGCAACAGACCACCTTCAATCCCGCCGGTCGCGACGCCTTCATTCAACTCCTGCGCACGCCCGCCGAACAGCGCGACGATGCGCGCATCGTGCAGTCGGTGAACGCCACTGTGCCGCTGCTCGCGATGCTCGAAGCGCATCTCGCCAAGAACGCCTACATGACGGGCGAACAATTCAGCATGGCCGACATCCCCATCGGCTGTGAAATCCATCGCTGGTTCGCACTGCCGCTGCAGCGCCCATCCATGCCACACACCGAGCGCTGGTTCCAGTCGCTCGTGGAGCGCACGGGCGCGCGTGGCGTGCTCGACATGCAGGTCAGTTAGCGGATCGCTTCCAGACCAGCCCACTTTCTTTTTTCTTTCACCGTTGAGGTCTCACTTATGCGCGAACGTCGTTTCATGCAGGTCGATGTGTTTTCGTCTTCCGCCTTCAAGGGCAATCCGCTGGCCGTCGTCGTTGATGGCGAGGGCTTGAGCGACGCGCAGATGCAGGCGTTCGCGCGGTGGACCAATCTGTCGGAAACCACCTTTCTGCTGCCCACCACCCAGCCCGGTGCCGACTACCGCCTGCGCATCTTCACACCCAGCAACGAGCTGCCGTTTGCCGGTCACCCCACGCTCGGCACCTGCCACGCGTGGCTGCAAAGCGGCGGCAAACCGCAGCGCGAGGGAATCGTGATTCAGGAATGCGCCAAGGGCCTCGTGCCAATCCGCGTGGACTACAGCAACGCCGCCGCGCCGCTTGCGTTCGCCGCGCCGTCATCTACACGCAAGCCCTTCACCGAAGAGCAACTGGCCGCCGTGCTCGCCGCCATGGGCCTTCAACGCGATGAAATCGTCGACTGTGCGCTGCTGGACAACGGCCCGCTGTTCTGGGCCCTGCTGCTGCGCGATCCAGACCGCGTGATGGAGCTTGTACCCGACTCCTCCGCGCTCTACGCGATCCGCGCCGAAGTAGGCTTCGCGGCGAAGTACGCGCCACAGAACGACGCGCTGATCGGCCGCTCGAGCCGCGAGGCGCGCGCGTTTGAACGCAGCGCCGCGGACGACGCGAGCGACATCGAAGTGCGCGTGTTCTTCAACGCCACCACCACCGCCGTCGAAGACCCGATCACCGGCAGCTTCAACGCGAGCTTCGCGCAATGGATGATCGACGCCGGCCACATCGAGGCGCCCTACGTCGCAGCCCAAGGCACCTGCATCGACCGCGATGGCCGCGTGCACGTCTCGCGCGATGCACAAGGCCAGGTCTGGATCGGCGGTGCGAGCCACACGCTCATCCAAGGAAAGGTGACGCTGTGATGATGAAAGACACCAACGCCCGCCTCGACCATCTCGTGATCCTTGCCGACACGCTGGCGCAAGGTGAGCGCTGGTGCGAAGCAACGCTGGGCGTGACACCGAGCGCCGGTGGCGAACACCCGCTCATGGGCACGCACAACCGGCTGATGCACATCGCGAGCCCGGCATTTCCACGCGCCTATCTCGAGATCATCACGCTCAACCCCGGAGCCGTGCCCACGCGCGCTGCGGGGCAGAAACGCTGGTTCGACATGGACGATCCCGCCCTGCGCAAGCAGGTGGCGAACGACGGTCCGCGCCTCATCCATTGGGTAGCAGCAGTGCCCGATCTCGCAAGCACGCATGCCGCGTGGCTGCAGCAGTTGCAGATTGATCGCGGCAGCATCCTGAAGGCCAGTCGCCCCACAGCCAACGGCCTGCTCGAATGGCAGATCACCGTGCGTGACGACGGCCAGCGCCTGCTGGACGGCTGCCTGCCCACGCTCATCGAATGGGGCGCGACGCATCCCTCAGATGCCCTACCCGCAAGCGGTGTGCAACTGCAGTCGCTGCAGCTCGCGCATGCCGATGCGGCGCTGCTCGAACAGGCGCTGGCTGCGGCGCATCTGGCCCAGACAGAAATCGCCGTCACGCCCAATCCACCCCACACCCTCCGCGCCACGCTCAGCACGCCGCGCGGACTCGTCACCCTGAACGCATGAACACGACCCATCCCATCACCATGTCGCTCCCGTCGCTTGCCGATATCGAGTCCGCCGCGCGCACGGTTTATGAAGAATTCCAGGCCACGCCACAGTACCGCTGGTCGCTGCTGAGCGAGCGCCTTGGTACCGACTGCTGGCTCAAGCACGAGAACCACAACCCGGTCGGCGCATTCAAGATTCGCGGCGGGCTTACGTTCTTCGAGCAACTCGCTCACAGCGGCCAGTTGCCCAAGTCGGTGATCAGCGCGACGCGCGGCAACCACGGTCAGAGCATCGCCTGGGCAGCGCGCAAGAAAGGCGTGGCCTGCACCATCGTCGTGCCGCATGGCAACTCGGTGGAGAAGAATGCCGCGATGCGCGCGCTCGGTGCCGAGCTGATCGAGCACGGCGACGATTTTCAGGCCGCGCGCGAACACGCGATTGCGCTGTCCGGCCAAACGGGTGCGCTGATGGTGCCGAGCTTTCATGTCGACCTGCTGCGCGGCGTCTCCACGCTGTGGTGGGAGCTCTTCCGCGCCGTGCCGAACATGGACGTCGCCTACGTGCCCATCGGCCTTGGTTCAGGTGCGTGTTCCGCCGTCGCTGCCAAGCTCGCGCTCGGTCATCCGGTGCGGCTGGTGGGCGTCGTGAGCACGCTGGCCACGACGTATGCCGACTCCATCGCCGCAGGCCGCGTGATCGAAGCGCCCGTCAGCACACAGATCGCCGACGGTCTGGCCGTGCGCGTGGCCGATGCGAGCGCGCTGTCGGTGCTGATGCAGCACCTCGACCATGTCGTTCAGGTCAGCGACGAAGAAGTCGCCACTGCGATGAAGGCGATCTTCGAAGACACCCACAACGTCGCCGAAGGCGCGGGGGCAGCCGCTTTTGCTGCCGCAATGCAGGAGCGCGAACAGCTCAAGGGGCTGACAGTGGGCGCCGTGCTCTCTGGCGGCAATGTGGATGCGGCGGTCTTTTCGAAGGTGCTGGCCTGACCCGATTTTTGTTTTGCCAGTCGAAACTTGAATCGCCCAATCCACGCTGTAAAACGGAATGCCGGTTGACCCATCGCCATAGCGCAAGGGTTTTCCCGGCAGCCTGTTTCGCTGGTCAAAACTTTTCAAATCAAGATTGACGCACGCGACGCGCACTTTCACCATTGCACTTCAACGCCGATGTCAACGGCGAAGGAGACGAAGCGATGCGATGGAAACAGCGCCCCGAAGGCTCGAACTGGGGCGATTTCGGGCCGGATGACCAACTCGGCCGCACCAACCTCATCGGCCCCGAGCAGGTCCGCAAGGGCGTGGCGGAGGTGAGCGAAGGACGGAGTTTCTGCCTGTCGCTACCGCTTGATTTTCCGGGCGGCAACGCGCTCAACGTGCGCCGCCATCCGCCGCGTCTTCGGCCCACGAAGCGTGACGACATCGACTACTTGAACTTCCCGCTCGGTCACGTCTACCCCGGCGCGAGCGACGTGGTGAGCGACGACCAGGTGCAGCTGTCGCTGCAGTACTCGACACAGTGGGATTCCTTCGCGCATGTGGGCTCGCTGTTCGACGCCGACGGCACGGGCGAGGCGCACGTCACCTACTACAACGGATATCGCGGGCACGAACATGTGCTCGGCCCTGTCGATCATGGACTACCCTCTTCCAGCGCGCGCTATCAAGCCATGTGCTGCGCGGGCCGCCCCGCCGACGAGAGCGTGGCCAAGCGCCTCGGCATCGAGAACCTCGCGGTCAAGGGCATGCAGGGCCGCGCGGTGCTGATCGACATCGCACGCGTGTTCGGCACGACGTTCCAGGACATCGGATACGACCAGCTCATGCATGCGATGAGCGTGACGGGTGCCATGGTTGAGCCCGGCGACATGGTGCTGCTGCGCACCGGTTTTGCGGAACTGGTGCTGTCGATGGACCGCAAACCCGATCCACACAAGTTGCACGCGAGCTGTGCCGCGCTGGATGGCAGCGACCCGCGCCTGCTGCAGTGGATCACCGACAGCGGCCTGACCGCGCTGGTCGCCGACAACTACGCGGTCGAACGCCATCCTCCGCGCAACGCGCCGGCCGACGAATCGCGCTACGCGCTGCTGCCGCTGCATGAGCACTGCCTGTTCAAGCTCGGCATTCCGCTTGGCGAGCTCTGGTATCTCAAGGAGCTGGCGGACGAATTGCATGCACTCGACCGCACGCGCCTCCTGCTGACCGCACCGCCGCTGCGCCTGCCGGGGGCCGTCGGCTCGCCGGTCACGCCCATTGCGACGATCTGAATCAACGCTTTCGACATCCAACATTCATACCCATCAGGAGACAAGACCATGCGCAACCCCGCCTTCCAACGCAAAGCCCCTTCCACCATTCGCCGCGCCTGCCAGCTCGCATGTGCCGCAGCGCTGTTTGGTGCCGCCACGCTCTCGCATGCGCAGGACGCGCAGATCTCCGACGACGTGGTCCGCCTCGGCGTGATCTCGGATCTCGCCGGGCCGTTCGCCGATATCACCGGGCCCGGCACGGTCACCGCCGTTCAGATGGCCATCGACGACTTCGGCGGCAAGGTGCTCGGCAAGAAGATTGAGCTGGTCACCGCCGATCATCAGAACAAGGCCGACATCGCGGCCAGCAAGGCACGCGAATGGTTTGACACCGGCAAGGTCGATGCGCTGATGGACGTGGCGGTGTCGGCCCCCGCGCTCGCCGTACTCGAAGTTGCCAAGCAGAAGAACAAGGTCATCGTCTTCAACGGCCCGGGCATTGACCGCCTGACCAACGATCTGTGCATGCCCAGCACGGTGCACTATGTGTATGACACCTACGCGCTCGCCAATGTGACGGCCAGCGCGATCACCCAGCGCGGCGGTAAGGACTGGTTCTTTCTGACCGCTGACTACGCGTTCGGCAACAGCCTGCAGGACGAGGCCAGCAAGGTCGTCAACGCCAACGGTGGCAAGGTGCTGGGCGCCGCCAAGCATCCCATCGGCGCGAGCGATTTCGCCTCGTTCATGATGACCGCGCAGCAGAGCAAGGCGCAGATCATCGGCCTCGCCAATGCGGGCGCGGACACGGTCAATGCGGTGAAGGCGGCGCGCGAATTCGGCCTGATCGGCGCAAACAGCAAGCAGACGCTCGCGGGCCTGCTCATGTACATCACCGACGTGCATGCACTCGGCCTCAAGACCGCATCGGGACTGATGCTGACCGAAGGCTTCTACTGGGACATGAACGACGAGACGCGCGCCTTCGCCAAGCGCTATTTCGCCAAGATGAAGAAGATGCCCAACATGAGTCAGGCCGGCGCGTATTCGTCGACGATGCACTACCTCAAGGCGGTGCAAGCGGCCAAGACCGACGACACCGCGAAGGTGATGACGCAGATGAAATCCACGCCGATCAACGACTTCTTCGCCAAGAACGGCCGCATCCGCGAAGACGGCCGTATGGTGCACGACATGTACCTCTTCCAGGTGAAGTCGCCTGCGGAATCCAAGTATCCATGGGACTACTTCAAGCTGATCGCGACCGTGCCCGGCGACAAGGCCTTCCTGCCGCTCGCGCAATCCAAGTGTCCGATGGTCAAGAAGTGACGCACACATGAACGGCACGCAAATGAAGGACAAGAAGACAGCGCTCGTCGTGGGCGCGACCGGAGTGGTCGGGCAGGCCTGTCTGCGCCACTTCGCCGCGCTGCCCGACTGGAACGTGATCGGCGTGGCACGCCGCAAGCTTGCGGATCTGCCGCCGGGCGCGCAGTCGCTGCAGCTCGACCTGCAAGACCGCGCCGCCTGCGAGGCCGCGCTCGGGCAACGTGACGACATCACGCATGTGATCTACGCGGCGGTCTACGAGCAGCCCGGCGGTCTCGTTGGTGGCTGGCGCGATCAGGACCAGATGCGCACCAATCTCGACATGCTGCGCAACGTGGTCGAGCCACTGGACCGCGCGAGCAGTGCGCTCACGCATGTGAGCATCATGCAGGGCGGCAAGGCCTATGGCGTGCACATCCACCCGCGCATCGCCGTGCCCGCACGCGAGCGCTGGCCGCGCGACGATCACGAGAATTTCTACTGGCTGCAGGAAGATTTTCTGCGTGAGCGGCAAGCACGCGTGGGCCGCTGGCACTTCAGCATCTTCCGCCCGCGCATCGTCTTCGGCGACGCGATGGGCAGCAACATGAACCCGATTCCCGCCATCGGCGTGTATGCCTGGCTGCGGCATGAACGGGGCCTCGATCTCGCCTATCCCGGAGGAGCGGAACGCGTGAATCAGGCCATCGATGCGGACCTCATCGCGGAGGCCTGCGCATGGGCCGCGACCTCGCCAAATGCGCGCAATGAAACCTTCAATCTCGACAACGGCGATGTGTTCACCTGGCAGAACGTCTGGCCCGCCATTGCCGATGCGCTCGGTATGCAAGTGAGCACACCCGAACCCCAATCGCTCGGTGCTACGGTGCCCGGCGAACAGAAGGCGTGGGAGGCCATCGTCGACAAGTATGGTCTCAAGGCTCCGCGCGATCTCGTGGGCTTCATCGGACAGGGCGCGGTGTACGCCGACTTTCAGATGAACCACGGCAAGGAAGCACCACTCGCGCCGGTGATCATGAGCTCGGTGAAAGTCCGTCAGGCGGGCTTCAACGGCTGCATCGACACCGAGGACATGTTCCGCAAATGGTTCGGCCAACTGCAGGCTAGAGGCCTGCTTCCAACGGCAGAGATGGCCCGTGCGAAGTGACGCACAAGGGGCTCCAACGAGTCCCCCCAGCGACAGCGTCCATCGCTTCATGCGCACACAATCCGCGCCATGGGAACGCTTTATCTTGTGCGTCACGGACAGGCTTCGTTTGGCGCGGACAACTACGATCAGCTGAGCGCGCGCGGCGTCGAACAGTGCGTGCGACTTGGCGAATATTGGCGCGAACGCGGCATGCAATTTGACGCCGTGATTCGTGGCTCGCTGCAGCGCCATGCGCAGACGCTGGACGCCATTTGTCAGGGCCTGCAAATGGAATGCGATCCGTTGGTCACGCCCGCGCTCAACGAATACGACAGCCACGCGCTGATCGCCGCCGTCCGTCCCGGCCCGCGCCCCGAGGTCCATACGCCCGAGCTCTACAAACAGCATTTCCGGCTGCTCTGCGATGCGCTCGCGCAGTGGATGAGCGGCACCATCACACCGGTCGGCATGCCGAGCTGGGACGAATTTTCAGGCGGCGTGCGCAGCGCGCTCGAACAGGTGCGCTATCAGCATGCGGGCCACAACGTGCTGCTGGTATCGAGCGGTGGCCCTATCGCCACCGCCATGAGCGAGGTGCTTTCCACGCCCGCCGAAATGATGATTGCGCTGAACATGCGCATCCGCAACAGCGCGGTGACCGAGTTCAGCATCAGCCCCAAGCGCCTGATGCTGCAGACCTTCAACACGCTCGCGCATCTCGATTCAGATACACACCGAGACTGGGCCACCTACGCTTGATGGCTCCTGCTGATCACATCAGCCCGGGTTGCGATCCACGAGCTTGAACGTGCCGGTCGCCATACCGAGCAGCTCGCCCGCGTCGTTGGAAATCTCGCCGCGCACAAAGCTCAGGCTGCGCCCGCGTTTCTCGCAGATCGCGGTGCAGATCACGTCACCCGCGGCGGGCGCGATGTAGTGGATCGTCAGGTCCACCGTGATCACGCCATAGCGCCCAGGATCATGTGCGCGCGCAGCGGCTGACAGCCCCACGTCGAGCAGCGTCGCGATGGCGCCGCCATGCATGTCGCCACGGCTGTTGGTGAACTGCTCCTGATACGGCATGCGCACGCGCGCACGGTCGTTGCCGATGGCCTCGCCCTTCAATGCGAAGGCGCGCGCCATGGCCATGGGCAAGCCGAAGATCATGTGCTCGGGCTCGGCGGGATAGACGGGAATGTCGACGGTGAGGCTCATGGTCTGAAAAGCAAGAATGGAAAATCAACGGATATCAGAGGGGCACGGGAGACTGAAGCGCATGCAGTTCCTCGAGCAATCGCGCAAGCGATGCACCGGCGGCCTGCACCACGCGCGCGCCCTTGTCGGCGCTGGCTGCGGCAGCATCGCCCACCGCGCCGCTCGCGTTGTAGTCCTCAATGGCCCAGCCCATCTTGGCGCTGCGGCCATTGCCGAGAATCGCGAATTGTTCGGATCGGTCCTGCGAGGTGGAGTGCCAATTCTCTGCACGCTCCATGTGCACCGTATCGGGCGCGAGGTGCAGCATCATCGAGGTCTCGATCTGCCCCGCATGAATGCCGAAGCGGTGCTCGTGCGCGCTGAACTGCGCATTCACCTCGTCGGGCAGCGGCAGGCTGAACCAGCTGCTGCTGTAGACCATCAGGCCATGCTGCATGCGCAGCTCACGTGCGACGATGTCCATCACGCTGACCTGGCCACCATGGCCGTTGAGCAGCAGGAGCTTGCGGATGCCGGCGCGTGCCACGCAGGCTCCGAGCTCGGTCCACAGCGCGATCAGGGTGGCGGGCGAGAGCGTGAGCGTGCCCGGGTAACTGGTGTGCTCGGTGCTGAAGCCGATGTTCTGCGGCGGTAGAAACAGCACCGGAATCTGCGCGGCGATCTGCGGCAGCGCGGCGGCGATCACGCCTTCGAGCAGCGTTGCATCGACGCTGAGCGGCAGATGCGGGCCATGCTGCTCCACCGCCGCAACCGGCAGCACGGCGATGGTCTGCGCGGCCAGACCATTCGTTTGCGCGGCGGCGAAATCGTGCGTGCTCACCTCGGCCCATTGCCGCGAAGGCCAGAGGTTGCCGGAGGTGGTGGGGCTGGATGATGTCATGACGAAAGGTCGAAAAAAGCACAAACAGGCCGCTGCCTGTATTGGATGCCCATTGTGGCAGGAAGCGCCCGGGCTTGCGAAGTACCGCCAAGTACCTCGGTTTCGCGCCTTTGTCTGGCAGACTCTCCGCAGTCCCGGCCACACACTTCGCGCCTATGTCCTCCAACGCGTCCAGCGACCCCAGCTCTCAGAACCTCGAAACGGAGCGTCCCTTGCCACGCTCGCCCACGCGCGATCTCACCAAGGGCCCCATCGTCAGCACGCTGTTCGTTTTCTCACTGCCGATTCTGGCGGGCAATGTGCTGCAGTCGCTCAACGGCTCGATCAACGCGATGTGGATCGGCCGCTTTCTCGGCGAGGCCGCGCTCACCGCCACGGCCAACGCCAACAACGTGATGTTCGCGCTGATCGGCATGATCTTCGGCGTGGGTATGGCGGCCACCATCCTCGTCGGCCAGGCCATGGGGGCGCACAACGTGGCGCAGGCCAAACGGGTGCTGGGCACCAGCGCCACCTTCTTTGGCGCGGCCTCCGTCGTGATCGCCGCCGTAGGCTGGCCGCTCGCGCGCCGGCTCATGGAGTGGATGGGCACGCCCGCCGACGCGCTGCCGCTCGCCGAGGCCTATTTGCAGGTGATCTTTCTGGCGATTCCGCTGCTCTATTTGTTCGCCTTCGTCTCGGCCGTGCTGCGCGGCGCGGGCGACACGAAGACGCCATTCTGGTTTCTGCTGCTGGTGGTGATTCTGGATACCGCGCTCAACCCGTTGCTGATTTTCGGCTGGGGGCCGGTTCCCAAGCTCGGCATGACCGGCTCGGCGCTCGCCACGCTGGTCGCCAACGCCATCGGATTCGCGCTCATGCTGATCTGGCTGCGCTTGCGCCAGCACCCGCTGTGGATCGGCAGCCACGAACTCGCGCTGTTCAAGCCCGACCTCACTATCCTGCGTGCACTCATCACCAAAGGCCTGCCGATGGGTGCGCAAATTCTGATGATCTCACTCGCCATGATCGCGATGATTTCCATGGTGAACGCGTATGGCGTGCACACCGCGTCGGCGTATGGCGCGGCGCTGCAGCTCTGGACCTATGTGCAGATGCCCGCAATGGCCATCGGTGCGGCCTGCTCGTCGATGGCCGCGCAGAACGTCGGCGCGCGGCTCTGGGACCGGGTGGAGGCCACGGCCCGCGCGGGCGTGTTCTGCAATGTGGTGATGACCGGCGCGCTGATCCTCATCATCGTGATGGCCGACCGCTTCATGATGGGCTGGTTTCTTCCGGCGGGCAGCGAAGCCATCGAAACCGCCCGCCACCTCAACCACATCGCCATCGGCTCGTTCGTGTTCTTCGGCGTCACCTTCGTGCTCGCGGGCGTGATCCGCTCCACCGGCGCGGTGATGCCGCCGCTCATCATCCTCGCCATCGCCATGTGGGGCATCCGCGTGCCCCTGGCGCATTTTCTGCAGCCCCAGTGGGGCGCGGACGCGATCTGGTGGAGCTTTCCGATCAGCGCGTTGTGCTCCATGGTGATGACCATGGCGTACTACCGACTCGGCAACTGGCGCAAGGCGCGCATGTTGGCACCCGCACCCGCACCCGCACCCGCTCCCGCTCCGGCATCGAAAGCCGATATCACTCGATCTTGAAACCCGTCTCCTTGACGATGCGTTTCCAGCGGTCGGTGTCGCTTTGGATGTGCTTGCCGAATTCTTCGGGGTTTTCAAAGCGCGGCACGTAGTCGTAGGACTTCAGTTTAGCGACCACGTCCGGCATCTTGACGATTTTGGCGAGTTGCCCAGCCAGTTCGTCGACGATGGGCTTGGGCGTGCCCTTGGGCGCGAGCATGCCGGCCCACGAGCCGAATTCCATGCCCTGAATGCCCAGTTCCTTGAGCGTGGGAACCTGCGGGAACGATTCGGCGCGCTGCGGCATGACGACGGCCAGTGCCTTGACCTTGCCCGCCTTGATCATCTCGACCGAGACAAACGAGTCGAACGAGAAATCGACCTCGCCCGCCACCACGGCCTGCATTTGCGGGCTGGTGCCCTTGTACTGCGCGTTGATCACCGACGGCGCGTTGATGGCCTTCTTGAACTGCTCCGTCACCAGCGAAAGCATGCTGCTGCCGGACGATGCGGACAGCGGCTTGTCGCCCTTTTTGGCGAGCGCGATCAGCTCCTGCAGATTGTTGGCGGGCAAATCCTTGCGCGCGATCAGCACAAAGCCCACGTCGCAGACCAGTCCGATGGGCTCGAAGCTCGCAAGCGCTTCGTAGTTGGACTTGTAGATCACCGGGCTGAGCGTCTGGGCCCCTGCGGTGTTGAACAACAGCGTGTAGCCATCCGGTGCAGCCCGAGCGACGAATTCGGAGCCGATGGCGCCGTTCGCGCCGCCCTTGTTCTCCACGATGAAGGACTGACCCATGGCCTCGCCGAGCTTCTGCAGGATGAGGCGTGCGACCACGTCGGTCGTGCCTCCTGCCGGGAACGGCACGATCACCCGCACCGGCTTGTCCGGATACTTGCCCGACGCCATGGACCACTGAGGCAGACCGAGCGACACCGCACCTGCAGCCGCTGCTCCCGTGCGCAAAACACTCCGACGCGACACACCGTTCATAAGGCTTATCTCCTGAGTTGGCTTATTGGAACCGCGAGCATCATTGCCAGCGCGCCGAGGCAAAGTCCAATTGCAAAACGCAATGCAAGCATTCGCGACGCGTATGAGATGGTGATACGAATTGCCTCTCACTCTGTGGAGGCAACGGGATTGTTGCATCGCAGCATCTGCCACTTGGTATAAACCACTAACATGGCAGCATCTGGCCGCGACAATCGCACCGTCGAGCGCCGAGCACCTCTCCAATCAGGGAACCTAAGCCGGGCCGCAGGCTCACATCCAAGGTCATGTTATTCAAACGCACGCAGCGCTGGCTGCCCACTCTTCTTTTCGTAGCTGCCGGAGCCATTTCCTTTGGCGTGTCCGCACAGATACAGTTGAAATCCAGCAGCGGTGGCGCTCTGGGCAGCAGCACGGTGACCACGCCCCATGTGCAGGCCGAACTGATCGCACAGGCACCCGACGGCATCGGCCCCGGCAAGCCGCTGTGGCTAGGTCTGCAGATCACCCACCAGCCCGAATGGCATACCTACTGGAAGAATCCCGGCGACTCGGGCCTGCCCACGCAGATCGAATGGAAGCTGCCCGAGGGCATCGACGCCGGTGAAATCGCCTGGCCAGTGCCGCACAAGATTCCACTGGGCACGCTCGCCAACTACGGCTACGAGGGCACGGTGCTTCTGCCAGTGCCGATGACGGTGGCCAGCACCTTCAACCCCGGCCCGCTTGCCAAGGAGGCGACCTTTCAGGTGAGCGCCACCTGGCTGGTCTGCCGCAAGGAATGCATCCCCGAAGAAGGCACGTTCACGCTGCAGGTGCCGGTGCAGGGCACGACGGCGCTGAGTTCCGCAGCCTTCGAGGCCGCCGCCAAGGCACATCCCCAAAATCTTTCGGCCGACGCCAATGCCAAGGGCTCCGTGAAGGTCAACGGCGACGGCGACGCGATCAATGTGCGCGTAGCCGGCCTGCCCGGCACGCTCAAGGGCAAGACGCTGGCCTTCTTTCCCGAAACCGAGGCGGTGATCGAGACCGCCGCCGAGATTCAGCAGCAATGGGACGGCGATGTGTGGAGCGCGCGCGTGCCGCTGTCCAAGCAGCGCAGCGAAAGCCCCTCGCCCATGCCCATCGTGCTGGCGAGCGACGGCCAGGGCTGGCGCGCTGAATTGCCGGTGAACGGCGGCTGGCCGAAGACCGCTGCGGCGGCGACAGTCACCCCGGCGCTCGAAGCCGCGCTCAAGGCGAATGCGCAGTTGGGAAGCGATTCATCGATTGCATTCTCAGCGACTCCAACTGCCGTCACCCCAGCACCCGCTGGCATATGGCTGGCCGCGCTGTTCGGTGCACTGCTCGGCGGGCTGATCCTCAATCTCATGCCCTGCGTGTTTCCGGTGCTGGCCATCAAGGTGGTCGGCTTTGCCCAGCATTCGCAGGACCGCCGTGCGCATCGCGTGAGTGGGGTGGCCTACACGGCTGGCGTGATTCTGTCCTTCCTCGCGCTGGGCGGCCTGATGCTCGGCCTGCGTGCGGCGGGCGAGGCCGTGGGCTGGGGCTTTCAGCTGCAGTCGCCTGGCGTGGTGGCGGCGCTCGCCGCGCTGTTCACCCTCATTGGTCTGAACCTCGCGGGCATGTTCGAGTTCCGCAGCCTGCTGCCGTCTTCGGTTGCAAGCCTGCAGGCGCGCCATCCGGTGGCCGACTCGTTCCTCACCGGCGTGCTGGCCGTGGCGGTCGCATCGCCCTGCACCGCGCCGTTCATGGGGGCGTCGCTGGGGTTGACGGCCACTCTGCCCGCGTTTCAAGCGCTGACGATCTTTGCGGCGCTGGGTCTGGGTCTGGCGCTGCCGTATCTACTGGCAAGCTGGATTCCAGCCGTCGCGCGCGCTATGCCACGTCCGGGTGCGTGGATGGATACACTGCGTCGCTTCATGGCCTTCCCGATGTTCGCGACCGTCGTCTGGCTGGTCTGGGTGCTGGGCCAGCAAAGCGGCATCAACGGTGCAGCCGCGTTGCTGGGCCTGCTGGTGGCGTTGGCGATGGTGATCTGGGCGCTCTGCTCGCTCCAGGGAGCGAGCCGCCGAATCCTCGCGCCGATCTCGCTGCTGGTGCTGGCCGCGATGCTCTGGTCGTGGGCACCGCGCGTCACGCAGATGCTGCCGGAGCCCTCGGCCGTGGCTGCCGAAACGGGCGATGCGAATGCCTGGCGCGCATGGCAGAGCGGCTTGCCCGAGCAGCTCGTCGCGCAAGGCCAGCCGGTGTTCGTGGACTTCACCGCCGCATGGTGCGTGACCTGCCAGTACAACAAGACCACCACGCTCGCCGATGCCGACGTGATCCGCGGTTTCGCCGACAAGAAGGTCGCGCTGCTGCGCGCCGACTGGACCCGCCGCGACCCGCAGATCACCGCCGCGCTGCGCGAGCTGGGCCGCAGCGGCGTGCCGGTCTATGTGCTCTATGCGCCCGGCAAACCACCCGTGGTGCTGACCGAGCTGCTCAGCAAGAGCGAGGTGCAATCGGCACTCGCCGCGCTGTGATGCCAGGTGCCTCGGCGCACCTCGGGTTAACCCCTGCACCGAGAGCATTTGGCCTACAAGCGCTCCAGTTGACAAAGTTCTAGACTGAAGCCGTCCGAGGGGCCTTGCATCCATTCCACACACGGCGTCGCAGCGGCCGCGTCAACCTTCGGATGAGTCACACCACAGGTGCACCCTGACATGAGTGGCCACTGCCCGCCCTGTAGCGCACAGGAGATGGGCCATGCTTGCAACTTCATCGCACAATCCGATTCGACATCCCTCGCAGCGCAGCCGCAACCTGCTGCTGGCGATTGCACTGGCCAGTCTGGCGGTGGCAGGCTTTGTGCTGCCCTTCGTGTGGGATGTTTTGGGTGCCGTCGATGCCATGCCCAAGATGGCCTGGCTGCAGCAGCTGCTCGTCAATGTTCCTATCTTCAGCTGGATGATGATGTTCGTCTGGGGCGCGACGATTCCGCTGATGCTGCTGTTCATGCTGCACCAGTCACCGCACCACCGCATGCGCAACGGCTTCTTCGTGCTGGTGCTGATGTTCATCGCCATCACTTGGTATGTACACATGCCCTCGGCTGGCCGTTGTGATGTGCTCTACCCCAACGCCGAACTCGCCTGCAGTGCCATGCGCTGGGGCTTCAGCACCAGCCTGGGTCTGGCGACCGCTGCCTATGTGTTCGCGGTGTTCGTGGTGGGCTTCTCGTCGGTGGGACTGTTTGCACAGTGCATCTCGGACAAACCGGCGCATGCGGCCTGATGGGCACCTGATCGCGCGCATTGCCGACAATTGCAATAGAGATCGCAGGGGATTGCACACCAGGAGCCCCCTGCATCCTTTACAATAGTGACCGGGTGCCCTTGGCGCAATGGTGCGTCGGGGCAGGTTTGTTCAGCGCTGGTCGGGCCGCCAGCGCACATTGCAATCCACGGCGCAAGTCCGTGGATCGGACCTGCCCCTGTCATGACCCAGCATTTCTCTCGCGGGCCTGCGGCTTCGCGCGCGCCCGTCTTTCTCTCCGTCACCGACCGCATCGCGGCACAACTCGCCCGCATCATGCATTCCGACGCCGCTGGCGGCGTAGTGCTGCTTGTGGCCGCTGCGGCAGCACTCCTCTGGGCGAACTCGCCCACCCAGGATTCTTACCACGCGCTCTGGCATGCGGACTTCGGCATCGCTCTCGGCAGTCTGCAGTTCTCCCAGAGCCTGCACTTCTGGGTCAACGACGTGCTGATGACGGTGTTCTTTCTCATCGTCGGCATGGAAATCCGGCGCGAACTGCACAACGGCGCGCTCGCCGATCCCCGCCAGGCGCTGCTGCCCATGCTCGCCGCGCTCGGCGGTGTGGCCGTGCCGGCGCTGCTCTATCTGGCCCTCGTGCCTGCGGGCAGTTTCAGCAACGGCTGGGCCATTCCTACCGCCACCGACATTGCCTTCGCGGTCGGCGTGCTGGCACTGCTCGGACACGGCCTGCCGCCCGCGCTGCGCGTGTTTCTGCTGACGCTTGCCATCATCGACGACCTCGTCGCCGTGCTCATCATCGCGCTGTTCTATTCGGGCGGTCTGCAGTGGAGCATGCTGCTGTTCGCAGCCGTCGGTCTGCTTGGGGTCTATGGACTGCAAGCGCTGGGAATTCGCCGCGCGTGGAGCTATGTGCTGCCCGGCGCATTGCTCTGGTGGGGCATCTGGCAGACGGGGGCCCACCCGACGCTTGCGGGCGTGCTGCTCGGCCTCATCACGCCGGTGCATATGCTTGCAGGGCGCGAAAGCGCTGCGCCCGTCGAGCGCGTGGCCGCGTCGCTGCATCCGTGGGTGACGTTCGGGATCATGCCGCTGTTCGCGCTGGCCAATGCGGGGGTAACGCTGCAGGGCGGTGCGGTGGATGCAGCATCCTCCGCCAGCCAGCCCCTGATGCTCGCGGTGGCGCTCGCACTGCTGCTGGGCAAGCCCATCGGCGTGCTGCTGGTGAGCTGGCTTGCCGTGCGCCTGCGGTTGTGTGCGCTGCCTGCGGGCATGGGCTGGGCGCATCTGCTGCTGGCGGGGCTACTCGCAGGCATCGGCTTCACCATGTCGATCTTCATCGGCACGCTCGCCTTCAGCGACGCGGCCCTGCTGAACAAAGCCAAACTCGGTGTGCTGCTCGGCTCGGCCGGTGCGGCCATTGCAGGCCTGCTCTGGGGTTTTCACTTGAAGCGCAAAGCGCCAATCTCCGAGCCGCACTCTGACAATGCTTCACAGGAGTTGCGCAAAGACCCCGTGACGCCCTAGATAGAATTACCGCTCATTTGGTCCCCATGCACGCACTCACGCCAGACTTCCTCACCGCATTCGGAATGACGGCTCTCGCCGCTTGGACCGTGTCGTGGGTGATGTGGATTCTGGGCCGCCAATACTGGCGCCAGGGAATGTCTCAAGCGGTCTTGAGTACGGTGCTGCTCGGCTTCGCGTACATCTTCTTTGCGCTGCAAAGCAAACTGGGGATGATCGAGCTGCAAGTCACATCCAAGACCCTCATCACTGCGGCGACTGCCGCATTCACTATCGCACTTCAGCGCTTTCGGCAGAGCACGGACTGGAAGCGCGACAGCATCACCATCATCGCGCCACTGCTTGCGTCGTCCATTCTTGCCATCATCTCGCTGTCCGCCGATACGGGCATGTTCAATCGCACCCAGACCGTCGTCACCGTGCTGCAGACTGCCTATGCGCTGAGTGTGCTGTTTCGCATGCGCGCCAACACGCCCGGCCTCGGCTGGGTGTTGGTGACTGTGGCGACCTGCGTGCAGATCGTGTCGCTTGTGCCACTGGTGTTTTCCAGCCATCGGCCTTCGCCCTCGTTCGGCAACGATGCTCCCATCGGAGCTTTGCTCGCGATGTGGGGCGTGAGCCTGATGCTATTTCTCAATTTGGTCGTCACTTTCATCGGCTTTCTGATCATGCTGCGCGACCGGCAAACGGCGCTCGAGCGTCACAAGGCACTGCTCGATCCGCTCACCCAACTGCCCAACCGTGCTGCGCTGGTGCGCGACATGACCAAGGCTCTGGACGCCGCTGCGCGCAGCGAGAGGCCACTGTCGGTGATGATCATGGACATCGATCACTTCAAGCGCTTCAACGACAAGTTCGGACACCTCGCGGGCGATCAGGTCATCCAGCTCGTCGCACGCATCCTGCAGCAGCAATCGCGCGAGCGTGACGTGGTCTCACGCTACGGTGGTGAGGAGTTCGTGCTGGTGCTGCCCAACACCGATCCCCACGAGGCCCAAAACATGGCGATTCGCCTGTGCAATGCCATCCGCAACACGCCGCTCAAACTGGCCTCGGGCAAGGAGCTGCATATCACCGTGAGCGTCGGCGTGCATGCGGGCGTGCCGCCGCAGGGCGTCGGCTGGGAACCACTGATCGAGGCCGCCGACGCCGCCATGTACCACGCCAAGCGCAAGGGCCGAGACCGCGTGGAGATCTCCGTCACCCCATAGTCCTGCACGCCGCGCTCGCCGTCGCCTGAACGCGCATTTGCTGGCGAATACGCACTTTGCAATCGTTTCCACGTTGCAAAGTGCCAATGGCATAGGCAGTTTTACAGTTCAAAGTTAAACTGCATTGACAAACAAATTGTTGCAGATGAACTCCTTCCGGCCCGACTTTCTCACCGCCTTCGGCATGACCGCGCTGGCCGCGTTCACCGTGTCGTGGGTGATGTGGATCCTTGGCCGCCAGCATTGGCGGCAGGGCATGTCGCAGGCCGTTCTGAGCACGCTGATGTGCGGCGTGGCCTACACCTGCTTTGCCTTGCAGAGCAAGCTGGGCATCATGGCATTACAGGTCACTGCCAAGATCCTCATCAGCGTCGCGATTGCGGCATTCACCATTGCACTGCAGCGCTTTCGCCAGAGCACCCACTGGCCGCGCGACTGGGCAACGATAGTGCTGCCCATAGCAGGCTCGCTGTTTCTTGCAGCGCTCTATGTGCCCAAGGACCTGCCCGGCTTCAACCGCATGCAGACCGTCATCACCGTGCTGCAGACGTTCTCCACACTTCAGGTGCTCTATCGCATGCGCCCGAGCACGCCCGGCATCGGCTGGACGCTGGTGACCGCATCGGTCTACGGCCAGATTCTGTCCATCGTGCCGCTGGTTTTCGTAAAGGACAGGCCCTCGCCCGGCGTGAGTGCGGACATGCCGCTCGCCAGCCTGATCGCCATGTGGGCGCTGTGTCTGGTGCTGTTTCTCAAGCTGGTAGTGACCTCGATCGGCTTTCTCATCATGTTGCGCGACCGGCAGGCGGCACTAGAACAGCACAAGGCCATGCTCGACCCGCTCACGCAATTGAACAACCGCACCGCCCTGATCCGCGACATGACCAAAGCCATGAACATCGCCGCGCGCAACGAGAAGCCGCTGTCTGTGATGATCATGGACATCGATCACTTCAAGCGGGTCAACGACAAATTCGGCCACTTGGCGGGAGACCAGGTGATCCAGCTCGTGGCGCGCGTGCTGCAGCAGCAGTCACGCGGCAAGGACGTAGTCTCGCGCTACGGTGGTGAGGAGTTCGTGCTGGTGCTGCCGGACACGCTTCCGCACGAGGCCCTGATCGCCGCACAGCGCATGTGCCGGGCGATCCGCAACACACCACTCGTACTGCCGTCCGGGGAAAAACTGAACGTCACCGTGAGTGTGGGTATCTTCTCGGACGTGCCGGTGCTTGGAGCACACTGGGAGCCCATGGTGGAAGCCGCTGATGCGGCGATGTACCGCGCCAAACGCAGCGGCCGCGATCGAGTGGTGATCTCGGCATCCTCCAAAGGTGCCACGCCTGCGCTGGTGGCCGTGGCCTGAGTTGCACTCCGCGCGAAGGGCCGCGCCAATCCGCCACGGCGTACGATGGTTTGCAGCGCGGAGCTATATTGCCAGCAACGCAACGCTCAACACAGGAGTCAAACCATGCCCGTCTTGTGCCGCCGCAGCCTCATCGCGTCCGCCACGTGGCTCGCATTCGCCACCGCGCTGACTGCATTCGCCAGTGCCTCCGTCGGCCAGAAGGCTCCGGAATTCACACTCGCAAGCACCAACGGAAAACCCGTGAAACTCGCCGATTTCAAGGGCCAATATGTGGTGCTGGAATGGACCAACCCTGGCTGCCCATTCGTGCGCAAGCACTACGAGAGCGGCAACATGCCGTCCACGCAAAAGCTCGCCAAGGAGCAAGGTATTGTCTGGCTCGCCATTAACTCAACCGAGACGGCCAGCGGCGATTATCTTGAGCCCTCCAAGCTCGCCCAGTGGATCAATGCCGACCATAAGGGCATGCCCAGCGCCATTCTCATGGATCAGGATGGCATTGTCGGCAAGGCCTACGGCGCGCGCACCACGCCGCACATGTACATCATCAATCCACAAGGCACGCTGGTGTATGCGGGCGGCATCGACAGCATTCCTTCGGCACGCAAGGAAGACATCGACAAGGCCATGAACTATGTGAAGGCCGCGCTCACCGACATCAAGGCGAGCAGACCCATCGCGCAGGCGTCGACCAAGCCCTACGGGTGCAGCATCAAATACAAGGACTGAAAGGCGCTTCAGCCTTTGTCGGGTACGGACTGTCGCATCCGTAACCGTCCGGATGTCCGCGCCTACGCCGGAGCCATACACTCGGTCCATCATGCTTCAAACACCCGACACCGTCAGCACGCTGCGCGAGATTCTCACGCAGTGCCGCACCATCGCCGTGGTAGGCCTGTCGCCGCAATGGCACCGCCCCAGCCACTTCGCCGCCAAGTACATGCAGGCGCACGGCTACCGCATCATTCCCGTGAACCCACTGGTCGCCAAAGAAGGCGGCGAAGTCCTTGGCGAGAAGGCCTGGACCAGCGTGACCGAAGCCGCCGCCGCGCTGAAGCAGGACGGTGTGCACATCGACATGGTCGACTGCTTCCGCAAGAGCGAGGACATTCCTCCAATCGCCGATGAAGCCATCGCCATCGGTGCGAAATGCCTGTGGCTGCAACTCGGCGTGTTCGCGGGCGATGCCACGGGAGCGAAGGTCGAAGCCGCAGGTCTGCAGGTGATACAGAACCGCTGTGTGAAGATCGAACACGCGCGCCTTTTCGGCGGCCTCGGTTGGATGGGAGTGAACACCAAGGTCATCTCCGCCAAGCGCCTGCAGCAGTTGCCGTATTGAAATAGCACAGCCCATCTCCCATGACAGATTCCACACAAAAAAATGGTGATCGCGAGTTCGGTTTCGGCACGCGCGCCATCCATGCCGGTGCGCAGCCCGACCCCGTGACCGGCGCACGCGCCACGCCGATCCACCAGACCACCAGCTTCGTCTTCGACAACGCCGAGCACGCATCGAGCCTGTTCAATCTGCAGACCTTTGGCAACGTCTACAGCCGCATCAGCAACCCCACGGTCGCGGTGTTTGAAGAGCGCATCGCCAGCCTCGAGAACGGCCGCGCAGCCATGGCCTGCGCAAGCGGCATGGCCGCGCAGATGGCGGCGCTGCTGGCAATTCTGAAGAACGGCGACCATATCGTCGCGGCCAGCACGCTGTATGGCGGAACGGTCGGCCAGCTCGGCGTGGGCTTTGCGCGCATGGGCATCACGACCACGTTCGTAGATCCCGCCGATCCCGACAATTTCACGCGTGCGATGCAGCCCAACACGCGCGCCGTCTACGCCGAAACCATCGGCAACCCGCTCGTCAACGTGATCGACATCGCGGCAATTGCCGAAGTCGCCCACGCGCACGGCGTGCCGCTCGTGATCGACAACACCGTCGCCAGCCCCTACCTGTGCAACCCGCTCGCGTTCGGCGCCGACATCGTGGTGCACAGTGCCACCAAGTACATCGGCGGCCACGGCACAACCATGGGCGGCGTGATCGTCGAGGGCGGCAAATTTCCGTGGGACAACGGCAAATTCCCCGAGATGGTGGAGCCCAGCCGCGCCTACCACGGGGTGAAGTTCTACGAAACGTTTGGCGACTTCGGCTACACCATGAAGGCACGCATGGAGGTCAACCGCACCTTCGGCGGCGTGCTCTCGCCAATGAACGCCTGGCAATTGCTGCAGGGCGCGGAAACGCTGCATCTGCGCATGCGCGAGCACTGCCGCAATGCGCTGGCCGTGGCACGCCATCTGCAGCAGCATCCGCTCGTGGAATGGGTGAACTACCCAGGCCTCGAAAACTCGCCGTATTTCGATCTCGCGAAGAAGCAATTCCGCTGCGTGGATGGACAACCGGGCGCGTCCGGCATCCTCACCTTTGGCGTAAAGGGCGGCGCGGCGACGGGCGAAAAATTCATCGACGCTTGCGAGTTCCTGAGCCACCTCGCCAACATTGGCGACGCGAAAACGCTGGTGATTCATCCGGCCTCGACGACGCATCGGCAGCTCACCCAGGAGGAGCTGCGAAAGGCCGGTGTGTCGCCCGACATGGTCCGCCTCTCGGTCGGCATCGAGGAGGTGGACGATATCCTCTGGGACATTGATCAGGCACTCACGCGATCGCAGCGCTGAACCAAACCACCAGAGCACTGCCAACGGAAGGTTGAGCAAGCACAACAGGCATCAGACACCCAGCTCGACTCTCTCAACCGATGTCACCAAAATGAACAAAGCCCGCGGCGCTCATCGCGCCTGCGGGCTTGGGGTTACCCACGCTGTCTGCGGGTCAGCGGGCGGCTGATGCGCCGCGTCGCGTGCGCTGTCGCCATCCGGTCCACGCCAGCATCATCAGCGAAAGGATTGCAAGCGCCTGCCATTGGTTCACGGGGACTGGAACGGGTGTCTCACCGGAGCCGTTGCCATCGGTGGAGACCGCCATGGCCCAATGGATCGAGGCCGTTGCACCGGTTGACAACGTGACGCCCGGCTGACTCACCGTGGGCAGGACACTGCTCCACCGGTAACCCGAAGCTGCAACAGGAAGCGGAGCGCCATCGAGGTTGATCGCGCATTTCGCGCCCACGGGAACACCACTCACAATGCCATTTGCCTGTGCGTTGATAAGCACCACTCCGCTGGCGGGATAACGGGTGCCTGCGGCAGGCAGGTCACACAGGGCATACACCCCCACAGATCCGGAGTAACCACCGGGTGCCCCCGCAACGGTGAAGTTCACAAGCAAGTCGGCCACATCACGCTCGAGCGTCCACGTGAATGTGCTCGCCACGGTCTGACCACTCACGATGGTGAGCGTAGCGGGCGCAATCACGGGTGTCGTGCTATTCCAGCGGTAGCCAACAGGCGCGGCGGTAATCGGTTTGGCGGGATCGAGTTGCACCACGCACACCGCATCAACCGGCAAGGCGTCGAGCTGCGCCGACAAAGCGCTGGTCATGGTCGCAAAGCCAGTGGCCGGATAGCGACTCTGAGTGCTGCTGGCTGGATCGGTGCACAACGCAAACATCCCCGCCTCCGGCGCGAATCCGGAGGGCAAAGGTTCACCCGAGATCACCATCGCTGCGCTCAAGTTGCCCGTGGTGCTGGGCACACACGGGAAGGTCACGTCGTCCCGTGGGTGGCCCGGCGCAGCACCATCGTAGGCCACGCTCGCCGCACCTGACGCGGTGTTGTAG
Organism: Diaphorobacter sp. HDW4A; assembly: GCF_011305995.1. GTDB lineage: Bacteria > Pseudomonadota > Gammaproteobacteria > Burkholderiales > Burkholderiaceae_C > Diaphorobacter_A. Next base: position 5,976,711 of record NZ_CP049910.1, on the reverse strand, counting down.
CGGAAGGCGGCGGAGTTGTTGATTACGTCGGGGCCGCACTTGAGCGCAGGATTGCTGCGCACTACAAAATCAACACTGATAGAGCCGCCTGCCGACAGCATGAACGCGCCCCAATTCAAGGTGGTGTCACCTGCCTGAGGGAGCTGAGCACTGTCGAAGGATCCACCGCCGGTGACCACCGGAACGCTGCTGGAGACCAGCACGAAACCGGTTGGCAGAGCATCAGTCAGACGCCCCAAGGTGATCGCGTCACCGTTGGCCGGATTGCTCACCACGATGTTGTAACGCACGTTCGCGCCCGCTGCGGAGATCACAGAATCACTCGTGGACTTGAGCACCGTCGGTTCGCGACCATTGATGGTGAACTCCACATTGGAAGTGTTCGATCCTTTGTTCTGGTCATAGAACTCCACATCGTCCAGCGTCAATGTAGCCGTGTTGGACCACACTCCTGCCTGGGCCGCCGCTCGACCGAGGATGACATAACTCACCGCCGATCCCGCTTTCAGAACGGATGTATTGATCTTCAGCGACCGCGTTGCGGCGTCCCAGGTGATGCCATTGCCGAACGTGGCGCACTGCGTGACGACATCGCCAGCCGGCACACGCGTGCATGCGAACTGGCCGGGCGTTGCCGGGTCGAACACGAAGCCTGCTGGCAGCACATCTTCGATCATCACGCTCGTCACATCCCTGCCGCCTTGATCGACGGCCGGAGCGGTAGCGGTGAGGCTGAACGACAGCGGCGCATTCACATCCACCGAATTCGACTGCGTACCATTGACCGTCAGCTGCTTGTTGACCGTGAGGTCTTCACAGACTGGCGATTTGTCAGTTGACGCTATCGCGTCGTTGGGGTGAGGATCATTGGCAGGCTCCAAGTATGAATCGTGGCTTGCAATAGAGGTCGTGATCTCCATACGCGTTTGCGCGCCATTGGGGCATTGCGGCGGGTATCCAATGGGCAGCAGCGTGAACTCATAAGTCAACGACCCATTCACCGGAATGGTGAACGGATTGCTCATGCCAAAGGCATCTCCAAGATTCGGGGCTATCCAATTCGCTTCGAATGGCTGCTGGAAATTGGCAGGCACACTCAGTGTCGGGCAGGTCGCATTGTTGCTGGCGACGCATGTCATATTCGCGCTCGCAAAGCGCACAGGGGTATTGCCGTTGCGATTGAAAAAGAATTGCACCTGCGCCGGGCCCTGGGAGCTCCCTGTCCATACGAGGTCATCCGCACCATGGTTGGTGTAGGTGAAGCGCACCACATAGGGTTCACCAAACTTCACCGCCGCAGGCATGGAATCGATTCTGCTTTCCAGATCACGCGTGGGACACGCTGGCCGTGGCAGGTTCAGATTCGAGTCTTCCGATCTCGTGCTGTTATTGCCAAGGTCGGAGTCAACCATCGCCAGGCCAGAACCCGGATCAACGCCATTGGGATAGATATCCGGCATGACGAACAGTCGCCCAAACCACGTGTCGGGGCCGCAACGGGGCGTGCTTACCTGAGCCAGAGAGACGTTGATCCTCATGCGAATCTCGGTTCCCGCAGGAAAATTGGCCACCCTATTGTTCGCGTCCGGGCAGTTACTGCCACCCGAAATGCATTGCCAACCTGACGAAGTGACCTGAACGCTTGGATCAATGATGTGATTGGCAAAAAGTGGGTTCAACTGGGCCGGCGTGTCGAGCGGCCCATTGTTTCTGAACACGATTTCGTAGGCATAAGGTGTATTCAATGCCAGCACCAATGGCGGTGCCTGCGTGATCTCCACCGACAGATCCGTCAAAGGACAGGGAGGCAACTGCACGCTCGCTGTGGAGAGTTGTTCATTGCTGTAGTCAGACATGGATCCGGCCGAATAGCGGGAGCCCACCGAGACAATACCTTTGATCACCCCTTGGTACGAAGCACCGCAGGTTTGCGTGACTGAAGGCTTGGCGATCTTGAAGCGCATGGTGACCACCACCGAGCCACCCGTTGGCATCACGGGGACCCGGTCCTGATAGATACCGGTTTGCCCGTACCAGGTGTCGCCGCCCAGCTGAATCGGAGCCGCCGGGCACTGCGCCCCATTGCTGGACGCGCAGTCAATCTGCAGTCCAACCAAAGTCCAGGGCGAGTAGCCCATGTTGACGGTATCGCGCGTATACAGTTCTCCACGAATGAAGGCGCCATGCGCGGGACCCGGACCGTTGTTGACGTAGGTGTTCTCGATCACGATTTCATCGGTATCGAATGCGAACGTCGTGATCGGCGAAAGAATTCTGGACGTGATGGCGATGTCGTAGGGCAGATAAGTGACCGTGGTATTGCCGTGGGACGACGAAGTGGCCCCTCCTGCGAGCGTGAGACTCGCCACGGTCGCGATGGTGCCGGGATTGGGATAATCGGTGACGTCCACTTTGGTCGGCACTTGCCCCGTCACGGAAACCACCACCACTTGACTTTGTGCCAGATCGTTGATGTTCCCGTTGATGACGTTGCCATTCACCGTGAGGCCTGAGACCTGGGCGCAGGCGCCTGGCGAGCTGGCGGCCACATTGCAAGTCACGGAAAGCTGCATCAAGCTGGTGTCCACCGTAATACTGAACGTGCTGGAGCCCAAGGCCGTCGTGAGCGAACTCATCGACACAGGAATGGTGATCACATCCCCGCCCACCGCAGCATTGGGTGCGGTTACCGTGACCGAGCCCTGCGCATGCGCGTTGCCCGCCAGCAGCAAAACCCCCAAGAGGAGAAGCCGCCAGATGCTGGCATTCCAGCGCTCACAAACTACCCAACACCTGCCGAATCTCATAGCCCGCTCCTTGAAGTCACTTCACGCCACGAGGCAGATTAGACAACTACTATTTACAATAAATAACGATAGTTTCCAACGCTATCACGACTGAATGAAAAACCAAAGAGGGGGATGAGCGCTTGACAAAATTTGACAGAACGAACGAGGGGACGCGTTGTTCCAGAACGCACGTCCAAGGTACATAAATGAAAAGCGTCGACATTCGCATGTCGACGCCTTGTTGAACGGGGCACTCAATGAGTGACCGCTCATCGGGTCATTTCTTCGCAGCCTTCTCGACCTTGTTGGCCAGATCGCCCGCTGCAGCCACCACCTTGCCCGCATTCTTCTCGATCACGCCTTCCACCTGCATCTTGGTGTTGCCGATGGCCTTGCCCACGGTTTCCTTGATGGCGCCCTTGGCCTCTTCCACACGGCCGGTCACTTGTTCCTTCTTCATGTCGAACTCCTTTGTTGGGGTGAATGTGTCATCACACGAGGAATGTGCGCTCATGTAGCAACGCGCCCAATCGGTGCAGACGCCTCGGCGATGTCAGCAGCTGGACGACATGACTGTAGTCAAGACTTCGATGATCAGAATGCCTGCGCACGGGGCATTCGCATCCCATTGCAGTCACACCCTGCGACAATCACGCCCCATGAGCTTCTCTCCCTTGACCAACGACACGTTTCTTCGCGCCTGCCGCCGTCAGGCCACCGACTACACCCCGCTGTGGCTGATGCGTCAGGCTGGCCGCTACCTGCCGGAGTACAAGGCAACGCGGGCGAAGGCGGGCAGTTTCATGGGGCTGGCCACCAATGTGGACTATGCGACCGAGGTGACGCTGCAGCCGCTGGAGCGCTTTCCGCTCGACGCCGCGATCTTGTTTTCCGACATCCTGACCGTACCCGACGCCATGGGCCTTGGCCTGTCGTTCGCCGAGGGCGAAGGTCCGCGCTTTGCCAAGGTCGTGCGTGACGAGTCCGCCGTGGCCGAGCTCGCCGTGCCGGACATGGACAAGCTGCGCTACGTGTTCGACGCCGTCACCAGCATCCGCCACGCGCTGAACGGCCGCGTGCCGCTGATCGGCTTCTCGGGCAGCCCGTGGACACTGGCCTGCTACATGGTCGAAGGCAAGGGCAGCGACGATTACCGCACGGTCAAATCGCTGATGTATTCGCGCCCCGACCTGATGCACCGCATTCTGGCGGTGAACGCAGACAGCGTCGCCCAGTACCTCAACGCCCAGATCGACGCGGGCGCGCAGGCCGTGATGATTTTTGACAGCTGGGGCGGTGTGCTGGCCGACGGCGCGTTCCAGGAATTCAGCCTCGCCTACACCAAGCGCGTGCTCTCGCAACTAAAGCGCACTGGCGTGGATGGCTTGGATGTGCCGCGCATCGTCTTCACCAAAGGCGGAGGCATCTGGCTGTCCGACATGCATGCGCTCGACTGCGAGGTCCTGGGTCTGGACTGGACCGCCAACCTTGGCAAGGCGCGCGCCATCGTGGGCGACTGCAAAGCGCTGCAAGGCAACATCGATCCGAACGTGCTGTTCGCGCCACCCGCGCAGATCGCTTCCCAGGTCAAGGCGGTGCTCGAGAGCTTTGGCGCGCCCCATGTCGACCGGTTGACTACGGGTCCCACACACATCTTCAATCTGGGCCACGGCATCAGCCAGTTCACACCGCCCGAACATGTCGCCGCGCTGGTGGAAGCAGTGCATGGCCATTCCCGAGCCATGCGCCAAACGCTCCTGAAAAAAGCGGATTGAAAAGCACAAGGTACTGGGAGCTTCTTGCTCCCAGTCATGTACTTATGCACAAATTTCGTGGTGCGGTGTTTTAAACACAATTTGTTTCATCCATCTACGCAAGCATCATTCCCATCGGAGGATGGATTTTCAAGCTGTTGATTTTCAACAGCTTTTTTCATGTCCACGGGGTGTCAGAGGCCTTCTCAATTGGCGCCATGACTACGCCTGGCACGGTCTTGCCGGTCAATATCAACAAAGTTATCCACAGAAATTTGCAACCCGGGTGCTTTTCCACCAAAAATCAATCACTTAGCGCCGAAACCGCAAGCAAAATCCCAATCCGCAAGCGTTCATTAGCACAATTTTCAAGCTTTCATAGGCCTTGACAGCGCAGTTGTGCACATGTTGGAGCGAGCGAGGCCGGTCGCTTGCAACAGCTCATTGCCGCCTAATACGTTCATTGCAATGCAACATAGCATATTGATTTAATTGATGTTTTTTCAATGTCTTGTTGATGTCAACCGGCACGCATCGCGCCTGACAATTGAGCACAAAGGAAATCACTCGCCAGTAGTTAACAAAGTTATCCACAGAATTGACTTTCGATTGTGGAAAATCAGTGTTTTCACCATGGCGCCTCGAAATGTCGCATGATCGGACCCCGCAAATCCGGCAGGTGACCTCTCACCCCCCCAACCCGCTTTGACGGCTTCATGACCATCGAGACAGCAGACGAATCCCTCTCCTCCGCCCCCGAAGCCCCCGCGAGCCATGCGCTTTGGGTGGCGGTGGCTACGCCTGCACACAGTAGTGTTTCGGAGCCGCTGTCCTATCTGAGTCCGGCGCCACTGCCCCCCGGAACCCTGGTGCGCGTGCCGTTGGGCCGCCGCGAGGTGCTGGGCGTGGTCTGGGACTCACCTGCAGGCAACGAGCCCTCATTGCCCCATGGCGTTCAGGCTCGTTCCGTCTTGGGCGTGCTGGAAGGCATTCCCCCTCTGAACGAGAGTTGGAGGCGGCTGACCAGTTTCACCGCGCGCTACTACCAGCGCGCTTTGGGTGAGGTGGCGCTGGCGGCACTGCCACCACAGTTGCGCGACCTGACGCCCGAGCAGATGGCGCGGCGCATCAAACGCAAGGCAAAGGCGGACAAGGACGGGGCACTCGGCCCCGAGGCGGCGTCCGCGCTGCCGCCCATCCAATTGTCTGAGGAACAGCAGCAAGCCACCCGGCAGATCGCCTCCGAGCCCGGCCCGTTCCTGCTCTACGGTAGCACCGGCAGCGGCAAGACCGAGGTCTATCTGCACAGCGTGCAACAGGTGCTAGCAGCCAATCCGCAGGCCCAGGCGCTGGTGATGGTGCCGGAAATCAATCTCACGCCCCAATTGGAAGAGCGTTTTTTGGAACGCTTTGCGCCAATCTACGGCGAGTCGGCCGTGGTCTCCATGCACAGCGGCATGACCAATCCGCAGCGCCTGAAAAGCTGGACGGCAGCGCACATGGGCGAGGCGCGCATTGTGCTCGGCACGCGCATGGCGGTGTTCGCGAGCATGCCCGGTCTCGCGCTCATCGTGGTCGACGAGGAACACGACGCGAGCTACAAGCAGCAGGAAGGCGCCCGCTACTCCGCCCGCGATCTGGCCGTGTGGCGTGCACGCGAGCAGAACGCCAAAGTGATTCTGGGCAGCGCTACGCCGTCGCTCGAAAGCTGGCACGCCAGCCGCCCGCCGAGCGCAGAAGATCCACAGGGCGGACGCTACCTGCGGCTGAACATGCCAAGCCGCATTGGCGCGGCCGAGCTGCCGCGCGTGCGCCTGGTCGACATGAGCCAGCAGCCACGCGGCGCGGTTTTCTCGCCGCCGCTGCTGCGCGCGATCACCGAGCGCGTCGAGCGCGGCGAGCAATGCCTCGTGCTGCTCAACCGCCGAGGCTTCGCGCCCGTGCTGCATTGCAAGGACTGCGGCTGGAAGAGCGACTGCCCGCACTGCAGCGCGCACCAGGTCTTCCACAAGATCGACCGCACGCTGCGCTGCCACCACTGCGGTTTCACCCAGCGCGTGCCACATGCCTGCCCGAGCTGCGGCAATGTCGACATCTCGCCGATGGGGCGTGGCACCGAGCAACTCGAAGAACAGCTCGCCGCGCTGCTGCGCAACGTGATCACGCCCGAGCGCCGCGCCGCCCGCGTGGCGCGCATCGACGCCGACACGACCAAGAACAAAGGTGCACTGGAAGAACAGCTCGCCGCCGTGCACAGCGGCGAGGTCGACGTGCTCGTGGGCACACAGATGGTCGCCAAAGGACACGACTTCCGCCGCATCACGCTGGTGGCCGCCGTGCAGCCCGATGGTGCGCTGTTCAGCAGCGATTTCCGCGCGCCCGAGCGTTTATTCGCGCTGCTCATGCAGGCCGCAGGCCGCGCCGGTCGGGATGCGCACTACATCGCCGCGCAGGGCGGCAATCCACCCGAAATGTGGATACAGACCTGGCACGCCGAGCACAGCCTCTACGCCGCGCTGCGCCGACACGACTATCCGCGCTTCGCTTCGGAGCAGTTGCAAGAGCGCACCGACGCGGGCATGCCGCCCTTCGCCTACCAAGCGCTGGTACGGGCCGATGCGCGCACGCAGGAGGCCGCGCAGGCCTTTCTGAACGCGGTGAGCGAAGCCGCACGCGAGCGACAGTTGCCCGGCATCGAGCATGTCTTTCTGTTTCCGCCCGTGCCGATGGCGGTGCAGCGCGTGGCCAATGTGGAGCGAGCCCAGATGCTCATCGAGAGCACCAACCGCAGCGCGCTGCAGCACTTTCTCGCAGCGTGGCAGGAGGTGCTGCACGCCGCCCGTTCAGATCACAAGGCGGTGATCCGCTGGCTGGTGGATGTGGACCCGCAGGCGATCTGAAGACGCTGCGGTAGAGACGTCAGCGCAGCGCCTCGACCACACGCGTCCACCCCATACGCTGTGCCAGTTCCAGCGCGTTGTCGCCCTGTGGCGTGCGCTGGTTGTGGGCGTCGGCACCGAGCTGGCGCAGCACCTGGACCGGGGCGAGATTGCCCGCGAGCGCGTCGCGCTGCAGCAGCGTCCAGCCGTCGTCCAGCGCCGCGCTCACCATGTCGGGTTGCTCCTTCAGATCCGAGGCATAGCGCTCGCGCATGTTCTCGCTCATCGGATGCTCCTTCTCGCGCGCCAGCCTCAGCGCCTCGTCGAACGGCAAGCCGCCGGGCGCGACGGCCTTCTTCCAGAGGCGGCTCAGCCTGCTGGGCTGCTTGGGCGCAGGAACTTCGTACGGCGTGATGTTGCAGAGCGCCGGATCGGGAAACGGCTGCCCCCAGGCCGCGTCATGCTCGGCCCGCTCCCCCGGGGCCATGGCCGCGCGGATCGCCTGCACTGTGAAGCCGCCGCAAAGCACACCCACGCTGGTGTACATCCAGTCCTCCAGATCGGCGAGCGGTGCGGACACCTCAGTACCGCTCTGCAATTCGGGAATGAAGTTGGCATTGTTGAGCAGCGAGCCGCTCAGCACATGCCCGTCGAACTGCACATCGCTCACCCACATGTGCTCGAACGCTGGCGCGCCGTGCGCGGCCTGCGCCTCGGCGCTCACCGCGAACGGCAGCTTGATAGCCGCGAAATCCAGCCCTGGAACGATGCGCCGATATTCCCAGGACAGCTCACGCCAGAAGAAAGGAAAGCTCTGCTGCGAGCGCTGAATGGCTTGCTGCATGGCGGGGTCATGTCGTTCGCTGCTCATCGTGCTGTTCCAGTTGATGAATGGGCTTATGCCGGGGCCGGGGCCGAAACCCACAGCGCGGCCACCTGGTCACTCTTCCTCGTCATCCGCTTTGCAACTCTTGGGCAGCGCCTTCTGGATGCGCTTGCCTTCGCCGTAGCAGTGCCACAGCACCTTGCCGCCCTGTTCGGAAGGCACGAGCGTGAGAGTGCCAAGCTTGGTTTCCTTGCTCAGGCTCATGGTGCTGGAGTCGTAGTCGAAACCCGCAGCCTGACTGGCGGAGATGCCCGCGTCTTCCAGAGTGTCGGGCACTTCTTCCTTGCTGGCGTAGTACTCGCCGAGTGCCGTGCGGGCGGCCGACGAATTCGTCCACTCGTTGGTCAGTTCGGCTCGGCCTTGGTACTCGTGATAAGCGGGGATCGCCGCCGCGGCGCCCATGCCGATCACGGCGACGATCATCATCAGGATCACCAGCCCAGCCGCACCGCCGCCCACGCGTCCCGCGTAGGGAATGAAGAACGCGAAGATGTACGAAAAAGGGTTGCGGCCCGGCATCTTGATCTCGGGGTTGAGAATGCGTGCCACGCGCTTGGTGAGCCATGGGTAGCCGCTGATCAACTCATGCAGATCGGCGAAGAAGCCGCGATTGGTCATGGTCTGGCGCGCGTAGCTCACCAGATTCACGTGGCGCCACTTGTCGGAGCCCGCAGCCAGCACCGACATCGCACGTGCTGCCACTTCGGCGGACGTGCAGCAGGCGCGGCCATGCATGTCGCAGGTGTATTCCTTGGCGCGCGCATAGGCCGCGCCAATCAGCGGCAGCCACAGCACGGGCGCGCGCCAGATGTGGCCCGTCAAATGGCCCTGCTTGATGTGGCCGAGTTCGTGGCCGAAGTAGAAGTTCACGCCGTCGGGCAGGTCGTTCATCGCGTCGACGGTGTCCGACAGCACGATCACGAATTCACGCCCCAGGAAGCGCGTCGCGAAGGCGTTCATCATGCCGTCGCCCTGCAACAGATAGGCCTCGGGCGGCTCCTTGATGCCCAGCTTGTCGCAGCAGCCGATGTACTGGGCATAGAGCAGCGGCAGTTGCTCCTCGGACAACCGCACGCCGGTGCCTCGCAGCCAGGCGATCAGCGCCGACTGGGCGAACAGGTAGCCGATGAAGCCGAACAGCACGTAGATCAGGGCCACGCCCACAGTGCCCACAATCAACAGAATCCAGACGATGATGCCCAACACCAGCGTGATCCTGCCCAGCGATTTCTCGCGCGGATAAACCAGATTGCCCATTGCTCTCCCTCTCTTAGATGTGGCGCGTAGTTTGCAACCAAAATCAAACAATTAATAGATCGGCGCAATCATGCCCAAGGAATGTGCATTTGCACATGACCACGCATCCGCCACGCCCCAAGTTCGCACAAGTGATGCATGACCACAACAGTCCGCAGCCATCGCTCCTTGCGCCGCCGCTCGATGAGGAACCCCGTGGCACGAATGCTGCATCGCTGCGTGACACGCACATGTCAGGGTATGCACCGATGCTCTGTCCGCGCCGCTTGGCGCATCGTGCGAGGCTCGCGGCGCACGGCCCACAAGGTCGATTCGGCGCCTCGGAATCCCATTTTCTGGAGCAAACATGGTTATCCAATCGTTTCGCAAATCTGTTGCAGCCACGGCCGTTGCCGTATCCCTTCTGAGCGGCCTGTCCGCCCTGCCTTCCCTCAGCTTTGCGCAGGACTCATCCGCCGCCTCGGCCGCCGCCTCTGCGGCAGCCAAGGCCGCCAAGCCCAACGTCGTCGTGCTCGCCACCGGCGGCACGATTGCCGGCGCAGGCGCATCGGCAATGAACAGCGCCACTTACTCCGCCGCCAAAGTACCTGTGGACAAGCTGCTGGCCGGCCTGCCCGAGCTCGCCAACGTCGCCAACGTCAAAGGTGAACAGGTCTTCCAGATCGCCTCGGAAAGCTTCACCAACGACAACCTGCTGACGCTCGCCAAGCGTGTATCGGCTCTCGCCAAGCAGAGCGATGTGGACGGTATCGTCGTCACCCACGGCACCGACACGCTGGCCGAGACCGCCTATTTTCTGAGCCTCACCGTGCAGACCGACAAGCCCGTCGTCGTCGTTGGCTCCATGCGCCCCGGCACGGCGCTGTCCGCCGACGGTGCCCTGAATCTGGTCAACGCTGTGAGCGTCGCAGGTGCCAAGGACTCCAAGGGCAAGGGCGTCTTCGTCACCATGAACGACGAAATCCAGACCGCACGCGACGTGAACAAGGACATCAACATCAAGACCGGTGCCTTCACCAGCCAGTGGGGCCCGCTCGGCATGGTCGTCGAGGGCAAGAACTACTGGTTCCGCGCCCCCGCAAAACGCCACACGACGCAATCGGAATTCAACATCGACAGCATCGACAAGCTGCCCCAAGTCGACATCGTGTACGCCTACGGCAACGTCCAGCCCACCGCGGTCAACGCGCTGGTCGACGCAGGCGCCAAGGCGATTGTCCACGCGGGTACCGGCAACGGCTCGGTGGCTGACCGCATGGTCAAGCCACTCCAGGACGCGCGCGGCAAGGGCGTGCTGATCGTGCGTTCATCGCGCGTGCCGTATGGCTTTGTGTTGCGCAATGCCGAACAGCCTGACGACAAGTACGACTGGGTGGTGGCGCATGACATGCGGCCTGAAAAGGCGCGCATCTTGACTATGTTGGCGTTGACCAAGGGGGTGAGTACTTCAGAACTGCAACGCATGTTCTGGGAGTATTGAACCCCCTCGCGCCCTCTCCTGTTCTTGCTCTCTCTCCCGCTTGCTAGGGGAGGTTTGGGGTGGGGGCGGTGTTCTGTTTTTTCTTTCTACTGGGGGTTGAGGGCGGAGGCCGGGAGTTCCGCCCGGCGGCGGAGTCACTTTTTGGTCTTGCCCAAAAAGTCACCCAAAATGCGCTTTTCAATACCCGCGGCAGAACTCACTTCGCGACTGCGCCGCTCCGTTCGGGCAACCGCCGCGAGTCAGAATTTTCATAAGAGGAATATTCGGCACATCGCTTCGCTCGTGCCGCTCATCTCGCGACTTCGCGAAATGTTGGTGTGCCAGTTTTGTGTGATCAGCTGACAGAAGCGAGATCGTCCTCCGGCAAAAGCGCAGCGGGCGTTTGAACCCCAACGCAGCCATGCGAACGCCCTCGGCACGAGCGCAGCGACGTGCCATACACACCTCTTTCAAAACTGACTTCCGGCGGTTGCCCGAGCAGAGTGACGAAGGAACGCCGCGAGTTCCGCCGGAGGTATTCAAAGCGCGTTTTTGATTACTTTTTGCGCGCAAGCAAAAAGTGATTGCCCCGCCGGGGGCAGTCCCGGCCTCTGCCCTCAACCAAAAAGCAGAAGCCCAAAAATCAGACCATCAACGCCACAGCCAAAGAAAAAGAAAAGAACGCCAACGCAGTCGACACAAGGATGACCCGCGCCACCCGTCCCCCGTGCGCCCCAAACCGCTCCACCAACAACGCCACATTGCTGGCACTGGGCAAAGCAGCCAGAAGCACAAGCACCGTCACAGTAAAGGGAGAGAGCGCCACGCCGAGAGTAATCGCCGCCTGACACCCCAGCCAGATCAGCAGCGGATGCACGAGCAGCTTGGCCAGCGCGAGCGGCACGTATTGCAATACGGGCACCTGCTCATGCGCGTTCATCTGCGACCGAGCGAGCACCGCGCCAATCGTGAACAAGGCCACGGGAGAAGCAGCACCCGCTAGCATGGCGATGGTCTTGTTCACAGGCTCGGGCAGTTGCCAGCCGACCGCAGAGGCGAGCGCACCCAGTGCGATGGACCAAGGCATGGGATTGGTTGCCATGCCGCGCAGGGCGTTCTTGACCGCTGTGGCTGCACTATGAGCGTCTGCGCCATCCAGCCGTGAAAGGGCGATGCACAGCGAAGTCGTGATGATCATGTCGATCGCCATGGTGAGGATCACAGGACCTGCGCTCTGATCGCCCAACAGCGCGACCAGCAAGGGCACGCCCATGAAGCCGGTGTTCGGAAAGGCCACGACCAGTGCGCCGAAGGCGGCATCGTTCCAGCCGATGTTGCCGCGCTTGGTGAGCGCGATGGTGGCGGCGACCAGAATCAGACCGCACAGCAGGTAGACGCCCGCAACCGCTGGATCAAGCAGCTGGCGAATCGGGGTCTGCGCGCCGAAGCGGTAGAGCATGCACGGCAGCGCGAAGTACAGCACGAAGGTGTTGAGCCCGCTGATGGCTGACAGCGGCAGCACCTTGCCCCGTGTGGCCAGATAGCCGCACAGCACCAGGGCAAAAAACGGGAAGGTGACGGAGAAGACGGACAGCACGATGCGGTGGATTGTCGCCGCAGCCGGCCGTTCGCGTGTGCGCAGCCAAACCACGGGCCGGAAAACGAAAAAACCCGCGCTGTCTGGCGCGGGCTCCAAATCCGGTCACATGCTCAATGCCATCGGACCGAGAGAGTGTGAGTACCTGTGCGAAGCGGGTACGTTGATTGAAACACTCGTCCGGATGGATGTAGCCGTCCCTGTCAAATGAGGGAGACAAACACCATCCGATGAAGCACAGGGGTGCTGGCGTCAGACAGCCAGAGCTTGCTCTACGTCCTGCACCTTGCGGCGAGCCAGCGCCAGATTCGCCTTGGACTTGTCCAGCACCAGATAGACGAACAGGCCGTCGTGCTTTTGCAGCGGACGAATGATGTGATAGGCCTTGCCCAACGTGATCAGGATGTCGTCGATGCGGTCGTTCAGGTTCAGCGACTTCATGGTCTTGAGCTTGGCGCGGACCACTTCGGTGTTGCCTGCAGCAGCCAGTTCCAGGTCGACTCCGGAACCGATGCTGCCCAGCAACATGCCGCTGCCGCTGTCGACCACTGCAGCGCACTGTGCGCCGTCGATTGCCATGAGTTGGGACAGAGATTCTTGAATGCTAGCCATGTGTTTTACCTCTTTGTACAGATGCTTCAGAAATAGGATCCATGCGCTGCGGGCCCTGCCCTCACTCCTCAGCGCGGGACACTCAAACTCACTCAAACTCACTCAAATCATCATAAATTCAGACGGTTAACTCAGAAATGATTCGAGTACTGTAACGTTTGCATACTTTCTGATCCATGTCAAACGTGCAAACGCGCAGCCATTTGTGAACTAGCTTCAGCTACGGCCCAAAGCGCACGACCGAGCACGCCTTCCTTCTTCACAACCAGACACAGAATGCAAGGGAATTGACTAGGAACGTTCTGAAAGACGGCCGTTCCGTCGTCTGTTTCAAACGTCAGGCGACGGGTGCCGCTGTGTCCGATTTCGGAGGCTACGGCGCGCGCCATCGCCATCATGGAGCCCGCCATGGCCGCCATCTGTGATCCATCCTTGTTGTGCAGTTCGCCGTGAGAGGCGATCACAAATCCGTCAAGGGTAGAAAGCAGCGCGATCTGGACTTCCGGGAAAGGGGTGAAAACGCTGTCAAGAATCTGTCGCCCTGTTGCCGCAACCAGCGGAGGGACCACAGTGGACGCTTTGCTCATCATTCCTCGCTTTGCAAAGACAACATCGATGCCAGCACACCGATGGCATCGAGCAATTGATTTCGGTCGCGTGGATCGGCTTGCAGCACCGGCACCACACCGTGCCCTGCCTTGGTGAGCGCCGCAGCAAACACATCCACCACCGCTGGGGACGCCGGACGGGCGTTGAGAATCAGAACCACGGGCTGCTGCTCCAAAGCGGCGACGCCCTGAAGCAGATACGACGCCTCCTGCACGGCCGCGGGATCATTGGCATCCACCATGATGAAAATGCCCATGGACACTGAAAGTATCCATTGGCGTACAAACGAGAATCGCTCCTGGCCCGGACAGCCGCATACCTGTACGCGCTCTCCATCACCGAGGTCGATCTCGCCAAACTCCGTGCCGACCGTCGTGAACTCCTTGGCATTGCTTGCGCGATCCAGGTTCACCACGTCGGAAGAAACCATTTTGTCGCCGCAAAGGGAGCGCAGCGCCGTTGTCTTGCCGATACCCATTGCCCCCACCAAGGCAATACGGGGAAGAGAATCCATCACCACTTAATTTCGGCCTCCGACTCGAACCCAGCGCGTCAGGCGCTGAATCAAACCCGTGCGCACCGGCCGACCACGATTGACCTGCTCCTGGGCAGCGTTGCTGGACATTGCCACAGCCGTCTTGTGCGCCGTATGACGCAGCACGCCACGGCGATTGAGACTGGTGATCAGCGCACGGGCGGTCTCTTGATCGAGACCGCTGTGACCACACAGCTGGCGAATATTGATGGGTGCACGCGTGAGCAACGCCATGGCGCGCACGCAGGCTCCCGTGTTGTATGGGGCATCCAACGACACCCAGCTCGTAAGCTGGTACTGATCATCCGCACCGTCCTGCGCAGCCGGAACGGCTGCTTCCACGACGGCAGCCACCTTGGCTGCCGCCATCTTCTGGCGCGCGGACCAGTCCATAAGAAACACCGCTGCGCGATCCAGCGCATCGATGAGATCCGACACCGTGAATTCCGCCGGCAAATGCGACACCCAGCGCCCCGCACGCGACTTTTCCGCGACGCTCGCAGATTGACCGACGTAAATCACACAAGGCGTAGACGCAGGCACGACTTCACCCAAAGAGGATGCATCAAGCAAAGTCAGCTGCGCCTCGCCCGTGGAAGCACGCTTCCACTCGATCAGCGACTTGCGCGCAGCGACACCGAAAAGAGCAACGAATCGATCCAGATATGCCGGAGCAAGAAGATCTGGAGCAACCCCCGCAACGTTATGTTTCATATTTATTCCACCTGTAAGACCGTGGCAATGAAAAAATTATATCGGCGCAGAGAATTTCATTAATACCCGCTAACGCCCAGTTGCCACTTTCTTACTTGCAGCTGACATTTGTTTACCGTCCATGTGCTATCCAAGTCATTGCGAAACCAATGATTTGGTTTCGAGCAGATCTATGAAACATTGAATCGAACGAATTGCGGTGACATATTCCGCTGCTTCATGGAACAAACTCATTGTTTGGAGCCCTGAAAAGAGGCTTATTCCGTCCCTTAACCGATTGCATGAGCTGAGCGGCGGGGAATGTTACCCAATGTTTCTTACTGCGTGGTAAAGACACTTAAATGAGCTGGGCATTCGCTATTAAGAATTACTACCAACTTCTGGGGCGGCAGGGACTTGCGCTGATCGCTATGATTCATCGCTCCCATTCGCAGCCGCAGACTTGGCACCCGCCAACCGTCTCCGGCGTTTCTCCCCCACTCCCCTCGCATCGCCGTCAACATGTCCGTTGGACTCAATCTGGCTCAGCTCCAAGCCGTCCATTACACCGAAGGCCCGTGCCTCGTGCTGGCAGGGGCGGGTTCGGGCAAAACGCGGGTGATCACGCACAAGATCGCGAAACTCATCGAGAACGGTCTCGCCCCCAAGCGCATTGCAGCCATCACCTTCACGAACAAGGCCGCAGCAGAAATGCGCGAGCGCGCAACAGGTCTGATCGGCAGACAGGCCAAGGATGTGCTGGTCTGCACCTTCCACGCGCTGGGCGTGCGCATGGTGCGCGAGGACGGACATGCGCTCGGCTTGAAACCCCAGTTCAGCATCCTTGATCAGGACGACGTGACCGGCATCCTCAAGGACTGCGCGGGTGGCACCACCGACGTGGCCACCGCGCGCCAGTGGCAGTGGACCATCAGCGGCTGGAAGAACAACGGCTGGGACGCCCGCAAGGCGCTCGCCATGGCGCAGGACGACAACGACCGCAGCATCGCGCTCATCATGCAGCGTTACGAGGAACGTCTGACCGCTTACCAGAGCGTGGATTTCGACGACCTCATCGGCATGCCGATGCGGCTGCTCAAGCACCATCCGGAGGTGCGCGCCAAGTGGCAACGCCTGCTCGGGCATGTGCTGGTCGACGAGTACCAGGACACCAACGCCACGCAGTACGAGCTGCTCAAGATGCTGGTAGGCGAGCGCGCGCACTTCACCGCTGTGGGCGACGATGACCAGTCGATCTACGGCTGGCGCGGCGCGACTTTGGACAATTTGAAGAAGCTGCCCATCGACTATCCACAGCTCAAACTCATCAAGCTGGAGCAGAACTACCGCTCGACCTCGGCCATCCTGCGCGCGGCCAACAACGTGATCCAACCCAACCCCAAGCTGTTCCCGAAGACACTGTTTTCAGAACTCGGCGAAGGCGAGCCGGTGCGCATCGTCGATTGCGATACAGAAGAGCACGAGGCCGAGCGTATCGTGGCTCGCATCCAGAGCCTGCGCGCCGCGCACAATCCGCAACCCGCCTGGAAGGATTTCGCGGTGCTCTACCGCGCCAACCACCAGGCCAAACCCATCGAGAAGGCGCTGCGCAAGGCGAACATTCCGTACAAGGTCTCGGGCGGCACGAGCTTCTTTGATCGCGCGGAAATCAAGGACCTGTGTGCCTGGTTCCGCCTGTGGATCAACAACGACGACGACCCCGCATTCCTGCGCGCCATCACCACACCCAAGCGCGGCATCGGCCACACCACGCTAGGCAAGCTCGGCGAGTTTTCGGCGCAGTACAAGCTCAGCATGTTCGGCTCGCTGTTCAACCACATGCTCGAAGCCATGCTGCCGCGCAAGGCGCATGAAAGCCTCGTCGAGTTCGGCCGCTACATCAACGATCTGGAATACCGCGCCCGCCACACGCTGGGCGTCGACGCATCACGTGCCTTCATGATGGACTGGCTCAAAGAGATCGGCTACGAGCAGCACATCTACGACAGCGAGGACAGCGAGACCGTCGCCGCTGCGCGCTGGAGCAACGTGCTCGAATTCAGCGACTGGATGGTCCAGCGCGCGGGCGGAAAGATCGAAGACGCGGCAAGCACGACGATGGCGACCGAAACCAAGAGCCTGCTTGAAGTGGCCAAGAACATTGCGCTCCTGTCCACCATCGGAGAGCGCGAACAGGACCAGGACATGGTCGTGCTCTCCACGCTGCATGCCTCCAAGGGCCTCGAATGGCCGCACGTCATGCTGACAGGTGTCACCGAAGGTATGCTGCCCTTCAAGCTCGATGATGACGACGGCAAGCAGTTGAAGGTCAGCGACGAGACCCTGCAGCGCCTGCAGGAAGAACGTCGTCTGATGTATGTCGGCATCACACGCGCGCAGCGCACGCTGGCCGTGAGCTGGACCAAGCGACGCAAAAAGGGCCGCGATATGGTGACCACCCAGCCCAGCCGCTTCATCGCCGAGATGGGTCTCGATGCATCGACCGCCCGCGAAGACCCGCGTGCCAAACTGCGCGCACTGCGCGACGAGTTCGCCCGCAAGGCGCAGATCGCTCCCGACACCAACGCCTGAAAAACCAAACTGACCCAAACCACAGAAGACCGCACCGGACGACATGCCAAGAGCCACTTTTCAGACGTTTGCCATCGTGGCGATCACCACCTTGCTGACCGCATGCGCAAGCCCCTACGGCACCCGCCCCGCATGCCCCACGGCGCAGCAGATGGAGCAGCCCGAACTGCTCGGCCGCTGGAACGTGCAGATGGACGGCGAGGCCGGCCCGATCACCATCGAACTCGGCCCGCATCCCGAATGGGACGGCACCGTCAAGGGCAGCGTCCAACGCCCCGCATTTCAGTCCATCATCGTCGGCGATGTGAATCAGGGCGAGCTCACCATGGAAGAGTCGCGCGACGGCAAAAGTGTGAGCGGCAACTGGTACGGCAGCGTGGCCGAAGGAAGCTGCGCGCGCATTATTCGCGGCGAATGGGCCGGCAGCGACGACCGCAGCCTCAAGTTCACTATGCGCAAGTCCATTCAATGAGCCTCCAGCCGCGTTCGGATGCGCTGCCATTGCACAAACTCGCATCTCCCCAATTCCTCCTCTTCGTATGACCTTCATGTCACACAACATCCTCCGTGTTTCCGCCGCCGCTGCAGCCATGCTGTGCGGCTCGCTGCCCGTAACGTCGCTGGCCCAGTCCACCGCCGAGTCATCGGAATCCGCATGGCGTCAATGCACGGCGCAGACCGACAGCGCGGCACGTCTTGCCTGCTTTGACCAATGGGCCCAGGCCCAGCCCGCAGGAGAAGATGTCGGCCCGGCCACTCCCGCGAATGCCGTCGCCAAATCAACGGATACCGACGGGGTAGCCACCCACAGCGGCGCGCAAGCGCAACTGCGTCCTCCAGCTGAACCCACTGCCACAGCGCAACCCGCTGCCCAGCCCAACGGCGGCTGCCGCGATGCGTCGTTCTCCGAAGTCTCGCGTTTCTGGGAACTCGAAGAAGGCACGGACTGCGGCGCCTTCAGCTTCCGAGGCTACCGTCCCGTCTCCGTCATGGCGTCGGGTGCCGACGAGATCAACCGCCAGCCCACATCTGGCAACCCGGTCAACAGCGCCAGCTTCGAGCGCCCCTACCAAAAGCAGGAAATGCGCCTCCAATTCTCGGTGCGCACCAAGCTCGCATCGGGCCTGCTCACCAGCGCCGACTCCAAATACCGCGACTCGCTCTGGCTCGGCTACACGCAGCAATCCTCGTGGCAGCTGTTCAACTCCAAGATCTCCCGCCCGTTCCGCAACACAGACCACGAGCCCGAAATCATGTACGTCTATCCCACCACCGCCGAACTGCCCATGGGCTGGCGCTGGCGCTACACCGGCGTCGGCCTCGCGCACCAATCCAACGGCCAGAGCGACCCCCTCTCGCGCAGCTGGAACCGCTACTACGTAATGACCGGCTTCGAACTGCCTAACCGCTTCACAGTCGATGCCAAGCTCTGGAAACGCATCAGCGAAAGCGCCGACGACGACAACAACCCCAATATCCAGAACTACATCGGCCGCGGCGAACTGCGTCTGGGCTGGAACGTCAATCAACGCAACTATTTAGGCCTCACCGCACGCGGCTCCCTCAACGGCAAGGGCAAGGGGTCGGGGCGCATCGATTGGATGCACACCCTTGGCGAGGGTTGGCTCGGCGGCAAGAGCAACCTGCGGCTGCACGCGTCGCTCTTCAGCGGCTATGGTGACAGCCTGATCGACTACAACTTCAAGCGCACCGTGTTCTCGGTGGGGTTCAGTCTTCTCGATTTTTAGTAGCGAAGTTGGTTATTGTTTTTTGGAGTTCTGGCCATTGCTGCGTTGCTGGCGGCGGGGGCCGGGAGTTCCGCCCGGCAACGGAGTAACTTTTTGGTCGCGCCCAAAAAGTCACCAAAAATGCGTTTTTCAATACCCGGGGCAGAACTCACTGCGCGACTGCGTCGCTCCGTTCGGGCAACCGCCGCGAGCTAGAGGTTCACTCGGAGGTGTGTACGGCACATGGCTTCGCTCGTGCCGCTCATCTCGCGACCTCGCGAGATGTTGGGGTGCGAGAGTCGTGTGATTCGCAAGTTGATTTTTTCCATTGCAAACTCAAAAGCGCAGCGGGCGTTTGCACCCCAATGCAGCTATGCAAACACCCCGGCACGAGCGCAGCGACGTGCCGAATACACCTCTTCAGGTCACTTTTGCGGCAAGCTGTTTGAACGGAGAGTCCGAAGGACTCGCAGAGAGTTTTGCCGCATGACTTCAAAGCGCGTTTTTGATTACTTTTTGCGCGCCGAGCAAAAAGTGATTGCCCCGCCGGGGGCAGTCCCGGCCTCCGTAAGCAACGCCCCAGCAGAAGCCAGAAAAAAGGCCGAATACCAGCCCCACCCCTTCCTCGCAAGCGGGAGAGTGACAGGGAGAGAGGGAGAGCCAGTGAGAGGAACACCTCTCACCCCGGCACCACCGCCGTACACTCAATCTCCACCTTCGCCCGATCTTCAATAAGATCCGCCACCTCCACCGCCGTCATCGCAATGTCGAACGACCCGATCACGTCCCGATAAGCCTGCCCCACCTCCCGACCGGCAGCCAAATACTCCTTCTTGCTCTTCACGTACCAGGTCATCCGCACGATGTGCTCCGGCTTGCCGCCGCCCGCAGCCAGCACGTCGACCACGTTCTGCAGCGCCTGCCGCACCTGCCCCGCAAAGTCATCGGTGTGAAAGACGCTCTGCCCGTCCCAGCCGATCATGCCGGCGATGAACACCATGCGTCCGCTCGCCGCCACGCCATTCGCATAGCCCTTGGGACGCGGCCAGCCGGTGGGCAGCAGTGCTTGTTTTGTGGTCATCTTTTCATCCATCCTTTCGATTCGTTCCAACTCATTCATTCGTTTATTCGTCGTTCATCCAACGCTCAATCGCGGCACGTATGTGCGCGGGTGCGGCGATGGCTTCGTGGGTATCCAGGCTCGTGAAGACCAGCACCTTGCGCGCGGACACACGCAGCACGCCGTCCGCGCCGCCCGCGCCGTGGCAGTCCATGTCCAGAGTGAGCGAACGCGATCCCATGCGGGTCACCGTCAGGCCGAATTCGACTGTCTCACCCATGCGCGTGACCGCGCGGAAGTCGCACTCCAGATGCACGATGGGCAGACCCGTGCGCTGATCGCCAAGCATCCCGGCATACGAGACGCCGAGCCCCTCGTTGAACCAGTCCTCCACTAGTCCGTTGAACAGCATGAGGTACTGCGGGAAAAAGATGATTCCCGCCGGATCGCAGTGCGCAAAGCGGATCGGCACCGGCCGCGCAAATCGCCGCGCAGGCTGTGGAATGGTGGTGATGTCGGCTTGCGTCATCATCACGCGTTGTGCAGCTTGAAGCGCTGCAGCTTTCCGGTCGCGGTGCGCGGCAACGTCTTCACGAATTCGATGGCGCGCGGGTACTTGTAGGGCGCCACGGTCTGCTTCACGAAGTCCTGCAACTGCCGCACCATGGCATCGTCTTCCGCACTGCCCGCCTTGAGCACCACGAACGCCTTGACGATCTGGCCACGCTCCGTGTCGGGCACTCCGATCACCGCACACTCGGCGACCGAGGGATGCGCCATCAGCGCGTCTTCCACCTCGGGCGCGGCGATGTTGTAGCCCGCCGAGATGATCATGTCGTCGGTGCGTGCCTGGTAGACGAAATAGCCATTCGCATCCATCACATAAGCGTCACCCGTCATGTTCCAGCCGCCCATCACGTACTTGCGCTGGCGCTCGTCGTTGAGATAGCGGCAGCCCGTGGGCCCCTGCACCGCAAGCTTGCCGACGGTGCCGATCGCGACCTCGTGGCCCTCGTCATCCACCACCCGCGCGCGGTAGCCGGGAACGGCCTTGCCGGTCGCGCCCGCATGGGCCTCGTCTTCGCGGTGCGAGATGAAGATGTGCAGCATCTCGGTGGAGCCAAGGCCGTCGATGATCTCGATGCCCGTGCCATCCTTCCACATCGCGCGCGTTGACGCATTCAGCGCTTCTCCTGCCGACACGCATTTGCGCAGCGTGCTTTGGCGGATGCGGTCGGCGAACGCGGACATCGTGCGGTACGACGTGGGCGCGGTGAACATCACCGTGGCGCCGAACTGCTCGATGCCTTCGACGAGCTGCTGCGCGCCCACCTTCTCGATCAACGCCATGGACGCACCCACCGACATCGGAAACAGCACCTGTCCGCCAAGCCCGAAGGTGAACGCAATCGGCGGGCTGCCGATGAAAACATCATCCGCATTCGCACGCAGCACATGCTTTGGCCAGCACGCGCAGACCGCCATCACATCGCGATGGAAATGCATGGTGGCCTTGGGCACGCCGGTGGTTCCAGAGGTGAAGCCGAACAGACAGGTGTCGACCGCGGCGGTGTCGACATTTTCGAATGCGGGCGATGCGTTCGCCATCGCGGCTTCGAGCGATTGCGCAGCCGACAGTGGCGCGTTGAAGTAGCGCACGCTCTCCAAACCAGAGACTTTTTTGCAGGTCGCCTCGACCTCTTCGCGCAGACGCTCGTCGCACAACGCATGGCTGATCTGGGCGATGTCCGCGATGGCCGACAACTCCTTGGCGCGCAGCAGCGGCATGGCGCTCACCACGATGCCACCGGCCTTGACCACGCCGAACCAGCTCGCGACCATCATGGGATTGTTCGGACCGAACAGCAGCACGCGATTGCCGGGCACGAGGCCCATGTCGCGCACGAGCACGTTGGCGATGCGATTGGCCTGCTCCAGCAGATGCGCATAGCTCCAGCGCACGCCGGGTGCCTGCAGCGCGAGTCGGTCTCCCCGGCCCTCGCGCACATGGCGGTCTAGCAGTTCGGTCGCGCAATTCAGTCGTTCGGGAAACTGCAGCTCCGGCAGATCGAAATGAAACTCCGGCTGCAACTCGGGCGGCGGAAGATGTGTGGCCGCGAAAGTATCCACGTGAGCGGTGTAGGACATGAAAATCAACCTCTCGCAAACATTTGATGGACGGTGGGTCTGGCGCGATCAGACGGCGCGTGCGGCAACGTCTTTGAGCAGCTCCCGCGCGATGATGAGCTGCTGCACTTCAGTCGCGCCTTCGTAGATGCGCAGCGCGCGGATCTCGCGGTACAGGCGCTCCACCGGCTGCTCGCTCACCACGCCAAGGCCGCCCCACAATTGCACGGCCGCGTCGATCACCTGCTGCGCGTTTTCGGTCGCGACCATCTTGGCCATGGCCGCCTCACGCGTGACGCTCTGGCCCTGATCGCGCTGCCATGCCGCGCGGTAGGTGAGCAGCGCGGCGCTGTCGATCTGCGTGGTCATCTGCGCGAGCTTGGCCTGTGTAAGCTGAAAATCCGCAAGCATGCCACTGAACATCTTGCGTGTCGTGGCGCGCTGCAGCGCCTCGTCGAGCGCACGCCGCGCAAAGCCCAGCGCGGCGGCAGCGACGGAGGTGCGGAACACGTCGAGCGTACGCATCGCCACCTTGAAGCCCTCGCCCGCCGTGCCCACGCGCTGCGTGAGCGGTACGCGGCAGTCGCTGAATTTGAGACGCGCGAGCGGATGCGGCGCGATCACGTCGATACGCTCGGCGATCTCGAAGCCCGGTGTTTCCGCATCGACGATCAGCGCCGTGATGCCGCGCGCGCCGGGTGCTTCGCCGGTGCGCACAAAGACCACGTAGAAGTCGGCGATGCCACCGTTGGAGATCCAGGTCTTCTCGCCGTTGATAACGTAGTGATCGCCGTCGAGCCGCGCCTCGCAGCTCATCGCCGCCACGTCCGATCCGGCATTCGGTTCGGAAAGCGCAAACGCCGCAATCGCCTCACCCTTGACGACACGCGTGAGATAGCGCTG
This sequence comes from Diaphorobacter sp. HDW4A, assembly GCF_011305995.1. GTDB lineage: Bacteria > Pseudomonadota > Gammaproteobacteria > Burkholderiales > Burkholderiaceae_C > Diaphorobacter_A. The sequence goes on along the minus strand of NZ_CP049910.1, from coordinate 5,953,232 downwards.
CTTCTGCCCATCGGTACCCGCCAGAGAAATCGCGCCCGAGCCCAACCCCTGCATTGCGAACGCGAAATCGGCAAGGCCGCTGTGGCGCGCGAGCGTCTCCCGGATCAGGCAAATCGCGCGGGTGTCGATCTGCTCGCCCGCACCGCCGTATGCAGTCCCTGCAATCGCATGCCGGAGCCAGCCCGCCTTGCCCAATTGCTTTACCAGCTCGCGGCATTCGGCATCCACATCGGGGTCGTGTTCATGCGCGATGTTCTGCTGCGCCCAAGCATCAAGCTCCAATGCCAGGGCTTCATGCTGCGCATCGAAGAACGGCCATTTCAGATAGCTGTGATCGGCCATGTCAGTTCCCCTCGAATTGTGGTTTCTGCTTGGCGACGAAGGCGTGATATGCGCGTGAGAAATCCTCGGTCAGCATGCAGATCGCCTGCGCCTGCGCTTCGGCCTCGATGGCCTGCTCGAGGGTCATGGCCCATTCCTGGTGCAACATGGTCTTGGTGATGCCGTTGGCAAAACTCGGGCCTGCAGCGAGATCGGCGGCGAGCTTCTGCGCTTCGGCGAGCACCGCGTCGGGCTCGCAGAGGCGATTGAAGAAGCCCCAGCGTTCACCCTCCTCGCCGCCCAGACTGCGGCCGGTGTAGAGCAGCTCGCTCGCACGGCCTTGGCCGATGATGCGCGGCAGCATTGCGCATGCGCCCATGTCGCAACCGGCCAGCCCCACGCGGTTGAACAGAAACGCTGTCTTGCTGCGCGCGGTGCCAAGGCGCATGTCGGACGACATCGCCATGATCGCGCCCGCTCCCGCGCACACCCCGTCGATGGCCGCAATGATGGGCTGCGGGCAGGTGCGCATGGTCTTCACGAGCTCGCCCGTCATGCGGGTGAACATCAGCAGCTCGGGTGCCTTCAGTTGCACCAGCGGGCCGATGATTTCATGCACATCGCCGCCCGAGCAAAAATTGCCGCCCGCGCCGACGAGCACGATGGCCTTCACATCGGTCGCCCATTTGAGTTCGTGGAACAGATCGCGCAGCTCCGCATACGACTCGAAGGTCAGCGGGTTCTTGCGCTCGGGCCGGTTCAACGTGATGGTGCCGACCCCGTTCTCCACCTGCCATTGGAAGTGCTTGGCCGCGTAGCCCGCCAACTGCTTGCGGTTGCCCGCGATCAGGGCCGGATCGATGGTGCTGCTGTTCATTGCCTGTCTCGCTTTCTGATTTCTGGTGTTCTGCTGATTTATTGTTCACATCACTTCGCCACCGGCGACCGCAATGCTTTGCCCAGTGATCGCGCCCGCGCCTGCGCCGCAGAGCCACAGCACGGCATCGGCCACCTCGGCGGGCTGCACGAGACGCCCTTGCGGATTGCCCTTGACGAACTCGGCCATGGCCTGCTCTTCGCTGCGGCCGGTCTTCTGCATCACGCGGTCGATGCTCTCGCGCACGATGTCGGTTTCGGTGTAGCCGGGGCAGACAGCGTTGACGGTGATGCCCTTGTGGGCGAGCTCCAGAGCGAGGGAGCGCGTGAGCCCGATCACGCCATGCTTGGCTGCGCAGTAGCCCGAGACATAGCCGTAGCCCTTGAGCCCCGCCGTGCTCGCGACGTTCACGATGCGTCCTGCTCCGCGTACCACCATGCCCGGCAGCACCTGCTGAATGCACAGCATGGTGCCGGTGAGGTTCACGGCAAGCATGTGGTTCCAAGTGGCGAGGTCCATCTTCATGAACGGCGCGCTCGCGGCCTGTCCGGCGTTGTTCACGAGAATGCCGATGTCGCCGAACGTGCGGATGGCTTGCGCAAAAGCGGCCTGCACCTGATCGGCATCGGCCACATCGGCCTGCACAGCCTGACATTGCCCCGCATGTGCTTCGACCAGCGCCTGCAGCGGAGCACTGCGACGGCCGAGCACGGTAACCTTGGCACCGCGCGCGAGCAGTTGCCGCGCAATCGCCTCACCAATGCCCTGACCCGCTCCGGTCACGAGTGCATGCTGACCGGCCAACGATGCATGAGTGCTTGCGTTGCCCATCACGCCTGCCCCGCCGATGCGTGCGCCGCGGCTGCGCTGACGGCCACCTGCTGCTGCGCCTTCTCTCTCTCGAAGTTGGCCTCCATCTGGCGCTTGCCTTGGTAATACTGCTTGGGCCATGCGATCTGCGTGTAGCCGATCTTCGCGGCCTCGGTCAGCGTCCATGCGGGGTTGGCCAGATGCGGACGTGCCACGGCGCACAGGTCGGCGCGGCCTGCGGCGATGATGCTGTTGGCATGATCCGCCTCGCTGATCGCACCGACGGCGATGGTGGCGATGTCGGCCTCCTGGCGGATGCGGTCGGCGAAAGGCGTCTGGAACATGCGGCCGAACGTGGGCTTCTCCAGCTTGCTGACCTGGCCCGATGAACAGTCGATCAGGTCCGCGCCCGCTGCTTTGAAGGCCTTGGCGATCTCCACTGCGTCCTCGGGCGTGATGCCGCCGGGCACCCAGTCGTGCGCCGAGATGCGCACCGACATCGGCCGCCCCTCGGGCCACACGGCGCGGATCGCCTTGAAGATTTCGACGGGATAGCGCAATCGATTTTCGAGGCTGCCGCCGTACTCATCCGTGCGGTGATTGGTGAGCGGCGAGATGAAGCTCGACAGCAGATAGCCATGCGCGCAGTGCAGTTCAAGCCAGTCCGCGCCGATCTCTGCGGCCATGCGCGCGCCGTCGACGAACTGCTGCTTGATCAGGTCCATGTCCTCGCGCGTCATCGCTTTCGAGATCTGGCTCACGCCATCGAGATACTGCTGCGCGGACGCTGCCATGATGGGCCAGTTGCCATCGGGCAGCGGCAGGTCCGTGCCCTCCCATGCGAGACGCGTGGACGCCTTGGCGCCCGCATGGCCGATCTGCATCGCAAACTTCGCGCCGCTGTTCGCGTGGATCCAGTCGGCAATGCGCTTCCAGCCTTGCTTCTGTTCGTCGGAATAGACGCCCGGGCAGCCCGGCGTGATGCGGCCCTCGGGGCTCACGCAGGCCATCTCCGCGAACACCAGCCCCGCACCGCCCATGGCCCGCGCGCCGAGATGTACGAGATGGAAGTCGCCGGGCACACCATTGACGGCGGAATACTGCGCCATCGGCGAGACGACGATGCGGTTCTTGAGCGTGAGATCGCGCACCTTGTAGGGCAGAAACATCGGCGGCGGCGTGACGCCGTTGGTGTCAACCGTCACGCCGTTCTTTTTCGCCAGCCATTGCTCGTAGCCGCCCAGCCACGCCGCATCGCGCAGGCGCAGGTTCTCGTGGCTGATGCGCTGGCTGCGCGTGAGCATGGAGTACATGAACTGCTCGGGCTCGAGCTGGTCGCAGTAGCGCTTGCCGCAGACCTCGAACCATTCCATCGCGTTCCACGCCGCGTTCTGGATGCGCAGTGTCTCCACACGGCGCAACTCCTGATAGGCCACCAGCACCTCGGGGATGTGCGCCTTGGTGTCGCCCAGCAGCTTGAACTGGCGCGTGAGTTCAATCGCATCTTCAATGGCGAGCTTGGTGCCCGAGCCGATGGCGAAATGCGCCGTGTGCACCGCATCGCCCATCAGCACCACATGGCTGCCCTTGGCGTTTTCGAGCCACCATTGGTCACAGACCACGCGCTGAAAATTGATCCACGCGGAACCGCGCAGATGGCGCGCGTTGGTCATCAGCTTCGCGCCCTGCAGGTTGTCCGCAAACAGCTTTTCGCAGAACGCAATCGACTGCTCCTGATCCGCAGCTTCGAGGCCGCAGGCCTTCCAGGTCTCTTCCGTGGTCTCGACGATGAAGGTCGATGTCTCGTCGTCGAACTTGTAGATGTGGGCCTGGAACCAGCCATGTTCGGTGCGCACGAAGTCGAAGGTGAAGGCTTCGTAGACCTTGTGCGTTCCGAGCCAGATGAAGCGGTTGGGGCGCATGACGATGTCGGGCTTGAACACGGTCTCGTATTTGCTGCGAATGCGCGAGTTCACGCCATCGCTCGCGATGACGAGATCCGCATCGGGGTAGTCCTCGTCGCTTTGCGCATCGGTGTTGAACACCAGGTTCACGCCGAGCTGCTCGCAGCGCGCCTGCAGGATGTTGAGCAAATGCTTGCGGCCGATGCCGACGAAGCCATGACCGCCCGAGCGGATGGCGCGGCCCTTGAACAGCAGCTCGATGTCGTCCCAGTGGTTGAACGCCTGCTCGATCTCGGCGGCGCTCACCGCATCCCATTCGCGCATGTTGTCCATGGTCGCGTCGGAGAACACCACGCCCCAGCCGAAGGTGTCGTAGGGCTTGTTGCGCTCCACCACCGTGATGTCATGGACTGGATCGAGTTGCTTCATCAGCAACGCGAAATACAAACCTGCGGGTCCCCCACCGATGCATACGATCTTCATGTCTGGCTTCCGATTCATGAAATTGCTTTAGAACTAAATTATTTACCTCTCAACGATGGGCTAAGATAGAGCTAACCCTTAATCCAGTCATTCGTTACACACGCTTTCCAGCCCCGAGCCAGAAACATGAAGCCCCGCACACCCGACTCCACGCCCTACGCCAGCGACCGCCCCGGCCGCGAGGCGGGTCTGTCGCATGACGACCACCAGGCCGTGCGGCTATGGCTGCGGCTTCTGACCTGCAGCACGCAGATCGAGCAGACCATCCGCAGCAATCTGCAGGCGCAGTTCGGCACCACGCTCTCGCGCTTTGATTACATGGCCCAGCTCAGCCGCTTTCCCGAAGGGCTGCGCATGAAGACGCTGTCGGAATATCTGATGGTCACCGGCGGCAACGTGACCGGCCTGACCGACCAGCTCGTGGCCGAAGGCTGGGTGGAGCGCGTGGTTGACGAGGGCGACCGGCGCTCGATGTTCGTGCGACTCACGGCCAGCGGACAGCAGCAGTTCGACCGCATGGCGGCCGAGCATGAGCAGTGGCTCGAACAGCTGTTTTCCCCGCTCGGAAGCCCGCACGCCAAGGCACTCTATGAACAGCTCGGCGAGCTGCGGCGGGTGCTGGATCAACCGGGTGGCAAGCGCGATTGAGCATCGTTGAGGGCACTCTCTTCAACTCGTCACAAAAATCCGCGCCCTGCCCTTGCACATTGGTATCTACCGCTACACAATGCGTAGCACTCTCGCGCTGGCCCCGGCGTTATTTGAAGATTGATGACATTTCCTGTCACCAAAGCGCTGCGCCGAACCGGCGCCTCACCGTCGCTACGTCTTCTTCAATGTCCGGAGGAATCCGCCATGGATCTGCAGTACCAGCTCAAAGCGGGCAGCTATTTTCTGTACGACCTCAGCGAAGCGCCCAGCCCATTCACCGGTGAGCGCCGCTACAAACTGCAGACCGATACGGTCGCTGTGGCGTTCAACCGCCAGACCGGCGAAATCCACGAGCACGGCGTGCCCACGCGCATCCAGTCATGGGCAGCCCACACGCGCCGCCGTCTGCGCGCTGCGGGTGAATGGGACAAGGCCAACGACCTCGTCGTGGTGAGCGGTCCCTGGCCTGTCGATGAGCTCAACAAATGCCTCTGGAGCCGCATCTATTGCCGACGCATTTTTCAGCGTTTGGGCAGCCTGCCGCACGGCAAGTTCGCGCGCGGCTTTCATGACGAGACGATGCGCAAGGCGGCCTGAGCCACTCTGCATCGCCTTCGCTTTTTACTGCGCTTCGTCGGCCTCCTGATCCTCGCCGTCGCCCTCATCTTCCAGCGCTTCGACATGCTTGACGACCAGCACCGGCAGATTGCTCTGGTGCACCACGGCCTGCGAGACCGAACCGATCACCGCCGCACGCATCGCGCCCATGCCGCGTGCGCCCATCACGATGAAGTCACAGCCCTGCGCCTCGGCCAGATCGCACAGCGCCGCAGCGGGCGAACCGAGCACAATCTCCGTTTCGAACTGCACATTCGCTGCACGCACCAGCTTTTCGGCTGGGCGTGTGAGGTGCTTGCCGGCCTCTACCGCAGCCTCGGCGATGGCGTCCGCGCCCTGCCTCGCCAGCTCCAGAAAAGAAGCCTCTTCCTGCACATGGCCGAGCACGATCACCGCCTTCAAACCTTCGCGGATCAGCATCAACGCATGGCGCACGGCATCAAGTGACAGTTCGGATCCATCGATCGCAACGAGAATTCTTACCATGTGACTTCCTTTCGTTATTTACCCCTGCTATGAACAGTGTAGAACGACGAAAGGGCTTGTGAAAGATTCTGTATCTGCAGTCTGGGACAATTGCACCCATCATGCTGCAGTTCGAACTCCTCAAAACCGATCCCGAAAGCCACGCGCGCCGAGCCCAACTCACGCTCAACCACGGCGTCGTGCAGACCCCTATCTTCATGCCCGTGGGCACCTATGGAACTGTCAAGGGCGTGATGCCGCGCAGTCTCGAGGAGATGGGCGCGCAGATCATCCTTGGCAACACCTTCCACCTGTGGATGCGCCCGGGTCTCGACATCATGGAGAGCTTCGGCGGCCTGCACGGCTTCGAGAAATGGAACAAGCCCATCCTCACCGACTCGGGCGGCTTTCAGGTCTGGAGCCTCGGCGCGATGCGCAAGATTACCGAAGAAGGTGTTCACTTCCAGAGCCCCGTGAACGGCGACAAGCTGTTCATGTCGCCCGAGGTGAGCATGCAGATCCAGACGACGCTCAACTCCGACATCGTCATGCAACTCGACGAGTGCACGCCGTATGAGACCAACGGCCACAAGACCACCGAAGCCGAGGCGCGCAAATCGATGGAGATGAGCCGCCGATGGGCCCAGCGCTCCAAGGACGAATTCCAGCGCCTTGAAAACCCGAACGCGCTGTTCGGCATCGTGCAGGGCGGCATGTACACCAACCTGCGCAAGGAGTCGCTGGACGCGCTGGTCGAGATGGACTTCCCCGGCTACGCGGTCGGCGGCGTCTCGGTGGGTGAGCCCAAGGACGAGATGCTCGAGATCATGGCCCACACGCCGCATCTGCTGCCAGCGAACAAGCCGCGCTACCTGATGGGCGTGGGCACGCCCGAAGATCTGGTGCATGGCGTGGCCGACGGTGTCGACATGTTCGACTGCGTGATGCCGACTCGCAATGCGCGCAACGGCACAATCTTCACCCGCTACGGCGACCTCAAGCTGCGCAACGCACGCCACAAGTCCGACCACCAGCCCATCGACACCACCTGCACCTGCCACGCCTGCGCGGGCACGAGCGGCGTGAGCTGGGACGACGGTGGCCGTGATGGCTTCTCGCGTGCGTATCTGCATCACCTGGATCGCTGCGGCGAGATGCTCGGCCCCATGTTGACAACGATTCACAATCTGCACTATTACTTGAATCTGATGCAGGAAGTCCGCGACGCGCTGGAAGCGGGCACGTTCACGCAGTTCCGCGCGCAGTTCAAGACAGACCGCGCCCGCGGCGTGTGAACCTGCCCCCATGAAAGCGCTCTGTGGGTGAGCGCTTTCACGCCAGCGCCCGTCGAATCGTGGGTTTGGCTGCCACGCACGAGCCCATTTTTCGCCGCATTCCCACTTGAGCCGATCAATTCACCGACTCGGGCGAGCGCCTGCTGTACCCGTCCGTCGGAACTCGATCCGGTGCATCGACGACATCGCGCGCGTGCATTTCCGATTCCTCCAAAACCCTGGAGCCCTCCGTTGCGACACACGCAGTTCATGGAAGCCGTTGTAAGCTCTCACTCAGATACCGCCTGTCGATAGTCATTGACGGAATTCCTGCCCCCAAGGTGCCCACACGTAACGCCTTCTGTCGCCATGGATATGCAAAGAGCCGCTCTCGCACCCGCACCAGCGTCCCAGGCGCTGTCGGACTCGCACGCGGCAGCGGCGCTGGGTCTCGCGGTCTTCGCAGCCTGCATCATCGGCACATTGAGCAGACCCGTGGAATTTCTGGCCTCGTTCTGGCCCGCCAACGCGCTGATGCTTGGCCTGATCCTGCGCCGCCCATCGCTCGCGCGTGATCCACGGGCGTGGGTCTGGAGCAGTTGCGCATTCGTCTGTTCCTCGCTGCTCATGGGCGACGGCCCTGCCGCCGCCATCTGGCTGTCATTTGCCAATCTGGCCGGAGTGATCGCTGGCTGGCAGTTCTTTCAGGGCCTGAACCGCAATACCGTGCTGCTGCGAGGCACGCTGTCGGCCTTGTTTCTGCTGTGTGGCTGCGTGGTGCAGGCGGCGGGAGAATCGCTCGTCGGGTTTCCCGCCACGCCGTTCCTGTTTGGTGGCACCTCTGCCGGGGCGCTGTTCATGTGGTTTACCAGCGCACTCATGTGCAGCATGCTAATGCTTCCCATCGTGCTGAGCGCTCCATCGCTGGCTCAGATTCGCCGCTTCGACTGGAGAGAATGCGCCAGCCGCTTCGACTACTTGCACCTCGCTCCGCTGATCACCCTCATTGCCTGCGAGACCGCCGCCGTGCTGATCGGCGGCCCCGGCTCGCTGGTGTTCGGCGTGCCTGCGCTGATCTGGTGCGCGCTGCGCTACCAACTGTTTTCCATCGCACTGCTGTGTTTTGCGGTGGGTTTGCTCAAGTCCTATACCGCGTCGCTCGGGCTCATTACCTACACACCCGATCACATGATGGATGCGATCTCGCTGCGGGTGGGTATCACCCTGTTGTCGCTCGGTCCACTGGCCGTGGCGAGCTTCCAGGCCGTGCGCAACGAGCTGCTCAACCGATTGCATTACGCCGCACGCCACGACGCACTCACTGGGGTGCTAGGCCGCAACACCTTTCTTGAACAATGCGCCCACTGGCTGCAGAAGCTCGGGCAGGACAGCCGCGCCGCCGCCGTGCTGATGATCGATCTGGACAATTTCAAGGGCGTGAACGACACCTATGGCCATGCGGCGGGCGACGCGCTGCTGCGCGAATTCACGCAGCTGATCTCGCTGCACTTGCGCCCTTCGGATGTGCTCGGGCGCATGGGCGGCGAGGAGTTTGCGCTCATGCTGCCCAACATCACCCGCGACGAAGCCCACGAGATCGCGGAGCGGTTGTGCGACGCGACGCGCCGCCACATCTTCACCTTCAACGACGAGGTGCAGTTGCACATCACCGTGAGCATCGGCGTCGTGCATCAGGAGGCGCCGCCCAAGCACGCGATGATCGAGCTGCTGCTGCGCGAGGCCGACCACGCGCTCTACGAAGCCAAGGGCACAGGCCGCAACCGCGTGGTGATGTGCGCCCACGCGGTGTATTGACCCCCCCTGAGTCGCTTCGTGCCTTCCCCCTCTCTCGCTTCGCGGGAGGGGGACGCAGCCAGCGCGGCGGGGCGGCCCTTGCGCGGCTGCCCTCGCCTGGCGCGCGCCAGTTTCGTGTACTGCTGACGGTACGAAGCGCCCTGAGAGATGCTCCTTGTCAATCCAGCCGCAGCGTCTGCGGCGCGCCCGACAATTGCGCACGCTGCAGAAAACCCATCACCGAATCCACGGTCACCGTCTCGATGCGGTCGGCAAAACGCTTTTCGTTCGGATGGTCGTCAAACGCAATGTTCGCCGCCGTCATCCGCCCGCCGAGGCGCGTCATCGCGCCGATACGCATGGCACTCGGCTCATAGCCCTTGAACTTGAGCCAGGCCTGCGCCTGATCGCGCGTCGCCACCGTGGGCTCCATCCCCATCGCAAGCGACTCGAGCGCCCACTGGTTCGACTGTTGGTACTTGGTGGACCATGGATAGGCGACCATGCTGTACTTGGGCTGGTGCAGCGCCAGCACCTTGCGGCGGTCCTGCAGGATGGGCAGCATGCGCTCCTGCACCTCGGGCGTGGGGACGGCCCACACTGCCTCGTAGCGCCAGAGGTCGTCGAGAAAGAACTCACCCAGCCCCTGCTTGTAGATGTGCGCCTCGGCCGTGCCGCATTCGTTGAGCTTGTGCTCCACGCGCCACTGGCCCTCGGGCGTCTTGTAGGCCCAGCCGAGGTGCGAGTAGCGCAGGTTGTACTTGCTCAGATCCTGCCCGGCGCGGCCCAGCACGATCACCTTGGCGCCCGTCGCATCGAGCGCCTTGGCGGTCTGCGCGGCGAGCTCCATGCCCTTCTTGATGGTCTGCACGTTCACCGGCTTCTCTTCGCAGGAACGGCCCGCGTAGGCCGCTCCGCCCGCCGTGGTGAGCGCGGCGGCGGTGACCGCCATCACTGCTGTCATCTTCTTGTGCATACGATCCCTCCCGTTCACAGACGTTCGTTGTGCAGCAGCGCCTGACCGACCGCATCGGGCACGAAGGCGATCACCGCACCCGCCACCGACAGCACGACGCCGCCCGTCACCAGACTGCACTCCACCGTCGTGCCCACGCCATGGGTCACGGCACGCGAACCCTTGCCGACGACCTGCACACTGGCCTGCGCGCCGTCCGATGCGCGCTCCAGCAGATACACCGTGCCGACTGCCGAGGCTTCCACCGCCTTCACCACCAGCACCGCACCGCCGACCGACAGCGCCGCAGGAATCGCCACCACCGTGCCGACGGCTGCGCCACTCGCGCCCACACCCAATACTACGGAGGCAATCGGCATGACCGACAGGGCGAGCGATGCGTCGCTCTGCGCTTCGGCCCGGGCAGTCAAACCGCCCAGTATGCAGGCCACCAGAGCCGTATGAACCAGAGCCTTGCGAATGATCGAACGCATGATGTTTCCCTTTCAATGGCTGACCGCGATATGCGGCCAGCGCTTTGTGAATTCAATGAATATCTTTGAGTCTGTTCCAACCAGCACCCGCCATCACTTGGTGATGCTTTCCTCGGCCGCCGCCATGCTCTGCATCTGCGCTTCGCGGCGACCCTGCACACGGGCTTCATACAGATCGGCGTCGTACCGGTCACGCAGCATCTTGGCCAGCGTGAAGGCCGTGGTGATCAGGTACAACCAGCTCACCGCCATGAAGGCCTTGTAGGTGGGGTTGATGTTCATGCCCAGCAGACCCCAGCCGGTCAGGCCCATGGCGATGGCGAAACCGCCCCAGACCACGAATCGCCACATGGGAGTGTCCGCCGTGGCACCGCGCTTGCCTTGGTTGTCCCGAGTGAACTTGGCCAGCACGAAGGTAGCGGACAGGCAGAACACGTAGCCCATCACCATGAAAACCTGCTCCAGACGTTCACCCGGCAACCAGGCAAGGCCTGTGGCGCAGAGGAACACTGCGATGCCGAAGGAGACCCACACCTGCAGTTGCCAGGCGCGCGTGTCACGTTGAACGACGGGGTAGTTGCTGGAGGACATGTTGTTTGGAGCTGCTTCAAGCAAGCTCGTTGTTGAACATGGGACGAATGTTGCCGCAGCGGGCCTCAAAAGTAGTCAAAAGGATGGAGAGTTGTCTCGATATCCACTTCAGGTATCTTTTAGCGATACTTTTCATGACTGAATCACCGGGAACGCAGCCAGAGTCGCATCTGCGGATAGAGGGCAGCGCCTTCGGGTGTGCAGGCATGCCCGGCCAGCCCTGTCATTCCCGCACTCGCGAGCCCCGATGCACCCAGATAGACCCCCAGCTCGAAATTCATGCGCAGCCCCGCTGCGTGGCCGTGGTAGCCGCCGTCGTGGAATAGCACAGCCGAGTCGAGCCCCAGATGCCGCGTGGCGGCCCAAGCCCAAGCCGTGGCCTCGATCTCGCCGCCATGCGGCACGGCAGGCATGTCCTGCAGCGCATCGTCGAGCGTGGCGCGCACGTCGGGCGGCACCACCGCGAGATGGCCCGCCTCGTGCAGCAGATCGCCGGGCCACGGTAGCCTGTCCAGATCGACCTGGAGGCCGCCTTGACGAATCCGCAGGCCGGGCAGAAAGCTGTCCTCTGCCACCTCGCAGAGTTCGACGCGAAGGCCGATCTCCCGCAGAAAATCGATGATGCGCAGCGCGATTGCGGCGTCCACGCTGGTCATGCCTTGAGCAACTGCGCCACGCGCTCACGCAAAGTGGCTGGTTGCACCTCGGCAGCGGCCATGGGCGCACCCACATTCAGCCCCACGCGGTTGAGCATGCCACGGCGGAAGGGGCGCACCATCGCCCCGCCCTGCTCGACGCGGCTGAAATACGAGCCCCAGAGATTGGTCAGCGCCATCGGCACGACGGGCGCGTTCACGCCCTCGGCTCGCGCGCGGTCGATGATCTTCATGATGCCGCCCTTGAACTCCTGCAGCTCGCCGTCGCGCGTGATCCCGCCTTCGGGGAAGATCGCGAGCAGGTCGCCCTCGCGCAGCACCTGAGCGGCGCGCTCGAATGCGGCTTCGTAGGTGGCAGGGTCTTCCTTCTGCGATGCGACCGGAATCGCCTTGGCGAGCTTGAAGATCCAGCCGAGCACCGGCACGCGGAAGATGCGGTGGTCCATCAGGAAATAGATCGGGCGCGGGCTCGCCGCCATCAGCAGCACGGCATCCACGAAGCTCACGTGATTGCACGCGAGAATCGCCGCGCCCTGCGTCGGGATGTGGTCATCGCCGCGCACCTTGAAGCGATAGATGATGCGCGAGAGCACCCAGGCGTAGAAGCGCAGCAGGTACTCGGGCACCAGCATGAAGATGTAGAACGCGACGATGGCATTGGCGATGCCGGTGAACAGAAAGATCTGCGGCACGGTGAACTTGGCCGCCAGCAGCGCGCCTGCCAGCACCGAGCTCGCGATCATGAACAGCGCGTTGAGAATGTTGTTCGCCGCGATGATGCGCGCACGGTGCGTGGGCTGGCTGCGCAGTTGGATCAGCGCATACATCGGCACGCTGTAGAGGCCCGCGAACAGGCTGAGAAGCAGCAGGTCGACCATCACGCGCCAGTGCGCGGGGTTGGCGATGAACGCGGCAGCGCCCATCTCGGCCACCTTCGGCAGATGGCGTGAGGCGAAGTACAGATCGATGGCGAACACGCTCATGCCGATGGCGCCGAGCGGCACGAGACCGATTTCCACCTGACGGCGCGACAGCACCTCGCACAGCAGCGAACCGACGCCGATGCCGATGGAAAACACCACGAGCAGCAGCGACGCGACCTGCTCGTTGCCATGCAGCACTTCCTTTGCGAAACTCGGGAACTGGCTCAGAAACACCGCGCCGAAGAACCACATCCAGCTGATGCCCAGAAGCGACCGGAACACCACGATGTTGCCGTGCGCGAGCTTCAGGTTGCGCACGGTTTCGGTGATCGGGTTCCAGTTCACCACCAGATTGGGATCGGTCGCGGGCGCCTTGGGAATCCATTGCGCCACCAGCCGGCCGATCAGCGCCAGCCCCACGCAGGCCACAGCCACGGCGGTGTGACCGATGCCCGGCATGGCGACGAGCAAACCGCCCGCCACGTTGCCCAGCAGAATCGCGACGAAGGTGCCCATCTCCACCATGCCGTTGCCACCCGTGAGTTCACGCTCGCTCAGCGCCTGCGGCAGATAGGCGAACTTGACGGGGCCGAACAGCGTGGAGTGCAACCCCATAAGGAACACGCAGCCCAGCAGAATCGCCGCGCTGCTCATCACGAAACCAGCCGCCGCGATCAGCATGACAACGATCTCGAAGTCCTTCACGAAGCGGATGATGCGCGTCTTCTCGAGCTTGTCGGTGATCTGCCCGGCGGTCGCCGAGAACAGCAAAAACGGCAGGATGAACAGCGCACCGATTACCAGCCCTGCCAAGGACGGCGGCATCCAGCTCACGCTGAGCTGGTAGGTCACCATCACGGTGAAGGCGAACTTGAAGAGGTTGTCGTTCGCCGCGCCCGAGAACTGCGTCCAGAAGAACGGAGCGAACCGCCGCTGCTTGAGCAATGCGAACTGGTTGGGATGCTGCTCATGCGCCGATGCGCTGGCCGTGCGGTCGTCAACTGGCGTTGGGTTCATGGTCTTGTTGTTTTCCAAGTGTCGTTGTTCAGCAGCGCTGCTTGTTGCCAACAGGCATTGTGCCTTCGTTCGGCAAAAAAGCTGTGGCGGCGTTCACACGCAGTTTGGCGAGCGCATGCAGCACCGGCAAGGCGGCTGCAGCGGCCAGCAGATGCTTGGCGCTGTGACCGGAGAGCAGGCCGAAGTCCAACGCAAACACCTGCGCATCCGCCAGCTCGAACACCTTGGCGAGCGCGTACAAACCAATCACGACGCCCAGATGCACCGGTAGGCTGCTGCCCCTGCGAATCGGCACACAGGCCAGCACGATCAACGCCAGCATGCCGCTGCCCTGCGCCACCGCCCAGGGCAGCATGTTGCTGCCGTGCTGCCAGATCTGAGTCGACGCGGCACCGCAGATCAGCATGGCCGTCGCGGCGAGCCAGGCGGCGGCATCGTCATCGCAGGCCTGCCGCACCGCCAGCCCGAGGATGCCCGCGAACGGCACGCACATGGCGAGGCGATCCCAGACCAGCGCCGCGTCATCAGGCGCCCAGTGGTAGTACGACGAACCCGCAAAGCAGCCGATCAGCCCCACGAAGAACACGGCCGCCATGCAGCGCGCAGTCGTTGCGATGTGCACCATGCGCGTACGCCACAGTGCGAACAGCCCGGCGATTCCGGCGACCAGAAAACCCAGATTGCTGAGCACGTCCATCGCATGCGGCAGGCCGTGCAGCGTGCGCTGATCCGCGAACGCGTGGTAGCTTGGCGACTGGGCGAGCATCGGGCCGAACAGGGTCAGCAGCGACCACAGCGCAATCAACCCAACGATGAGGTGTCGAGGCAGTCTGGAGGGTGACGAGGTTGGCAGGGTATGCAGCATGGAAGGTGTCTCTCGTTAGTGGCTATGCCTCGCAGTCTGCGAACTCCGCCGTCACTCGGCATCGTTTTTCCGCACCGGAACCAATGCGCGAAACCGCTGGTATAGATAATCGATACCCATGAGCACCACCGCCGACCTCATCACCGCTCTCAAGAAAGAGCTCAAATCCGCCCAGATGACCTACGCCGATCTGGCCAAGGAACTCGACATGGCCGAGTCCAGCGTCAAGCGCATGCTGGCCAAGGGGGACATGCCCCTCACGCGCATCGACGCGATCTGCCGCGCGCTGCGCATCGACTTTGCCGACCTCGCGCGCCGCGTGGCCGAGAGCCAGCCCCTGCTCAAGGAACTCACGCAAGAGCAGGAACGCGCCGTCGTCGCGGACAAGAAACTGCTGCTGATGGCGATCTGCGTGCTCAGTCAATGGACGCTCGAGCAGATCACCAGCACCTACCGCCTGAGCGAGGCCGAGGGCGTGAAATACCTCGCGCAGCTCGACCGCATCGGCATCATCGAGCTGCGCCCGCTTAACCGCTACCGCCTGAAGCTCGCCAAAACCTTTCGCTGGCGCCCGCATGGTGCAGTGATGGATTTCTTTCGCGAGCACGCGCTGCTCGACTATTTCTCGGGCAGCTTCGACGGCACGGGCGAAGGCATGCTGTTGGTGCACGGCTCCATCAGCCGCGCGGTGGCACCGGCGTTCAACGAACGCATGCAGCGGCTCGCGCAGGATTTTTCGCAGCAGCATCTCGCCGACCAGAAGCTGCCACCACGCGAGCTTGAAGGCTACACGCTGGTGCTCGGCATGCGCAGTTGGGAGTTCGCGGTCTTCGGGCAGATGCGTAGAAACGGTAGCCCCCCCTGAGGCGTTGCGCGGCTGCTCTCGCTTGGGCCGCGCCAGTTTCAAGCATTGCAGGCGCAGCGACACACTTGCACACAACACTTTGCGAAGCGCTCAAACAGAGAGGGCTGCAGCTTCACATGCCGGATTCATGATTCGCTCCAGGGTGGCACCAATCCAAGCCACTGCAGAAGGAGCACTACATGATTCGCACACCTCTCATCGCCGCCAGCATCGCTGCCGCAGCATTCGGACTGGCTGCCGGTGCAGCGCAGGCAGGCCCCAACATCAGCGTGCAGATCGGCTCACCCTATCCAGCCGTGATGCCTGTGCAGTACAGCGCGCCGCCTCCTCCGCGCTATGAACGCGTGCCCGCCCCGCGCCGCGGCATGATCTGGTCGCAAGGCCACTGGGAGTGGCGCGGTCACCGCCATGTGTGGGTGCCCGGCACGTGGATGCGCGTGCGCCCCGGTCACAGCTACCACCAGCCCGCCTGGGAGCAGCGCGGCAATCAGTGGCAATACAACCGCGGTGGCTGGGACCGCGATGGTGATGGCGTGCCGAATCGCCACGACCGACGCCCCGACAATCCGTATCGCAACTGAAGAAACAACAACCGCGCCGCTGAACTACGCTGTGCCCGTGCTGCCGAAAAAGACAGTCAGCACGCCAGCGTAGCCATAGCGCCGATGCCCGGCGATTTCTCCGCTCGCGAAAAAACCCACGAGCGGCACATCGCCCAGCGCGCGACGAACGATCTGCAGCTCGGCGCTGCTGCCGCCGAAGAACTGCCCGCCGCGATCCGAACAACTTACATAAACGGCCCCCAGCATACGCTTGGACATGGTGGTGCGCTCGTACGCTGCGATGTGCTCCACGCTGGTGCTGCCATGCACCGTGAGCACGTCTTCGGCTGGCTCCAACTCTTCTCGAATTTCTGCACAAATACGCATCAGATCCGAACGCGCCGTACTCTGATGGCGCTGACAGAAGGCCATCAGTGAGCCCACCTCCACGGACTCCTCGAGCGCCACACCCCGGCGCGTGGCATCCAGCCCCACGATATGCCGCACACGGGTTTGCGATCCGAAATGTCCGGTGCTGTGCGGCTGACGTGAGCCTGCATCGAGCAGCCCGGCCATGGTCGCGTTTACAGCGTCAATGGCGGGTTGCGTGTCGCCTTCGAGCGAAACGCCCAGTGTTTCGAGCAACACGTCCAACGCGGGCACGCCATCAAGCTCCAGCACCAGATTGTCCTGAACCGCCGTCACCACGCCCCAAGGCGCGATCGGTCGACAGCCCTGCGTCAGGCGCGAGATCCACGGCACCTCGGGTCCGAATGCCACGCCCGACAGCCCTCCTTGAAGTACGGCAGAATCATCGCCATCCTCTCGCGTGTGTTCGCGCAGCAGATCGAGCGCGAACTGAACCCTCGGTCCACGGCTTGCGGCCACGCCGCCGAACACAAACCCAACGCTGGTGCGCTGCGCCATCTCTTCGAGCACCTCGTTCAGATCAGGCGTGAATTCATCTGCATGAACCAGCGCGGTCTGCACGACAAAGCCACCTTGGCCTGCGCGCGGCATCGGTGCCACGCCAGAGAAGATGCGCCACTGCTCGGGCGCGATATCGCACAGCATGACCGACATCGCGGGCTCATCGAAATACTCCGCGTTGTTGGCCGCCACCCCCATGCCGACCGTACCGCTCCACGCCTTCACATCCGGAAGCTGCTGCGACATGAATTCAAGCAGTTGCCGCGCATCGTCGGCGTAGTGATCGGTGATGTACAGAAGCGCGAGCGACGGAGCACGCGCATATCCAGGCAAGGCCATTTGCGCGCGCAGTTGCGCAAGCACCAGCACAGCCGCCATCCGCCATTGCGGATGGGTGGCATGACCGGATGGGAACAGCTTGGCCGTCATCAATTCACCTTCACAGCAAACCTCTGACGCGATCGCCCATCGCTCATTTCTGTGTCTTGGACTGGGGCTTCTTGGCGGCTGCGGAAGCCGTTGTCTTCTTTGCCGCCGTCGTGGTCTTGGCTGCAGCCTTCTTCGCAGCCGCAGGTGCGGACGCCGCCTTGTTCGCCGCAGCCACGGCCGAACGCGCCATGGCCTGTGCGCCCTTCATGCTGTCAGCCGCGAACTGGTTTGCCATGTCGGAAGCCTTCTTGAAAGCTTCCTGCGCAGTGGCTGCACCGCCGACACCTGACATGGCAGGCGCATTCGCCGCATGCTGCGTCACATCGCGCATTGCGCTGGAGGCAATCTGCTGAAACTGGTTGGTCAGCGAAGTCCACCATTGCACTGGATCGACCATACCGGAAGCGCCCGGCATGAACGCCGCACCAGCTCCTGTGGAGGCTGTTTCAGCCTTGTCAGGCGCCTCGCCATGAGACGCATCTGTCGACCTTTGCGCTGGCTCTTCTGCCTCAGGTTCAGGAGTCTTCGAAGCCTTGGCCGCACTCGCCGTAGCGCTCTTCGCTGCACCCGCCATTTGCGCGCCGAAGGCACCGGCGATATCTCCCATCGCCACGTTCATGTTTTCGAGCGTGGCCAACGTCATCTTCTGCACTTCAAGCGCCTGAACCGTGGCCGACAACGCACGCGAATTCTGCTCCAGCCAGAACTGCACGGACTTCAATTCGCCGATGCGCTTGTCCAGCTCTTCCACGCTCACCGTCGGGGCGACCCAGTTGGCGAGGCCCGGCATCGATGACACGCCGGTTGCAGCGCCCTTGGCGAGGTTCTGCAAAAAATCGAAGCCTGGCACAAAGCGCCCGAAACCAAATGGTGTGTTGTCAGTGTCGCTCATGATGTGTTGTCTCCATGCAGGTGGCGTGAACAAGATTGAGGAAAGATAGTCGCGCAACTCACAGCTTAACGTCAACAGCAGTTCACCTGAAAACGGGGTGGATCACGTGGCTCTTTCGCCGCAAAACGGCTACAGAATGCAGTTTTCAAGTGGTTTTGAACCCGCACACTGCGCACGCCTTGGAAATCTCGCCCTAGAATGCCGACACCAGCACTGCTGGCGGTATTTCGAATCAACATACATACAAACCAACTTCATCATGGCAACTGCAAAGAAAGTGAGCGCGCCCGCCAAGAAGGCCGCTCCAGCAACGACAGCAAAAACCAAGGCTGCACCCGCAGCGAAGAAGGCTGCTCCTGCAGCCAAGAAGGCACCAGTGGCTACGAAGGCAGCTGTTGCAAAGAAGGCCCCCGTCGCCAAGAAGGCTGCTGCAGCTCCCGCTGCTCCTGCAGCCCTGAAGCCGATCAAGGACGTGTTCAACAAGTCCTCGCTGATCACTCACCTGGTGGAAGCCAGCGCTGTCGAAGCCAAGGCCGTCAAGGCCGTGCTCGTGGCACTGGAAAACGCCATCGTGGCATCGGTGCACAAGAAGGGCTCCGGCGAATTCACACTGCCAGGTCTGCTGAAGATCGGCGTGCTGCAAGTTCCAGCCAAGAAGAAGCGCTTCGGCAAGGACCCCTTCACAGGTGAAGAGCGCTGGTTCGACGCCAAGCCCGCCACCGTGAAGATCAAGACCCGCGCCCTGAAGAAGCTCAAGGACGCTGCGGCCTGATGACTGCAAGATGATCCTCCGATCATCGCGGTTCACGCAAAGAAAAACCGGCACATGTGCCGGTTTTTTTGTGTCTGCCGATGCTTTGGAATTCAGCCCTGAGGCGTCTCCGTCAGATACAGCTGGGCCAGTCGTGCGCGCTCCTTGGCGCCAATGCCCAACCGCTTTTCCATGTATTGCTCGAGCCCGCCGTAGTCGGCATCCACCGATTGCAGAGCGGCCTCCAGGAAGTCTTCCTGTACACGCCAGAGCACGTTGAGCACTTCCTCAGGCGCTCCATTGTTGATGCTTGCGGGCCGACGGTAGTGCGCGTTGGTCAGCAGATAGTCCTCCATCACCACCGACTGCGGCACACCAAGCGTCAGCAAGATCAGCGCCGCAGCAAAACCAGTGCGGTCTTTTCCGGCCGTACAGTGAAACACCAACGGCGCATCATCCTCCAGCAAATGCTCGAACAACTCTGCGTACTGCTGCGCATTGTTGGCGACAAAAGCGCGGTAGGTGTCCTGCATCAGCCCCACTGCGATGTGTGCCGTCATCTGCTTGCCGGCCAGCGCCATCTCCTTGGCGCGCTGCACCACGGTCGGCTCGATCGACAGCGCGTGATAGCGCACGTTCGGAATCGCATAGGCCTGCGCCGCACGCTCCGCGTCGCCTCGGAAGTCCAGCGCACGCGACACGCCCATGTCGGCCAGTGTGCGCGTGTCCTGCGCGGTCAGAGCCGCCAGGTGATCCGAGCGGAAAATGCGTCGCCAGCGCACTTGCCGCCCTTCATGTCCGCGATATCCACCGATGTCACGGAAGTTGGAAGCCCCAGCGAGATTGAGCGTTCGTGTGAATTGATGATCCATCTCCACACTGTATTGGAAAAGCCTGCGTTTGGTATGACACCGAAGGATCCTGTGCACAAATCAGTTGGACACATGCTTGCAAAGGATCCGGACTTCAGCGCGCAAGCAATGGCACCGCCTCATCGCGCTCCGAGCATCGATAGACCGCCAAGCTCTTGGGCACCTCGGGACCGAGAAACACGCCCACGCCCCGCAGCCCCGTGCGTCCGCAGCTCACGCGCGGATTGAAATCCAGCACCTGGGCAATCAGCCAGAGTGCGCCAGCAGATCGTCCAGCACGAACATAAGAAGAACGATCCCGCGACACCGGTCCCCACAATGACCAAACTCCTCACACAGAGGGAGTGCGTCTCTTGCCTGCCTCAGCAGGTGCAGGCTCTGTCCTGTTTGTGCTCTCGTCACGGGAATCGCTGTTCATCGCAAGTCGTCAATCAGAAAACGAAAGGTGCATGGATGACGTGAACATCGTCATTTTCATTCGCTGTTTTCGACTGGCCGCGCTCGGTTCCTGAATGCAAAAAGGCAGCCACATGGGCTGCCTTTTGCTGAAATTTCATTGGATCTCGAACTCGGCGCGATCCTTGTCGGCAATCCACTTCGGTGGCTTGCCACGACCACTCCATGTGGCACCGCTGACGGGGTCACGGTACTTGGCGGGAGCCTTCACACCAGCGGGCTTCCAAGGAAAAACTTGCTGGGCGGTAAAGCCAAACTCGGAAATCAACGCAAGTACGGTAGCGAGCGCCGCCTTGGATTCGGACTTCTTGGCTTCGGCGATTTGCTGATCCAGTGCCTGCTTCTGAGCCAGGAGTTCTTTGTATGTAGTCATCGATAAATAACGGGTTGAGCAATCAAACAGCATATCGCAATCTGCAAGATCGGCACACGCGCAGTGCATCCTCACTCACCGAAGCGACGGCAAATTCGGCTCGGATTTTATATGGTGACTGACAAGGCTCCCACTCCATCCGCGCATGCCGTACGAACAAAATTGCCCGTCAAGGCACATCTCGCGCTTGAACACCCGTCAATTCAATTCGTTAACTGAGGTTGGCTTTATCCAATCCATAGGCTGCATCGAGCGAGCCGGGCTCCGTCCTGAACGCCACACCGGCACGATTCCAAGCATTGATGGCCATGATGACGAAAGTGAGGTCCGCCATCTCCTTGTCGTTCAGATGCGCACGCACCCGCTCGAATACCTCATCCGGCACCCCATGCTCAGGAATCCTGGTGAGGATCTCGGTCCACTCGAGCGCAGCACGCTCGCGCCCGGAGAACAGCGGCGACTCGCGCCAGATGACCAGATGATGCAGTCGAAGCGGCCGCTCGCCGTGGATCGCGGCCTGCTTGATATGCATATCCACGCACAGGCCGCAGCCATTGATCTGCGAGGCGCGGATCTCTACGAGATGGCGAACGGTCGCATCGATCGACGAATTGCCCGCTGCCATGCTGAAGGCGCTCAGCTTCTTGAAGAGTTCGGGGGACTGCTCGGAATAGTTCAAACGCTGGGTCATGGGAGGCTCTCTTTCGGCAAAAGTGGTTGAGTTACACCCACTAGACGTTCGAGCGGCCAGTCTTGTGACAGCGCACCTCTACTTATTTGCAAAAAATCTACCGCGATGCGCGCCAGCTTGTCCGGATTCCTCTGCACATGGATATGGACAATCCGCTCGCCATCGGTTTCATAGGCATGCACCGATTCGAGCTGTCCATCGATGAAGCGCAACGTCCCCCACTGACCATTGATGACGGCGAGCTCGATACGCAGGGCTTCCTGGTAGCGGCGATGGGCGGAAAAGTACAGCTGCGCGATCCGCTGACTGCCCGAGAGCGGCTTCGGAAAGCTCGTCACCTTCCCGCCGCCATCGCTCACCAACTCCGCATCCTCTGCGAGAAGGAACTTGAGCGCAGCAAAATCACCGCTGCTCATCGCATCCGAAAACCGGCGCAACACCTTGAATTGCGCGTCTGCGCTTACCTTGTACCTTGGCGCGCCCTCCTCGCGCAAACGTACCCTGGAGCGACTGACCAATTGCCTGGAAGACGCCTCGCTCGTTCCCAGAATGCTGGCGATGTCGATGTATTCCGCATCGAACACCTCGCGCATGAGAAATGCAGCACGCGCATCGGGCGATAAGCGCTCGAGCACAGTCAAAAATGCAACCGAGAGATCATTCGCACGTTCAAGCTCCTGCTCAGGCGAAGGCGGCGAATCCGCGAGCAGCGGCTCGGGCAACCAGAACCCCACGTAACTCTCGCGCCGAACCTTGGCGGATCGCAGATGATCGATGCTGGCCCGCGTGGTGGTCGTGACCAACCACGCCTCGGCATTGGCGATGCCAGACCGGTGTGCATCGTGCCAGCGCAGCCAGACATCCTGAACCACATCCTCAGCCTCAGCTACCGAACCCAGCATGCGGTAGGCAATGCCTTGGAGGCGCTTTCTCAGTCCCTCGAAGATTGTTGTGGATTCGTCTTCCATCGCCTCATCCTTGAAACAGGAAAAGAGATTCTAGGCACTGAACAGACAAGCAGCGCTGACAAGAGGAAAACCAGAAAGACAAAAGCCCGTTCAATTGCTTGAACGGGCTTTTGAGAATCAAGTGGTGGCCTGGCGCGGAATCGAACCACGGACACGCGGATTTTCAATCCGCTGCTCTACCAACTGAGCTACCGGGCCACTCGGGGAAGACTTGAATTATATACAGATTTTTTGGCTCTTTTTGCAAATTACCGAAAAATTTCTGTTTTTGAATTCTTCGTCATCCTCGTTTGTTACGGCCCAAGTCTACACCGAGTTGACGCAGCTTTCGGTAAAGATGGGTGCGCTCCAGCCCTGTTTTTTCCGCGACGCGGGTCATCGAGCCACCTTCGCGGGCCAGATGAAACTCGAAGTACGCTTTTTCGAATCCGTCACGCGCTTCGCGCAAAGGGCGATCGAGATCAAAGCCCTGATGCGACATGGGGCCTTGGTCTACTTCCGCAACCATGGCGACAGCGGTAGCCAAGGCTCCAACACCGCCATTGAGTGCCTGGACGCCGTTGCCGTTGCCCGCCGCCTTGGATGCAGCGGACCCATTTTGGCCCGCAGTACCAGCTGCCTGAGCCTGCGAATTGTTGCCGTTGCCACTACTGCGCGCCAACCCTTGCTCCACTGCCTTGAGCAGTTTCTGCATGGTGATGGGCTTTTCAAGAAACGAAAAGGCGCCGATGCGCGTGGCTTCAACAGCCGTGTCGATGGTGGCGTGACCACTCATCATGATGACCGGCATGTTCAGCATGCCGGAGGTTGCCCATTCCTTGAGCAGAGACACCCCATCGGTATCTGGCATCCAGATGTCGAGCAGCACCAGATCGTAGACATTGTCCAGACGTGCATTGCGAGCCTGGGTGGCGTTCTCTGCGAGGTCCACGCTGTGACCCTCGTCGTTCAGGATTTCAGACAACAGATCCCGGATCCCCAGTTCGTCGTCAACCACCAGAATGTTTGCCATGTGTTTTGATACACCCTTATTGCACGATATGCGCGTGTTGTTAAAGTGCTGAAGCGATGTCCGAAGGGAATGATAGCGACACTTGTGCCCCTTTCACCACATCGTTTTCCACACGATTGACCAAATCGACACGCGCGCCGTGTTCATCTGCTATTTTTTTAACCACCGCGAGCCCCAATCCCGTGCCGCGCGGCTTAGTCGTAACGTAAGGCTCAAACGCCCGCTGCAGTATATGCGCGGGAAAGCCCGGCCCCGAGTCTGACACAGTCAGGCGCACGCGATTGGATGTGTCACTCAAAACAGTGCTGATTCGGACCGCACCCGCTGGCTCTGTGCTTTGCTCCGCCGCCTGTTGCGTAGCATCCTGGGCATTTTGTAAAAGATTATGTATAACCTGCCGAAGTTGCTGCGCGTCCCCGTTGATGTGGGGATTTCGCGGATCCAGATCCGCTTCGACGGTCACCGCAGCGTTCTCCGCCCCGTAGAGATGCAGCACATCATTGACAAGCGTGTTGAGGTCCAGTGAATGCAGTTCTGCGGCCGGCAGACGCGCGTAGTCGCGGAATTCGTTGACCAAGCGTTTCATCGCATCGACCTGCTCAACGATGGTCTTGACCGATTTGTTGAGCACCGCCTGCTCGGCGGGGGCGACCTTGCCGTCCAGTTTTATCGCAAGGCGTTCGGCGGACAACTGAATGGGCGTGAGCGGATTCTTGATCTCGTGCGCCAGCCGCCGGGCCACCTCGCCCCAGGCCTGCGCACGCTGTGCAGAAACGATTTCAGAAATGTCGTCGAACACCAGCAATCGCGCGCCCTCCGGCAACTCTGCGCCACGCGCGACCAAACTGGTGCCTTGCGTGCCAACCCCCGAAGGCGGGGCATCCAATTCAAATGGATGCTGCCAATGGTCGAGCCCATGGTGGGTACGCTCGCGGTGGAATTCATCGAAATGCCCCTGTACGGCGGACGCGAATTCGGCGAGACCGGGCACGTCGGCCAGCGGCTTGCCTTCAAACGCGGCCATGGGCGCGCGCAGGATCCGCGTGGCACCGGGGTTGGACGAGAGAATCGTGCCCGCCGCATCCAGCACGATGACGCCAGCGGTGAGGTTGTCCTGAATGGTCTGCAGATTGGCGCGGGCGGCGTCGACTTCGCCCATGCTGCGCTCCACTGCGGCGCGGGCATCGGCGAGTTGTTGCGTCATCGTTGCAAAGGAGCGAGTGAGGCCGCCAAGTTCGTCATTGCTCTGGATCACCGCCTTCGGGCTCAGGTTGCCCGCCGCCACCTCACGCACACCATCCGCCAGCAACAGCAGTGGTCGCACCAGTTGATTGCCGAGCAGCACCGCCAGCAGCACCGCACCGAACACCGCGAGAAAAAGACTCAGCGTGAGCGTGCCTATATACATGCGCCTGAGGCCGCCGCGGGCTAGCGCACGCTCCTGATATTCGCGATTGGCCTCCTGAACCGCAATGGCGTTGGCCACGAGTGCGGGCGGCAGGGACACGGTGGCCTGCAAAAAGCGCGGCTCGAGAAGCAAGCTCAGCGTGGGACTGCTGACCAACACCAGCGCCTTCACCCGCGCGTTGTCTTCGGCCTTGGCCGTGGTGATGTCGTCCAGCCCCTCGATCTGGAACGTTATGCGGTCCTGCCGAGCGGTGCGCAGTTGCTGTGGCGTGGGTCGGTCCGGGTTGAGCGAGAACCGAGACTGTCCAGCGCTCGCCACAGGCTGGCCGGAGGCGTTCCAGAGCACGATGTCTGACGCGCCGAGCTGGTCCTTGATGCGGTCGAGCACCAGCCCCGCAGCCGCATCGGGCACCTGAGCAAGCTGCGTGCTTGATTCGCGGGTCTTGGAGGCGATGTCCGCACCCATGGTGTCGAGCGTCACACGCGCGAGACTCACCCCCGAGGACAGCGCCCCTTCGACACGCACATCGAACCAGCTTTCGATGGAACGCGAGACGAACTGGTAGGACACCACATAGATCAGCAGCCCCGGAATCACGCCTACAACGCCGAAAATACCGGCGAGTTTCATCAGCAGACGGCTGCCAAAGCGTCCGCGCTTGAGCCGCATCGCCAGTCGCAGCGCGCCCCATGCCAGCACCGCGAGAAGCAGCACAGCGACGAGCACGTTCACGCCCATCAGCCAGGCGAAATTGCGCTCGTAGAGGTCACGATTGTTGGTGGCCTGCGTGAGCAGGAACAGCAGTACGAGCGCAATCGCGCACATCAGCGCGGCACCTACTCCGAGCGCCCAGCGCACGGTGCGGCCACGACGTTCCTGCTTGCGAGCAGCCTCCGAGATCTGTGCTGGCTGCTGCGGTGCGTTCACTTTGCTATCTCCACGGTGCTGCTGGTGAGCCGCACACTTCGCGAGAGGATGAGGCTCCAGCCAGATCGGCCAACCGTGCTGAGCTGCAGTGGCCTCGGGAGCTGCGACATGTCGAGCCGGAACTGAAAGTGCAATGTCTGCGTTCCGTTGTCATCGAGGACATCGCCCTCCGCCACATTCCAGCGCGCGATGCGTTGCATGATCGCCAGCGCGTCGCTCAGCTCGTCGAAATTCTGCCCCAGCGATACGCCGAGGCCACTGTCGGCGAACGGTGTCGAGGACTGGCTCAGTCTCCAGCGGCGCGTGAGCGGCTGATAGCTCAGGCGCATGTGGCGCGTGGCCTGCGCGACCACTTTGTCCGACCAGTACCAGCGTTCACGCACAATCTGCGACTCCGCCACAAAGTACATGGCGATGCCTTTGTAGAGCGCGTCCTCAACCTGATCAGGCAGCTCGAAACGCATGGTGGTCGAGAGCAGCAGACCATCGGCTGCTTGATGAAGTTTGAAATCGGTGATCTCGCTGCGGATGGGGGACTGCTCGGCAAAACTCAGCACCGGAGCCAATCCACAGACCAGCGCGGCCACCAAAAGCGCCGAGCGCAGCCACCACGCAATCATCCTGCCGCGTGCATTCAACTCACGCAGCCAGCTTTTGCAGAAGTGCGTAGTAAAAGCCGTCATGATCACCTATCGCATTCTCGCGGAGCTTGTCATCTCCCGCAGAATGACCGGGCATTAAATGTCCCGGCGCGGTGAGTAAATGTGCATCAGTGTTGCGCGAGAGAAACGCTTTGATCTGGTTCTGCCCTTCCACAAGGAAGATCGAGCAGGTGCAATACAGCAGCCTGCCACCCGGCTTGAGCAAGGGCCACAGAGCATCAAGCAGCCGCTCCTGCAATTTGGCGAGTTGCGGCAGATCGCTCTCGCGGCGCAGCCAACGCACATCGGGATGGCGGCGCACGATGCCCGCAGCGCTGCAGGGTGCATCAAGCAGGATGGCATCGAACTGCGCCCGACCGTTGGCCTTGGGCCACCAGTCGTCCACGTTGCCAGCATCGGTCACCAACACCTGGGCCTTGAGCTTCAATCGCTCGAGCGTCTCACCAATGCGGCGCGCACGTTCGCCGTCCATCTCTAGCGCTGTCACCTGCCACTGCTGCTGCGCACCCGCGAGTTCGAGGATATGGGCTGTCTTGCCGCCCGGCGCGGCGCAGGCGTCGAGGATCTGCAGCGGTTTGGTCTGATCCAGCCCCTCGGTAAGCAACGGGGCAGCCAGTTGCGCCGCCGCGTCCTGAACCGACACCGAGCCCCCTACAAAGCCCGGGAGTTGCGACACAGGCGCGGCCTGGGCGAGTTCAATGCCGCCTGCACCCACGCGTGCGCCGGGCATTCCTGCGGCCCCGAGCCATTGCAGGTATTCGTCAGCGGTGCTGCGCAGCGCATTCACCCTCAGCGTCATCGGTGCATGCGCATTGTTGGCCGCAAGGATCCGCTGCCAGTGCTCCGGATAGTCCTTTTGCACGGCGCGAATCCACCATAGCGGATGATTCCATTGTGCGACCGGGTCCTTGTCGGTCGCGGCAACCAGCGCATCGCGCTCACGCAGAAAGCGGCGCAGACAGGCGTTCACGAAGCCCGCCTGTCCACGCGTCGTTGCATTGCGCTTGGCCGCCTCGACGGCCTGACTCACCAGCGTGAAGGGTGGATAGGGCGCTACGTCATCTTGCCACGCCAAAGCGAGCGCGGTGCACAACAGGTTGTCCACGCGCGGCGGCGGATTGCGCGTGGCAAGCTCCTTGCGCAGCGCCTGCGCCCGACCCAATTGACGCAACGCCTGAAACAGCAGGGCCTGCACGCCGGGGCGCAGACTGCGCTCCACTTGCTCGAGAACGGCCGTCGCCGACTGCCCGCCACGCACTGCCTGCAGGCACTGCGCCGCCGCGTCGAGCTGCTTCCACAGGGCCGGGCCCTGCTGCTCCCCCCCGCCGCTGGGCACATTGAAGTGGGAGGATATTGTCTTTTTGGACTGAATCGCCATAAGCCGGAAATACCATTCAGGGCAGCGTGGTGCCGATCAAAGCATCAGTGCCTGCTTGAAGCCGAAAACCCCCGCCAGCATGCTCGCTGGAAACTGGGCAACGGCCTGGTTGTAGTGATCCACCGCTGCATTGAATTGAGCGGTGGCGAGATCGATCTGCGTGCGCTGATGTGCGCTGCGTTCAACGAGTGAGTTGAGCGCCATCATGGTGGAGTGGACAGAATCAGTGTCGCCCGCCTCCTGCAGCGGCTGCGCCTGCGATGCATCCACCAACGTCTGCCATGCAGCATCAAGCACCTTGCCTGCGGCGACGAGCGCTGCGCCAGCATGTGCATCCAGCGGACGTGATCGCATCACGGCAAGCGACGCTGCATATTGTGTTCCAGAGGCTCGCAAGGCTTCATGCATCTGCGCATCCTGAGGCACACGGGGTCCAGTGACTGCGGCGTCATACTCGCCGAGCAGCGCGGTGCGTCTGAGCAACTCCACATCCAGTGCACCGAAGGCCTGAATCGCCGCCGAGCGCAAACGCATCAATCGGTTGTATGCCCCCACGGCCCAAAACACCAGCACGGCAAAAACGATGAGCCAGCCTGTCAGGAACATGGGTTGCGGTCCATTGTGTTGAGACGATGAGTCGTGCAGCGCATGCCCGCAATGTAGAACACTTTCGGGTTGCGAAGTGCTCACAAAAAGAAAAACTCCCGCACTATCCGTGCAATGCACGGCAGGGCGGGAGTCCCGATCAACCCGGAAGGTTGATCTCGGCGTGGGCTACGGAGCTATCAGTCCGCAGTGCCAGCGCTTTGGTCCTGAGCAGCAGGCTCCACGGCGTCATCCGCATCACCAGCGGTTGCAAATTCAGCAGCTTCTGCATCTGCAATCGCGCGGCGCTCGGCTTCATCCATGGTGTCCTTGGCCTTGCGAGCCTGGTGATAAGCCAGACCGGTACCAGCGGGGATCAAACGACCCACGATGACGTTTTCCTTCAGGCCTCGCAGCTCGTCGCGCTTGCCCATGATGGCAGCTTCGGTGAGCACGCGGGTGGTTTCCTGGAAGGAAGCAGCCGAGATGAACGAGTCGGTCGACAGCGATGCCTTCGTGATACCCAACAGGATGTTGGAGTATGTAGCTGGAATCTTGCCCTCCTTCTGCAGCGCTTCGTTCTTGTTGAGGATTTCCGAACGCTCGACTTGTTCACCCGCAATGTAGGTGGACTCGCCGGTGTTCTCGACCACAACGCGACGCAGCATCTGGCGAACGATCACTTCAATGTGCTTGTCATTGATCTTCACGCCCTGCAAGCGGTACACGTCCTGAACTTCATCGACGATGTAGCGTGCCAGCTCTTCGATACCCAGGAGACGCAGGATGTCCTGCGGATCTGCGGGTCCGTCGACAACCAGTTCGCCCTTGTTGACGACCTGACCTTCGTGCACCAGAACGTTCTTTTCCTTCGGAACCAGTTCGTCCCAGACCTTGCCCTCTGGGTCAGTGATCTGCAGGCGAACCTTGCCTTTGGTTTCCTTGCCGAACGAGATCGTGCCGGTCATTTCGGCCAGCATGCCCTTGTCCTTTGGCGAACGCGCTTCGAACAGCTCGGCCACACGTGGCAGACCACCGGTAATGTCGCGGGTCTTCTGACCTTCGACCGGGATACGGGCCAGCACTTCGCCTGGGCCCACGTCCTGATCGTCGCGCACCTGAATCAGAGCGCCGACCTGGAAGCCGATCGTCACCGAGTGATCAGTGCCTGGGATCTTCACTTCCTGGCCGTTCGCGTCGATCAACTTGACCTGGGGACGCACCACCTTGGCAGAGCCACGACGCTTGGGATCGATCACCACCAGTGTGGACAGACCGGTCACTTCGTCGACCTGCTTCGCAACGGTGAGGCCTTCCTCGACGTTTTCGAACTTCACGCGACCAGCGTACTCGGTGATGATCGGGCGAGTCAGTGGATCCCAGTTGGCGAGAATCGCGCCAGCCTTGATCTGCTGATCAGCCTTGATCGCCAGAATGGCGCCGTACGGCACCTTGTGACGTTCACGCTCACGGCCGTTGTCGCTGATGACGATTTCGCCGGAACGGGAAATCACCACCAGTTCACCCTTGGTGTTGGTGACATAGCGCATCGTGCTGTTGAAGCTGATCGAACCGTTCGACTTGGCCTCCACGCTCGAAGCAATCGCTGCACGCGAAGCCGCACCACCAATGTGGAACGTACGCATGGTCAGCTGGGTACCCGGTTCACCGATGGACTGGGCAGCGATCACACCCACGGCTTCGCCGAAGTTGATCATGCCGCCGCGGCCCAAGTCGCGACCGTAGCACTTGGCGCACAGGCCGTAGCGGGTTTCGCAGGTCAGGGCTGTACGCACCTTCACTTCGTCCACGCCCTGGGCTTCGATCTCTTCGATCGTGTCTTCGTCCAGCAGTGTGCCAGCCGGAACCAGCACCACGCGGGTTTCGGGGTGGATGATGTCTTCGGCAGCCACGCGGCCGAGGATACGGTCACGCAGCGACTCGATGGTTTCACCACCTTCGACGATGGCGCGCATCACCGAACCGTTGTGCGTTCCGCAATCGATCTCGTTGACCACCAGATCCTGCGTCACGTCCACCAGACGACGTGTCAGGTAACCCGAGTTCGCCGTCTTCAACGCCGTATCCGCCAGGCCCTTACGAGCACCGTGGGTGGAGATGAAGTACTGCAACACGTTCAGGCCTTCGCGGAAGTTCGCGGTGATAGGCGTCTCGATGATGGAGCCGTCAGGCTTTGCCATCAGACCACGCATACCTGCGAGCTGACGAATCTGAGCTGCGGAACCGCGGGCGCCGGAGTCGGCCATCATGTAAATCGAATTGAACGATTCCTGATCGACTTCGTTGCCGTGACGGTCAATGGTCTTTTGCTTGGACAGCTGTTGCATCATGACCTTGGAGATTTCGTCCCCGGCCTTGCCCCAGATATCCACGACCTTGTTGTAGCGCTCGCCAGCCGTCACCAGACCGGAGACGTACTGCTGCTCGATCTCTTTGACTTCCTTTTCGGCACGGCCAATGATTTCGGGCTTTTGCGGTGGCACCAGCATGTCGTCCACGCAGATGGAAATACCAGCACGCGTAGCCAGACGGAAACCGTTTTGCAGCAGCTTGTCTGCGAAAACGACCGTTTCCTTCAGACCGCACTTGCGGAAGCTCACGTTGATGAGCTTGGAGATTTCCTTCTTCTTGAGCGCCTTGTTCATGTTCGAGAACGGCAGGCCCTTGGGAAGAATTTCGGACAGCAGAGCACGGCCGACGGTGGTTTCCACGAGCTTGGTCTCGGGCTCGAATTCCCCCGTGGCCTTGTTCTTGGTCCACTCCGTCAGGCGCACGTTGATGCGCGCTGCGAGCTCGGCTTCACCTGCGTCCAACGCGCGTTGCACTTCACCGATGTCGGAGAACACCAAGCCTTCACCCTTGCCGTTGATCTTGTCACGGGTGGCGTGATAAAGACCCAGCACCACGTCCTGAGAAGGAACGATGGAAGGTTCGCCCGAGGCCGGGAACAGCACGTTGTTCGACGCCAGCATCAGTGTGCGGGCTTCGAGCTGTGCTTCCACCGACAGCGGAACGTGAACGGCCATCTGGTCACCGTCGAAGTCGGCGTTGAAGGCCGCGCAAACGAGTGGGTGCAGTTGGATCGCCTTGCCTTCAATCAGGATCGGCTCGAACGCCTGAATGCCCAAACGGTGCAGCGTAGGCGCACGGTTCAGCATGATCGGGTGTTCCTTGATGACCTCTTCCAGGATGTCCCACACGACGGGCGTGCCGGCTTCCACTTCCTTCTTGGCCGCCTTGATGGTCGTGGCGATGCCCATCGCTTCGAGGCGCGAGAAGATGAATGGCTTGAACAGTTCCAGAGCCATGAGCTTTGGCAGGCCGCACTGGTGCAGCTTGAGGTACGGGCCCACGGTAATGACCGAACGACCCGAGTAGTCGACGCGCTTGCCCAGCAAGTTCTGGCGGAAACGACCGCTCTTACCCTTGATCATGTCGGCCAGCGACTTGAGGGCACGCTTGTTCGCACCCGTCATCGCCTTGCCGCGACGGCCGTTGTCCAGCAGCGAGTCAACCGCTTCCTGCAGCATGCGCTTTTCGTTGCGCGCGATGATTTCAGGAGCCTTCAACTCCAGCAGGCGACGCAGACGCGAGTTGCGGTTGATGACGCGGCGATACAGATCGTTCAGATCGGAGGTCGCGAAACGGCCACCATCCAGCGGCACCAGCGGACGCAGGTCCGGAGGCAGCACGGGCAGCACTTCGAGCACCATCCACTCGGGCTTGATGCCGGACTTCTTGAACGCTTCCAGAACCTTCAGGCGCTTGGCATTCTTCTTGACCTTGACTTCGGAGCCGGTCAGATCACCACGCAGACGCTCGATTTCCATATCGATGTCGATGCCTTCGAGCAGATCCTTGATGCCCTCAGCGCCCATCTTGGCGATGAATTCATCACCGTATTCCTTGCGCTTGGCGTCATAGTCGTCCTCGGACATGATGCCGAACTTCTTCAGCGGAGTCATGCCTGGGTCGGTGACCACATATGCTTCGAAATACAGCACGCGTTCGATGTCGCGCAGCGTCATGTCGAGCACCAGGCCCAGACGCGACGGCAGCGACTTCAGGAACCAGATGTGCGCGCAAGGAGCGGCCAGGTCGATGTGACCCATGCGTTCGCGGCGAACCTTGGTCTGCGTGACTTCAACGCCGCACTTCTCGCAGATCACACCGCGGTGCTTCAGGCGCTTGTACTTGCCGCAAAGGCATTCGTAGTCCTTGATGGGACCGAAGATCTTTGCGCAGAACAGACCGTCACGCTCTGGCTTGAACGTGCGGTAGTTGATCGTCTCAGGTTTCTTCACCTCGCCGAAAGACCACGAGCGGATCTTTTCGGGCGAAGCCATGCCGATTTTGATGGCATC
Source organism: Diaphorobacter sp. HDW4A (assembly GCF_011305995.1). GTDB lineage: Bacteria > Pseudomonadota > Gammaproteobacteria > Burkholderiales > Burkholderiaceae_C > Diaphorobacter_A. The sequence continues at coordinate 5,920,408 of NZ_CP049910.1, read as the reverse complement.
GAAATGCTCATCGGGCGTGAATTGCTTGAACAGGTCGAGTAACGATTTCATGGACTCTTTCCCTTTTCAAATTAAGAACGTTCCAGTTCGATGTCCAGGCCCAAGGAACGGATTTCCTTGACCAGCACATTGAACGATTCCGGCATGCCGGCTTCAATCGAGTGTTCACCCTTGACGATGTTCTCGTACACCTTGGTACGACCCACCACGTCATCGGACTTCACTGTCAGCATTTCCTGCAGCACGTAAGCGGCGCCGTAAGCTTCCAGCGCCCACACTTCCATTTCACCGAAACGCTGGCCACCGAACTGGGCCTTACCGCCGAGAGGCTGTTGCGTCACGAGCGAGTACGGACCAGTGGAGCGGGCGTGCATCTTGTCGTCGACCAAGTGGTGCAGCTTCAGATAGTGCATGTAGCCGATGGTGGTCGGACGCTCGAAGCGCTCGCCGGTGCGACCATCAAACAGGTAAGCCTGTGTGCGTGTGTCGGTCAGGCCCTTGGCCTTCGCGATGTCGTCCGGATAGGCCAGCTTCAGCATGTCCTTGATCTCGGCTTCGGAAGCACCGTCGAACACGGGCGACGCGTAAGGCACGCCGGTGCGCAGGTTGCCCGCCATCTTCATGATGTCTTCGTCGCTCAGCTGCGACAGGTCTTCCTGGCGGCCGCGCGAGTTGTAGATCTGTTCCATGAGTTCACGCATTTCTTCGGCACGCGCGTGGTCACGCAGCATGTTGTCGATGCGCTGGCCCAGACCCTTGCCGGCCCAGCCCAGGTGAACTTCCAGAACCTGACCGATGTTCATGCGCGATGGCACGCCCAGCGGGTTCAGCACGATGTCGGCGGTGGTGCCGTCTGCCAGGTAAGGCATGTCTTCAACAGGAGTGATCTTGGAGACCACACCCTTGTTGCCGTGACGACCAGCCATCTTGTCACCGGGTTGCAGACGACGCTTGACGGCCAGGTAGACCTTGACCATTTTGAGCACGCCAGCGGGTAACTCGTCGCCTTGCGTGAGCTTCTTGCGCTTTTCTTCGAACGCGAGGTCGAAGCTGTGACGTGTCTGCTCCAGCGAGTTCTTGATCGACTCGAGTTGCGCGGCGACGTTGTCTTCCGCAGGACGAATGTCGAACCAATGGAACTTGTCCACACCGTCCAGATACGCCTTGTCGATCTTCGTGCCCTTGGCCAGCTTTTGTGGGCCGCCGTTGGCGATGTGACCGATCAGCAGCTTCTCGATACGGTCGAACGCGTCGGCTTCCACGATGCGCAGTTGGTCGTTCAGGTCGAGACGGTAGCGCTTGAGTTCATCGTCGATGATCTGCTGGGCGCGCTTGTCGCGCTGGATGCCTTCGCGGGTAAACACCTGCACGTCGATCACGGTGCCCGAAGAGCCCTGATCCACACGCAGCGAGGTGTCCTTCACGTCCGATGCCTTCTCGCCGAAAATCGCGCGCAGCAGCTTCTCTTCAGGAGTCAGAGTCGTCTCACCCTTGGGCGTGACCTTGCCGACCAGCGTGTCGCCGGGCTGCACTTCCGCACCCACGTAGATGATGCCGGATTCGTCGAGGCGGTTCAGTTGCTGTTCCGACAGGTTCGGAATGTCGCGCGTGATTTCCTCAGGGCCCAGCTTGGTATCGCGAGCCATCACCACGAGTTCTTCGATGTGGATCGAGGTGTAGCGGTCTTCAGCCACCACTCGCTCGGAGATCAGGATCGAATCTTCGAAGTTGTAGCCGTTCCATGGCATGAAGGCGATCAGCATGTTCTGACCGATGGCGATTTCGCCCAGGTCGGTCGATGCGCCGTCGGCCACCACGTCACCCTTGGCCAACTTGTCACCCTTGGCCACGATGGGACGCTGGTGAATGTTGGTGTTCTGGTTGGAACGCTGGTACTTGATGAGGTTGTAGATGTCCACGCCGACTTCGCCAGCGACGGCTTCTTCGTCGTTCACACGCACCACGATACGGGTCGCGTCAACATAGTCGACGATACCGCCACGGGTTGCCGTCACCACGGTGCCAGAGTCGACAGCCGCCACGCGCTCGATGCCCGTGCCGACCATTGGCTTTTCAGGACGCAGAACAGGCACGGCCTGACGCGACATGTTGGCACCCATCAACGCGCGGTTCGCGTCATCGTGCTCGAGGAACGGAACCAGCGATGCAGCCACGGAAACGATCTGCGCAGGCGACACATCCATGTACTGAACGCGCTCTGCGGACACGAGTGTGGAATCACCCTTTTCACGGGCCGACACCAGGTCACCCGTCAGGCGGCCTTCTTCGTCCAGTGTGGCATTCGCCTGAGCGATGATGTACTTGCCTTCTTCGATGGCCGACAGGTAGTCGATGTCCATAGTGACCTTGCTGTCCACCACGCGGCGATACGGCGTTTCAATGAAACCGTATTCGTTCAGGCGGGCATACAGAGCCAGCGAGTTGATCAGACCAATGTTTGGACCTTCAGGCGTTTCGATTGGGCAGACGCGGCCGTAGTGGGTGACGTGCACGTCACGCACTTCGAAGCCTGCGCGTTCACGCGTCAAACCGCCCGGACCAAGAGCCGAAACACGGCGCTTGTGGGTGATTTCGGCCAGAGGATTGGTCTGGTCCATGAACTGCGACAGCTGCGATGCACCAAAGAATTCCTTCAGAGCAGCAGAGATCGGCTTGGAGTTGATCAGGTCGTGTGGCATCAGCGGCTCTTGCTCCGCTTGGCCCAGACGTTCCTTCACAGCCTTTTCGATACGCGCCAGACCGGTGCGGTACTGGTTTTCAGCCAGCTCGCCCACGCAACGCACGCGGCGATTGCCCAAGTGGTCGATATCGTCGACCTCGCCCTTACCGTTGCGCAGATCCACCAGGATCTTCACCACGGACAGGATGTCGTCATTGTCCAGCACCATCGGACCGGTTGCGCCATCGCGACCGACCTTGGCGTTGAACTTCATGCGGCCCACGCGCGACAGATCGTACGTGTCCGGATTGTAGAACAGACGCTGGAACAGGGCCTGCACAGCATCTTCCGTTGGCGGCTCGCCAGGACGCATCATGCGGTAGATGGCCACGCGCGCAGCGAACTCATCAATGGTTTCGTCGATGCGCAAGGTCTGCGAGATGTACGCGCCTTGATCGAGTTCGTTCGTGTAGATGCACTGGATGTCGTGCACGCCAGCCGAACGCAGTTTCTTGAGCAGCGCTTCGGTCAGCTCGTCGTTGGCCTTGGCAATGATTTCGCCTGTGTCGCCATCAACAATGTTGCGTGCCACCACGCGGCCAATGAGGAAGTCCTCGGGCACGCTCACGTGCGTCGTGTTGGACTGCTCCAGCTCGCGGGTGTGACGCGCGGTGATGCGCTTGTCCTTGGCGACGACGACCTTGCCCGACTTGTCGGTGATGTCAAAACGTGCCACTTCGCCCTTCAGACGTTCGGGCACAAATTCCATTTGCGCGCCGCTGTCCATCAAGCGGAAGTTATCGTTCACGAAGAAGTTCGCGAGGATGGATTCCGGATTCAGACCAATGGCCTTCAGCAGAATCGTCACGGGCATCTTGCGGCGACGGTCGACGCGGAAGTACAGCATGTCCTTCGGATCGAATTCGAAGTCGAGCCATGAACCGCGGTAAGGAATGATGCGAGCCGAAAACAACAGCTTGCCCGAGCTGTGAGTCTTGCCCTTGTCGTGTTCGAAGAACACGCCAGGCGAGCGGTGCAGCTGAGACACGATCACGCGCTCGGTACCGTTGATGATGAACGAGCCCTTGTCCGTCATCAGGGGCACTTCGCCCATGTAGACTTCCTGCTCCTTCACTTCCTTCACTACTTTGGAGGAAGATGTCGAGGATTCGCGGTCATAAATGATGAGCTGCACCTTGGCGCGCACGGCCGAAGCGAAGGTCAGACCACGCGTCTGGCACTCGCGCACGTCGAAAGCGGGTTTGGCGAGGTTGTACTCGACAAACTTCATTTCAACGAAGCCGTTGTGCGACACGATCGGGAATGCAGCATTGAATGCGGCCTGCAAGCCGTCATCGCTGCGTTTTTGAGGGGCTGTTCCGGATTGCAGGAATGCGGTGTACGCATCGCGCTGCATCTGCAACAGATAAGGCACTTTGAGCACACTGTCACGGCTGCCGAAGCTCTTGCGAATCCGCTTGCGCTCGGTGTAGCTGTACGTGGAAGTTTGGGCCATGAGATCTCCAGGCAAAGACATGAAACTGGTCTTCGACGACTGCCCTACAAGACACACTTGTAGGCTTGGCGGTTGGCCACTACCAACCATGGCGGACGGCGATGCATTGCACATCGCCCGAACCAAGGCACCTTCTGCTGTCGGATGAATCAGAAGGCACTAGAAAACGGTTCACAATGAGACAACCGCTTTCTGGTGCACTCTGGACACAATGGTCCCAATCTAGCGTCTTGATCTGACAACAAAACGACCGCGCAGGTCGTCAGACAAGACGTCTTTCAGGTACAGGGCAAACCCTTGCACTAGAAGCGCCAAAGGCTGGAGGCCCCTTTTGGAACCTCCAGCCCTCAAAACTGAGCGAATTACTTCAGTTCAGCCTTGGCACCAGCATCAACCAGCTTCTTGGCAGCGGCTTCAGCGTCAGCCTTAGGCATAGCTTCCTTCAGAGTCTTGGGAGCGCCGTCGACCATGTCCTTGGCTTCCTTCAGACCCAGACCGGTGATTTCACGCACGGCCTTGATCACGCCAACCTTGTTTGCGCCTGCTTCGAGCAGAACCAGGTTGAATTCAGTCTTTTCTTCCACAGCAGCAGCAGCGCCAGCGCCACCAGCGGCTGGAGCAGCCATAGCAGCGGCGGACACGCCGAACTTCTCTTCAATGGCCTTCACCAGGTCATTGAGTTCCATAACCGTCATGCTATCCAGCGCGGTCAAGAATGCGTCTTTATCGAATGCCATTTTGATTTCCTAACAATTGGTTTATATGGGGGAAACTGTGTGCTTTTCAATCAAGCAGCAACAGCTTCGCCTTCGCCCTTTTTTGCCGCCAAAGCGCCGAGCACCACAGCGGTACGCGACATAGGCGACATGAGCAAGCCACAGATCTGAGCCAACAACACTTCCTTGGAAGGAATTGCGGCCAGTTGCTTCACGCCGTTCACGTCCAGGGCTTTACCTGCGAAAGCGCCACCGCGAATCACCAACTTGTCGTTGGTCTTCGCGAAATCGGCCACCACCTTGGCGGCAGCCACAGCGTCTTCGGAGAAGCCATAGATCAGAGGACCGGTCATCTGGTCGGCAACAACGTCAAACTGGCTACCGTTCACAGCACGGCGGGCCAGCGTGTTCTTCAGAACACTCAGGCTCACGCCCTGGCTGCGTGCGGAAACGCGCAGTTTGGTCATGTCAGCGACCGTGATGCCACGGTATTCCGCGATCACCAGCGTTTGAGCTTTTGCGGCGAGGCTGGTCACTTCATTGATGACCGCTTCTTTCTCACTGCGATTAAGACTCAAGGTCTACTCCTTCATATGCGCACGTCGAACCAAAGTTCTCGATGCGCGCTTAAGTTGCAGCGACCAACTGTTGAGGAAAAATTACTCATTCCATCTGCAGCGGGATCGCCATCTGCGTTGGCATCCACATGATTTAAGTGCAGCCATCTGCACACCAACGGTCTTGGATGACCCGACGCATCGCTGCGTCGACCCACCACTGAGGCACTCTTGCGAGTGCCTCAAGATCTTTTTAGCAATTACGCTGCGATGGTCTGTGCATCCACACGGACGCCAACGCCCATCGTGGAGGAAACAGCAACCTTGCGCAGGTAAACACCCTTGCTGGTAGCAGGCTTGGATTTGTTCAGCGCTTCGATCAGAGCAGCCAGGTTGCCCTGCAGCTTGTCGTTGTCGAACGAGCGACGACCGATCGTGCCGTGGATAATGCCTGCCTTGTCAACGCGGAACTGGATCTGACCAGCCTTGGCGTTTTTGACGGCGGTAGCCACGTCAGGAGTCACAGTGCCAACCTTCGGGTTAGGCATGAGGCCACGTGGGCCCAGGATCTGACCCAACGTACCCACAACGCGCATTGCGTCGGGAGCAGCGATCACCACGTCGAAAGGCATGTCGCCAGCCTTGACCATGGCAGCCAGGTCGTCCATGCCGACGATGTCAGCGCCAGCGGCCTTGGCTTCTTCAGCCTTGGCGCCTTGGGCGAACACAGCCACGCGAGTGGTCTTGCCGGTGCCGTGAGGCAGAACGACAGCGCCACGCACCACTTGGTCCGACTTCTTGGCATCCACGCCGAGTTGCACAGCAACATCGATGGACTCGTCGAACTTGGCAGTAGCGGCTTCCTTCACGAGAGCCACCGCGTCAGCGAACGTGTACAGCTTGGTGCTTTCAACCTTGCCGGCCAGTGCTTTTTGCTTCTTGGTCAACTTTGCCATGATTACAGTCCTTCCACAGTCACGCCCATGGAGCGGGCCGAACCAGCCAAGGTGCGCACAGCAGCGTCAACGTTGGCAGCATTCATGTCCTTCAGCTTGGTCTTTGCGATTTCTTCCAGCTGAGCGCGGGTGATCTTGCCGACCTTGGTCTTCAGGGGGTTCGAAGAACCCTTGTCCAACTTGATGGCCTTCTTGATCAGCACGGTGGCTGGAGGAGTCTTGATGACGAACGTGAAGCTCTTGTCAGCAAAAGCCGTGATCACCACAGGCAGTGGCAGACCTGGCTCAACACCTTGAGTCTGCGCGTTGAATGCCTTGCAGAACTCCATGATGTTCAGACCGCGCTGACCCAGCGCTGGACCGATTGGAGGAGAGGGGTTTGCCTTACCAGCTGGAACTTGCAGCTTGATAAAGCCGACGATTTTTTTCGCCATGGCTAGATTTCCTTACGGGTCATGACGCAAACCTTGAAATCAAGGTCTGCTCCCCGGGGTTGCAGCTCGAAAACAAAGTGGGAATCGACGCAGAGCTGTGAAGCATCGAACCACGAATCTCTATGTTGCTCAGGTCTTCTCGACCTGAGCAAATTCCAACTCGACTGGTGTGGAACGTCCGAAAATCATCACCGACACGCGCAGGCGATTCTTTTCGTAGTTGACTTCTTCCACCGAACCATTGAAATCGGTGAACGGACCTTCCTTCACTCGGATGAATTCACCCACGGTGAATTCAATCTTGTGACGTGGCTTTTCCGTACCCTCTTCCATCTGGCTGACGATCTTCTGCACTTCATCATCAGAGATTGGCGCGGGGCGATTCTTGGAACCACCCACAAATCCAGTGACCTTGCTGGTGTGCTTCACCAGATGCCAAGTGTCATCTTCCATCACCATTTCAACGAACACATAGCCAGGATACAGACGCCGCTCGGTCGTCTTGCGTTGGCCATTCTTCATTTCGACCACTTCTTCGGTCGGAACCAGAATGCGGCCAAACTTGTCCTGCATGCCCGCACGCGCAATGCGTTCGGTGATGTTGCGTTCCACCGCTTTTTCCATACCCGAATAGGCATGCACGATGTACCAGCGCAGATCCGGGTTACCCGCAGCTACAGGAGCAGGAACTGCCGCCGTCGCGCCAGCATTTTCCATGGCGTCATCAGTCATCAGTTACTTCCTCCAACCCAGAATCAAATCGTACAAGACCCACTCAAGCGTCTTGTCCGTAAACCACAGAAACAGGGCCATGATCACCACGAAGGCGAACACGTAACCTGTCATCTGCAATGCTTCCTTGCGAGTCGGCCAGACAACCTTGTGCACTTCCTTCCACGCATCGCGAGCGAAAGCCACAAACTGGCGACCCGGCTCGGAGACCAGAAATACCACAGCGGCCGCCACCAGCCCCACCAGCAACGCAGCCCATTGCACCAATGGACCCTGCTTGGAAAGCACATAGAAACCGGCAATAGAGGCCAACACCAGTACGACGGCAAAGGCGAGCTTCGCCTTATCCGCACCAGTACTAACAGTTTCAACCTGAGAAGTGGCCATAAGTGACTGCAATCATTTCATGTTCCGGCGCCGCACAAGACGCCGAAGCCCGCCAAGGCTTGGCGGGCTTATTGTTTCCACCCTTAGGTGGCAGGGGCAGTAGGAATCGAACCTACAACCTTCGGTTTTGGAGACCGACGCTCTGCCAATTGAGCTATACCCCTACGATTCAAAACTTACGCAATGATCGTGGCAACCACGCCGGCGCCGACGGTACGGCCACCTTCGCGGATAGCGAAACGCAGACCTTCTTCCATGGCGATCGGAGCGATCAGCTTCACGGTGATGGACACGTTGTCGCCAGGCATGACCATTTCCTTGTCAGCAGGCAGAACGATCGAACCGGTCACGTCCGTTGTACGGAAGTAGAACTGAGGACGATAGTTGTTGAAGAACGGAGTGTGACGGCCGCCTTCGTCCTTGGACAGAACGTACACCTCAGCAGTGAACTCGGTGTGCGGCTTGATCGAACCGGGCTTGCACAGCACTTGGCCGCGCTCGACGTCTTCGCGCTTCGTGCCGCGCAGCAGCAGACCCACGTTGTCGCCAGCTTGACCTTGGTCCAGCAGCTTGCGGAACATTTCCACGCCAGTGACCGTAGTCTTCTGTGTGTCCTTGATACCGACGATTTCGATTTCTTCGCCGACCTTGACGATACCGCGCTCGATACGGCCTGTCACCACGGTACCACGACCGGAGATCGAGAACACGTCTTCCACTGGCATCAGGAAAGCACCGTCCACAGCGCGCTCAGGCGTTGGGATGTAGGTGTCCAGAGCTTCAGCCAGCTTCATGATGGCAGGCTCGCCCTTGTCGGATTGGTCGCCTTCCAGAGCCAGCTTGGCCGAACCACGAATGATCGGGGTGTCGTCGCCCGGGAAGTCGTACTTGTCGAGGAGTTCGCGAACTTCCATTTCGACCAGCTCGAGCAGCTCTTCGTCATCCACCATGTCGCACTTGTTCAGGAACACGATGATGTAAGGAACGCCAACCTGACGGGCCAGCAGGATGTGCTCGCGGGTCTGGGGCATTGGGCCGTCAGCAGCGGAGCAAACCAGGATCGCGCCGTCCATCTGGGCAGCACCCGTGATCATGTTCTTCACATAGTCAGCGTGACCTGGGCAGTCAACGTGAGCGTAGTGGCGGTTGGCCGTTTCGTACTCGACGTGAGCGGTGTTGATCGTGATACCGCGAGCCTTTTCTTCGGGCGCAGCATCGATCTGGTCGTAAGCCTTGGCTTCGCCGCCAAACTTCTTCGACAGAACGGTAGCGATAGCAGCCGTCAGCGTGGTCTTGCCGTGGTCAACGTGACCGATGGTACCGACGTTGACGTGCGGCTTGGTCCGCTCGAATTTTTCCTTTGCCATTTCTTGACTCCGAAAACTTACACCCAAAAATAAAGGCGCAACCACGAACGGACGCACCTGAAACTTGTGGTGCCCATGGCGGGAATCGGACCCGCGACCTCTCCCTTACCAAGGGAGTGCTCTACCACTGAGCCACATGGGCAACTTCACAGCGCATTGCGCTTAACTTTCTCACAAACCAGCCATGGAGCGGGAGACGGGAATCGAACCCGCGTCATTAGCTTGGAAGGCTAAGGTTCTACCATTGAACTACTCCCGCTTGATCTATTGATCAGCGTCGCACCCAACGAGGACCTCGACTCTCATAATTTGGTGGAGGGGACTGGATTCGAACCAGTGTAGGCGTAAGCCAACAGATTTACAGTCTGCCCCCTTTAGCCACTCGGGCACCCCTCCGGAGAACTTGCAATTATAGCGACTTTTTCAACCTCTTCCAAGAAACCCTAAAAATAATTTAAAGATTCTTGGTTGCTTCCGAGTCAATCTAACTGCAGCTCGTATTGTAGCTCGGCGCAGCACCCTCTCTCGGGAAAACGCAAAGAGAAATGCATTGAGAAGCGATTTTTTGCACATCGCTCATCCGCCCAAGGTACATAAGTCTTTCGGAGTACACGAACTCACATTTGCACGCTTGCATGATGAGATCAAACACCTCATTTCCGCATCGCTATACAAAGAGGAATTCACCGTCACAGCCTGCGAAATCATGACCTCGCCCATCTTCAGCAGTTCATCTTCTGAACAGCCCAACGTGCAAGGATTCACTCTGGTCGAATTCTTGTGTACGTTTGCCCTGCTCACCGTCGTGGCCATGTTGGCCGCGCCGAGCTTCGCCAGCCTGATTCAAAAGCTGCGCGTGCATCAGGCCGTCATGGAATTGAAAGGCGCCCTCCAGATCGCCCGCTCCGAAGCGGTGCGCAGAGGTGAAAATATCAAACTCCGCAAAAAGGACAGCACCGAAGGTCGAAGCTGCACTGCGTCCGCCAGCGACTGGAGCTGTGGCTGGGATGTGTTCGTCGACATCGACAACAACGGAATTCCCGGACCGCCAGGAACTGCCGATGACGACGAGTTGATCCAGTCCTTTCCAGGTCTGCTCGAGGCATCGGTGCGCTTCACAACCAACTCGTCCACATTGACCGTCAACCGTTGGGGCGCCATCAACGGCATCGGCGCCAGCTTTGCGGTGACTCCCAAAGCATTGAACGATTCCAACCTCGACACCATGATTTGCATCTCGTCTGGCGGAAGAGTTAGATCCACACTAGGCAACAGCTGCACATGAAAGCAGGTAAGAGGAAGAGCGAAGCAAAATGCCGAACCTGCCTCTTCAGGTCACGTTTGCGGCAAGGAGCCTGAACGGGGAGGCTTGGGCAATCAGTGAGTTTTGCCGCAGGTATTGGGAGCGAGTGTGGGGTTTGAGGAGCGTGAGCAAGGCGCTTTCCCACATTCGATTTCCTAAAAGCAAAACGCCCCTAACTCATCAGAGCTAGGGGCGGTTTGGGCTGTAAGAGCCTGACGATGACCTACTTTCACACGGGAACCCGCACTATCATCGGCGCGAAGTCGTTTCACTGTCCTGTTCGGGATGGGAAGGAGTGGTACCAACTTGCTATGGTCATCAGGCATAACTGGGTGTCATGCAGACTTATGGTCTGCACAACGAATTCATAGAGTCTCAATCAGCTGAGGTTGTGTCCAGACTGTTTCACTGAACTTAATTTGATTGCGTACTTGGCATAACTACAAGTCTTTGAATTTATCAAAGTTATAGGGTCAAGCCGCACGGGCAATTAGTACTGGTTAGCTTAAAGCATTACTGCTCTTCCACACCCAGCCTATCAACGTCGTGGTCTACAACGACCCTTCAGGGGGCTCGAGGCCCCGGCAGATCTCATCTTGAAACGAGTTTCCCGCTTAGATGCTTTCAGCGGTTATCTCTTCCACACATAGCTACCCTGCGATGCCACTGGCGTGACAACAGGTACACCAGAGGTGTGTCCACTCCGGTCCTCTCGTACTAGGAGCAGGCTTCCTCAAATCTGCAGCGCCCACGGAAGATAGGGACCAAACTGTCTCACGACGTTTTAAACCCAGCTCACGTACCTCTTTAAATGGCGAACAGCCATACCCTTGGGACCGACTACAGCCCCAGGATGAGATGAGCCGACATCGAGGTGCCAAACACCGCCGTCGATATGAACTCTTGGGCGGTATCAGCCTGTTATCCCCAGAGTACCTTTTATCCGTTGAGCGATGGCCCTTCCATACAGAACCACCGGATCACTATGTCCTGCTTTCGCATCTGCTCGACTTGTCAGTCTCGCAGTTAAGCACGCTTATGCCATTGCACTATCGTCACGATGTCCGACCGTAACTAGCGTACCTTCGAACTCCTCCGTTACACTTTGGGAGGAGACCGCCCCAGTCAAACTGCCTACCATGCACTGTCCCCAGTCCAGATAATGGACCTAGGTTAGAACCTCAAACACACCAGGGTGGTATTTCAACGTTGGCTCCATGTGATCTAGCGACCACACTTCAAAGCCTCCCACCTATCCTACACAGATCTGTTCAAAGTCCAATACAAAGCTACAGTAAAGGTTCATGGGGTCTTTCCGTCTTTCCGCGGGGAGATTGCATCATCACAAACATTTCAACTTCGCTGAGTCTCAGGAGGAGACAGTGTGGCCATCGTTACGCCATTCGTGCAGGTCGGAACTTACCCGACAAGGAATTTCGCTACCTTAGGACCGTTATAGTTACGGCCGCCGTTTACTGGGACTTCAATCAAGAGCTTGCACCCCATCATTTAATCTTCCAGCACCGGGCAGGCGTCACACCCTATACGTCCACTTTCGTGTTTGCAGAGTGCTGTGTTTTTAATAAACAGTCGCAGCCACCGATTTTTTGCAACCCCATTCAGCTCCCTCTGTACGAGTTCACCTACTAGGGGCATACCTTCTCCCGAAGTTACGGTATCAATTTGCCGAGTTCCTTCTCCTGAGTTCTCTCAAGCGCCTTAGAATACTCATCTCGCGCACCAGTGTCGGTTTGCGGTACGGTCGTCAATAGCTGAAGCTTAGTGGCTTTTCCTGGAAGCAGGGTATCACTCACTTCATGTGCAAGCACACTCGTTATCACCCCTCATCTAAGCCCGGCGGATTTGCCTACCGGGCACGACTACAGGCTTGAACCAACATATCCAACAGTTGGCTGAGCTAACCTTCTCCGTCCCCACATCGCACTATTGATCGGTACAGGAATATTGACCTGTTTCCCATCAGCTACGCATCTCTGCCTCGCCTTAGGGGCCGACTCACCCTACGCCGATGAACGTTGCGTAGGAAACCTTGCGCTTACGGCGAGCGGGCTTTTCACCCGCTTTAACGCTACTCATGTCAGCATTCGCACTTCTGATACCTCCAGCATCCGTCTCCAGACACCTTCACAGGCTTACAGAACGCTCTCCTACCACGTGCAATAAATTGCACATCCGCAGCTTCGGTAACTGGCTTAGCCCCGTTACATCTTCCGCGCAGGACGACTCGATCAGTGAGCTATTACGCTTTCTTTAAATGATGGCTGCTTCTAAGCCAACATCCTGACTGTTTTAGCCTTCCCACTTCGTTTCCCACTTAGCCAATTTTAGGGACCTTAGCTGGCGGTCTGGGTTGTTTCCCTCTTGAGTCCGGACGTTAGCACCCGGTGCTCTGTCTCCCAAGCTGTACTCTGCAGTATTCGGAGTTTGCCTTGGTTTGGTAAGTCGCCATGACCCCCTAGCCAAAACAGTGCTCTACCCCCGCAGGTAATACTTGAGGCACTACCTAAATAGTTTTCGGAGAGAACCAGCTATTTCCAAGTTTGTTTAGCCTTTCACCCCTATCCACAGCTCATCCGCTAGTTTTGCAACACTAGTCGGTTCGGACCTCCAGTACCTGTTACGGCACCTTCATCCTGGCCATGGATAGATCACTTGGTTTCGGGTCTACACCCAGCGACTAAAAACGCCCTGTTCGGACTCGGTTTCCCTACGCCTCCCCTATTCGGTTAAGCTTGCCACTGAATGTAAGTCGCTGACCCATTATACAAAAGGTACGCCGTCACCCCTTACGAGGCTCCGACTTTTTGTAAGCATACGGTTTCAGGATCTATTTCACTCCCCTCCCGGGGTTCTTTTCGCCTTTCCCTCACGGTACTTGTTCACTATCGGTCGATGATGAGTATTTAGCCTTGGAGGATGGTCCCCCCATATTCAGACAAGGTTTCTCGTGCCCCGCCCTACTTATCTGCAGCCTAGTACCACCACTGGGTTTTCACATACGGGACTATCACCCACTATGGTCGGCCTTTCCATGCCGTTTTGTTAACCCAATGACTATCACTGCAAGGCTCTTCCGAATTCGCTCGCCACTACTATCGGAATCTCGGTTGATGTCTTTTCCTCGAGCTACTTAGATGTTTCAGTTCACTCGGTTCGCCTCGCAACCCTATGTATTCAGGTTGCGATACCCTTGCGGGTGGGTTTCCCCATTCAGAGACCTCCGGATCAAAGCTTATTTGCCAGCTCCCGAAGCTTATCGCAGGCTATCACGTCTTTCGTCGCCTATCATCGCCAAGGCATCCACCATATGCTCTTAGTCACTTGACCCTATAACTTTGACATCTCTTTCGAGATGACCCAATTGTCAGATCGCAGACTTGTTTTGTGAGGTCTCACACCTCACGCGTTATGCCGTAATGTGAATGATTTTCTTAGCTGTAATCCATCTCTGGATCACTGCTTTGAGAACGATTCGTCATTACTTGAATTAAACAAAGTTATTGTCTATTCGTTTTGACGCAATCAAATTTGTTGCTAGCGGCACGGTGCAGTAAAACCTTTACGAATTTCTGCTTTCCGCTAACAACGCTGATTTCGACTCTATGAATTTTTAAAGAACAGCCGTATTGATCCGGTAATCCGGGTCAACAACAAAGCAGTCTGTCTCCAAACTGCTTTGGTGTTGATTTTTTATCTTGATAAGTGTTGGTGGAGGATGACGGGATCGAACCGACGACCCCCTGCTTGCAAAGCAGGTGCTCTCCCAGCTGAGCTAATCCCCCAGGATTTCTTCCTCGACCAGAGTGTTGGCGCTTCCAATAAAGAGTTTGGTGGGTCTAGTTGGGCTCGAACCAACGACCCCCGCCTTATCAAGACGGTGCTCTAACCAGCTGAGCTACAGACCCATTCCTCAACCAGAGCAACAGGTCCTGCTGCTCAGCCTTGGCTTGTTCCAACAACCGATAAGTGTGGGCGTTCAATCTTGAATGCTGTTTTCCAGAAAGGAGGTGATCCAGCCGCACCTTCCGATACGGCTACCTTGTTACGACTTCACCCCAGTCACGAACCCCGCCGTGGTAAGCGCCCTCCTTGCGGTTAGGCTACCTACTTCTGGCGAGACCCGCTCCCATGGTGTGACGGGCGGTGTGTACAAGACCCGGGAACGTATTCACCGTGACATTCTGATCCACGATTACTAGCGATTCCGACTTCACGCAGTCGAGTTGCAGACTGCGATCCGGACTACGACTGGCTTTATGGGATTAGCTCCCCCTCGCGGGTTGGCAACCCTTTGTACCAGCCATTGTATGACGTGTGTAGCCCCACCTATAAGGGCCATGAGGACTTGACGTCATCCCCACCTTCCTCCGGTTTGTCACCGGCAGTCTCATTAGAGTGCCCAACTGAATGTAGCAACTAATGACAAGGGTTGCGCTCGTTGCGGGACTTAACCCAACATCTCACGACACGAGCTGACGACAGCCATGCAGCACCTGTGTTCAAGTTCTCTTTCGAGCACTTCCTCATCTCTGTGGAATTCTTGACATGTCAAAGGTGGGTAAGGTTTTTCGCGTTGCATCGAATTAAACCACATCATCCACCGCTTGTGCGGGTCCCCGTCAATTCCTTTGAGTTTCAACCTTGCGGCCGTACTCCCCAGGCGGTCAACTTCACGCGTTAGCTTCGTTACTGAGAAAGTGAATTCCCAACAACCAGTTGACATCGTTTAGGGCGTGGACTACCAGGGTATCTAATCCTGTTTGCTCCCCACGCTTTCGTGCATGAGCGTCAGTGCAGGCCCAGGGGATTGCCTTCGCCATCGGTGTTCCTCCGCATATCTACGCATTTCACTGCTACACGCGGAATTCCATCCCCCTCTGCCGCACTCAAGCTATGCAGTCACAAATGCAGTTCCCAGGTTGAGCCCGGGGATTTCACATCTGTCTTACATAACCGCCTGCGCACGCTTTACGCCCAGTAATTCCGATTAACGCTTGCACCCTACGTATTACCGCGGCTGCTGGCACGTAGTTAGCCGGTGCTTATTCTTACAGTACCGTCATGGGCCGCCTTTATTAGAAGCGACCTTTTCGTTCTGTACAAAAGCAGTTTACAACCCGAAGGCCTTCATCCTGCACGCGGCATGGCTGGATCAGGGTTTCCCCCATTGTCCAAAATTCCCCACTGCTGCCTCCCGTAGGAGTCTGGGCCGTGTCTCAGTCCCAGTGTGGCTGATCATCCTCTCAGACCAGCTACAGATCGTCGGCTTGGTAAGCTTTTATCCCACCAACTACCTAATCTGCCATCGGCCGCTCCGTCCGCGCAAGGTCATTACTGATCCCCTGCTTTCATCCGTAGATCGTATGCGGTATTAGCAAAGCTTTCGCCTCGTTATCCCCCACGATCGGGCACGTTCCGATGTATTACTCACCCGTTCGCCACTCGTCAGCATCCGAAGACCTGTTACCGTTCGACTTGCATGTGTAAGGCATGCCGCCAGCGTTCAATCTGAGCCAGGATCAAACTCTACAGTTCGATCTTGAAATTTAAAGTCTCTCGACTTGCTCAATACAAATAGGAATTGAAGAAGAAATGATCTTCCTACAATTTTACTGTTTGCATGAGCGTTTGTAGTGACAAGCACTAGTCCCGAAGAACTTATGCATTCGCCATCAAACGCCCACGCTTATCGGCTGTATATTTTTAAGGATCCACCGCAATCCGAATCGCTTCGTCTTGCTTGACTCGCTGTGATCAGCTAAGCCTTGAATTATAACACGTTTTAAAGACCTGTCAAACTTTGTGGTTTTTGCAGACCGACCAGATAACCAGTCAAACCCCGCATCCACCAGCCGCCGTTTTCGTTTCCGTCATCAGCAGCGAAGCCTTGTATTCTACACCGGATTCTGAGACCCGGAAGAAGAAATCCAAGATTTCTTTTTTCCCACCACCCAGAGCATCACCAGATTACCGGCAACCACCCCTAGTAGCGAAGCCCTCTATTCTATACCGGTTTTTGAACCAGCCAGAGAACTTTGAGAACTTTCTTCAGATCCACCCGCCTGACTTTCGGATCGCTCCTTATTTCAACGCGTTATCCCTGAGGAAGGGCGCAAGTATAGCCCCGGAAATCACGCCTTTTATGAAAAAGGCGGATTTCTTTCCGCTTTTCTAGCCTGGATGGGTGGAGCACCCTCTTACGCCCGTCAGGCGACCGCCGCCTCCAACGCATCGATGAACATGGCAGGCACATCGAAGCCCGTCTGATCATGGATCTCCTGGAAGCAGGTCGGGCTGGTCACATTGATTTCGGTGACGCATTCACCGATCACGTCCACGCCCACCAGCAGCAGCCCCCGGCTTTGCAGGATGGGGCCGAGCGCTTCTGCGATCTGCCGGTCCTTGTCGCTCAAGGGGCGGGCGACGCCCTTGCCACCGGCCGCCAGATTGCCGCGCACCTCGTTGCCCTGAGGAATGCGCGCCAGACAATAAGGAACAGGCTTACCCCCGATGACCAGTACACGCTTGTCGCCGTCTGCGATCTCGGGAAGAAACTTCTGCACCATGACGCTTTGTGCGCCGTCCTTGTTCAGGGTTTCGATGATGCTGCCCAGATTCAGGCCATCCGCCTTTACCCGGAAGATGCCCATGCCGCCCATGCCGTCGAGTGGTTTGAGAATGATGTCCTTGTGCTCCTCGTGAAAGCGACGGATCTGCTGGGCGTCGCGCGTCACTAGCGTGGGGCCGATGAACTGCGGGAACTCCATGATCGCCAGTTTCTCGGGATGATCGCGCAGCGCGCTCGGCTTGTTGACGACCTTGGCACCATCACGCTCCGCCTGTTCCAGCAGGTGAGTGGAATAGATGTACTCGGCATCGAATGGCGGATCCTTGCGCATCAGCACCGCGCCGAAATCAACCAGCGCGGCACGGCGCTCGCCCTCGACCACAAACCAGATATCAGCATCGCCCGTCAGGCGGATGTCGCGTACGTCGGCCTTGACCTGTTCGCCACGCTGCCAGGAAACATGTCGTGGCTCGCACACCGAAATGGTGTGGCCGCGCCGCTGCGCCTCGCGCATCATGGCGAAGGTGGTGTCCTTGTAGATCTTGAAGTGTTCGACCGGATCGGCAACAAAGAGGATGTTCATGGGCTGTCGGTGCCTATATAGATAGAGGGATCACTTCGCTCTGGGCGAGTGTGGACCTCCGTACTGTTGCACAAACAGGGCGATGCTGCCCGCAACCACTCCCCAAAACGCTGATCCGATCCCGGCTATGGTGACGCCGCTCAGGGTCACGAGGAAGGTGATGAGCGCCGCCTCGCGGTGCGATTCGTCACGCACGGCGTTGGCCAGACCGCCGCCGATGGAGCCGAGCAGCGCCAGACCGGCAATCGCCATCACAAGTTCCTTGGGGAAGGCGATCAGCAAGCCGGTCACCACCGCGCCGAAGATACCGATCAATATATAGATGATGCCGCAGGAGGCCGCCGCCGTATAACGCTTGGCTGGATCGGCGTGTGCCTCCGGCCCCATGCAGATCGCCGCCGTGATCGCGCTGAGGTTGAGCGCGTAGCCACCGAATGGCGCCAGCACGAAGGTAGCCAGCCCGGTCATCGAAATCAGCTTCGAGATCGGCAGGTCGTAGCCGCTTGCCCGGATCACCGCCACGCCGGGCAAATTCTGAGATGCCATCGTCACGACAAAGAGCGGCAAGGCCAGGCTCATGACCGCCGCCACGGAGAACGTCGGCATGGTGAACACGGGCACCGCCAGATCCCAGTGAATCGCCGACCAGTTCATCTTGCCCATGACGGCAGCGCAGACGATGCCGGCCGCCAGCGTCAGCATGACGGCGTAGCGCGGCAGCAAACGACGCGCCAACAAGTAGGTGAACAGCATGGAGAGCACCAGCGGCAAGGCGGTTTCGGCCGCGCTGAAGGCCTGCATGCCGAACTTGGCGAGCACTCCGGCCAGCAGCGCGGCGGCAATTTCCTGCGGGATCTTGTCCATCACGCGCTCGAACCAGCCCGTGACGCCCGCAAGAAAGATCAGCGCCGCACTGACCATGAAGGCACCCACAGCGTCGCCCATGGTGAATCCACCCATGGCACCGGCCGTGGCGAGGACTGCCGCGCCGGGCGTGGACCAGGCGACCATCACGGGTTTTTTCAAAATCAGCGACGGAACCAGTGAGCACAGGCCCATGCCGATGCCCACGGCCCACATCCAAGAAGCGATTTCAGCGGGCGTCGCGCCGAAGGCCTGGGCCGCCTGAAAGACGATGGCGACCGAGCTGGTCAGCCCCACCAGCACAGAAACAAAACCGGCCACGAAGGCCGAGAGCGTCAGGTCCTTGAAAAATCGCATCGCGTGTGTCGTTCCAAACTGCGACGCGATGCCAGCTCAAGGGGTCTTCAGGGCGAATCTGCGGCGCCCACGCAATATACAAAGAAACACGTCCGCACGCTGGAAGGCGTCAGACTTCCACCTTGGAGCCCAGCTCCACCAGACTGTTGCTGGGCAAAAGCAGGAAGTCAGCCACGCCCGCCGCATTGTGGTGCATCTGGCCAAACAGCTTCTGACGCCAAAGCGCCATGCCACTGTTGTTGTCGCCGGGTACGAACACGTCGCGCGAGAGGAAATAGCTGGTGCTCATGCTCTCGAGCTCGCAGCCACGGCCGCGCAACTGCTGCAGCGCCGCCGGGACGTCCGGGTCGTTCTTGAAACCGTAGTTGATCTTCACGCTCCAGCAGTCGCTGCCCAGCGACTCGATCTGCACGCGCTTGTCGAGCCCGATCCATGGCACCTCGTGGTTGACGATGGTCGCGAAGATGTTCTGCTCATGCAGCACCTTGTTGTGTTTGAGGTTATGCAGGAGCGCCGTCGGGGTGACCTTGGGATCCGCCGTCAGGAACACCGCAGTGCCAGCCACCCGTGTGATGGGTGGTTGCTGCAGGAGCACCATCTGTAGAAAGTCCCGAAGGTCGATACCGTCGGAGTGCAGTTTGTTGTAGATGAGATCGCGGCCGCGCTTCCAGGTCATCATCACCGTGAACACGGCAAAGCCGATGGTCAACGGGAACCAGCCGCCCTCGAAGAGCTTGAGCATGTTGGACGCGAAAAACGTGACGTCGATGAAAAAGAAGAACAGCGTGGGCGTGAGCGCCATCCACAGCGGATATTTCCAGCCATAACGCAGCACGAAGAAGGTGAGCACGGAGGTGATCGTCATGTCCAGCGTCACCGCGATGCCGTAGGCGGCCGCCAGATTGCTGCTGGAGCGGAACATCACCACCGCGAGTGCAATCGCAACGCACAGGCTCCAGTTGATGAACGGGATGTAGATCTGGCCCATGTCGCGCACGCTGGTGTGCTCGATCTGGATGCGCGGCAGGTAGCCGAGCTGGATCACCTGCTTGGTGACGCTGAACGCGCCGGTGATCAGCGCCTGAGAAGCGATCACCGTCGCCAGCGTGGCCAGCACCACCAGCGGCAACACCGCCCAGCTGGGGGCCAGCATGTAGAACGGGTTCTTGATCGCATCCGGATTCTCGAGCACCAGCGCGCCCTGACCAAAGTAGCACAGCGTGAGCGCCGGCATGGCGATGCTGAACCATGCCAGGCGGATCGGCCTGCGGCCAAAGTGGCCCATGTCGGCATAGAGCGCCTCGGCACCCGTCACACACAGGACGACGGCACCCAGAATGATGAAACTGATACCCGGATTCTGGAAGATGAACCCAAGCGCGTAATGAGGGCTCAGGCCACGCAGCACCGAGGGGTGCTGCATGATGTTCCAGACACCCAGCGCCGCGATGCTGATGAACCAGATCAACATGATCGGGCCGAAGAATTTGCCGATACCCGCCGTACCGCGCTTTTGCAGCATGAAGAGTGCGATCAGCACGATCACGGTGAGCGGCACAACCCCCTTGGTGAAATGCGGCGAGACGAGCTCCAGGCCCTCGACAGCCGAGAGCACCGAGATGGCGGGCGTGATGACCCCGTCGCCATAGAAAAGACAGGTGCCGAAGATGCCGATCATCATCAGCGCGGAGCGCAGTTTGGGCTTGTCCTTCACGGCCTGCGAGGCCAGCGCCAGCATCGCGATCAGGCCGCCTTCGCCGTTGTTGTCGGCGCGCAGCACAAGCACGACGTACTTGAGCGAGACGATCAGCGTCAGCGTCCAGAACAGGATGGAGAGGATGCCGTAAACGTTGTCGTGGGTGAACGGAACATGGCCCGAGCCGAACACCTCCTTGAGCGTATACAGCACACTGGTGCCGATGTCACCATAGACGACACCGATCGCGCCCAGAGTGAGCGTGGTGAGGGAGGATTTCGAATTTTGCACAGGGATCAGTCACCCAGAACGCGAATGCGGGCTGTTGGGCGGTATTTTCCATCAATCGGAGCCATTTTGCGTCGCCCGCAAGCCAAGGCCCAGTGATCGTTGACAGTTGTGGTGCTGCCACCATAGCAACCACTCACAGACGCCAATTTTTTGCGATTTCTGTTGACGAGCCTATCGTCCAGAGGGCTGGCCGGCCTGCTTGAGCAATTGCTGCAGAAACGGCTTCGCGGGTTCCAATGGCTTGCCGTATTGCTGAATCAGATAAGGCGCGCCGGACACGGACGACGACGAAGCCACCTTGTCGACGAACTGCTCGGCCGTGTCCAGTCGGCTACGCGTGCGCGAAAGCTTGAGCCTGAGATGGGCAGCGGCGTCCACCGCACTGTGCGAATCGCCGTTGCGGATAAAGACGAGATCGGAGCGCTTCTCCAGCAGCGCGAGCATGGCAAGCACGCGCGCCTCTTCCTTGTCAGAGAGCGCGAACGCGGGCGTTGCCGACAGGCACATGCAAGCCACCAGCGCCAGCAACGTGGCCCGCCGCGATGGCGCAAAACGGGGGGTTCCATGCTCCATCGCCGCGCCCTTGCCCCTCCCTTTCCTCATCAGTCGTAGACCTCGGCGTTCGGATCAGTCGCCTCAAGCTCGTAGCTCGCCGCCAGCATCGCCAGACGCGCAACCACGCCATACATGTAGAAGCGGTTCGGAGCGCTGGCACCGGGGCGTGCGCCGGGCTGTGGCAGATGCGTGCTGTGCTCGAACGCCAGAGGCACATAGCTTGCGCCGGGGGCGTTGAGGTTTTCGTCGGTGCCGCGCTCGGCGTGCATGCGGTAGAAGCCGCCGACCACATAGCGATCCATCATGTAGACGACCGGCTCGGCCACGGCTTCTTGCACGCGTTCGCGGGTGAGCACGCCTTCCTGCACGATCACATCGTGCACGACCTGACCGTCCTTGATGACCGCCATCTTGTTGCGCGTCTTGCGGTTCAGGTCGTCAAGTTCCTTGGCATCGCGCACCGTCATGATGCCCATGCCGTAGGTCCCGTTGTCCGGCTTGACCACGACCCAGGGCTTCTCGTTGATTCCGTATTCCTTGTACTTGCGGCGCACTTTGGTGAGCGTCGCGTCAACGGAGGTCTGCAGTTCCTCGAGGCCCACGCCCTCGTTGAAATCAACACCTTCCACCTTGGTGAACAGCGGGTTGATCAGCCACGGGTCGATGCCCAGCATCTTGCCGAAGCGCTTGGAGACTTCCTCGTAGCTCTGGAAATGGCGGCTCTTGCGGCGCACGCTCCAGCCCGCATGCAGCGGCGGCAGCAGGTATTGTTCGTAGAGTTCTTCCAGAATGCCGGGCGCACCGGCGGAGAGGTCGTTGTTCAGCAGAATCGTGCAGGGATCAAAATTCTTGAGCCCCAGGCGGCGCTTGGTGCGGATCACCGGCTCCAGCGTGATCGACTCGCCGTGCGGCAGCGTGATCGTCGTGACCTTCTTGATCTCTGGGCTCACCGAGCCAATGCGCACATTCAGGCCAGCCATGTTGAAGATGCGCTGTAGCTGCATCACATTGGCCAGATAGAAGGTGTTGCGCGAGTGGTTCTCGGGAACGATCAGCAGGTTGCGGGCTTCGGGACAGATCTTTTCGATGGCGGCCATCGCAGCCTGTACGGCCAGCGGCAGCATTTGCTCAGTCAGATTGTTCCAGCCGCCCGGAAACAGGTTGGTGTCGACCGGAGCCAGCTTGAAACCTGCATTGCGGATGTCCACAGACGAATAGAACGGAGGCGTGTGCTCCATCCACTCGAGGCGGAACCAGCGTTCGATCGCTGGCATCGAATCCAGAATGCGTTGTTCCAGTTCGTTGATGGGGCCGGTCAGGGCGGTAATGAGATGGGGAACCATCAATGTCCTCGCAAGATTGCAAAAGGCTTTGGGCGGGGTAAGCCCACCATTTTACGAGACATGAGAAATCGACTCCGAAACGCCGCCCGCCGGTCGCTGAACAAGGCCGCTTCGGGCCCGCCTGCTATCGACGCCAGAAGGTGGGTGTCAACAACGCGATGAAGCTCAGGATTTCCAGACGCCCGAGCAGCATGCCTAGCGTGCAAACCCAGAGCTGGAAGTCCGTCAACACCGCATAGCTGGAGCTGGGTCCGAGCCGCCCCATTGCTGAGCCCGCGCAGTGAACGCTCGCCAGCACGGCGGAGAACGCAGTCAGCGGATCGAGGTCAGTGAGCAGCAACACCATGCTCAGCACGATCACGGTCGCGCCGTACACCAGCATGAAGGCCAGCACCGCGAAGATCATGCGATTGTCCACCACGGCATGGCCCAGCTTGACGGGCTGCACCGCATTCGGGTGGATGATGCGCGCCATCTCACGGCGGGCCTGCTTCAGCAGAATCAGCATACGCGCCATCTTGATGCCGCCGCCGGTCGAGCCCGCACCGGTCGCCACGCCAGAGAGCATGATCATGAACACCGGCGCGAACACCGGCCAGTTCAGGTAGTCGGTGGTCGTGTAGCCGGTCGTCGTGCCGACCGAGATCACATGAAACAGACCCATGCGAAGCGCGTCGAGCGGCGCATAGACATCCTTGAACCACAGCAGCAGTGCCACGAACAGCCCGCCGCCGACCAGCGTGACCATGGTCGCGCGCATCTCCACGTCGCGCCAGAAACCGCGCCAGTTGCCCTTGCGCAGTGCGATGAAGTAGAGCGCGAAATTGCAGCTCGCCGCCAGCATGAAGAAGACTGCGATGCTCTCCATGAGTGGCGACTTGAAGTACGCAAAACTCGCGTCGTGCGGTGACAGACCGCCCAGACTCACCGTCGTGAACATGTGCATGATCGCGTCTTCCGGCGTCATGCCCGCCCACCAGTAGCCCAGAGCGCAGAACAGTGAAAACAGAAAATACACGCCCCACAGCCCCTTGGCGGTTTCCGTCATGCGCGGGGTGAGCTTGGTGTCCTTGACCGGCCCGGCCGCCTCGGCCTTGAAGAGCTGGCTCGCACCCACGCCCAGCAAGGGCAGCACGGCAACGGCCAGAATCAGAATCCCCATGCCACCGATCCACTGCATGAAAGTGCGCCAGATGTTGAGCGACAACGGCAACTGGTCAAGATTCGACATGACCGAGCTGCCCGTGGTCGTCAGCCCCGACACCGCTTCGAAATACGCGTGCGTGAATGACATCGGCTGATGGATCTCGTAGGACGCGAGCATCAGCGGAATCGCCGCGAACAGCGGCAGCACCATCCATACCATCGACACCAGCATTACGCCATGGCGCGGCAGCAATTCGCGCTGGAACCTGCGCGTACTGAACCACAGAATCGCCGAGACCAGGAGCGTGAACAGAATCGAGACAACGTAGCACTCCCACAGCCCGTCGTCCGCATAGACCGACGCGCCAAGCGGCACCAGCAGCGCGCCCGCGAACATCGCGAGCAAGGCGCAGAGCAATCGCAGGACGGGAAGAATGTCGGTCATGGTCGGCGGCAGGGTCAGAAATACGTCGCGCTGACGCGAAAGAGCTTTTCCACATCCTTCACCAGCCGCTTGTTGGGCAGGAAGAACACCACGTGGTCGTTCGATTCGATCACCGTGTGGCTGCGTGGAATGATCACTTCGGGCTCGCGCTCAGGTTGCGGATGCTGCTGCGCCTCATGGTCTCGCGGATCGGGCAGACCGCGCACGATCAGCCCCATGTTCACCTCGGGCGGCAAATGGATCTCGCTGACCTTGCGGCCCACCACGCGCGAGCTCTTGTGGTCGCCACGCGCGACGATTTCCAGCGCCTCCGCTACACCCCGGCGCAGGCTGTGCACCGCCTGCACATCGCCCTGACGCACATAGGCCAGCAGCTCGCCAAGCATCGCCTGCGCGGGCGACAGCGCGATGTCGATCTGCGTGCCGTGCATCAGGTCGGCATAGCTGCGCCGGTTGATGAGCGCCAGCACGCGGCTTGCGCCCATGCGCTTGGCGAGCAAGCTCGCCATGATGTTGTCTTCGTCGTCGCTGGTGATGGCGAGAAACAGGTCGATGTCCTCAATGCTCTCGTTGCTCAGCAGTTCCTCGTCTGTCGCATCGCCCTGCAGCACCAGGACGTCAGAAGGCAACTGCGACGCCAGATCCACACAGCGATCCGGATTCATATCGATGATCTTGATCTGCAAATTGCCCTTCTTCGTGAGCTGATTGGCCAGCCGCAGCGCCACGCGCCCGCCACCGGCCATCATCACGCGGCGCACCGGGCGCGCGGCCTGGCCGCTCTGGCGATGGAACGAGGACAGCACCTCGGGAATCTGCTCGCGCCCGGAGAGCACGAAAACCTCGTCGCCGGGCTCCACCATGGTCGAGCCGTCGCAGGAAATGAAGCGGTCGGGCTCATCCGCAAAACGCCGGTAGATCGCGACGATGCGCATCCCCACATCGGGCGCCATCAACCGCAGCGCGCTGATGCGGTGGCCCACCATCGGCGCGCCGCCGCGCGCGCGCACCGACACCAGACAGGCCCGCCCGCCCGCGAACTCGCGCACCTGCATGGCCTCGGGAAACTCGATGAGCTTGCCGATGTAGCGGGTCAGCGATTCCTCGGGGCAGATGATGCGGTCCACGCCGAAGCCGTCCTTGCCGAGCAACTGCTCGGTCTTGTCCAGCCCCGACGAACGCACCCGCGCGATCAGTTTGGGCACATTGAACATCACCTGAGCGACCTTGCAGCAGACCAGATTGGTCTCATCCTGCGCCGCACAGGCGATCAGCAGATCGGTATCGTTGGCGCCTGCCTCAGCCAGCACCCGCGGATCGATGCCGTTGCCGACCACGCCGCGCAGGTCGTAGCGAGACTCCAGCTCACGCAGCCGCTCCGGATCCTGGTCGATCACCGTGATGTCGTTGCGCTCGGACTCGAGGCTGTCCGCCACGCTGGCACCGACCCTTCCCGCCCCCAGAATGATGATTTTCATCGTGTGTATCCCACCCTGACTGGCTCAGTCATCAACGCCCATTGGCAGCACCCAGCGGCAGTCAGCCCCGGATCTCGCCTTCGCCGAGCACGATCCATTTGAGCGAAGTAAGGCCCTCGATGCCTACCGGACCGCGCGCATGGAACTTGTCAGTGCTGATGCCGATTTCGGCACCGAGACCGAATTCGAAGCCGTCCGCAAAGCGGGTGCTGGCATTCACCATCACGCTCGCCGAATCCACCTCGCGCAGAAACTTCTGTGCATGCACATGGTTGGTGGTGAGGATGGCCTCGGTGTGGTGGCTCGAGTATTGGTTGATGTGGGCGATCGCCTCATCCACACCCTCAACGATCTTGATGCTGATGATCGGCGCGAGATATTCCTCGCTCCAATCACTTTCGACCGCTTCGACCAGCTTGGCGTCGGCCACGGGCTGGAGAATGGCGAGCGCCTCGGGCGTGCCGCGCATCTCCACGCCCTTGGCGGCGAACACCGCGCCGATCTTCGGCAGGAATTGCACCGCCACACCGCGCGCCACCAACAGGCTTTCCGTCGCATTGCACGGGCTGTACTTCTGCGTCTTGGCGTTTTCCGTCACCTTGAGCGCCAAGGCGATGTCGCAGGGATCGTCCACATAGGTGTGGCAATTGCCGTCCAGATGCTTGATGACCGGCACGCGCGCGTCGCGGCTGATGCGCTCGATCAGGCCCTTGCCGCCGCGCGGAATGATCACATCCACATAGTCGGGCATGGTGATCAGTTGGCCGACGACCTCGCGGTCGGTGGTCTGCACCAGCTGCACACCATGCTCGGGCAAACCGGCCTCGGCCAGCGCCTTGCCGACCAAGAGGGCCAGCGCCTTGTTGGAGTCAATCGCCTCGGAACCGCCGCGCAGAATGCAGGCGTTGCCACTCTTGATCGACAGGCTGGCCGCCTCGATGGTCACGTTCGGGCGGCTTTCGTAGATCATGCCGAATACGCCGATCGGCACACGCATCTGGCCCACGCGAATGCCGCTGGGCTGCTGCTTCATGCCAAGCACTTCGCCGATGATGTCCGGCATCACCGCGAGCTGCTCGCAGCCTTCGGCGCAGGTTTCCAGCACCTTGGGGGTGAGTTTCAGGCGGTCGACCATCGGCTCGGCCAGACCGGCCGCGCGGGCGCGGTCCAGGTCGCGGGCGTTGTCGATCTGCAGCGCGTCCACGTTTTCACGCAGCAGACGGGCCAGCGCCTTGAGGGCCTTGCTTTTGACGGCGGACGGAGCACGCGCCATCAGTGCAGAGGCCGACTTGGCCTGAACTCCGAGGGCGTGGGTGTATTCAGCGATATTGAGCGCGTTCATACCCTCGATTTTCACCGAAACCGCCCGTCCCGCGTGCACAAGGGTTACGCTTGTGGCTTTCCGCCACTTTCCAGCCTCCAAGCGCCATGACCGACACCGCCCTCTACGAACTGAACAGCCTCCGCGAACGCCTGCAGCAACTGGCGGACGGCGGCCTGAGCCCCCACGGTTTCAGCGACGCCGCCCGCAACCAAAGCGCCCTTTTCACCGCCCTGCCCGCGCGCTATTCCGAGGTACTGCTCGGCCTGCTCGACCGTCTGGAAGCCGGCGCCCTGTTCACCGAGGAAAGCTGCTCGTTCAGCCAGAAGGACCTGCATGACAGCTTGCAAGTCTGGCTGGACAAGGCCGATCAGCAATTGCAGCGCGGCTGACCCCGCTTTCTACGATTCGTGCGGCGTCTTCGGCAAGCGCAGTACCGCGCTCACCCCCGTCTGCCCTGTGCCCGTGCGGTTGCGCACGCTGAGCGTTCCGCCCAGCGCCAGCGCGAGATCGCGGCAGATCGCCAGACCCAACCCCGCGCCCTTGCCGCCTCCGCCCGTGATGAAGGGCTCGAACAAGCGGTCCGCCACGGCCTGCGCAAGCCCCGCTCCGCCGTCCCAGACCTCGAGTTCCCAGCCTTCGCCGCTTTCCTTCAGCCGCATACCCAGCGCCGAACGCTCCGGCGCGTGCTGGATCGCATTGGTCAGCAGGTTCTTGAGGATTTCCTCAACCATCCAGCGCTCCCCGTGCCACATGGCCTGCGTTTCGGCAGGCTTTTCGGGCCCTTCCAGCGAAAAATCCAGCTGCCTGCGCGCCAGCAGCGGCGAGAGCTCGACCGCCACATCCCGCATCAGGCTCTGCAGCTCGACGGTTTCGACCATTTGCACCAGATCCGCCTGATCGCTCTGCGCGCGGTTCCACATCAGCAACTGGTGAACGACACGGCTGGTGCGGCCCGTGGTGTCCGCAATGCTGGCCAACGCCTCACGCGCAGGCACGTCGCCCTTGAGACCTGATTCCGCATGCAGTTGCAGCACTGCCAGCGGCGTGCGCAGCTGGTGCGAGGCATCCGCCACAAAGCGCTGCTGACGCTGGCGCGAGCCGTCCACGCGCGCAAGCAGGCCGTTGAAGGCCGAAAGCAAGGGGCCGACCTCCTCGGGCGTGTCGGCCGTGGCAATCGGCCGGAGATCATCGTGGCTGCGCTGCTCCACCGAGCGCGCCAGCACCCTGAGTGGCCGCAGCGCCGCCGTCGCCACCACCCACATCGCGACCAGCAACAGCAGCAACAGCGCGCACTGCCGCGCCAGCGTGTTCCACAAAAGAGTGCGGCCGATGGCGTAGCGGTACGACACATACTCACCCACCTGCACCACCACATAGCGCATGCCCTCGGAAGATTCCACCGGCTGCCACAGAGCCACGAAGCGCGCGGGCTCTCCGCCCTCCATGTCGCGGTCGTAGAACTGCAGACGCGAGGCGTAGACATCGTTGAGTGGTGGCAGGCCGGTGTAGGCGGGCAGCGCGGCATCGCCCGCAAGAAAATCGCCGTTGAGAAAATTCACGCGGTACAGCAGCGGGCTGCGGCCCGGCTGCTCGCGCAGGTCGGTGCGCACGTCGGTCGAATACAGCTCCAGCGCCGAATGCGGCAGCGTCACCTGTAGCTCACCGCGCTCAAGGCGGATCATGTCGCCGAGCGCGTGCGCCGCCGTCACCAGCAGACGGTCATAGGCCGACTGCGTGGTCTGCAGCGCGTTGCGGTAACCGAGCCACGCATCGAACAGCACAAACACCAAAAGCGGCACCGCCATCCAGATCAGCAGCCTGCGGCGCAGCGAAAACGCGCGCGCGGAGGCGTCCTGCATTGCGGAGCCGTCAGTGCGCCGCGCCACCATCCGCGCTTTCCTGAATCAGATAGCCCACGCCGCGCAGCGTAGTGATCTGCACGTCGGTCGCAAGCAGTTTCTTGCGCAGGCGATGCGCCACCACCTCGACCGCATCGGCCTGCGTCGCCTGATCCGAGGGGAAAACCAGCGCCGTCAGCCGCTCCTTGGTGACCGCGTGGCCGGGGCGCTCCATCAGCGCGGCCAGCAATGCCGACTCGCGCGGCGTGAGCTCCAGCGCCCGCCCGTCCACATAGGCCACGTGCGACGCGCGCTCCACACGCAGCCGCCCGCAGCGCATCTCGCCCGCGCTGCCACCCGCGCGGCGGCACAGCGCGCGCAGGCGGGCTTCCAACTCGTCCAGATCGAAGGGTTTGGCGAGATAGTCGTCGGCCCCGGCGTTGAGCCCGGCCACCTTGTCGCCGACCGCACCGCGCGCCGTCACCACCAGCACCGGCACCTCGTTGCCCTTGGCGCGGATCTTGGAGACCAACTGCAACCCGTCCATCACCGGCAGGCCGAGATCGAGCATGACCACGTCGAACTGCCCCGCGCCCAGTTGCACCAGCGCCTGCACGCCGTCCGTGCAATGCTCGACATGGATGCCGCGCCGCGTGAGCACGCGGGACAACGCAGCGCTCAGGTCCAGATCATCCTCGACCAGCAGCACCTTCATCGTCCGTGCGCCTCTGATGCTGCGGCGCAAAAGGCGTGCTGCAATGCAGCAAGAGGCATGAAACAGGTGATTTTTCTCATTTTGAAAGCAACTTGAAAGCCAAGCGCAAGCCGGTCGAAAGGCGCGCACCAAACGCGCGCATTGTGCTCCCTATAGTCGGGCCATCTTCCAATATTCCCCAAGACAAGGATAAGAGATGACCTTGAAACCTACAGCCCGCGCGGCATTCATCGGCATGGCCTTGGCCGCTGCAACGTCCGCCAGCTTCGCGCAGGATGCCGCCTGCGCCCACCGCGGCGATCTGGACGCCCAGTTCTGCGACGCCAACAAGGACATGGTGGCCGACACCCCCACCGACGCCAAGAAGCTCAAGGACCCGAGCACGCTGGTGTTCGCCTTCACGCCGGTGGAAGACCCCTCCATCTACGAAAAGCTGTTCCGCCCGTTCATGGGCCACCTGTCGCAATGCGTGGGCAAGAAGGTTGTGTTCTTCCCGGTGCAATCCAACGCCGCCCAGATCGAAGCCATGCGCTCGGGCCGCCTGCACATCGCCGCGTTCTCGCCCGGCCCGGTGAACTTCGCCGTCAACCTTGCAGGCGCCGTGCCGTTCGCGATCCGTGGCAACGACCACGGTCCCGTCGGCATGCACCTCAAGATGATCGTGCAAAAGGGCAGCAGCTACCAGAAACTCGACGACCTCAAGGGCAAGCGCATCGCCCACACCTCGCCCTCGTCCAACTCCGGCAACCTGGCCCCGCGCGCCCTGTTCCCCAAGCTCGGCATCACGCCCGACAAAGACTACAAGGTGGTCTACTCCGGCAAGCATGACCAGTCCATCCTTGGCGTGAAAACCGGCGACTACGACGCCGCCCCCGTGGCGAGCGACGTGCTCGAACACATGACCGAACGCGGCGTGGTCGGCAAGGACGACTTCCGCGTGCTCTACACCAGCGAGATGTTCCCGACCGACGCCTACGCGTTCGCCTATAACCTCGCCCCCGCACTGCAGGAAAAAATCAAGGGCTGCTTCTTCGACTACAAGGTCCCCGCCGAAATGGCCAAGGGCCTTGGCGGCGACCGCTTCCTGCCCATCACCTACAAAAAAGACTGGCAACTGGTGCGCGACGTAGCCCAGGCATCCGGCGAATCCTTCACCCGCGAAGCCTTCGACAAGGCCGCGCAGAAGAAGTAAGCACAGGATGAAGCACGCGGGCGGATGTTGAAAACAGCATCCGCCCGCGTTGTCGTTTGGGGCCTTAGCGTCCACATCCGCACCCGCATGCCGGAGCGAGCCCACGAAGCACAGCGAGCGCCTGAGCCGCCAGCCCCAACGGCAAGACAAAGCCGCAGACAGTATGTCGATACGGCAAGGCTTCGACAACGACGCATGAGGGGCTGTATTGCCGCCCCCAAACGACCAGCCAACAAGCCCCAAACACAAGCCAACCATGACCGAACAAAAAGCCATCGAGATAAAGAACCTGGTGAAGGAATACAGACCCGGTCAACCGATTCTGAAATCCATCAACTTGTCGCTGCCGGCCTCGGGCCTGACCTGCGTGATCGGCCCATCGGGCACGGGCAAGTCCACGATGCTCCGCTGCATCAACCGCCTGGTCGATCCGACCTCCGGAGAAATCTGGATCACCATCGAAGGCCAGCGCACCGACATGGCAAAACTCTCGGGCAGCGAGCTGCGCCGCGCGCGTCGCCACATCGGCATGGTGTTCCAGGAGTACAACCTCGTTGACCGCCTGAGCGTGATGGAAAACGTGCTCACCGGCCGCCTCGGCTACACCTCGGCATGGCGCGCATGGCGGCGCAAGTTCGATCCGCAGGACATCGAGCACGCACAGCAACTCCTGAACGAAGTGGGCCTAGGCGACTTCGCTTCGCGCCGCGCCGACGCCTTGAGCGGCGGCCAGCGCCAGCGCGTGGGCATTGCACGCTCGCTCGCGCAGCAACCCGCCGTGCTGCTGGCCGACGAGCCCACGTCTTCACTCGATCCCAAGACCTCCATCGAAATCATCCAGCTGCTGCGCGAGCAGGGCATCCAGCGCAAGATTCCGGTGATGGTCAACATCCACGACGTGGAACTCGCACGCAGCTTTGCCGACCGCATCATCGGCATGACCGGCGGTCACGTGGTCTACGACGGCGCGCCCGAGGGGCTGACCGAAGACCACCTCACCCAGATCTACGGAGGCAAGGCATGGCTGGAGTGAATTCCACAACCCCGGTCGGCGCCGCCGCTGCGCGCAGGCCGTTCAGCATGGGCTGGCAGCAGAAGGCCGCCCTGCTCGCGCTGCTCGCCTACTGCGCTTGGGCGCTGTCCACCATGGGCGTGAACAGCGAGCGCCTGGCCAATGGCTGGTCGGCCGCCGCCAAGTTCATCGGCATGATGTTCCCGCCGCAGATGAACAAGATGGACGAACTCTGGCAGGGCCTCAAGGAGACCATGCAGATCGCCGTGCTCGCCACCGCAGGCGGCATCGCGCTGAGCCTGCCAGTCGGCCTGATGTCGGCGTCCAACATGTCGCCCGCGCCGCTGCGCGCCTTCGGTCGCGGGCTGATCGCCGTGTGCCGCGCGCTGCACCCGGTGATCAGCGCCATCCTGTTCGTCAAGGCCGTCGGCTTCGGGCCGCTCGCGGGCATTCTCGCGCTGATCGTGGCAACCGTCGGCTTCGTCGGCAAACTGTTCGCCGACGCCATCGAAGAGATCTCACCCAAGCCCATCGAGGCCATCCGCGCGACCGGCGCGTCGTTCATGAACGTGGTGCTGTTCGGCGTGCTGCCGCAGGTGATCAGCCGCTTCGTGGGCTTCGCCACCTACCAGCTCGACTCCAATCTGCGCAACTCCACCATGGTCGGCATCGTCGGCGCGGGCGGTATCGGCGGTGTGCTGTTCGCCGCCTTCCTGCGCTATGAATACAACTTCGTGTGCACGATTCTGGCGGCGGTGATCATCATCATCGTGATCGGCGAGATCATCGTGAACGCCGTGCGAAAGGCTCTCCATGTCTGACGCCAGCATGAAACCCAACCCGTCGTTGAATCCTGTGAAGCCGGTCAAATGGGAGCACCACAGCTTCGGCCAGCGCCTGCTGCGCTATCTGCTGTGGATCTTCTGCATCTGGGCCATCGTGCAGTCGGTGCGTTACATCGAGGTGATCCCCGAGTTCCTCTACGACGCGCCCGAACAGATGGCCGACATGCTCGGGCGCATGTGGCCCATCGACTGGACCTACTTCCAGCCCGACGTGCTGCAGGGCCTGATGGAGACGCTGCACATGGCGACGCTCGGCACCGTGCTGTCGCTGTTCCTCGCGCTACCACTCGGCGTGATGGTCGCGCCCAACATCACCAAGAGCCGCACGCTGAACTTCATCGCCCGCGTATTGCTGGTGGCCAGCCGTTCCGTGAACTCGCTGGTCTGGGCAATGCTGTTCGTCGCCATCTTCGGCCCCGGCCCGCTGGCCGGCATGTTCGCCATTGCGCTGCGTTCGGTGGGCTTTGTCGGCAAGCTGATCGGCGAGGCGCTGGAACAGACACCCAAAGGCTCCATCGAGGCGCTGCAAGCGGCAGGTGCGAGCCAATTTGCCCAGCTCTGGTACGGCTACTGGCCGCAGATCAAACCAGCGTTCTGGTCGGTAGCGCTGCTGCGCTGGGACATCAACGTGCGCGAGTCGGGCGTGCTCGGCCTCGTGGGCGCGGGCGGCATCGGCGTGGTGCTCAACACCTGCATCGACCTGTTCCAGTGGGACCGCGTGGCGCTGGTGCTGTTCACCATTCTGGTGGTCGTGGCCGTGGCCGAAATCGTGGTGCTGCAAATCCGCAAGCGCGTGCTGTAAATGCAACGCTCGCGTCAGTGCTCACTCGCTATATAAGGGACTTCACATAGACTTCACGAAGCTCACCGTGGCTTCACGCCTGACTGACAGACTCGGTGCACAGCAAACAACGCTCCGGAAGGTCTTTCATGCTACGGCTAGCCAATCAGAAACTGGCGGCAGCCAGCGAGGTGCTGGTGAAGTTTTTGTCCCTGCTATGGAGGCCGCTGGCCGCGCTGCTGCGGCTGGTCTTCGGCTCTTGGCAACCGCCCGCATGGCTTGCGGCGACGCTGTGCGCCGTGCGCCGGGGGCTTTGCTGGCTGCAGCAGCGACTGCTCTTGGTCGTGCTGCTGATCGCTCTGGCCGCAGTCGCGTGGTTCGCCACTCCCGCAGTCCTGAAATGGTGGCACGGGCTCACGCCTGAAAAGGTCGAGCCCGCCCGCATCTCCGCCACCGCCACGCCGCCGCAGCGCACCCGCGTGGAAGACAGCGCACCGCCGAATCCACTCGTGCTCCAGTTCTCGGGCGACGCCGCCCCCATCCACTTGAGCGCCGGTATCGAGGCCACGGGCGTGAGCCTCGAGCCCGCCATCGCGGGCAAGTGGACCTGGGAAGAGTCGCGCAAGCTGCAGTTCATGCCGCGCGAAGACTGGCCTGTCGGTCAGCCCTATTCCATCCGCCTTGCCGACAACGCGCTCGCCCATCACGTGGTGCTGGCCGATGCGAGCAAGAAAATCAGCTTCACCTCGCCCGCATTCGCGCAATCGCTGCAGAGCGCCGAGTTCTATCAGGACCCCACCGAGGCCAATGTGCGGCGTGCGCTCTACATGGTGCGCTTCAGCCATCCTGTGAACACGGCAGAGTTCGAAAAGCGCATCGCTCTCAGCTACGACAAGCCCTGCGAAAGCGGGCTACTCAAGTTCGGCGAGAGCGCCAAATGCGAGCCGCTCAAATACACGGTGAGCTACGACAAATGGCAGCTCACCGCGACCATTCTGTCCGAGCCACTGCCCATTCCCGAGAAGACCCGCTCGGTGATCCTCAAGATCGCCAAGGGCACGAGCGCCAAACGCGGCGGACCCGGCGTGGCCAACGATCTGGTGCGCGCCGTGGGCATTCCCGGTCTCTACAGTCTCTCCATCAGCGACGTGAGCAACGTGGTCGTCAACGCAGACAACGGCGAGCCCGGCTATGTGCTCAACGTGACGGCCTCGATGCCAGTGCGTGATCGCGCAATGGCGCAGGTCGTGCAGGCCTGGCTACTGCCCGCCAAGCACAAGAACGCCGATGGCGAGCCGGTCGATAAGTTCGACTGGACCAGCGCCAAGCCCGCCGAGTTCAATGACGCCCTGCTCAAAACCGCGAACAAGCTCACGCTGGACGCGCTGCCCACCGAACGCGACGCCGCAGAGACGGTGAGCTTCCGCATGCCACAGGCCACGGGGGCGGGCGGCCGCTACCTGTTGGTGCGCGTGGCCAAGGGCCTCAAGACGCCCGGCGGCTACCAACTCGGCGAAGCGCGCCAGGTGGTGCTCAAGCTCGACCCGTTCGCGCCGCAGCTCAGCATCGTGAGCCAGGGCTCGCTGCTCGCGCTCTCCGGCGAGAAGAAACTGCCGGTACTGGTGCGCGACCTGCCCGGCGTGCGGGTGGAACTCCACCGCCTGCTGCCCAAGCAGCTGCAGCACATGGTCACCCAGAGCAACGGTGATTTCAGCCGCCCGCAGATGTCGTACGGCCTCACGTTCGAGGACATTTCGGACCGCTTTGAAAAGAAGATTCCGCTGGAACTGAAAGCCGGCAAGGCGCATTACGAGACCGTGGATTTCAGCGGCTACCTCGCCAAGGACAAGACCGACCGGCGCGGTGTTTTCCTGCTGACCGTTCAGGGCTACGACCCCAAGGCCAAGCAGCCGAAGCCGCACAACGAAGATGCCGACGCCGAGGAAGAGGAGCAGAGCTCGGACGATGAGGCTACGGACGGTGGCGACGACAACCGCAACACCGAAAACTACAAAGAGCAGCGCCTGGTACTGGTGACCGATCTCGGCATCGTCATGAAGAAGTCCATCAACGGCACGCGCGACGTGTTCGTGCAGAGCATCGCCACAGGCCAGCCAGTGGGCGGAGCGCAGGTGGAGGTCTGGGGCCGCAACGGTGTGACCATCGCCACGCAGACGACCGACGCCACGGGCCGCGCCAGCCTGCCGAGCCTTGCGGGATTCGAGCGCGAGAAGTCACCCGTCGTGCTCGTCGTGCGCAAGGAAGGCGACATGAGCTTTCTGCCGCTCAACCGCTACGACCGCACGCTCGACGTCTCGCGCTTTGACGTCGGCGGTGTCTACGCCAAGGGCGTGCCCAACCAGATGCAGGGCTTCGTGTTCAGCGACCGGGGCATGTACCGCCCGGGCGACACCATGCACCTCGGCATCATCGTGAAGGCGGGCAACTGGAACACCTCGCTGCGCGATCTACCGGTCGAAGTGGACATCACCGATGCGCGCGGACTGAGCGTCAAGCGCGAGAAGCTCAAGCTCGGCGCGGGTGGCGCGACCGAGATCAGCCACACCACGCAGGACAGCTCGCCCACCGGCAATTACACGGTCAATCTCTACCTGCCGCGCCGCGCGAACGCGGGCACGCCGGAAGCCAACGGCCTGCTGATCGGCACCACCACGGTGAAGGTGCAGGAGTTCCTGCCCGACCGCACCAAGGTGCGCCTCACGCTCAGCCAGCAGGCGAGCGAAGGCTGGGTGCGCCCGCAGGATCTGAAGGCGAATGTCGATGTGCAGAACCTGTTCGGCACGCCCGCGCAGGACCGCAAGGTCGAGGGCACGCTGACGCTCACACCCGCATTCCCGTCCTTCCGCAGCCTGCCCGACTACAGTTTTCATGATCCGCAGAAGGAAGGCCAGAAGCAGGTCGATGACCTCGGCTCTGCGCAGACTAGCGCCGAAGGGCAGGCGTTGTTCGACCTGCGGCTCTCACGCTTCGAGGCCGCAACCTACCAGGTGCATGTGCTTGCCAAGGCCTTTGAGCCCGAGGGCGGCCGCAGCGTCGCCGCCGAGGCGCAGACGCTGGTGAGCGATCTGCCGTATCTGGTGGGCACAAAGGTTGATGGCGACACCCGCTACGTCGCGAAGAACGCCGCGCGCAACGCGTCGATCATCGCCATCGATCCCAAGGTGCAGAAGACCGCCGTTCCCAATCTGAAACTGCAGCGTATCGAGCGCAAGGTGATCTCGGTGCTCGTCAAGCAGGACAACGGTGTGTTCCGCTACGAGTCGCGCACCAAGGAAATCCAGATCGACGAGAAGCCCTTCGCCATCACGGCAGCGGGCAACACACTCGCGCTCGATACCGCCACACCGGGCGACTTCGCCTACATCGTGCTCGATGAAAAGAACGTGGCGCTGAACCGCATCGACTACAGCGTTGCGGGCAATGCCAACGTCACCCGTTCGCTCGACCGCAACGCCGAGCTGCAGCTCGCGCTCGACAAGAAGGACTATGAGCCGGGCCAGGAAATCTCGGTGAGCATCCGCGCGCCGTATGTGGGCGCGGGCCTGATCACCATTGAGCGCGACAAGGTCTATGCACACGCCTGGTTCAAGACCGACAAGACCGCGTCAGTGCAGAAAATCACCGTGCCCAAGGACTTCGAGGGCACGGGCTACATCACCGTGCATTTCGTGCGCGATCCGTCGTCTGACGAGGTCTACATGAGCCCGTTGTCGTACGGCGTCGCGCCGTTCGCAACCACGCTCGCAAAGCGCACGGCCAACATCACGCTGACCAGCAGCGAACTCGTCAAGCCCGGCCAGACCGTGAAGATGACGCTCGCCAGCGACCAGCCCACGCGCGCCGTGGTGTTCGCGGTCGATGAAGGCATTCTGCAGGTGGCGCGCTACAAGACGCCCGCGCCGCTCAAGTTCTTCTTCCAAAAGCGCGCGCTGGAGGTGAACACGCTGCAGACGCTGGACATGATCCTGCCCGAGTTCAAAAAGCTCATGCTCGCGGCCGCCCCCGGCGGCGATGGCGAGGACGAGCTCGGCAAGCACCTGAACCCGTTCAAGCGCAAGCGCGACAAGCCGATCGCGTACTGGTCGGGTCTGGTCGATGTGAACGGCAGCCGGGAGTTCAGCTACACCGTGCCCGAGAGCTTCAACGGCAGCCTGCGCGTGATGGCCGTGGCCGTCAACGACCAGAGCACCGCCGCCAAGAGCACCACCACGGTCGTGCGCGGCGACATGGTGATCCTGCCGAACGCGCCGCTCGCGATGGCGCCGGGCGACACGGTGGAGGTCGGCGTGGGTCTGGCCAACAACATCGAGGGCTCCGGCAAGAACGTGCCGATTGCGCTCACGCTCAACGCATCCGGTGGGCTCGAGGTGGTGGGCGGAGCGACGCAAACGCTCAGCATCAACGAGCGCGGCGAAGCCAGCACCAAATTCAAGCTGCGCGCCAAGGCGGGCGCGGATGCGGTGCTCGGCTCGTCGCCGCTCGCGTTCAGCGCGGTGTACAAGAACTTCCGCGCCGATCTCAAGGAAGAGGTCAGCGTGCGGCCCGCGTCGCCCTATGTTTCGCTGGTGCAGGCGGGCAGCTTCCAGCGCTCGGGCGAGATCAAAAGCCAGGGCGACTTCTTCCCCAACTTCCGCCGCAGCGACGTGGCCGTGTCATCCGCACCATGGTCGTTCGCAACCGGGCTGATGCAGTATCTCGAGGCCTATCCCTACGGCTGCACCGAGCAGATCACGAGCCAGACGTATCCGGCCGTGCTGCTCTCCACGCGCCCCGAGCTGATGAAGGAAATGTCGCGCGGCAGAACCGCCGAGCAGGGCCCGCTGCCCGATGCGCGCAAGGTGCTTGAGCGCTACATCGTGCAGCTGCGCGCTCGCCAGACCGGCGAAGGCGGCTTCTCGGCCTGGCCCGGCGACGCGACGCCCGACACCTTTGCCACGCTCTACGCGGTGCAGTTGCTGCTTGAAGCGAAAGAGCACCAGCTGCCCGTGCCGCAGGACCTGCTGCAGCAGGCCAATACCTATCTGCAAAGCGCCCTCGGCAACGCCGACGCTGCGCCCGACAACTGGCGCATGAACACGCAGGCGCTCTACCTGCTCACGCGCCAGGGCATCGTCGCCCCAGCGGCGCTGGCCAACCTGCGCGAGGCCTGGCGCAGCGGTCAGGCCAAGGGGCTGAACACCGATCTCGGCGCAGCCTATCTGGCCGCGAGCTACCAACTCGTCAAGCAGGACAAGGTGGCCGCCGAACTGTTCGAGCCCGTGTGGAAGGACCTGCTCACGCGCACCGCGAAGAAACAGCGCCGCACCACCTGGGGCGCGTACTACGACCCACTGGTGCACGAGAGCATGCTGGTCTACGTGGCAGCGCGCCACTTCCCCGAGAAGCTCAAGACGCTGCCGCCCACGGTGTGGAACGGCGTAGCTGGCATGGTGCAGGACGGTTGGTACAACAGCCTCTCGTCCGCTTCGATGGTGCTGGCCGTGGACGCGTATTTCAACGCAGTGAACCAGAACACCGAGGGCCGCGTGAGCGTGCAGTCGATCAACGCGCAAAGCCAGGCGGCGGCGCTGGCGCTCGGCAGCATCAACCCGGTGGCGCGCGCGCAGGTGCCGGTCGGCACGAGCAAACTCAAACTCGCCAACGACAGCGACTTCAACCTCTACTACAGCTGGGCCGAACAGGGCTTCGAGCGCAACGTGCCCGACAAGGCACTGAACAAAGGCATGGAGATCTATCACGAGGTGATCGACGCGGCGGGCAAGCCCGTCACGCAGGTGAAGATCGGCGATGAGGTCACCGTGCGCGTTCGCGTGCGCAGCACCGACCGCGAAAACCTGCCCGACGTGGCGCTGGTCGACATGCTGCCCGGTGGCCTCGAACCCGTGCTGCAGCCCGTGAGCAGCGGCAGTGCCGACGACGAAGCCAGCCAGAACGAGGAATCGCAGGAGCCGGTCTGGAAGCAGCGCCTTGGCATCAAGGGCTCGTGGAACCTTGCCTACGCCGACATCCGCGAGGACCGCGTGGTGTTCTACGGCAGCGTGAACAAGAACATGATGGAGCTGACCTACAAGGCCCGCGCCACCAACGTCGGCGACTTCGTCGTACCGCCCGCCTACGGCGAAGACATGTACGACCGCCGGGTGTTCTCGCGCTCGGCGGGTGCGCGTCTGCAGGTGGTGCCAAAGTGACCTCCGCCGCGTCTCCCCGCCAAGCTTCACCGCTGCACAAACGGCGATGGAAGGGTTGGAAGAAGGCGGGGAAGTTCATCGTCGCGCTGACGGTGTTGATCACGCTGGCCGTCGTCACACTGCGCCTGCTGCCTCACGCGCCCCTGCGCGAGCAGGTCGGCTCGTCGCGCGCCGTCTACGCGCGCGGCGGCGAGCTGCTCAGGCTCACGCTTGCGCCCGACGAGCAGTACCGCGTCTGGGTGTCGCTCAAGAACATCTCGCCCACGCTGGTCGAGGCCGTGCTGCTGTATGAGGACCGCAGCTTCTACCGGCATCCCGGCGTCAATCCCGCCGCACTGGTGCGCAGCGCCTGGCACATCACCAGCGGTGGTCGCAGGCAAGGCGGATCGACACTCACCATGCAGCTCGCGCGGCGCATCTACGGCATCGACAGCCGCAGTTACGACGGCAAAGTCGCGCA
The DNA here is from genome assembly GCF_011305995.1 of Diaphorobacter sp. HDW4A. GTDB lineage: Bacteria > Pseudomonadota > Gammaproteobacteria > Burkholderiales > Burkholderiaceae_C > Diaphorobacter_A. The sequence continues at coordinate 5,880,037 of NZ_CP049910.1, read as the reverse complement.
GATCTTCGCGGCGCTCTGGCTACAGGCGCGCTACAGCAAGCGCGAAGTGCTGGAGGCCTATCTGAACACCGCGCCCTACGGCGGCAACATCGAAGGCGTACAGGCCGCGAGCCTGATCTACTTCCGCAAAAGCGCGGGCGACCTCACCCTGCCCGAAGCCCTCACGCTCGCGGTGATTCCGCAAAACCCGGTCAAGCGTATCGCCGAGCGCGGCCGCAACGCCGAGCTGCAGTCCGCACGCCAGCGCCTGCTTGCGCTGTGGAAGGAGCGCGATCCAGCGGCCCGCGTGCTGGCGCCCGATGCCGAGCTTGCACTCTCCGCCCAATCGCGCGGAAATCTGCCGTTTCTCGCACCGCACCTCACCGACATGCTGCTCGCGCAGGAACGCGGCCAGCAGGACATCCGCAGCGCCATCGACCTGCGCATGCAGACCACGCTGGAGCGCGTGCTCGCCCAGTACCTGCGCACCCGCTCCGACGTGGGCCTGATCAACGCGAGCGCGCTGCTGCTCGACGCGTCCACCATGGAGGTGCGCGCGCTCATCGGCTCGGCCGACTGGCACGACGCAAAGATCGAGGGCCAGGTCAACGGCACACAGGCCAGACGCTCGCCAGGCTCGACGCTCAAGCCCTTCATCTACGCGCTCGCGCTCGATCAGGGACTGCTGCATCCCAAGACCGTTCTGAAGGACGCGCCCACCGCCTTCGGCCCCTACACCCCCGAGAATTTTGACCACCGCTTTGTCGGCCCCGTCTCCGCGCAGGACGCACTGATCCGCAGCCGCAACATCCCCGCCGTCTCGGTCGCGGCGCAGCTTGGCAAGCCCAATCTGCACGCGTTCCTGCGTCTTGCCGGAGTGCAGAAACTGCAGAGCGAGGCGCACTACGGCCTCGCCCTCGTGCTCGGCGGCGGCGAGGTCACGCCCGAAGAACTCGCGGGCCTCTACGCCACGTTGGCCAACGGCGGCGTGACCCAGCCAATCCGCTACACACAGCGCGGTCCGAACGACCAACCCACAGCGACCGCGCCGCTGCGCCTGCTCAGCGAAGAGGCCGCCTTCATCACGCTCGACATGCTGCGCCACACGCCGCGCCCCGACACCGCCCAGCCCGCACGCCCCGCCGTCGCATGGAAAACGGGCACCTCCTGGGGGTTCCGCGACGCGTGGACCGCAGGCGTTTTCGGCCGCTATGTGCTGGTGGTGTGGATGGGCAATTTCGATGGCAGCAGCAACCCCGCGCTGGTCGGCGTGGATGCGGCCGCCCCGCTGTTCATGCGCATGGTGGACGCACTGCGTGCCCAGCGCTTTGACACCACCGAAGTGCCCAAACGCCAACCGCGCGACCTGCGCCAGATTGAGGTCTGCGCAGCCACCGGCGGCCTGCCTGACGCGCTCTGCCCCGTGCGCACCAACACCTGGTTCATCGCGGGCAAGTCCCCCATCCAGACCAGCCAGTTGCACCGCGCCGTGTGGGTTGATGAAGCCTCAGGCAAGATCGTCTGTGGCCCACAGCCCGGTGCGCGCCAACAGGTCGTGGAGCAGTGGAGCAGCGACATGCGCCGCCTGTTCCGCCAATCCGGCCTGCCCCGCGCCGCCGCGCCCAACGACGGCTGTGACCGGACAGACATAAGCGCCAACGACGACGCCAGCAACAACCCTCTCGACGACTTGGCGACCGCAGACCACACGCCGCGCATCACCGCCCCGCTGCGCGGCGTGCGCCACATCCTGCGCACCCAGAAGCCCGAGCCCCTGGTGCTGCGCGCCGAGACCGACGCGGGCATCCGCACCATCTACTGGTTTGCGGGCGACACGCTGATCGGCCAGTCCGCCCCCGGCGAAGGCCTCACCTGGCTGCCCCCCATGGCGCAGGCCAGCCAGCGCCACACCCTGCGCGCCGTCAGCGACCAGGGCGCATCGGAAACGCGGGAAATCACCGTGGACATCGTGCCCTGAGCTTGCGATAACGAGCGCTGCACCGTGGCCTTCGCCCACGGCCCCACGAAAGGTACGCTCCATGTCGCTGCGCAAGCACCCCGTCCTAACCGCCATTGCCGCACTCGCAACCCTCACCGCCACCCAGTTCGTCCACGCCGAGGTCTACCCGCGCGAGAGCATGATCAAGGCCGAAAAGAAGGAGGCCGGTGGCGGCAAGGGCGTGCTCTACGGCGAATACGCCTTCACCCGCGACATGCCCAAAAAGGACGAGGCCATCAAGGAAATCAGCTGGCTCACCCTGAAGCCCGGCGACTCCATCGGCTACCACAAGCATGTCACCAACGAAGACACCTACATCATCATCTCGGGCACAGGCATCTTCAAGGACAAGGACGGGAAAGATGTCCCCGTGAAGGCCGGCGACGTGACCATCGTGCGCAAGGGCGAATCACATGGGTTGACGGCCACTGGGTCGGAGCCGTTGGTGTTTGTGGATGTGATTGCGGAGCAGTGAGCCATTGATGAGGTCATCGGCAACTTACACTTGCCGGTGGACTTGCAAAGTCATGTTTCTCACGTGCAAATCGCCATCGATACATCTTGCGTACACACTCCACCCCCATCCTGCGAGCGGCGAACGATCACCACCCCCTCATCGCCTTCAACACCGCCCGAAGTGGCCGCGTCACACGCCAAGACATCGACGCTTGCATCGCCTGGTTCAGGGCGTCCACGCGATGTACCTCATCCAGTGAGCCCTCTTTCGCCGTCGCCAGCGCGCGGCTGAGTTCCAGCATTTCGGCACGCATCTGGGTCAACGCCTGATCCATGCGCCGGTTTCTTTCGCGCAGGTCTTCCGCATTGTCATTCTCCATGCCGTGCTGTCGAAGTTTGGTCAGTTCCGCTTCAAGGCTTTTGGCATATCGCTCGGCATCTGCATGGGCATCACGCAGGCTCAGCGCGTATCGTTCGGCTTCGCTGGCCATGGCCGTCTTTCCTGCCAGATCGGTGTGCAGCTGGCGCACATAGTGGTCCGGCTCATCCGCGAGTTCGCCGTAGACGATGGGATACCGCGCACCGGTCAGCACGCCGCGCGTGCGGGCGTCCATGCAGCACATGGTGAAGGCGCGCCTCGGGGTGGGCGATGGGTTGGTACCGGAGCGGTGGATCAGCCAGTTGTGAAACAGCACTGCATGGCCTGACGGCACCTCCAGAGGCACGGTCTGGTTGGCATGGCAGTGCTCTTGTACCTGCTCGTTGGTGAGCGTGCTGCCCTGCATGCTCAGCAAACCATTGCGGTGCGATCCACGAATGGCGTCCATGCAGCCATTGGCCTGAGTGGCGTCGTCCAGAGCGACCCAGATCGTCACCAGCGGGTCCCGATCGAGTTGCCATACCGTTCCGCCATCCTGATGCCATGGCAGGTTCGTGCCTTGGCCTGCAGGCTTGTTCATGATCATCGCGCGGAAGATCGACACCGGTGCGTGCGCGCCATACATCCGGGCACAGATCTCACGGAACACGGGACGGTCGATCAGTTGCGCAAACCGGTCGTCGTTCTCCAGTCCCTGAATCTTGCGGTACAGATGCGATCCTTCCTCGAATCGGGCTACGGCATCCGGCAAGGCGTCGTACTCGCCTCCGGTATCTCGCTGCATCTGGATATGGGGGTTGACCCATTCGCCCAGCGCCAGCGCATCGGCCCTCTCCTGCAATGCCTTGACCTCGTCGGCGCTCAACACCTGTCCCAGATGCAGATACCCGTCACGTTCAAACTGCTGCCAATCGGCTTCGCTCAACATCTTGCTTGTCCCTTCTTCATTGTTCATATGCGCAGGTGTATGCGCCAGCGAAAGCTTGCCCAATAGTCGCGGCCGCGCCGAGGTGGACGCGGAAGCCGCGATCCTGCTCCATCTGGTCGGCAGAGGTGGCTCAACCGCTACCCCCGTGGAGACCACTCTGCCCAAAGCTTGCTGACGCAACGCCTCGTCGCTCTCCACGCTCAGCCGTTGCATCGCAATGTGGGCACGCCGCGCGTCGCGCTGCTCCCACAGTTGCATCAGGCGGGTGATCAAGCGCCCGTGGAGCACTGCGCCCGCGTCCAAGGCATCCCCTGCGCAGTCCATGTGCTGCAGTGCGCCCTGCAATTTCGTCTGGGTGTATTCGTCCACCCACACGCCCAGACAAGGCACATCCGCCGCAAGCGCAAACACCAGTGGGTGATACCTCGAGCTCACCACCCATTGCGCATGCGCGGTGATCCGTGCAATCTGTGCAGCGGGAAGCACCGGCAACACATGCAAGACGACTTCTCGCATGCGTGCAGCCAGTGCCTGGCCCATGTCTTCATCACCCCAGTGCGCTCCGGCTTGCGGCGCGGCGCGGGCATGGGGGATGAATACCAAGTGACACCCGGTGTGCAATGCAAAGGCTTCGAGCTGATGGGCCAATCGCTCGATCATGGGCTCGTCCCCGGTAGGATCGCATAGCGGATGAAACGTTACGCCGATCCAAGGGGCCTCGATGGAAAACGGGTACGGCCATTGCCATGTCGCGGGCATACCTGGATCTGCGCGGCCCAACGCGTGAGCATCGTCGATCTGAAAGCTCATGCGGCGGGGGTCTGCGCCCAGCGCCAGCGCACGCTGGTAGCTGGGATATTCCCGCACGCCGATCCACGATGCGGTTCGCAAAATCTCGGACACCCACTCGCGATGGCGCTCGTTCAATTCCGGGCCAATGGTCTGGCCCAGCACCACCACAGGCGCGCCGATTTCCACGGCACGACGGCACAGCGCGAGACGCTCGTAGATGCAAGCCGGCCACGTGCTGCATAGATTGCCGCCACCGGAGATGATCAGCCCATCCGACGCCTGCGTCAACGCACCAAACGCCTGCGGTGCGCGACTGGCCCAATGCCGATTCGACATCTTGTCGAGCAATGCTTCACGCTCGATTTCATTGGCGCAATTATCAAAACCCAGCCGCGAAAAAGCCTGCACACCATAGGTAAGTGAGGTGAATTCGGGATCCGCTGAGATGGCATGCAAGACAGCCGCGGGAGCAATGGTCCGCAACAGCCGCAGGTTGGCCTCCAGCATGGCCTCGTCACCCGCGTGGTAGCTGGCCGCGCCGCCGATATCGCCTACCAGCGTCCAGCGCCGGATGGCGCGAAGTTCTGCTTCATCGTTCACGCCGTGACCGCTCCTCTGTTGATCTCAGCGTCTGTGAGTGCATCAAGGCGATCACGCAATCGTGCAGCACAGACATCTGCACCAAAGCGGTCTTGCAGCATTGTGCGCGCAACATCGGCCCGCCGTCTGGCTTCATCGCGATGCTGAAAAACCTGCCGCATCTGCCATGCGGCATGGCACGCGTCCGGCTCCGCCCACACCTGACCTTCATGGAAAGGATAGTGCCCCTCAGGCACTGGCACCAGCGAGCAATCCACAGGCCATCCCGTGTGCTTCGACACCAGCTCCGTGGTCGCGGAATAGTCGGTGGCGATGACGGGCTTGCCGAGTTGCATCGCCTCCGCCACCAGCAACCCTAGCCCCTCCGCACGGTGCAGAGACACGACCGCATCGCAGCAGGCGATCAGCTGGAGATTCTCTTGCCTGCCCAGGGTGCGCTCGATCAGAATCACATCCGGATCGCTGCGCAGCGCTTCGCGCAGAGCGTTGCCCTTTTCTGCATGAACTTCCGAGTGAAGCGTCTTGATGACCAGCGCCACCCTTGGGCGATCACTGCCGCTGCGAAAGGCGCGACGAAACGCCCGGACGATCGCCATCGGGTTCTTGCGCTCCACGAACGACAGAAAGTCGAACGAGAAGAAGAACAGGAAAGTATCGTCCGGCAGTCCAAAGCGGGATCGTTCGACCATCGGTGGTACCTCGAACGTCAACGGCAGCGGCATGTGCAGCACCGTCTTGTCGAGCTTGCGTGCCAGCATGGTCTGCACGTAGCGCGTGGGTGCCCACACCTCATGCACCAGATCGAAGGCCTTGAGCCAAGGCGCTGGGAACTGCTCCAATTCCCAGAACGGCATGACCGTCTTCCATGCATCTGCGCGCACGGAAGTGGACAGGTGCTCCGTCACCGCAGGCAGCTGGTCGGCGTTCACATTGAAGATCTGAACGGGCGCCTGGCTGGTCTGCACGAGCCGTGCGTCCAGCACATGATCCACCTGTGCCGACAACGCATTCAAGCGAATCGGCAGGCCGGCTGCCTGCACTCCCGCATGGCTCAGCGTGCGCAGCATTTGCCGCCCCGCCTCGCCCACACCCATCGCGAGCTGAAGGTATCCGATCACCGTGACCTCTGGCGTCTTGGTCGTTTGCTTGCTGCGCGTGCGCTCGGAATATGCCGGCGCGTCCAGCGCGGACGTCCATGATCCCGCGCGCAACGCCACGGGATCCACCAATCGGCTGTCCTTGAGCAGATCGCGCCCATGCTGCACGAACCACTGCAGATAGTCTTCGACACCCTGCTGCGTCGCAAGGTGGAAGTTGGAACGCAGCCAATGCTCGCGCTGATGCAGGTAGGCCATCAAATGGGTCACGTAACCCGAGCGCGCCGTTGCTCCATGCGAGCAAGGCAAGTGCAGATATTCCTCGTAGCATTCGAACGGATCGCCACCCGACCAGCACACGTGCTGTTCGCGGAACATGCGACGCACCACGTCGGGAATCGGCGTGCCGGAGGCGAAGCGCCCATAGGCATAGGTGGCTCTGGGCACATGACCATGCCCGTTGTCCAGCACTTGCTCTGCATACTCGCTCATCAGCCCCTTGAGCGGGGCCTGAATCTCGTCATCGCGAAAGGCCTCTGTGTGTTTGGACAGTCGCCGCAGATTGGCAGGATCGATGCCGCTGAAGTGAAAGAAACGCAGCGGCGCACCATCAATGCGCCACAACCCACCATCGCGACTCAGCGCTCGCTGGTGCAAATTCCAGTAAGCTGCGTTGTAGCCTGTCTCACGCAGAATGCGCGCACGCTCGGCGAAGCCAGGAACAAGGTCCATGAACTTCTGGTCCACGAAGATGCCGCGTTCGGGCTCGCTCACGCAATGGTGCTCGAGTCGCCTGGCCCACCAGCGCAGAATGCTCTGCGCCTCATCGCAAGCGCCCACACCGAGAAAGCCGAGGTTGTAGACGCCCGCACGCATGATCCCCATATCGTCGGGAAAGGCTGCGCGCTCGGCAGGTTGTGTCAGATGGGGCGTGAGAACGAACGAAGCGCCTTCATCCAGCAACCGGAAGACGGCCTCGAGCGGAGCGAACACCTCGATGTCCGGGTCGAGATAGACAACCTGTTCGTGACCCCGTGCCAGCAGATGGCGGAACATGAACGGCTTGACCGCCGTGTTGAACTCCAGCACGTCGTAGCGGAAGGCAAACTCGCGAAAGTCCGGAATCGCCAGCACGTCGGCAGTGACCACTTCGCAGAAATCGGGATAGAAACCGGCGTCCGCCAGCTTTTCATCCGCAAGGCACAAATAGACGGCCGCCTCGGGATGATGGCGTCGCGCACTCTCCAGCAGCACCCGCGCCATCGGGACATAGTTGTTCGAGCAAATCGTGAAAATCGCACGGGTTCGGGTAGTCATTCAACGCCTTGTACGGAACGCACCGCAACTCCAACGCTGACTGCGACCCCTCGCGTCATGACATCTGTACTTCGGTGACCCCTTGATCATGAATCAATGTCAACGATACAGGATTGTTTTTATTTATTTACTTTTCAGAAGATGGGTCACTACGGCTCACCGTCCCGCACAGGTCTTGCACAACTGCAGACCCAACCGCTGCAGCGCCAGCCACCCATCCGCTGGCCAATCCGGTTGCTTCAAGCCCTTGACGATGCCGTCCACGATATGCGCGGATTGAAGCAGGCGTGACAAGGCGGCGTCACCCACACTCGGCAAGATCCGTTCGAACAATCGCTCCTTCGGACCCCAGACGCGGTTTTCGCGCAGGGCCATGGGCAGGGGCTTGCCGGCGTTCATCGCGTCCTTCACGCGCTTCAAGGAGCGGATGTCTTCGGCCAGAGCCCAGTGCACCAGCACCTCGGCCTCGCCTTCTGCCTGCAGGCCGTCCATCATGCGCTGCATGCGGGCGACGTTGCCGGAGAGCACGGCCTCGGAGAGTTTGAAGACGTCGTAGCGGGCGACGTTGAGCACCGCCTGTTCGACCTGCGACCAGGTGAGTTCGCCCTGCGGGTAGAGCAGTGCGAGTTTCTGGATTTCCTGATGCGCGGCGAGCAAGTTGCCTTCGACGCGGTCGGCAAAGAAGGCAAGCGTGCGCTGGCCCTCTTCGCCAGGCACGACGCGCTGGCCCTGGCTCGCGAGGCGCTGCGCTATCCACTGCGGAAGCATGCCGCGTTCGACGGGGTCGATCTGGATGCTGATGCCTGCGGAATCGAGCGCGCTGAACCATGTGCCGGTTTTAGTGGCCTTGTCGAGGCGCGGCAGCATCACAACGGTAAGCGTGCTGTCGCTCGATGCGGCGTCCTGCGCGATCTGCTGCAGGGCTGCGCCGCCGTCCTTGCCGGGCTTGCCGCTGGGGATGCGGATTTCGATGATCTGCTTGTCCGCGAACAGCGAGAGCGAGCCGCCCGCTGCCAGCACGCCGCTCCAGTCGAAATGCGCGCCCTGCGCGGTGAAGCTGTTGCGCTCGGTGTAGCCCGATTCGCGCGCCACGGCGCGGATGGCGTCCACCGCCTCCTGTTGCAACAACGGCTCGTCGCCATGCAGCACGTAGAGCGATTTCACGCCTCTTTGAAGATGCCCAGCCAGCTGGTTCAGAGTCACTTGCATGCGCTTAGGACACCGGCACCAGTTTGGCCTTGGCCAGACGCCGCATGAGCTGCTGCACCAGATCGGTCTGCATGTTCTTGAACAGCATGGCCTCTTCGCCTTCCTTGGACAGCGCGATCGATTCGTTGTAGCTGACGTCGCGCTGCTGCAGCAGTTCTGTGTTCGGCACGAACTCCTCGCCGTTCGGTCCGGTCAGCGAGAAATGCATGCGCAGGCGCAGTTGCAATTCGCGCACCTGGCCCGAGGCGTTCAGACCCACGACCACGCGCTCGCGGTTTTCCGAGAGGATGTTGCAGATCGCCTCGGCCTGGGCGATGTCGGCGATCTCGGTGATCACCTTCACGTCACCTCCCGCGCCCTTCAAGGTGCGCACCAGCTCGCGTGCGAGCTGCGAGCCCGGCGGTGCCTTCACGTAGATGGACTTGAACTGGAAGTCGGGCGCGCCGCGCAGGCGAAAGCCGCAGGCCGCGAGCGGTGCTGCGGCGAGCAATGCGAGAACTGTGCGTTTTTGCATGATGCGTTGTTTCCCCTGCGTTGTTCCGGGCGTTTGTCTCAGACCACCACGTTGACCAGGCGACCCGGCACAACGATGATCTTCTTCGGGTCCTTGCCTTCGGCGAACTTCTGGCATTCCTCGTTCGCGAGCGCAGCGGCTTCGATGGTGGCCTTGTCGGCCTTGGCATCGACGCGGATCGAGCCACGCAGCTTACCGTTCACCTGCAGCATGAGTTCGATCTCGTCCTGCACCAGTGCTTGCGGGTCGACTTCGGGCCAGGCGGTGTCGAGCAACTCGCCCTGTGCCTTGGCAAAGCCGAGTTCGGTCCACAGCACGTGGCCCAGATGCGGCGTTGCGGGATACAGCACGCGGGCCAGAATGCCGAAGCACTCGACCACCGCTTCGCGGCCACCTTGCGAGTCAAGCGCCTTGAAGTCTTCCAGCGCGTTGATCATCTTCATCGCGCCGGAAACCACGGTGTTGTACTGCATGCGCTGGTAGTCGTAATCCACCTGCTTGAGCACGGTGTGCACTTCCAGACGCAGCGCCTTGGCTTCCTTGCCGAAAGTGACGCCAGCGATGCCGTTCTTGCCAGTGGCTTTGGCGCGTGCGGCTTCAAACTCAGATGCCGAAAGCTTGGCGCCGAAGTTGTAGACGCGGCGCAGGAAGCGGTAGCTGCCTTCCACGGCGAACTCGTTCCACTCCAGCGTGAGCTCGGGTGGCGCGGTGAACATGGTGTACAGACGTGCAGTGTCTGCGCCGTACTTTTCGATCAGGTCCTGCGGATCGACGCCGTTGCTCTTCGACTTGGACATGGTCGTCATCTCGTAATCGAGCGCCGAGCCGTCGCTCTTGAGCGTGCCGCCGATGACAACGTCGTTCTCATTCTTGATGACGTTGACTTCGCTTTCCCAGAAGTACTGCTTTCCGCCGTTGGCCGTGCGCTGCGAGAACGCACCGCGCAACACCATGCCTTGCGTGAGCAGCTTGGTGAAGGGTTCATCGACCTTCACCAGGCCCATGTCGCGCATCACCTTGGTCCAGAAACGGGCATAGAGCAGGTGAAGAATCGCGTGTTCGATACCGCCGATGTACTGGTCCATCGGCATCCAGTAGTCGGCGCCGTCTGCCACCATCTTCTCGGTGTTCTTCGCATCACAATAGCGCATGAAGTACCACGAGCTGTCCACGAAGGTGTCCATCGTGTCGGTCTCGCGGCGTGCGGGTTTGCCGCAGCAAGGGCAGACCACACCGGCGTGAAAAGCTTCGCTCTTGACGAGCGGGTTGCCAGAACCATCGGGCACCAGATCTTGCGGCAGGACGACTGGCAGATCCTTTTCAGGAACCGGCTGCGCACCGCAGTCTTCGCAATGGATGATCGGGATCGGCGTGCCCCAGTAACGCTGGCGGCTGATGCCCCAGTCGCGCAGACGCCAAGTGGTCTTGAGTTCGCCGAGGCCCTTGGATTCGAGCAGCTTGGCGACTGCGGACACGGCGTCCTTGTGGCTCATACCGTCAAGCTCGCCCGAGTTGATGGTGACGCCGCGTTCCTTGTCGCCATACCAGTCGTGCCATTGCGTGGCGTCGTAGGTCTGGCCTTCCACGGCCACCACCTGCTGGATGGGCAATTGGTACTTGAGTGCGAACGCGAAGTCGCGCTCGTCGTGCGCAGGCACGCCCATCACCGCGCCGTCGCCGTAGCTCATCAGCACGTAGTTGCCGATCCAGACTTCGACCTGCTTGCCGGTGATCGGATGCGTGACGAAGAGGCCTGTCGGCAGGCCTTCTTTTTCCTTCACGGCCAATTCCGCCTCGGTCGTGCCGCCCTTCTTGCATTCTTCGATGAACGCGGCGATCTTCGCATTGCCCTGTGCAGCTTGCATAGCCAGCGGATGCTCCGGAGCCACGGCGCAGAAGGTCACGCCCATGATGGTGTCGGCACGCGTGGTGAACACGTACATCTTGCCATCCTGGATGAGATTGCCCGCGGCATCCTTGTTGTCATGCGTGAACGCGAAACGCACGCCTGCCGACTTGCCGATCCAGTTTTCCTGCATCAGACGAACCTTGTCGGGCCAGCCGGTGAGCGTCGCCTTTTCATTGCCGATCTGGACGTGGTCGAGCAGCTCTTGCGCGTACTGCGTGATGGCCAGGTAGTAGCCAGGAATCTCGCGCTTTTCCACCAGCGCACCGGTGCGCCAGCCGCGGCCGTCGATCACCTGTTCGTTGGCGAGCACGGTCTGGTCGACCGGGTCCCAGTTCACGACCTGGGTCTTGCGGTAGGCGACGCCCTTTTCCAGCATCTTGAGGAACAGCCACTGGTTCCACTTGTAGTACTCAGGATCGCAGGTGGCGACTTCGCGGCTCCAGTCGATGGCCAGGCCCATCGCCTGCATCTGCTTCTTCATGTACGCGATGTTCTCGTACGTCCACTTGGCTGGCGGCACCTTGTTCTTGAGTGCGGCGTTTTCAGCAGGCAGACCGAAGGCATCCCAGCCCATGGGCATCAAGACGTTGAAGCCCTTCATGCGCAATTGGCGCGTGAGCATGTCGTTGATGGTGTAGTTGCGCACGTGGCCCATGTGCAGCTTGCCGCTGGGGTACGGCAACATCGAGCAGGCATAGTACTTGGGCTTGTTCGCGTCTTCCGTCACGCGGTAGGCGTCAGCGGCGGTCCAGTGGCTCTGCGCTGCGCGCTCCACTTCGGAATGGTTGTATTTGTCTTGCATGGAAACTCGAATGGGAAGGAATGCGGCCGCCACACCCTGCGCGATCAAACCAGCCTTTGGGGAAATCATCCCGAGGGCAAACGGGGTCAACGCGAGCCGAATGGTGGAAGATTGTAGGCGTTTGTCCTGATCCCCGGTTTGTGGCTCCGATAACGGGCACCCCGACGCGCGCGAGCGCGCCCGGATCTCCCTCTTCGTATGCGAGGTAACCGGCCTGCGTGCGAAAATCGGGGAACCTTCAAGGCGCTTTCGGCGTCTGACATGAAGTGATTGCTCTCATTTTGATAGAGCCGGCGGAATCACCCACTCGTCTGCGGTCCGCTTTTGTTCGATGATCCGCCCCGGATCACCCTTTTTTCACCCCCACCCTCAAACTCACCGGAAGGAGTGTGAACCTGTGCTTTCTGCTGCGCTTTCCGATTACTACGACACCATCAGCCACCTCGACCCATGGATGCAGAGCGCCATCGGCCTGGCTTTGCTGGCCGTCGTCGCCTATGTGCTGCGCTTCGTCGCGCGCCTGATTCTGCTGAACGTGCTGCCGCATCTGGCCAGCAATGTGTCCGCGCCATGGATGCAGAACCTCGTGGACAAGCGCGTGCTCACTCGCCTGTCGCAGGTCGTGCCGTCGCTAGTGTTCCAGATCGGCGTGTTCGCGGTACCCAAGCTCTCGCCCGTGAGCACCAATATCATCCACAACGTGGCCGTGGCCTGCACAGTGCTGGCGATCGGACGCATCATCATCGCGGTGCTCGACGTGATCCAGGATCACAATCGCGAGGCGCTCAGCAAATTCCCCGGCACCCGCTCGCTCAAGAGCTATGTGCAGCTCGGCCAACTGATCACGATGCTGATCGTAGGCATCATCATGATCGGCGCGCTGATCGACCGCTCACCACTGATCCTGCTTTCGGGCCTGGGCGCGATGTCGGCCGTGCTGATGCTGGTGTTCAAGGACACCATCCTGTCATTCACCGCCGGCGTGCAACTCGCGGGCAACGACATGCTGCGCGTGGGTGACTGGCTGCAGATGGACCAGGTCGGCGCGGACGGCGCGGTGGTGGACATGGCGCTCAACACGGTGAAGATCCGCAACTGGGATAACACCATCACCACCATCCCCACGTGGCGCTTGATGAGCGAGAGCTTCAAGAATTGGCGCGGTATGTCCGAATCGGGCGGCCGCCGCATCAAGCGCAGCCTGCTGATCGACAACGCGACGGTGCGGTTTCTCTCCGAATCCGAGATCGAGGAGCTGTCGCACATCGCGCTGCTGCGCCCCTATTTGGACAACAAGACGCAGGAGATCGACACCTACAACAGCGACTTCGCCGAAAAGGCACCGGAATTGGCGCACGAGGTGGTCAATCTGCGCAAGCTCACCAACATCGGCACCTTCCGCGCCTATGTGAACGCGTATCTGCGCGCCCACCCGCGCCTGCGCAAGGACATGACGCTGATGGCCCGCATGATGGAGAGCACCACCAACGGCACGCCGCTGGAGGTCTATGCATTCACGGCGACTACGGTGTGGCTGGAGTACGAGAGCATCCAGGGCGACATCTTCGACCACCTGATCGCCATCCTGCCGGAATTCGGGCTGCACGCATTCCAGAACCCGTCGGGCAACGATGTCAAAGTGGGCCTCAGGCAGAACGAGGTCGGCGTGCTGTCGCTGTGACCACACGCCGGCGGATCAGTTCATGGTCTGCTGGCGGGAGGCAAGGGATCCTCAGTCGGCGCCACTCCCTCCGCATTCGCCGCTGAATCGATATCGCTGTCGTCGGCGCTGGACCGGGGCTTCTTCGGCAGTGCGTGCGGCACCGCAATCGGCGTGCCATCCGCACTGGCCAACCCCACGAGCAGGGCGCGCCCATCGGGCAGCACGCGAAAGTCGCCGTACTGCGCACGCTCGAACACCTTGCCCGTACCTTCAGGGAAGAAATAGGCATCCGTCACCAACACCCAGCGGCCTTTCAGACGCTTGAGCGGCAGCACGATCTCCCCCGCTGCCGGATCGAAGCGCTCGGCCACCAGACTCTTGACCGTGGCGCGGCCCTTTTCATCCAACGTCGCACGCACGCGCGCCGTGGGCAACAGCGTTTTCTCGAGTCCCTCCTGAACAGTCTGGGGCAGATCGAAGCGCAGCGCCATGTAGTCGCCCTGCATCAGCGAACGCGGGTCCACTGGAACCAGTTTCACCAACACCGGCTGACCATGGGCGATCACCTGTTCCTTGCCGCGCACGTCCCAGTTCACCAGACCGAAGACCAGCAGCGCCCCGACGATCAGGCAGATCAGCCGGGCGCGTGACCAGGCCGCCATCTGCATCAGACCATTCGCCGCGTGATCATCGTCAGCACCTGCTGTGCTGCGCCCGGCCAGCAGGCGCGGCAGCGTCAGCCCCGCGAGCAGCACCGCCCCCATGGCCGCCAGACCCAGCCCCTTCTGCGCGAGCGGCCACGCAAGGCTGTAATAAAACATCGAGAGCGCCCACAGCGCCGCCAGCCCGCACAGCACGGCGATGCGCCAGCGCCCGCCGATCAGCGCACCCGCAGCGATCAACGAGATGACACCGAGCGATGGACTGAACCATGCTGCCACGGCAAGCAGCACTCCCACCCCGAACACTGTCCGCAGCGTCCGGCGCGTTGCCATTCCATTCCTTTTCCAATGCGCACTCAACGAGCCGATTGCCACGAAGACCAGCAGCGATGCCCAAGTACGACCTATTCTGATCAACAACCGCACCGTGTCCAGATCCAGGTCACGGGGACGCCGCACGCCAAAGAACGAGTATGTCATCCCGTAACCCCAACCACTGCCCTCAAACCCCAAGACCGCCATGATGAGCAGGCCTACGGCGGCGCTGTCCGCAAATGCAGACCAACCCACCAACAACGGTTTGCTTGCCAAACTCTGCAGCAGTGCGGGTTCCTTGAGCAGCCATACCAGCCACGCGGCAGCCAGTGCCACACCCACCACATGCATCAGATGCAGAAGCGCCACATCAGCCAGAAGTTTGGTCAGACACAGATACAGCGCAATCGCAAACACGAATCCCATGATGCGGCGTATCCACTGCGCATGCGCGACGGACGCGCCCACCAGCTGCAGCAGCGCGATCAGGCCCGAGATCAACACGAACTCGAGCGTGCGCCCATGTATGTCGTGGACCAGCCGCATCACGAACAGGCTACAGAACAGCCCCCACATCACCAGCGCGAGGCAGGTCACGAACACGCCGTGATTGCGCCTGAGCAGTGCACCCGAGCCGACGATGCCGATCAGGCTCAGCACATAGGACGCCGGATGGCGGAACCAGAAATTCGAATCGACCAGCGCGACGAGAAACGCGCCCGCCGCAATCGCACAGACCACCGCACCGATCAGCGCGAGCACGATCACGAAGATGCTCGGCTCTTCATCCACGCTGGCTCCGGGCGAATCGCCGGTCACCAGCCCGAGTTGACGCGCACGCGGCCACCAGGAAGGTTGGGAGTTGAAGAAGTTCATCGCACGGCTCCTTCTTGAGCGGTCTGGTCGGACTGAGCGGACGGCGCGCGCATGCCGCGCTGCACGGCCAGCAGGCCCGAGACGGTGGCGCCGAGGCAGCCCAGCGTCGCAAGCGCAAAGAGCAACAGGCTGGCCGTGGAATCGGACCCTTCGAAGACCACGCGCCCGACCAGCGACAGAATCCAGACATTGGCCGCGAGCGTGCACAGGCAAAGGCTTGGGAAGTCACGCAGCTGTCCTTGATACGACACGAACATGGCGATGGCGATCAGCACTCCGCAAAGCGGATAGGCAAGGCCGCTGCTCTCTCGCGTGAACAGATCGATCACGCCGAGCGTCGTCCACGCCGCCAGCGCCATGGCCAGCGCCGCGCGATGCGACCACCAGGCCATGCCGTCGCGGTGGCGCGTCCACGGCACGAGCGACACCAGCCAGGGCACCAGCGCAAGTGCCAGCCACATCAGCATGTAGATCACCTGCTGCATGAGCATCTCGCGGCCACGGAACAGCATGTCCCACAGATCCAGATGCCCGAACCACATGGCAATCGCCGTCGCAACGATGCCCACCCACACGAGCCAGAGCACATCGCTGCGTGCGAGCAGCGTCCACAGCAGCGCCAGCGCCGCCCAGGTGGCAAACAGCTGCCACGCGTCCGCGCCGGTCTGGTAGGTCTGGCCGATGAACGCGAGCAGCCCGCCGAGCGCGAGCGTCGCACACAGCAGCGCCGCGATGCGCCCGCGTCGCCACACGAGCGACGCCACGACGCTGACCAGCAACGCGCCCTCGATCAGCATAAGCTTGAACATGCGCGTCTGCTCCTGCCAGTTGGCGGCGATCCAGAAGATCAGCCCGCTTGCGAGCAGTAGCGCCGCCACAAGCAGCAACCCCCAATGCAGATGGCGTGCAAGCGTGCGCGGTTCGCCGGGGGCGGTCGCGATCTGGTGCAACTGCGCAAGCGACTGCGGGTCGCGCCCGGGTTGCGCGGCGAGCTGGTACAACGTGCTATCCATGGTGACTCTCCCTCTGACTGATTGTGGCTTCAGGGTTCCAACACTGCGACGTAGGCATGCCATCTTTCCTTGGAAAAGAACATGGGACGAATGTAGTGGGCGTGCACGCCACGAGGTGCGCCCGGCCTTGCCGGTGCCATCCCATGACACGCAGAGTATCGGCGAACGATACGCGAAGCGCTTTGCAGCGCCGTCGAGACTATTTCTGTGGCTTGTCCGACGGGGCCACCGGATCGGTCACGAAAGCGATACGGTGCAGCCCGGCCTTGTGCAACTCGCCCATAAGCTCAACCACGCGGCCATAGGGCACGCTGGTGTCGGCACGCAACTGCACCTCGGAATCCGCCCGGCCAGCGGTCAGTTGCTTGAGGCGACTCTCGAGCGCCTGCGGCTCAAGTGCCTCGTCGTTCAGATAGATGGTGCCGGAAGCGTCCATGGCTACGGTCAGCGGCTTGTCGACCGCTGCGCCGGGCTGGGCGCCATCGGTCTTGGGCAGATCCAGGCGAATGGCGCTGGCGAGCAGCGGCGCTGTGAGAATGAAGATCACCACCAGCACCAGCATCACGTCCACCAGCGGCGTGACGTTGATGTCGCTCATCGGCTTGGATTCTTCCGTGCGCTCAAGTCGTCCAAAAGCCATGATGGGCGCTCGCTTTCCGGCTCACTCGCCCATCGGGCCGGAGGACTGGGCCGATGTGGTGGCCCCCTCAGCCAACAGCTCGCGCAGATCGTGCGCAAAGCCTTCGAGGTCGGCCTCGACGCTGCCGAGAATGCGTCCGTAGACGTTGTAAGCCAGCACGGCGGGGATAGCGACCGCGAGGCCCGCAGCCGTCATGATCAGCGCCTCGCCCACCGGACCCGCGACGCGCTCGATGGTGAGCTGACCCGCGCTCGCCATGCCGGTGAGCGCATGGTAAATGCCCCAGACCGTGCCAAGCAGGCCGACGAACGGCGCCGTCGAACCCACTGTGGCGAGCGTCACCTGCCCAAACTTCAAACGCGAGATCGATTGGTGCAATGCGTTGCGCAGCACGCGGGTGAGCTGCTGGGCGCGGTTGCCCTGTCCCGCCAGCGTCGCGGGAGAATGGTGGGACGCGGCCAGAGCGGCATCCACCATAGGACGCACGAGATTCTCGCGGTCCCATTGCTGGAGTTGTTCACAGGCGGCGGCCAACGTGGGCGCCTGCCAGACAGCGGAAGTGCTGCGCGGTACGTCCACATGCGCTCGGCGCATCAGCCACGCCTTCCAGAAGATGATGACCCAGCTGGCCACGGACATCAGCAGCAGCAATGCTGCCGCGATCTGCGTGACGGCATCGCCTTGTCGCAACCAAGTGAGTCCGTTCATGTGGTGGGCCGGGTGGTGAATCAGTCCTTGAGATGGAGCACGTCGAACATGTCGAACATACCGCTCTTCTTGTCTGCGAGGTAGCCTACGGCGCGGAGGCTGCCGCGCACATAACCGGCGCGGCTCGAGGACTTGTGCGAGATCTCGATGCGTTCACCCTCGGTGGCGAACATCACCGTGTGGTCGCCCACGATGTCGCCCGCGCGGATGGTCGCGAAGCCGATGGTGCCGTCCTTGCGCGCACCGGTGTGGCCGTAGCGCTCGTACACTGCGCGGTCTTCGAGCTTCGTGCCCTGCGCCTCGGCGATCACCTCGCCCATCTTGAGCGCGGTGCCCGAGGGCGCATCCACCTTGTGCTTGTGGTGGGCTTCGAGAATCTCGATGTCGTAGCCCTCGTGCATGGCCTTGGCGGCCAGCTCGAGCAGCTTGAGGGTGACGTTCACGCCCACGCTCATGTTGGGCGCAAACACGATGCCGATCTTCTTGCCGCCTTCGGCGATACGCGCCTTTTCCTCGTCGGAGAAACCGGTCGTGCCGACCACCAGTTGCACGCCGAGCTCTTCGCAGACGGCCAGATGGTGCAGCGTGCCTTCGGGACGGGTGAAGTCGATCAGCACCTCGGCGTTCTGCAGACCCTTGCGCACATCGGCCGTGATCTGCACGCCGCTCGCGTGGCCGAGAAAGGCCGTCGCGTCAGCACCGACCGCCGGGCTGCTGGGCACATCGAGTGCACCGGCGAGCACGCAGTCTTCGCTCTGGCGAATGGCTTCGATGAGCATGCGGCCCATGCGGCCGGAGGCACCTGCCACGGCAACGCGGCGACGGGTGGAGGAAGAAGGAGCAGTCATCTCGTCGATCGGTTCATGCATGCCCTGCCGACATGCTGCACGACCCGCATGAGCCGGACAGTCCACGAGCGACAGGGCAATGGTGGTTGTGGTTGTGAATTACTTCGTAGCTTCCAGCGGCGGGTAGCTGGTGGACAGCGGCGCCGACGGCGGCACATTGCCGGGGTTGTTGGTTACCGACGTGTCGGGCTTGGCCGGGAAGCGCTTGAGCTGGTCTTCGGTGGCTTCGAGGTTCGGCACCTTGTTCTTGGCCGCCTTGGAGCCGAGCGAGGCCACGAACTCCGCCTCGGTCGGCATCTCGTCGCCCTCGAAACGATCCAGTACGTCATCCTTGAAGAACACGGTCAGCTTGCGGGTCTGCTGCTCAATGCCAGGACGCTTGAGCGTGAAGATGTATTCCCAGCGGTCAGTGTGGAAAAGCGGCATCACCAGAGGCGTGCCCAGAATTTCCTTGACCTGCTGGCGGCCCATGCCGGGCTTCAGCGCATCGACCTGTTCCTTGGAAATGAAATTTCCTTGCACAACATCAATCTTGTATGGTGTGATGGCACTGGCCAGTCGATGGCTTGCGCTGTCGATGCTTCCGCAGGCAGCCAGCCCGGCACTCAGCAAAATGATCGCGCCACAACGGACGCCGTAACGGGCGGGAGCAAACATGGTTAACGCCATAGGGATATGATCGGCCCATTGTAGCGGCTGGAATCCCCCGGGCCTTAACGCGCCTTAGGCAAACGAAAGACCTTGTCATGACGAATATTGACGAACTGAAAAGCACCGGCCTGAAAGCGACGCTTCCCCGACTGAAGATCCTCGACATCTTCCAGAAAGGGCAGCAGCGTCACATGACGGCTGAAGACGTTTTCCGCGTACTGCTGGAAGAACGTTCCGACATCGGCCTTGCAACCGTTTACCGCGTTCTCACGCAGTTCGAGCAAGCCGGCATTCTGCTGCGCAGCAACTTCGAAAGCGGCAAGGCCGTCTACGAACTCAACGAAGGTCAGCACCATGACCACTTCGTGTGTACGGGTTGCGGCAAGGTGGAGGAGTTTTACGACGCCGAAATCGAAAAGCGTCAGAACCTGATCGCCAAGCAGAAGGGCTGGGTGATCCAGGATCACTCGATGTCGCTGTACGGCCAATGTGCCGACTGCGCCAAGCGCGGCGTGACCCATCGCTGATCCGAAGCGCTTCCGGTTCACACCAAATAACGAAGCTCCTTCATGGAGCTTCGTTATTTTCGTCTATCGATTGAAAAGTCGAAAAGAGTCAGGGCTGAATGCCGCTGGCCATCGCGCGGCGGTGGCGCTCGACGAACTCCTGATAAGTGTCGATGCCGCGCAGCTGCAAAATCGTGTTGCGCACGGCGGCTTCGACCAACACGGCGATGTTTCGACCGGCCACCACCTGGATCACCACCTTGAGCACGGGCACGCCGAGCACGTCCTGCGTGAGCGGTTGATAGGGCATGCGTTCGTAATCACGCTCCAGCGTTTCCTTGCGCACGAGGTGCACGATGAGCTTCAGACGCATCTTGCGGCGCACCGCTGCCTCACCGAAGATCGCGCGGATATCGAGCAGGCCGATGCCGCGCACCTCGAGCAGGTTCTGCAGCAGATCGGGGCACTTGCCCTCGATGGTGGTCTGGTTGATGCGGTAGAGGTCAACCGCGTCATCGGCCACGAGGCCGTTGCCGCGCGAAATCAGTTCGAGACCGAGCTCGCTCTTGCCGAGGCCCGACTCGCCGGTGATCAGCACGCCGAGGCCCAGAATGTCCATGAACACGCCGTGCAGCGTCGTTCGCGTGGCGAAATGCTTGGAGAGATAGGCCCGGACCACGTCGATCACGAAGGCCGACGATTCGTGGGTGGCGAACAGCGGAATCTGCGCGCGCTCGCACAGGGAGATCAGGGCATCGGGTGCGGTCTGGTCATCGGCCATGATCAGCACCGGCGGCTCCAGCGTCAGGATGCGGGCGACGCGGCGCTTGCAGTCCTCTTCGGTGCCGTTGGTCAGGTACCTGATTTCCCGCTCACCCAGCACCTGAGCGCGAAACGGGTGAATGTAGTTGAGGTAGCCCACCAGATCGGCGCCCGAGCGGGCAGCACGGACCGCCTCTTCATCGAAGCGCCGGGCGGATGCACCGAGACCGGCCACCCAAACCAGTTTCAGGGAGCTGCGAAACTCTTCAAACAGAACATCGGCGCTGACAAGATTGGGCTTCACAGAATTCCTGACCTGAAAAAGAGGGAATCATGCGCCTGTCAGGCCGCCGAAACTCACCGACCGGCGGCGGTCGAAGTATCTGGGTCAGGCCGCCTGAGCGGAGCGCCAGTCGGCAATCATGCCATGCAATTGCGCCGCGTCCGTGCAGGACTTGATGCGCTCGCGCAAGCCGCTGTCGCTGAGCAGCTCGGCGATTTCGGACAGGATTTCCAGATGCTTCTGCGTGGCGGCCTCAGGCACGAGCAGAAAGATCAGCAGGGAAACCGGTTGTTCGTCCGGCGCGTCGAACCCGATGGGGTGCGCCAGTTGAAAGACCGCCGCCATGGGCGACTTCAGGCCCTTGATGCGGCCGTGAGGAATGGCGACGCCATGCCCCAGACCAGTGGAGCCAAGACGCTCACGAGCAAAGAGGCTGTCGGTGATCAAGGCACGGGACAGACCGTGCTGACTCTCAAACAGCAGACCCGCCTCTTCAAAAGCGCGCTTCTTGCTGGTGGCGTCAACACCAACCAGCACCTGTGCTGGCGGGAGAATGGAAGCAAGACGATTCATGGTGGCAATTATGCGCGTCCAGCGTAAACCCTTAAAGGGCTTACTAAAAGCAACAAAAAACCGCCTTGGAAGGCGGTTGCGTATCCAATCCAGAATATAGCGGATTGCAGGCGCGACGGATGAAAGGGTTGCATTATGTATCAGTCGCGCCGAATACGTCGGTGACGGGTCGTTTATGCCGCCGCTGCGGCCAAAGCCGATTGAGCCGTTGCCTTGCGCAGGGCAGGCTGGTGGTCCTGAAGACGCTGCTTGTACTTCATCACCTTGCGGTCCAGCTTGTCGATCAGCTCATCCACCGCCGCATACAGGTCAAAATGGGCACTTTCCGCAAATAGATCACTGCCTTTCACTCGCACGTTGCATTCCGCTCGCTGCCGCTTGTCTTTTTCTTTCTGATTTTCGACAGTCAACAGCACCTTGACATCGACTACCTGATCGAAGTGACGCGTGATGCGCTCCAGCTTGGAAGTCACGTAGCTGCGCAACGCGGGACTCACATCCAGATGATGTCCGCTAATCGTCAAGTTCATAAAACGTCTCCTGTGACGCATGGTTTGGAAAGAGCCCTGCACCTCGTCAATCGCGGTGCCGGACGGCGAACTTGAATGCACTCAATCTGGGTTTCACTATGCGCGTGGCGATGCCGAAAATCAACGCCTGACCTGCCACTCCACCGGGGTTAGTTGTTACAGGTGCCAAGCTGCAAAAAAACGGTCACAATGCGAAGTTGTCCGGCAGCCCAGAGCGCCGGACAAATCCGACCCTTCCCCCGTCCTCCGCGCATTGCTTTGCGGCCCGGGCGTAAAATCCCCTCTCACGTCCCGAGCAGAAACCGCGCCGAGGCAATGTGCACCGCCGCATTTCTTCCTCTGGGATTTCTTTTTTGTGTTTGCTCACACTGATTGCAATGACTCAGCCTAGCTCCTCCGCTCTGCATACCTCCGCCCTGACCTCGCTGCCCCTTCTGGCGCGCGGCAAAGTGCGCGACAACTATGCAGTGGGTGACGATCGCATCCTGATGGTGGCGTCCGATCGCCTGTCCGCCTTTGACGTGATCATGGGCGAGCCGATCCCCGGCAAGGGGGAGCTGCTGACCCAAATGGCCCTGTTCTGGTTCGACAAGCTTCAAGGCATCGTCCCCAACCATCTGACCGGCGACGTTCCCGAGAGCGTGGTCACGCCCGCCGAGGCGCCCCAGGTGGTGGGTCGCTCGATGCTGGTCAAGCGCTTAAAGCCCATCCCGGTCGAAGCCGTGGTGCGTGGCTATCTGGCTGGCAGCGGCTGGAAGGAATATCAAGAGTCTCGTTCGGTCTGCGGCGTCCCGCTGCCCGAGGGCCTGACCAACGCATCCAAGCTGCCCCACTCGATCTACACGCCCGCAGCCAAGGCCGCAGCCGGTGAGCACGACGAGAACATCACTTTCGAGCAGACCGTCGAGATCGTCGGAGAAGCGCTCGCCACGCGCATTCGCGACGTGAGCATCGAGCTCTACGAAAAAGCCGCCGCCATCGCCCTCACCAAGGGAATGATCATTGCCGACACCAAGTTCGAATTCGGCCTCACACCCGAAGGCGAGCTCGTGTTGATGGACGAGGTGCTGACCCCCGACAGTTCGCGCTACTGGCCCGTCGAAGGCTACGAGGACGCCCTCCAAAACGGCACCAACCCCCCGAGCTACGACAAGCAGTTCGTGCGCGACTGGCTCGAAGCCGTGCGCATCAACGGCAAGCCTTGGGACAAGACCGCGCCCGCACCTCGACTGCCGCGCGAAGTGGTCGAGAAAACTGCGGCCAAGTACCGCGAAGCGCTTGACCGCCTGACCGCCTGATTCCGCTAGCGCTCGCTAAAAAGCCGCCTGATTCGTCCGGCGGCTTTTTTGCTTTCTGGGGTATTGATGGGTGGCGGTTTTCACTGCAGTGAGTTCTCGGGCTCATACGGCTCGAACGCCGCCTCGCCGTCCTCATCAGCTCGAAAACGCAGGAAGGGCTTGCCCTCCTGATCGCGCAGCACCAACTCCCGCCCCCTTTGCATGAAACCGCTGGCCTGCAAAAGCGCACCCAGGAATGCAGGCTCGTCCTTACCGCCTTCAAGGCACAGGCGGATCGACGTGGTGTTCAGTCTCAGCCGCAGCCTCGCGCCCTGCAGCTCGTAGCTGCCAAGAAAACGATTGCAGCCGCCCGAGCCGGAAAACTCACCCTGCGCGCCCCCCTCAGGCAAGTCGCCACGTGACGGATGGAACAGGACGAACGCTGGCGCAGCGCCCTTCTCAGGGGCCGACATGGTGGCCGTCGGTTCCTCACCCACACTCACCAGCCGCCAATGCGTTTGGGTGAATGCGATTCCAGCGCGTGCCGTGGCGTAGGTCTGCGGATAGGGCTCAAGGATGACGTCCGTGCGGTGAAAGGCAGGGTCCGGCAATACAGGATGCGAGCCCGGGGTGTAGTAAAGCAGCTGGTTGTAAAGCGAGACCTGCGCCTGCACGACGTATTTGCCGTTGCGCTGGAGCTGCCGGGTCTCGAACGGGATATTCAGATCGAACGGAGCCGGCCCTGCGGGCTCGATGCGTTGGCGAGCCAGCGCCACGGGCGGCTGGTTCTCGTTGGTCACATCCATCAGCGCCGCCTCGAAGACGGCCTCGGGCGGAATGTAGATGCGTGTTCTGGAAAATGCCCGTCCGGTGATGTGCGCATCAGGCCGAGGCACGCTCGCGCACCCACCCAGCAAGGCCAGCGCACCACAAAGAATGTCGCGACGCGCGATGCCCAAGGACGATCCAACCGGCCCGGTCACCGCGTTCTCAGCTCAGCACGACGCTCGAGAGGCGACGGCGATAGGTCGCCACGGTCGGGTCTTCGGGAGGAATCTGGCCGTCGGCGACCTTGACCTTGGGCGGCTCAATCAGTTCGAGGATGGCGATGTAGAGCTTGCGCGCAGCATCTTCGCTCCAGGTCTTGTCGCGCATGAGGATGTCGAGCAACTCGTCCATCGCGTCGGTCCACTTTTGCTCCGCGACCAGCTTGCGCGCGCGGCCGAAACGGGCGTCGAAATCACGTTTGTTGGCGACGATCTTCGCGTCGAAGTCAGCAATCGGGCCGTTCTGCACAGAAAAGTCCAGAGCATCCATCCACGCCTTGAGCGCGCTGAGCTTGCGCGAAGTCGCCGCCTTGGCGATCACCGGTGCGAAGGCCACTTTGGCGTCGTCTTCGCGGCCCAGTTGCAGCAGCAGCTTGACGTAGTCATAGCGCGCATCATCGTTGGCCGGATCGGTCGCCACAGCGTGCTGATAGCGCTCGAGCAGAGATTCGGCGTCTTCCTCGACAAGGGCATCCTGCGCCTCGGCCGGATCGTCCTCGGGCGCGACTTCGTCGGCAGCGGGCACGTGCTTGTCGAGGAATTCCTTGACCTGGCCTTCGCTTTGCGCGCCCATGAAGCCGTCCACCGGCTGGCCGTTCTTCATCAGAATGCAGGTGGGAATGCTGCGGATACCGAAGGCGCCCGCCAGTTCCTGCTGCTGGTCGGAGTCGATTTTCACGAGCTTGAATCGGCCTGCGTATTCGGTCTCGACCTTCTCCAGAATCGGGCCCAAGGTCTTGCACGGGCCGCACCAAGGGGCCCAAAAATCCACCAGCACGGGCGTGTGCATCGACGTGGCGATGACTTCGGACTCAAAATTCTCTACGGTGACATCAATCATGGCAAAACCCGGTGACGTGAATGGTGGGGCGCGGCGCCTGTCTCGTGAGCCGCGCTGAATCGGACAACTGGAATCCTGTCAGATGGGGACAACCCGCGCATCCGCAAGACTCGGTCAAACCGCCATTCTCCAGCATATGGAGCCCCTCTGGAGAACACACTCAGGCCACCGGACTATGGGGCTGACAGAGCAATTCCCCGGTCTATTGCACGCAACCCGTCCACAAAAAGTAAAATCGTGGGTTCCACCCCAGCGGGGCTGCCACCGGGCGGCCCCTCGCACCTACCAAAATGAACTCCATCCAAATCGGCGTGGTGATGGGCTCCAGCAGCGACTGGGAGACCATGCAGCACGCAGTAGCCATCCTCGAACAATTCGGCATCGCCCATGAAGCACAAGTGGTTTCGGCCCACCGCATGCCTGACGACATGTTCCGCTATGCGGAAGCCGCCGCCGACAGAGGCCTCAAGGCCATCATCGCGGGCGCGGGCGGCGCCGCCCATTTGCCCGGCATGATCGCCGCCAAGACCACCGTGCCGGTGCTCGGCGTGCCGGTCGCCAGCCGCCACCTGCAGGGCGTGGATTCGCTGCACTCCATCGTGCAGATGCCCAAGGGCGTGCCCGTGGCCACCTTTGCCATCGGTACCGCTGGTGCGGCCAACGCGGCGCTGTTCGCGGTCGCCCTGCTGGCCAATGCAGACCCGGCCCTGCGCCAGAAGCTCGAAGCCTTCCGCGTGGAGCAGACCAACGCGGCGCGCGCCATGACCCTGCCGCCGGTGTCCGCATGAGCGCGCACAACGATTTCGCTGTCATCCTGCCGGGAGCGACGCTGGGCGTGCTCGGTGGCGGCCAGCTCGGTCGCATGTTTGCGCAGACCGCACAGGCGATGGGTTACTTCACCGCTGTGCTCGACAAGGACGAGACCAGCCCTGCCGGTCTGGTCAGCCACCACCACATCCGCACCGGCTACGAAGACCCACAGGGGCTGGCCGAGCTGGCGAGGCTGTGCGCGGCGGTGACCACCGAATTCGAAAACGTGCCCGCCGGTTCGCTGAACAAGCTGGCCGAGTCGCTGCCGGTGTCGCCCTCCGGATCGGCCGTCGCGATTGCCCAGGACCGCGCTGCGGAAAAGGCCCATTTCGTGAAGTGCGGAGTGCCCTGCGCACCCTACGCCGTGATCGAGACGCCCGAGCAACTGGCCGCCGTGAATGATGCGCTGCTGCCGGGCATTCTGAAGACCGCCCGCATGGGCTACGACGGCAAGGGCCAGGTCCGCGTGAAGACGCGCGAAGAACTCAACACCGCCTGGGAGCGGCTCGGCCGCGTGGCCTGCGTGCTGGAAAAGATGTTGCCGCTGGCGCACGAATGCTCGGTGATCGTCGCCCGTGGCCGCGATGGCAGCCTCGTGAACCTGCCAGTGCAGCGCAATCTGCACCGCGACGGCATTCTGGCCGTGACCGAGGTCTACGAAGGCAATCTGCCGGCCACCACCATCGAGAAGGCCATCGCCGCCGCCAAGTCGGTCGCCATCGGCCTCGACTATGTCGGCGTGCTCTGCGTGGAGTTCTTCGTGCTGACCGACGGCATGCTGGTGGTCAACGAGATCGCCCCGCGCCCGCACAACAGTGGCCACTACAGCCAGAACGCCTGCGACGTGTCGCAGTTCGAGCTGCAGGTGCGCTGCATGACCCATCTACCGCTCACGCAGCCGCGTCAGCATAGCCCATCGATCATGCTGAACCTGCTGGGCGACCTGTGGTTCAAGGATTCGAATGTGGCGAAGACGCCCGCATGGGACCAGGTGCTGGCATTGCCCGGCACGGCGTTGCACCTCTATGGCAAGCATGACGCCAAGCCTGCTCGCAAGATGGGGCACCTGAACGTCACGGGCAGCACGTCGGAAGCCGTGCGCGCCACCGCGCTCAAGGCCGCCGACATCCTCGGCATCGCGCCGTTCTGATGGCAGGCACCACGTCATGATTCTGGACGGAAGCCAGCCCGGCTCAGTGCAAACGGCGGCCGAGGCGCTCGCGCGCGGTGAACTGCTCGGCATGCCCACGGAGACGGTCTACGGCCTCGCAGCCGATGCCGACGACGACGCGGCCGTGGCGCAGATCTTTGCCGCCAAGGGCCGTCCGACCAACCATCCGCTGATCGTGCACGTGGCCGACGCGGACACTGTCCGACGCTACGCCAAGGAAGTGCCGCTGTTCGCGCAGCAGCTGATCGACGCGTTCTGGCCCGGCCCGCTCACCGTGATTCTGCCGCGCCTGCCAGAGGCTGCGAAAGCCTCGACCGGTGGACAGGACAGCGTAGGCCTGCGTTGCCCCTCACACGCTGTGGCGCATGCGCTGCTGCTGGCCTGCCAGCAGCTCGACCCGCCCGTCTGGGGCGTGGCGGCGCCGAGCGCCAACAAGTTCGGCCGCGTGAGCCCGACGACGGCGCAGCATGTAGCTTCGGAATTCGGAGATGAGTTGCTGGTGCTCGACGGCGGTGCGTGCGAAGTCGGCATCGAATCGACCATCGTCGACTGCACGCGCGGCGTGCCCGTGCTGCTGCGTCCCGGCGCAATCACGCGCGACGACATCGAACGCGCCTGCGGCATCCGCCCGCTGTCCAAGGAAGAGATGCCGGAGCACACGCCGCGCGCCTCGGGCACGCTGCTCGCGCACTACGCGCCCAGCGCCACCGTGCGTCTGATGAACGCCAAACAGATTCAGACCGCGCTCGAGATCATGGGCAAGGATGCCGCCAACATTGCGATCTACTCGCGCGCCCGCATGCTCACGCCCGCCAAAGGCGTAGTCCTTCGGCGCATGCCTGATGATGCATATGAGGCAAGCAAGGAGCTGTTTGCCGCGCTGCGTGACTTCGATACCGCCAAGGTCAAACTCATCTGGGTGGAGTTGCCACCAGAATCCGAAGATTGGGAAGGTGTTCGTGATCGGTTGCAGCGCGCTGCTGCGGCCTGAACGAGGTCCCTACAGTTTGTAGCGGATGCTTCGCCCATCGTTTACATGCACTAGTTACACTCACACCATCGTTTTGGAGATTTTTATGGCAGCTAATTGGATGCGCCGCACTTTTGTGGCCGCGGCCTGCGCCTCGGCCGCTCTGCTCACCGCTTGCGGCTCCAGCAGTGTGGATTCGGCGATCAACCCTGACCGCTTCGTCATCTTTGGCGATGGTCTGGCCGATCAAGGACAACTCGGCACATCGTTCAGCGTGAATGACGGCAGCATCAACAACTGGGCCGCTCAGTTCGCATCGCGCTACGACGTGACGACGACTGCGTCGTCCAAGGGTGGAACGAACTATGCGTACGGCAACGCTCGCATCTCCGCCACGCCCGACGTTGCCGGCAACGCCAACACGCCCACGGTCGTCAAGCAGATCGACACCTTCCTTGCCAGCAACAAGATCAACGACAACGACATGATCGTCGTCAGCGCCGGCGTGAGTGACGTGATTGCCAACATCACGGCGTTCGTGAATGGCACGATCACCGAAGATCAACTGCTGGCCAATGCCACTCAAGCGGGTGCCGATCTGGCCGCGCAGGTCAAGCGCCTGAACTCCGCAGGTGCCAAGCACATCGTCGTGACGGGTACCTTCGACCTGAGCCGCACCCCATGGGCCAAGATCATCGATCAGGAACAACGCCTCTCGCAGGTCATGCTCGCGCTGAACAACAAGCTCAAGATCGACATCAACGAACTGGGCGGCAAGCAAGTCCTGTACATCGATGCGGCGTACCAAGTGAATCTGTTCCAAGGCAGCCCGGGCAGCTATGGTTTCACCAATAGCGACAAGGCCGTCTGCAACTCCGTGGATGCCGGCGCTGGTAACGGAACAGGCACCGGTCAAATCAACTCGGCACTGTGCAACACCAGCACCGTGATTGACGCGAACTACAACCGCTATGTGTTTTCCGACAACATCTACCTGACCCCCGAGGCCAACCGCCGTCTGGGTGACTACGCACGCGACATCGTCGTTCTGCAATGGTGATCTGAAGCAGTTCGCGTCACCCCGAGCGGGTGGCAACCGGTGTGAAACCGGTTGCCACCCGCTGCCATTTGTGGGCCGTCACTTTCACCATTTCAAGCATAAAAAAACCGACCCCGAAGGGTCGGCTGCTGAACACCTTGGAGGTTTCCGTTCAGAACTTGTAGCCGATGTCGAATGCCACGACATCGGGGTTGAGCTTTATCGAGATGCTCTGGCCCGTGGACAGGTGCGCCTTGGTCTTCAGGAAAGACTTGTAGTACGACGCGTTCACGAACCAGCGCTCGTTGATGTTGTAGACAAAGCCGATCTGCGGGGTCAGTGCGAACTTGTTGTCCATCTTGGCCGTGGTCGGGTTGCTCGGCGTGCCACCGGTCAGGCCCGACAGCGTGGCCGTCGTGCGGTTCTTGAAGAATCGTGCATAAGTCACACCCAGACCCACATACGGACGGAACGCCGCATTGGCTTCCAGAAAGCGATACTGCACAAACAGCGTCGCAGGCAACACCTTGACTTGTCCAAGCTGACCGGTACCTGCAATCGCGCCATCACCGTAGAACTTGTGCTTGAACGGCAGCGCCAAAGGCATGTCCAGCGCAATATTGTCGGTGAGCATGTAGTTCACGCCACCCGACAGTTGGGTCGCATTGCCTACTGAGATCTTGGTCCCGGGAAAGCTGGGCTCCGAAAGATTGCCGCTGGTCTCGTCCGGCATGATGCGTGTGACGCCGACGCGGGCGCTGAACGTGCCAGCCACCTGTGCCTGTGCAGCGGCACAGGCCGCCAGTACGACCAGTGCAGCACTGGCCTTGAAGAAGGTTTTCATGTTTTTGCCTCCAGTATTCAATGTCAGGTCAGATCACAGCCAGCCCGCTTGCGACAGCGAGCGCGAGGTCAGCTGGCCCATAAGCTGGTGGCCATACGGTGTGGGATGGAAGCTGTCGGCAAAACCGTAGCTCTTCCACCAGTCGGCACCGCCCGTTGCGCCTGTGGGGGGCGTCTTGGCAGAGAGCACCTGCGCCGTGCAGGTCGGGAAGGTGTAGGTCGGCAGGCCCGACGCGTCCTGACCCGTGATCGGGCAGACCGGATCGGTCACGTTCTGATAGGAGTACTGCGCCGGATTGGCCGCCTGGTCCTTGAACGAGGCGTAGAAATCGACCACAGTCAGGCGGGCGTCCGTGCCAAGGCTGGTGGAGAGCTGCGTGTTGAAGGTCTGCACCCAAGTGTCGAACAGCGTGTTCAACTGCGCTGCCGCTGCCGCGCCTTGCGTAGCCGAAATCTTCTTGAGCACCATCTGGAACTTGGGCGTGAGCGTCACGCCCGGCATGTTCAGCACAGCCACGCGTGTCGCGCCCTTGCCGAGCACGTTGGTCTGGATGTTCTTGGCGAAGTAGCCCGCCAGCGCCTGCATGTACGCAGCGCCTGCCTTGGGCATGCCTGCAGCGCCCTGCGCGGCCAGCGCTTGCACGGTGGCTGCATCCAGCATGGTGCCGAGCAGTGCGAAGAAAGTCTTGCCGCCATCGGTACTTGCCGCCAGATAGGCGCCGAACAGATCGCCCGCGTCATTGCCGCCGCCATCGATCAGCACCAGATCGTTGGCCGTGAAGCCTGCAGCACCCGCGTCCGCCATCTGCTTGGTGATGGACACCGGTGACTGCGGATTGCTGAAGTAGTTGATGCGACCACCAGCAACCGCGTAGTTACCGCAGGTGGCCATCGAGGAGAAGGTAGCGCCCGCATCCGCAGAGCGGTAATGCGCGCACACCGACGTGCTGTAGCTGGTGGCGATGCGGTCAACCCACAGCTGCGTGGAGCCCGTGCCCGTCATGGTGGTGGCCGAAGACTGCACCGTGGCCTTGAAGCCAAAGGTGCCGACGTCGGTCAGGCTATCGCCCATCGCCTTGACGGTTTTGATCCCTGTGTCTGCGGGAGTCGTGCTACCGCCCCCACCGCCACAGGCGGCCAATGCCACAGCGGCTGCTGCCGCGGCAACCCAATGCATACGCATGCGTGCTTTCATTTACAGAGCTCCTTCATTGAATCGAACGACCGTTCGTTTTTTTCAAAATGATAGTGATGATCACAAAATGCTCATATGTGGGTAAACACTGAATTCACGCCGAAACAACGTATTTCAAACCCTTATCAGGGCAGATACACATCAAATGTCGGGAAAACGATAGGCGTGAATAAGACAATGCCCTTCGAATTGAAGGACATTGCTTACGCTTGGTCACGAGGGTTTCGCCTGATGCTGGCGCTGGATCAACGACGAGTCGACGCCTTTGTGGTGACTGCACCCGAATTGGCAGCCACCGTCGAAGGAATGGCGGGCGCATTCTGCGCCGCCCAATCCACCAGCGCATGCAGCGCGGGGCGTGCATTGGGTGCGAGCGGGTGGTTGATCATGCCGACCAGCACATAGCGCTTGCCGTTGTTGGAGTTGACCACCCCCGCCAGCGCCGTGACATCGCGCAGCGTACCTGTCTTGAGGTGGGCCATGCCCTTGGCGCTTGCAGTGTTGACGCGGCGCAACGTGCCATCCACGCCGACGATGGGCAGTGAGGACAGCAGCTCCGGCATCTGAGGTGATGCCCAGGCCGTCTGCAACATGCCCGAGAGCGCACGCGCTGTCACCCGCTCCTCGCGGCTCAGGCCCGCACCGTTTTCCCAGACCGGCGGCGTGAGCTGCGGCCAGCGGCTGCGCCACCAGTTGCCCATCGCCTGACGACCGGACTCCCATGTGCCGCGCCCCGACGCCTGCAGTCCCAGCGTGAGGAACAGCTGCTGCGTCATCACGTTGTTGCTGTATTTGTTGATGTCGCGAATCACCTCGGCAAGCGACAGCGACTTGTTCGTGAACGCTGGCTTGAGCCCCTCAGGCACCCTGCCGTCACGCACCGTGCCGGTGACCTTGCCACCGAGCTCGCGCCACATGCCTTCGATGGCACGCGCGGCGTAACCATCCGGATCTGCCGGAGCAATGGCCCATTCGCGCTCACCACAGGATGAGGGGAAGTTGCCCTGAAAGCTGATTCGGCCCGGTTCGGCCAACTCGGCCTTGAGCCCGCCCTGCCAATCGCCACAGACCGTGGCCACCGCAGCGAGCGGCACTGTCACGGGCAACTGCATGCCGCCCATCGGCGGTTCGTAGCTCACGCGGGCTACGCCCGCCGCCATATCGGGCACAAAGCGCAGGTTCATCGCCTTGAAGTTGATGAGCAGCGCGTCCGGCGCAACGTTATAGGGGCGCCAGGGCTCACCGTCGAACTTGGCGGCATCGCGCGTGGCGATATCGAACGCCGAGCGATCCAGCACGATATCGCCCACGATCACCGTCACGCCCATGCTGCGCAAGCGGCGCATGGTGAGCCACAGTCGCTCCAGCACGAGCTGCGGATCGCCGGTTCCCTGAATGTAGACATTCCCACGCAACGCTCCGTCCTGCGGCTGGGCATCGAAATAAACCGGCGTCTCCCACTGGAACGCCGGGCCGAGCAGGTCAAGCGCGGCATAGGTGGTGATCAGCTTCATCACCGAGGCCGGATTCGACGGCTCGTCGGCGCGGTAGGCGAGCTTGGTGGTCGCGGCCTTCGCGGGAGCGTCCAGCTCCACCACCATGGCCGACAGCGCCTCGCGCGGCACTTTGGCCCGCAGCAGCGCCGCCTCGACGGCGGGCGGCAACGCTTGATGCTGCGAAGAGACGGCTGGAATGGCCTGGGAAGCCTGGCTGGAAGGGCCGGTCGCTCGTTCGGTCTGGGCGAGAGTGGGAATGTGCCACCCCGTCAGCAAGGCACAGGCAAGGACGGATGCGGCGGGGAATTTCAAGGACATCCTTCAAGTCTATGATTTATCGGGACTTTCGGCCAACAATGCTGGCAAGGCCCCACGGATATTGCCGCCGGACGATAATCGAGGATGGCCCTCGCCCGCCGAAGCGCCGCTTCTTCGCTCCCTTTCCCCGCACCATGAATCTTCTCGCGCTAGACACCAGCACTGATACGCTTTCCGTTGCCGTTCAAAAAGGCAGTGGAGAAGTTCTGGAACGCAGCGCGCCTGGCGGTGCACACTCGTCGACCACGCTGATTCCGCTGATTCGCACGCTCATGAAAGAGGCGCAGTTCTCGTTTGATGACCTGGATCTGATCGCCTTCGGTCGAGGCCCGGGCTCGTTCACCGGCTTGCGAACCGCGTGCTCCGTCGCACAAGGGCTGGCCTTTGGCGCGCGCAAGGGACAGGGTGTGCCGGTACTGCCAGTGGATTCGCTGCTCGCCGTAGCCGAGACAGCCCGCGCACAAACAGCGCCAGGACAGGGGCTCACACAGGTACACGCCGTGCTCGACGCGCGGATGGATGAAGTCTACGCGGGCGCCTACGCATGGGATACGGTGGCAGGTCGCTGGAGCAGCCTTGGTGACTTCAACCTGCTCGCGCCGCAGCGTCTGGTGGTCGAGGCCGGTTTCATCGTCGCCGGAAACGCAAAGGCCGCCTATGGTGACCGTCTTGCGCCACAGGCACCGCATCTGCATGCCCTGCCCACCGCCAGCGCCATGCTGCGCCTGGTGCCGGCACTGCTTGCGCAAGGATTGGCCGTACCCGCCAGCGAGGCCCTGCCACTCTATATCCGCGACAAGGTCGCGCAAACCACCGCCGAACGCGAAGAGGCCAAACGGTTGGCGCAGGCGAACCAGTGACTCTTGCCCGGGCGCCGCATATTGGTACATTGTGGTGGTCAACGACGCCGTGTCAAAACCACACAACTGTCGGCAATCGCATTCGTCCGCCCCTACACTCCAGACCATGAGCGCCAATCTCCACTCACCCCTTTCGGATGCGGACGACCCTCACTTCGAACAGCTGACGCTGTCACGGCTCGAGGCCTTGCTGGAAGTGGAAAAGAGCGCGTATACCCATCCGTGGACACGTGGCAACTTCATCGACGCCATGGCCTCTGGCTACCAAATCCAGGTGTTGCTGCTCGGCGATGAGTTGCTCGGCTACTTTGTCGCCATGCAGGGTGTGGACGAAGTGCATCTGCTGAACATTACTGTCGCCCCGCCCCATCAGCGCCAGGGACTTGCGCATCTGCTGCTGCAAGCGCTCGTGCTGTGGGCCCGTTCGCAGAACACGCAATGGCTGTGGCTGGAAGTGCGGGTGGGCAACGCCCGCGCCCGCGAGGTTTACGAAAAATTCGGTTTCCGCCGCGTGGGTGAGCGCAAGCGCTACTACCCTGCCGACATGGGCGAACGCGAAGACGCCATCGTCATGAGCATCCAACTATGACCCTCCAACTGGACGCACGCCAACGTGCCATGCTGCAGGAGATGGGCATCACGCTCTGGCAGCCCGCACCAAAAACAACCGCCACCGTGGGTGAATCGCGTCCTTCAGCACGCGTTGCAGCAAGCCAAGCTGCGGCGACGGATGCGCCCGTCATGGAGCGCCCGCCGGTCGTTCAACCAAGACCGCAGCAGCCCCAATCGCAGCGTCCCTCGCCAACCGTGGCTCCGGCCCCGATCAGCCCAGCGCCAGCAGAGGAATCGTCATCGGCGGCGGTCGCCACCCTGCGCGCGCCTCAGCCGCTGTACCCCAACGCCGATGCGGCCACAACACCCAAGGAGCTCGGCTCGGGCTGGCTCGTGGTCTTCGAGACAGCGACGCCCGACGAGCCCTTCGGCGGCGACTCCGGCAAACTGCTCGACAACATGCTGCGCGCAATGCAACTGCATCTGCATCCGCGCACCTATGCCTGCGTGCTGGAGCGCTCCGTCCCTGGCGGTCAGGAAATCAACACCCAAGCCGTGAAAGCGGCCCTCGCCAGCACGCTCGCCGAACTGCAGCTCGCCATGGTGCTGATTCTTGGCCTCGGCGCAGCACGGGCCACGCTGGGCAACCGCGAGCCTTTGGGACGCCTGCGCGCCGCGCAACATCAACTGGCCAACGGCACACCGGCCATCGTCAGCTACGACCCTGCTTACCTCCTGCGCGCGCCCGACGCCAAGTCCTCGGCCTGGGCCGACCTGAGCCACGCGCTGGCCTTGGTTCGCAAAACCGCAGACACCTGAGCGGTCACGTGCGGGTGCCATAATCCGCCATTCGTTCATTGTTCCGTCATCTGGAGACAGCTCCGTGGAAACCTACCCTAGTTGGTAGCTTTCAACTCCCGGCGTGCCGAGGGTTGAAAGCGTCAAAACCTGATCACCCCTCGCCTTTGCACCATGATTTTTCGGGAATGCTGAGCAATGCTCAATATCTTTACGCTCGCCAACGGCCGTCTGGTCCAGGAAGAAATCGAATCGCTGGAAGAGCTCAAACGCTTCCAGCCGATCTGGGTGGATCTGGAATCCCCTACGGTGGAAGAAAAGCGCTGGGTCAAGCAGCACTACGGCCTGTCGATCCCCGAAGACGCCACGGACGACGACCTCGAAGAATCCGCCCGCTTCTACGAAGAAGACAACGGCGAGCTGCACATCCGCAGCGACTTTCTGGTCGATATCGACGATGACCCCCGCGCCGTGCGCGTCGCCTTCATCCTGAATCTGGTCAACGATTCGCTCAAGAGCAAGGGCGTGCTGTTCTCGATCCACGACGACGACGTCCCCGTCTTCCGCCTCGTGCGCCTGCGCGCGCGCCGCGCTCCCGGTCTGATCGAGGACGCCAAGGAAGTGCTGCTCAAGCTCTTCGACGCCGACGCCGAATACTCCGCCGACACGCTCGAAGGCATCTACGACGAACTCAAGCTGGTGAGCACCCAGGTGCTGGCCGGCGATGTGACCGACGCCAAAGCCAGCGAAGTCCTTGCCGCCATCGCCCGCCAGGAAGACCTGAACGGCCGCATCCGCCGCAACATGCTCGACACCCGCCGGGCGGTCAGCTTCATGATGCGCGCGAAGATGCTCAACGCAGAACAGTTCGAAGACGCCCGCCAGATCCTGCGCGACATCGAATCACTCGACAACCACACGGCGTTCCTGTTCGACAAGATCAACTTCCTGATGGACGCGACCGTCGGTTTCATCAACATCAACCAGAACAAAATCATCAAGATCTTCTCGGTGGCCAGCGTCGCCCTACTCCCCCCCACGCTGATCGCCAGCGTGTACGGCATGAACTTCAAATTCATGCCCGAGCTTGACTGGGCCTATGGCTACGGATTCGGCCTCGGCCTGATGATCTGCAGCGCGGTGATTCCGATGCTTTACTTCCGTAAGCGTGGGTGGTTGAAGTAGTCCCTTTTTGAGTACGGCTGGCCGGGTCTCTCCCTATCCCAAGTGGGCGAAGGAGCAAGCCAACGCGCCGCAGGCGCATATGCATCTCGCGAACGCGAGATACAGCACGAGCGCAGCGACGTACCAAACATACCTCTTCAAATCACTTTTGCGGCAAGCTGCCTGAACGGAGAGCCGCAGGCTCGCAGAGAGTTTTGCCGCATGACTTCCAAGCGCGTTTTTGATTACTTTTTACGCGCCGAGCAAAAAGTGATTGCCCCGCCGGGGGCCGTCCCGGCCTCCGTAAGCAACGCCCCAGCAGAAGCACAAAAAATCAAAGAGACTTCAAAAACGCATGCACCACATGGTCCGCATACCGTGCCGCAACAGTCTCCACAAACTGCAAAAAGTCGAGATGCGCCCCATCATCTGCCCGATCGGAAACCGTCCGCACCGCAGCGAACGCCACCCCATAGTCCGCACAGACCTGCGCCACGGCAGCGCCCTCCATCTCCACCGCCAGCACAGCATGCCCCGCTGACTCCAGCGAAGCCCGCAGCACGGCAGACTCCCCCGCAGTGCTCACGAACCGATCCCCGCTGGCAATCAGTCCCGCGTGCACCTGCGGCACATGGCGTGCCTCCATGCCAAGCGAAGGCCAGTCGATCTGGCTGCTGTCGCGCTCAACCGTGAAGCGCGTGGCGGCGAGCAGCGCTTCGGTCAACGCGGGATCGCAAGCCATGCGGATCTGCGGATAGCCGGGTACCAACCAGCGCTCCACGATAGGCGAGGCATCCATGTCGTGCTGGAGATAGTCCTGCGCGACCACCACATCGCCCACTTGCACGTTTGCGCCCAAGCCGCCCGCGACGCCGGTGAAGACGATGCGCCGAGCGCCAAAGCACTCGATCAGCGCGGTAGTCGTGGTGGCTGCTGCGACCTTGCCGATGCCCGACAAGGCGAGCACGACCGCGTGACCATGCAGCGTGCCCCGCCAGAACGTGCGGCCCGCGTGCGTGATTTTTTCGGCGTGCTGAAGTGCGGAAACAAGGCTGCCTTGTTCCTGCGGCAGCGCACTCAAGATGGCAATGGTCGACACGTCAAAGCTCCCCGGACAAACAACAAACAAAGCCGAAGATTATCGAGGCTGCGGACCACGCCGGGTCATGTCATTTTTTGTCGCGCAGTTCGCGTCGCAGAATCTTGCCCACCGGCGTCTTGGGCAGACTCTCGCGGAACTCGATGACACGGGGGCGTTTGTAGCCTGTGAGGTTGTTCTGGCAGAACTCCTTGACCTGTGCCTCAGTCAGGCCGGGGTCTTTCTTCACGATCACGAGCTTGACGGCCTCTCCGGTCTTTTCGTCGGGCACACCGACCACAGCACATTCCATCACGCCAGGCATGGTCGCGACGAGGTCCTCGACCTCGTTCGGATAGACGTTGAAGCCACTGACCAGCACCATATCCTTCTTGCGATCGACGATCTTGAAGAATCCGCGGTCATCAAGAACACCGATGTCGCCAGTCTTGAAATAGCCATCCTCGGTCATGACCTTCGCGGTCTCGTCCGGGCGCTGCCAGTAGCCCGCCATGACCTGCGGGCCCTTGATGACGATTTCACCAGGCGTGCCTTTGAGGATCACGTCGCGGCCTTCATCATCGATCAGCTTCATATAGGTGCTGGGAATCGGCACACCGATGGTTCCTGAGAACTCCTTGGACGTGACCGGATTGCAGCTCGCGGATGGACTGGTCTCGGACAGGCCGTAGCCCTCAACAATGGGGCAGCCCGTCTTCTCGAGCCACAGCTTGGCGACCGCACCCTGCACGGCCATGCCACCGCCGACCGAGCACTTGAGGTTCTTCCAGTTGACGGTGTTGAAGTCCGGATGATTGGCCAATCCGTTGAACAGCGTGTTCACCGCCGGAAAACTGTGGAAGGTCTGCTTGGACAGCTCCTTGAGCACCGCTGGCAGATCGCGTGGATTGGGGATCAGAATGCTTTTGCCGCCGGTACGCATCGACAGCATCATGTTCACGGTGAACGCGAAGATGTGATAAAGCGGCAACGCACAAATATTGGTGGGCTGCTCGCCCTGCGGCACCTTGCTCATCACCGGTGCATTCCAGGCTTCGGACTGCAGTACGTTGGCGATGATGTTCCGGTGCAGCAGCACTGCGCCCTTGGACACTCCCGTGGTGCCGCCGGTGTACTGCAGCAGCGCGATGTCTTCGGGATGGATATCGGGCTTGCTGAACGACGCCTTCGCTCCGCGCGCCAGCGCATCGTTGAAGCGCACCGCACCCGGAAGCGAGAACTGCGGCACCAGCTTCTTCACGTTGCGCACGACATAGTTGATCACCATGCCCTTGAGAAACCCCATGCGATCGCCCATCGTGGCCAGTACCACATGCTTGACCGGCGTGCTCGCCATACAGGCCTGCAGCGTTGCCGCGAAATTTTCGATGATGATGATCGCCTTGGATCCCGAATCCTTCAGCTGATGCTCCAACTCGCGCGGGGTGTACAGCGGATTGACGTTCACCACCACGAACCCGGCCCGCAGAATCGCTGCCACCGCCACCGGATACTGCGGCACGTTCGGCATCATGATCGCTACGCGATCCCCCTTCACCAGCCCCAACGACTGCAGATAGGCCGCAAGCTGACGGCTCTCGGAGTCGGTCTCGGCATAAGAGATCTCCTTGCCCATGAAGCTGTACGCCGAACGGCCAGCGTAGTCTCGGAATGCCTGCTCCATGAGTTCGACCAGCGACTCATACTGCGACGGGTCGATATCGGATGGCACGCCCGGCGGATAAGCGCTGAGCCAGGGACGATCTGTCATGCTGGGGTCTCCTGAATATTCGAAGTCTGATGCAAAAAATTGTGTAAATCTTGGGCATTGTCCCGTGCGCGAGACGATTCAGAAGTCTGGATTACCCTAGAGAAATGCAAATTTCTGCACGCCCGTTCGCTTTTATCATGGCGATCAACCAAATGCGAACCCCTCGCATCAACCACAACGCCCAAAAAACCGGCACGAGCAAAGCGAAGTGCCGCAAACACCTCTTCAGGTCGCTTTTGCGGCATGCTGTCTGAACGGAGAGTCCGAAGGACTCGCAGAGAGTTTTGCTGCATGACTTCAAGCGCGTTTTGGATTACTTTTTGCGCGCCGAGCAAAAAGTGATTGCCCCGCCGGGGGCAGTCCCGGCCTCTGAACTCAACAAACCAGCAAACGCAAAAAAGCCGCGCAGCACAAAAAGCACTGCACGGCCTTCAATCAAACGAAGAAAGGAAAGGCTTACTCAACAGCCTTGCCAATATCCTCCACCACCTTCTTCGCATCCCCAAACACCATCATCGTCTTGTCCATATAGAACAACTCGTTGTCCAGACCCGCATACCCCGCAGCCATGGACCGCTTGTTAACGATCACCGTCTTCGCCTTGTAAGCCTCAAGGATAGGCATGCCGTAAATAGGACTGCCCTTCGTGTGCGCAGCAGGATTCACCACGTCGTTGGCGCCCAGAATGATCGCCACGTCCGCCTGCCCGAACTCGCCATTGATGTCTTCCATCTCGAAGACCTGGTCGTAGGGCACCTCGGCCTCGGCCAGCAGCACGTTCATGTGGCCGGGCATGCGACCAGCAACCGGGTGGATCGCGTATTTCACGTTGACGCCCTTTTCGGTGAGCTTGGCGGCCAACTCCTTCACCGCGTGCTGGGCACGGGCGACGGCCAAGCCGTAACCCGGAACGATCACCACGGACTCAGCCTGACTCAACACAAAGGCCGCATCGTCGGCGCTGCCGCTCTTGACCGGGCGCTGCTCGGCCTTGCCGCCGGTGGCTGCAGTCGCATCACCACCGAAGCCGCCCAGAATCACGTTGAAGAACGAACGGTTCATCGCCTTGCACATGATGTAGCTGAGGATCGCGCCCGAGCTGCCCACGAGCGAGCCCGCGATGATCAGCATGCTGTTGTTGAGCGAAAATCCGATGCCGGCAGCCGCCCAGCCGGAGTAGCTGTTGAGCATCGAGACCACAACCGGCATGTCCGCGCCGCCGATCGGGATGATGATCAGCACGCCGAGGATGAACGCCAGCGCGATCAGCATCCACATGTCGATGCGTGCTTCGCTGATGGTGTAGCCCACGATGAAGAACACCAGCGCCAGAGCAAGCAACAGATTCAGCATGTGCTGGCCCTTGAACTGCACGGGAGCACCCTGGAACAGGCGGAACTTGTACTTGCCCGAGAGCTTGCCGAACGCGATGACCGAGCCGCTGAAGGTGATGGCACCAATCGCCGCGCCGAGCGCGAGTTCAAGACGGTTGCCGTGCGGGATCGGCGAGTTGTGGCCAGTGATACCGAAGGCCCAGGGCTCGACCGCCGCCGCGACTGCGATGAACACCGCCGCCAAGCCGATCATGCTGTGCATGAAGGCGACGAGTTCGGGCATCTTGGTCATCTCGACGCGGTTGGCCATGAAGGCACCGATACCGCCGCCAACGACCAGGCCGCCGAGCACGTAGACCAGACCCTGCGCGCTTTCGCCCGCGAGCTTGTAGATCAGCGCGGCCGTGGTGACGACCGCAATCGCCATACCGACCATGCCGAAGACATTGCCGCGAATCGAAGTGGTGGGATGGGAGAGGCCCTTCAGGGCCTGGATGAAGCAGATGCTGGCGATGAGATACAGCAGCGTGACCAGATTCATGCTCATGTTCAGGCCTCCTTCTTCGCGTCAGCCGAAGCGGGAGCGGCCTTGCGCTCCTTTTTCTTGAACATCTCCAGCATGCGCCGGGTGACGAGGAAGCCGCCGAACACGTTCACCGCAGCCAGCGCCACGGCGAGCACGCCCATGGTCTTACCGAGCGTGGTCTCGGTGAGCGCCGCCGCGAGCATGGCGCCCACGATCACGATCGCCGAGATGGCGTTGGTCACCGCCATCAGCGGTGTGTGCAGGGCGGGCGTGACCGTCCAGACAACGTGGTAGCCAACATAGATGGCCAGCACGAAGATGATCAGATTGATCAGTGTGGGGGAAACAGACTCCATGAGCGTTCTCCTTGATTCTTGTATCAGGTGCTCCCCCACACCTTCTGCAGGATCGCGCGCCTTGTTGGTTGTTCAGCGCGCGTCCTGCATGCGGTTATTGAGGAAGCGGTACGGGAAATGGCGGTACGACGAATCGGCCATCCAGCATGGCAACACTGTTCTTGGCGGCTTGCACAAAGTTGTCGAGCCATTCCTGCGCAGGCTTACCCGCTGAAAGGAATTGGTCCGTGCCCACGGTTTTTGGCCGCAGCAGGCGTTGGTCGACAAGGGCTTCCACCAGCAGGTAACCGCCTTCCGCAGTCGCGTACCGGTAGGACACGTGCGAATATGGCGCAAGGGGTACAGCGTTGTGTTGCTTGACCCACTTTTCCAGAACTGGGCGATTCTTCGTCAGGAACTCTTCGTTGTCCGCGCGTCGCTTGAAACGCAGACAGTCAATACGGATCGGGCTGCCCTTCGCGAAATCGTCGACCTGCACGCCCTTTTGATCGGGGCAGGTGTGGCTCCACAAAGTGGAGTCGCGAGGATCGTTGGTGGCGTTGGTCTGCACGACGATCACGGCCAGCATTTCGCTTTGTGGGCCACGCAGGCCGACGGCCTGGGTGCGCATGGGCAGATCGTGCGAGACGTCATCCGGCATCACGTTGAAGAGTGCGTCCGCGCCCTGATCGATGCGCTCCCAGTCACCCGGAGGCAACTGCAGATCGGAGCGCCCCACCTTCACCAGGTTGGGCTCCATCGGCGCGCAGGCGGTCAGAAACGCCGCGGAAACCGCGATGGCCGTCAGGGCCAGCGCAGAGCGTGTACGCACAGAAATCTTCAACATGAAAAAACCAAAATCCTTGCTATCCCGAACAGGCGGCAAGCAGCATCAGTTTCACTTGCGGGTGACGGCACCTTCGTGGGCCACCAGACAGGCGACCACGATGTCGTCCTCGCGGTTGATGTGCACCTTGCCTTCCTTGTCGAGGATGAGTTTGAGAAAGTCCAGAACGTTGCGAGCGTACAGTGCCGACGCGTCCGCCGCGACCAGCGCAGGCAAATTGGTCTCTCCCACAAGGGTCACTCCATGCTTGACGACGGTCCGGTCCGCCTCGGTCAGAGGGCAATTGCCACCCTGCGCCGCAGCCAGATCAATGATGACCGATCCGGCTTTCATGGATTTGACCATGTCTTCGGTCACCAGCACAGGGGCGGCACGTCCAGGAATGAGCGCGGTCGTGATCACCACGTCGGCCTGCGCCACGCGCTTGGCTACCTCGGCGCGCTGGCGCGCCAGCCAGCTCTCGGGCATCGGACGGGCATAGCCGCCGACACCTTCTGCTGCTTCTTTTTCTTCCTGTGTCTCGAAAGGCACGTCGATGAACTTACCGCCCAGCGACTCGACCTGCTCCTTGACGCTCGGGCGCACATCGCTCGCCTCGATCACGGCGCCCAGGCGCTTGGCGGTTGCAATCGCCTGCAGACCTGCCACGCCCACCCCCAGAATCACCACACGCGCCGCCTTCACGGTGCCTGCAGCCGTCATCAGCATGGGGAAAAAGCGCTGGTAGCGGTCC
Organism: Diaphorobacter sp. HDW4A; assembly: GCF_011305995.1. Lineage (GTDB taxonomy): Bacteria > Pseudomonadota > Gammaproteobacteria > Burkholderiales > Burkholderiaceae_C > Diaphorobacter_A. Next base: position 5,837,022 of record NZ_CP049910.1, on the reverse strand, counting down.
ACCGCCATGATGACGGCCTTGTAACCCGCCACGTTGGCCTGCGACGAGAGCACGTCCATGCTCTGCGCGCGGGTGGTGCGCGGTGCGGCTTCGAGTGCGTAAGCGGTCACATTGCCGGCCGCCATGCGCTGAAGGCCTGCGGCGTCAAACGGGTTGAGCATGCCCACCACCGTCGTGCCGGGTTTGAGCAGCGGCATTTCAGCCTCGCTCGGTGCGCGCACTTTCAGAACCAGATCAGCGCCCCATGCGACGTTCAGATCCACAATCTCGGCCCCCGCTGCCGCGTAGGCCTCATCGGTCACGCTGGCGGCAACGCCTGCTCCGCTCTGCACCCGGATCTGGTGACCCTGCGCCGTGAGCTTCTTGACCGTCTCCGGGGTCACTGCGACCCGGGCTTCCCTCGCCACCGTCTCGGCTGGCACACCTATCAACATGGTATCTCCTGGAGTTTTGAATTCTCTTCTCTGGAGAGCCCTGCAGCGTCCGGGCGCGCCCCTGCTCAATCAGGGCAACGCAAACATGCTCAGGGTCATCCCCTTCGTGCCAGGATCAGGCTGGCAATTGTCCAAACGATGGCGGCTGCGGGCAACCTCCAACCGGACGGGTAATCCGGCGAGGTGGCAGCGGCAGAAACTGCCGTGCATTCTGCTCGACTCTTCTACTATCGCCGTCAAACTGTGCAAAAAGCTTACAAAAACCTTGCTCAAAACCAGAAAACCAAGGGATAACCCCAGCCAGAAATGATGCATTAGACGCCAAAAAAGCAAAACCCGGCGCCTTTTTCAAGACGCCGGGTTTCGGCACTTTCCACTGGAGCAGAAAAAGTAGATTCGATATCAGTTCACGACTTGCTTGAGCGAACCGGCAGCGTATTTTGCAGCCATTTCGGTCAAAGGCACGCCCTTGATCGTGGAAGCTTGACCAGAACAGCCAAATTCCACATAGCGCTGCTTGCAGATCTGCTTGGCGGCTTCGCGGGCTGGCTTCATCCATTCACGCATGTCGAACTTGTCTGGATTCTCGGCCTGGAATTTGCGCACCGCGCCGGTCATGGCCAGACGGATATCGGTGTCGATGTTGATCTTGCGCACGCCGAACTTGATGGCTTCCTGGATTTCCTCGACGGGCACGCCGTAGGTTTCCTTCATCTTGCCGCCGAACTGGTTGATGATGGCCAGCAGGTCTTGAGGAACCGACGACGAGCCGTGCATCACCAGATGGGTGTTGGGCAGGCGGGCGTGGATTTCCTTGACGCGCTGAATCGACAGGATGTCGCCTGTGGGCTTGCGCGAGAACTTGTAGGCGCCGTGGCTGGTGCCGATGGCAATCGCCAGCGCGTCCAGCTGGGTGGCCTTCACGAACTGGGCGGCTTCTTCAGGATCGGTCAGCAGGGCCGCATGGTCCAGCACGCCTTCGGCGCCCACGCCGTCTTCCTCACCGGCCAGACCGGTTTCGAGCGAGCCGAGGCAGCCGAGTTCGCCTTCGACCGTCGCGCCGATCTTGTGGGCCATTTCCACGACCTTGCGGGTCACTTCCACGTTGTAGTCGAAGTCTGCAGGGGTCTTGCCGTCTTCACGCAGCGAGCCGTCCATCATCACCGAGCCAAAGCCCAGGTTCAGCGCACCCTGGCAGATGGCGGGCGAAGTGCCGTGATCCTGGTGCATCACCAGCGGGATGTGGGGGTAGGCTTCGACAGCCGCCTGGATCAGGTGCTTGATGAACGATTCACCGGCGTATTTGCGGGCACCGGCGCTCGCCTGCAGGATGACGGGAGCGCCCACTTCGTCTGCAGCCGCCATCACGGCCTGAACCTGTTCCAGGTTATTCACGTTGAAAGCTGGGATGCCATAGCCGTTTACGGCAGCATGGTCGAGCAGTTCGCGCATCGAGACGAGAGGCATGGGGTATTCCGTTGAAGAGTTTATGGATCGACTTCAACCGGCTTGCGTGGCATTCCAACAGTCGCCGCAGCACGAACGAGGTTGGTAACCGGTTGGTAATTCTTCATTTTAGCGTCATGCGCCAAGTTGAGCCGAATGCAGGTTTTTCTTGTAAGTTTCACCGCTCGTTCAGACTGCTTTCATATTGCTGGCATAGATTGGCCAGCAGTTTTCATTTGTGGCGATATCCACCGCCCAGTCCGCCATGCTGCCCCTTGACCACTCACTCTTCCTGCTTCTGAACGCCGATGCAGCGACGCCCGCCACGGTAGTGGCCGTCGCCAAATGGCTGACGCTGGTCCTGCCCATGGTGCTGGGTGGCACGATCATCGGCGCGCTGATGTTTGCGCCCGCCCCCGTGCAGCGCGATCTGCTGGTGACTGTGGCAGGTATCGGGCTGGCGGCACTCGTCGCCTATGCCATCCGCCAACACTGGCCCATGCCGCGGCCCTCACAGCTCGACTGGGGTATCCAGTGGATCACACATACCGAGCGCGCAGCCTTTCCCAGCATGCACGCGACCCAGATCTTCGCTCTGGCCCAAGGACTGCTGCTATCGACGCACATTCGGGAGATGCCGCGCGGGCGCTTGGTGATCGCCCTCACCTGGGTCTGCGCGCTGGCCATCGGCTGGAGCCGCGTGTGCCTCGGACTGCACTCGCCATCCGACATCCTTGGCGGCGCGATCCTGGGAGTCGCCGCCGCCAGCATCGCGGCCCTGGCAGGCCGCCGCCTTGCGCTTACTGCGCGCGGCAGATCTTCAGCATATTCGTCCCACCCGGCGCACCCATAGGCTCGCCGCAGGTGATCACATAAAGATCACCCTGCTGGACGATGTTGCGCATCTTGAGGTGGTTTTCCGCTTGCTCGAGCGCGGTGTCGCGGTCGGCGCTGGTATCCATGAGCAGTGGTCGCACGTTGCGGTACATCGCCATTTTGCGCTGCGTCGCCACCTTGGGAGTGAGCGCGTAGATCGGGATGTGGATGCGGTGGCGGCTCATCCACAGTGCGGTCGAGCCCGAATCCGTCATCGCCACGATGGCCTTGGCACCCAGATGGTGGGCGGTGAACAACGCACCCATGGCGATCGACTGGTCGATGCGACCCAGCGTCTGGCCGTGGAAATCGTCATCGCGGTCCGGATCTTCGGCCGCCTCGGCCGCCGCGCAGATCGTCGCCATCTCACGCACGGTCTCCAGCGGGTAGCGACCGGCGGCGGTCTCGGCGCTCAGCATCACGGCGTCGGTGCCATCGAGTACGGCGTTGGCCACGTCGCTCACCTCGGCGCGGGTCGGCACAGGGTTGGTGATCATGCTCTCCATCATCTGGGTCGCGGTGATCACGAACTTGTCCATGTCGCGGGCCATCTTGATCATCTTCTTCTGCAGCGCAGGCACGGCGGCATTGCCCACCTCGACCGCCAGATCACCACGGGCGACCATGATGCCGTCGGAGGCGCGCAGGATTTCCTCAAGCAGCGGCACCGCCTCGGCGCGCTCGATCTTGGCAACCAGGCCCGGGCGATGGCCGGTGCCCGCAGCCGCCACGTAACAGAGCTGGCGCGCCATCTCCATGTCGGTCGCGTTCTTCGGAAAGCTCACGGCCACGTAGTCGGCCTGGAAGCTCATCGCGGTCTTGATGTCTTCCATGTCCTTGGCGGTCAGCGCGGGGGCCGTGAGGCCACCGCCTTGCTTGTTGATGCCCTTGTTGTTCGAGAGCTCACCGCCGATCTTCACCACCGTGTGCACCGCGTCACCGCGCACCGCCGTCACCTCAAGCACGATCAGGCCATCATTGAGCAACAGCATGTCGCCGGGACGCACATCGCGCGGCAGTTCCTTGTAGTCGAGGCCCACGCCATTGATGTCACCCAGCTCGGTGCGCGAAGCATCCAGCACGAACGGCGCACCATCCACCAGCATGATCTTGCCTTCGGCGAACTTGCCGACGCGGATCTTCGGACCCTGCAGGTCAGCCATGATGGCCACCTCGCGACCGGCGCGCTGCGCGGCAGCTCGCACCATCTCCGCTCGGTCGATGTGGTCCTGCGCCTTGCCGTGGCTGAAGTTCAGCCGCACCACGTTCAGGCCCGAGGCAATCATCTTCTCCAACAGAGCCGGATCGCTGGAAGCGGGGCCCAGAGTGGCAACAATCTTGGTAGCGCGGCGGATATGGTTGACCATCAGTCTCTCATTGGTTTGTGTAATCGAGTTTCAATTTTTGCACAGAACGGGTTACATGCCAGGTACATATTCCACCCGTTTCAGGCAAAAGCGACATTACCTTATCAGCAGGGAGCATCGACCGCCGCAGCCACGGTCATCACCGCAGCACCCGCACAGGATTGCCACGCTCCAGCGACCAGTGCTGCTGATTGCGGTCGTGCCGCGCCGCATCAACGCCCTGCTCGGCCAGTTGCTGCAGCTTCATCGCGATCAGCGCGCGCGCCAGCCGCTTGTTGGCATGCTGGCTGCGCTCGGTCATCACTTTCACTGCAATGCCGCTCGGTAAATGCGTCGCGTGCACGGCGGAATCCGTAGTGTTCACATGCTGCCCGCCCTTGCCCGATGCGCGGCAGGCCTGAAAGCGCAGGTCGCGCTCATCCAGCGTCGCGTCATGCTCGGGCACCTCACAACGCCGGATGCCCACGAACCAGTTCTTGCGTCGGTGTCCCGGCCGGAACGGGCTCTCGAACACGCACTGCACGCTGCCCTCCCACTTGGAAAGCCACGCGGCCGCCGCGTCACCGCGCGCCTGCAGCAGCACCGACTTGTACCCACAAGCCGTGGCGTTCTCCTCCACGAGCTGCAGTTCGACGCCGTACCCGGGCGCATCGCGCAATAGGGCGCGCAGCGCCATGTCCACCGCGCGCTCGCATTCGGCCGGTCCTTGTGCGGCCGTGATCTGTACCAACATCAGCAGCATGCGGCTATCGCTCCTTTCTTGTAGGTAAGCAGCGGCCTGAGGCGCGCGACAAGGCGCACCAGCCCCGCATCCACCAACGCAGCGACAACGGAATCCACATCCTTGTAGGCCTGCGGGGCCTCTTCATAGAGCAGCTCCTTGTCGTTGCAGATCACCGTGCTGCCGAACTTCGTCTTGCGCAGCTCGTCCGACTTGAACTTGTGTGCGAGACGGCCCATGCAGTCCGTGCGTGCCCATTTACGCCCCGCGCCATGCGCAAGTGAATCCAGCGCCTCGTGGCGATCCGCAATCGGCTCCACCAGATAACTATAGTCACCGCGCGAGCCAGGAATCATCACCAGCCCCTGATCGGCGGGCGTCGCGCCCTTGCGATGCAGAAAGCCGTCCACGCCGTCGATCCGCGCGGGCAGCACATGGTTGTGGCTCACGTCGAGCAGCAGTTCGGCCTCGCCGCGGATGGCCTGCAGAATGCGCCGCGCGATCCAGATACGGTTGAGGCACGCGAAGTCCAGCGCCGCATCATGCTCGGCCAGATACTCGCGCGCCGCCCCGCAATCGGCGGACAACCCGGCATGACCGAAGCGCTCCACATGCTGGCGCAAAATCGCCCCGCCCAGTCCGCGCGAGCCGCTATGCACCAGTAGATGCACGCGCTTTCTGTCGATGCGCACATCGTCCGTGGCATACACCTCGTCGACCACTTGCAGCTCCGCAAAATGGTTGCCGCCGCCGATCGTTCCCAGGCTCTGCGCGAGCATCTCGCGCGAGGCGGGCAGGTGATCGATGCCGATGCCATCGAGCTGCCGCAGTGCGTCGTCCATCAAACCGTCCGGCAGCGGCCCATCGATGTTGCCGATCTGCTTCTCGAACTTGCTCGCCGACGCGGTGTGCGCGCGCAGATCGGTGCGCCACAGCCCCATGCCGCAGCCAATGTCTCCCCCCACCAGAGCTGGATAAAAATGATTCACGGAAAAGAACGCCGCCCCCACGGGATAGCCGCGCCCCGGATGCAGGTCCGGCAGGCCCACAGCCGCGCGGATATGCGCGAGCCGTGCCGTGGTGCGAAGTTGTTCGAGCGCGGCGTCTTCAAGCCACACACGCTCGCCGGCGAAAACGCGAACCTGCGCATCGCCTTGCTGATTTTGAAATTGGGTAGTGCCCATAGGAATGAAATCTGAACAGAAGAAATCCTTCGCGCGGCCCCATAAAAGCAAATGGGATAGGCGGCGCGAAAACATGCGTGCGTGTGTCGCGATGAACGCGAGCGGCGGGCAGTCCGGAAGGGCTCTGTCAGTCAGACCCGGGCGCGATCCAATAGGAGGTATGGACTAGCGCCCTGCGGGCTCATTCATCAATGCACAAACGTCTGCGTCTGCGGATGCAGAAAAAAAGCGTTCGGCCAGCAATGAAGATGAAGAAAGAAAAAGCTCAGGCCTGTGCGGCCACCTCGTTCACGCGGCAAACGATGCGGTCTTTTTGTTGTTCTGCAGTCTTGTTCATGATGCTGCTCCTTGCGTTTGAGGTGACGGGAAAAGAAGAAACGTCTGGTGCTTCGCGCACGAGACAAGCATCAAAGTCTAACGATGCCTATTGGCGATAGCAAGATTTACGCAGCGCCGTTCGCTGTGAACGTTGTTCCCGCGCAGCATTCGAGACACGGGCAGATCTCGGGCACCTGCAAATCGGAACGTGACAAATAACACAAAAACTATCATCATTACGAAATCGATTAATCAAATGACCGCGTAACTGCAGGAAAGAGGAATGCTGTCCACCATGATGACGGTGCTGATCACCGTGCTGCTGTGCTTACTGGCATTGGCTGTGCTGCTCAAGTACGGCCTGAAGTCCTACTTCAAGCGCCATCTGAACGGCATGGTGAAAGCTGCCGCCCATCTGAAGGCCGGGGGCACGCCGATTGCGCCGCGGATCACCATGGCGCAGGAACAGGTCGAGTTCCGCGACCCTCTGGTCAAGCAGTACATGAACGAGTTCAAGGCGCTCTCGTACCGCTCGACCGGCCGCTACGTCATCCCCGAAATGCCCTATCTGCACCTGTGGAGCGGCGCGCATCACAAGGACGGCACGCTCGCGCTGGTCATGGAATGCGGCGACCAGTTCACGAGCATCGACGTGATCCGTTTCTATGAGGACGGCAGCGTGCTGGGCGCAGGCACCAATCCGTTCTACCGGCCCGAGAACTATCCGCCACAAATGCGCTACCAGCAGTTCCCGCTAGGCGCACCTGCGCGCGACGTTGTGTCCTGGATGCGCGCGCAGCCCACGGCATCGGCCGTCATCCACGTCACGCCCAGAAACCTCAAGGCGCTCAACACCCGCTTCTACGCAGCGTGCACCGACTTCCAGCTTGCACGCCCGCTGCCGAGCTTCGACGAATACCGAGCCCACGCGCTGCAACACGCTGCGCGCCTCGGACAAAAGCCCCCCGAACTCAGCGAAGCCCAATGGCGCATGGGCTACGAAGACCATCGCACGGCACTGCTCGATTCACTCGATGGCGCGCTCAAGGACCACCTGCTTCAAAGCGGATCGATCTCGGCACGTGAATGGGATGCGGTGCAGCACGACCTCGTCTTCATCCACAGCCGCCTGATGGACGACGACATCGCTATCCGAGCCCTCTCGCGCAGTGACTGGACCACGGACGAGCCCGAGGTCGAGCGCCTGCTCAGCAAGGGCATCGCCCCCGCCAAGCTGTTCGAGGCCATTCAGGAACTGCTTCCAGCCGACCAAAGATTCAGCCTGCTCGCCACGCTCACCAAACCCGTGGTCAGCCGCATCTATGCACCTGCGGTAGAGAGCGACTCGGGAATCGAAACGCGGATTCCGTGACGCGATGGATCAAGATTCAGGCGTGAAATTCAACGCCTGCACCGCCTTCTTCCAGCTCGCTCGCTCTTGCACGATGACTGCGTTGAGCGCCTCGGGCTCGCCCCACTGCGCCTTCTGCAACTGACGCCCCATCGACGCCTGAACAGTAGGGTCAGCCAGCGCCTGCCTCAGGGTCTTGCGCAGATTCGTGACGACCGCATCGGGCGTGCCTGCGGGTGCGAAAACGGCAATCCACACACTGCGTGCATACTCGCCGAAGCCTTGCTCCTTGAAGGTCGGTACGTTAGGCACGAAGCGACTGCGCTCCTCGCCGGTCGTGCCGAGAATGCGGATCTTGCCAGCCGCTGCGAACTCAACCACGTCTTCGAGCGGCACCACCACGGCGGACACCAGGCCGCCCTGCAGATCGATCACCGACGGACCCGGCCCGCGATACGGCACATGGTTCACTTCGGCACCCGCGATGCGCGCCGTCATGCTGCCCACGAAATGCGGCATGGAACCCGCGCCGGGCGATCCGAAGTTGGCCTGTGCACGGTTCTGTTTGCACCATTCGAAGTAGCCCTTCAGATCCTTCACGCTGGCCGGGACCATCGGCCCCACGGCCAGTGCAAGGTCGAACGAGCCCAGGCTGCCGACCGTGATCAAGTCCTTGTCCGGATCGTAGGCCAACTTCTTGTAGGTGACCGGGTAGACAGTGATCGGCGAGGACACGCCCACGTAGATATTGCTGCCGTCCTTGGCAAGCGATTTCATGTAGCTCACTGCAATCATGCCGCCCGCGCCGGTCTTGTTCTCAACCATGCTGTTGACGGCGTAGCCGGGCTTGATCACTTCGGCCACTTGGCGCGCGACATTGTCGACCAGCGAGCCCGCAGGCACGCCGATGACGATGCGCGCCATGCTGATTTTTTCGTCCGTTGCAAAGGCGACCGTTGGAGCGGCCATGGATGCCACGGCGGCGGCCACGAGTGCGCCGAAATGGCGGCGATTCAGGGTGTGGTGATGCATTGTTTGTCTCCTTGTTTTATCGCTTTTTCGGATCACTGCCAGTTCAGCAGGTCCAGCAGGTTCTGCCCCATCACGCGCTCGACCTCATGATCCTTCATGAACGGCAGTTGCTCGCGGAAATGGCTCACGCATTGCGCGTAGGGATGGTGCAGCCGACTCAAATCGCTGCCCCACAGAACACGCTCCGCACCGAACGCATGGAAGACCTGCGCGAGCGGTTCTTCGAGCGAGCGAAAGGGATAGGGATCGAGCGCATAGTCGCCCACCCCCACGGCCTTCACGCGGATATTCGGAAGGCGCGCCAACTCCAGCAGCTGCGGCAGATGCTTGAACGCGACCGGCCCCACAGACGCGCGCGGCACGCCCAGATGGTCCACGACGAGTTGAAGTTTTGGATGGGCCGTGGCCACCTTGTGCGCGATCTCCAGATGCCCCGGAATCAACAGCGCCACCGGCACGCCGACCTCCTCAGCCACACCCCACAGCGGATCGAGCAGTCCATCAAGATACGGCTGCAGCCGCTCGGGCGTATTCAGCAGAAAGCGCACACCGCGCATGTGCGGTTGGCTGTGCCACTCGCGCAGGGCCTGCACCGCATCGGCGCGTGCCGGATCGAGCAAGCCCATGACGGAAAACTTCCCGGGATTTCGCGCGGCCATCTGCAACGCATATGCGTTTCCGTTCGGGTCCCAAAGCGGGGGCACGAGCACGACGCGATCAACATGCGCCGTCGCCATTTCCTGAAGCAACACGAACTCGTCGATGGGCTCGCGTCTATGGTGTCCGGTCGACTCCCCCGCCGACCATGGATGGACCTGTGCGTCCACAATTTTCATACTCAACCTTGCGGTAATAAAAAGATGACCAACCAATGCTAGTCATCACCGGATCAACAGTTGATAAGAACTCGGCGGGCAGCCATAAATAATCGCTGCACAGCATAAGGCGGCGTTCAGGCCGAGCTCAGGCCCGGCGCAGAACGGCCGCATTCTTGGCAAATGCGTCGATGAAATACTGCTGGGATTCGTTGAGCAGCTTGCCCTGCACCTTGCTGATGCCGACGGCCGGTTCTTCGCATACAAAGTCGAACGGCAGGGGCGCGAGCAAGCCGAAGTGCCGCTCGCTCAACACCTCCACCCAACTGAGCACCGTGAGCATGTCCGAGTCCGCGAGCGTGATGCGCATGGTGGACAGCGAATAGGTCTCGATCTGCGCGGGCGGCAGCGTGGTTTCGGAAAACAGATGCTCGTAAGCCAGCCGCCGTGGCGAGCCCGCCGGTGGAATGATCCAGGGGTACTGCTGCAGGTCCGCCACCGTGATCTGCGCTTTCTTGTGCAGCGGATGGCCACGCCGCGCGACGATGCAGTACGACTCGTTGTAGAGCGGCTGCTGCGCGAGTCCAAGTCCCGCGCTCTGCTTCTTGATCAGCCCGACGATGAAGTCCAGCTCCTCGCGCAGCAGCTTGTTGACGAGCTGCTCGTAGGTGCCGCTGATCACCGAGATGCGCACATCGGGATAGCGCTCGCGCGTCTCCTTCATCGCGTTCACCAGCAGCATCGACGGGTCGAGCAGCATCACGCCCAAGGTGATGCTCTTGTTGCGCGGGTAGTGAAAGCCGCGAATCGCATCGGCCAGCGCACCGATCTGCGCCTCCGCATGTTTGAGGCGCGCTGCCAGCTCATCCGCGAGCTCGGTGGTGCGAATGCCGGACGCGGTGTTGCGATAAAGCGGGCACCCGAGATTCGCCTCCAGCGTGCGCGCGGAACGCTGCAACGACGCATCGGTCACACCGAGTTTGACGGCGGCGCCGCGAAACGAGTGGCACTCGTGGATGGCGATCAGCGCCTGCACCTGTGAGCGCGTCATGCGCGCCGCTATCGCGAGCGGCGCGATCTTGCGCTCGCCCGGAAGCAGCGCCATAGTCTCTTCCAGCCACTCCAGAATCTTCTTGGTGCGGATATGTGCTGCCACGCCCACTTCCGTCAGATAGATGCCGGTCTTGTGCCGCTCGAACAGCGTTGCGCCTAGCGCCTTCTCAAGCGCCAGGATGCAGGTGGTGATCGCGGGCTGGGTGCGCAGAAGCTCTTGCGCCGCGCGCGTGACGTTCTCCAGCTTCGCGACGCAATCGAAGACTCTGAGCTGCCAGAAGTTGGGAAGGTGGTGGTTCATCATGGACGCATAGCCCGCAGTGGAAATCCATGGCCCATGATTTTCCCAAGCGACAGATTAGGGGGAGATCACCGCATTGGTGAGTTTTCCGATCCTGTCGATTGTGATCTCGCAAACGTCGCCCGGCTTCATCCAGATGGGCGGTTTACGCGAAAACCCTACACCGCTTGGCGTTCCCGTGGCCAAAATGTCCCCGGGCTGAAGCGGCGCCACGGTCGATGCGTACTCGATGAACGCGGCGATCTTGTGCAACATGAGATCCGTCAGATCCGACTGCAGCACCTCGCCATTCAGGCGGGTCTCGATGCGCAGCTGGTAGGGATCACCCACCTCGTCCGCCGTCACAATCCACGGGCCGATGGAGCCGCTGCGGTAGAAGTTCTTGCCGGGAGTGATCTGCCGCGTGTGGAACTGCCAGTCGCGCACGCTCCCATCGTTCAGGATGGTGTAGCCCATGACATAGTCGAACGCGTTTTCCGCAGCAATGCGGTGGCCCGGCTTGCCGATCACCACGGCCAGCTCGCCCTCGTAGTCGAACTGCTCGCTCACCCCGGGATGCCACAGCGCCTCGCCCTCGGCCACGAAGCTGTCGTTGAAGCGCGCGAACATCGCGGGCTTCTTGGGCAGGTCCTGTACGCGTCCCGCAGATTCGACCTCCTTGTGGTGCTCCAGATAGTTCACCGCGAGGCACCAGATGTGCTCCGGATTGGTAATGGGCTTGAGCAGCTTCACGTCGGCCAGACGCAGGCTTGGGGAGTATTGGGCAACGTCGCCGATCTGGTCGATCCCCGCCGCGATCAGATCGCGCAGCGTGGGATAGCTGTCCGCAAAGAACGAACCCAGGTCCACCACCTGCGAGTCGCCCACCACCGCGCCATAGCTCGCACGGCCCGTATGTTCAAAGCTGATGAGTTTCATGGAATGAATGCTTTCGTGAAAGGTTAGATCAGCGCAGCGTATGAGCCACCATCGAGCTGCAGGTTCTGTCCGGAGATGAAGCCGGCCTGCACGCTGCACAGGTAGGCACAGGCGTCGCCGAACTCCTCGGGCCTGCCGAGGCGCTTGGCCGCAATCGTGTTGGCGATGCGCTTGCGAGCCTCTTCCACCGTGATGTTTTCGCGCGTGGACATGCGCTCGGCCATGAAGCGTTGGCGGTCGGTGTCGAAGCGCTCGGGCAGCATGTTGTTGATGGTGACGTTGTCGATCACCGAGTCCTTCTGCACCGACTTCGAAAGCGCGGTGAGTCCCGCGCGAACCGCCGCCGACAAACCCATCGTCGCGCTCGGCGACTTCACCATCGCCGAGGTGATGTTGATGATGCGACCGAATTGGCGTGCGCGCATGCCAGGCACATAGGCCTTGATCAGCATGATGGGCGCGAGCATGTTGCCCTCGACCGCTTCACGCCAGTCGTCGTCGGACCAATCGGCGATTTTTCCGGGCTCGGGACCGGCGTTGTTGTTGACCAGAATGTCCGCATCGGGGCAGGCGGCCAGCAGCGCGGCGCGACCGGATTCCTGTGTGATGTCTGCCACGACGATGTGCGGGCGGTTGCTTGTCTGCGCCTCGATCTGCGCGGCCGCCTCGACCAGCTTGGCCTCGGTGCGGCCGTTGATCCATACCTCGCAACCTTCGCGCGTCAGCGACGTGGCGCAGGCCAGTCCCAGCCCTTGCGAAGACGCACAGACGAGCGCCTTCCGGCCCTTGATTCCCAGGTCCATTTCGTTTCTCCTGAAATTGAAATTGCTTACGCCAGCGCGGCTACTGCGGCCAAATGGCTCTTGAGTCGCGGATACACGCGCAGCACGTTGTCCTTGAACACGGCCTCGCGCTGTGCGGGCGACAGGTGTGGCGTGCCGTCGATGTAGCGCCGCGTGTCGTCGTAGTTGTGGCCGGTCTCGGGATCGATGCCCTTGACCGCGCCGACCATCTCCGAGCCGAACAGAATGTTCTCGGTGGGCACTACTTTGGCGAGCACATCGATCCCCGCCTGGTGGTACACGCAGGTGTCGAAATAAACGTTCTTGAGAATGCCGTCAATCAGCTTCTTGAGGCCCATGTCCTGCGCGAGACCACGGTAGCGGCCCCAGTGGTAGGGCACTGCGCCGCCGCCGTGCGGGATCACGAAACGCAGCGTCGGAAAATCCTCAAACAGCTGCGGAGCCAGCAGAAACTGCATGAACGCCGAGGTGTCGCCGTTCAGATAATGCGCGCCCACATGGTGGTGGCAGGGGTTGCACGAACTGCTCACATGCACCATGGCGGGCACGTCCAGCTCCACCATTTTTTCGTAGAGCGGGTAGTAGGCCTTGTCGGTGAGCGGGGGCACCTGCCAGAAGCCGCCCGAGGGATCGGGGTTGAGGTTGCACGCAACAAAGCCCAGCTCCGTCACACAGCGCTCCAGCTCCTTCACGCTGGCCGCTATGCCGAAGTCCGCAGCGCTCGCGGATTGCGGCAGTTGGCACACGCCCACAAAGTTCTGCGGAAAAAGCCCGCAGACACGGTGGATCAGATTGTTGGCCACTTCGGACCATTCCACGCTCTGCTCGGGCGTGCCGAGATGGTGGCCCATCTGCCCCGCGATTGGCGAAAACAGCGTGAGGTCCAGCCCGCGCTCGCGTTGAAATTGAATCTGCTTTCCTTCCAGCCCCGCGCGCAGTTCGTCGTCGGAGATAACGAGCGGCTCGCCCAGCACGCCCGCGCCTTCCAGCTGCTTCTTGCGCCACGCGTGCATGGCAGGGGGAACGGTCGTGAAGTGACCGTGGCAATCGATGATCATGTGTTCTGTCTCCTGCGGATGCCCGCTTACCGCGCCGCGCCTGAAAGAATCGGGGATGCCTGCTTTACGAAGCGTTCTGGCGGTGCCTCGCCGCTGTCATGCACCATGCCCGAGCCGATCTTGATTTCATTGAAGCTGCTGTGCACGTTCATCTTCTCGGTCGATGACCAGTGCTCGTGCATCACGTTGAACGGCGACATCCAGTAGTCGAAAATCTGGCTGCCGAGCGCATGGCGGCCGATGCCGCGCACATGGTCGTAGTTCAGTTCGTGCAGGTGATCGCCGCCAGTGAAGATCTCGTCGACGCGCTCCACTTCAAACGAGGCATGGTGCAGGCCGTTCTTCTCACCACGGAAGATGAACAGCACATGGTGGTAGACCGGATCCTCACCGCAGTCGGTGCGCAGGAAACGGCCCAGCGTGTTGCCGGGCTCGCCCACGTACAGCTCGTCAGTCGGCAGAAAGCCGAAGTTCTCTTGATACCAGGCGATGGTCTCGCTCATGCGTGTGGTCATGTAGGCCGTGTGCACCAGCTTCTCGATGCGCGACGGGCCCCGGTCCTTGCTGATGCCGTCGCTGCCGCGCAGGGCGTTGCGACGTGGCAGCTCATCCACCGTGTCGCGGTCCTGCACCAGCTCCACGTGCAGACCGTTCGGGTCGTGCAGCACCAGACGCTTGCCACCGCCGGGCTCATCGATGGGCTCGACCTTGGCACCAAAGCGTTGTTCGAGCGATTCGATGGGCACATCCGGGTTCACGTGGTAGCCCACGGCGATCACACCGCTCTCGCCCAGTTCGGTCACATGAATGAATGGCGCATCAGAGATGCCGCGCATATACAAACGCTTGTCGTCGCGCAGCACCCGCACCAGACCGAAGTGCTGCAGAAACTGCTCCTGCACATCGAGGTCCGGCGCGCCGAGGCGCACATACGCCACTGAAGATACGATTCCTGGCATCTGACTAGTCTCCTTGATTCTTTTCCAAAATGGCACGCACGTCGCCGTACAACTCTTCGGGTGCGTAGCGCTTCTTGATCATCTGCTGGTCGTAGGCGTAGTCGATCACCTTGCGCAGCGAGAGATTGAGCGCGTCGAAGCCGAACGGCTGCAGATCGCGACTCGATGGTGCAGGCATTTCACCCGCCTGTGCGCGACTTTCGATGAGCATGCGATAAGTTTCCATAACCGCCTCGGGGTGAGACTTCGCCAGCGCCTCCTTCACCACCACCACATGGTTGATCGGAACCACGCTCGTGCGCGCGCTCCAGGCCTTGGCCGCATCCTGTGGCGCGTCGATGACGTGGCGCAGCTTGTCCTTGTTCTCGATGGCGCCACCGGCGATGATGGCGTCCACCTGACCCGCGAGCAGCGCCTCTTCGAGGCTCAACGCCTTGTCCATGCTGCGCACCCATTCGGGATCCTTGTACTCGGCCACATGCGCGCCCTGCTGGCTCCACCACTCCACATCGGCGCTCTTCACGCCGTACTCGTCATGCAGAATGCCGCGCACCCAGGTGGGAGTAGTCTGCGAATACGAACGCATCGCCACGCGCTTGCCCTTGAGCTCTTCGGGGCCGAACGCATCGTCGGCACGCGCGTAGATGCTCTTGTGGTGAAAAGCCCCATTCATCACGAAGGGCAGCAGCAGGTAGCGATGGCCCGCGTCGAACGCGAGCAGATAGGTGACCACCGCCAGCTCGGCCACATCGAACTGGTGACCGCGCACCACGTCCTTGAACGCGGTCTGTGCGGTGTCCACCGGCGCGATGTCGAGCTGCACGATGTCGGACTTCATCTGCCCCGCCTTGAGCGGTGCGGTCTTGGGATAGGTCCCGAACATCGCCTTGAGTTGGATTTTTTCGTTCTGCATGATGCTTCTTCTTGTGCTCACTTCCATTGCGCCAACGGGCCCATTGCGGGCTTGCGCGAATCGATGAAGATGTCCTCCGCGCGCACCTCCTTGCCCACCAGCCCTTGCTGATGCGCATAGCGGATCAGCGCTTGCAGCGAGATGCGGTTCTCCTCAAAGCCGTACGGCAGCGGATCGCCCATGTACTGGCGCAGCTTGCGGTAGCGCTTGTCATCACCGCTCGGCTCCGCGACCGCATCGAGCGACTGCAGATAGGCGTCCTTCGACCGAACGAATTGCTCATACAGGGCCAGCCCGATGCCGGGATGGCGCGCCAGCACCTCGTTCTTCACGACGATCACGCCGTGGATCGGGTAGACGCCGGTGCGCTCGAACCAGCGGCGCTCGACCGCGCCCGCATCGGCCACAAGTTCCTCCATCTCTACCTGCGCGTCGCCCGCTCCGGCCAGGCCATCGAACGCCACGTCGATCTCGCCCGCATTGATCGCATCGGCAATCTTGCGACCCTCGGGCAGGCGCTGGACGTTCGCGGGCAGCACCATGTCTTCGAGGTTCTCCGCCTCTTCCGTCACCCACTGCACCTTGTTGGCATCAAGCCCGTAGTCGTCGGCAAACACACCGCGCGTCCACACAGCGGCCGTCACCGAATAGTTGCGCACGCCGACCTTGCGGCCTTCAAGCTGCTTGGGACTATCGATCACGATGCCCTTGCGCTTCTTGATGCCCGAGTGGCGAAAGCGCCGCGTCATCGGAATCGGCAGCGCGGTGATCTGCGCGCCGCGCGCAAGCGCCATGAGGTACATGGTGGGCGCCATCTCGCAGATGTCGTAGGGCTGCGTGCGTGCCATGTCGCGATACGCGTCGGGCATGCGCTTGACGTCCACAAAATCGAGGGCCACACCCGGCAAGATATCAGCGAGCTGGCGCACGCCCGCGAGCTGCGCGTGCTTGCCGAGCACCGTCTTGAGTCGCTCCGTCATCACTGCCCCTTGCTTTTGAGCACGTTGCGGCCGGCATCCAGCGCCGAAAAATCGCGGCGCGGGTAGCTCATCAGAAAGCGGAAGCCCTGATCGATGATGCTCTGCGCGTTCTGCTTGGTCATGTGCGGATGGCCCACCGGCACGTTGAACGCCTTGCCCACTTCAAGCACATGCGCCATGTGGCGCAGCAGCTCGGGGTTCTCGTAGTCGCGCGGGCAGCCCAGCTCCTGCGTGAGATCGCCCTCGCCGATCAGCAGCACACCGATGCCCTCGACCTCCTTGAGCATCGTCTCGATGTTGTTGACGCCCTGCACATCCTCAATCATCAGCGCGACCAGAATCTCGCCCTCGGGCACCAGCGGCCACACGTCGGCGCGCTTGTAGTACTCCTGCTGCGACAAGCCCCAGTAGCGCGCGGCGGCCATCGGCGCGTCGCCTCGCAGACCGGCGGGCTCGTAGTGATCGCGGCTTGGCAGGCGCGGATAGCGACAGGCCGCCACGGCGTTGTAGGCCTCGGCGCTGTTGCTGATGCGCGGCCAGACGATGCCGTAGGCGCCCAGGTCCAGCGCCTGCTTGGCGAACCACTGGTTCATCTCGCTGCCGCTCGCCGGGATGCGCACCATCGGCGTCATCGGATTGGCGAGCGAGCCCATCTTCACGATCTGCTCGCGCTGCAGCAGAAATTGCATGGCGTTGCGCAGCGCCGTGATGTCCCATGGGTTGTGCTCGAGTTCGAACACCAGCCCGTCGTTGCTCGACTGCCCGAAATTGACCGCGTTTTCGATCTCTGCCTGCACGAACGATGTGAATGCGATGCCCGGATCCGACTCCAGCGCGCGAATAATGCCATTGAGGCGCATAGTTGTTACTCCACTCGAATCCGGATAATCAAATCATCGCCACGCAAAATGCATCACCAGCATTTTCTGGCAACTGCTTTTCAAACCAGTTGTTCGCGCCATCAAAGGTATAGAAAACCTGCCCGCCACGCGTCACCGAAATCACGCTATTGCCATCTTTGATATGGGCACTGATGCCCATGATGGTGCTTTGCGGATTCACCTGCGAATCGGCGCGACGCCAGTTTTTTCCCAGATCGTCACTGGTATAGACCGCGCCCGCCTCGCTGCGCGAAGAAATGCTGAAGCAGGCATACAGTTTTTCCGGATTCCCGGCCACCACACGCAGATCCCGGCAATAGCTGAAAGGCGCAAACTTGCGCACCTGCAAATCCTCGAACGATTGCCCACGATCATTGCTTTCAAACACCCCCATGCGGCAGAGGTAGTAAAGCGCATCAGGCTTGGCCGGAGAAGTGGTAATGGCATGGGCATCGAACATGCCTTCGGCCTCGTCATCCGTCTCGATCTTGCTCTTGAGCGCCGGGTCCTTGGCCAGTTCCACGAGAGCGCCCGTGCGGGCGTTCCAAGTCTTGCCGCCGTCTTCGCTGAGCATGAAACCGTTGATTTCGGCAATGCCGTAGAGCACTTGGTCGTTGGTCGGGTGGAATGCCAAACGCATCACACGCGATGCGCCAAAGCGGATATTGAAACGCTCTGGGTGATTCACCTCACAGGCGAACCAGGTTTCACCGCCGTCCCGGCTTTCAAATACTCCAATGGGAGCCGTACCCGCAAACAGGTGATTCGCATCGCGTGGATCAAACTCAATCGACCAGAATTGAATGCCTTGAGGGGAAAACATGCTGCGCCAAGAAACCCCCTTATCCTTTGATTGATAAATGCCTTTTCTCGTGGCAGCGATAATAATATTCCCATCGACTGGATGCTGCACAATCGCCTGAACTGCCGCATTATCCGGAATATCACTCACCTTAGCCCATTCCTTGCCATGCTCCATTCTGTAGAGCGAGCCAATGGCATTTTCCCGGGTGACCGCCGTTCCTGCAAAAAGCACCTTGTCCATTCATATCTCCTGAATTTGATGAATCAATTCTAGGAACGGACGATTTCAGCGGCCAATCAATTCAAACTGTCATTCATAAATTTTTGCTGAACACGTATCGCACGTGTTCGGGCCATGAAAAAAGGGACCCGCAGGTCCCCCAAAAGCACTCGCACTTCCCTCTGTTTTCTCTGTTTTCAGCGCTCGAACAATCGCCCCGCATGCGGCACGTTGTCGCCCCGGCCCACCTGCCGGAGCACGTCCCACAGCACGGCCTGATTGCTTGTCACCACTGGCACGCCGAGCTGGTCCTCCAGTTCCTCCACCGCCTCGAATGCCCGCACATTGGCACACGACAGCAGGATCGCGTCCATACCGGGTACGGCGTATTGCAGTGCGTGTTCGACCAGTTGCGCAGGCTGCATCAGCGCAGCCTGACGTGCATCGACGAAATTGAGTCCCACCGACTGCAGGATCTCGAAGCCATCCGCCTCGAGAGATGCCCGCTCGTCGTTCGAGAACTTGTCCGCAAACGGGCAGACATGCACGATATTCTTCGCACCCACCGCCTTGAGCGCACGCTTGATCGCGACCATGGTGTTCGATGACTTGGTGCCCAGCTCCTTTTCCATGCGCTCGGCCAGCGCCCAATCACCCTGCATGCCGTTCGACACGCTTGCGCCCGTGCAGTTGAAGGTGATCACATCCGCGCCCAGATCTTTCAGATACCCAGCCTCGTCGATGGACTCCAGATGCGCGCGCAGCAGGCTGTCGCGGGTGACCACGCCGCCCTCCTTGCGCAGGCGGATGCGGTGCAGGTGATAGGCCACGTCCTCGGGGCAGTAGCGGCGAAAGTCGTCCTCGCCGATGGTGTTGAGCGACGGCACGATCATGCCGATGCGCAGCTTCTTGCTTGTCACTGGGTTGCTTGCTTGCATGTGGGTCTTATTCACTTCTTCAACCGTTCACTTCTGCTTGGCCGCGCCGGTTTCCTGAATGATCTTTCCATAGCGCTGGATGTCGGTGGTGATCAGTTTGCGGAATTCCTCAGGCGTGCTGTAGTAACGCTCGTTCTTCTGCAACTCGAAGAACTTTTCCGATTCGGGATCGTCCAGGATCACCTTGAGCTCGCGGTTCAGGCGCTCGACGATGGGCGCGGGCGTGTGTGCTGGCGCCAGAATGCCCATCCAATTCACCACCTCGAAGCCCGGCAGATTCGCCGCCTCGGCAATCGTCGGAATGCCCGGCGCCATGGTGCTCGGCTTGGCCGTGGAGATCGCCAGCATCTTGAGGCGTCCCGTCTTGGCGAAGGTGTCGGACGAGGCATAGCCGCTCGAGACCATGTCGATCTCACCCGCCACCGCCGCCTGCACCGAGGCCGGCGTGCCCGCGTACGGAATGAAGCGCACCGGCAACCCCGCTTCCTTCACGAACATCGCCATCCCGAGGTACATGGTGGTCGAGCCGCTGATCGCGCCATAGGTCAGCTTGTCCGGGTTGGCCTTGGCGTAGGCCATCATTTCGGGCAGTGTATTGAACGGCGCGTCGGCGCGCGCCGCGATACCGTTGGGTGCTGTGGCCACAGCGCCGACGGGCGTGAAATCCTTGACCGCATCGAACGGCAGGTTGGGATAAAACCCCGGGTTGATGGCATGCGCCACACTGGTGAACAGCAGCGTCTGCCCATCCGCCTTGGCGCGCGCCACCGCCCCCGTGCCGATGGCTGCGCCCGCGCCGGGTTTGTTCTCAACGATCACCGGCTGGCCCAGCCGACCTTCAAGCCGCTTGCTGATGTAGCGCGCCATCAGGTCCACACCGCCGCCGGGTGCAAACGGCACCACGAGGCTCACGGGACGGGTGGGATACGCAGCCCCGTCGGCACTCATTGCGCTGGTGCCGGACAACGCTGCGCCCACGGCCATGGCACCTGCGAGTGCCGCCTTCTTCAAATTCAACATGCTTTGGTCTCCACTGGTGACGCCCGCCATCCAAGATGGCGTCGCCACCGCGCACTCACTCAGAAATAGTGCTTCATGCCCACCGTGATCGAGCGGGTGTCGTTCTTGTAGATGGCAGGATTGCCATCGCTGCCCTTCAGGTCGGTCACGAAATCGGCGTACAGCGAGGTGCGTTTGGACAGCGCGTACTGCGTGCCGAGGTTCACCACGAACGCGTCCGTGCCGTTGACGATGCCGTAGGCGCCGGTGCCGTTGGTGCGGTGCTGGCCGAATTTCAAATAGGGCTCGAACGCGCCGACGCGGTAGGCGCTGGTCAGCGCCCAGGATTTGGCAGTCGTCCATTTGGCGGCGGTGCCGGATGCGGTTTCGTACTGGTAGATCGCACCGACGCGCAGCGCGCCGAACTTGTAGGTGCCTCCCAGGCTGGTCAACGCGCCCTTGGCATTCCACAGCGGATCGGGGCGCACTTGCGCATATCCGACGCCGACAAAAAGATTCTGATCCTGATAGGTCAGCGTCGCATCCACATGGTCGCCCGAACCATTTTTCGGATTTTTACCCTGCTCGCCCATCGAATACATGAGCTTGGCCTGAAAACCCGACAACCGCGAGCTCACATATTGCACGGCATTATTCTTGCGGTTTGATTCCGCACTGCCCGCCGTGCCATTTCCGCCGGACACCACGGAAATGCCTTCATTATTGTTTCCGCCGCGCCCCGGGCTTCCGGAAATCCAGCGCCCCACTGTCGCCAGATCGCCGTTGTACATGATGCCGGTTCCATTGAAACCGCTGCCGCACCAGTGCAGATCAACCTGGCACAGCAGATTGGCGGAGCCCGTGAGATACCGCCCGAATCGCACCTCGCCCCACTGCCTTCCGGAGAGCCCGAGCCACGCATTGCGGTTGAAGAAGCCGAACCGGCTGGTATCACCCGTATCCACGGTAGGTGCCAGTTCCAACATGAAATTGGCCTTGTTCCCATCGCCCAGATCTTCCGAACCCGAAATGATCATGCGCGAGGTTTCAAATGCGCCACTCTGCAGACGATTCACCGTATTGCCATTGGCGCTCTTGTAATTCTGAATACCTGCATCCATCACGCCGGAAATTTTCAATTCCGATTGCGCCTGCGCAGAAAACCCCACCACCCCGAGAAAACCCAAAGCCGCCCATTGATATTTCAATCGCATATTTGTCCCCGTAAATATTATTCATTCCCGCATTCACATAACCAAAGCTTCAGCGCTGGGGCAATTCTGATCAATAAGACTTGAGAAGTCCCATACAAAATGGGATGCATCTATAAATTTGTCCTGAACGCGTTTTTTCTCAGGGTTTTCCAGAAAGATGACGGCAGATACATACATCGCCTATCAAAACGTGTTTGCAATCTCAAAAGCAAAGAGCCGGGTCCGCTCTTCGCGGCACCCGGCTCTTTGCTGGAGGCTCCTGGGAGTCACCCCTTCATCAACGCCTCAATCTCATCGGCCTTCACCGGCACGCCGCGCGTGAGCAGTTCGCAGCCGGTGTCGGTGACCACCGCGTCGTCCTCGATGCGGATGCCGATGTGGTGGAACTGCTCGGGCACGCCGGGTGCGGGGCGCACGTAGATGCCAGGCTCAATGGTGGTGACCATGCCGGGGCGCAGGATGCGGCTGGGGCGGTTCTGGATGGTTTCGCCCGAGAGCGGATCGCGGCGTTCGCTCACGGTGCCGATCTCGCTGGGCTCCACATAGCTGCCGCAGTCGTGCACGTCCATGCCCAGCCAGTGGCCGGTGCGGTGCATGTAGAACTGGAAGTAGGCGCGCGACTCGATCACGTCCTGCGCGCTGGCGTGCTTGTTGCGGTCGATCAGGCCGAGGTCGAGCATGCCTTGGGCGAGCACGGCGACGGTGGCGTCGTGCGGGTCGTTGAAGCGGTTGCCCGCCTTGGTCACGGCAATCGCGGCTTCCTGGCTGGCGTGGACCAGGTCATAGAGCGCGCGCTGCGGGCCGGTGAATTTGCCGTCGGCGGGGAAGGTGCGGGTGATGTCACTCGCATAGCCGTCGAGCTCGCAGCCCGCGTCGATCAGCACCAGCTCACCCTTCTTCACCGGTGCCTTGTCCGCGCGGTAGTGCAGCACGCAGGCGTTGTGGCCTGCTGCGACGATGGAGTCATACGCCACGTACTGCGCGCCGCTATTGCGGAACTCGTGCAGCAGTTCAGCGTCGAGGTGGTACTCGCGTACATCCTCGCCTGCACGCAGCATGGCGGCGGAGTGCTGCATCGCACGCACATGGGCGCGCGCGCTGATGACGCCCGCGCGGCGC
Source organism: Diaphorobacter sp. HDW4A (assembly GCF_011305995.1). Taxonomy (GTDB): domain Bacteria; phylum Pseudomonadota; class Gammaproteobacteria; order Burkholderiales; family Burkholderiaceae_C; genus Diaphorobacter_A. The sequence continues at coordinate 5,814,318 of NZ_CP049910.1, read as the reverse complement.
ATGATGTCCAGCTCGTGCGCATCCTTCACAAGGCGCATGTCGTCGAGCAGCGCGCACAGATCGCGCTGCTCGGTCGGGCACATCGCGCCGTAGCGCACGCGGGCACGCACCTTGTTGAGCCAGCCGTCGACCTGCGCGGCCAAGCCATCATGCGTGGCGAACGGGTACCAGACGCAGTCGGTGTTTTCCAGCAGCCGCGCGATGCGCGAGGGCAGCTGGGTGATCGAGTGGGCCGCGTCCATGCCGAGCGTGTCCACCGCCGCATCCGGGCCAAGGCGGTAACCGTCCCAGATCTCGCGCTCCAGATCCTTGGGCTGGCAGAAAAGCGTGCTCGTGCCATCCGCCGCCAGCACCAGGCAGGCATTGGGCTCGGTGAACCCCGTCAGGTAGTAGAAATAGCTGTCGTGTCGGTACAGAAAGCTGTTGTCACGATTGCGCTGGCGCTCGGGCGCCGTGGGAATGACGGCGATTCCACCTTTGCCAAGTTGCGAAGCCAGACGGGCACGTCGTTGGGCGTACACAGATACGGAGGAGTTCATTCGCCCATCGTACTGCGGCGGGGATATCCACGCCGGGAAACGGCGCGGAAAATTCTCTTCAGCCGCTCAGAACGCAGAGATCAACATGCTCACACCCGCTAACAGCAATAACGTGCAAACCAGCCACTGCAGCACGCGTACCGGCAGCGGCGGTGGGTATTTGGCGAGCAGCCAGGTGACGCCCGCCACCACCGGCACGGCGAAGGCGGCGACGATCATCGACGACTTGGTCAGCTCGCCCATCGAGATCACGATGCCCAGACGCAGCACCGTGTTGGCAAGGAACAGCACCAGCAGGCATTGCCGGATCAACATCGCCGGCAATGGCTCGCGGTACAGGTGATAGACGATGGGTGGGCCCGAGGTGGAGAACAGCCCGCCGAGCAGGCCCGAGAGGCCGCCCGCGACATACATGGAACGGGCGCCGGAGAGCGTCTCGCGGCGGCCCTTTTGCGAGAGCAGCAAAAACGCGCAGGCGATGATGGTCACGCCGAGCAGCATGCGCAGAATGTTGACGAGATTGCCGCTCAGCAACTGCAGCAGCCCGAGGCCGATCAGTACGCCGATCTGGCTGCTGATGAGCATGGGCTTGAGCAGATCCCAGCGCGGCTTGAACGGGTGGCTGCGCAGGTACACCACGCCGTTGACCAGCGAGAGCAGGCCCGCGACGTTAGCGGCGTCGGCAATCGGCAGAAGATGCAGCGCGCCCGCCAGTCCCACAAAAATCAGCGCGAACGCGAACCCGGTCAGGTTCTGGCAGGCCGATGCCAATGCCACCACGACCAGCAGCATTCCAAAGCTGCCCCAACCCATACCCATTTTTAACCCAATCTTCGAAACAGTTCGCCGCCGAAGCCGGGATTTTGACGCAAGTGGCCGAGGTCAGCACCGGGCTCGGCTATTCCGTTTCGGGCGGTCAGAGAGCGTTGAGTTGCGCGAGGCGCTCTGGAGTGCCGACATCGGTCCAGCGGCCGGAGTAGATGGTGGCGCCCACCCGCCCTGCGTCCATCGCGCGGCGCAGCAGGGCAGCGAGCGGGGCAGCGACGCCGTCCGGATTGCCTTCGGCGATGTCGCACCACGGCGCGCGAAACAGCTCGGCCTTGAGCAGCGCAATCGTGCTGTAGGTATAGCGCGGCAGCGGACTCGGCCGGTCCTTGGGCAAGTTCAACGCACGCGATCCGTCGAGCGCGAAATCGCCCAGCGGGTTGTGGGCGGGATTGGGCACGAGCCAGAGATGCGCAAGATCGCCCGACGCCGCAAATTGCCGCGCGACGTCCGCATCGAACACGAAATCGGGCGTGAACACGTCGCCCGCCGCGAGCCAAAACGCGTCGCCGAGCAATGGCAGCGCACGCGCAATGCCGCCCGCCGTTTCAAGCGCATGGCCAAAGTCGCGGCCCTCGTGCGAGTAGCGCAGGCGCTGCTCTGCGGCCAACGCGGGCCATGCGGCATCCAGATGCGCGGGGATCTGGTCGCCGAGCCAAGCGGTATTCACCACCAACGCATGCACACCGCCCTGCTGCAGGGCGGCGATGTGCCAGTCAAGCAGCGCTTTGCCCTGCACCTGCAGCAGCGGTTTGGGCGTCACGTCTGTCAGCGGGCGCATGCGCTCGCCACGCCCGGCCGCCAGAAGCATGGCGTTCAGAGGCCAGGTTTCGGTCGGAATGAAAGGAGATTCAGAGGGGTACGGGGCGGTCTGCATGGACGCACACTTTAGTGCATCGCCGGGCGATTGACGGTGCATTGCAGTCCGGTTTGATGCCCCTTCCTCGCCCCGACCTCGGGCACTTAGTAAAATGGGGGGTTTCCTCTACCCCAGTCCCTCCGGAGCCCGCCTCTCATGGCCAATTCACAACAAATGGCGAATGCGATCCGCGCACTCGCAATGGATGCCGTTCAACAAGCCAATTCCGGCCACCCCGGTGCGCCCATGGGCATGGCCGACATGGCCGTGGCTTTGTGGGGACGCCATCTGCGCCACAACCCGACCAACCCGAACTGGGCGGACCGCGACCGCTTCGTGCTCTCCAACGGCCACGCTTCGATGCTGCTGTACTCGGTGCTGCACCTCAGCGGTTACGACCTGCCGATGGAAGAGCTCAAGAACTTCCGCAAGCTGCACAGCAAGACCGCCGGCCACCCAGAGCACGGCATCACGCCCGGCGTGGAAACCACGACCGGCCCGCTCGGCCAGGGCATCACCAACGCGGTGGGCTTTGCGCTCGCAGAAAAGCTGCTCGCCAAAGAATTCAACCGCGAAGGTCATGCCATCGTTGACCACAACACGTACGTGTTCCTGGGCGACGGCTGCCTGATGGAAGGTATCAGCCAGGAAGCGATTTCGCTGGCTGGCGCATGGAAGCTGAACAAGCTGATCGCGCTGTATGACGACAACGGCATCAGCATCGACGGCAAGGTTGCGCCTTGGTTCATCGACAACACGCCAGAGCGCCTGCGCGCCTGCGGCTGGAACGTGATCAACGCGGTGGACGGCCATGACGCCGACGCCATCGACGCAGCGATTGCCGAAGCCAAGAAGAGCACCGACAAGCCAACGATGATCGTCTGCAAGACCAGCATCGGCAAGGGCTCGCCCAACCGCGCCAACACATCGAAGGCCCACGGCGAGCCGCTCGGCGCTGAAGAAATCAAGCTGACCCGCGAAGTGCTGGGCTGGACCGCCGAGCCGTTCGTGATCCCCGCCGACGTGTACGGCGACTGGGATGCCAAGGACAAGGGCACAGCCACCGAAGCCGAATGGAACAAGCGCTTTGACGCTTACCAAGCCGCTTTCCCCGAACTGGCCAGCGAGTTCTCGCGCCGCATGGCTGGCGATCTGCCACGCCACTTCGCGCAAACCGCTGTGGACGCCGTCATCGAAGCCCACACCAAGGCCGAAACCGTCGCCAGCCGCAAGGCCAGCCAGATCGCGCTGGAAACCTTCACCGCCAAGCTGCCAGAGCTGCTGGGCGGCAGCGCCGACTTGACCGGCTCGAATCTGACCAACACCAAGGCCACGCCGTCTCTGCGCTTTGACGCCAACGGCGACGTGGTGCAGACCGAAGTGCAAGCGGGCGACAAGACGGAACTCGTGGGCGGCCGCCACATCAACTACGGCGTGCGCGAATTCGGCATGGCTGCGGTGATGAACGGCATCGCGCTGCACGGCGGTTTCATCCCATACGGCGGCACGTTCTTGACGTTCAGCGACTACAGCCGCAACGCGATCCGCATGGCTTCGCTGATGAAGCAGCGCGTGATCCACGTGTTCACGCACGACTCCATTGGCCTCGGCGAAGACGGCCCGACGCACCAGTCGATCGAACACGCAGCCAGCCTGCGCCTGATTCCTGGCCTCGATGTGTGGCGTCCGGCCGATACGGCCGAAACCGCGGTGGCATGGAGCGTGGCGCTGTCCAACCGCAACAAGCCGACCGCCATGCTGCTGTCACGCCAGAACCTGCCGTACCTGGCCAAGAAGGATCTGGGCGACATCTCGCGCGGCGCTTATGTGCTGTCCGAGCCCAAGGACATCGGCCTGAACAAGAAGGCCAAGGCGGTGATCATCGCCACCGGCTCCGAAGTGCAACTCGCCATCGCCGCGCAGAAACTGCTGGCCGAAAAGAAGATCCCCGTGCGCGTGGTTTCCATGCCCAGCACGACGACCTTCGACCGCGAAGAAGCCAAGTACAAAAAGCTCGTCCTGCCGGAAGGCCTGCCTCGAATTGCTGTGGAAATGGGCGTGACGGACGGCTGGTGGAAGTACGGCTGCGCAGCCGTCGTCGGTATCGACACCTTCGGCGAATCGGCTCCCGCTCCCGTGCTGTTCAAGCACTTCGGCTTCACGCCAGAAAACGTGGCCGAGACCGTGCAGGCCGCTCTGCAGCGCTCGCGCTGATTCCGGTGATTCCTGGCACGACCCGGCTCCATCCGGGCCCGTGCCAGCTTTGATTTTCTCGTTTCTTTCGACTTTCATTTCAGGGACTAAACCATGACGATCAAGATTGGCATCAACGGCTTCGGCCGCATCGGCCGCAACGTGCTGCGCTCGGCAGTGCAGAACTTCTCCGACATCGAAGTCGTTGGCATCAACGACTTGCTGGAGCCCGACTACCTCGCCTACATGCTGCAGTACGACTCGGTACATGGCCGTTTTGATGGCGAAGTGAAGGTTGACGGCAACACGCTGATCGTCAACGGCAAGAAGATTCGCCTCACACAAGAGCGCGATCCAGCCAACCTGAAGTGGAACGAAGTCGGTGCCGACATCGTGATCGAATCCACCGGTCTGTTCCTCGACAAGGCCACGGCTGAAAAGCACCTGGCTGCTGGCGCCAAGAAGGTGCTGCTGTCGGCTCCTTCCAAAGACGACACTCCGATGTTCGTCTACGGCGTGAACCACAAGACCTACGCTGGCCAGACCATCATCTCCAACGCTTCGTGCACCACCAACTGCCTGGCTCCCATCGCCAAGGTGATGAACGACAAGTGGGGCATCAAGCGCGGCCTGATGACCACCGTGCATGCTGCCACCGCCACACAGAAGACCGTTGACGGCCCGTCGAACAAAGACTGGCGCGGCGGCCGTGGCATTCTGGAAAATATCATCCCTTCGAGCACTGGCGCTGCCAAGGCTGTGGGCGTGGTGATTCCTGAGCTGAACAAGAAGCTGACCGGCATGTCGTTCCGCGTGCCGACTTCCGACGTTTCCGTGGTCGACCTGACCGTGGAACTGGAAAAGCCAGCGACTTATGAAGAAATCAAGGCCGAAATGAAGGCCCAATCCGAAGGCGCTCTGAAGGGCGTGCTGGGCTACACCGAAGACAAGGTGGTTGCCACCGACTTCCGCGGTGACACACGCACGTCGATCTTCGACGCGGATGCGGGTATCGCTCTGGACGGCACCTTCGTGAAGCTCGTGTCCTGGTACGACAACGAATGGGGCTACTCGAACAAGTGCCTGGAAATGGTCCGCGTGATGGCTGGCAAGTAAGCCACCCGACAATGGATTTCATCCACGTCAACGAAAAGCGCCTCCGGGCGCTTTTTTTTCGCCTTTTAATAGACGTTAACAATTAAAACCCAATGTAAGACAAGAGCTTATCTATTATCCGTATCACTCTGACATTGATAGCAATGCAGTACCTACGCGGTGCACGGCGGACGATTTCCATAATCGTTCCACACGGACAACAACGCCGTTCCTGTCTATTCATCAAGGTTTGCGGGACCCGTGACAGCCCTACAGGCTGCCCCCGAACGAACCCACTCATCAGAGGAGCCCCACACCATGCAAAGCAAACTGATCGGCACCGCGCTTGCCACCGTCGCCCTCGCCGCACTGACCGCCTGCTCGTCCATCCCCGCGCCTCAGGGCGAGATGGCCGTGGCGCAGAGCACCGTCGAGCGCGTCTCCACCGCGCCGCAGGTGACCGCCTACGCCCCTGTCGAGCTTCAGAACGCCCGCGACCTCTGGTCCAAGGCCCAGCGCGCCATGGAAAGCAAGGACTACACCGAAGCACGTCGCTACGCGGAGGCTGCTGAGGCTCAGGCGCGTCTGGCGGAAACCAAGGCCCAGGTAGCAGAGAACCAGGCCCGTCTGCAGGCCGTGCAGCGCGGCTACCAGACCCAGCCCGCACGCTGATCGCCGAGCTGCGCTCTCGACCCAAGCCCACAAGACATCGCCTCTCCGGATGCAAGGAATTTCCATGACACAAGCCACTCGCACCCACCACCCTCTGCGCCGCGCCGGCATGCTGGTCACCAGCATCGCCGCGATCTCCGTGCTCGCCGCCTGCGCCTCGCGCAACGCGCCGCTGGAGCCCCTGCAGAAGGCCCGCGCCGCCGTCAGCACGGCCATGAACAACGCGCAGGTCGTGCAGCTCGCGCCGCTGGAACTCAAGAGCGCGACCGACACGCTCTCGCAGGCCGACAATGCGTGGACCAAGGAAGCTGACACGGCCGAAGCCACCCACCTGTCCAACCTCGCCCTGCAGCGCGCGCAAATCGCCGAGAACGTGGCGCGTACCCGCCAGCTCGATGCGGACATCCGCCAAGCCGGTGTCGATGCCGAGCGCCAGCGTCTGCAGGGCGACGCGGCACGCGCCAACTCGCAGGCCGATCAGGCCCGCGCTGCGGCAGCCGCCAGTGCCACCGCCGCGCAGCAGGCACAGCAACGCGCTGCCGACAGCGATGCCAAGGTACAGGCGCTGCAAAAGCAATTGAACGACCTGCAGGCACAGCAGACTGAGCGCGGCCTGCTGGTGACGCTGGGCGACGTGCTGTTCGAGTTCGGCAAGGCCGATCTCACAGCACAGGCCGCACCGCGTCTGGACAAGCTCGCTGACTTTCTGCGCGAGTTCCCCAAGCGCAAGCTGCTGATCGAGGGCTACACCGACAGCGTCGGCACCGACGCGATCAACCAGACGCTGTCGCAGCGCCGTGCCGAGTCCGTGCAGCAGGCGCTGGTCTCGCGCGGCATCACGGCCGACCGCATCACCACGCAGGGTTACGGCAAGGCGTTCCCCGTGGCGGACAACACATCGCCCGAAGGCCGCGCGATGAACCGCCGCGTGGAAATCGTGATTGCTGACGAGAACGGCAACCTGCGCTCGCGCCGCTGATCCGGCACTTTTTTTGTATCTCCTGCCGGGCATGACGGGATGGGCGTCCCGTCATGCCCTTTTTGGCTTTCGCGGCTACATTGGAAGCCATGACCACACCCACAGCCCCCACCGCACAGGACGTGATCCGCTTCTGGTTCGACGAGTCGACACCCCAGCAGTGGTTCACCAAAGACAGCGCCTTTGACCAAACCATAGCGACACGCTTCGGCCAAACGCTCGCGCAGGCCGCACGCGGCGAGCTCTGGCAATGGCGCAGTGACGCGCTCGGCCGACTGGCGGAAATCATCGTGCTCGACCAGTTCTCGCGCAACGTCTGGCGCGACACGCCCAAAGCCTTCGCACAGGACGGCATGGCGCTGGTGCTCACGCAGGAAATCATCGCGCGTGGACTCGACCAAGACTTCACCGAAGCGCAGCGCGCCTTCGCCTACATGCCGCTGATGCACAGCGAGTCCTTGGTCGTGCAGGACGAATCGATCCGCCAGTTCACCGCGCTTGGCAATCCCATGAATCTCGATTTTGCAAAACGCCACCGCGACATCATCGTGCGTTTTGGCCGATATCCACATCGCAACGCCATCCTCGGGCGCGAATGCAGCGAGGAGGAAACCGCGTTTCTGCAAACGCCGGGCAGCTCGTTCTGATTCAGCCGAATCCTGTCGATTTCGAACGCCAATAAAAAACGCCCGGGGCGCAAGCCTGCGGGCGTTTTGTCTGGGTAGGAGGAACGAAAGTTCAGGGTTGTTCAGCGTCGCGGATCGACTCGCGGTTGTTCTTGTCGCGCGCGCGCCCCTGATCGGCTTCCAAACCGCGCAGCAGCTTTTCCAGCGCCGCCGACAGCGCGTCGGCCACCTTGGGCGCTTCGGCATTTGCGGCCACCGGTTGGCGGCCTGCGGGACGTGCCTCGATCACGCAGCGCTTGTCGGGTGAGCCCGCCTTGGCCGGCGCATCGGAGTCGGAGAAGAACACTTCCACACGCGTGACGCTTTCGTTGAATCGAGCGAGACGGGAGGAGACTTCTTGCTGCACCCAATGAGCCAGGGTTTCGCCACCCTGGATCTTGTCGTTGGTATGAACTTGCACTTGCATCAACTTCTCCTGTATCGAAAAACAATCCATCAATATCAATAAACAGATGGATGACTGCATCTTGCCAGTATGGACAGCATAGCGCTTGATGGGAATCAAATTACTGAAGGATCACCGCTCGCTTTCCCTACCGACAGACTCTATCGAACCCTGCCTACAGCGCACGCGTTGAACGCATACACGCACGTCACATATCGGAATAGAGCCGTGCTACAAAGGCAGTGTGGATTCGCTCCAAGTCCATTCGAGGAAAGATCACACCACATGCCCAGCTCCGCCAACCGCCTGAAAATCGGCCTCTCGGCCTGCTTCTCGCATGCCGATCCCTACCGCCCGCTGTTCACCAACAAGACGCTGCAATACGTGGAGCAGACCATCGCGCACTGGATCATGTCGGCCGGCGCGATGGTGGTGATGGTGCCCTGCCCCACCGGCGAAACGGCGCTCGGCGATGTGACCTTTGCCGACTATGCCGACTGGCTCGACGGCGTGGTGATGCACGGCGGTGCCGACGTGTGGCCCGGCAGCTACGGCGAAGAGCCGCTCAAGGACGCGTGGCTCGGCGATCGCGTGCGCGACCTCTACGATCTGGCAGTGGTTGAGGCTTTCGAGCAGGCCGGCAAGCCGATCTTTGGCGTGTGCCGTGGCCTGCAGCTCATCAATGTGGCGTTCGGCGGCACGCTGTACCAGGACATCGAGACCCAGCATCCTGGTGCGATGCAACATCGCAATCCCGTCACCTATGACCAACATTTTCACGACGTCGAGATCGTGCCCCATACCCGCCTCTCGCGAATGTACCCAGGCAAGCATCAGGCGAAGGTCAACAGCATTCACCATCAGGGCATCAAGCAGCTCGCGCCGGGTTTCGACATCGAGGCGTGGAGCTATCCCGACGCGGTGCCCGAGGCAATACGCCGTCACCCTACGCATGGCCACAGCTACATCGCAGCGACGCAATGGCATCCAGAATTCCGCGCGCATGACGACAGCATTCTCGACGCGCGCCCCATCCTCGACGACTTCCTCATCGCCTGCCAGCGCGCCAAGGTCCAGCCGCTGCCGGGACACAGCCCGTTTCAGATCCGCGACCGCGCGGCACGGCTGCTCAAGCGCGCGCTCCTGCGCCAACGCTGAACCGCAAGCCTCCCATCTGTTGCTTTCCCGCCCGTAGGACGATGGCGCGTACCGACGCAGGTGTGCATGCGTGTGAATGCGTCATTTCCCTATGAAAACCCGTTTTCGAGCCCCTGCTGGGGTCTAACTCTTGGATTGAAATAGGGCACAAGTTCGTAAATGATATGTAAAAGATTGATAGGAGTCCCATCGAATGTATGGGAACACGCCTTCAAAAGTCGGTCTGGCCCGCAACGAAGCCAGTCACCGCAGCTGCCAAGGACGGATGCCGCAAGCCCCGTCCACTCCTGGTAGCCATAGCCAGTGCTTGCATTATTGACGCGCGCTTTGCCGTGACGCCTGGCGGCCATTCACGGGATGGCGTTCAGCCACTGGTCCTGCGCGAAGCTTGTATTTCCGGGAAACACGCTCATGGCACACCCTTCTTCATTGCTCTGGACAGCACGCGTGGCGCTCTTTGCGTTGTCGCTTCCACTCTGTCACCTTGCCTCCGCCACCGTCGTGTTCGATAACTACCGCGGACAGGTCAACCTGGGCAACAGCGGCGCGGCCAGAGCGCCCAATTACAACAACAACGCGGGCACCAACTCGATTCCCAACCTGCAGATGTTGGTGGCAGGCGGCACGGACAACATCGCCACCTCCGGCACCCTGCCCAACATCGACTGGGGCACTTCTGCCCCTGAGCTCTGCAACCACTTCGTCAACAACGCTGCCTGCACCGACCAGATTCAGGGCCGCGTGGTGTATGCGCTGGTGCAGTTTCCACAGGCCGGCAGCTTTACCTTCGCCGCAAGCCATGACGACGATCTGGAGGTGGATTTCTCCACCGCCTTCTCCGCCAGCAGCGCGGCCAACTACCGCAACTTCGACTACAACGTGCCCGTCGGCTCATTGGCGGCGTTCACCTCCGAAAGCAGCTATCCCGCGATTCCCGGCAGTTTTGTCGCGCCCCAGGCCAGCAGTTGCTACGTCATGCGTGTGTACTGGAACAACCGCGGCGGCGTGAACTTCCTGCGCATGAAGTGGACCCGCCCCGACGGCACGAGCGAAATCATCCCGGCCGCCAACCTACTTGATCCTTCGTTGCCGGATTCCTATGCCAATTGCGCCAACGTCCCGACCGATCTCGGCGTCAAGAAGACAGGCCCCGCGCAGTTCACACAGAACACCGCCAGCGTCTCCGCCAAGTCCACCATCAGCTACTCCGTCACCGTCTGGAACTACGGGCCCACGACTACCAGCAACGTGATCGTCTCCGATCTTCTGCCCGACAACGTCACGCTGCAAAGCAGCCCCACCTGCGTCGCATCCGGAACAGCGCAATGCGGCACTGTGAGCGTCAACGGCAAGGCGCTGCTGATGACCACCGGAGCGCTCCCGATCAACAGCTCGGCGGGCAACGCCAGCACCGCGCCGACTCAGGGCAGCTACCTCACCTACACCTTGACCGTCACGCCCGCAGATGGCGCCCGCAGCGTAAACAATACCGCCGCGATCACGGTGAACGACCTGAACCCCGACAACAACACCAGCACCGTCGTGAGCCAGAGCAGCGGCCAGGTCAGCATCTCCAAGTCCGCACCGCCCAAGGCCACGGTCGGTGTGCCGTTCGACTACGTGCTCACGGTGAACAACGGCTACGGCACGCTGGCCTCCAGAATTGTGGTGGCCGAGCGATTGCCCCCCACCGTCACAGCCAACTCGGTGACCGGTGCCAACTGCGGCGCCATGCCCAGCCAGCCCGGCGCACTGCTCACCTGCACACTCACCGCAGACATCGCCGCAGGCGCAAGCGGCAGCTTCACCCTCAACGCCACCGCCAGTAGCGTGGGTGTCGTGACCAACTACGCCTCCGTCAACCCGAATGGCACCAGCACGCCCGGTACCCCCGGTCCGAACTGCGACACCACGCAATACAGCTGCACCAGCGCCAAGACGCAGCTCAGCGCCCCGCCCGTCTCGCTGAGCAAGGCCTTCGATCCGAACGACATCGGCGCAGGCGGCACCAGTCTGCTGACGATCACCGTCAGCAACGCCAACTCCAGCGTCGACCTGAACGGTCTCAGCCTCACCGACGATCTGCCCACCAACGTGACCACCACGGGTGTTGAAGTGGGCAACACCTGCGGCGGCACCTTCACCTCGGATGGCAGCACGCTCACGCTCAAGGACGGGGCGCTTGCCGCAGGCAGTGACTGCCAAGTGCAATGGATGGTCACCTCTACCGTACCTGGCCCCTCTTATGTGAACACCATTCCCGCGAACAACGTGGGATCGGCGGAAGGCGCCACCAATCCCGCACCGGCCAGCGATACCCTGACCGTGCGTGTGCCCGCTAACGTCGACGCGAAGAAGACGCTACTCAATGTCAACGGTGTGCCCGCCCAGCCCAACCAAAAATTGCGCAACTTCGATGTGCTCGAGTATGTGATCACGGTCACCAACACCGGAGGCCAAGCGGGCAGCACGACGCTCACCGAGGCCGTTCCGAATGGCGCCATATACACAGGCAGCAACGAAGGCTGGAGCACATCGCCCGCCTGCGTGGCGGAGAGCAGCCAATGCACTCAGTTGGTAAGCGTCGCGGCGAACAGCAGCACCACCGTTCACTTCACCATGACCATCACGCCACCGGTGCGCACACCCACCTTCATCAATGTCGTCACCAGCAGCAGTGGTGACTGCAACAACTGCACCTATACCTCACCGGGCGTCGTGGCCGACATGGCGGCCACTGGCGGCACGCCTCAGACGGTGACCAAAGGGAACACCGTGACCGTGGTGACCAGTTGCACCAACAACGGCCCGGACTACGCTGTGAACGGTACCTGCAGAGTGAACGGTGCGCCCTCCAACGCAGTCACCACCTGCGTACCTCAGCCACCCATCGCGCAATTCCTGCCGGGAGCGGTGATCCAATGCACCACCGTCTTCAAGGCAGAGCAATCTGGCATCCTGCAGCTGGTGACCGTGGCCAATAGCGACACGCGCGACCTGAACCCGCGAAACAATACAGCACCGACACCCATCACGGTGAACGAGCCCACGCCGACGGACCCCGCCAACGTGCCTGTGGATTCACGCTGGATGCTCGTCACGCTCGCGCTGTGGATGCTGGCGGCCGTGGGCTGGAAACACCGCCGCAAGTAGTCTGTTCGGAAAAGCGAATCGGCCCTGCCCAGCTCTTTCTTAAGAGCCGGGCAGGGCCGATCTGCCGTGATCAATCCGGATGATCAGTGGTGATGGCCGTGGCCACCATGCACGTGCTTGTGTTCAATCTCTTCTGGTGTCGCTGCGCGCACTTCAGTCACCTTGACGGAGAACTTGAGGGCTTGACCGGCGAGGGGATGGTTGCCATCGAGGTGCACTTCCGCGCCCTTGATTTTCGCGACATTGAAAACCGTCATGCGACCATCGCTTCCCGGGCCCTGCAATTGGCCGCCCACCTTCACTCCGGGTGGAAATTCGCTCTTGGGAATCACGCGCACCAGACTTTCGTCACGCGCGCCAAAGGCATCGGCCACCGCCAGATCGATGGCGGCTGCAAACCCCGCCGCCTGACCTTCCAGCGCCGCTTCGACCTTGGGGAAAATATTGTCGTAGCCGCCATGCAGATACGCCACGTCACCCGAATCCAGCGGCTTGCCGGTGACGGGATCGGTGATCTTGTAGTTCAGCGTTACCGCTGTGTCTTTGGTGATGTTCATGAACGCAATTCTACGTTCGACCATCAATCCAGTTTCACCCCGGTCGTCTTGACCACCTTGCGCCACTTCTCCACGTCGTCACGGATCTCCTGGGCGAAGACTTCGGGTTTATTGGCTACCGGCTCCGCCCCCAGATCATTCAGCTGCTTGGCAACCTCTGGGGATTTCACCGCCTCAGCGATGGTGCTCTGGATCTTGTTGAGCACCTCTTTGGGCGTGCCCGCAGGTGCCAGCAGGCCGAACCAGCCCGAGACCTCGTAGCCGGGCACGCCGCTTTCGGCCACCGTGGGGATATCGGGCGCGCCGGGCCAGCGCTTGGCAGTGGTCACCGCAAGCGGCCGCACCTTGCCACTTTTCACGAAGCCGATGGTCGACGGCAAATTGTCGAAGCCGATCTGCACCTGACCGCCGATCAGGTCGGTGAGCATCGGCGCTGCGCCCTTGTAGGGCACGTGCGTCATGTCGATGCCCGCCATCATTTTGAGCAGTTCCGCGCTCATGTGCGGTGAGCCACCCGCGCTGGTCGAGCCGAAGTTGATCTTGCCCGGCTGCGCCTTCGCCAGAGCGATCAGCTCGCCGAGACTTTTCACCGGCACCGAAGGATTGGCGACGATGATGTTGGGCGTGTTGGCCACGACCGTGATCGGCGCGAAGTCCTTCACCGCATCGTACGGCAAGCTCTTTTGCAGCGCCGAGTTGATGCCGTGCGAGCTCGCTGTCGCCATCACCAGCGTGTAGCCATCGGGAGCCGCCTGTGCCACGGCCTGCGAGCCAATCGCGCCGCTGGCGCCGGCCTTGTTCTCGACAATAAACGACTGCTTGAGCCGTTCGGTCAACTGATTGGCCGCAATGCGGGCGATGATGTCCGTGGTGCCACCCGCCGGATACGGCACGATGATGCGCACCGGCTTGGCGGGATAGGCGGCCTGCGCGAACGCGGCCACCGAGCCTGCCGCCAGACACAGGACCGCCGCTTGGCGCAGCAGGTGTCGCTTGTTCATTTTCAAGGTCATGGCTTGTCTCCTTCGATCTCTTCTTTGATGTCTTGCTGGATGGCGATTTTCAAGCGGGCTGGCGAGTGCGTAGCAGCGGAGCCAATGCCCCGGGCACCTCGATCTCGTAGCCGAGAATCGCCGCCGACAGCGCCTTGCCGTAGTTGTCCAGCGAGAGACTGCGCGACACGCCGCCGCCCAGCGCCCCATGCGCGACGAAGTTCAGTGCGTGGATGTTCTCGACCTCGTAGCGCAGCACCTCGCCCTGAATGGCCTCGCGGTGAAAGGCCTTGAATCGCTCGGCCGTGAGCTGCTCCCTGAGCAGCAGATACAGCGCAGGCTCATAGGCGAACACCGCGATGTTCGATGTGTTTCCCTTGTCGCCGGAGCGCGTGTGCGCGACACGCTCCAGCCGGACTTTCTGTGTGGTGGACATGTGGATGTGCTCTCCAGTTCAGCTCGTGTGGTAGTCGATCAGCGGGCTCACCGCTTCGCGTGCGACCAGCGATGACCAGACGCCGATCACCTCGCGCGTACGGTCTTGGTGCGGCACGCGTTTGCCCGTATGCCCAACGCCCGAGACCGCCATGCCGTCGACCTCGCGGCCTACCTTGAGCGCCTCTTCGCGCGTTCTGGTGCGCGCGGCCACGCGCACCGCCACCTCGTAGGGCTCGGGCGCGTCGAGTGGCGTCGCCGCACCGTGGATAGCGTTGATGCCGAGAAAATCCACCCGCACGTCCTCAGCCTTGAGCTTCACGATCTTGAAGCGCTCTTCCAGAATCCGCTTGGCGAGCTGCGCGCGGCGCAATGCGCCGGGGCCGGCGTAGAAGAACATGTCCTCGCCGATGAAGCCCTCGGTGCAGCCCATGGACACCTTGAGCGTCGGCGTGCGCGGCTTGCCGGTGAGGCCCGTCACCCGCACGCGATCCGCGTCGATCTGCTCGAGGCGCGCGCGCGTGAAATCGACCACCACATCCGGCGTGACGTAGTTCGCCGGGTCGTGCACTTCGTAGAGCATCTGCTCCTTCACCGTCTGCAGCGTGATCGCGCCGCCCGAACCCGCGACCTTGGCGATGACGACGCGGCCATCGGCCTCGACCTCGGCGATCGGGAACGCGAAATTCCACGGCTCGGGCACGTCCTTGAAGCCCGGGTCGGAAAAGTAGCCGCCCGTGATCTGCGCGCCGCACTCCATCAGGTGGCCGAT
Organism: Diaphorobacter sp. HDW4A; assembly: GCF_011305995.1. Lineage (GTDB taxonomy): Bacteria > Pseudomonadota > Gammaproteobacteria > Burkholderiales > Burkholderiaceae_C > Diaphorobacter_A. The sequence continues at coordinate 5,799,018 of NZ_CP049910.1, read as the reverse complement.
GCCGCTGCCCGCGCCGATCTTCTCGTGATCGAGCGCGTCCCAGCCGAACTCGTACATCATCGGTGCCACGAACAACGAGGGATCGGCGACGCGGCCCGTCACCACGATCTGCGCACCCGCCCTGAGCGCCTGCACGATGGGCTCCGCCCCCATGTAGGCCTCCGCCGAGATCAGAGTGTCCTTGAGCGTCGCCGTCGGCTCGCCGTTCTCCAGAATCGTCGGCGCGAGCGACAGCACGCGCTCAGTGATCAGGCTGCCGCTCACGGCCGCCACTTTCACGCCCGAAATGCCCAACTCGCGCAGCAACTGCACGATGCGCTCGGCCGCGCCCTGCGGGTTGATCCAGCCTTGATTCGAGATGATTTTGGTGCCACGTTTCATGCACGCGGGCAGCACGGCGCGCATGCGGTCGTCCAGGTACGTGTCGTAGCCGGGAAAGGAGGGGTCGCGCCGCGCACGCACCTGCGCCGCCGACACCGTGGCCTCAGCCATGGTCTCGAAGCACAGATAGTCGAGATCGCCCTGCTCGGCGTTCAATCCCGCTGGCTCCACCCGGTCGCCCCACCATGCGGCGCCCGAGCCGATGCGCAGGGTCTTCGTGCGCTGGACGGGCGGCTGTTCAGCCTTGTCTTCATTCATGCGTGTCTGTCTCCGGTCGTGATGAAGGTGTGTCTGCCGTCCATTCTGATGAGCGCACACCGGACCGGCAATCCGCCGACAAGACAAGGTCCTGTGAATTCAATTCACAGGTATGCTATCCGTAGATTCTCGATAAGACAGGAACGCTGGAGACCAAGCCTCATGGACAAATACGCGGAACTCACGGTGTTTCTTGCCGTGGTGGAGCAAGGCAGCTTTTCCGCAGCGGGGCGCAAGCTGGAACTGTCGCCATCAGCGGTCAGCAAGCTGATCGCACGGCTCGAGGCGCGTCTGTCGGTGCGGCTGTTCGAGCGCATCGCGGGCAGCATCCGACTCACACTCGAGGGCGAGCGCTTTCGCGCGGCGGGCGAGCAAGTCGTGCAGGCGATGACGGACGCGGAAGACGCCATCCACGTGGCGGACGCGGACATCTCGGGCGTCGTGCGCGTCCACACGGCGCTGACCACCGCCAAATATCTGATCGCGCCGCGCTTGCCTCTTCTGCTCGACAAGCATCCCCGGCTGCGGCTGGACTTCGTCCTCGGCACCGAGCGCGCGGACTTCGTCAGGCAAGGCCTTGACGTGGCCATCCACAGCGGCAGACCGACCGAGCTGACGCTGGTGGGCCGACCGCTGATGTTGCGGCCCTGGGTGATCGCCGCCGCACCGGAATATCTGGAGCGCTTCGGCGCGCCCACCCGCCCCGAGGATTTGCTGCAGCACCGCTGCCTGAACTTCAGTATCCGCACTCAATGGAACCGCTGGACTTTCCACGACGAGAACGGCCTCAAGACCATCGACATTCCCAACCACATCGGCGCCAACCAGGGCGAGCTGCTGCGCACACTGGCGCTGCTGGGACTGGGCGTGGTGCGGCTGGCGCACTTCAACATCGCGGCCGATCTGGCGGTGGGCAAACTGGTGGCGCTGCTGCAGGGTTTTCAGGAACGCACCGAGGAGGATCGCTTCTACCTGCTCTATCCCCACGGGCGACTGCTTGCGCCGCGTGTGAGGGCGGTGGTGGATTTTCTGTCCGAGCAGTTTTCTGTCGACGAGGTCTGAACGATGTCGCTCACAACTGCAGCGGCTGAATCAGCTCCGTGCGCCACAGTCGCGCGTCCGAGCCGCGTTCCGGGCCCGTCACATAGCATTCCCACAGCTCCGAGGTGATGCACAGGCCCTGCGTTTCAATCCACTGTTTGAACTGACCCCATGACTGCGGCAGATCCTCATAGCGACCGCAGTGAACGGTGCGCGCAACGCGCATCGACGGCCATACGCCCGGGAGCACGCGACCAGTGGCCTCGACGGGACGATTGACCGGTACACCAATCTCGAAATCGAACCGGTCCGTAGGACGACTCAGGTGGTGTGTGTAGAGCGCGGCGACGGGCTTGGCACCCTGGGCCTGCACGGCGTCCAGCAGTTCGCGCACGCCACGTCCCATGACAAGCTGGATTTCTTCCCGCGTGCAGCGGACGTGGATGATGGCCGTCACATGGTGACGCGCAAGATCAGTGATCTGTGGTGGCTCAATCATGGCGTACTCCTTTCAGGGACCCCTTGTCACGCACAACCCTGCATTGCGCGCAGCAACTCCCGAATTGAGTCGAACAGGCATCAGTATGCTAGTGCGCCGACACCTTCGGCGCCATAGGACAAATGCTCGTCACGCGAGCCCCTGCAGCGTCTGAACTTCGGCTCAGCGGGAGCGACTGCCGATCCACCAACCAAGCGCAAGCCCCACGGTGCCCAGCACGATGGCCGCCGTGGCGGCTTCGGCGCGGGCAGTGCGGATACCGCCGTCGATGAAGGCGTCGGCCGTTGGCTCGTATAGATTGCCGTCGCTCAGCGGCGTAGGCAGGCCATGTTCGAGATTGCGCTCACCGAACCAGCGTCTTGCGCGGCCGAACAAATGGGGCGAAACAGCGTTGGCCACGCGGCTTGGCAGCGCGGCCGCGCCTAACCAGGTGACGGGCTTGGGATGTGACGAATACGCCAGCGCGACAATGGCCAGTCCCACACGGCGCGGGTCGAGCACAGGCATGACCGAGCGCAAACGATGACCAGTGTAGTTCGCGCCGTTGGCGAGACCGGGAGTGTCCACACGAGTGGGCGCCACGTCGCAGATGTGCACGTTGGGCAGATCAGCCACCTCGGCGCGCAGGCTCTCGGAGAGTCCTCGCACGCCGAACTTGCTGGCGCTGTAAGCTGCCTCGAAAGGCGTGCCGACCCAACCGCCCATGGAGTTGAGGTTGACCAGCAGACCGCGTCCCGTTTCACGGAAATGCTGCATCGCCACATGTGCACCATGCATGTGACCGAGCAGATTCGATTCGATCACCCGACGATTGGCCTCCAGCGGAACGCCGTCGAATCGGCCCACGGCACCGACGCCCGCCGCATTCACCCAGACATCGATCCGCCCGAAGTGGCTCACCGCACGGTTCGCGAGTTTCTGTACTGCCACGGCATCAGTCACGTCAGTGGGTATTCCCAAAGCGGAGCCACCTGCGGCAAGGCATTCGGTGACGACGTGGGAGAGCGTGTCCGCACTGCGCGCCGCCAGCACCAGCTTGGCACCACGATTGGCAAACGCGACGGCGGTTGCATGGCCAATGCCGCTGGATGCGCCGACGATCACCACGACCAAAGGCCGTTGCTGCGTGGCGGACGACGACAACGGTGATGTTGAAGAGGAGGATGTGCGCGAGGAACTGTCGCGGCGTGCCTGTAAGCTCATGGAATCTGCTTCCCTTCTTCTTGCTTTGCTGCCTTATTTGTAACACTGACGCCAAAGGAGCCACGTAGGACAGGGTCACCTACACGGCGAGGTATCAGGGAACTGCCTTGTTCTGCAGCGTCACCAACAGCCCCTTGGGAGTGACGGTGAACTTGCCGGGCTCGAGCCCCAGCCCGTTGACCATTGCCAGATCCTTGTCCGTCAATTGATGCAGAACCACCTCCTGCAAGGACCGCTGCGCCAGCGTGCTGCCGTACTGCTGCAGCATTTGCTCCATCTGCGCATTGAGCCCCTCCATGCGCAGCCCGTTCAAATGCAGATCGGTGGCGCGCAAGGTGCGGTCAGAGGCTTCATAACGCAATGAGAAGTCCACATCGAGCATGCCCAGATAGCTGCGAGCCTGCAGCAACGGTCCCGTCGCGGCCACCGCGATGACCGTGTTGAGCCGATTCCTGTCAGGCCGCAGGTGAATCTGCGGATTGCTGAGCGCCAGATTCATCAGTCCGCCAAAGCCGTAGCTGCGCGGGAACTTCTGCCCCATCGCCTCCTGAATCTGCCCAGCCGAGATCGTGTAGCTCGGCTGCGCCATCGCGCTTGGCGAAGAAGCACATCCCGCCGCCAGCAAGCCCAACGACACGGCAGCCCCGAGCAATACCCTGCGCTGTGGGGAGTAAGACGCGTGCGGCAAGCCAATTCCGAATTTCATGTTCCGTTCCAACCAAAGCTCAAGCGAGCATTGTCAGGCGGTCAGAAGCCAGGCAAGGGAAAAGGTTCCACGCGGTTGGAACAAGGCGTGTCAAAACCAGCAGCCTACACACAAACAAAAAAGAAAAAGGGCTGCCGAGCCCAATGCACGACAACCCAATTCCGTGTTCGTGCTCTTCAGTTGCGGTGAACACTGCGCCCAATGCGCCAAGCTCAGCAACCCAACCATCCGCTCAGTTGCGAATGGCGGTATCCGTTGTCGCCTTCACACCGAGCAGGGCGTCGCGCAGCTTCCAATCGGCCGGCGTCGCACCCAGCCAGATACCCGCCAGTGCGTGATAGAACTGCGCTTCGGGAATCGCCTCGGTCGCCGGCACGCCACGCACCGACACCACGGAGCCCTTGCCAGGCACCCAGTCCAGCGTGACGGAGTCGCCCGCTTCCAGCTTCTTGTAATCGTTGAACAATGCCGACATGCGCAACATGGCTGGCATCAATCGCGCGGCGCTGGCCTTGTCGATGTTTTCCTGAATGCCGCGGATGAACATGCCGCCCAGCTCATTGGCATTCACTTCGCGCAACATCACGAGGTGGATACGCTTGGACTCGTTGCCACCACCCAAATCGCCATATTGCTGAATCGGCTTCTCGGTATACAGTGCCGCCCGATACACCTGAAACACCGCCTTGAACCGGGTGCCCGAGCCATTGAGTTGCACGACACGGCCACCAACCTGCACCTTCTCTGCAAAGGGGGTGTTGACCGTCATCTGCGGCGCAATCGACACCTGCTTCATTTCCGCAGGAGACGCCGCGCCGCTTTCTGTGCGTGCCGCAGCGGGAAGACTGGCGACGGCAAGCATGCCACCTGCAATCAACAAGCCTGTGATGTGACGTCCAAACTTACGCATAGCTACCACCTACAAAAATTAATTTCGAATAGGTGAATGCTATTTTCTGGACCAGCTATCGCATATCTGATGCGCAATTTGTTCACAATTTGATTCAAATATCAAAAAGATAGCAAACTCTTCAACAAACACGTTGTTTGTAGCTGAATGCAACATTTGAATCCAATGCAGAACGAAATGCTGATTTTCAGGGGTTTACCCTTTTATAAATAGCCAAATTCAATCGTAAAAGGTTTTCAATGAATCAATGATGAATTTCATTGGTCAAAACTTTTCGAAAAGTTTTTGACCACCCTTTCAACTCTTCCTACAGTCTGCGGCAACACCAGTTTCATTCACAGAAACAGCCATGGCCGCCACTGATCGCAATCCACCGCGCACCAAGTCCATCGTGACGAGAAATTCCGGCACCAGCGTGTCGTCCGTCGAACGTGCCATGCGCGTGCTGCGGGTGATGTCGGAAGGCGCGAACGCCCGGCTCACCGACATCGCCACGGCAGCCGATCTGGACAAGGCCACCGCCCTGCGCCTGCTCGAGATGATGGTGCGCGACGGTTTTGTGATGCGCGACGCCGCGACCAAGCAATTCACGCTGGGGCCTGAGCTCATGGTGCTGGGGGCGGCAGCCTTGCGCCGGTTTGACCCTCGGCCCATCGTGCGCCCAAGTCTGATGAGGCTGGTCGGCCAATTCGAAGACAGCGCCGTACTGTCGCTGCCGAGTGGCATCGAATCGCTGTGCATCGACGTGGAAGAAGGCACCTACCCGATCCGCGCCAACTATCTGCGCGTAGGCAGCCGCCGCCCGCTTGGCGTGGGTGCGGGCAGCCTCGCGCTGTTGGCCTGGCTGCCCGACGCAGAGCGCGAGGCGGCCATTGACATTCTGCTCGGCCAGTTGCAGCGCTATCCGCTCATCACCGCAGGGCTGCTGCGCGAGCGCATCGCCGAGGCGCGCACCAAGGGCTACGCCGTGCTGCTCGACGTGGTGGTCGAACGCATGGGCGGCATTGGCGTGCCGATTCTCGATTCTCAGGGCCGTCCCATCGCGGCCATCAGCATCGCTGCGCTCAACGACCGGATTCTTTCGCGCGAGGCCGCCATGGGCCAGTCGCTGATGCACGAAGCCATGCAATGCCAGGTGCGCTGGACCGAGGCGACACGGCCCGCCGGGCGCACCGCCCACCGCGTGGGCGCCAGCAAATAGCAACCACAAAGACGAGTCTGAAGGAGATACCACTCATGCCCTCATCACCGCAGGCTTTTCTGCGCGGCGCAAGCGGCACAGCGTTCGGCCGCCATGAAGGCCGCAGCGCGCTCGACCTCATGGCTGAAGCCGCCAGCGGCGCAATCCAAAGCGCGCACCTCGAGCGCGCGCAGATCGACGGCGTGCTCTGCGGCTACGCGACGACGCAGCCTCACCTGATGCTCTCCACCCTGTTCTGCGAGCGCTTTGCGCTCACACCGAACTATGCGCACAGCATGCAGCTCGGCGGCGCCACCGGCGCGGCCATGCTGATGGCTGCGCGCGAGTTGGTGCGCTCCGGGCGGTGCCGCAATGTGCTGGTCGTGGCAGGCGAAAACCGCCTGAGCGGCCAATCGCGCGACAGCTCGATCCAAACGCTTGCGCAGGTCGGCGACGCAGACTACGAGGTGCCCAACGGCGCATCGGTGCCTGCGTACTATGCGCTCATGGCGTCCGAATACATGCACCGAACGGGCGTGACCTCGGCCGATCTCGCGGAGTTCGCCGTGCTCATGCGCCACAACGCGATCGGGCATCCCGGCGCGCAACTGCGCACACCCATCAACGTGCAGGACGTGCTCGCGAGCAAAGCCATTGCGTCTCCGTTGTCACTCATGGACTGCTGCCCGATATCGGACGGCGCGATGGCGCTGGTGGTCTCCGCCGATCCACATCCGCAAGCCGCCATCGCGATGCGCGGCGCGGGCCAGGCGCATCGCCACCAGCACCTCACGGCGATGGAAGACGTGATGCGCTGCGGCGCATCGGACGCGGCCTCCAGCGCGTTCGACGAAGCAGGCATGGAGATCGCCGATGTCGACTATCTCGGCATCTACGACTCGTTCACCATCACGCTGGTCATGCTGCTGGAAGAGCTGGGCTTCGCCCCACGCGCCGGCGCCGCCACGCGGCTGCGCCATGGTGACTTCGCACGCGACGGCGCACTGCCGCTCAACACCCACGGCGGCCTGCTGTCCTACGGCCACTGCGGCGTCGCAGGCGGCATGGCGCACGTCGTCGAAGCTTGGCGGCAGATGAGCGGGCAGGCCGGTGATCGTCAACTGCCGCGCACGCCCTCGCGCGCCTTCATCCATGCCGACGGCGGCGTGATGTCCTCGCATGTGAGCCTGATTCTGACGCGCGAAGGATGACTGCCATGACCCACACACCGACCCACACCTTGCCACCATCGCTGGCCACCCATTTCACCGAAGGTCTGCAGGCCCATGTCGTGCGCTACCAGTGCTGCGACACCTGCGGCCATGCGCAGACGCTGGCGCGCTATGCCTGCCAGCGCTGCGGCTCGGAGCAGCTCGGCTGGCATGACGCGAGCGGCCTCGCCACCGTGCGCGCGCGGACCGTCGTCTCGCGTGCGCCGTCCGACGAATTCCGCGCGCTCGCGCCGTACACGCTCGTGATCGTCGAGCTCGACGAAGGCCTGCGCCTCATGGGCCACGCCGATGCCGACGTGCAGATCGACGAGCGTGTGCAGGCCGATTTCTTCGAGCATCAGGGACGCACGCTGTTGCGCTTTTGCAGGCAAGCATAGATCCGCCAGCGCCGCTTTCGCTTTCACTTTCATTCACCCATTCCACAAGACCAGATGAAGGAGACAAACATGACCCACCACACCCGCAACACCCGCCGCCACACGCTCGCCATCGCCTGCGCCGCACTCTGCGGCATGGCCGCGCCATTTGCCGCGACGGCCGCAGACTACCCGAACAAGCCCATCAAGCTCGTAGTACCCTACCCACCGGGCGGCCCGACCGACATCGTTGCGCGCGTGGTCGCGCAGAAGCTGCAGGAGCAAATGGGCCAGTCGGTCATCGTCGACAACAAACCCGGCGCTGGCGCCAACTTGGGTGCAGAGCAGGTCGCGCGCAGCGCGCCCGATGGCTATACGCTGATGGTGGCGACCACGGCGCATGCGATCAATCCCTCGCTGTTCTCCAAGCTCAACTATTCGATGACCAAAGACCTCGCGCCAGTCTCGCAGCTCACCAGCGGCCCGCTGGTGATCGTCGCCACGCCCAGCTTGCCCGCCAACAACGTCAAGGAACTGATCGCGCTCGCCAAGGCGAAGAACGGCGGCCTGAATTTCGCCTCGTCCGGCAACGGCCAATCGACGCATCTGTCTGCCGAACTCTTCAACGCCATGGCGGGCACGAAGATGAACCACATCCCCTACAAGGGAAGCGCTCCGGCACTCACCGATGTGATGAGCGGACAGGCCGACCTGATGTTCGACACCATGCTGTCGTCCATGCCCTTCGTGAAGGGCGGCAAGCTCAAGGCAATTGCCGTCACCAGCAGCCAGCGCTCGCCCATCGCACCCGACATTCCCACCGTCGCAGAAGCAGGCTTGCCCGGCTACGAGGCGATTGCCTGGAACGGCATCCAAGCCCCGGCAGGTACGCCCAAGGACATCATCGACAAGTTGAACGCCGAGCTCAGGAAGGCGCTCGAAAACCCCGAAGTCAAGCAGCGCTTCGAGGCCCAGGGGTTCTCCTCCGCATGGAACACGCCCGCCAACTACGGCCAGTTCATTCAAGCAGAAGTGGACAAGTGGGCCAAGGTGGTCAAGGCCTCCGGCGCGAAGGTAGATTGACGGAAAAGACGCGAACAGACAAACGAAGCAGCAACATGGACCTTCTCGAATCAGCGCTCAATCCGCGCTCCGTAGCCGTCATCGGCGCATCGGAAAACATCCACAAGATCGGCGGCCGCCCCATTCTGTATATGCAGCGCCATGGGTACCAAGGCAAGATCTATCCCATCAACCCCGGTCGTGAAGAGATTCAGGGCCACAAGTCTTACGCAGCGCTCTCGGCCCTGCCCGAGGTGCCCGATCTCGCGCTGATCGTCGTCGGCGGCGACAAGACGGTCGCGGCCGTCGAGGAATGCGCTGCTCGCGGCGTAAAGTCGGCGGTGATCATCGCCTCGGGCTTCGGCGAGACGGGTGAGGCGGGCAAGGAGATCGAGCAGCACATGCTCGCCAAGGCCCGCGCAAGCGGCATGCGGCTCTACGGCCCCAACACGCAGGGCCTCGCCAACTTCGGCACCGGCGCGATTGCGGGCTTCTCGACCATGTTCATCGAGGTGCCGCCGCAGGACGGCCCGGTGGCGGTTGTCAGCCAGAGCGGTGGCATGAGCTCGATGATCTACGGCCTGCTGCGCGGCCACGGCATCGGCGTGCGCCATGTCCATGCCACAGGCAACGAGGCCGATGTGACGGTCGGCGAAATGGCGCTGGCCGTCGCGCACGATCCCGATGTGAAGCTGCTGCTGCTCTATCTCGAGAGCATCAGCAAGCCGGAAATCCTCGCGCAAGCAGCTGAATACGCACGCTCGCGCGACCTGCCTATCGTCGCGGTGAAGGCCGGGCGCACGGCGGGCGGGCAGCGTGCTGCGTCGTCGCACACCGGCTCGCTCGCGAACGAGGACCGCACCGTTGACGCCTTCTTCAAGCAGCACGGCATCTGGCGCGTGCGCGATCCCCACGAGCAGGCACGCGCTGCGCAGGCGTATCTCAAGGGTTGGCGTCCCGAGGGCAAGCGGCTCGTGGTGATCAGCAACTCGGGCGCGAGCTGCGTGATGGGCGCCGACGCGGCCGACGACGAGAAGCTGCCGATGGCCGAACTCGCGAAGAGCACGCAGGACGCGCTCGCCGCCAAACTGCCCGGCTTCGCGACCACGCAGAACCCCATCGACATCACCGCCGCATTGCTCTCCAACAGCGGCCTGTTCGGCGACGTGCTGCCCCAGGTGGCCAAGGACCCGGCCGCTGATCTCTTCTTCATCAACATCCCGGTGGCAGGCGCGGGCTACGACGTGGAGCGCTTTGCGCGCGATGCGGCAGCTTTCGAGAAGGCCGCAGGCAAGCCCGTCGCCGTGTCAGCCTGGCAGGACAGCGTGGCCTCGGCCTTTCGTGCCCACGGCATTGCCACCTTTCCGAACGAAGGCGACGCCATCAGCGTGCTCGCGCAGGTTGCCAATCACACGGCGCTCATGCGTCGTCCGCGCGTGCAGGCTCCTCCCGCCTTCACCGTCGAACTGCCGTCCGGCAATGACCAATTCCTGAACGAGGCCCAAAGCCTGGAGTTGCTCGGAAAACATGGTGTACCGGTCGTGCCCATGCAGCTGTGCCAGACCGCCGACGACGCTCGCCGCGCATTTGAACGCATTAGCGGGGGCGGCAGCCGCGTGGTGATGAAAGCCTGCTCACGCGACATTCCTCACAAGTCCGAACACGGCCTCGTGGCGCTCAACGTCGCATCTGCCGATGAAGCAAGTACTCTGTTCGACCGCTTCTGGAACAAGATGGACGCACTGAAAGCCGCGCGTGACGGCGTGATCGTGGCCGCCATGCACAAGGGCCGTCACGAGTTCATGGTGGGCGCCCATATCGATCCGGTCTTCGGCCCCGTGGTGGTGGTAGGCGATGGCGGCAAGTACACTGAAGCACTCAATGATTGCATAGTGCTAATGCCGCCCTTCAGCGCCGCAGAGGTCCAGGCGGCACTGCGCACGCTACGCATCGCCCCCCTGTTCGACGGCGTGCGCGGCGAATCCCCGATGGACATAGCCTCTCTCTCGGAACTGGCCGTTGCAGTAGGCCACTTCGCAGTGTCGGCCCGAGGCCAGATTGCCTCTCTCGATCTGAATCCCGTGCTTGTGGGCTCCACCGGCGAGGGAGCCATGGTGGTCGATGCACTGGTCGAGCGCAGCTAACAGCTCTCGTTGTCACCACTTCGGCCCGAAGCTATCAGCAGCTCACGCTGGTCCGGGCCATTTTTCTCTGTAACAACCGTCACTCATGTCAATTAGCAACTAGCACGCAAGTGCCTTCCACAATTGGGCATCGGAATGGGCCGCCCAATATGTGGTTGAGAAGAAAGATGCAAATTGAGTGTGATTTCAAGGCGGCTTTTTCTAAAAAATCTGCCTTTTTGTCGTAATGAATCGACAAGAAATGTCTATATCAACTTCGTTTGACAACATTCACAAATTCTTCGGGAGATTTTATTGCCAGATAAAATAGTAATATATAAATACAACCACCCACAAAATTGACAGGCAACTCAACCCAGGTTTGCGTAAATTTTTTTACATCGCATGCCTCGACAAACGCAAACAACCCCACTCAATAAACATTAAATATCCAAACAAAAAAACAAAAACAAGTTCCTATCGAAACCCGCGTGCATAATTTACCTTTTGACAGCATTTCCCCTTGTCAGACCATCGATTTCATTAAATTAATTTAATCAGAATCGTGAGTGATTAGCCAAACAAGTTGATTTCTAATTATTTCCACGCGACTCCAGCGAGGACATATGCGGATCACTTTTCAATTGAAATCCACGGTACTTTGTTGCACATTGGCACTCGCACACGGCGCAGCTTGGGCGGATCTGATCGTTCCATCGAGCGGGGAAAACACACTCAATTCCGGTTACGAATCGTTGGCCTGTACGGATCTATCGGTCAGCGGAACGCTGAACTTGAACACCGGTTCACTGGCTCTCGTCAAAAACGCTGTCATCAACGCGGGCGGCGTGGTCAATGGTGGCTCTGGACTGCTCGAAGTCAACGCCCGTTGGAGCAATTCAGGCACCTATATCGCCGGTACCAGTACCTTGCGATTCGCCAACGCCTGCAGCGTTGGTTCTATACAGGTCACCGGCAGTACAAACTTCGGCAACTTGGTCATTGACTCGGGCAGTGGCACGCTGCACATCGTTTTGCCTCCTAACACGGTCCAGACTGTGAGCGGAAACCTCACCTTCTCCGGAACGGCCAAGGACATCTACATCGACGGAGGCCCGTGCTCCGGCATTCAATTGGCTGCAGGGTCAACAGTCACGGGCCAGGACGCCAACGTACACCTTTCGTCAGGCGTGTGGATTGCCTCGTCGCCCCCCACCGGATGCCCGGGCAGCAACGGCGGCACTTCTGGCCCGGCTCCTGTCCCTGCCACAGACGCCCTGGGACTCGCCCTGCTCTCTTCACTGCTGGTAGCGCTCGGCGGTGGCTCCTTGCGAACAAGAGGCAGGCAAACCCGTTCCAACGCGAGTCAGCGGCCACCCAATGAAGCCAGAGAAAACTGACCTGCGCTTTCAGACCGATTGTTCCTTTCAAACGCACCGAACCACACAAAAGGGGTTGTTGTATGACCTGTACTCATCCATTGACACGTTCCCGACTTTTCACTGGGCTCGCTCTGGGGTTCGGAGCGCTGGCCGCCACCCCCATCGTTCACGCCGATGACGTGATCCTGCGCCCACCATCAACGGGGCGCGTAGTTGTGCAGGACAGCGGCGGCAGCAATCTGTACCTGCGTATCGATGATGCGCCGACCAACAACGTATTCGTGCCTACCGTGCCAGGATCCCAGCAACAACAGGTGCTGACCTGCCTTAGTACCAGTGGGCAACTGGGGCCATGCTTGAGTGGAGCGGGAGCTGGGCCGGATGGTTTGACTCCATTGACTGGGGCGGGCGGCGGAACTGGGGCGACAGGGCCGACAGGTCCAACCGGCGCGACGGGGGCAACCGGGGTCACCGGTGACTCAGGAACGGGCACCACGGGAGCTATAGGACCTACGGGTCCAACCGGCGCAACGGGGGTCTCCGGCACTGGCACCACTGGGGCAAACGGAGCCACGGGAGCCACAGGCCCAACCGGCGCAACGGGTGCAACCGGAGCCACAGGCTCTACAGGCAACAACGGACTTGACGGCGCCGTAGGTCCACAGGGGCCCATTGGCACCCCGGGATTGAACGGCACGGCTGGTGTAACCGGGCCAATTGGTGCAACGGGAACTGATGGCGCGACCGGCCCGACGGGGGCAACTGGTGCTACCGGCCCCACGGGAGCCACCGGCACGGCATTTACCGAAGTATTCGCATCGGCGACCAATACTGCGGGCTCGGTCATCGGAGTTCTGATTGGAGGCACCAAAATCCCCCTGCCTTCACAAAACCTGTCTGGAATCACATCCTCAGCCACCACCGATTTCACGGTCCCTCAGACAGGCTCCTATCTCATCACCTACTCCATCAATGTGACGGCTGCGTTGCTCATGAGCGCGTGCGTCTACATCGATAGTACTTGCGATGCGACACTGAACTTCAGTTCGCTGCTTTCACTGAGCAGCTTTTCGGGGCAGTCCATCCTGAATCTGACGGCAGGCCAAGTAGTCGATCTGCGACTCTATGGCTTGTTGGGTGCTGCGACCTTGCAAGGTGGTGCGGGAGCGCGCATGAGCATCATCCAGTTGAAATGAAGACGGCTTGAACGGGGTCGCTGCCGCGCCCTGCTTGTCTTCAGTCCTCATGCAGAGCCTACAGCCGATAGAACTGCTGATTGCCTTCGATTCGCACACGCTCGCTCTCCGGATACAACCGCTGAGCGAGCAATTGCTTGAGCGCCTCACGGCCTTGGCTCTGGTGCGGCGTATAGAACGCATTGACCGCCAGCTCATCCAGCGCACGCCAGCGATACACCGATGCATCCACAAAAAGGATGTCCGTCGGCATTGCCATCTGCGATGCCTGCAGCGCAAACAACGCGCCCAGCGCATATTCTTTGCGCTCGCGGCAGAAGCGAGCCAGCTCGCACAGCGGCTCTGCGCGCTGCGGTCGGGCGACATAGGTCGTCAGATAGGCCTCGCGCACCACTTCGGGAGCGGCTCCAGTGCGCTCCAACAGCTTGGCCACCTGGAACTGCGCAAACCAGCGCTCCTCTTCCCAACCGCCCATGTCGGCACGCTGGCGGTAGCGCTCAAGACTCTGCGGGAGACGCTGCGCGTCGCGATAGCTCTGCGCCAGATAGAACACATTCCGGGTGTTGCCCGGATCAGCCTTGAGCGCATCTTCGAGTAGCGCAATGTCCTTGAGATAGGTATTCGGGTCTTTGGCGCGCGCGCCGTCGTGCGAAACGTAGATCACCGGACCAGGCAACTGCTGCCACGGCTGCGCGTTCGGCGCGGTGAGGTATTCGTGCAGCACGCCCTCCCAGTGCCAGTCGCGGCGTGTGGCAATCAGCGCATTGCGCTGGTACTCCGTGCCCGCCATGTGACAAGTCAGAAAGTAGCCATCGGCCTCCAGTGTTGGCCATTGAAAGTCCGTCGGCATCTGCAATTGCTCGTCCGCGTCGATGAAGAGCAGATAGTCCGCCGCTGCGCGCGCCAATTGCAGCGCCTCGTTGCGGTTGTGCGCAAAGTTCTTCCACGGCCGCTCATGCAATTCACCGGGAACGCCCGCCATGAAGTCGCGGATCACCTGCGGCGTGCCGTCGCTGGAGCCTGTATCCACGATGACCCAACGATCGATCCACGGCCGGGCGCTGGCAAGACAGCGCTTGATCACATGCGCCTCGTTCTTGACGATCATGTTCAGGCAGAGGGTGGGCTTTGGACTAGCGGGCATGAAGAAACACAGGAGTGGGTTTTGTGACAGACGAAATCGCCAAATTCTAGAGTCTGGCTTTGAACCTGCAATTGTTTTTTTGCGAATGGAAGCAGCCTCAGGCCCGCTGCGAATGTCAGCTTTGTCTCACAGACAAGATCCCGGCAGAAGACTACGGTGACTGGGTGCCATCCCCGAGCGGAGCAGGTACTTGCGAACTTCCAAGACATATCCACATGAACAGGAACTCCACGATGAACAACACCAAAGCGTCCAAGAAAGAAAAGCTGCAGCTGGACCCGAAACGCCTCAATGCTGCGAAACGCAGTCTCGACAAGGGAGCCGTGCTGCCTGACTTCGGGCCGTATCGCGAAGACATCATCCGGCTGCTCAACGACTCGCTGGCGACCGAGCTGGTTTGCATCCTGCGCTACAAGCGCCACCACTTCACCGCCACCGGGCTGGAGTCGCCTGCCATTGCCGGTGAATTTCTCGTGCATGCCAACGAAGAGCAGGCGCACGCCGACCGAATCGCTGCGCGCATCGTGCAACTCGGTGGAGAGCCGGACTTCAACCCCGATTCGCTCACCAAGCGCAGCCATGCTGACTACAACGACCAACTGGATCTGCACGAGATGATCCGCGCGAATCTGATTGCGGAGCGCGTGGCCATCGAGGCATATACACAGATGGTCGCACTCATTGGCGACAAGGACCACACGACTCGTCGATTGATCGAGCAGATTCTGGAGCAGGAACAGGAGCACGCGGACGAGCTCTCTGACTGGATGAAGAAGGCGAGCTGATCCCGTGATCCTGAACGCCGCAAACCGGCGTGCCTCTGGCTGTGCGAACATCGGGAGTGACCACAACAACAGCTGAAGGCAACCATGAAGAGTTCTAAGAACGTCGTCATTGCAGCGGTGACCGCAGTGGCCTTGGCCATCGCGGTGCTGCTCTACGCATCGCCCTATATCGCCATGCATTCCATCAAGAAGGCAATGGATGCGCAGGACGCCGATGCCTTGGCGCAATACGTCGATTTTCCCGTGCTGCGCGAGAACCTCAAAGGCAAGATGATGAGCTCCATCGCCAACCGCTTGCCCAAGAGTGATGACAGCTCCAATCCGCTTGGCGGCATCGGTCAGGCGCTTGGCAGCATCGTGGTGGGCGCGGCGGTGGACAATCTGGTCTCGCCCGCTGGCGTCATGATGATGATGCAGACCGGCCAGTTCGGCCCCAAGGTCTCGCAATCCACTCCCGCGCAGAATGAAGGTGCGGCAAGTGCCGAGACCAAGAACGATGCTGCACGTAGTTTCTCGCTGACCTATCAGGGCTTCAGCAAGGTGCGCGTATTCCGCAAAAGCCAGCCCGGCAGCGCCTTCATCTTCCACCGCGACGGACTCATGGGCTGGAAGCTCGTCAACGTGGACACCTGACGCCTTGCCAAAGGGTGTGAGTGCAAACAACTGCTTTCCGTGACAGGTCTGCCTCTTGGCTGACAGCCACGCATGTCGGGGTGCAGTACAAACGGCACACCTTGGTCAAGGCTGCGCGCTCCGTAGTCAAAGCCTTCGCAAGCGTTGCACCCGCATTTATTTCATTCCATCCGAAAATCACAGGAGTCCATCGGCATGTCTCAAGCCCCAAGCCCACAGGAAACCATTGCCAAGCGCATCCTATTCATCATGGTGAATGAACAGGGTCTGCGCGCGGGAGACGGAATGAGCCCCGACAACCTCACGCACGATCTGGCTCGCCATGAAATCTCGCAGACGGATCAGCTACAGGCCGTGCAGTTCGCCAAGGAAAAAGGCTGGCTGCGCGATGGCCCTTACGGCGAGCTTCAGCTCACCGAAACTGGCTTCGCGCTGGACTGAGACAGACAATCATTCAAATGCAGATGCTCCTCGCCGTCCCAGAGCGGCGGGAGTTGGTTGCGCGCTCTCTCATAGTGGTGCGTGAACACATCAAGCCATGCGGCAAGCACGCTGGACGCAGCCCTATCGCCTGCAAGCTCCAGGCACAGCGCTGCCACCTCACTGGTGCAGAAATGATCGCTGCGCGTGGAGCGCCGTAGCCGATAGGCCGACACCTGTTCCGGATGCAGGCTCAGCACCGGAAACCGCACCAGGTACGGGCTCTTGTGGAACATCTTGCGCGCCTGTGGCCAGGTCGCATCGAGCAGGATGAACAGCGGGCGCTTGCCTGAACCAGCGCCGCCACCTGCACCTGCATTGCCCTCCAACCGCTCCGCCACCGTTTCCACCACACGCTCCGGCGGGACGACAAACTCGCGCGGAAACACCACATAGGGCTGCCATTGCGGATCATCCAACAACGCGAGCAACACGTCGTTCTTCTCCGTGCGCGACCAGCCGAACGCATAGGTGTCGGCCACCACATCGGCGATCAGCCAACCCGTGTTGGTGGGCTTGAGCGGCTCGGCATCATGCATGAGCAGGCACATGCCGGAGCGCGTGTTCTGCTCCACCTCGATCTGGCAGATGCAGTGCGACAAACGCAGCCGACACCCCTCGCAGCGAACCACTTGGGAGCCCCCGCGCGCCAGAAACGGCCGGGTACTGATTGCGCGCCGCGCTGTGCTCAGTCGCGCGACCGCATGCGGTGGGCGCGGAGTGTTCTGGCTCAGCGGTTCCACCAGCGTTTCGTTCGTGCCGGTCGTCAGCATGTGCAGATCGCTCACGCTCAATCCTGCTTGCATTCCAGCTCGAACATCGGCACCTCGCAGCGCTGGCTCACCCACACACCGCCACCCAGTTCGTGAAAGTTCAACTCCAGACCACGGCGATACAGCGCCGCGCGATGGCGATACAGCCGCGCATCGGTGAGGTCCTCGTCGATCACGCCGCGCTCATAGTCTTCGCGGCTCACGGCCTCGACATACAGACCACCCCGGCACAGACGACCGAGATTCTCAAGCGCGAGCTTCAGATCCGATGCGCTCAGATAAGGCAGTACGCCCTGACAGATCACCAAATCAAACGGCTCGTCGCTGCGGTAGTCGACCACCGAGCCTTGCTCCCAGCCATAACGCTCACACAGATAGCTGCTGAACTCGACCCCGTGGTAGCTCGCACCGGGGAAATGCTGACTCACGGCCTCTTTCCACAGGCCAATGCCGCAGCCAACATCGAGCACCCGAGCCACCGGCACGCGCAGATACGCAAGGTACGAGCAGACGAACGCACCCAACCGCCGCGAATGTTCGACATCGATCACGCTGGTCTTCTTGTCGAAATAAAAACGCTGGTAGTAGGCCTCGTCAAACCACTGCTCGCTTGCTGATTGCACGCATGCTCCTGAGAAAAACCGGAAGAAAAAACAAAGAAAAGAACGCCGCACCAAAAGAAAGCGGCGGGGGCGAAAGTATCGCCCACGCCGCGTGTCAGCGCTCCCGCTGCGGTATTCGGCAGCTCGCGTTACGCGTTCTTCGGCGGGCGGTAGTTCAGGCAAACCTTGTTGCCATCGGGATCGCGCAGATACGCCAGATACAGACGCCCCGGACCTTCACCGCGATAGCCCGGCGGGTCTTCGCAGGTCACCCCGCCCGCCGCAAGACCGGCCGCATGCGCGGCATTGGCCTGCTCCTCGGACGTAGCAGCAAAACCGAAGGTGCTGCCGTTGCCGATGCTCGCCGGCTCGCCATTGATCGGCGTGCTCACCGCAAACGTGCCGCCCGACCCGCGCCAAAAGAAGCGGTTCTTGTTGGCCATGCCGGGCGAGATGCCCAGCGCGCCGAGCAGCGCATCGTAGAACTTCCTGGACCGCTCCAGATCGCTGACACCCACCATGATGTGACTGAACAAAGTCGTCTCCTAGAGTTGGAATTGAATGGGAGTTCAAGAATAGCCGAACCAGGCAAAGCGCTCCTGCGCACACGCGACACCCTTGCCCAGACGTTCTGATACACAGAATGACGGTTTTCCTAGCAAAAACCCTTATACCTCGGTTTTCGTCCTTGTCTTAGACTAAATACAAACAGAACAATAGTTCTATCAGACAGACCAAATTAGGATCCAGATGACGAGCTCTTCGATGAAAAAGATGTGGGTCGGCGGCCAGGCGGTGGACGGCGAAGCCGGGATTGCGCCGCTGGCGTCGGTGAATCCAGCCACAGGCGAGGTGAACTACGAGGTGGCGGCGGCGGGAGCCAAGGCGGCGGATGCGGCGGTGAGGATTGCCGACGAGGCGGTGCGTGACAAGAAGTGGCGCAACATGCTGCCGCCCGCCCGCGCGGCGATTCTCTCGAAGATTGCTGACGGAATGGAGCGGCGCAGCGAGGAGCTCGCGCGTCTGCAGATGATCGAGAACGGCAAGGTCTGGCGCGAGTGCCAGGTGCAGGTCAAGAGCGCGGCGGCCACCTTCCGCTACTACGCGGGAGTCTGCGAGACCACGGGCTCCGAGGTGACGCCCGCGCGCGGCGACTATCTCTCGATGTCGGTCTACGAGCCCTACGGCGTGATCGCCGCGATCACGCCGTGGAACTCGCCGATGACGATGGAGGCGCAGAAGGTCGCGCCCGCACTCGCGGCGGGCAATGCCGTGATTCTCAAACCCTCCGAAATCACGCCCTCGACCGGCCTGCTCTTGGCCGAGATCGCACAGGAGGCCGGTTTGCCCGCCGGCATTCTGAACGTGCTTCCCGGCACCGGCCAGCAGGTGGGCGCGGCGCTGGTGGAGCATCCGCGCGTGCGCCTGGTATCGTTCACCGGTGGCACGGAGAGCGGTCGCCGCATCGCCGAGACGGCCGCGCGCAAGCTCATGCCGGTGGCGCTGGAGCTGGGCGGTAAGTCGCCGCACATCGTGTTCGACGATGCGCCCATCGACTCGGCCGTGGCGGCGCTCGCGGGCGGTATCTTCGAGGGCAGCGGCCAGTCCTGCGTAGCGGGCTCGCGCGCGTTCGTGCAGCGCAAGGTATATGACGAGGTGGTCGCCAAGCTGAGCGCGGTGGCGCGCTCGCTCAGGGTCGATCTGCCCGATGCGGCCGGGGCAGAGATGGGCCCGCTCGCCACCTTCGCGCACCGCGACAAGGTGGCAGGCATGGTCGATGCGGCGCGCGCGGCGGGCGCGGAGATTCTTGCGGGCGGCACGCGCCCCGACGGCAAGCAGCTCTACAAGGGCGCGTACTACCTGCCCACGCTGATCGGCGGCATCGACAACCACGCGGCCATCGCGCAGCAGGAAATCTTCGGCCCGGTGCTCTGCATGATTCCGTTCGACGACGAGGACGATCTGATCACCCAGGCCAACAACTCCTGCTTCGGCCTCGCCTCGGGCGTGTGGACGCGCGACTACCAGCGCGCATGGCGCGTGGCGCGCGCGCTGGAGGCCGGCACCGTGTGGATCAACACCTACAAGCAGCTGTCGATCGCCACGCCGTTCGGCGGCTTCAAGGACAGTGGCATCGGGCGCGAAAAGGGCGTCTCCGGCATGCGTCTGTACCAGCAGCCCAAGGGCATTTATTTCGGCATGGGCCAGCTCGGCTGATCAAGCAAAACAAAGCACAACAAAAGGAATTCTGAAATGAGCAATCCACAACACATCGGCTTCATCGGTCTGGGCGTGATGGGCGAGCCGATCTGCCGCAATCTCGCGCGCAAATCGGGCGCACCTGTGCTGGCGTTCGATCTGTCCAAGGAGCCGCTTGAGCGCCTCGCCGCCGACCAGGTGAAGGCCGCCGCGACGCCCGCCGAAGTCATGCAGCAGTGCGAGGTCGTCTTCCTTTCGCTGCCCTCGGGCGAGGTCGTCGCCAAGCTGTGCCACGAGGCCAACGGCCTGCTCGCGAATGCGCGCGCCGGGCAGATCGTCATTGACCTCAGCACATCGGCCGTCAACACCACACGCGAGCTCTCCAAAGCCTTCGACGCCAAGGGGGCGCATCTGGTCGACGCCCCCGTGGCCCGAACCCGCGCGGCCGCCGAAGCGGGCACGCTGGCAGTGTTCGTCGGTGCCACGCCGAAGCTATTCGAGCAGGTGCAGCCGCTGATCGCCACGTTCGCCTCAGACATCGCGCTCTGCGGCCCGGTGGGTTGCGGCCAGGTGCTCAAAATTCTCAACAACATGATGCTGTTCGAGAACGTGGTTGCCTTAAGCGAAGCCAAGAACATCGGCGAGCGCGCCGGCGTGGATCCGAAGGTGCTTTTCGAGACCCTCACCCAAGGTTCAGCCGATAGTTTTGCGCTGCGCAACCACGGCATGAAGGCGGTGCTGCCGGGGGAGTTCCCGGAGCGTGCGTTTTCCGTCAAATACGCCCAAAAAGATTTGCACTATGCGCTGCAGTTGGCCGATGAAACGGGCGTTGATGCGCGCGGCGCAAGAATCGTTGACGAGTGGTTCAATCAGGCGATTGCAGAAGGCGCAGGTGAGAAATACCACCCCGTCATCAGCACATTCATGACAAAGAAATCGTGATTGCGTGACAGTCGGTTGACACTGCCCGCACTAACGGTTTTTGCATGTCAATTTGAAGTTGCATTTACATGCAAATTCAGTTGCTATTTGTCGCAATTGCGTGCCTACCATGGGCTGACGTTCAACCAGTCAACGGCAGGCACGCCATGGAATCCCCGGCTCCGTTCTTTCTGCAGAAGCTATTGCGTCAGACCCTGCAGGCCCAGCGACTGAAGTGCCATGTGACGGATTCGGGGCGATCCGTCACACTCCCCAATGGCCTGCGGCTAGAGCCATTTCTGATGGCTTGCGAGGAAGCCCCGGAAGGCCGCGTTCACTCCACCACCGTGGTCGAGGCAAGCCACCCATCGCTCTTTCCCAACCCCCTGTTCGAGTATCAGCATTCCAACGGTTCGTCACAGCGCGATGCCCTGAGCAAGGGCTTCGCGAGTTGGGCAAGCATGGATCTGGTGACGTTGATCGACGCATGCCAAACCACACCCCAAAGCTGCTCGGCACTGGAGATAGCGTATGGCAGCAGCGCAGGTGGCGAGGTCTATCGACGTCAGGTGCTGCTCGGGCCGATGGAGCACTATCAACAGCACGCGCCGCGCTGGTCGGAAGACCATGAATTCTGCCCCTGCTGCCTGTTCACCAACAGCATGCAAGCCTTCAGCCGGTTGCTGCAGAGCCACGATATTCTGGGCGTGCGTCTGTACGCATCCCGCGATCCCGATGGCCAATGCGAAGCGGATTGCCGAGTGAACGGCCACGACTTTGCAGCCGCCGTTCCACTGCTGTGCGCCTATGCCAACCTCTGGCCTGAAGCGGGCATGGAGTACCGCAAGCAGTACGTCGTCATCCGCAACACCCCTCGTCTGCTGGAATAGTTCTCTCCATATCGCGCTGACGATTTCGAGCCCGGCACGGACTCGCCCCCCGCGCCATTGGCATCTTCAAACCATTGCTGTCGCGCGCCTTGCTGGCAGCTTCAGCCCCGCTCTCTCTTTCTAGCTGGTGCGCGTGACGTTCACTTGACGCCACCCACTCCGGCATCGACGGTGCCAAAGACCGTCACGCCGCTGCTGTCACCGGCCTGAGAGCCCGGGCTTCTGGCGGACGAGCCCGTCGTAGTGCAGCCTGCCAGCACGCCAACGACACCCAACACGATGACGGCGGCCGCAACCTGAGATGAGATGAATCGCATGCGGGAACACTCCTTTTGCCGGTCTCGGCACAGAGGCTCATGTTAACCACCACGCACCGGTGCCTTCTCCTCGAACCCCTGCCCGCCTCATTGATTCGCTGGCAATCCCCACCATCAGCAAATATTCATGCAACCAGATATACTAATTAATAAGCTGCCTAACTAAAATGACGAAATCAGACTCCACCGTCCCCAATGCCCGTGCCGAACTCCCACGTGAGGACGCGCTGCTCAAGCTCACCCGTAGCATGGGCTTCTGCAACGCGCGCTATGTGCCGATAGCCAACAAGGCGGTGGCGCATCTCGGTCTGTCGGAGGCATCGACCTGGCCGCTGCTGGCGGTCTCGCGCTATGGCGACGGATTACGTCAAGGGGTAATCGCCGACATTCTCGGCATCAAGGCGCCGTCGCTCACACGGCCGCTGGACTATCTGGAAGGCGCTGGCCTGATCGAGCGCCGCGACGACCCCGTCGACGGACGCGCCAAGACTCTGCACCTCACTCCCAAGGGACGCGAACTCACGCACCAGATCGAGGCTGCGCTCAAGACGCTGCGCCATGAGCTTTTTCAGGGCGCATCCGATGCCGATGTCGAGGCCTGCGTGCGCGTTTTCTCTGCACTCGAAGACCGCATGGGTCGCGTCACGCCGGATGTGGAGCCATTGAAGAACGCGACGCGTTGATACCGGTGCAACAACGGCAGGCTTCTCCATGATGCAACTTCCCTCCTTGCCTCGCTTCACCCGGGCGGAAATGCTCTTCTCGGTCAAATGCCTGGCCTCGGCCGTGCTCTCGCTGTATGTGGCGAGCCGCCTCGGCCTGTCGCGTCCGTTCTGGGCCATGATGACCTCGTACGTGGTAGCCAGCCCGCTCGCGGGCACGGTGCGCTCCAAGGCGTTGTACCGCGTGCTCGGCACCATCGTCGGCTGCACGGCCACGCTGCTGATCGTGCCCGCGCTCGCCAACGCGCCCGAGCTGCTGACGCTGGCGCTCGCGCTCTGGGTGGGCGGCTGCCTCTACCTCTCGCTGCTCGACCGCTCGCCCTCGTCCTATGTGTTCATGCTCGCGGGCTACACGGCCGCGCTGATCGGTTTTCCCAACGTGCAGGCGCCGCAGACGCTGTTCGACAACGCCACGTTGCGTGTGGAGGAAATCATCGTCGGCATCCTGTGCGCTACTGTGGTGCACAGCATCGTCTTTCCCAAGGGTCTCGCGCCCGCCGTGCTGGGCCTACTCGACGGCGCGATGAAGCACACGCGGCACTGGATACAGGACCTGCTGGTCACCGCCGATCCGCCCAATTCGCCCGATGCGACGTCGGCCCTCGCGAGCGACAAAAGCAAGGTCGCGAGCGACATCACGCAGTTGCGATTGTTGTCCACGCACATCCCGTTCGACACCACCAATCTGCGCTGGACCGCCGGTGCCGTGAGCACCATGCAGGACCACATTGCCTCGCTCATGCCCACGGTTTCCGCCGTGGAGGACCGGCTCGTCGCGCTGGAGCAGGCGGAAGGCGCGCTCGCACCCGACGTGGTGGCGATGCTCGCGCGCATCCGCGAGTGGCTCGATGCGCAGGACTACAAGCAACTCGATCCCGACCGCGCGCGGCAGGCCGCTGAGCTTCGCGCCGAGATCCACAGCTTCGCGATGCAGCGCTGGGACGAGCAGCCCAGCCACTGGTCGCGCCTTCTGCGGGTGGCGCTGGCAACGCGGCTCACCGAACTCGTCGACGCATGGGACGCTTGCGTGCGCCTGCGCCACGACATCGACGCGGGCATCGGCGGCGCGCCAATCACGTCACGGCGCCTTGGCAACCTGAGCCACCGCGCGCTGCATCTGGACCACGGAATGGCCGCGCTATCCGGCCTTGCTGCCGTGCTCGCGATCTGCCTGTGCAGCGCGTTCTGGATCCTCACCGGCTGGCCCACGGGCTCGGCCGCTGCGATGATGGCCGCGATCTTCTGCTGCTTCTTCGCCACCATGGACAACCCGGTCCCGGCGATCAAGGGCTTTCTCAAATACCTGCTGTGGTCCATGCCGCTGTCGGTCGTCTACGTGCTGATCCTGCTGCCCAACGTGCAGGACTTCGGCATGTTGATTGCGGTTTGCGCGCCCGTGTGTCTGGTGCTCGGCTGCTACATGGCGCGGCCGCAGAACATGATGGCGGCGATGGGCATTCTGCTCGGCGGCTTCTTCGGCACACTGGCCATGTATGACACCGGCACCGTCGACCTCATCACCTTCGTGAACTCGATGATCGGACAGATTATGGGCATCGTCACCGCCGCTGTGGTGACCGCGCTGGTGCGCAGCGTGGGCGTTTCCTGGGCTGCCAGACGCATCCAGCGCGCCAATTGGCGCGAACTCTCCGAGCTCGCACAGCCCGGTGCCAGCGCGCGCCAGCTCGATGCTTACGCGGTGCGCATGCTCGACCGCATCGGTCTGCTCGCGCCGCGCATCGCGCAGGCCGGCGGCAAGATCGACGGCGTGGCCAACGATCAGGCATTGCGCGATCTGCGCGTGGGTGCCGACCTCGCCTCGCTGCAGCGCCAGAACATTCCGATGGAGTCAACGCGCATCGCGGGCGTGCTCTCCGACATTGGCCAGTTCTTCGAGCGCCGCAGCGCGGGCCTCGCCGATACCGCGCTGCCGCCCTCCATCCTCGCGCACATCGACGAGGTACTGGACTACGCCGCCACGCGCCCCGAATCCCGGCCGCAGTGGCGCGCCGCAGTGACCGCGCTCGTTGGCCTGCGCCGCAATCTCTTTCCGGCTGCGCCTGCGGCCCTGACCATCCAAAGCACCGCGCAAACGGCCTCCGCATCATGATCGGCGAAGCATCTTTCTACGGCCTCTATCTGCCCTGGCTCATGCCGCTGGCGCTGCTCGCGCTCATCGTGCTGCTGGGCGTGCAACGCGTGCTCGCGGCCGCCGGGCTGTATCGCCGCATCTGGCATCCGGCGCTGTTCGACGTCGGGCTCTACGTGTTGCTGCTCTGGGGTCTGTCCCGGCTGAGCGCGCTGCTGCAATAAGAACGTTCCAAGCCCTCCGATTCAGAAAAACGAGAACAACATGACCGACAAGAACACGCCAGAAACCACCAAGAAGCCAAGCCTCCTCAAGCGCATCGCCGCACGCACGATTCCGGTCGGCATCACGCTCGCCGTGAGCGCCGCCGCCGTCGTCGCAGCCTTCCAGCTCTGGGACCACTACGAGCTCGCGCCGTGGACGCGCGACGGCCGCGTGCGCGCCAACGTCGTGCAGATCGCGCCCGACGTCTCGGGCCTCGTCACCGAGGTCGCCGTGCAAGACAACCAGCGCGTGCAGGCCGGGCAGTTGCTGTTCGAGGTGGATCAGGCACGCTACACGCTCTCTCTGCGCCAAGCCGAGGCGGCCGTCGCATCGCAAAAGATCTCGCTCGCGCAGGCCAAGCGCGAAGACGCGCGCAATGCGAGCCTCGACAACCTGATCTCGCAGGAGGTACGCGAGCAGACACGCACCAAGGTCGAGCAGGCCAACGCCGCACTCGCGCAAGCGCAGGTCACGTTGGACACGGCGCGGTTGAACCTCGAGCGCGCGCGAATCGTCGCGCCGTCCGATGCCTTCGTCACCAATCTCGATCTACGCCGGGGCAGCTACGCCACCGCCGGTCATCCCGCGATGGCGCTGGTCGATTCGAAGTCGTTCTATGTCGAAGGCTATTTCGAGGAAACCAAACTCGCGCGCATCCACGTCGGCGACCGCGTGAAGGTCACGCCCATGGGCGCAGGCCAGCCGCTCGCGGGCACGGTGGAGAGCATCGTCGCGGGCATCGCCGACCGCGACCGCGCGACCAGCGCCAACCTGCTGCCCACGGTGAACCCGACGTTCAACTGGGTGCGCCTCGCGCAGCGCGTGCCGGTACGGGTCAAGCTCGATCCGGTGCCGGACGACGTCAAGCTTGTCGCAGGCCAGACCGTGACGGTCGAGGTCACCGGCAACGCCACAAAGGCTGCCAAGGCTGCAACTGCACCTGAACAGACCAAGGGTTGAGGCCAGCATGCGCACCCTGCTTCAACTCTCGCTTTCTCTCGTCGCCGTCGCCGCGCTCACGGCCTGCGGCACCCAACCCGTCGGGCCGGACTACGTGCTGCCCGCCGACGCCATAGCACAAAAGGTCGCACCGCATCAGCCCTTCTCGAGCGCCGATGACGCGACGCTGACCGACAAGAATCACGCGGCGATTTCGAGCGCCCCGCTGCCCGACCGCTGGTGGCAGCTCTATGCCGATCCGCAACTCGACGCACTCGTCGCCAAAGCGCTCACGCACAACACCGATCTGCGCCAGGCGCTCGCGCATCTCGAGCAAGTGCAGGCCGTCGAGCAGGAGATCTCCGGCGCCACGCGGCCCAGCCTGAGCGTGGGTGGCGGGCCGAGCTACGGCCATGCCTCCGGCCTGTCGGTGCTGAGCCCCGGCAAGGTTCCGGCCAACGCCTTCGGCTATTCGGCGACCTCGGGCATCTCGTATCAACTCGACCTGTTCGGCCAGATCCGCCGCGCCATCGAGGCCGCGCAGGCAGGCACGGAGGCCGCGCAGGCGGCAGTG
This sequence comes from Diaphorobacter sp. HDW4A, assembly GCF_011305995.1. Classification (GTDB taxonomy): domain Bacteria; phylum Pseudomonadota; class Gammaproteobacteria; order Burkholderiales; family Burkholderiaceae_C; genus Diaphorobacter_A. The sequence goes on along the minus strand of NZ_CP049910.1, from coordinate 5,772,157 downwards.
GATCTCACCCGCGTGAACGTGGCAGCACACACCGCCAGCGCCTATGCGCAGACCTGCACGGCAGGCCTGCGCATCGCGGTGATGCAGCGCTCCATAGAACTGCAGCAGCAGTCGGCATCGATTTCCGCGCGGCTGCAAAAGGCCGGCAAGGTCGGCAGCATCGACGCGCAACGCGCCAACGCACAGGTCGAGCAACTGAAGGCCGAACTGCCGCCGCTGCTCGCGCTGCGCCAGAACGCGCTGTTCCAACTCGCCACGCTCACCGGCGAGCAGCCGCAGAATTTCCCCAAGGATATGCAACGCTGCCACACCGCGCCGCAGGTCGCCGCTGGTGTGATTCCCGTGGGCGATGGTCAGGCCCTGCTGCAGCGCCGCCCCGATGTGCGCCAGGCCGAGCGCCAACTGGCTCAAGCCACCGCACAGATCGGCGTCGCCACAGCCGATCTCTACCCCAAGATTTCGCTGGGCCTGAACGCAGGCTCCGCAGGCCACATGACCGGCTTTGGCCGGGGCGACACCTTCAGCTGGAGCCTCGGCCCGCTGATCTCGTGGAGCATCCCGATCAACGGCGCCGCACAGGCCCGCGTCGCGCAATCCGAGGCCGCAACCAAGGGCGCACTCGCGCGCTTCGACGGCACCGTGCTCAATGCGCTGCGCGAGACCGAAACCGCTCTCACCAACTACGCCCGTGAGCTCGATCGCAACGCGCGGCTGCAAGCGGCGCGCGCACAAAGCGCTCAGGTCGCGGATGAAACGCGCCGCCTCTATGTGAATGGCAAGACCGGCTACCTCGATTCACTCGACGCCGAGCGCGTGCTCGCCAGCGCGGATGCGGCGCTCGCGGCCTCACAAGCCAGCATCGTGAACGATCAGCTCGCGCTGTTTCTCGCGCTCGGCGGCGGCTGGGAATCGGGCACGCAGCGCTGATACCGCGGCAGCTCTTGGCAACACACGAAGCGCCATCCATGCAATGCACCCCTTGACTCCTCATCTGCACGCACACAAATAGTCAATGCAGCGCAAATGCCGGATACGGAATTCGCTCCCCGTACAACACGACCAAGCATGCTGCTCCGGCGCAATACCGGTGCACTAGTCCATCCCCTACAATCCGCCAATCATCGCGGCACGCATCTGCCGCAAGATCTTTTTCCGTCACCATGTTCACCACCGCGAGCTTTTTCTACATCGCCTCGGTATCCGCGCTGATTCTCGCGATGCCCGGTCCTACCAACACGCTGCTGTTCTCCTCCGGCGTGGCGCGCGGTTTTTCGCGTTCGTTGGTGCTGGTGGCAGCGGAGCTCGTGGCCTATCTGCTGTCGATCAGCTGCTGGGGATTTCTGCTGCTCAAGCTGCTGCAGGATCAGGCGTGGATCGCCACCGTGCTCAAGCTCGGCGCCGCATGCTACATCGCCTATCTGTCGCTCAAGATCTGGAAGTTCGAGAAAAGCCTCACGCCCGAGACCAGCATCACCAGCCGTCATGTGTTCGTGACCACGCTGCTCAATCCCAAGGCGTTTCTGTTCGCCTCGTTTGTCATGCCGCCCGCCGTGTTTCTCGACACCGCAATGTATTTCCCGGCAATGGGCACGTTCGCGCTGACCATGATTCCGGTATCCATCGGCTGGTGCATGCTCGGGCAAATCGCGCGCAGCGGCAACGGGCGGGTGCCGCTGATTTCGTCAAGCGTGATGTTGCGCGGAGCGTCGCTCGTCCTATGCTTCTTCTCCGCCTCCATCCTCTACGACGTAGTCCACAAGGCTTGGCTGCACGCCTGAACCTTGTTTATGTGTCGCGAAGCCGTTGGCTTCGATGGGTGGGTCGTTTGGAGGCGCCGATACAGGGGGTGATACTGCGTTGCACCTCCTTGCCTACCGGAAGGTATGTCTGCGTCGGCGACGCCTTGTCTCACCCCCTGTATCGGCGTTGTGGGGGTTGATCGCGGCGGGTGCTTGCTTCGTTGGCCCGCTGCTTTGAACCCCGAATACCTAGCTGTTTCAGGTTGCCGCTGCTGCTGTGGCTGCCGTCTTTCGTTGCTGCAGCCACGCGAGAAACTCGCCTACGGCTTGCTTGCCTTCGTTGGGCAGTGCCATCAGCTCGGTCTTCACTGCGTCGCGCGGGATCAGGCCGAGGCCCGTGGCGACGAACATCCAGTTGATCACGTGGAAGATGCCGCGCCTGCCGTGCAGCGTGTAGCCTTCCAGATCGAGCAGGCGTGGCGCGCGCAGTTGCATGCATTCCTTGAGCGCGCGGTAAGCGTCAGGTAGCGGCGTCGCGGCCACGTCGCGCCAGAACGGGGTGTCGCGGCGCGGGCAGTCGTAGTGCATGCGCAGGAAGTCGCGCACCTCGATCCACGACTGGTGGTTCGACATGTTGAACTCACGCACCGCGCTGTCCGACACGATGCCCTGGCTCAGCGTGAGCACCCGCACGAAGTTGCGCACGCTCTCGATCATCTGGCCAATGGAAGTCGCCTCCAGCGGCTCCACAAAGCCCGAGGCCAGCCCCACGCTCAGCACATTGCCGACCCAGACCTGCTCATAGCAGCCCGGCTCGAAACGGATCACCCGTTGTGGCTTGACCGCATAGCCCAGATGGCTCTCGATCTCGGCCGCCGCATCTTCGTCGGACACGTGTTTGCTGCTGTAGACATAGCCCGCGCCCACACGGTTCACCAGCGGAATCTGCCACATCCAGCCCGACGACAGCGCGATGGCGCGGCTCACCAGACCGGGATTCTTTTCGGGGTGCGGCATGTAGAACGGAATCGCGCGATCCATCAGCAGATGCTCGCCAAACGACTGCCAGCGGCTTGGCACCACCTTGCCGATGATCTTGCGCGACAGCCCGCTCGCATCGACCACGAGATCAAGCTCGATGCGCTCGCCCTCGCGCGTGACAACCGCCACAACGCGGCCCTGCTCGTTCGTCTGCACGTCGTCGACGATGGCGTCCTGGTGCACGATGTTGCGCGCAAGCGCCGTCTTCTTGAAGAACTCGGCGATCTTGTAGCTGTCGAAGTGAAACGAGCTGATGATGTCGACCTGCTTGTCGTCGAGCGCCTGCTTGGCCTCCTGCTGGCTCGCGTTGTTTTTGATGAGCTCCATGCCGCGCAGATAGTCGGGCATCTCGATGCCGTTGTGGATCATCGCCGAGATCAGCGGAAAGCCACCGCTCTTCTCCCACTTCGACGCCAGCCCTTCTGCCGACGCGAACGGATGAAAGTAGCGATCATCCTTCGCCCCGGTGCGCCAGCCCTCGTAGCTGAACCCCCACTTGTAGGTCGCCCCCGTCTCGCACACGAAATCATTGGTGTCGATATCAATGGAGTGCAGCGCGGCTTGCAGATTCAGCAAGCCCCCCTCGCCCACGCCCACCACGCCGATCTGCGACGACTCGATCACGCGGATCTCCACCGCTACACTGAAAATCTTTCTGAGCGACAAAGCGGCAAACCACCCCGCCGTACCACCACCCAGAATAACGACGCGTTTCGCGCCTCTCAAATTGAGCACTTCGACCTCCCTCGTATGACCTGATGTTTGAGTGAAAACCACTCTACATCAGGCCCTCGGGGCGATTCATTGATTAATCATGCGTGCATGTGTTGGCTCATATTCAGCACACCCGGAGTTGCGATTGATCACGCAGCAATGCACGCAAATCCAACGAAGGCCGCGCAGATAATCAAAAGCCGCAGCGGCCCGTTCGTCAACGGAACCACTGCGGCCTGAAACGGTGTTATCCGTGCGCGGCGAAAGCAATCAGCTCACATGTTTGCCCACGATGCCCGCAATCTCAAACATGCTCACCTTGTCCTTGCCGAACACCGGCAGCAGCTTGGCGTCGGCCACCACCGAGCGCTTGTCTGCCGGGTCCTGCAGGTTATTGGCTTTGATGTAGTCCCAGAGCTTCTTGACGACTTCGGGGCGTGAGACTGGCCCGTCGCCGATGACGGCGGCGAGTGCGGTGCTGGGCTTCAAAGTGCCTGCTGCCGGGGCCTTCTTGGTCGTAGTCTTCTTGGCTGCGGGGGCCTTCTTTGCGGCGGCGGTTTTCTTGGCGGCTGGGGCCTTCTTGGCTGCAGCGGTTGAACCGGCTGCCGTCTTGCGCGGCGGGAACTTGGAGTCGCGCTTTTCGAACTCGAAGTTCACCTTGCCCTCAGCCGCGTCCCAGACCAGGAAAGCCTTGAACGCGCGGCGCGTGCGCATGCTCACGAACTTGTCGAGCAGGTCGGTCTTGCCAGTTTCGAGCAGCTTGTTCATCTGTGCGCGCTCGACGGGCTGCTGCAGGATGATCTTGCCGCTCTTGAACTTGCAGCTCGGTGTGGGCTGCTCCTGTGTGGGCACGGACTTGCTGCAGACGTAGTTGGCACCATGCTCGTAGACCGGCGCACCGCAGACCGGGCATTTGCCGAGGCTTTCCTGCGCGGAGAAGTCGATGATCTCGCCCGAATCCTCATCGGCCTTGTCGTCGCCGAAGTCGAATTCCAGCTTGAAGTTGTTGTTCTCTTCGTCGCGCACGATGGCGACTTCCGCGGTGAACGGCCAGCCGGCTTTGGAGCGGAAGCCTTCCAGCGGGCCGATGCGGCGTTCACGCACCAGCGTTTCGGCTTCCTGCGTTTCGAACGTGCGGCCTGCGGGCGACTTGGTGAACGAGAAACCGCAGCCTTCGCTGCCCTCGCCGGGCTTGCCGGTGCAGGCAAAACGGCGGTAGTTTTCCTTGACCACGCCGCCGCAGTTGGGGCATGGGGTCTCGAGCGTCGCGTAGTCGCCGGGGATGGTGTCGCGGTCGTATTCCTTGGCCTTCTTGACGAGCTTTTCCGTCATGGCCTGGATCTGCTGCATGAAGGCTTCACGCGAAAGCTGGCCTTTTTCCATCTGCGAGAGCTTGTACTCCCACTCGCCAGTCAAATCGGCGCGCGAGAGTTCTTCCACGCCGAGGCCGCGCAGCAGCGTCATGAGCTGGAAGGCCTTGGCAGTCGGGATCAGCTCACGGCCTTCGCGCAGCATGTATTTTTCGGTGATCAAACCTTCGATGATCGCGGCGCGCGTGGCTGGCGTGCCGAGGCCCTTGTCCTGCATGGCATCGCGTAGTTCTTCGTCGTCGATCTGCTTGCCAGCGCTTTCCATCGCGCCGAGCAGCGAGGCTTCCGAGTAGCGTGCGGGCGGCTTGGTCTTGAGGCCCTTGGCGTCGGCGTGTTCGGTGCGCGGCGTCTCGCCGGGTTTGACTTGCACCAGCGGCTGGCCCTTCTCGCCTTCCTTGCCGCCTTCGACCTCGTTGGCCGCTTCCTTGCCGTAGATCGCCAGCCACCCGGGCTTGACCAGCACCTTGCCTTCGGTCTTGAAGTGGTGACCCACGACCTGGCTGATGCGGGTGGTGACCTGGTGCTCGGCACTCGGGAAGAACACGGCCATGAAGCGGCGCACGACCAGGTCGTACAGCTTCTGCTCTGCCTCGGACAGACCACTGGGCGCCTGCGTGGTCGGGATGATCGCGAAGTGATCCGACACCTTGCTGTTGTCGAAGATGCGCTTGCTCGGACGCACGTAGTTCTCGTCCAAGGCCTGCTTGGCGAACGGTGCGAGATGGCGCATGCCGCTCGTGGCCAGCATGCCGAAGGTTTCCTTGGCGACCGGCAGATAGTCTTCGGGCAGCGCGCGCGAATCGGTACGAGGGTAGGTCAACGCCTTGTGGCGTTCATACAGGCTCTGCGCGAGCGCGAGCGTGGTCTTGGCGGAGAAGCCGAACTTTCCGTTGGCCTCGCGCTGCAGGCTGGTCAGGTCGAACAGCAGCGGCGATGCCTGCGTAGTGGGCTTGGATTCTTCGGTGACGGTGGCGGGCTTGCCGCGCACAGCCTCGGCAATGGTGACCGCATCCTTGTGGTTCCACAGGCGATCGGCCTTGGCTTCCGGGTCTTCCGACTTCTTCCACTTCGGATCAAACCACTTGCCCAGATAGTCGCCCGCCTCGGCGGCAAAGCCGGCGTGCACTTCCCAGTAATCGCGGCTCACGAATTTGCGGATCTTTTCCTCGCGCTCGACGACCAGCGACAGCGTCGGCGTCTGCACCCGGCCCACGGTGGTCAGGAAGAAGCCGCCATCGCGCGAGTTGAATGCGGTCATCGCACGCGTGCCGTTGATGCCGACCAGCCAGTCGGCCTCGGAGCGGCTGCGCGCGGCGCTGGCGAGGCCCTGCATCTGCGTGTCCGAGCGCAGCTGGTTGAAGCCGTCGCGGATCGCTTGCGGCGTCATGCTCTGCAGCCACAGGCGCTTGACGGGCTTGCCGAGGCCGCCCTTGGCGCCGCCCGCGTATTGCTCGATCAGGCGGAAGATCAACTCCCCTTCGCGGCCCGCGTCACAGGCGTTGATGAGTTCGGTGACGTCCTTGCGCTTGGCCTGCTTGACCACGGCGTTCAGACGCGTCTTGGTCTTGTCCACCGGCTTCAGATCGAAGTACGGCGGAATCACGGGCAGGTGCGCAAAGCTCCATTTGCCGCGTTTGACGTCGAATTCTTCCGGCGCCTGGATCTCGACCAGGTGACCGACCGCGCTGGTGACGACGTAGCGCTCGTTCTCGAAATGATCTTCGTGTTTGTCGAACTTGCCAGCAACGGGCGTGAGGGCACGCACGATGTCTTGTGCAACCGACGGTTTCTCTGCAATGACCAGCGTTTTATTCATTTGTGTGGGTTGGCCTTTACGGCGCTTCTACAATTCGGCTTCATGCGCGCGCACGCGCACGCATGTGTACATATTCAAACTAACAGAGTTTTCAGCCATGGCCCGAAACGCACCCTCCAATATCCCGACCATCCCGCCGGGCCGCCGCATCCAGACACGACGCTCCGGCGTGCATGGCAAGGGTGTGTTCGCGTTGCAGGACATTGCCGAGGGCGAGGTTCTCATCGAATACGTGGGAGAGGTCATCGGCTGGCAGGAGGCGCAGGATCGGCATCCGCACGACCCCAAGCAGCCCAACCATACGTTCTATTTCCATGTGGACGAAGACCGCGTCATCGACGCGAAACATGGCGGAAACTCCGCGCGCTGGATCAACCACAGCTGCGATCCCAACTGTTTTGCAGATGAAATCGAAGGCCGGATCTTCATCACGGCCCTGCGCAATATCCATGCGGGCGAAGAGCTCAATTACGACTACGGACTGATTATCGAGGAGCGTTATACCCCGAAACTCAAAGCCGAATATCCCTGCTGGTGTGGCAGTGAAGACTGCCGAGGCACGCTGCTGGCCCCCAAACGCGGCTGGGCGCCCAAGGGAATGGAGCCGGTCAAGAAAAATAAAAAGTCCGAGAAATCCAAGCCTGAAGCCAAATCCGAATCAAAAAAGATAGCTAAATCCGAAAAGAAGCCAGAAAAGAAACTGGAGAAAAAACTGGAAAAGAAGTCGGACAAGCCATCGGACAAAACCAAGTCATCGGCCAAAAGCCCCGACAAGAACAAAGACAAGAAGCCTCAGAAAGCCAAGGGCAGCAAGAAGTGACCACCGCAGGCCATTACCGTTCTCCGATCCGCTGGCCCTCCGAGGCCATCTGGCAGGCCGTGGTGACCGATGTGCCCGATTTCAGCGTGGAGGTTCTGCCCTCCATCGACTCGACCAACACCGAGCTCATGCGCCGCGCCCGTGCGGGCCGCTGCGACCCCATCCTGCTGGTGACCGAGGAGCAGACTGCTGGGCGCGGCCGCTTGGGCCGTCCCTGGCAGAGTCAGGAGACCGCACACGCGGCGGAGCTGGGCCCCGCCTCGCTGATGATGTCGCTGGGCCTGCCTCTCAGGCCCAAGGAGTGGTCGGGCCTGTCACTGGCCGTGGGCGTGAGCGTGGCGGACAGCCTCCAGCTCGAAATCCCGAGCGAGGCGAGCGGACTGCCGCGCGTGGGCCTCAAGTGGCCCAATGACCTGTGGCTCTCGGGCGACCGCAAGTTCGGCGGCATCCTCGTCGAAACTGCGAGCTTCATGGCCGCGCCGGGCACGATGGCGGTCGAGAACGACACCGCCCTGCGCTATGTGGTGGTCGGCATCGGCCTGAACGTGCTGGCGCGCACCGGCGACGGCATGACGACGCAGCCCGCGTGCCTCACCGACATCGACCCGCGCTGGACCGCACCCGAAGCGCTGCTCACCATCATTCCTCCACTGATCAAGACCCTGCACGCCTTTGCACACAGCGGCTTCGCGCCGTACAAGACACGTTTCGCACAGCGCGATCTGCTGAACGGGCGCCAGGTGCATCTGAGCGATGGCACGAGCGGCATGGCAAGCGGCGTGACGGACGATGGCACGCTGCTGATCAATACCGCCGCTGGACTGCAAGCCATCACCAGCGGCGACATCAGCGTGCGTCCCGTCGGCCAGCCACTGCCGGGACAGTCCGCATAATCTGCGCGCCAACCGTACATAAAACACAGACAAGGGAAGGGGTCACCTCATCATGCTGCGCATCGCCGTCATCGTTCTGCTGCTCGCCAACGCGGGCTACTATGCATGGTCTCAGGGCATGCTGCGCACCATGGGCTGGGGGCCCACAGTACAGGCCGAGCCGCAGCGCCTCGACCTGCAGATCGATCCGCAGAAGATGCAGGTGACGCCCATCAGCTCGGCGGCGCTCGCGCCAGCTTCTGAGGCGTCAGGAACGGCTTCCGCCGCTTCTACCGCATCCGACACGGTTTCCGCCGTGGTGGCCACCGCCCCCGCTTCTGCACCAAGTGCACCGGCCAGCACCGCCTCGGTGGCAGCTGCCGCTCCTGTGTCGACGCCACCCCCCACCGCACCGCAGCGCACGGTCTGCCTGCAGGCCGGCTCGTATGACGAACAGCAGATGCAGACCCTGCGCATCGCCGCCCAGAGCGCCCTGCCCACCAACAGCTGGAAGTTCGATCCCACGCCGGTTCCCGGCCGTTGGATGGTCTACATCGGCAAGCTCCCCGACGACGAAGCGGTCGCCAAGAAGCGCGCCGAACTCAAGAACCTGCAGATCGACTACGACCGCCCCGGCACAGCCTTCGAGCCGGGTCTTTCGCTCGGCCGCTTCTCGACGGACGAGGCGGCACAGCGCGCACTCACGCAACTCACCAGCAAGGGTGTGCGCACCGCGCGTGTCGTGGTCGAGCGCAAGGAAACCAACGTCTACACGCTGCGACTGCCCACCGCAGACGACGCCCTGCGCACCAAGGCCGAAAGCCAGTTGCGCACTGCGCTGCTGGGCAAGCCACTCAAGCATTGCGGCGCTTGAGCGAACACAGCCGCGCAATGCTCAAAGCTTGCGCGGATCGGTCTTGAGCAGCCACTCCACCAGATCGCGCAGGTCCTGCTTGAGCTTGTCGAAGCCCGGCTGGACGATCTCCAGCGTCTCCTCGTCCATGTAGATCCGGCGGTTGATCTCGATCTGGATACTGTGCCGGTGCTCCTCTGGCTTGCCGTAGCGCCGCACCAACTCCACGCCCTTGTAAGGGTGGTTGTATTCCACGTCATGGCCGCGCGAGCGCAGGAAGTCGCACACCATGTTGGAGAGCGCGGGCGATGCCGTTGTACCGTCGCGGTCGCCGATCACGAAGTCCGCATGTTCGAGCCCTGGGTGCAGCGTGGCATGGCTGGCCGCAATCGACGGCATCGAGTGGCAGTTGATGTGGATGCTGTAGCCATGGCGCGCATGTGCCGCATCGATGGCATCCGACACCGCCGCGTGATAGGGAACCCAGCATTCGGAGATGCGCCGCTGGCCTTCCTCCACCGTCAGTTGGCGCTCGTAGATCGCCTGCCCGTCGTCGGTGAACCGCCAGATCAGGCCCTTGCCCAAACGCACCTTCTGCAGCGTGACCTCGTCCTCGGTCACATCGTGCGGCCATTCACCATCGAACAGATCGACATCGATCTCGGTCGTGTCACGGTTTGCGTCGAGGTAGATGCGCGGGAACAACGCCTCGACCCAAGCCACCCCCATCAGCGGCGCAAAGTCGTAGAGCTTCTCGACGTGTGTGTCTTCGGCTTGCCGCAGCACGTAAAGCGGCAGCGCCGCGCCAAAATCATCGGGATAGACCGTGCCGCTGTGCGGTGAATCCAACACCAGCGGCGTACTGCCGGGTTGTGCGGAAAACTTCTTGTCCGCGTTCGATCGGGAAGAGTCAGTCATGGGCTGTTGTCTCACTTCATGTGAGGAACAGCATAGCCTGTGCACCAACGGCAATGAACCGCCAAAGGTTATTGCCTGCCTATTGGTCTTCGGTCGCGAGTGCCGACGATTTGAGCACCGTCCATCCCGACTCGATGTGCTTGCGCATGGCGATCATTGCGGCTGCCGCGTCGCCGGTGGCAAGGGCCTCGAGAATCTCGTTGTGCTCATCGACAGCATCCGGTCCACGGTTCTGCGCAGCGTTGATCACGTCGAAGGGATAGCGCGCCCACAGTATCTGCACGAAATGCAACGTCTGCGGCAGATTGGCGATGTCGTACATGCGGCGGTGAAAGCGGTAGTTCACACCGCGCGCGGCTGCACGATCGCCCTCGGCGAAGGCTTTGGCGAATTCTTCGCCGAGTGCATGCAGCTCCGACAAATCTTGAGCGTTGATGTTCTGCACCACGCCGCGCACCAACTGCGCTTCGAGCAGCAGACGCAGGTTCAGAATCTCGGCGGAGGCTGCCGGATCGAACGGCACGACGCGCGCACCGCGGTATGAATCACCGCTCACGTAGCCTTCCGCCACCAGCAGCTTGAGCGCCTCGCGCACGGGCGTGATGCTGAGCTTGAGCTCCTCCGCGATCTCGGCCTGCTTCAGGCGCGAGCCGCGCGGATAGACGCCGGAGATGATGCGCTCACGAAGGTAATCGGCGACTTGTTCTTCTTTGGTTCGGTAATCCATGTGTTGCCCGTGGAATCCTGCAATCCGCCGCAGAGGCAAGCTCTGCCGCCGCCTTGCGAGGGGTCTGCGTGCTGTCGTGCACGATGCATTGCTTTCGCCGCATTCTATGCGACGGAATGCATCGCCACATCATGCAGTGCAGCGTGCGTTGGCAATGTGCACCAACGCACGTGCTCGGCATGCCCTCAATCACCTTGCTACTCCACCTTACGGATAGGCAGATCGCGCATGCGCTTGCCGGTAGCGGCAAAGATCGCGTTCGCAATCGCCGGCGCCACGGGCGGCAGTGGCGGCTCGCCCACGCCGCCGGGCGGCGTCTGCAGATGGTTATTGACCAGATGCGTGCGAACCATGGGCGGCGCCTCGTTGTGCCTTGCGATCAGGAAATCGTTGAAATTCGATTGCTGGACCGCGCCCTTGGCAAAGGTGATGTCGCTCATCATCGCGATGCCCATGCCCATGACGACCGATCCCTCCATCTGTGCACGGATGCGTTCGGGCGTGATCTGCGGCCCGCAGTCAAGCGCCATGTCGGCCGCGATCAACCGGATCTCACCCTTGTCGTTCACCTCCAACTCGATCACCGTGGCCGCATAGGTCAGAAAGCTGTAGCTGAACGCCAGCCCCAAGCCGCGCCCCTTGGGCAGCTTGCGTCCCCACTGCGCGCCCTTGCAGGCGGCCTCGATCACATCGCGCAGTCGGCCCGTGTCGAACGGATAGACCTCGGGCGATTCGGAGTAGTTCCAGCCATCGTCGAACGCCTTCTGTGGATGGAGCTTGCGGGCCGGCCCGATCAGCTTGAGCGCATAGGCCCTGTGGTCCTTGCCCGCGCGGTGCGCGAGCTCGGCGATGAAGCACTGCGTCGCGAAGGCGTGCGGAATGTTGTAGACCGAACGGAACCAGCCGATGCGGGTATGCGCGGGCACGTTGCCGGTCTCCACGCGAAAGTTGAGAATCTGCCAAGGCAGGTTCACCGCTCCCATGCCCAGTTCCGATGCGCTCTCACCCTGCGCAGCCGCGTTGAACAACGAGCTGATGGTCGGCGCGACGGTGCGATGCAGCCACGACACGGGCATGCCGTCGCTGCCGAGGGCGGCCTCCAGATGCTCGAGCGACACCGCGTGATAGAAGTCGTGCTGGATATCGTCCTCGCGCGTCCACACCACCTTCACCGGCTTGCCGGGCATGGCCTTGGCGATCGTCGCAGCCTCGAACACGAAATCCGCCTTCGACTTGCGACCAAACGCGCCGCCCAGCAACTGCGGATGCACCGCCACCTTGTCCCTGGACAGGCCAAGCAGCTTGATCACCCCGTCGCGCGCATTCTGTGGATCCTGCACGCAGGCCCAAACGTCGCAGCGGTCACCGTCAATTAACACCGTGGCCGAAGGCGGCTCCATCGTGGCGTGCGCATGGTGCGGAATGTAGTACTCGGCCGTGACGCGCTGGCGCTCGCTCGCCTTGCTCCACGCTGCACCTGCATCGCCGTTGTTACGCACCACTTTGCCAGGCTCACGCGCGGCCTTTTCCATCGCCTGCCGATAACTCGCGGAGTCGTAGACCGCATGCTCGCTCTCGGCCCATTCGATGGCAAGCGCCTTGCGCCCCTGCATCGCGGCCCAGGTGTTGCTTGCGACCACCGCCACCCCGCCCAGCGGCTGAAACGCAGGTGCGCCGCTGAACGCCGGAATCTCCACCACCTTGAGCACACCCGGCACCTTGAGCGCTGCATCACTGTTCACGCTCTTGACCTTGGCGCCCAGCACCGCAGGCCGCGCGATCACTGCGAACACCATGCCCGGCATGTGCGGATCGATGCCATATTTGGCGCGGCCCCGGCCGATGTCTTCAAGATCGATCGCGCGAACCTTGTCCTTGCCGATGTAGCGAAACTCCGCTTGGCTCTTCAGTCGCCGCTGCCCGGCTGTGGGCACCGGCTGCTTTGCAGCATCGTCCGCCAGCTCGCCAAACCCCAGCTTGCGCCCGCTCTTCGCATGCACCACTTGGTGCAGCACTGCCTTGACTTCCGACGCGGGCACCGACCAGCGCGCCGCCGCAGCCGCCTCCAACATCTGCCGCGCCGCCGCGCCCACCCGCCGCATGGGTGCCAGAAAGTGGCGCACGCTGCGCGAGCCATCCACGTTCTGATTGCCGTAGCGCGCCTCGTCGCCATCGGCCTGCACCACCTTCACGCGCGCCCAATCAGCCTCCATCTCGTCGGCCACCACCATGGGCAGGCTGGTGCGCACGCCCGTGCCCATCTCCACACGGTGCGCGACGATGGTGACGGTGCCGTCGACGCCGATCTGCACGAACACGAGCGGGTCATCGACCGTGCCGCCCGGCATGGAGTCAGCTCCATATTTCCTGGCAGCCTCCTGCGCGTGGACCACGCCGCGCGCGGTGACCGACAACACCAGTCCCGTGGCCGCTCCGGCCTTAAGCAACGCACGACGGCTCAGCTGCGCCGGTGCTGCGGATGATTCGAAGATCGACGACATCATTGGCCTCCCTTCGCGAGCAACGTGGCGGCGTGCTTGACTGCGGCATGAATTCGAAAATACGTGCCACAGCGGCAGAGATTGCCGCTCATCGCGTTGGTGATGTCGGCGTCGCTGGGCTTGGCATTGGTTTGAAGCAGCCCAATGGCGGACATGATCTGCCCCCCCTGACAGTAGCCGCACTGCGCCACATTCAGCGCCAGCCACGCCGCCTGCACCGCGCGACCGATGCGGTCGGTCTCCATGTTCTCGATGGTGCTGACCTGCTTGCCCGCCGCCGCCGACACCGGCGTGACGCACGAGCGGATCGGCGCGCCATCCATATGCACCGTGCACGCGCCGCACAGTGCCATGCCGCAGCCGAATTTCGTACCCGTCATGCCGAGCTCATCACGCAGCACCCACAGGAGCGGCGTCTGTGGATCGGCCTGCACGGCCTGATCCTTTCCGTTGATGGAAACATGGGTGGTCATCGTGGAGGTCTTTCTCGTGGAGGTCGTCTGGAGTCGTTGCGCAGGGCAACAGCCAGGCCCATGATTGCCCGGGCCTTGCAGCACCGTCAACGCAGACACGCTGCAAAAAGCACTTGTCCTACACACGCAGGGCGCGGACTGAAGAATGTGAAAAAATCCCGCAGATGCAAGCCAAGCCATTCCCCACGCTCATCCTCCTCGCCGCAGGCAGCGGCACGCGCTTTCGCGCATCGGGGGGGTGCACGCACAAGCTCGATGCATTGCTTTGCGACGTACCGGTCCTCGAGCGCACACTGCAGGCCGTGCAGCAATCGGGACTGCCATGGCATCTGGTGCGTCAAGGAGAGGGAGGCGCTGGCATGGGCGACTCCATCGCAGCAGGCGTGCGCGCCACCAGCACCGCCCATGGCTGGCTGATCATTCCCGCAGACCTTCCCTTGGTGCGACCCGCCACCTTGGTGCGTGTGGCACAGGCCTTGATCGAGGCGCCTGCGGAGGTGGACGTGATTGCCCCCTTCTTCAACGGCCAGCAAGGCCATCCCGTCGCTTTCGCCGCACATTGCCATGCCGCACTGATGGCACTCAACGGCGACCGGGGCGCCTCCGCCATCGTGCGCGAAGCCCGCACCCAAGGACACCTGCGCGAACTCGTGGTCGATGACGAAGGCATCATCACCGACATCGACACCATGGACGATCTGGCCCGCGCGCAGGCACTCCTGCTGCGCGCACGCCAAGCCGGCTACTAGACCTGAGCCGCAGCGATGATGCGCTGAGCCTTGTCCACCAGCGGCTTGTCGATCATCTTTCCATCCACCGCTGTCGCCGCACCACCGCTCACATCGAACGCGGCCAACACGCGCCGCGCCCAATCTAGCTCTGCCGACGACGGCGCAAACGCGGTGTTCACAGGCACCACTTGCGCCGGGTGAATGCAGAGCTTGGCCCCGAAGCCAAGCTGACGCGAACGCAGCGTGTCCTGTGCGATCAATGAAGCGTCGCTGAAATTCACGCTCACCCCATCAATGGGCGGCAACATCCCCGCGCGAATCGACTCCAGCACGATCTGCGTGCGCACGGCATCGAGTGCATGGTCCTCGTCGGCAATACCGCTCTCGGTGGAAAAATCCACACTGCCAAACGCCAACTGCTCCACACCCCTCACGGCACACACGGCTTTGAGATCCAGATACGCGGCGACGGTCTCGATCAACGCGACAACGCGACGGCCCGGCAACTGCGAAACGACATGCGCGAGCGAACGCTCGTCGGCCTTTGGAAGCATCACGGCGGCGTTCGGCACTGCGGCGATCATGCGCAGGTCTTCTTCAAACCACGGCGTTCCGGCGGAGTTGATGCGCACGAGGGCCGGCGTGGAGTTGCCTTTGGCGAGCCACTCGCGCACCGATTCGCGAGCTCGTGGTTTGGCGTCGATGCTGACGGCGTCTTCGAGGTCGAGGATGATGTCGTGGGCGCCACTGGTTGCGGCTTTGGCAAAGCGCTCGGGGCGGTCGCCCGGGACGAAGAGAAATGAGCGGGAGATTTTTTTCATCTGTTGTCTTTCGTTCGTTTGTTTTCAAATTCGACGCGCTTACTGTTTTGAGTGCAGCCGACGGGCGACTCACTTCTTTTGCTTCGCCAAAAGAAGTAAGCAAGAAAAGGCGACCCTCCTGCCCACGACCCTGCGCTTCCCTCCGGTCAGACAACTGCCGTGAGTCAGTGCTTGAAGTTTGCATCGGCACTTGCCGCTGCAAACCGCCGGACGAAACGACAGAATCAGGCGTGGTCAGCAGGACTGGGGAAGACCGCGCGTAACGAGCATCTGTGGTGAGCTTACCCCCTCGAGGGAGCCATACCGGAGAGCGCATCGTATCGAAATGCACTGAATGGTTTGGATGCGCCGCAGGCGCCATGCATCTCGCGAACGCGAGATGCAGCACGAGCGCAGCGACGTGCCGAACACACCTCTTCCCAACTGACTTCCGGCGGTTGTCCGAGCGGAGCGCCCGAAGGGCGCGCAGAGAGTTCTGCCGGATGACTTCCAAGCGCGCTTTTGATTACTTTTTGCGCGCAAGCAAAAAGTAATTGCCCCGCCGAGGGCAGCCCCGGTCTCCGCTCTCAGACAAAGAACAGAAGCCAAAAACAAATCACCCAAACACAACCTCAGAAGAACTACTCAAAACACAAAACCGCTTAAAACCCCGAACCGCATCCTCATGCTCCTCAGCAGAAGGCGCGCAACAACAATCCTCCAACACAATGATCTCGAAATCCCGATCATGCCCCTCCCTCACCATCGCCTGCACCACCGCATTGGTAGAGACTCCGGAGCAGTAAATCCGCCGAATCCCCCGAGCCCGCAGAATCGCCTCAAGACTCGTCGAATAAAACGGACTCACCCGGTGCTTGACGATGTCGAAGTCCTCCTCACGCTGCCCCAGATCGGGATGCGTTTGCGTCCCAAAAGTCCCGAGCTTGAAGATCCCGTTCTTGCGCGCTCCCGAAAAGATCGGCGAGTTCGGAGGGCACTCGCGGTAGTCCGGTGAGAAGCCCACGCGCACAAAGCCGATGGGCACACCCGCCGCGCGCGCCTTGTCGATCGCATTGCGGGTCTTCGCGATGATGCCGCGACCGCGCACCTGCTCGCCGTAAGCGGCCTTGCCGTTGAAACCCTCGTCATGGATCAGATCGTTTTCCATGTCGAGAACCAGATAGATCGAATCGCTCACGCACTGCTCCTTGTGTTTGTTGACTGCTTGAATGAAATTCAAAGTATGACTTCGCGACTTTCGAGCTCCGCGCGCTGGCTGCTGGAAAGGCCCAGCAGCTCGCCGAACACGTAGTCCTCATCCTGACCCAGCGCGGGCGTCAGGCGGTGTATGCCCACGTCGTCTGTGCGACTGAATCGCGCAAGCGCGCCGACTGCGGGGCGTGGAGGGAGGTCATCGGCGCTCACCTGTGTCACCGTGCCGCGTGCGCGCAGGTGCGGGTCGTCCGCAATGTCCTGCATGTTCCATGAGACATGCGCGCTCACCCCGGCCTTCTGCAGGCGGGCGACAATCTGGTCGGCGTCGTGCCGCGAGAGCCAGTCCGAGACCAGTTCGTCCACCACATGCGCGTGTTTGACGCGGCCCTGCGTGGTGGCCAGATGAGGCGCGTCGCATTGCACCTCCAGTGCTCTGAGCATGCGCTGCCATTCATCGTCGTTGCGCACGGCGAGGGTGATCCAACGGTCGGCACGCGCGCTGGGATAAACGCCGTGCGGCGCCATCGAGGGATCGGAGTTTCCGGGACGCTGCGGCGTGAAACCGGCGCTGGCCATCGCCAGCGCGTCACCGATCATGGCGGACGCCACTTCGCGCGCGGCCAGATCCACGTGCTGCGCCAAACCTGTGCGGCGGCGCTGCTGCAGCGCGGCAATGGTGGCTAGCGCGGCGTGCATGCCTGCAGAGTGGTCCATCACGTGGCGCATTTCCACCGGTGGCCCATCGGCATAGCCGGTCATCCAGCCAAGGCCACCCCACGCACCGAACAGCGGCGCATAGCCCGCAAAGTGCGAATCAGGGCCGCTCTGGCCACAGGACGAAAGCGACAGCATGACGATGTCCGGCTTCACTTCGCGCAGCACGTCGAAACCGAGACCCAGACGCTTGATCACGCCCGGCCGAAAACTCTCCGCCGCGATGTCGGACACGCCGACGATGCGCTTGGCGATTTCGATGGCTTCGGCGTTCTTGAGATTGAGCCGCACCGATAGCTTGTTGGCCGATACCTGATCGAAGGTGGCGGCCGTCATGCGGCCATACACGGCATGCGGCTTGCGGAACGCGTCGGGCCGCGTCTGGCTCTCGATCTTGATGCACTGCGCGCCGAGCTGCGAGAGCAGATGCGTGCAGAACGGCCCCGCCGCATGGATCGTGAAATCCGCAATGCGCACGCCTGCGAGTGGCGCGTTGTCGCGATTCATCATCACAGCATTTCCTCCGTCATTTCACCCAGTGCAGGCACGCGGCTTTCTTCTTCGCCAGCGCGCAGCGGCGAGCAGTGGAACTGGAACGGCGCATACAGCAGCTCCACCTCGCGTCCGCTTTCCAGCTGTGTCGATGCAAACAGTCCGCGCGCACGTTCGTGATCGCCCTGCACCACGTCTTCCGGCGTGCGGTATTTGGCGGCCGGCACGCCCAATTCCTGCGCACGCTGCACGATGTCGTCCACCGCATGTCGTGCCATCCACTCGCGGATGTGGCCGTTGATTTCGTCACCACGGCGACTGCGCTCAAGCGGGTCATTCAGTGCGGCATCGAGCGCCCAGGCCGGACTGCCGAGCAACTGCACCAGGCCGCGCCACTGACGGTCTTCGAGCGTGAGCAATTCCATGTAGCCGTCGAGCGTCTTGAACACGCCGCCGTAGCGAAAGCGCCTGCTGGTGCGGTGCTCAAGCGAGCCATCGCCGAGCCTCTGCAGCGCGAACGCGCCCACTGCCAGCACAGCGTCCTGCA
Organism: Diaphorobacter sp. HDW4A; assembly: GCF_011305995.1. Lineage (GTDB taxonomy): Bacteria > Pseudomonadota > Gammaproteobacteria > Burkholderiales > Burkholderiaceae_C > Diaphorobacter_A. The sequence continues at coordinate 5,753,814 of NZ_CP049910.1, read as the reverse complement.
CCGACACATCAACGAACTGCCCGCCCACCGCCGGTGCCGCCCACCATGCGGCGAGCGCGTTCATCGCCGCCATGCAGCCGCCCTGATAGCTACCGAAGTGGCCGTAGATCTTGAGCGGCGGGCGGTCCGGGAACAGCTCGTTGGCCAACCCGTTGGGAAGCAGAAACCCCTCGCCTCCCGCATGCAACAGATTGATCTCTTCCGCGCTCCAGTGCGCCTTGTCGCCAGCCGCGCCAAACGGGAGCACACTCACATGCACCAGATGCGGAAAGACCGTTGCGATGCTGTCCGGGTCCAGCCCCAGCGCCGCGCGCTGCGCCACGGGCGTGTCGTCGATGAGGATGTGCGCATCGCCCAGCACCTGGAGCAGCGTGCCGCGCGCCGCGCCGTCCTCCAGATCGCAAATCAGGCTGCGCTTGCCGAGCGACAGATAGGCGAACAGCGCGCTCTCGCCGGTGTCGTCGAGCAGCGGCGGCGCCCGGCGCAGTTCGGAGCCTTGTGGAGGTTCCAGCATCACCACTTCCGCGCCCATCGCCGCCAGCAGCCTGCCCGCATACGCGGCGGCAACGGAGCGCGAACGCTCGATGACCCGGCAGCCCGCGAGGGGCAGTTCCGCCACCCCCAACCGGGGCGATGACACGGATTCGGCTTGCATGTGAACCTCCTTCCAGCTCAGTCTTGTCGTCGTTGCGAAACCCGATTCGCGCTCAGCGCACCACCGGCAGCTCGAGGTCGATGGCCGAGCCGTCGAGGAACGCGGGCAGCTTCACATCACGCGAAGGCAGCGCGACCGTGGCAATGCCGGGGGTGGTCAGCTCGCCGCGCTGGTTCACCGCCTGGATCTCGATGTCCACCAGACCGGTCTTGTCCTTCACATACTTGCGCACCACCTTGCCCTTGCAGTACGTGGTGTCGCCGACGATGTTGAAGCGGCGCATCTCGCTGCGCACGCGCTTGAGCACGCCCGCGTCGCCCATCCAGTTGGTCACCAGCGTGCACATCCACGACGAGCGCTGCGGGCCGTAGTCATAGGTGCCGGGCACGCCCACTTCCTTGGCCACCGATTCGCGGTGATGGCCGATGCCGGTGTATTCCACGCCGCCGCCCGCTTCAGGATTGCGGAAGAAGTGCCCCGGGTGCTTGACGGCCGCCTGCAGCACCACGCCATGCGTGTGTCCGCGTCCGCAGCCGACCAGAAAGCCCATGGTGTCCATCAGCGACAGTGGGCCGCGCGCGATGGTCGGCAATTCCTCGCCGACTTGCACTTCCTCCCAGTAGCGCACGTTGGCGCCGCGAATGTTCTTGGGCTCGTCCAGGATCATCTCGTCGATGCGGTCGCGCTCTTCGTCGGAGTATTCGTGCTGCACGATTTCCTTGTACTTGCCCGCATCGCGCGCTGCCTTGCGCTCGTGGCGTGTGCAGGTGCCGAGGCCGCGCGCCACCAGCTCGCTGCGCTGGTTGTAGTACGAGGCCTCCACGTACTGCAGCACAAGGCGGCCGGAGAACTGGCTTTCCTTTTCTTCCACGCCGACCACACGTTCGATGGCGGTGATGCGGTCACCGGGCTTGATGTTGCGGAACAGCTCCCAGTCGTTGCCCGCGTAGAAGCCGTGAACACCTGGCAGACCCCAGCGTGTGCGGCCCAGCCAGCCGAAGGCCATCGGGAACATCGGGTGACCCACCACGCTGCCGTAGCGCGTGCTCGCGCCATAGCCCACTTCGCGGTACAGCGGATTCAGGTCGCCAATGCCGTTGCACCAGTTGCGCAGCGTGTCGGCCGTGGCGTCCTGCAGGTAGGGGCCTTCGGGGCGCAGGTGCAGGCCGATCATGGCGCGCGCTGCGGCCACGGCCTCGTCGGTGATGCGGCCTTCGGCGGGGCGGTTGCCCACGTCGGCCTGGGCTGCTGCGGCTTGGGATTCGAGAGTTGCGGTGTTCATCAAAAAATCTCCTTTGGTTTGATGCTCAATGCAGAATGCATTCTTTTTGGAAAGATGTCAATCCAGCAATTCGCTGATTCGACGGCTAAGGGTAGCTCCGGACTCAGTCCACTTTGATGTTGGCAGAGGTGATCACATCACCCCATTTCTGGCGCTCCTGCTTCACGAAATCACGCATCTGCGCGGGATTCATGGTGATCGGCTCGACTCCGATGTCCATCATGCGTTTGCGCATTTCGGGCTGGGCGAGGGCCTTGGCGACATGTTCACTCATTTTCTGGACGACCGACGTCGGTGTGCCTTTTGGCGCAAACAATGCATCCCATGCCACCACATCGAAGCCAGAAACGCCCTGATCGGCGATCGATTGCACGCCCGGCAGCATCTCGCTGGCGTTGCGCGAGGTGATGCCGATGGCCTTCAGCTTGCCGCTGGCGATGTGCGCGCGCGAGGCGGTCACCGTGTCGATCACCAGCGGAATCTGCCCGCCGATGGTGTCGGTGAGCGCCTGGCCCGATGACTTGTACTTCACCCCGAACAGCGGCGCATCAGCCATCTTCACGAACTGGGCGAACACCACGTTGGCGGTGGTGCTGGGCAGCCCCACGTTCAAGGTATCTGGCTTGGCCTTGGCCTGGGCGATGAGCTTGCCCACGCCATTGGCCGGCAGGTCCGCCACCGAGGTGCTGATCACCATCGGCAGGAGGCCGATCATCGCCACCGATTCGAAATCCGTACCCGGGTGGTAGCCCGGGTTGGAATACAGAAACTCGTTGGCTGCGTTCGTCGCGTTGGTGCCGAGCAGAAAGGTGTAGCCGTCCGGCGCGGACTTGGCCGCCGCCGCCGTGCCGATGTTGCCGCCCGCGCCCGCCTTGTTGTCCACGATCACCGGCTGGCCGAGCGAGGCGGACAGCTCCTGCCCGAGCAGACGCATGAGCACATCGGCGCCCTGCCCCGCCGCATACGGCACGATCACGCGGATCGGCTTGTCGGGCCAGCCCGGCTGCGCGCTGGCGGGCAGCCACTGCAGCGCACAGGCTGCGGTCAATGAACACAACAACAGGGCTCTGCGCCGTTGTCGAGGTACGGGTTTCATGCGCTCTCCTCCTAGGTCAAACAACAGGGTTGAATCCATTGGTCCACTACTCCTCAAGCCACCAACGGTAGTCCCGCCCGCGGCCATTCGGCGGCGAACAGCTGTCCATAGCCGGACAGCGTGATGAAGGCCGTTCGGTGATCCGGCCCGCCAAAACAAATGTTGGTGCAGTAGCCTTCCGACGCGGTGTGAAATTCGAGCAACTCGCCCGCTGGCGAAAACACGCTGATCCCACCGCGCACCAGCGTAGCCACACAGATGTTGCCGCCCTGCTCAACCGCCAGCGAATCAAAGCGCTGGTAACCCGGCAGCCCATGCACCAGCCGACCGCCATTCGGCGATGGCCAGGGCTCAAGCGCCAGCTCGCCCACGCCGACAATGGGGTAGGACCAGAGACGGCTCGACTCGGTCTCCGACAGGTAGAGCGTTTTGCCATCAGGCGACAGGCCCACGCCATTGGGCGTGAGCAGGTGCTTTGCCGCACGGCGAATGAGACTGCCATCGCTGCGCGCGTAGTACAGCGCGCCGCGCATGATGCGGTCTTCAAACGTCTTGCCGAAATCGGTGAACCAGAAGCCGCCCTGCTGGTCGAACACGATGTCGTTTGGGCCATGCAGCGGTGCACCATCGCATTCGCTGTAGAGCACCTGCACGGTGCCGGACTCGATGTTCACGCGCTGGATGCAGCCGCCCTGGTAATCCGCCGCCGCGCCGGTGGGCCTCGTGAAACCATCGTCCGTGCGCCAGTTGAAGCCGCCGTTGTTGCACACATAGACATGGCCATCCGGCCCGAGCGCCGCGCCGTTCGGGCCACCACCGATTTCAGCCACCACCTGTTTGCGGCCGTCGGCATACACCTTCACCAGACGCGCGCCTTGAATCTCGGCTACCAGCACACTGCCATCGGGCAGCGCAATCGGGCCTTCGGGAAACAGCAGGCCATCGGTGACCACGCGGCCTTTGAGTGGAAGTGTCTGCATTGTGTGTGCTCCTGGTTCCTGTTCAGGCGTGTGCAGCGGTTTCTTGCCGCGCGCCGAGGTAAGCGTCAATTGCGCGCTGGCGACCTTCGCGGCTGCGCAGCTCCTGCGCGTCGAGCGTGCCGACGATGTGCCCATGCCGCATCACCCATGCCCGCGTGGCGAGCTTGGCCGCAGCATGAAAGCTCTGCTCGACCAGCAGCGCCGAGAGGTTCTGCTCTTTCTGGATCGCGCCCAATCGCTCATAGACCCGCGCCACCAGCAGCGGCGCGAGACCGAGCGATGGTTCGTCGAGCAGCAGCAGCTTGGGCCCCGACATCAAACCGCGCCCAATCGCCAGCATCTGCTGCTCGCCGCCGCTCAGCAGGCCCGCAGGCGCGTTGATGCGGTTGGCGATCTCGGGAAAGAATTCGAGCACCATCTGCTGACGCCGCACGCGCGTGGGCTTGTCCACGAAGTAGCCGCCGAGCGTGAGGTTCTCCTCCACCGTCAGATCGGTGACGATGGCGCGGCCCTCAGGCACGTAGACAATCCCAGCGTGAAAGCGCTGCGTCACATTCATTGCGGAGATGTCGCGGCCTTCAAAGATCACGCGCCCCTGCGCGGCTTCGAGCCCCGCAATCGCGCGCAATGTGCTCGACTTGCCCGCGCCGTTTGCGCCCAGCAGGCCCGCCACGCTGCCCTGCTCCATCGCCAGCGTCACGCCGTGCACCACCGGCCCTGCGCCGTAGCTCACGGTGAGCCCGTCGAGCTCCAGAAGCTTGTTAACTGGTTGCGGCTCACTCATCGTCGTCTCCCAGATAGACGCGCACGACCTCTGGATTCACCTGGATCTGCGCGGGCGTGCCCGATGCCAGCAGCTTGCCGCCGTTGAGTACATGGATGTGATCGCAGACCTCCATGATCAAGTCCATGTCGTGCTCCACGACCAACAGCACCAGATCGGGTGAGCGCAGCTTGAGCAGCGCATTCGAGAGATCACGCGTCTCCACCGAATTGAGTCCGGCCGCCGGTTCGTCGAGCAGCAACACGCGCGGCTGACCGGCAATCGCGCGTGCGATCTCCACCAATCGCAGTACGCCCGGCGGCAGTTGCGCGGGGTATTCGTCGGCCACCTCCGCCACGCCCAATCGCGTGAGCGCACCCAGCGCCCGTTCGCGATTCGCGGCGCGCTCGGCATTGCCCTGGGGCAGCGCGAGAAACGCACTCAACCAGCCCGCGTGCGATTGGCGATCAAGGCCGATCATCACGTTCTCGGCCACGGTGAGCTCGGGGCACAGCGCCACATGCTGGAAGCTGCGCGAAAAGCCCAGCGCAGCGCGACCCGTCGGCGGAATACGCTCCAGATGCTGCAGGCCAAGGCAGATGCTGCCCTCCTGCGGCGAGTAGAGGCCCGTGAGGCAGTTGAAGAAACTGGTCTTGCCAGCGCCGTTCGGGCCGATCAGGCCGGTGATTTCGCCTGGCTGCACCGACAACGCGATGTCCTGCAGCACACGGTTTCCGCCGAAGGACAGCGACAAGTGTTTCACCGTGAGCGGCGCTGCAGCCATGGATGTAGCAGTCGTCATCATGCAGCGCCTCCCCCCGGACGCACGCGCCAGGATTCGGGAATCAGGTTCGCGCCGAGCACCACGAGCAGCAGCGCACCGCCGTACAGAATCGGTACCCAGTCGCCCGCACCGGCCAACAACAGCGGCATCAGCGTGAGAAAGACGCCGCCGATCAAGCTGCCGAACATGCCCAGCGAATACAGGCTGACCACCGATCCGACCAGCAAGAAGATCGACGTCCACAGCGTGAAGCTGTTGGGCGACACGGTCGACGAACTGAACGCCAGTAGCGCACCACCGATGGCCGCGATGCCGCCCGACAGCGCCATGCACGACAGCCGCGCCCAGCTGCGACGCACACCGAAGGATTCTGCCGCCGGCGCCGAGGTGCGGATCAGCAGTAGCGCCAGCGCCTGACGCGAGCGGCGAAACTGCCTCAGCAGCAGCGCCACCACCACCAGACCGGCAAGCGGCACGTAGTAGCGCTGCAGATCGCGTGACACGCCGGGCAGCGCATCGCGCTTCACATAAAGGCCTTCATAGCCGCCCGTGATGCTGCTGAAATACAGCAGCAACTCAGGCAGTGCAAGCGCCAGCGCCATGGTGGCAACGGCGAGATAGATGCCCGAGAGATTGCGCGAGGGAAACGCAAACGCGATGCCAAGCAGCCCACCTGCGAGCGCCGCAAACGGCAGCGCCATGAGCACCGAGACGCCGAGGTATTTCTCCATCAAAGCGACCGTGTAGGCCCCCGCCGCAACGAACACGCCATGGCCGATGGATACCTCGCCGCCGTAGCGCACGAGCAGACTCACCGACAGAATCGCGATGGCGTTGGCAAAACACAGGCCGAGCGTGAAGGTCCAGTACCCGCCCGCGAGCAGCGGCAGCGCAATCAGACCGAGCAGCACGGCCACACCGGCCATCGCACGCAGCGGCAACGGGCGGCGTGCAGTGGGCTCGGCAGGCCGTGGCGGCGCCACTTCGGGCACGCGCTTCACTGCAGCGGAAGATGTCATGGTGGCTTCAGACACGCGCACCTCCTCGGCGGGCGAGCACGCCCTTGGGGAACACATTGAGCGTCAGCAGAATCACCGCGAGCAGGTAGGTATTGGTGAATTCCGCAGCGACATAGAACGACAGCAGATTCATCAGCACGCCGATGAATACGCCGCCCACCACGGCACCCGGCAGACTGCTGAAACCGCCCACCACCGCCGCCGCAAAGGCCTGCAGCATGAACGAGGACACGCTGGTGGAAGAAAGAAACGTGGTCGGCACGATCAACAAAGCCGCCACCAGCCCGAGCAGTCCCGCCACCACGAACGAGAACAGATGGATACGGCGCAGACTGAGTCCGCACACGCGGCTTGCGAACGGGTTGGCCGACACCGCACGGAACGCGATGCCCACCCGTGTGCGCTCGATCAGCAGATACAGCAAACCCACCGATGCCGCCGTGACGAACAGCACCGCAAGGTCATAGGCCGAGATGCGCATGGCACCGATCTGGGCGCTCCACTTGGGCAGCGGCAGATCGAGCGACACCACGTTCGAGCCGAACACCAGCTGCGTGACGCCCTGCGCGATGAGGCCGATGCCCAGCGTCGCAATCGTGCTGGTGAGATCGGACTTGAACACCAGCGGCGCGATAACGAAGTAGCTGATCGCCATCACCACCATCATGATCGCGAGCGTGAGCATCAGCGCCACGCCCCAGGCCATGTTGCCGAGAATTCCTGCGGTGAAGCCGAACACCAGAAACGCGGCCAGCCCCGCCAGATTGCCGTGCGCGAAGTTCACGACGTTGGAGCTTTTGTAGATCAGCACGATGCCGATGGCACCCAGGGCGTAGAGACACCCGCTGACCATGCCCGCCCAAATGAGTCCAAGGATATCGGCCATGGCTCAGGCCTTTGCCGCTGCACCAGCCGCGCAGCCCTTGCCGTCGATGACCTCGATCACCGCCGGATAGTAGCGACCCGAGAATCCGCCCTGCGCCGTAGCCGTGTAATAGCGCTGCGCAAGCTCGGTGACCTGCGCGTCGACGCCGGTCGAGTTCGCGAGTTCGAGCACATAGCCGATGTCCTTGAGCACGTATTCCGGCGAAAACGACTTGTCAGGAAACACGCGCGGCAGCATCGCCTTGCGGCCATGGTTGCGCAGCACGTAGCTGTCGCCTGAGCCCTTAGAGACAGCATCGAGCAGTGTGCCCGGCTCCACGCCCGCACGCTCGCCGAGCACCATCATCTCTGCCAGCGCGACGGTGTTCTCGAACACCAGCGCGTTGTTGATCAGCTTGACGACCTGACCGCAACCCACGTCACCACACAGCGTCACATCCGACGCCATGTAGCGCAGCAGTGGCTCGATGCGCGCATACAGCTCGACCGATGCACCCACCATGATGCTGAGCTCTCCGCGCTGCGCCGCTTCACGGGTGCGGGCCACTGGCGCATCGGCAAACGCCACGCCCATCGCCGCAAGCTTCTCGCCTACTCCGCGCGCCGAGGCCACCGTGGTCGTGCTCAGGTCCACGATCACCTGCGGTTTGCGGGCCCCACTGGAAAGTCCATTCGCGCCAAGGCACACCGCCTCGACCGCAGGCCCGCCGGGCAACGAGAGAAACACCACGTCAGCCTGCGCCGCCAATTCGGCCAAGCTTGCGACGCGCTGCGCCTTGGTCTCGTTCACTGCCTCGAACGCCGCATCATTGCTGTCAAACGCCAGCACCGCGCCCGCATGCTTGAGCGCCACGTTGCGGCACATCGGCCCACCCATCACGCCGAGGCCGACAAAGCCGATCACGGGCGCTGCATTGCTGTTGGTTGTCATCACGTGTCTCCTGTGTGTTCCCAATCAGTTCATCCACATGCCGCCGCTGATATCGAGCGATGTGCCGGTGATCCAGTTCGATGCGGGCGAGCACAGAAAAAGGGCCGCCTGTGCGATGTCCTGCGCGGTACCGTAGCGGCCCAGCGGCACGGTGTTGTTGGCAGATGGCGCGGCGCTGCCGGTCACGTTGGCCCACATCGCGGTTTCCACGGGGCCAGGGGCCAGCGTGTTGGCGTAAACGCCGTGCGGCGCACCGGCCTTGGCGATCCAGCGCATCATTCCGTGCACCGCGCTTTTCGATGCCACATAGGCCGGGCCCGATGCGACGCCACCGTTCTTCGCCGCGATGGAGCCCGCCGCGAGGATCTTGCCGAAGCCCTGATTGCACATCAGCGGGAACAGCTTGCGTGTGGGGTTGACGACACCGCGCACGTTGACGTTCATGATGGCGTCCCACTCGTCGTCGGTGCTCTCGCCTAGCGGTGTGCGGGCGATGATGCCGGCGCACAGCACGAGGATGTCAATCTTGCCGTGCTTGGCGATCACCGCGTCCATCACCTTGTCGGTTTCGGCGCGCGAGGTCACGTCGTACTGCAGGTACTCGACGCTCGCGCCCAGGTCTTCGCTGGCTGCGCGGTCAGTGGCGATCACCTTGGCGCCCGCTGCTGCGAACGCCGCAGAAATCGCGCGGCCCATGCCGCCTGCGCCGCCAGTGATGAAGGCAACCTGTCCGCTCAGATCCGCCGGGCCACTCATATGCTGTGTCATCTCATTTGCTCCTTGATATTTCTTTTTGGGTTCAGCGAAAGCTCGCCTTGGCTGACATCGCCAGTTCACCATCCGGGCCACGCGCCCACAGCGACAGACTTCCATCGCCTTCGCGCTTGCCTTCAAGCCGGAACCCGCGCGCCACAAACAGCGGGCTCACGCCGCGAAAATCGAACTGCGCAAGCGGTTTGCCGCCGCCCTGCTCCAGCGCCAGTTGCTGCAGCAGCGTCGCCGTGAGCGGGCCGTGTACCACGAGATCGGGGTAGCCCTCTTCATCACGCGCATAGCTCTGGTCGTAGTGAATGCGATGGCCGTTGAAGGTGAGCGCCGAGTAGCGGAACAGCAGCGTGGTGTCGGGTTGGAAATCGCGCCCGAACTCTGCAGCCTCGGCATAGGGCTCTGGCTTGGGCTGCGGCGTGCTGGACTGTGTACTGGGTGGTGTGGCTTCGCGGTATACGATGTCCTGCTCTTCGACGATGCAGGTCTTGCCTTCGCAGGTGGTGGTATGCACCACCGTCACGAACCAGAGCGAGCCGCGCTTGCCGACCTTGTTTTCCACCTTGCTGATCAGGCTGCGGCGCGTGGCCATGCTGTCTATCGGCAGGTCGGCCAGATACTGGATGCGGCTGCCCGCCCACATGCGGCGCGGCAACTCGATGGGCGGCAGAAAGCCGCCGCGCTGTGGATGACCGTCCGCACCCAGACCACTGCGGCGCACCACCGGGTTGAAGAACATCCATTGCCAGCCGGGTGGCAGCGCCGCGCCCTGACCCGGTACGCGCTCCAGATCGAGCGTTGCGGCCATGGCGCGCACGGCGTGGGGCAGGATGCGCTCGCGATGTTCTTCTTCGCGGCCAACCCAGGATTCATACGCAGCAGCAGTCACTTGCATTCACTCCTTCAACAACATCACGCCAGCTTGGCGTCGAACACATTCGCGGGATAAGGTCGGAAATCGCGCACCAGCTTGAAACTGCCGTCAGGGCGCGCCTGGATGATGGCTTCCTGGCGCGCGCCGCGATGGTCGCCCGCCTTGTAGCTCACGTTGCGCGCACCCCCTACGGTGGCGTTGGTCATGGTTTCCATCACATCGACCAGATTGGCGCGGGTGAGCGGTTTGCCGCTGTCGAGCAGCATCTTGAAACCCTTCACGAACAGCGCGCCGTTGCTCCAGCCGTTGAGGCCAAACACGCCCACGGGGTCATTCGGGTAGAGCTTGGGAACGTTCTCACGATAGGCCTTGATCTCGGGATCGTCCGCGCCCACGGGCATCAGCCACGACGAGAAATACGTACCGTTGAGCAAGTCGCCCGCGAGCTTGCGTGTGGTTGGGTCGGCAGTGAAAAACGGAGCCATCCACTTGCTCTCAAAACCCACGCGCTCCGCCGCTTTGAGTGCCGACGCGAGATTGGCGTTGGAGCCGAACAGGATCACCACATCGGCCTTCACGTTGGCGAGTTTGCGCACATGCGGCGTGAAATCGGTGTTGCGCACTTCAAAGGGAATCGACTCTGCGACCTCTTTTTTATTGGCCTCCATGTACAGATCGAAACCCCGTTTTGCGGAGCGGCCCAGCTCGTCGTTTTCCCAAAGCAGGGCAACCTTTTTGAGCTTCAATTCCTCAAACGCGAAATCCAGATTGGATGCAGCCGACCAGCCGTAGTCAGGCAACAGCGGAAACACCAGTCGCTCCGAGAACAACGCCGTAGCACCACCAATCGGCCCGATCACCGGCAACCCGACTTCCTTCGCATAAGGAATCACCGCCACCGACTGCGCCGTGCCCGTGGGTGCCGCTAGCGCAAAAATCTTGTTTTCTTCGACAAGCCGTTTGGTCACGGCCACGCTGCGTGCGGGCTCGTAGCCATCGTCGTAGGTGATGTAGTTGATCTTCCAGCCGTTCAGCGCATTGGTCTCATTGGCCCACTTGAAGCAGGCTTCTGCCGCGTGCGTGAGCACCGTATAGAACGGCACCGGGCCGGTGATCGGCGTGAACGCGCCGACGGTAACGGTTTTGTTCTTCACGTCGATGCCCGGCGACGCTTGCTGCGCATTTGCCAGTTGAGGCAATGCGGCGGACGCTGCTGCAGCGGTGCCGGTAGCGATGAATGACCTTCTACGCATGGTTTTGTCTCCAGAGTTTTTGTAACGGACTGCAAACCAGACGCGCTGTTTCAGCGTCATAGAATGCATCATATAAATTCAACAACATTGAAAACAACAGGGATTACCCCAGCAATAAGGGTTTTGACAGGCGTTATTTGTGAGTTGCATAATTTATAAAATGCATTCTTTTAGCAAACGAGGGCCTGTTATGTCAACACCACCACTTGCCGGTCGACGTGTGATCGAAATCGGATCCATGCTTGCCGCGCCGTTCGCGACGCACATCCTTTCGCAGCTTGGCGCGGAGGTGATCAAAGTCGAGCCACCCATCGGCGACCCCACGCGCGCACTGGTGCGCGGCGGCCCGAGCGGCACCTTCATTGCCTACAGCCACGGCAAGAAAAGCATGTGCCTCGACCTCTCCAAACCCGAGGGCCGTGACGCGCTCTATGCATTGTTGAAAAGCGCCGATGCGCTGGTGCACAACCTCGCGCCCAAGGCGGCGCGCAAGCTCGGCGTGTCGCGTGCGGACTGCGAGCGCATCAATCCGGCGCTCATCTACTGCCACATCCGTGGCTACGCAGCCGGCCCGCAGGCAGACGATCTGGCCTCCAACCCCGTTGCCGAAGCATCGACCGGCGTGATGGAAGCCAACCGCGTGAACGGACGCCCGAGCCGCCTGGGACCGTCGTACCACGACCAGTTTGCGGGGGCGTATGCGGTGATCGGCATCCTTGCCTCGCTGCTGCGTGACCCGAAGACCGCCACGTCCGAAGACCGCGAGGTCGAGGTCGGCCTCTACGAAACCGGCCTGCATGTGGCCTCGCGCGATCTCGTGGCGGTGCAGCTCAAGCAGCATCTGCTCGGCCGCCCCGAGCGCGAACCGCACGGCGAATTCGCGATGCCCGGCTACGGCGCCTATCTCACGCGCGACGAGCGCTGGCTGTATCTGCTGATGCTCACCGACGGCCACTGGGCGAAGTTCTGCGACGCGATGAAACTGCCCTGGGGCAGCGACCCGCAATTCGCCACACTCAAGATGCGCAAGAAGGCGCGCGAGCAGGTCGAGGACATCGTGAAGAATGCCATCGGTGCACATGATTTCGAGGCCGTTCAAGCCACGCTCAAGGCCAACGGCGTGGGCTGCACCGAGGTGCTGCCACTGGAGCGCGTGCTCGATGCCGATCAGGCCCACCAGCCCGGCAAGCTGCGCACCGTATCGTTTCGCGGTCTCAACTTCGAAGTGCCGGAATTTCCACGCGCAGGTGCGGCAAGCGACGGCGTTCCGACCATCGCACCCGGAGAGCTGGGCGAGCACACCGAGAGCATCCTGCAGTCGCTGAACCTGAGCACTGCGGAAATCGCCGCGCTGCTGCAATCCGGCGGCGTCAAGGCGCAGCAACCCGGCTCATTTGCCTGGGCCGCCGTGCGCGAAGCTGCCTGAAACCGCGTGACTCCGCCATGACCACCGATTCACCGCGCGAGGAAGTGCACCACCGCCAAATCGATCTGCGCTTCTATCGCCGTGCGGACGGTCTGTACGAGGTTGAAGGCCAACTCATCGACACCAAGCAGCATGCCTTCCGTCGCCAACTCACCAACGAGGACGCGCCCGCAGGCGCGCCGCTGCACGACATCACCGTGACGCTGGTGATCGATGGCGACATGTGCGTGCACGGCGCCCGCGCGCGCATGCGCACCACGCCCTTCGATCTGTGCACCGGCGCCGAGCAGACGCTCGCGCCGCTCGTCGGCCTGCATCTCGGCGCGGGCTGGAACCGCCAGGTGCGCGAGTTGCTCAAGGGCGCCGCTTGCTGCACGCACATCGTTGAGCTGCTCGGCCCGATGGCGACCACCGCGTTCCAAGGCCTCGCACCCCAGCGCCTGGCCGCACTCAACGATCCCGCCAACGAGCACCTGCACCGCGCCCGCGTGAACAGCTGCTTTGCCTACGCCGACCACCGCGAGGTGGTCGTACAGCTGTGGCCGCACCTCGGCCGCAAGACCTGACCCGCCATCAATCCGGCCGCCGCCCAGCCAAATTGATCGCCTTGATCGCAGGCGAGCGCCAGCCCGTTTTTCTCACTACAACGAACGGAGACATCAGATGCACAACGACCTTCATCTCGCCAGTTCCGGCGCGCACGACGCCAGCCGTCGCCGCTGGCTCGCCCACGCCATGGCGATGACTGCAGCGGCCGCTCTTTCCTTTGCAACCCGGGCCAACGACCGCTATCCGGCCAAGCCGATACGTCTGCTGGTCGGCTTTCCGCCAGGCGGCGGCGCGGACTTCGTCGCACGCCAACTCGCCCAGCATCTGGGGCAGGCGCTGAACGCCAGCATCGTCGTCGAGAACAAGCCCGGCGCGAACGGCGTGATTGCCGCCTCGGAAGTGGCGCGCGCCACCGCCGATGGCCTCACCCTGCTGCTCGGCGTGACCGCCAGTCAGACCATCAGCCCCGTGCTCTCGCAGAAGGTGCCCTACGATCCGCTACGCGACTTCACGCCGATCACCAACGTGGGCTCGACGCCGCTGGTGCTGGTGGTCAACCCCAAACTACCGGTGAAGAACGCCAAGGAGTTCGTGGCCTATGTGAACGCGAGCGCCGAGCCCGTGCCGTATGGCTCGGCGGGCGCCGGCAACATCACCCACATGGCGGCCGAGCTGTTCATCCAGAACACGGGCCTCACCAAGCTGCGCCACATTCCCTACAAGGGCAGCAGCCAGGTGCTCACCGACCTGCTCGGCGGGCATGTGGCCGCGTATTTCGACACGCTGCCGTCGTCCCTGCCCTATATCCAGAGCGGCCAGCTGCGTGCGCTCGGCGTGAGCTCGCGCGAACGCTCTCCATCCGCGCCCGACATTCCCACGCTCGAAGAATCGGGCATCACGGGTTACCAGACCACGACCTGGTTCGGCCTGTTCGCTCCGCCGCGACTCACGCCCGCGTTGACGCAGACTTTGAACGAGGCCGCGTTGAAGGGACTCGGTCAAGCCGACGCGCGCAAGGCCCTGACGGCGCGCGGCATCGACGTATCGCTCAATTCACCCGAACGCTTCCGGGCCGAAATCGAGAGCGAGCTGGAACGCTGGCGTAACCTGACGAGCGTCGCGAAGATCAGCCTCGACTAAGGACGACTGGCACATCAGGGCGCAGCGGAATTCTCAACGGGTGTTGTGGGTGCAGTGGGTGCAGTTGGCTGCGCCGATGAAGCATCCGCCTCCCGCGCCTTGCGCAACAGTGTGGGCCGCCGCAGCCAGAAGATCACCGCGCCGAGCGGGAACGCCAGAGTGAAAACCCAATTGGCATACGGACCGCTCTTCAGGACACCCATGCCAAGCAGGCCCACATACACCGGTTGAAAGCGATAGACACCAGTGCTCCAGTCAAACGCGAACTGGGTGACGCTCAGCAGGATCAGCAGCATCCACAGCCATTTGCGCCGCGCGATCGGCGTGCGCCGGCACTGCACCAGTGTGACCACGACGAACAGCGGTATCAGCACCGCAAGCACCAGCACCGTCCAGTGCACGGCGCTCTTGCCCTCGAGCGTGAATCGGCTCTGCTCCTCTATCGACTTGGGGGCGAGCTGCACACGTATGCCGATCAAACGGGTTTCATCCTCCTTCTTGCGCAACTGCACGGAACCCAGCAGCCAGCTGTCCGGGTATCGGTGCTCGAAGGTCAGGTTGTAGGTGGTGACGCTGCCGTTGACGGCATTGGTGAACATGCCCACAGGCTTGATGCTCAACGGCTCGCCGGGCGGAAACAAGGCGAGCATGTGGGCCATGTCGGCGTCGAAACTCGGACCGACGAATTCCGGGTCCATGCGTGACTTGATGGCTGCGGCGTTACCCGCGCGGGCTTCGGTCAACACCTGTTGGGCTATCTCGACCTCATCCTTGGGAAGCATCATCTCGAATGCCGCCTTCTGGTCGCCGCAGCCGGACAGCAGCCATGCGGTGACGAGCAGCAGAAACGCTCGAATGCAATTGTGCATTTTCATCTATTGAAATCATCATCTTGATAGTCTTGCATCAGACTAGCACAGCGGCGAAGGCGTGTCGCCCTTGCCGTCAGCGCAACGCCACGAACTGCACGCTGAACTTCGCCCCGGGACTCGCCGCGCCGGGCCGCGCATCTTCGAGTCGCACTTCGGCGCCATGCTGGCGGGCGATCTCGCGCACGATGGGCAGGCCGAGGCCCGAGCCGTCGGCGTCGGTGCCGAGGGCGCGGTAGAACGGCTGAAAGATCAGCTCGCGCTCGGCCTCTGGCACACCGGGGCCGGAGTCTTCGACCTGGGCCATGACGACGCGGCCGAAGGTGTCGGCGAACACGCGGGCGGTGACCACGCCGGGTTTTTCTGGCGCGGAGGGGGTGTAGTTGATGGCGTTGTCAACGAGGTTGCGCACCAGCTCCTTGAGCAGCGTGGCATTGCCCTCGACGAACACCCCGGACGCGCCGGGGTCTGCGCCTTCGTAGCCAAGGTCAATGCCCTTGTCGAGCGCGCGCGGCACGCTGTCCTGCACCACCTCGATCACGAGCCGCGCGAGATCGACGCGCTGGCGCTGCAGGCCGGACGTGCTGCCGCCCTCCGCGCGCGCCATCGACAGCAGCTGATTGACGGTGTGGGTGGCGCGGATCGATGAGCGGCCAATCTGCTTGAGCGAGAGTTTCAGTTCCTCGGTGCTCGTTCCCTCGCGCTGCGCGAGATCGGCCTGCATGCGCAGACCGGCCAGCGGCGTCTTGAGCTGGTGGGCGGCATCAGCGAGAAAGCGCTTTTGCGTGGCGATGGAGTCGTTCAGGCGGCGCAGCAGGTCGTTGACCGAATCGACGAGCGGCGCGACCTCCATGGGTACGGCCTTGTGGTCGAGCGGCGAAAGATCGTCGGGCTTGCGCGCGCGGATGCGCTCTTCGAGCAGATGCAGCGGCTTGATGCCACGCGCGAGCGCCAGCCACACCAGCAGCACGGCCAACGGCAGGATGACGAACTGGGGCAGCATCACCCCCTTGATGATTTCGGTGGCCAACACGCTGCGCTTGGACCGCGTCTCCGCCACCTGCACCAGCGCGGCGGGCGCGTCGGGCAACGGCACGCGCACCCAGATGTACGCCACGCGAATGTCCACCCCGCGCATCTCGGCATCGCGCAGCCGCACCTCGCCGGAGAACGGCTTTTCATCCTCGGGCGGCTTGGGCAGATCGCGCTCGCCCGAGAGAAACCGCCCGTCCGGCGCAATCACCTGGTAGTAGACGATGTCCGATTCATCGGCCCGCAGAATCTCGCTGGCCGGCTGCGGCAGGTTGAACTGCACGCGATCCTTCTGCACCGTGACCAACTGCGCCAGCGCCTGCGCGTTGTACTCCAGCGCCCGGTCGAACGGCTTGTTCGCCAACCCCTGCGCCACCAGCCAGGTGAGCGCCAGACTCACGGGCCAAAGCAAAAGCAGCGGCGTGAGCATCCAGTCGAGGATCTCACCAAACAGGGAACGCTGCTCGCGCTGAAAGATTTTCAAAAAATGGCCTGCAAGTCTGAAAAGGGTTCTCTCAAAGTATCAAGCGCAAGACATTCACGAGGCTGACAACGAAAGCGAACGACTGTCTCCGAAGTGTCTGCGTCGCTCAAGCCACCACCCCAATGCCAATACAGCCCTTCAAGCCAGGCGTCGAAGCCGCAGACAGTAGTGTGTACTACGGCAAGGCTTCGCAACAACGCATGAAGGGCTGTATTGGCACCTCAAAAAGGACCCGCCAGCGAAGCCGCCAGGCTTCGTATGTCCAACAAACGTATCAGCCAGGAATCTTCTCGAGGCAATACCCCAGCCCGCGCACGGCCGCTATGCGGATGGGGCCTTTTTCGATCTTCTTGCGCAGCCGGTGGATATACACCTCGATGGCATTGTTGCTGACCTCTTCCCCCCACTCGCACAGCCGCTCGACCAGCTGATCCTTGCTCACCAGCCGCCCGGCGCGCTGCAGCAGCACCTCGAGCAGGCCCAGCTCACGGGCAGAGAGTTCGACCATCTTGCCGTCGATGGAGGCAACGCGGCCGGTCTGGTCGTAGGTGAGCGGGCCGTGCTTGATGACGCTGCTCGCGCCTCCCATGCCGCGCCGCGTGAGCGCGCGCACGCGGGCTTCGAGCTCCTGCAGCGAGAACGGTTTGGCCATGTAGTCGTCGGCGCCGTAGTCAAGGCCCTGCACGCGCTCCTCGACGCTGTCGGCTGCGGTGAGGATCAGCACCGGAATGCCGGACCCACGTCCGCGCAGGCGCTTCAAGACCTCGAGGCCGTGCAGCTTGGGCAGGCCCAGATCGAGAATCAGCAGATCGAATTCATTGTTGGTGATCAGCGCCGCATCGGCTTCGGAGCCGTTGGCCACATGATCGACGACCGCGCCCGACGCGCGCAGGGTGCGCAAGAGGCCGTCTGCCAGCACCTGATCATCTTCGGCTATGAGTATGCGCATGGCCTGTCTCCTGTTGTGGTTGTGTTGTCGTGCTGCATTGTGAGGATCGCTGGAGCAATGGATTCCAATTTAACCGAACGCGGCCCCGCTCAGATCACGCTCACCCGCGCTCAGCATCGCAGGCACAGGACGGCCGAAATTGTAAGACGACCGGCAGATGCGGCGTGCGGCGATAGCGCTTGCATGCAGCGGACTTTGATACGGCACGACGAAAAAAGGACCACATTCCTGCGGCCCTCAACTTCCGTGAATGGAAGACAAACAATCAAAAAATGGAGCGCAAACCGTCCTCCTCAGGCGGCCATCGCGGGCGCCGTCACCTGGTGGATGCCCATGGCCTCGAGCGTGTCGGCAATCGCCGCCACCGCACCCGGAATTCCGGCTTCTCCGAAGTGGCCGATGCAGCCCACGCGGAAGGTTTCCATCGCGGTGAGCTTGCCGGGGTAAAGGATGTAGCCGCGCTTCTTCACCTCTTGGTAGAAGGTCTTGAAGTCATAGGCCGGATCGTCAGGCGCGTGGAAGGTGACGATGATCGGCGCCTGCAGATCGGCGTCCAGATACGAGCGAAAGCCCAGCTTCTTCATGCCCTCGATCAGCGCCTTGCAGTTGCGCTCGTAACGCCCGCCGCGTGCAGGCAATCCCCCTTCCTCAAAATATTGGGTGATCGCCGCATCGAGCGCGGCCACCACGTGCGTGGGCGGTGTGAAGCGCCACTGCGTCGTCTTGCCCATGTAGGCCCACTGGTCGTAGAGATCCATCGCGAGCGAATGCGAGTGGCCCTCGCATTGCTCGAGCACGCTGCGCCGCGCGATCACGAAGCCCATGCCCGGAACGCCTTCGAGGCACTTGCCCGATGCGGCGATCACCGCGTCGAATGGCGTCTTGCGTGCGTCGATGTCGAGCGCGCCGAACGAGCTCATCGCATCGACGATCAGCCCGCGCCCGTGCTTGGCGACGACCAGCGCGATCTCGTGCAGCGGATTGAGCACGCCCGCGCCCGTCTCGCAATGCACCAGCGCGACATGGGTGATGCTTTGGTCGGCGGCAAGTGCGCGGTCTACATCGGCGGGGCTCACCTGCTGCGACTCGGTGTAGTCGATGGTGCTGAGCTTGCGGCCCAGCACCTTGCAGATCTTCGCCAGCCGCGTGCAGTAGGCGCCGTTGTTGGGCACGAGCACATGGCCGTTTCGCGGCACCAGCGTGCCGATGGCAGCCTCCACCGAGAAGGTGCCGCTGCCCTGCATGGGCACGCATTCGTGCGTGGCCTCGCCGTTCACGATGCGCAGCACGTTCTGGCGGATGCGCGCGGTGATCTGGTTGAAGTCGGCATCCCACGATCCCCAGTCGCGCAGCATGGCCTCGCGCGTGCGGTCGGACGTGGTCAACGGGCCGGGGGTGAGCAGAACGGGGTAAGGAGCATTGGAAGCGGTGGCACTCATGTTTTTCTCCAGAATCTCAAAGCGGGGGTTTTGAACAGGTGAAAAGAAGCAAGGCGGGAAGCAATGAACTCCATCAGTTGCGCGCCAGATTGCGCCAGGCTTGGGTGCGCGAGAGGATCACGCGCGTGGCCAGCGAATAGGCGATGCAGACGATGGTCGAGGACACGACGATCAGGCTCGCGAGCGCGGAGGCGGGACCAATGTCGCCGGCCTCATCCATGTGCATGATCGCGACCGCCGCCAGAATGGTTTCGGGCGTGTAGAGAAAGATCGCGCACGACAGGCTGGCCATCGATACCACGAAGAAGTAGCGGCCAATGTCGAGGATCGCGGGCAGACAGACCGGAATCGTCACCCGCACGAAGGTCTTGAAGAACGGCACCTTGAGCGATGCGGAGACGGCCTCGAACTCGTTGTCGATCTGCTTGAGCGCGGTGACCGCCGTGAGGTGGCTCGAGGTGTAGTAGTGGATGATCATCGAGATCACCAGAATCGCCAGCGTGTTGTAGAGCACGTTCAGCGGATTGTTCGGGTGATTGAAGAACATCACATAGCCAAGCCCCAGCACCAGCCCCGGCACCGCCATCGACAACACTGCCATCAGGTGCATGCCCTTGCGCATGAAGCCGAGGTTGCGCGTCTTCTCGATCAGATAGGCGCCGATGAAAACGATCAGCGAACCGCAGACCGCCGTGATCAGCGCGACCAGCAGGCTGTTGGTGTAGGCCGATGCCATGTCGCTTTCCACCAGCGCGAAGTGGTAGTGCTTGAGGGTCAGCGTCTGGTCGTATGGCCAGAGCTTGATGAACGAGGTGTAGATCGCCATGCCCACGGTCGCGAGCAGCAGCAGGCAGACGATCACGCAGAAGCCGCCGAGCAGCAGATCGCCCACACGGTGCGGCTTGGGTTGATACGGCACCGAGCGCGCGGTGAGCTGCGCCTTGAGCTTGCGGCGCACGCGGTAGTCGATGACGAAGGACAGCACCGACGGAATCAGCAGCAACATGCCGACCACTGCGCCCATCGAAAAGTTGTGCTGGCCGACGACCTGCTTGAACACGTCCACCGACAGCACGTTGAAGCTGCCGCCGATGACCTTGGGCGCGCCGAAATCGCTGATCACATAGGTGAACACCACGGTCGCTGCGCTGATCAGGCCGTACTTGCAGGACGGCAGCGTGATCGTCGTGAACTGCCGCCAGCCCGGCGTGCGCAGCGCGGTGGCGGCCTCGTACAAGCGGCCGTCGGCGAGCGAGAGTGCGGTCACCAAAATCATCAGCGCATGCGGAAAGGTGTTGTATACCTCGGCGAGGATGATGCCGGGCGCGCCGTAGATCGACGCGTCGCCGAGCAGGAACTTGAGCGCGCCCTGATTGCCGAACCACTGCACGAACGAGATGGCCGATAGCAGCGATGGTGCGAGCAGCGGAATCAGCGCAACCAGTTTCACCGTGGCCTTGAACGGCGTGGGCAGGCAGGTGCGGGTGAGTGCATAGGCGCAGATGAAGGCCATGGGCACGGAGATCAGCACCACCGAGCAGGCGACCCACACCGAGTTCCACGCCGCGCGCATCAGGCTCGGCGTCTGAAAGTACGTGATGAAGTGCTGCATGCCGACGAAGTTGCCGTCCTTGTCGAGCACCGCGTTCACGAGGATCGAGAACAGCGGCGCTATGAGGAAGGTGAGCAGCAGCGCCATCACGACGAGCAGCATGCCGCGCGCGATCCATTCGTCGCGGCTCCAGCGCTGGTGGCCCTGCAGGCTGCGTGCGGGCGCGGCGGGCATTCGGTCTGCGATGGTGGCGGTGTTCATGCAGCCACCTCCGCACGCTGGGCGAACACGCGGATGCGGTGGGCACGCAGCGCGATGTCGATGCGGTTGCCCTCGCGGATGTTCAGGTCGTGCAGCTGGTTGAGCGTGAAGTGCAGGCCCAGATTCTGTCCGTGCAGTGCCTCCGACGTGACCTCGGCGATGCACAGGCCGCCAAGGAATTCCACCTTGGTGATCAGCGCGTTCAGGCGATACGGCGTGTCCTGATCGATCCGCTCGGCCACGCGGTCTTCGGGACGCAGGTAGAGGCTGACCTTCTGGCCCGGTGTGTAGCTCTCGGTGCAGGTGTCGCACTGCATCTCGATCTCGCCGACGCGAAAGCGGTTGCCCCCGAGCGCCAGTCCCTTGAGCACATTCACCTTGCCCACGAAGTCGGCGACGAACGGCGACGCGGGGCGCTCGTAGATGTCGAGCGGCGTGCCCACCTGCTCAATCACGCCGTGGTTCATCACGACGATGCGGTCGGCCATGGACAGCGCCTCTTCCTGATCATGCGTGACCATGATGGTGGTGATGCCCACCTGCTTCTGCAACCGGCGGATCTCGCCGCGCAGGCGGATGCGCTCGAGCGCATCGAGCGCCGACAGCGGTTCGTCGAGCAGCAGCAGCCCGGGATTCGTTGCAAGCGCCCGCGCTAGTGCCACGCGCTGCTGCTGGCCGCCCGAGAGCTGGCTCGGATATTTCTCGCCCGAGGTCGGAAGCCCCACCAGCTTGAGCAGCTCGGCCACGCGCTCCTTGATCTGCGGCTTGCGCATCTTGCCGTTGACGAGGCCGTAGCCCACGTTCTCGGCAATCGTCAGATTGGGGAACAGCGCATACGACTGGAACACGATGCCGTAGTCGCGCTGGTCGGCGGGCAGCCACGAGATGTCGCGGCCGTTCTGCAGGATGCGGCCCTCGCTCTGCGTCTCCAGCCCCGCGATGATGCGCAAAAGCGTGGTCTTGCCACAGCCCGAGGGGCCAAGAAAGCACAGCATCTCGCCGGGGCGCACGCTCAGCTGGATGTCGCGCAGCGCGCTGAAGGTCTCGAAGTTCTTGTAGACGCCGCTGATCTCGAGCGCGGGCTTGACGCTCAGCTCGTCGGCGATGTGCCTGGTGGTTGTCATGTCCATGTTCCGACCCCATCGAACGGATGAATGAATGGCTCCGCTCGGGGCGCACGCATGCGGCACCCCGGCGACAGAAAGCACACTGCAGAATTACGGTTTGGCTTCCGCCTTGCCTTCGTAGCGCTTGCTCCACTCGGCCAGAATGCGTTCGCGGTTCTTGGCGGCCCAGTTCAGGTCGTTCTTGGCGAGCAGCTTTTCGTAGTTCTCCGGAATGCCTTCGAGCTTGGATGCCACACCGGGCATGGCCACCACCGCCCACCAGTTGGAGCTGATGACGTTGGCCTCCTTGCTCGCCATCCAGTCCGCGAGGCGCTTGGCGGCCTCGGGCTTCTTGGTGGTCTTCATGATGGAGGTGCCCTCGATGTCCCAGCCGAGGCCTTCCTTGGGGAAGATCAGGTCGACCGGCGCACCCGACTTCTTCACTTGGTGCGCGCGGAACTCGAACGAGATGCCGATGGGGAACTCACCCGAGCCCGCCTGCTTGCAGGGCTTGGAGCCCGAGTGCACGTACTGGGCGACGTTTTCGTGCAGCGCATCCATGTATTTCCAGGCCTCCTGCTCGCCCCACATCTGGATCCAGGACGACACGTCGAGATAACCGGTGCCGCTCGACGCCGGATGCGGCATGGTGATCTTGCCCTTGTAGACTGGCTTGGCCAGATCCTTCCAGGTTTCGGGCTTGGGCAGGTTGTGCTTCTTGGCCTCCACCGTGTTGAAGCAGACCGTCGCCGCCCACACATCCATGCCGACCCACTTGGGCGGGCGCTGCGTGTCTGAATACGCGGGCGTGAGCAAATCAAAGCCCTTGGGCTGGTAACCCTGCAGCATGCCCTCCTGATCGAGCAGCGCGAGCGAGCTGGCCGCCACGCCCGCCACCACGTCGGCCTGCGGGTTGGCCTTTTCGGCCAGCAGCTTGGCGGTGATGATGCCGGTGGAGTCGCGCACCCATTTGATCTCGATGTCTGGATTCGCCTTCTCGAAGCCGGTCTTGTAGAGCTTCATCGCGTCGGTTTCGAGCGCGGTGTAGACCAAGAGCGGCGTCTTCTGCTGCGCCAGCGCGGCGCCGCTGGCCAAGGTCAGGCCGATGGCGGCTGCACAGATTGTCATCATGCTGTGACGAACTCCCGCTAACTTATTCATCGCTTGTCTCCTTTTATAGGAGGCGCCACTGCAAACCCGATGACTCGCCGAATCTGCCACCACCGTCCCTGGGACTGGGCTGGCTTCATCGACTGCATCCCATCCGAACCTCACGATCCGCTGGCCTGCACGCACCCCTCTTGGTTTGGTTTTCCGGTAAACCGGCCCGGCGCTTTTTTACGTCGGTGTGGTCAATGTAAAACTCAACTTGTTTACTGTCAATAGAAAACTGTTGACAGTTTGCATTTACAACCGAACAATGGAGTCCATGGAAAACAGCAACCCCTCCTCCGCACTGGCCTTCCTGCAATCGAGCTCGTTGCCGATGCTGGTTCAGGAAGAAATCGAACGTCTCATCATGACGGGCGAGCTGCCCGTCGGAAGCCGCATCAACGAGAGCGACATGGCTGCGCGCTTCAACACCAGCCGCGGGCCGGTGCGCGAGGCGCTGCGCTCGCTCGAAGAAGCCGGGCTGCTGCGCACCGAAAAGAACCGCGGCATGTTCGTGCGCGAAATCTCCTTTGAAGAAGCCGACGAGATCTACGAGCTGCGCGAAGCCCTCGAAGAAGTGATCGGCCGCCGCGTCTCGCGCGCCATCACGCCCGACGGCGTGGCTCGCCTCAAGGCCATGATCGACGCGATGCGCGTGGCCGCCGAGGCCGAGAGCCTCGAGCAGTACGCGCAGCTCAATCTGCAGTTCCACGACATCCTGCTCGACACCGCAGGCAGCAAGAAGCTCACCGAGACCTACCAGCGTCTGATCAAGGAGCTGTCGCTGTTCCGCATGCGCGCGCTCGACGGCGGCGGCGGGCTGCGCGTGTCGGTGGACGAGCACAACCACATCGTCGACGCCATCGCCTCGGGCGACGCCGACCTCGCAGCAAAGACCATGCGCCAGCACGTGGCCGACAGCCGCAACCGCATGCACAAGGCCATGGGCCGCGCAGAGATAAACGTTTCCACCGCCTCTACCTCTTCTCCATCCCCCTCCAAGGAAGCCTGAGATGACGACACCGCAAACCATCGAAGTCAACAACCGCAACTACCGCTGGATGCCTCGCCCGGTGGTGATCGTCTGCGTGGACGGCTGCGAGCCCGCCTATCTGGATGCCGCCGTGGCCGCAGGCGTCGCGCCGTATCTCGCCAAGATGCGCGCGCACGGTGCCGATCTGCTGGCCGATTGCGTCGTGCCCTCGTTCACCAACCCGAACAACCTGTCCATCGTCACCGGCGCGCCACCGGCCGTGCACGGTATCTGCGGCAACTACTTCTTCGACCGCGATCTGGGCGAGGAAGTGATGATGAACGACCCCAAGTACCTGCGCGCGGGCACCGTGCTCGCCGCCTTCGCGGACAAAGGCGCGAAGGTCGCGGTGGTCACCGCCAAGGACAAGCTGCGCAAGCTGCTCGGCAAGGGCATGACCGGCATCTGCTTCTCGTCGGAGAAGGCCGATCAGGTGACGCTGGCCGAGAACGGCATCGACAACGTGCTCGATCTGGTGAAGATGCCCGTGCCCTCGGTCTACAGCGCCGAGCTGTCGGAATTCGTCTTCGCATCTGGCGTGAAGTTGATGGAGACGCGCCGCCCCGATCTGATGTATCTCTCCACCACCGACTACGTGCAACACAAGGCCGCCCCCGGCTCCCCCGCCGCCAACGCCTTCTACGCAATGATGGACACCTACCTCGCGCAACTCGACGCGCTGGGCTGCACCATCGTGCTCACCGCCGACCACGGCATGAACGACAAGCATGACGCGAGCGGCCAGCCCCAGGTGATCTATCTGCAGGACGTGCTCGACGGCTGGTACGGTGCGGAAACCGCGCGCGTGATCCTGCCGATCACCGATCCTTATGTCGTGCACCACGGCGCGCTCGGCTCCTTCGCCACCATCTACGCGCCCGACGCGACGACGGCCAAGCAATGGATTTCGCGCCTGCGCGAGTTGCCCGGCATCGAGCTGGCGTTGACGCGCGAAGAAGCCGCCAAACAATTCGAGCTGCCTGAAGACCGCATCGGCGACATCGTCATCGTGAGCGAGAAGAACACCGTGGTCGGCACCTCCAAGAGCCGCCATGACCTCTCGGGCCTCGACGCCCCGCTGCGCTCACACGGCGGCGTCTCCGAGCAACGCGTTCCCCTGATCTGCAACCGTCCCGTCTCCGGCATTGCAGAGAGCCGCCGCCTGCGCAATTTCGATGCGCTCGACCTCGCGCTCAACCACGCCGCCGCCTGATCGAAGAAACACCAAAAAAGGAGAGTTCCCCATGACCGTATCCGCATTGCACAAGGCTCCCGAACTCCGCCACGAAACCCTGCGCATCGCAGGCCAGCGCGTGGAGACCAAGGAGCGCATCGACGTCACCTACCCCTACACCGGCGAAGTCATCGGCTCGGTCGGCAAAGCCGCGCTGGAAGACGTGCGCCGCGCCTACCAAATCGCACGCGGCTACCAATCCAAGCTCACGCGCTACGAGCGCTACAAGATCCTGATGCGCGCGGGCGAGATCATCGCCACGCGCCTCGATGAGATCTCCAAGCTCATCACGCTCGAATCGGGCCTGTGTCGCAAGGACTCGCTCTACGAAGTGGGCCGCGCCTCCGACGTGCTGCTGTTCGCCGCCAACCAGGCACTGGTCGATGATGGTCAGGTGTTCTCGTGCGACCTCACCCACCACGGCAAGAGCCGCAAGGTCTACACCATGCGCGAGCCGCTGCAGGGCGCGATCACCGCGATCACGCCCTTCAACCACCCGCTCAACCAGGTGATCCACAAACTCGCTCCCGCGATTGCCACCAACAACCGCACGGTGCTCAAGCCCAGCGAGAAGACTCCGTTCACCGCCTACGTGCTCGCCGACATCTTGTATGAGGCAGGCTTGCCGCCCGAAATGCTCAGCGTGATCTCCGGCGACCCGCGCGAGATCTGCGACGAGATGCTCACCAGCGACGACGTCGATCTGGTCACCTTCACCGGGGGCGTGCCCATCGGCAAGTACATCGCGGGCAAGGCGGTCTACAAGCGCCAGATCCTCGAGCTCGGCGGCAACGACCCCATCATCGTGATGGAAGACGCCGACGTCGAAGAAGCCGCCACGCTGGCCGCCAGCGGCAGCTACAAGAACAGCGGCCAGCGCTGCACGGCGATCAAGCGCATGCTGGTGCATGAATCGGTGGCCGACCGTTTTGTCGAACTGCTGGTCGAAAAAACCAAGGTCATCAAGTACGGCGACCCCATGGACGCCAACGTCGACATGGGCACCGTGATCGACGAAGAAGCCGCGATCTACTTCGAAACGGTTGTCAACGAAGCCATCGCGGCCGGTGCCACGCTCAAGTGCGGCAACATCCGCAAGGGCGCGCTGTACTCGCCCACGGTGCTGGACAACGTCACGCTCGACATGCGCGTAGCACGCGAGGAAACCTTCGGCCCGGTCTCGCCTGTGATCCGTTTCAAGACAATTGAAGAAGCGATCAAGCTCTCGAACGGTACGGCTTTTGGTCTGTCGTCGTCGATCTGCACGAACCGGCTTGACTACATCACGCGGTTCATCAGCGAGCTGAACGTGGGTAGTGTGAACATTCGCGAAGTTCCTGGTTATCGCTTGGAACTCACGCCGTTTGGGGGGATCAAGGATTCTGGGCTTGGGTACAAGGAGGGGGTGCTTGAAGCCATGAAGAGCTTTACGAATACGAAGACTTATTCGTTGCCTTGGTGACTTTTTGTTATTGCCCTTGGCCCGCGCCTGCTGTGGGTTTGCTTGCAGAGGCCGGGTCTCGCCCCGGCGGGCGAGTAACTTTTTGGTCTTGCTCAAAAAGTCACCAAAAATGCGCTTTGCAGTCATCCGGCGGGAACTCGCGGCGTTCCTTCGTCACTCTGCTCGGACAACCGCCGGAAATCAGTTGTGAAAGAGGTGTTTACGGCACGTCGCTGCGCTCGTGCCGGGGGCGTTTGCAGAGTTGGGTTGGGTGCAAATGCCCACTGTTCTTTTGAAGAAAGTCGATCCAACGAGCAAATCAAAAATCGCATAGCACTGGCGCACCAACATCTCGCGAAGTCGCGAGATGTTGGTGCGCCACGAGCGAAGCGATGTGCCGAACACACCTCTTATGAAAATTCTGACTCGCGGCGGTTGCCCGAGCGGAGTGACGAAGGAACGCAGCGAGTTCTGCCGCGGGTATTGAAAAGCGCATTTTTGGTGACTTTTTGGGCAAGACCAAAAAGTCACTCCGCCGCCGGGCGGAACTCCCGGCCTCTGCCGCCAGCAACGCAGCATAGTCAAAAAAGAGAAGGAGAAACCAGTGAGCTTGACCATCCAAGACATAGTCCAAATCTTCGAAAACAAAGGCCACGCCCAGTACGACGGCGAGCCCGTAACCCAACTACAACACGCCCTCCAATCAGCCCACCTAGCAGAACTCCAAGGCGCAGACAGCGCCCTCATCACCGCCGCCCTCCTCCACGACCTCGGCCACCTCCTGCACGGCATGAGGGGCTCGCCAACGACAGAAGGCGTGGACGATCTCCACCAATACCTCTGCATTCCCTTCCTGCGCCCGCTGTTCAGCGACGCCACACTCGAGCCCATCCGCATGCATGTGGACGCCAAGCGCTACCTCTGCCTGCATGAGCCGGGCTACCTCGAAGCGCTCTCCGCCGATTCCGCACGCAGCCTGCAACTGCAGGGTGGTGTCTTCACGGCGGAACAGGCAACCGAGTTCGCCAATCGCCCGCACGCGCTCGACGCGGTGGAACTGCGCCGCTGGGACGATCTCGCCAAGGACGCCGACATGCGCACGCCCGACCTCGCGCATTTCACGCGCCACATGGAACACGCGTCGCACACACACCAATCCCGACTCACCGCAACCGCAACAACGGAGTAAGCCACCATGCGCCCCTTCTGGATCGAGCAAGCCTTGTTTTCCGATGGGGCGCTTGCTCCAGCGCTGCAGGGCGACACAACGGCCGATGTCTGCATCGTCGGCGGCGGGTTCACCGGGCTGTGGACCGCGATTCAAGCCAAGCAGAAAAATCCCGCGCTTGACGTCGTCATCCTCGAAAGCGACCTTTGCGGAGCGGGCGCGAGCGGTCGCAACGGCGGTTGCCTGCTGACCTGGTCAGCCAAGTTCTTCACGCTCAAGCGCCTGTTCGGCGAGGACGAAGCCGTGCGCCTCGTGCGTGCGTCGGAAGACGCCGTCGGCCACATCGAACGCTTTGTGCGCGAGCACCGCATCGACGCCGAATTCCGCCGCGACGGCACGCTCTACACCGCCACTTCGAAGGCCCAGATCGGCACGCTCGATCCGGTGATGGCGGCGCTTGAAGAACGCGGCATCAACTCCTACCGGGAACTGCCGCCACAGGAGATCGCACGCCGTTCAGGTTCCGCCAAAAATCTCGCGGGCGTGTTCTCGCCCGAGGCGGCTACGGTGCATCCCGGCAAGTTGGTGCGCGGCCTGCGCCGCGTGGCCATCGAGATGGGCATACGCATCCACGAACGCAGCCCGATGATCGCGCTGAGCGAAGCCCGCCCCGCCATCGTTCGCACACCCTGCGGCAGCGTCACCGCGAAAAAAGTGGTGCTCGCGATGAACGCCTGGATGGCCAGCACGTTTGCGCAGTTCGAGCGCACCATCGCCATCGTCTCCAGCGACATGATCATCACCGAGCGCTGCCCCGAACTGCTCGCAGCAACGGGGCTTGTCGATGGCGTCTCGGTGCTCGACTCGCGCACCTTCGTCTACTACTACCGCACTTCGATGGATGGCCGCATCATGCTCGGCAAGGGCGGCAACACCTTCGCGCGCGGCGGAAAAATCGCACCGATCTTCGACGAACGCTCGCCCTACGAAGGCGAACTCACCGAGGCCCTGCACGATTTCTTCCCGTCACTGAAAAACGTGCCGATCACCGCCAGTTGGAACGGCCCCTCGGACCGCTCGGCCACCGGCTTCCCGTTCTTCGGGCGGTTGAACGGCGCCCCCCACATCTTCTACGGCTTCGGCTACTCGGGCAACGGCGTCGGCCCGACCTACATGGGCGGTCAACTGCTCTCGTCGCTGGTGCTGGGTGAAGACAATGCCTGGAGCCGCAGCCCGCTCACGCAGGGCCCACTCGGACAGTTCCCGCCCGAGCCCTTGCGCTACGCGGGCTCCATCGTCGTGCGCAATGCCATCCGGCGCAAGGAACGCGCAGAAGACGAAGACCGCGCGCCCTGGATGATCGACCGCATGCTCAGCAAGCTGGCGAATGCTGCGGGGAAAGCAGACAAGGCGGCGTGACGATCAGCTACCCGCTCAAGCTCCAGCTCACTCCCCTTCCGCATACACCTCCAGCCCCAGCGCCACCACGGTCGCCACATCCTCGCCCACGGCTTCCCTGAACTCCGCCTCGGCCTGGGCCACGGCGGTTTCAAAGGCCTTGAGCCATACGAGCCCCGTCGCGGTGAAACGCACGATGCGCGCACGTGCGTCGCGCGGATCGGTCTCGCGTGTGACGAGACCCCAGGCTTCGCACTGATCGACCAGACTCGCCATGGCCTGCTTGGTCATACCTGCCGCTTGTGCGAGATCGGTCAGCCGATCGCCCGCGAGCGAGAGGTGGCGCGTGATGTGGATGTGCGCGGCGCTCACCTGCTCGCGCGCGGCGAGGTTGGAGAGCGCGAGCGGCACCTCCACGTCGTGCGCCATCAACTGGTAGACGCGCTCGTCGAAGCGCCGCATCGCGTGGCCCAGCAGGCGGCCCAGATGGGTCTCGCGCCAGGCGTCGGAGGGGGGGGTGACGGGGTGCAGCTCGGTCATGGTTCAGGACTGTGACGTGGTTTTCATATTGTCATGCAAACTGACTAAAAATTGCTTTGACAGAAAAGTATCCCCACATAAACTACTGTTCAAGCACACAGGGCTGTGATTAAAAACAGTCTCCCAGATTCAAGAAACGGAAAGCGCAATGGCAACGAGCAAGAGGACCCCCACCATGGACACCACTGTGAAGAGCACTTCTGCCGCAGACACCAGCGAGAAGGCCAAGGCCTTGCAGGCTGCGCTGGCCCAGATCGAGAAGCAATTCGGCAAGGGCACGATCATGCGCCTGGGCGAAGGCGAGAAGATCGAGGACATCCAGGTCGTCTCCACCGGCTCGCTGGGTCTGGACATTGCGCTGGGCGTCGGCGGTCTGCCGCGCGGCCGCGTGATCGAAATCTACGGTCCTGAATCCTCGGGCAAGACCACGCTCACGCTGCAGGTCATCGCCGAAATGCAGAAGCAGGGCGGCACCTGCGCCTTCATTGATGCCGAACATGCGCTCGACACGGGCTACGCACAGAAACTCGGCGTGAACCTCACCGAAATGCTGATCAGCCAGCCCGACACCGGTGAGCAGGCGCTTGAAATCGTAGACAGCCTGGTGCGCTCCGGCGCGGTGGACCTGATCGTCGTCGACTCGGTCGCCGCACTCACGCCCAAGGCCGAAATCGAAGGCGAAATGGGCGACTCGCTGCCCGGCCTGCAGGCCCGTCTGATGAGCCAGGCCCTGCGCAAGCTCACCGCCACGATCAAGAAGACCAACTGCATGGTCATCTTCATCAACCAGATCCGCATGAAGATCGGCGTGATGTTCGGCTCGCCCGAAACCACCACCGGCGGCAATGCGCTGAAGTTCTACGCCTCCGTGCGCCTCGATATCCGCCGCACCGGCACCATCAAACGAGGTGACGAAGCCATCGGCAACGAGACCAAGGTGAAGGTCGTGAAGAACAAGGTCTCGCCCCCGTTCAAGACGGCCGAGTTCGACATCCTGTTCGGCGAAGGCATCTCGCGCGAAGGCGAAATCATCGACATGGGCGTGAACGCGCGCATCGTTGAAAAGAGCGGTGCATGGTATGCCTACAACGGCGAAAAAATCGGCCAAGGCCGCGACAACTCGCGTGAATTTCTGCGCGAAAACCGCGACCTCGCCGTCGAGATCGAGAACAAGGTGCGCGAATCGCTCGGCATCCCCCTGCTCGGTGTGACCAGCGTGGCCGCAGCGCCCGGCGCCGACAAGGATGAGGCGGGAGACGGCGAAGAATAAGACCGGCCGTCCACTGCGACATCCCACAAGTTTCTTTGCAATTGTCGAATCATTTTCGACTTCAGGGCCGCACAGCCAAAAGCTGGACGGCCCCTTTTTGCGTCCGCATCAAAGCACCACCGCACCCGAATTCAAACAGTGGCCCCAGAAGCGAGCAGGGCCTTCGAACCAACCCCACAACGGTAAGACAGGCCCTCAGGCTAGGCGTCGAAGCCGCAGACAGTATGTTCATACGGCAAGGCTTCGCAACGACGCATGAGGGCCTGTATTGCCGCCCCCAAACGACCAACCCATCGCCACCCAAGGTGGCGTAGAACCAAACAGAACAATGGCATTCGCCAAACTTTCGCTGAAGGGAAGAGCGCTGAAACTGCTGTCTCAGCGCGAACACTCGCGCAAGGAACTGGAGTCCAAGCTCTCATCGCATGTAGAAGAAGGCGACGACCTCAACGCAATCCTCGACGAGCTGGAAACCAAGAACTTCATCAGCCCCGAACGCGTCGCCGCCTCGATCGTCCACCGCCGCGCCTCCCGCATGGGCACGCAGCGCGTGGTTCAGGAGCTGCGCAGCAAAGGCCTCGACGACACACTGATCAAGGCCACGGCGGCCGAGCTGCAATCCACAGAATTCGAGCGCGCCATGTCAGTCTGGAAAAGCAAATTTGGTGGCAAAGAGCCCGCCAGCACGCCGCAAGAAAAGGCGAAACAGATGCGCTTTCTGGCCGCGCGTGGATTCAGCGGCGATGTGGTGCGCCGTGTGCTCAAAAGCGCCGGGCAGGCTGAAGAAGGTGACCTCGAGTGAGCGCCGTCGTCAGGCGCACTCACTTCCCAGTCTCATAGATCACCGCAACCACGCTGAGCACCACGAGCAGCGTGCCCAGCACGACGACGACCCAGTTCCATGCGCTGAACGACGCATTGCGGTCAAACGGTGCGGAGCACATCTGCTCGTTCAAGCGGTTCGCGCACGCCTGCACAGGCAGCAAAAACACAAAACTGAAGAGACTCAGAAGCCCCCAGGCATCGGGCAACAGATCGAGCAGGTTCGCGGCGATGTAGCCGAGTGCGAGCAGGCCCGCCTTGAGGCTGGAGCTCCCGTTGACGCGCGCGTCCTGCGCCCGCACGCGTCGGAACATCGGACAACAGAAGAAGAAAAACAGCAGCGTGCGCCGGGCCGGTGAAAAATCCCGACCCGCATTCCAGACGCGCACATGCCGCCAGTGCATGTAGAACCAGTAGAGGTGATACAGCCCCATTGTGCAGAAGCTCAGCACCGCGAGCTTGCGCAGCGAGACGGGGAAGAACGGGGGAGTCACCATGGATGACTGATCGTTCGCCATCGCAGCAACTTATCCGAGCAGGCGCTCCGGATTGGCGTTGAGCTTGACCAGCGCTTCGCGTGTGGCGCGCATGGTGAGCGCTTCCTCTTCCTGCGCGACCAGCAGACCAGACTGCAGATAGGCACCGAGGCGGCGAAGCTGGATCAGATAACTCTTGCCATCCATGGAGACGAACAAGTGCAGCTGCTTGCGCTGGCTGTGCCATGCGTACTGCACCTGAGCGGACGAACCGTTGTGGTCCAGCGTGAACCAGCTTCCAAGCGCCATCTGCTGCGCCCAGCGCACGACCTCGTCGCGCACCGGCGTGCCGTTGTCGGCCACCACGTGGATGGCAGACGCGTCGATGCCGAGCAGCATCTCCACGTTCTCGGACGACAGCTCGAAGTCGCTCGTATCGGCATCGCCGATCACATCTTCCAGATTGGCCAGGCGCTTGATCATCGCGTCGATGTGCTCGCGCGGAATCGTCGCGGTCTTGGAGAGGAAGGCGTCGGCCAGCGTATCGGTCAGCACCTTGATCAGCGCATCCTGCGGCGCGCCGGTCACGCCCGTCAGGGCCAGCCCATGGCGCAGGTTCTGCAGCAGGGTCGGCAGGTTCTGGATCACCTGTGCGCGCTCCGAGCGGTGCGGCTTGGCGCTCGCGGCCCAGACGAGGTCGGCCGCCGTGCGCTTCAACGCCACGGTTTCATCGTGCTGCGGGCCGTTGCGGACAGCGGAAACCGCCAGTACTTCGGCCCAGCTCTTGAACAGGAACTCGCGGATCTCATCGCGCACCTGCATGTCCTTGAGCATATCGCGCAGCTCGATGGTGTACTGCACCGCCATCGTCTCGCGCAGCTCGACCTGCTGGGCCACGCCCACAATCTTCTGCGCGCCACGGCTCTCGGCCAACGACTTGGCGATGAAGCGCTCGAACTCTTCGAACACCAGCTGGAACACGCGGCTGCCGGTTTCGGGGTATTGCTCAATCACCTGCACGATGCGGCGTACCTCGGTTTCGAGCGCCGTGCCGTTGATTGTCGACGCGTCAAAACCCAGCACGCAGGAGCCCATGCGGTCGATGAGCTGACGCGCCGGATGGGTCACGTTGTTGAAGAAGTCGGGCTCGGCCAGCGCCACGCGCAGCACCGGCACCTGCAGGCGCGCGAACCACACGCGGATCGACGGCGGTAGGCGGTCCTCGTTCAGAATGCTCTGGAACATCAGCGCCACCACCTCGATGATGGCCTTTTCGCTGGCGGTCGATGCCTTCTTCTTGAGCTCGGAGGCGCGCTCGCGCACCGCGCCCATGACCTGGTGCACCACCTGAGGCGTGTAGTCTTGGGCCTGCGTCATGGCGGCCATGCCACCGGGCACCGTCACCAGCATGGTGTCGGGGGGCATGCCGCGATAGTCGGTCATGGCCTGCACCAGCGCGGCGGAAGCCGGCGGCGCCTTGACCATGTCGTAGTTCATCGTCGGCTGGGTCAGCAGATTGCGTAACTGCACCATCACCGCCGCCGCACGCTGACGGGCCCGCTGCAGCGGCGCGAGAAACGGCGATGCCGCCATCTGCGCGGCCATCTGCGCGTTCATCTGCGCATTCATCGCCATCTGGGCATTGATCTGCGCGACATATTGCGACGACAGTTGTGAGGCACCCGTCTGTTGTTGACCGGGATGCCCGCCGGACATCGCACCGGGATGCATCTGCATGGGGTTCACCCAGCCCGTGGGTTGCGGCATGGGAAACATGCCGCCCGGTCCCATGCCGTACCCCGTTGGATAGCCCTGCTGGGGCATGCCGCCAAAGCCGCTGCCCTGCCCCGTCATGGGAGCGGGGCCGCTGTCGTAGCCACTGTGGGGACCTCCCCCCCCGACGCCCGGCGCGCCGCCGGCTGCCGTGGGAGAGCCCGTGCGCTTGACCCGCGAACGCAGGTCCGTGCTCGCCGACGTGGACACGCCACGGTCTTCGAACAGCTTGTTGAGCGCCTTGTATTCCTTTTCGAGCAGGCTCGCGAGTTCGCTCTGCACCGGGTCGATCATCAACTGCAGATCGGCGCGCGACAGGCCGCATTCGATCCATTGGTCGACCACATTCAGGCAGACCGTCTCGGGCCGCAGCAGATCGTTGTTGTCGAGCTCTCGCCCCAGAAGCCGCTGCGTGCGCAGCTTGGCAGTCTCGAAATGGCTTCCCGCAGCCTCGCTCACCGTGAGCGCGATGCGCGAAGCCAGAATCTTGTTTTCCACCACATCGTCGCTGAGCAACTCAAGGCCGCCATCGAGCGACAGTTCCTTGGGTGCGGAGACGGTGGCTGCGGCGACCAGTGCGGTATTGGCATCACCTGCCTCGGTCCAGAGTTTTTTCAGCCGCTGAAGCCAGTCACGCTCGTGGCCGTTGTAGGCCATCCAGGACTCGCGATTGGACTGCATTTCGCGGACCGTGCCAGTCTGGTTGGCAAGGGCAGACGTGAATACCTGCAGCTTGTCCCCCAGCACAGGCAATCCGGCGACCAATCCCTCAGCAAAACGCTGGCGGCCGTAGAGGGCCAGACGCTGATCGGTGGGAGAAGACGGCGGATATTCCATAGGTGCTTGATTATGTGCGGCGAAGGCCTATGGGTCTATCCCCACCGCTTGGCCGGGGACCCAGGACGCTGCTTGTCACCTTGATTTTCTATCAAGATGGGGCTCAGCAGCGACAAGGATCTCCCAACTGTTGGTCTTTTGCTTATACGGTCGCTCCGGCGTTCGGATCATTCGGATCCAGATCCTTGCGCGCGGACGTCTTCACCAGATCCTCGCGCTTGACGCCGAGCCACATGGCAATGGCCGCCGCGACGAACACCGAGGAGTAGATACCAAACAGAATACCAATAGTCAGAGCCAACGCAAAGTAGTGCAGGCTCGGGCCGCCGAAGAAGAACATCGACAGCACCATCGCCTCGGTCGAAGCATGGGTGATGATCGTGCGGCTCATCGTCGAGGTGATCGCGTGGTCGATCACCTCGTGCGTGCTGAGCTTGCGGAACTTGCGGAATGCCTCACGGATCCGGTCAAAGATAACCACGGATTCGTTCACAGAGTAGCCCAGCACCGCCAGCACCCCGGCCAGCACCGAGAGCGAGAACTCCCATTGGAAGAACGCGAAGAAGCCCAGAATGATCACCACGTCGTGCAAGTTGGCGATCACCGCGGCCACGCCGAACTTCCACTCGAAGCGGAACGCCAAATAGATCACGATGCCCAGCACCACCATGCCCAGCGCCATCAGGCCGCCATGCACCAGTTCCTCGCCCACCTGTGGGCCAACGAACTCGTTGCGACGCATTTCGACTTCGGGATCCGCCGCCTTCAACGCAGTGAGCACCTGCTCGCTCTGCTGAGCCGAGGTGACGCCCTTTTGCACCGGCAGGCGGATCATCACGTTCTTCGAACCACCGAAGTTCTGCACCGTGACGTCCTGCGTGAACCCGGCCTTGGCGACCGCGTCGCGCACCTGGCCGATGTCCGCCGTCTGCTTGTAGGCCACTTCCATGACCGTGCCGCCCGTGAACTCCACCGACAGGTGCAGTCCGCGCGTGACCAGGAAGAACACGGCCAGCGCGAAGGTGACGAATGAAATCACGTTGAGAATCAACGCGTATTTCATGAACGGAATGTCTTTTTTGATCCGGAAAAACTCCATGGTCTTCCCCTTTCTTACAGTTCGCTATCGCCAGCGTCGGCAGTGCCGGCGCCAGCGCGGCCGGATGCCACGGAACGATGTCCGGCATCGCCCTCGGGCTTCCAGACCTGACCAATGGAGAGGCTCTTGAGCTTCTTCTTGCGGCCGTACCAGAGGTTCACGAGACCGCGCGAGAAGAACACGGCGGAGAACATGCTGGTCAGAATACCGATGCAGTGCACCACCGCAAAGCCGCGCACCGGGCCCGAACCGAAGGCCAGCAGAGCCAGACCCGCGATCAGCGTGGTCACGTTGGAGTCCAGAATCGTCGCCCAGGCGTGCTGGTAACCGGCCGAGATCGCCTGCTGCGGTGCCACACCGGCGCGCAGTTCTTCCCGGATACGTTCATTGATCAGCACGTTCGAGTCAATCGCCACGCCGATCGCCAGCGCCATCGCGGCGATGCCGGGCAGCGTCAAGGTGGCCTGCAGCATCGACAGCACGGCCAGCAGCAGCAGCACGTTCACGCCCAGCGAGATCGTGGAGAACACGCCGAACAGCATGTAGTAGAAGCACATGAACACGGCAATCGCCACCATGCCCCAGACCACGCTGTGGATACCACGCGAGATGTTTTCTTCACCCAGGCTTGGGCCAATGGTGTATTCCTCGATGATTTCCATCGGCGCGGCCAGCGATCCGGCGCGCAGCAGCAGCGAGGTGTCGTTGGCTTCCTGTGTCGTCATGCGACCGGAAATCTGCACGCGACCGCCGCCGATCTCGGAGCGGATCACCGGCGCAGTCACGACCTCGCCCTTGCCCTTTTCGAACAGGATGATGGCCATGCGCTTGCCCACGCTTTCAGCAGTCACCTGCTTGAAGATGCTCGCGCCCTTGGAATCCAGCGTGAGGTTCACGGTGGGTTCCTGCGTCTGGCCATCGAAGCCAGGCTGCGCGTCGTTCAGGTTCTCACCGGTCAGCACAACCTGCTTCTTCACGATCACCGGCATCTGCGAGCGATCCAGATACTTTTCGCTGCCGAACGGCACGGGCCCCTGGCCCATCTCGGCCGAACGCGCTTCGGAGCTCTCGTCCACCATGCGCACTTCCAGCGTAGCGGTACGGCCCAGAATGTCCTTGGCCTTGGCCGTGTCCTGCACACCGGGCAATTGCACGATGATGCGGTCCAGACCCTGCTGCTGGATCACCGGCTCGGCCACGCCAAGTTCGTTGATCCGGTTATGCAGCGTCGTGATGTTCTGCTTGAGCGCCTGTTCCTGCACCTTGCGCAGCGCCTCGGGCTTGATCGTCGCGCGCAGCGCGAAGCCGTCCGCGTCGGGGCTGCTGGTGACCACCAGATCAGGGAAATTGTCGGTGATGAGATTGCGCACCGATGTGAGCGTGGCGTCGTCGCGCACCTTCACTTCAACCGCATCGCCGTTGCGGCTCACACCGCCATGGCGAATCTTCTTGTCGCGCATGCTCGAGCGCAGATCACCCGCATAGGACTCCACCTTCTTGGTGATGGCAGCCGCCATGTCCACCTGCAGCATGAAGTGCACGCCGCCGCGCAAGTCCAGACCCAGATACATCGGGCGGGCATGCAACGCGGTCAGCCATGCCGGCGAACGCGAGAGCATGTTCTGCGCCACGATGAAGGTCGGATTGCTCGCGTCGGGAATCAGCGCCTTCTCGATGACCGTCTTGGCCTTGGCCTGGTTGTCCACCGAGTCGAAGCGGGCGAACACCGAGCTGCCCTCCTGCACGACGGAGTCCGGCTGCATGCCACCGGCCTTCAGCGCCTCTTCCACGCGCTGGCGTACCGCGTTGTCCACCTTCACCGTCGCCTTGAGGGACGACACCTGTACCGCAGGGGCTTCGCCGAAGAAATTCGGCAGGGTGTACAGCACCCCCAACAGCAACACGATCACCATGATCGCGTATTTCCAGACCGGATATCGGTTCATGATCGCGCTCTTCACTATCACGGAGAGTGACGGGCCGACAGCGCCAGACAAAGCGGGCTGCGCGGTCCATCGACGACGGACATGCACCATGCATGCCCGCAAGGAACCAGGCGCAGAATTACTTCAGCGTGCCCTTGGGCAGCACCTGGGTCACGGCGCTACGCTGGATCTGCACTTCCACGCCTTCGGCGAGTTCAACGTGCAGGAAACCTTCACCCATGCGGCTGACCTTGCCCAGCAGACCGCCGGAAGTCACGATTTCGTCACCCTTGGCCAACGCGTCGATCATGGCGCGGTGCTCTTTTTGGCGCTTCATCTGGGGACGGATCATGATGAAGTACAGCACCACGAACATCAGCACCAGCGGCAACATACCGGTGAGCGAGCCCATCAGGCCACCTTCAGCGGCAGCGGGAGCGGTTTGGGCAAAGGCAGAAGAAATAAACACTTGAAGACTCCACTTGTAACAGTATGGATGGTCGAAACAGGACGCCCGGCTTTCACCAGAGCAACAGGACATTGTATTCGTGCGCTCTCCCGGCGGCGCACCAAAGCCCGAATCAGGTTAGGGCATGAGATGGGCGCGGAGTTTCTCATTGCAATGTGCAATGCGCAAATAAATGCTTTCGGGTGGCGTTTTACCGATTGAGTTTGCTATTGTTTTTGAGCGTATTCTTGTTTTACGGAACGGTTCTGCTGGTGCGTTTGGCGCACGGCTGAAGGGGGTGGGTGATTTTTGACTTTGCTGCGTGGCTGGCGGCGACTGGCCGGGAGTTCCGCCCGGCGGCGGAGTCACTTTTTGCTTGCGCGCAAAAAGTAACCCAAAACGCGCTTTTCAATACCCGCGGCAGAACTCGCTTTGCGCTGCGCGCGCCGCTCGGGCAACCGCCGCAAGTCAGAATTTTCATAAGAGGAATATTCGGCACGTCGCTTCGCTCGTGGCGCACATCTCGCGACTTCGCGAGATGTGGGTGCGCCGGCGTTATGTGATTGGCGAGCCACCGTTTCAGCATTGCAAACTCAAAAGCGCAGCGGGCGTTTGAACCCCAACGCAGCTATGCAAACACCCCGGCACGAGCGCAGCGACGTGCCGTAAACACCTCTTTCACAACTGATTTCCGGCGGTTGTCCGAGCAGAGTGACGAAGGAACGCCGCGAGTTCCGCCGGATGACTTCAAAGCGCATTTTTGGTGACTTTTTGGGCAAGACCAAAAAGTTACTGCCCCGCCGGGGGCAGTCCCGGCCTCCGCCCTCAACCAAAGAGCAGAAGCCGAGAAACCACCACCTCAAGCCTGAACCCGAGCCTCAGAAGAAGCAGGCACACCCCGCCACTGCGCCATCAACCCCGCCCACTTGGAACGAGCAGCATGCAGATGCCGCTCCTTCACATGCCCATACCCCCGAATATCTTCGGGCACCCGGGCAATGTCCACAGCCAAAGCAAGATTCCGGGCATTCAAACTCTTAAGGATTTCCTCAATGCTTGAGCGGTACTCAACAATCAGGGCCCGTTCAGTACGCCGCTCCTCCGTCTTGCCAAACGGATCGAGCGCCGTGCCCCGCAGGCCCTTGAGCCCGGCGAGCACGCCGAAGGCCTTGCGCATCCACGGACCGTAGCTCTTCTTGATGAGCTCGCCCTTGTCGTTCTTCTTCGCGGTGGCTGGCGGTGCCAAGTGGTGGACGATGCGGAAGTCGCCTTCGAACATGTTCTCGATCTTCGAGACGAACACCGGGTCGGTGTGCAGACGCGCGACTTCGTATTCGTCCTTGTAGGCCATGAGCTTGAACAGATAGCGCGCCACGGCTTCGGAAAGCTTGGTGCTCGGGCCAAGCTTGGCTTCAGCCTGCTTCACTTTGTCGACGAACTCGCTGTACTGCTTGGCATACGCGGCGTTCTGGTAACCCGTGAGGAATTCCACCCGCTTGTGCACCATTTCGACGAGGC
Source organism: Diaphorobacter sp. HDW4A (assembly GCF_011305995.1). GTDB lineage: Bacteria > Pseudomonadota > Gammaproteobacteria > Burkholderiales > Burkholderiaceae_C > Diaphorobacter_A. Next base: position 5,713,586 of record NZ_CP049910.1, on the reverse strand, counting down.
CGGGCTTCTTCACGAACTCGATCACCTGCGCGGCCTGGAACAGGGCCTGCACTTCGGACAGTTTGTAGGCGCAGCGGCGGCCCCATTCGAAGGCGGCCTTGTTGTTGTCAACCTGCACACCGTTGAGCTCGATGGCGCGCATCAACGATGCATGCGTGAGCGGTACGCGGCCCTTCTGCCAAGCGTAGCCAAGCATCAGCGGATTGGTGTAGATGCTGTCGCCCAACAGTTGGACCGCCACTTGTTCGGCATCGAACAGACCAACCAGTTCGGGGCCGACCGCGTCCGCAATCGCGGCTTCGCAGCTCGCTTCGGGAAACTGCCAGTTCGGGTCGTTCACGAACGCCGCCGATGGCGTTCCGTGCTTGTTGAGCGCAACAAAGGTGCGGCCAGGCTGCATGACCGCGAGTGAGGTCTTGGTGGCGGCAACGATGGGGTCGCAACCGATCACCAGATCAGCCTTGGCCGTGTCCACCTTGGTGGTGAAAATGGCTTCGGGGCGGTTGGCGATCTGAATGTGGCTCCAGGTCGAGCCGCCCTTTTGCGCCAGGCCTGCAGCGTCCTGCGTGATCACGCCCTTGCCTTCCAGGTGCGCGGCCATGCCGAGCAGCGAGCCGATGGTGATTACCCCCGTGCCGCCCACACCGGCGACGACGATGCCCCAGGCCTTTTCGGCCACCGGCAGCACCGGATCGGGGATCGGCAGCAGCGCGGTCAGATCGCCCTTCTTTTCCTTCTTAGCCTTCTTGAGTTCGCCGCCCTCGACGGTCACGAAGCTCGGGCAGAAGCCGTTCACACAGGAGTAATCCTTGTTGCAGGAGTTCTGGTTAATGCGGCGTTTGCGGCCGAAGTCGGTTTCCACCGGCTCGACGGATAGGCAGTTCGACTTGGTCGAGCAGTCGCCGCAGCCTTCGCAGACCAGCTCGTTGATGATCACGGTCTTGGCGGGCGTGGCCAGCTTGCCGCGCTTCCTGCGGCGGCGCTTTTCGGTCGCGCAGGTCTGATCGTAGATGATCGCGGTTGCGCCCTTGATCTCGCGGAATTCGCGCTGGATGCGATCCAGCTCGTCGCGGTGGAACACCTCGATGCCAGGCGGCAGATCGTTGATCAGCTCGACGTGTTTGGCGCGCGAGCCCGTCGGGTCGACATGGTGCGCGCGGCCGTGGTATTTCTCGGGCTCGTCGGTCACCACCACGAGCTTGACGATGCCTTCGGCGCGCAGGCTGTGCGCGATCTGCGCAACCGAGTGGCCCTCGGGGCGCTCACCGACCTGTTGGCCACCGGTCATCGCCACCGCGTCGTTGTACAGAATCTTATAAGTGATGTTGGCGCCCGAGGCGATGCTCTGGCGGATCGCCATCAGGCCGCTGTGAAAGTAGGTGCCGTCGCCGAGATTGGCAAACACATGGTTCTCTTTGGTGAACGGCGCCTGACCTACCCATGTCACGCCCTCGCCGCCCATCTGGGTGAAGGTGCTGGTATTGCGGTCGGGCATCCACGTCGTCATGTAGTGGCAGCCGATGCCGGCCACGGCGCGCGAACCATCGGGCACGCGGGTGCTGGTGTTGTGCGGACAGCCGCTGCAAAACCATGGCACACGGTCGCCGGTCTGCTGCTTGGGCTCGGTCAGGGCACGTTCACGGGCCTCGATGACGGCGATGCGCTCGTCCATGCGACGCGCGATGTCGGCCGACACGCCGAGCTTCTTGAGGCGCTTGGCGATCGCCTTGGCAATGATCGCGGGCGTGAGGTCGGCCTTGGGGCGCAGCAGCCAATTCTGGCTGGGGTTGGGCATGCTCCACTCACCGCCCGAGTTGTCGCCCTCGATCTCGTCGAACTTGCCGAGCACGTTGGGGCGCACATCGGAGCGCCAGTTGTAGAGCTCTTCCTTGATCTGATATTCGATGACCTGGCGCTTTTCCTCGACCACCAAAATCTCCTGCAGACCCTGCGCAAAGTCACGCGTGATGGTCGCCTCGAGCGGCCAGACCACGTTGACCTTGTGCAGGCGAATGCCGAGCTGGTGGCAGGTGTCGTCGTCGATGCCCAGATCGGCCAGCGCCTGACGCGTGTCATTGAACGCCTTGCCGCTGGCAATGATGCCGAAGCGGTCGTTCGGGCTTTGAATCACGTTGTAGTTCAGCTTGTTGGCACGCACATAGGCCAGCGCCGCGTACCACTTGTAGTCCATGAGGCGCGCTTCCTGCTCCAGCGGCGCATCGGGCCAGCGGATGTGCAGGCCGCCGGGCGGCATCTGGAAGTCTTCGGGCAGGATGATCTTCACGCGGTCAGGATCCACCGACACGCTGGAGGACGACTCCACTACTTCCTGAATCGTCTTCACGCCCGACCACAGACCGGAGAAACGGCTCATCGCGAACGCGTGCAGCCCCATGTCGAGGATGTCCTGCACGCTGCTCGGGAAGAACACCGGCAGACCGCAGGCCTTGAAGATGTGGTCGCTCTGGTGCGCGGCGGTCGAGCTCTTGCTGATGTGGTCGTCGCCCGCGATTGCGATCACGCCGCCATGCTTGGAGGTGCCCGCCATGTTGGCGTGCTTGAACACGTCCGAGCAGCGGTCCACGCCGGGGCCCTTGCCGTACCAGATGCCGAAGACGCCGTCGAACTTCTTGGTGTCGGGATAGAGATCAAGCTGCTGCGTGCCCCAGACGGCGGTCGCGCCGAGTTCCTCGTTCACGCCGGGCTGGAACACGATATTGTTCTCGGCCAGATGCTTCTTGGCGGCCCACAGCGACTGATCGTAGGTGCCGAGCGGCGAGCCACGATAACCGCTGATGAAGCCGGCCGTGTTCAGCCCTTGCAGCGCGTCGCGCTGGCGCTGCAGCATGGGCAGACGCACCAGCGCCTGCACCCCGCTCATGAACGCTCGACCCGAGTCCAACGTATATTTGTCTTCAAGCGATACGGTTTCTAGCGCGCGGCGAACTGATTCAGGCAGCGGGGCGTTCATGGCCTTGTCTCCATCGTGTGTGTGGGGCACCGCCTTTTGAGCGGCGTCAATATTTCGAGCATTTTGGTTGTTGCCCGTATCCGCGCAGTGTATGCGTGCAGACCTGATATGTGTTTGCTTTTTTTGCCGTGTTTACCCCAATGCGCGAAAGATCCTTTCCCAAAACAATCCATATATGGAAAGTTTGGACAAATTCGATCTATTGATCCTCGCGGAGCTGCAAACCAACGCGCGCTTGACGAATGCGGAGCTGGCACAGCGCGTCGGTCTGTCGGCTGCGCCGTGCTGGAGGCGCGTGCGCGCACTGGAGGAAGCCGGCTACATCCTCGGCTACCACGCGACGCTGGATCGCCACAAGATCGGCCTCGGCGTGCTGGCCTTCGTGCGACTCGACGCGCTGCGCAACACCGGCGACCTGACCAAGTCCATGGAAGAGGCCATCGCCAAGATTCCCGAGGTGGTTTCGTGCCACTACATCAGCGGCAGCGGCACCTTCGAGCTGCAAGTGGTCGCCAAGGATCTGGACAGCTTCTCGCAGTTCGCGCGCAACGTGCTGCTCAATCTGCCCAATGTGAAGGACATGCACACCAGCTTCTCGCTCGGCGAGGTCAAGGCCTCGGGCGCGCTGCCGCTTGACGGCATCTTTCCCAAGAGATGAAGGGGCGCAGGAATGGAACCCGCGTCTACAAGACGCTATTTGCCAGTCTCACCACGCACACTGTCATAACGGAACGGCGGCTGTGCGGGCGCGGTGCTCCAGGTGCTTCCGTCCTGAACCACCTCTCGCCGGTCTTCGGCGCGAGCGCAGCCGTCCAGCGTGCAGAGACTCCAGACCAGCGCCTTGCGGTCCTTCTCCAGATCGACCTCAGCCGCACGAGCCTCAGGCAGCAATTCGATGCCGCCGTACAGAAAATGGCCCTTGCCGTCGCTGCGCCAGTTGTCGCAGTTGCTGTAAAAACCATCAAAGCGGTAAGCGACCGCGCGTCGCTGGTCCGCGAGAATCATCACCAGCGCATCAAGCGGCCCGGCGCCGCCGTTGAAGCTGTCGTAGACATAGGTCACGCAGATGGCGTTCACGCCCTGCTTGCGTCTGGCCGTGGTGTGGATCAGCGGGTTCGCAAAATTGGGCGCAGGAAAACCCGCCAGCCCCGCCAATGGGCTCAGCGCGTGCTGCGGCACGGGCTTGCCTTTGAACGAGATGGCTCCGTCGGGCTGCGAGAGCGTGAGCTTGCCGATAGTGGCTTCACAGTGCTCCGGCTGGGCCTCGAAGCACCCGAAACGCACGCCTTGATTCACGTTCCACTGCAGCGGGCGGGTGCCTGCAAACACCTTCTGCAGCGCCTCGGGCGTCAGCGGCTGCGGAGTGGTCAAGGGCGGAGCCGCCATCACTGCACTGCCCACCGACAGTGCGCAGATCGCCGCGCCGCAAGTCATCCACGTCATTGCCACTCCTTGCCGCCCGTCGCGCTGACCCATTGCGAGGCGTAGCGGATGAAAATCGTGCCGCCATACGCCGCCGTGGTTTCGTAGGCGTATTCGTATTCGCCGCGAACCCGCTTGGTGTCCTTGCTATGGGAGTCCTTCCAGTACACGGTCGTCTTGGGAAGAATGTTGTCCTTCATATCGTAGATGTTGTGCTCGGGCTTCGAAAACTTGAACCCACGTCCATATCGTTGGCTGGACTTGCCACCCTTCACTTTGTCAGCGAAGTCCCGGCCTTCCCAGAAGAAAGCCCCGTTGGAGTAGTCCGTCGGATTGGCCGACAAGGCATTTTCTGCGGCGCGCAATGCCAGCATCATGCCCCGGCTGCGTGTGATGCCGGCCATCGACGCCTTGGAATACACACCGTAGCGTGTACTTTTCACGCCGTAGGCATAGGTTGTGTCGCCGGTCAGAAACGAGCGAACCGCGCTGTATCCGCGTGCACGCATCATGCGCACCACCACGTTGGCAATGGCCGCCAGCTCTTCATAGACATCCTTGGTGGACGCCTCACCGTAAGCGATGGCCGCCAGCGCGATATGGTCATCATCCTGTTCCGCCACATCTACATCGACGCTCAACCCCTCCAACTGCTGATTGGTGATGGCTTCGCTGCAGGCACGATCGAATGCATTGCCAAATGCGATCTGGCGACTGTCCGCAGCACACAGAGATCCGGGAATCTTGAAGGTTGCCATCTGGCGTGCCTCTCATCAGAGTAGCTAGATGTATCGATTAATACATTTAATAGCTATCATCAATTGAATCACAAGGCATGGCGACGCCCATGCACTTGTTGAAACAAGGCGTACAGCAATTGGCCGTATTTCTTTTTCGGTTTTTCCGAATTGCGGAAATCCAATCGGCGTGCAAACTGCCATGAGCCCCTCTACAAAGCGACAATTCCTCCTGCATGCCACCACAGCCATCCCACGACACCTCGCCAGCGCCTCTTGACCAGCCCACGGACCACACCATGGACAGCGACCAGACCGCTGCCCAGAAAAACAACACGGAGGCCGATCAGGCCGAAGCCGCCGCCGCTGCCGAACTCAAGCGCAGCGCGGCCGAGCGGGCCGCACAGTCGCCATTCGCGCCACTGTCGGTACCGGTGTTCCGCATGCTCTGGGCCACCTGGATCGTCGCCAACACCTGCATGTGGATGAACGACGTGGCCACAGCCTGGCTGATGACCACGCTCACCACGTCGCCCGTACTGGTGGCGCTGGTGCAGACGGCGTCCACCGCGCCGGTGTTCCTGCTCGGGCTGCCGAGCGGCGCGCTGGCGGACATTCTGGATCGCCGCAAATACTTCATGATCACCCAGTTCTGGGTGGCAGGCGTGGCCATGGTGCTGTGCGCCGCGATTCTGAGCGGTGGCATGTCGGCCCATCTGCTGCTGGCGCTCACGTTCGCCAACGGCATTGGCTTGGCGATGCGCTGGCCGGTGTTTGCCGCCATCGTGCCCGAGCTGGTCAGCCGCCAGCAACTGCCTTCGGCGCTCGCGCTCAACGGTGTGGCGATGAACGCCTCGCGCATCATCGGCCCGCTGGTAGCGGGCGCAATCATCGCAAGCGCGGGCAGCGCCTGGGTGTTCGTGCTGAATGCCGTGCTTTCTCTGATCGCGGGCTTCACCATCATGCGCTGGCGCCGCGTGCACCCAGACAACCCGCTTGGCCGCGAACGCCTGACCAGCGCCATGCGCGTGGGCGTGACCTTTGTGCGCGAGTCACCCGCCATACGTGCCGTGCTCTGGCGCATCTCGATCTTCTTCTTCCACGCGACCGCGTTGATGGCGCTGCTGCCGCTGGTGGCTCGCGAGCTCGAAGCCGGTGGCGCGGGCACCTTCACGCTGCTGCTGGCATCGATGGGCGCGGGCGCCATCGGCTCGGCCATGTTCCTGCCGCGCCTGCGCCAGTTGATCACGCTCGACCAACTGGTGCGCATCGGCACCATCGCCCAGGCCGTGGCCACCGCCGTCGTCGCGTTCGCACCCAATGTCTACATCGCCGTGCCCGCCATGGTGCTCGCGGGCGCGGCGTGGATCACCACGGCCAACTCGCTGACCGTCGCCGCCCAGCTCGTGCTGCCCAACTGGGTACGCGCGCGCGGCATGTCGATCTACCAGATGTGCATCATGGGCGCGACCGCAGCCGGTGCGGCGCTCTGGGGGCAAGTCGCCTCGATGTTCAGCGTGCACATCAGTCTCGGGTTTGCAGCGGCGTCGGGCGTGATCATCATGCTGCTTGTCCTGCGCGTGGTGCGCAACCGCCAGCCCGAGGAAGACCTGAGCCCCGCGCGCACATTGATCCGCCCCAATGCCAGCACCACGCCCGAGGCAGGACTGCATCTGGTGGTGACCATCGAATATTTCATCGACCCGGCACGTGCTCAGGAATTCCGCGCGGTGATGAAGGAAAGCCGCCGCACGCGCTTGCAGCAGGGCGCGTTGCACTGGGAGTTGGAGCACGACATCGCCGACCCGCGCCGCTATGTCGAGCGCATTCTTGACGAGTCATGGGTGGAACATCTGCGGCGCTTTGATCGCTCGACCAATGCGGACATGGCGCTGCGTGACCGCCGCCTGGCCTTCCATGTGGGCGACCAACCGCCTGTCGTCACGCGCTACGTGGTCGAGATCGAATAAAAAGAAAAACCGCGCTCAGCGCGGCCACAGCGCCCACAGGCGCAGGTTCTGCTTCAAGCGCCCCGCCACCTCACCAGCCTCGTGTCCCCAGCCGGTGAAAAAGTCGGCCCGCACGGCGCCGAGGATGGCGCTGCCGGTGTCCTGTGCGAGCACCAGCCGCGAGAGCTGCACCGTCGGGCCAGTCGAGGCCAGCCAGACCGGCGTGCCGTACGGAATGCTCGCACGGTCCACCGCAATCGAGCGGCCAGGGGTGAGCGGCACGCCCTGCGCACCGCGCGGGCCAAAGGCGGCATCGAGCGGAGTCAGGGTTTCTTCCTTGAAGAACACGAAGCGTGGATTCGCCCACAGCAGCTCGTTCACCCGCTGCGGGTTCTGCACGGTCCAGGCGGTGATGCCCGGCCAGGTCGCGTCGCGCACCAGCCCCTGATCGAGCAGCCACTTGCCGATGCTCTTGTAGGGCTGGTCGTTGGTACCCGCAAACGCCAGACGCGTCACGCGCGTCGTGCCATCGGCCTCCTGCACGCGGATGCGGCCCGAGCCCTGAATGTGCAGCACCATTGCCTCGACGGGATCGCGCACCCATGCCAGCACCCGGCCCTGCAGCGCGGCCTGCGCGGCGGGCAGCGTGTCGATCTGCTGGCGCGTGTACCAAGGCTTGCGCACGCCAAGGTCAGCGGGCGGGCCATACAGCGGCACGTTGAAGCCATTGCCGGGCGCACGCGCGGCGTCGAGGAAGGGCTCGTAGTAACCGGTGAGCATGCCGTCGGTCTTGCCGTCGTTGCCTTCCACGCGGTAAGGGCGCAGCTTGCTCATCATCCAGCTGCGCTGCGCTTCACCATCGGCAATCGAGAGACGCCGCACATCGGCGCACAGCGGTGCAAACGCCGGTGCCGGTTTTTCGCAGCTGCGCAGCCAGGCGTTCCAAGCCTCGAACAGCGAATCATCGGAGAATCCCGGCAGGTCGTTCCACTCCACCGGCACCCAGCGGCTCTTGGCCTGATTGAGCGTTCCGGGCACGGGGTGGTATTCGGGGACCGTGGAAGACGTCGACGGTTCGGTCGATGGAACAGTGGCCTGTGGGGGCTTGGTCGAGCAGGCCGCGAGCGTTCCTACAATCAGCGTCGTTGCAACCAGGCGCAGGAGTCGAAAATTCATGGTGTTGATTTTGATTGAAGCACTGTTGGCGCTGGTCATCTTGGTCGTCATTGTCTGGTGGACCATGTTCTCGGGCCGCAAGAAGGGAGAACCGCCAAGCGCCAGTGTCGCATCGGAGCACAAGGATAGCGCCGACTGAGGGCTTTCCAATGCACGGGGTTTTGACACAGTTTTGCACTTGTCCCAGCTTCGCAAGAGCCTCTCGCGACATGATGCGGGGGCGTGTCCTACAGACCACACAACGGCGGCTTGCTACTCTGCATTTCCGAGTCCGTCATCATGGGCCTGTTGGTTTGTTTCATCCATTTTTCATCTTCAATACCTGTTGATGCAAAACGATCCGCCGGTCGGCGCAAGTGCCCTGCGGATACCCAGAATTTCAGGAGTTATCACCATGCGTAAAACCCTTCTCGTCGGAAGCCTCGCCGCCGTCATGCTAGCCACCGGCTGCGCCAACATGAGCGACACCCAGCGCCGCACCGCCACGGGCGCAGGCGTCAGCGCACTGGGCGGCGCAGCAGTCGGTGCCATGGCAGGCGGCCACGCAGGCTCCGGTGCCGTGATCGGCGCGGGCGTAGGCGCCCTCGGCACCTACCTGTGGTCGCAGCACATGGAACGCCAGAAGCAGGAAATGCAGGCCGCGACCCAAGGCACAGGCGTGGTCGTCACGCAGACGGCCGACAACCAGCTCAAGCTCGACATCCCAAGCGACATCTCGTTCGCCACAGGCCGCTCCGACATCCAGAGCAACTTCCAGCCCATTCTCGACAAATTCGCTGAAGGCCTGCGCAACAACCCCGAAACGGAAGTCCGCATCGTCGGCCACACCGACTCCACAGGTTCCGACGCCATCAACAACCCCCTGTCCCTCGACCGCGCGAGCAGCGCCCGCAACTACATCACCTCGCACGGCGTGAACGGCTCCCGTATTCTGGTCGAAGGCCGGGGCTCTCGCGAACCCATCGCCACCAACGACACCGGCGAAGGCCGCGCCAAGAACCGCCGTGTGGAAATCTACGTGGGTCAGCGTCAAGGCTGAAATGGGTGATTGAGGCCTCTTGAAATGAGAGGCAAATGAAAAGGGCAGCGCACAGTGGCTGCCCTTTTTTTGCGTGGCGGATGCAAGAGAGGCACGAGCGCAGCGAAGTGCCGAGCACCACTCTTCCAAACTGATTTCCGGCGGTTGTCCGAGCGGAGTGACGAAGGAACGCGGCGAGTTCTGCCGGAGGTATTGAAAGCGCGTTTTGGGTTACTTTTTGAGCGCAAGCAAAAAGTGACTCCGCCGCCGGGCGGAACTCCCGGCCTCCGCCCCGATCACGCATTGTCCCGAAGCAAATTAGCCAACTCCACAGCCGACTTCACCTGCATCTTGTCAAACAGCCGCGCCCGATGCACCTCCACCGTCCGCACGCTGATATCCAGCTGATCCGCAATCAGCTTATTGGGCAAGCCCTCCACCACCAGCCGCATCACATCGCGTTCACGATCTGTGAGTTCGCCCAGCCGATCCTTCACCTGATGCTTGGCCTTCGACGCCTCGAGATAAGCGGCTGACTGAGCCAAAGCCGCCTCGATGCGATTGACCAGTTGGTTGTCCGAGAACGGTTTTTCGCAGAAATCGAACGCGCCGCGCTTCACGGTCGCGACAGCCGTGGGCACATCGGCGTGGCCGGTGAGAAAGATCACCGGCATGGCGGCCACGTCGCCGCGCTCGATCATGCGGTCAAACAGGGCCAGACCGCTCATGCCAGGCATGCGCACGTCGAGCAGCAGGCAGCAGGGCTGGCGCTGCGGCAGGCGTTCGCTGAGCATGAGCTCGAACGATTCGGCGCTGTCGTAGGCTTCGCTGGGCACGCGGCGCGAGCGCAGCAACCAGGCGAGTGCCTCGCGCACTTCGGCGTCGTCGTCGACGATGTAAACGGTGGCGTTGGAGACGGGTTCCATCAGGCTTCTGGTTGAAATGCAGGGAGGGTGAAAGTGAATACCGTACCACGAGGTTCGCGTGCGGCATGTCCGAGGAAGCCGCCATGTTGCTCGATCACGGTGCGGCACAGGCTCAGGCCAAGACCCATGCCTTCGGCGCGCGTGGTGTAGAACGGGGTGAAAAGGCGCGCAGCCACATCATCGCTGATGCCCGCACCCATGTCGCTGACCGAAAACTCCAGCCACTTGTTCTGCGCGTTGGAGGCGGCGCGGCGCACGCGGATTTCGAGCACGCGTGGCTGGATTTCAGGGTGGTCCATAGACTGCATGCCGTTGCGAGCAAGGTTGAGCAGCACCTGTTCGACCATAGTGCGGTCGCACAGCAGCTCGGGGAGCTCGGGCTCGATGATGATCTGAATGTGCACGCGCAGCTTGTGGGCCTGCAGGCGGATCAGCGGCAGCACGGCGTCGATCAGTCCCTGTGCCGAGACGGCTTCGCGGGACTGATCGCGGCGGCGCACAAAATCGTGCACGCTCTTGATCACCCGACCCGCGCGCTCGGCCTGCTGTGCGATGCGCTGGATGCCCACACGCACATCGGCCAGGTTTTCCGTGGGCGGCGCCGCTGCGGGCGATTCTGTCTGCAGCAGGTTGAGCGAGCCGGTAGCATAGCTGGAGATGGCGGCAAGCGGCTGGTTGAGTTCGTGGCTCAAAAGCGAGGCCATCTCGCCCACCGTAGCCAGACGCGCCGTAGCCTGCAGACGTTCCAGCGACGCGCGCGAGATTTCCTCGACACGGCGCTGCTCGCTCACGTCGAGGAACGAGCCCATCCAGCCAGTGTGCAGGCCCTGCGCATTGATCAGCGGCGCCTCGTAGATCATCACCGGAAAACGCGTTCCATCCTTGCGCATGAAGGTCGATTCATAACCCTCGCGTGGCGGGATGTGGTTGCCGGACATGCGCACCGTCTGGCGCGCGCTGTACTCACCCGCAAGTTCTGGCGGCCAGTAGGGCAGCGGGTTGGTGTGGCCGATCAGTTCGTCGGCCGTGAAGCCCACCATCTCGCAGAACGCCGGATTCACATAAGTGATACGTCCATCGAGATCGCGCGCACGCAGGCCCGTGACCTGCGAGTCCTCCATGGCCTTGCGAAACGCCAGCGCCTCGCCCAGATCGCGCTCTGCGCGCAGGCGCCGGCGATTGTCGCGCACCAGCACGATCAGCACCGTAACGAGCGCGATCGACATGGCGGTGACCAGCGCCGTGAGCACGTTGGGGAATACGCTGGGCGCGGCGTGCCAACTGTCCAGTCGCAGGATCAGCGTGGTGCCAGGCAAATCGAACAGTTGCTGCGCTGTGAACATGCGCGTGCCGCGCCGCATCGCTCCGACCACGGCCAGGCGCGTACCGTCCGCCTCGGTGAACGACACCTCTTGCCCGCGCTGCAGGCTGGGCGCCACCAGATCGATCAGCACCGTCTGCAGCGAATAGGTGGCGATCAGGAAACCGGTGACGCGCCCGTCGTCCATCAACGGCAGGCACAGCTCCATCATCTCAGAGCCCATGCCGTTGGGCAGCGGCTGGAAGTAGCTGCTCGAATACGAAGGCCCACCCACGCGCCGCGCGTTGGTGCAAGAGACATTCATGTCGGAATGAATACTGTTGCTGCCGTCTGATGGATCCCAGTTCATGGGCCGAAACGGCGACTCCGCATGCGCGCGCACCTTGAGTTGTGAATCGCGCCATTCGAGTCGAACCAACTCACGTCGCGCATTCAGCAGATCACTCGCACGGCTTTCCCAGTTGGCCAGATCGGGCTCGCCCATTTGCAGCGACTGCATATTCTGCACATTGTGCGCAAACGCGATGCGGATGTCGGAGACGGCGTCGGCCGCATCGCGTTCCACGCGCGACTGCACCAGACTGGCCTCGTAGCGCCCGGCCAGCCACACCAGCGTAATCAGCATGCTGGCAACCAGCACCACCAGCAGCGTCCACAGCGACCAGCGACGCCATGCACTGTGCCATCGATGCAACTGCCATTGCGGCAGCGCGTCATCACCGGCCGCAACCGCCGAAGCGCCAGCAGTGTCCGCCGACGATGCCAACGGCCCGAGGCCTTGCGTCACGTTTTCCATTCGATCCCAATTTCCGAAGCCGCACACCGTGGATGCGGCATCAGCCAATTCAAACGACGAACCAACTGTCTACAGAACACGATGATCGAGCGCAGGAAGTTGCGCACGCATTTCGCGCAGCTGACGGTGTTCAAGCATGCCTATCACCACGCCCTCCCCCTGCGCGCGCTGCGCCAGCACCGTGCCCCACGGGTCGACCAACATGCTATGACCCCAAGTGCGACGGCCATTCTCGTGCACGCCGCCCTGCGCGGGCGCAAGCACGTAAGCAAGATTTTCCACCGCCCGCGCGCGCAGCAGCACATCCCAGTGCGCGCTGCCGGTCACGAAAGTGAAGGCACTCGGCACCAGCAGCAAGTCCACACCCGCACGCGCATGCGCGCGGTACAACTCGGGAAAGCGCAGGTCGTAGCAGACCGACAGCCCCACACGCCAAGCCGAACCATCGCGGGCCGTGATAGTAAAGCGAATCGGCTGCGTGCCGGGCGAAATCACGCGCGCTTCGTCGTAATGCTCGCTGCCACTGTCAAAGCGGAACAAATGAATCTTGTCGTAGCGAGTGACGCATGCGCCATCGGGCGCGAAGACCAGCGTCGTGTTGTAGACATGTTCTTCGCTGGGTGCGCGCAGGGGCAGCGTGCCGCCGACGATCCAGAGACCCAACTCGCGTGCGGCATCCGACAGAAACTGCTGGATGGCCCCCCGGCCGAACTCCTCGCGCAGTTTGAACTTGTCGGTGTCCTTGTGGCCCATCACGCAGAAATACTCGGGCAGGCAGGCCAGCTCCGCGCCACGTGCTGCGGCCTCTTCGAGCAGTCTGCGGGCGGTGGCGAGATTGGCCTCGAGCCCAGTGCCCGACACCATCTGAATCGCGGCAATCTTCATTGCGTCTCTCCTGTTGACTCGTGCCGTGCATCGGCGGACTTTTCTGCTTGGCCCGCCGCCGCCTTGCTGCGCTTGACCTTCTCCACACGCGGATCAGACCACGTACCGTCGACGCGGAATTCCTGCGTCGCGGCCTGAATCAGGGGACCGCGCAAAAACACCTGCGCGAGGAAGCTGCCAAGCCCGATCACCGGATTGATCGCGGTGGCGACGAGGGACGCCGTCATCGCGTTGATCTCAGGCACCACGACCACGCGCAGGTCCTGCGTTTCGTGCTCCAGATCGGCCTTGCCTTCCATGAGCACAGCCGCGTTCAGGCCCTTCATCTGCAGGTTGTTGGTGGTGGCAACGCCGCGATCGATGTGCAGGTCGCCGCGCACGAAGTCAAACGCGAACCCTTCGCTGAACACATCGCGGAAGTCCAGCGTCAGGCGACGCGGAATCGATTGCAGGCTCAGCACGCTGAGCAGCTTGGCCAATCCCGGATCGGCCTTGAGAAATTGCCCGGCCTGCATGTCCACATGCACCTGCCCGGTCATCGACGGGTAATCTGGCGACAGCGGCGCGCCCAGCCAGGCGACCTGACCGCTCAACTTGCCCTTGCCGCGCTTGACCACACCGGGCATGTTGAAGCGCGCCAGCAAATCGCCAGAATCACGCACGTCGAGCTCGAAATTCATCACCGTGCGCCGCTGCGCGTTGGCACCCGTTCCGCCGAGCAGCGCCCAGTTGCCGCTGGAAGCGAAGGTGGCCTCGGGCGTGATCAGGTTCAGGTGCGCAAGCCGCCATTCGCGGCGCCCGTCATTGGTACTGGCATTGCGCGCTAACACCTCGATGCGGCCGAGAGTGCGGCCGTGAATCTCGAAGTCCTGTACGACGATGTCGAGCGCAGGCAAGGTGCGTGGCTGATCATCAAGCAGATCATTGGTGCTGGCAGCAGTGTCCTGCGACTGCGGAATCTTCAGCCGATCCAGCCGCGCATAGATCAGCCCCGGGGCTGGTACGGAGTCGCTCGCGAGGCGGTATTCGATCAATCCGCTCAGCTCGTCAGCCTTGGCGTTCACCCGCCACAGATCCTTTTGCCGTGTCACGCTCGCATCCACCTGATGCAGCGTGCGCCCCCCCAAGGCGATGGATTGGGCGCGCACGTTGATGCGCGAAGGCTGGTAGCCCTGCAGCTCGGGATCGGTTGCAGTAGCGATCGAAGAGGAAGAAGTAGAAGAGGTGGACTTGTCGGTCGCCGTCTTCGCCAGCGCATGCCAAGGGCCCGCATCCACGTCGCCCAGCACCAGCTCCGCCGTCACACCGGACTCCGGCAGTCGCAGCACCTGCCCCGCAGGCAGCCCCACCCCAATCGCGCCGCGCAGCACCTTGCCGGGCTGGTTGGCATCGCCCAACTGGCGCACGTAGTGCACGCCGCCCACGTTGGCAACATCGACCGTGAGCTGTTCCTGCAGTGGCACCGTGGCAGCGGCATCCACCGACTGCGGCGTGAGCTGCGTCTCGAAACGCACCGGCATGGCGCTTTGCGCGGACTTGCCAAGCGGCGCGGGCAGATCGATGGCCATGCCTTGCAATGACGCATTGACCAGCAGTTCGGGCACGCCACGGCGAATGCCAACCTGCACCGAATACGGTGTGGTGCCAGTCGCGTGACTTGCGAGATCAGCCAGCGGCCCCGCAGGCGCGACCGCGCGCAGCCCCTCGGCCGTGGCGGTGCCCTGAGCGCGCACCTGCACGATGGATTTCTGCCCCGCTGGCAGCGGCTGCGGTGACGGGGAGGAACTTGCGGAAAGGGTGCGCATTCCGCCCTCCAACTTCACATCACCGCCGAGCGCACGCCCCTGCACGCCGACGATGGAGAAACCGCCCTCTGAAAACTGCACCGAGCCCTGCGCCTGCGTGATCTGCGGCACATCGGGGGTGAACTGCACATCGTTGCCGACGAGCTTCACATTGCCCTGTACCTTGGATTCGTTGATGTGGTCCAGCGGCAGGCTGAGCTGCAACCGAAGCTCCGTATTGCCAGTCACCACCGCCTGATCGAGCGCGTGTTCTGTGAGCTGGGTGATATGCGACTTGCGCACCAGCCCCAGCATGTCGGCCAAAGGCCCCAAGGCTTGCGCGTCCACCCCGACGACGGGGTGATCGAGATTGGGAATTTCCGCATTCGCATTGCGTACCTTGACTGTCGCCAGCCCGCCGAGCGTGCCGTTGGCGTTCTTGACCTGCATGCTCGATCTGTCGAACACCAACTCGCCGGACAGCCCCGTGAGCTGCGGCCACGGCAGTTCGCCCGCCGCCTGCAGCGATGCAGGCACATAGGTGTAGTTCACGTTCTTGACCTGGGCCGCGATGCGGAAATCACCCTGTCCCGGCTTGCTGAACGGGAAATCGTGCAGATTGCCCTTGACCTTGAACTGCATGCCCGTCGCCACACCGGTGTTGACGCCGTCGCGCACATAGTGGCGCGTGTGCTCGGGGATGCCGAGCGGCAGATAGCGGTGCACCCGCGTGCCGTCGGCGCGCGTGGCACTGCCCGAGAGGTCGAGCACGCCCGGAAAGCGCGAACCCGACGAGGACTTGCGTGGATCGGCCGTGTGCCAGCTCGCGCGCGCTTCGCCCGCCGCATCGGCGTTGGCGAACTTCACGTTCTGCACGTCCACACCGATGCGCTCGCCGTCGATGGTCCAGTTCACATTGGCAGCGAGCTGCTGAAGAGGAATCGCAGGCTCCTCGAACACGCCGGGGAACACCAGCGCGCCGTCGTTGATCGCCAATGTTGCACTGCCCCCTGCCTGCGTCAGCGCAAACTGCACCCGCGCACCGGCGATGCCGGGCATGGAGCCGCCCTGCTCGCCCTTGGCCGTGCTGCCCATCGAGAGGTCCTCGATCAGACCATTGGCCTGATATTGGCGCGGGGCGCTGAGCGGTCCGTGCCAAGTCGCCTGCACATTGCGGGCCACGCCGCGCGGCGCAATCTGGCGCAGGGGATCGTGCACCGCCTTGCCCAGCGGCAGGCGGTCCGCGATCTGCGCCAGCACCGCGAGATTGAGCTGGCTGGCACGCAGCTCGCCTTGCTCAAGCGATGGGTTCTTGGGATCGGCCCCGGTCTGACGGAAGAACAGTGTGGTGTCGGGCCAGCTCAGGCCGTCGGCGGCCACGAACGAGAGGTTCTGCACGCTCACCTCAAAGCCGTTGTCGAACTGCTGTGCCCCCACGCGGCCCTTGACCGACTTCAGTGCAATCGGCTCAAGCTTGTTGCCGAGTGTGGCACGCACTTCCTTGAGCGCCACATCTGCCATGCCACCGGTGATCTTGCCGCGCCGCACATCGATCCAGGCACGCACGGCGCCCTCACCCTCGCCGACGGTGAGCGCGCCGAGGTCCGCATATTCATTGAGGCGCGAGACGTCGCCGTTGGGCAGGTCGGCATAGAGCTGGCCGCTCCAGTTCTTCCAGTTGGTGCCCCGGGTCGACAAGATCGGCTCGCGGAACACGCCGCGCACCGAGAAGCGCTCGCCCCAGCCCTCGGGCGGCGTCGCGTCGAGCCGCATGCGATGCCGCCAGGCACCATTGCGCAGCACCAGGTTCACATCGGTGAGCTCAAGCGGTGGCGCCTCGCGCAGCTCGTCCGTCCAGCGCACCTTGCCATGCAGGATGGCGACCTCGCCCTGAGAGAAAAGCCATTCGAGCGCCGCGCCGTCGTCGCCGCCCGCGCCACCTGTGATCGGCAGGCCCGCCACATGGATACGGCCGGTCGCGTCGCGGCGCACGTCGAGTTCGGGCGCTTTCACATAGAGCTGATCGAAGCCCCAGCGCAGCAGCGAGCGCGGCGACACCGCCACGACCACCTGCGGGAGCCTCAATGCCTCACGACCCATGGGGTCAAGCAACTGGACGTCGGACAGCTCCAGCGTGGGTATCAACCCCTCGCTCTGAGCGGCCAGACCACCGATTCGCACCGGTACCCCCAGCACCTTCTCGGCTTGGGTTTGTACCTGCTGACGAAATTCTCCGATACGCGGCACAATGAAGCCGTGCAGCAAGCCCCAGGCGACAGCGACCAATAGCCAGAAAGCCAGCAGCAGCCCCAGCGACCATCGCGCAAACCCTGCAAGAAAATGCAGCAGGCGGGATGGATGGGAGGGCTGCTCGGTCATGGCGAAAGGTTGATTTGTGTGTGGAATTATGACCCGCCCTGTCTCCTTGAGTTCTGCACAGATGGTGTCGTGATGTACAGCCGTGCAGAGACTGCCGGTTGCGCTCATGCTGTGACAGTGCGCGTTGCGCCAGCCTGAAATGCAGAAGCCCTCCTCAGATTTGACCCCCATCGATGGCCAGAGCCATCTCGCAGAACATTCCCGCTTTTTCCAGCGCCTGCACCGGCGCTACGAATCGGAAATGGCCCTTCTGCCCGCCGGTGTTCCCACGCGCGAGACCATGGCCCAGACCTGCGATGCCCTCATCGCCAAAGGCCATGATCTGGGTGCGGCCTTGCGCATCCTGCGCCAGATCGTCATGGAGCGACTGATCCGGCTCGATTGCGAGCAGGGCGCGCCGCTCGAAGACATCTGCCTGCCTGTCACCCACCTGGCGGAACTCGCGCTCGACCGCGCATGCCTCGCCGCGCGGGCCGAGCTCGACACCCGCCACGGAGCCCCGCAGGGCCCGAATGGCGAGCCGGTGCAGCTCTGGGTCATCGGCATGGGCAAGCTCGGCGCGCGCGAACTCAATGTGTCGAGCGACATCGACCTCATCTACGTCTACGAGCACGACGGCGACACCGCCGGTCAGCCCGATGGACGCGGCAAACTCTCCAACCACGAGTACTTCGCCCGGACGGTCAAGGCCATCTACGGCCTTGTGGGCGACACGACCGAGCACGGCTTCGTGTTCCGCGTCGATCTGGCGCTGCGCCCCAACGGGAATTCCGGCCCGTCGGCCGTCTCGCTGTCGGCGCTTGAAGAATATCTGCTAGTGCATGGCCGCGAATGGGAGCGTTTCGCCTGGCTCAAGAGCCGCGTCGTCGCCCCACGCGCCTGCCTGTCCACGCCCAATGTGCAGGCGCTGCGTGGCGTGGTGCTGCCGTTCGTGTTTCGCCGCTATCTGGACTACAACGTGTTCGACGCACTGCGCTCGCTGCACCGCCAGATCCGCGACCACGCCTCCAAACGCAGCGCCGGTCACCCCGAGCGCGCCAACGATGTGAAGCTCTCGCGCGGCGGAATTCGCGAGATCGAATTCACCGTGCAGCTGCTGCAGGTGGTGCGCGGCGGACAATTTCCCGAGCTGCGCTGCCGCCCCACGCTGGAAGCCCTGCAGCGTCTTGCGCGCGCCGGGCTGATGCCGCAAGAAACCGCCGATGCGCTTGCGCGGGCCTATGTGTTCCTGCGCAAGGTCGAGCACCGTATTCAATATCTCGACGACCAGCAGACCCATGTGCTGCCCACCTCCGACGACGATCTGTGCTGGATCGGCCAGACCATGGGCGTGGAGTGCAGCGACTTCCTCAAAGAGCTGGACACGCACCGCGAGCTGGTCGCCCAGGAGTTCGACACCCTGCTCGGCGGTGAGGCCGAGAAGAAAAAATGCGCCGGTGGCAACTGCGGCGGCCCGCGCGCCGCAGGAGCGAGCGCACCTGCCCCCGAGCTGGACACGCTGCTCGAACTGCTCCCCCCGAAGATGCGTGAACGCGTGGCCGCGTGGCGCACCAGCCAGCGCGTGCAAGGCCTGCGCGACGAAGCGCGTGCTCGCTTGTACCGACTCACACAGCGCACCGCGCGCTGGATCGGCGAAGGCACGACCGACGAGGCCGCCGCCGTGCGCTTCGTCGAATGGCTGGAGCCGCTGCTGCGCCGCGAGAGTTATCTGGCGCTGCTGCTGGAGCGTCCTTCGGTGCATGAGCACCTGCTGCACCTGCTCGGCTCGGCCAAATGGCCTGCGCGCTACATGCTGCAGCACCCCGGCGTGATCGATGAACTCGCAAGCGACGCACTGATGTCGGAGCGCTTCGTACCTGCCGATTTCGAGCATGAACTCGAACTGCGCCTGGCCGCCCTGCGCTCGACCGGCGAGGACGACGACGAGAACCTGCTCAACCTGCTGCGCCGCGCCCACCATGCGGAAACCTTCCGCACACTGGCCCGCGACGTGGAGCACCGCATCACGGTCGAGCAGGTTGCGGATGACCTCTCCGCGCTTGCCGACTGCGTGCTGCGCGTGACCGCGCGCTGGTGCTGGTCGCGCCTCAAGAACAAGCACCGCGAGACGCCGCAGTTCGCCATCATCGGCTACGGCAAGCTCGGCGGAAAAGAATTGGGCTACGGCAGCGATCTGGACATCGTCTTCGTGTTCGACGATGACGACGAGAACGCCTCCGAGATCTACGCCTCCTTCGTGCGCAAGCTGGTCAATTGGCTGTCGGTGAAGACTGGCGAGGGCGACCTGTTCGAGATCGACACTGCCCTGCGTCCCAACGGAAATTCGGGCCTGCTGGTCACGCGCTTTGCGGCCTATGCCGACTACCAGACCCAGCGTGGCAGCAATACCGCCTGGACTTGGGAACATCAGGCGATGACGCGCGCGCGCTTCGTGCTCGGCACCGAGGACCTCGTGCCGCAAGACGCTCAGGGCAACCCCGTCACCGAGGACGAGCCCCACGGAGGCCTGCATCTGCGCGAGCGCTTCGACGCAGTGCGTGAGGCCGTGATCACTGCGCCGCGCGACAGCGCCTCGCTGCGGGATGAGATCGTCACCATGCGAGATCGCGTGCGCAGCGCCCATCCGGTGCCGCACGGCGAGTTCGACGTCAAGCACAGTCACGGTGCGATGGTCGATGCCGAGTTCGCCGTGCAGTACCTCGTGCTGTCGCAGTCGGATGCGCATCCGGGCCTGCGCGACAACAAGGGCAACATCGCCCTGCTGCAGCGCGCCGAGGCCGCTGGCCTGTTGCCTGTGGGCGTCGGCACTGCGGCCGCCAATGCGTACCGCACGCTGCGCCACGTGCAGCACCGCGCACGTCTGAACGAAGAACCCACGCGCGTGCTCGACGACGAACTCGTGCCCGAACGCGACGCGATTCTGGCGCTCTGGCAAGCCGTCTTCCTCCGTTGAGCGGCCCTTCAGAAGGCAATGAAAGTGAGGCGCTCTTCCGGCGCCTCACTCACAAGATCTCTCAGCGGCAACGCCCTTGCCTGCGCTGCACCAAACCAGCGGCGGGTGCGCTGGAATGTTGCATGGCATTCATGCTCTAATGCGTTGCTCACCGGTCCAGCAGACTTGCACGCAAACGGATTGAACGAACCTTCGTTCGATCGATGTTTGAATGGACGAGGTCACTGACTTCCCATTCCGCGCGCGCCAGACCGTTTTCTTTCTGCAGTCGCCTCACGAGGGCGCATTCCAAGACGTCTCATCCATGCCGCGAATCCGCTTGCAGCATCTGGCTCTGTCTCTTTCGTTGCCACTCGCCTTGGTAGGCTGCGCCGTTCAGCGTCCGCCCGCGCAGGTCGAGGCACCTGTGCCGACTCAATGGCACGCCCCGCTTCCGCACAACGGCAGTGTTGCGCAGCTCGAAGATTGGTGGCGCAGCGCGGGCGACCCCTTGCTCGCCGAACTCATCCACGAGGCCCAGACCGCCAGCCCGAGCATCGCCCAGGCGCGCTCGACCTTCGAGCAGGCCCGGGCCACACAGGTCGCCGCGCGCGCCGCGCTGCTGCCGACGCTGGACGCACAGGCCAACGCCAGCCGGGGCTTCAACCAGCAAACCGCAGGCATCGCCACCACCGCGCAGATCGGCCTGCAGGCGGGCTGGGAGATTGACTTGTTCGGCAGGGACTCCGCCACCTCCGACGCCGCAGGCGAGCGGCTCGAGGGCTCGCGCGCCAAGTGGCATGACGCCCGTGTGTCGGTCGCCGCCGAAGTCGCCAACCAATACACCGGCTGGCGCTACTGCGCGCTGCAGGTCGCCGTGCTGCAGGGCGATGTGGCATCGCGCGAGCAGACCGCGAAGCTCTCGCACGAAAGCGAACGCGCGGGCTTCACCGCGCCCGCCAATGCCGCCCTGGCGGCTGCAAGCTTTTCCGATGGCCGCGTGCGCCTGACTCAACAGCAGTTGCAGTGCGACATCGGCATCAAGACGCTGGTCGCGCTGACCGGCCGCAACGAGGCCGCCTTGCGCACAGCGCTCGCTCAGTCACCTGCAGCGCCGCTGCCGGACGACCTGTTCACCGTGGACAGCCTTCCCGCCCAGGTCATCGCGCAGCGCCCAGACGTCGATGCCGCCGAACGCGAGGTGGCAGCTGCGAGCGCCGATGTCGGCAGCGCCGAGGCCGAGCGCTATCCGCGCCTCTCCCTCGGCGGCTCCATCGGCAGGCTGTACCTCGGCACGGACAGCCTGAGCGGCAGCTCCAACATCTGGACCATCGGCCCGGTGGCGGTGTCGCTGCCGCTGTTCGACGGCGGCCGACGTGCTGCGCAGGTGACGGCCGCCAAGGCGCGCTACGACGCGGCAGCGGTGAGCTATCGCGGGCAAGTCAGGCAGGCGGTGAGCGAGGTCGAGCAAGCGCTCACCAAGCTCGCCAGCACCAGCGAACGCCGCACCGACGCGCAGAACGCCGCCGCGGGGTACAAGCGCTCGCTCGACGCCACACAAGCGCTTTGGAAGGGCGGCCTCGCCAGCCAGCTCGATCTGGAGAACGCCCGCCGCACGGCGCTGGCCTCCGAGCTCGCGCTGGTGACCCTCGAGCAGGAGCGCATGAGCGCCTGGATTCAGCTCTACCGCGCAGCCGGTGGCGGCTGGAACGTGAATGCGCAAGACCCGGCTGTCCCCACAGCCATCACGGCTGTCACCGCGTCGCCGACCCATTGATTCGCACCGAAACGCGTTAACCGATCAACCCACCGATTTGCCATGCCGCGCTTTCTCTCCCGAATTCCCTACCTTCCCCTCACCGCCGTCACACTGGCGCTCGTTGCCCTGCTCGGCGCGGCCGGTGCACTCGTCTGGAGCGATGATTCGCAAGCCGCCGACGACAAGAAGGCCAGCGCCAGTGAGCCCCGCCCCGCGCTGACGGTGTCCGTCGTGCGTCCGAGCGCCGCCGACCTCGCCGCACGCCTGCCCGCCAACGGCAATGTCTCCGCCTGGCAGGAGGCCAGCATAGGCGCGGAAAGCAATGGCCTGCGCCTGACCGACGTGCGGGTGAACGTGGGCGACACGGTCAAAGTCGGGCAAGTGCTCGCGACGTTTGCCAGCGAAACCATTCAGGCAGACGTCGCGCAGGCCCGCGCCAATCTGCTCGAAGCCAAGGCCAGCGCCGCCGAGTCGCAGGCCAATGCCGAGCGCGCGCGCACGCTGAGCCAGTCCGGCGCGTTGAGCGCCCAACAAATCCAGCAATACACGACGGCCGCACAGACTGGCCAGGCCCGCGTCGAGGCCGCGCAGGCCATGCTCAACGCGCAGCAGCTGCGTATGAAGCACACCACCGTGCTCGCGCCCGACAGTGGCGTGGTCTCGGCGCGCACTGCCACCGTGGGTGCGGTGGTGGGCGCGGGCACCGAGCTGTTCCGCATGGTGCGCAAGGGTCGCCTCGAATGGCGTGCCGAGGTCGCGTCAAGTGAGCTTCCACGCATCAAAGTGGGCGGTGGTGTCAACCTGACTGCCGCGAGCGGCGCGCAAGTCGAAGGCAAGGTACGCACCATCGCACCGACCGTCGACGCACAGACGCGCAACGCCATCGTCTACGTGGACCTGCCCGCGCATGCGGACATCCGCGCCGGCATGTTCGCGCGTGGCGAGTTCGTGCTTGGTCAACGCAACGCGATCACCGTGCCGTCCTCCGCCATCGTCGTGCGCGACGGGTTCAGCAACGTGTTCGAACTCGTCGGCGACAACCATGTGCGCATGGTGCGGGTGCAGACCGGTCAGCGCACGGGCGAAACGGTGGAGATCACTTCGGGCCTCAAGCCCGATGCGTCTGTCGTCGCGCGCGGCGGTGCCTTTCTAAACGACGGCGATCTGGTGCGTGTGCAGCCTGTCGCCAAATAAAGGATCAGAGCGATGAATCTTTCCGCCTGGTCCATCCGCAACCCGATTCCGGCTGCGATGATCTTCGTGCTCCTCACTTTGGCGGGGCTGCTGTCGTTTCGCGCGATGAAGGTGCAGAGCTTTCCGGATATGGATCTGCCCGTGGTGAACGTCACCGCCTCGCTGCCCGGCGCTGCGCCCGGCCAGCTCGAAAGCGACGTGGCGCGCAAGATCGAGAACGCCATCGCCACCACCCAGGGCCTCAAGCACATCACCACCACGCTGACCGACGGCACGGCCATCATCGCGGCCGAATATCGCCTCGAGAAGCCCGTCCAGGAAGCCGTGGACGACGTGCGCTCCGCCGTCTCGCGCGTGCGCGCCGACATGCCCGCTGATCTGCGCGACCCCATCGTCAACAAGCTGGAGCTGTCGGCGCAGGCGATCCTCGCGTTCACCATTTCATCGAGCAAGCTCGATGACGAATCGCTGTCCTGGTTCGTCGACGACACGCTGACCCGCCGCCTGCTCGCCGTGCCCGGCGTGGGCGCGGTGAGCCGCGTGGGCGGCGTGACACGCGAGGTGCGCGTGGCGCTCGACGCGCAGCGCATGCTGGCGCTGGGCGCGACGGCGGCCGACGTCTCGCGCCAGTTGCGCGCCACCCAGCTCGAGAGCGCGGGCGGGCGGGCCGAGCTCGGCGGCGAGGAGCAACCGCTGCGCACGCTGGCCACGGTACAGACGGCCGACCAGATCGCGGCCATGGACATTGCGCTCTCGGGCGGGCGGCATATCCGCCTCGACCAGATCGCCACCATCACCGACACCACGGCCGAGCAGCGCACCGCCGCCTTCCTCAACGACAAGCCGGTGATCGGCTTCGAGGTCTCGCGCGCACGCGGCGCGAGCGAGGTGGAGGTGGGCGCGGGCGTGCAGAAGGTGCTCGATCAAATGCAGATCGATCACCCCGACCTGAAACTCAACCGCGCGTTCGACTTCGTCACGATTGCGCAGGACGAATACGACAGTTCCATGCACCTGCTGTACGAGGGCGCGATTTTGGCGGTGGTCGTGGTCTGGCTGTTCCTGCGCGACTGGCGCGCCACCATCGTCTCGGCCGTGGCCCTGCCGCTGTCGGTGATTCCGGCGTTCATCGGCATGCACCTGCTCGGCTTCTCGATCAACATCATCACGCTGCTCGCGCTGTCGCTGGTGGTCGGCATTCTGGTCGACGATGCCATCGTGGAGGTCGAGAACATCGTGCGTCACCTGCGCATGGGCAAGTCGCCCTATCAGGCGGCCATGGAGGCAGCCGACGAAATCGGCCTCGCGGTGATCGCCACCACCTTCACGCTGATCGCGGTGTTCCTGCCCACCGCATTCATGAGCGGCATCGCCGGGCGCTTTTTCAAGCAGTTCGGCTGGACGGCGGCGCTTGCGGTGTTCGCCTCACTGGTCGTCGCGCGCCTGCTCACGCCGATGATGGCCGCCTATCTGCTCAAGCCGCTGGTTGCGCAGGAGAAGGAACCACGCTGGCTCGCCGTCTACATGCGCGCGTCGCAGTGGTGCCTCAAGCACCGGGTGCTTACCCTGCTGGCAGCGCTGCTGTTCTTCATCGGCTCGCTCGCGCTGATTCCGTTGCTGCCCTCGGGCTTCATCCCGGCGGACGACAACGAGCAGACCCAAGTCACGCTGGAGCTGCCCCCAGGCACCAAACTGCCCGAGACGCGCGAGCTAGTCACTGCGGCCACCGCACGCGCACTGAAAGTCGGTCATGTCGACAGCGTCTACGCGACGATTGGCGGCGGCTCGGCAGGCTCCGACCCATTCGCGGGCAACGCCACCTCCGATCCGCGCAAGGCGACGCTCACGCTCACGCTCAGCCCGCGCGCCGAACGCCCGCGCAAGCAGGTCATCGAACAAAAGCTGCGCACGGTCATGCAGGACCTGCCCGGCGTGCGCGTGAAGATCGGGCTTGGCGGCTCGAACGATCGCTACATCCTCGCGCTCGCCAGCGAAGACCCGCAGGCGCTGGCCGAGGCTGCGCGCGCGGTGGAGCGCGATGTGCGCTCGATTCCCGGCATCGGCGGCGTCAGCTCATCGGCCAGCCTCGTGCGCCCCGAAATCGCCGTGCGCCCGGACTTCGCGCGCGCCGCCGATCTCGGAGTGAGCACCAACGCCATTGCGGAAACGCTGCGCGTGGCAACTGTGGGCGACTACGACCAGTACCTGCCCAAGCTCAACCTGGCGCAGCGACAGATTCCCATCGTCGTGCGGCTCGACAACGCAGCGCGCGAAGATCTCTCCACGCTCGAACGCCTGACCGTACCCGGCGCACATGGCCCGGTACGTCTGGGCGAGGTGGCCACGCTCGAACTCTCGGGCGGCCCCGCAGTGATCAGCCGCTACGACCGCTCACGCAACGTGAATTTCGAGATTGAGCTGGGCTCCCAAGGCTTGGGTGAAGTGCAGGAGGCGGTGAAGCAGTTGCCATCGGTGCAGTCGCTTCCCGCCAGCGTGCGCCTGATCGACATCGGCGACGCCGAGATGATGGGCGAGCTGTTCGCCAGCTTCGGCCTCGCGATGCTGACCGGCGTGGTCTGCATCTACATCGTGCTGGTGCTGCTGTTCAAGGACTTCCTGCAGCCGGTGACGATTCTGGCGGCCCTGCCGTTGTCGCTGGGAGGCGCGTTCGTCGGCCTGCTGCTCGCGGGCAAGAGCTTTTCCATGCCCTCGCTCATCGGGCTGATCATGCTCATGGGCATCGCAACCAAGAACTCGATCCTGCTGGTGGAATACGCCATCGTCGCGCGCCGCGATCACGGCATGAGCCGTCTGGATGCGCTGCTCGACGCCTGCCACAAGCGCGCCCGCCCGATCATCATGACGACGCTCGCCATGGGCGCGGGCATGCTGCCGATCGCGCTGGCGCTAGGCGACGCGGACATGAGCTTCCGCTCGCCCATGGCGACCGCGGTGATTGGCGGGCTGCTCACCTCGACCGTTCTGAGCCTGCTCGTGATTCCGGCAATATTCACCTACATTGACGATCTGGAGCAGTGGTTCAAGCGAAGACTGAATCGCAAGAAACATGCTCAGGCAAGTTAGTATTCCTACTCAGTCAAAGCCTCCACCGATAGGGTAACCTTGCATATCTGCGCACAAGACTCACGTGCCGACAAGGCGTTGACTGACAGTGCCGCGATTGCATTTCCACGGGTTTCGTCCGATATTCGATGTATCCCTTGAGAGTGGCGCAGCGGCATTTGAGGATGCGAAGGTAGTGGTTACATTTTTTTGTGAAAATTGGATGGAACTTCTCGCGTAAAGGCTTAATCTATATGCGAAACTTGTTCATCCAAATGGACGAATTATTGAATAAAGAACAGTACCGTTTTGTAGTTGCGAAGCCTTTCAGACATCGCGTTTGACTGGAAATCCTGAAGCGCTTCTCCTCCCTCCCTCTCTTAATTCGTTTCGGGACGCTTCGCGACTTTTTTATTCTCAAGACAAAGGGCGCCACTGCTTTCGCGGTGGTGCCCTTTGTTTTTGGACTGTGGACTCGCTGCCTTAGGCCGCAGCGGCAGCCGATCAGCGAGGCTGCGTGTCCTTGAAGCTGGTTCGCTGCATCAATTTGTCATACAGACGCGCGAGATTGGGATGGTCGTCACGCCAATCGATGGCGGGAAAGCGGAACTCCAGCCAGCCCAGCGCACAGCCTACCGCGATGTCGGAGAGGCTCAGGTGAATCCCACTGCAATAGGGTTTCTCGCCCAGACCCTGACTCATGGCGGCCAGACCGGCCTGGATCTTGCCGTGCTGGCGATCAATCCACGCCTGCGAGCGCTCAGTTTCCTTGCGGTGCGGCCAGGTCGATTCCATGCGGGAAAGCACGCCCGCATCCAGCACGCCATCGGCCAGCGCCTCCCAGGTCTTGACCTCAGCGCGTTCACGCCCGGGCGACGGAATCAGCTTACCAACGGGAGACAGGGTGTCCAGATACTCGACGATCACGCGCGAATCAAACACCGCTTCGCCCCCCTCCATCACAAGGCACGGCACCTTGCCCAGCGGGTTGAAGGTGGAAATCTTGGTGTCTTCCGACCATACGGCCTCCTCCTGGAAGCGGTAGTCCAGCTTCTTTTCAGCCATCACAACGCGCACTTTGCGCACGTAGGGGCTCGTAGAGGATCCGATGAGTTTCATGGTCAGACTTTCACTATCAAAATCAGTCACCTATGAAGGCAACAAACCGATTCTAGGGCCAGTTGACGTGTGTCTTGATTCCGTCAAGACACCTAAGTGCAAACCACAGGTACCGCCCACAACGGAGCGTTCCCTGCCAACAACACATCCCCCGCAGGCACCCACAAACCCAGTGCAACCCTTGCCCTTGGCGTGCGACCTACAATAGAGAGCTATGAGCCTGTCCACGATCACCGCCCTCTCCCCCCTTGACGGCCGCTACGCCGCCAAGCTCGCAGACCTGCGCCCCATCATGAGCGAGCATGGCTACATGCAGCGCCGCGTGCAGGTCGAAATCACCTGGTTCATCGCCCTGTCCGATGCCGGGTTCGATGAATTCAAGCCGCTGTCGGCCGGTGCGCGCAGTTACCTTCACAGCCTCGTGAGCAATTTCTCCGAAGCCGATTCCGCCGCGATCAAGGAAATCGAGAAGACCACGAATCACGACGTGAAGGCGGTCGAGTACTGGATCAAGTCCAGGTTCGAGGCCCGTCCCGAACTGGAAAAGGCCGCTGAATTCGTGCACTTCGCCTGCACCAGCGAAGACATCAACAACACCAGCCACGCACTGCAACTGCGCGCTGGTCGTGACAAAGTCGTGCTGCCGACGCTCGACCGCATCCAGCTCAAGCTGCGTGACATGGCCCGTCAGTTCGCCGACGTGCCCATGCTCAGCCGCACCCACGGCCAGACCGCCAGCCCCACGACCGTAGGCAAGGAATTCGCCAACGTCGTGATGCGCCTGCAGACCGCCGCCGACCGCATCTCCGCTGTGAAGATCCTCGGCAAGATGAACGGCGCCGTGGGCAACTACAACGCCCACCTCTCCGCCTGGCCCGACTTTGACTGGGAAGCCTTCAGCAAGAAGGTCATCGAGAGCCACGAACCCGAGGGCCTCGGCCTCACGTTCCAGCCCTACTCGATCCAGATCGAGCCGCACGACTACATGGCCGAACTGTTCGACGCCGTGGCCCGCACCAACACCATCCTGATCGACCTCTCGCGCGACATCTGGGGCTACGTGAGCGTCGGCTACTTCAAGCAAAAGCTCAAGGCCGGAGAAATCGGTTCGTCGACCATGCCGCACAAGGTCAACCCGATCGACTTCGAAAACGCTGAAGGCAATCTGGGTCTGGCCAACGCCATGCTGCGCCACCTGTCCGAGAAGCTGCCCGTCAGCCGTTGGCAGCGTGACCTGACCGACAGCACCGTGCTGCGCAACATCGGCGTGGCACTGGGCTACGCCGTGCTCGCCTACAACTCACTGTTGACCGGCCTGAACAAGCTGGAAATCAACGAAGAAAAGCTGGCCGAAGACCTGAACCACAGCTGGGAAGTCCTCGCCGAGCCGATCCAGACCGTGATGCGCCGCTACGGCGTGGCCGGTGCCTACGAAAAGCTCAAGGAAGTCACACGCGGCAAGACCGTCACGGCCGAGGCACTGCACGAGCTGATCAAGTCGCTCGACATCCCGCAAGAAGACAAGGACCGTCTGCTGGCAATGACGCCGGGCAGCTATACGGGCAAGGCGGCCGAGCTGGCCAAGCGCGTCTGAGCCTGGGCGCAGCTCCATGCACGTGCCCCCACCAGACCATCGTTTCAACAATTTTGACGCGCTTCGGTTGGTAGCCGCATTACTGGTGATCTGGAGTCATCAGTTTTCAGTCATGGGGCGCTCCGTGCCGCTCATTCTCAACGGGAACGAACCCGGAGCGGTCGGGGTAGTGCTGTTTTTCGCAATCAGCGGATATCTGGTCACCGGATCATGGCTGGCAGACCCCCATCTGTTGCGCTTCTCCCTGCGACGAGCCCTGCGCATCTGGCCAGGGCTATGTGTTGCAGTATTGGGATGTGCCCTGATTCTCGGACCACTGACCACCACGGTTCCTCTTGCCCAATATCTGCGCAGCCCGATCACCTGGGACTATTTCTCCAATCTCTGGTTGCAGATCAGATATACCCTCCCGGGGGTCTTCGAGACCAACCCGTTACCTAACAGCATGAACGGTCCACTCTGGACCATTCCTCTGGAGGTGACTTGCTATGTCGGACTGGCTGTATTGGGTCTTGTCCAAGTGACGCGGACTAGATGGTTCGCCCCCATCACATTTCTGCTACTGACAGGACTGCTTCAGTGGCGCTACAGCCCCGCACCCGGCCAGCCTTCGCCCGAGTGGTCGCCCCTGCTGCAGTACAGTCTAATGTTCACCTTGGGCTCCTCGTTGGCCTGTTTTCGCGAACTCTGGAGTTCTCACCGCGTTCTCACCGCAATCATCGTGACTGCAGCTTTCACCGCTCTGCACTTCTTCGGTCCCTCAGTCGTCAAGGGGCAGGCACTTCTGTTCATAGTCGCATCGCTGGGAGTCATCTGGGGAACGGCATGCACTCCTGTCCTGCACCATGCCGGACGCTTCGGAGACTTCTCTTACGGTCTCTACATTTATGCATTTCCCATTCAGCAGCTCGTAGTCTGGGCATTTTCCAATCGACTGGACTATCCGGCAGCCTTGACCCTCACATTGATCGGCACATTGACGCTCGCCGTGCTGTCTTGGCATTTCGTGGAAAGGCCCGCACTTTCGCTGAAGCCCCAACGCAGGCCTCTCACTCAACCAGCAGTCGCATAGACACCCGCCACTGCGGACCATTTCCCCTCTCTCATGGCTATCAAATCCACTATCTTCAAGGCCAATCTGGCCATTGCTGACATCGACAACAGCTACTACGCCGACCATGCACTAACCTTGGCCCGCCACCCCAGCGAAACCGATGAACGCATGATGGTCCGTCTGGTCGCCCTCGCCCTGAACGCCTACCAACTGCAGGCCACATGCAATGGCGACGGCACGCTCGCCTTCGGCGCAGGCCTGTCAGACGTGGAAGATCCGGACGTCTCGCTCACCGACTTCACCGGCCGCAAGCGCCTGTGGATCGAGGTCGGACAGCCCGAAGACAAGCCGCTCACCAAGGCATGCAGCAAGACCGATGCGCTGATCGTCTACCCGTTCAACCATGCCTCCGAAATCTGGTGGAAGGGCATCGAGAACAAGCTCTCGCGTCTCGACAAGGTGCAGGTCTGGCGCATTCCCACCGAGGCATCGCAGGAACTGGCGAAGCTGGCCGAGCGCAGTATGCAGCTGCAGGCCACGATTCAGGAAAACACGCTGACGCTCAGCAGCAATCTGGGCAGCGTGATGGTCGAGCCGGTCCGCTGGAAGTGATGTGAGGCCTGCTACAGGGCCTGCCCAAGCTGCATGAAGCCCCCGCAGTTCCAGCACTGCTCGAAGCCGCCCTCGACCGTCTCGCCGCAGCGACATTGCCACTTTCGCTGCGGTAGATGGTCCAAGTCCTCCAGCAGCTTGCGCGCAGCGATTTCGTGCTCCTCGTATTCAAGCCAGATTTCAGGATTGCATTCGCTTGGCGGCATCAGGCCGTGTACCGATGCGAAATGCTCACGCAGCACGGTCGCCGGAAGTCCCGCTTCGCACAGCAGGTCACACCAGATTTTGGCCTGAACGATATTGGGGGCGGTCACGAGACGCAGCATATGTGCCCCACGATAGCCGTTCACACGTGCTGCGTAAACAGGCACTCACCCCGCCTCAGCCTCCTGCGCGTTCCTTGTAGCGGGTGAATCGCAGCGCCGTGCCCTCGATACTGATGCGACGCCACACGCTACGCTTGTGCACCGGGCTCAGTTCCAGCCAGCTCTGCACTTCGGCAAACGAGCGGCCGCAGCCCTTGCAGGTGGCGTCTCCCTGGCTCGTGGAACAGATCGCAATGCACGGCGTGTCCATGGTGGTGTCATACCACACGAGCCAGGCAAACATCGCCTCGGGCGGCATGTCGTCTTCGGCGATCTCATCGCGCCGCTGATACACCATGTGCGCATAGACCTCCGCCAGCGCGACCAGCTCCTCCACCAACGCCGCACCAGCATCCGCAGGCGCACGCTGGCGCCAATGGTTGATGGCCGCCTCGATGTCAGTGATGTGGATATGGGAGGTATTGGAACAGCGCATAGGGGGCAGAAATGATACGACCTCTCCCTCGTCAACAAGGCCTTAAGGGTAATCACGGGGATTACTTTTAAAGTAAATTTCATAGCACACAAGAACCGCCACAAAATGCTTTCAAAGGCATTCATTTCGGAATCACCCAAAAAAAGTTCTTTGCCACTGCTTGCGCGGGCCTATTTGACTGTGTTCCAATTGCGGGATTGAAGGGGAGTAGCTCCCAACCCGAAATCACGCCAACAAACGGGAATTTCACTCGAATGCGGGTGCGTGGTGTCGGGCTTGTCGGTCTGTCGTCAATACGAAGCGCAAGCTTCCGGCAGCCCGGGCACAGGTGAAAACAACGTCAAGAACCTGGCTGAGCAAGACCTTTGATGGGCCCCTTTGGGCTGATCAAGGTTTGCTGCCCCCTTCACGCAAGCGCCGTCGCGCGCCTGTGTAGGACAAGTTCACCTCGATCAGTTCAATTCCCAATCAGGCTGGGGCTTTGCGCTACGATGAGTAGACCGCAGAGCCCTTTGAACATTGACGTTGAGGACTTTATGGACTTTTTGACTTCGCCCGAATTCTGGGTCGCGCTCGGTCAGATCATCATCATCGACATCCTTCTGGGTGGCGATAACGCGGTGGTGATCGCACTGGCATGCCGCAAGCTGCCGCCCGCGCAGCGCACCAAGGGCATCATCTGGGGCACCGCCGGTGCCATCATCTTGCGGGTTGTGCTCATCGCCTTCGCGATGACGCTGCTGAACCTGCCATTCCTGAAGGCCGTGGGCGCGATTCTGCTCGTGTGGATCGGCGTCAAACTGCTCGCACCCGATGAAGAAGGCCACGGCGATGTCGCCGGCAGCGACCGTCTGCTTGCCGCCATCAAGACCATCATCGTCGCCGACCTCGTGATGAGCGTGGACAACGTGATCGCCATCGCTGGCGCCGCACAGAACGCCGGCGAACACTCGTTCCTGCTGGTCGTGCTGGGCCTGTTGATCTCGATCCCGATCATCGTCTGGGGCAGCCAGTTGGTCATCAAGCTGATGGAACGCTTCCCGATGATCATCACCGCCGGTG
The DNA here is from genome assembly GCF_011305995.1 of Diaphorobacter sp. HDW4A. Lineage (GTDB taxonomy): Bacteria > Pseudomonadota > Gammaproteobacteria > Burkholderiales > Burkholderiaceae_C > Diaphorobacter_A. The sequence goes on along the minus strand of NZ_CP049910.1, from coordinate 5,681,032 downwards.
GCATGCTACTGGGCTGGATTGCGGGCGGCATGCTCGTGACTGACCCCGTGTTCGCCAACCCCGACAAGTGGCAGTGGATGTTCAAGATCGCGCAGACCGACACCATCAAGTACGCAGCCAGCGTGGCCGGTGCCCTGCTGGTGCTGGGCCTCGGCAAGGCCATTCTCGCCAAGCGCAAGGCCGCTGGTGAAGGTACGCCTGCCGCACACTGACCGACGCGCGATACGCTGCTAAATCAGAGGCTGGGCACCGTCCAATCCCCTGATTTGCAGTGCTAAAAGACCGATACCTGCGGATGCCTCTGTATATTGCGTTCGCAGGTATTGCTGTTTGGGGCCACCGGATTTCGCCATGCGAGTTCGCCTGAATCCCATCCACCACAACGATTTCACCCACCACGCAGCAACTTCAAGGAGGTCTCATGGACACCGTGATTGTGTATGTCGATGATGCCGAGTACGCGCGTCAGCTCATTCAACCCGCCCTCGCGCAAGGCGCCACGGGCCAGACCACGCACTGGGTGCTGGTGGCCTGCGCTCCTCGTATGACGCACCGCATCAGCAAATGGGTGAGCCACAGCGCGCGTGAATCCTGGCGTGCCAAGTGGGCCGACAAGCTGTTCGCGCAACTGCTGCCCTGGCTTGAGTCAGGCAATGCCCAGGTGAGCACCGTGCTGGCCAAGACGCCATTGCCCGAGCTGATGGAACAACTCCAGAAGCAATATGGCGCACAGACCCGACTGCTCGACGCGCGCCGCCCCAAGCAAGAAGGCGCAATGGCCCCGCAGGCCTTCGTGCCGAACCCACCGGCTGTCTCGGCGATCAACGCCCCTGCCCCGACCGTCACGGTCAAGAAGCCAAGCCGCACATGGGCCCTGCCCGGAACGCTTGCGGGTCTGTTCTGCATGATGTTCGTCGCGGTGGAATGAGCTACGGGCCGACACCACGCTCGGCCCACATCGACCGTATCGAAGAAGCAATGCACCGGCCTTCATGCGTCGGTGCTATTCTCCAAAGCCATGAAACTCCTGCTCAAATGGCTGCTTTGCGCCTCCGCACTGCTGTGCGTGGCCTACATCTACAGCGGCGTCGAAGTGCGCAGCTTCACCAGCGCACTGATTGCAGCCGCCGTCATCGGTCTGTTCAACACGATCGTGCGCCCGGTGCTGGTCGTGCTCACGCTGCCCGTGACACTGGTCACGCTGGGGCTCTTTCTTTTTGTCATCAACGCGCTGATGTTCTGGGCCGCCAGCTCCGTGCTCGGCAGTGGCTTTCAGGTGCACGGCTTCGTGGCCGCGCTAATCGGCTCGCTGATCTATTCCGTGCTCTGCATGCTAATTGAAGCTGCGATCGGAAGCCTGCTCCTTCAGAAGTGAATCCACCTCGCGCAGGCGCGTGTCGATGATCGACGCATCGTAGAAATCACCGCCACCCTTGCGCGCCAGATCTTGCCCGGCCTTGAAACGATCCCGTGCCGCCGCGTAGTCATAGTGCCCCATCTGCGCCTCTGCCTCCGCACGGATCGCACGCAGCGGCTGCTCCTGCTGGTTCCACACCCGCGACAGCGCCAGCCACGCACCTGAATCCTGAGGATGCGTCGCGACCCAGGTCTGCAGCACGCCCGTCATCTCCGCGCCGCGCTTCAACTGCAGCATCACCTGCGTGCGCGCCAACAGCTCCGGCCGACCCACATCCGCCGTGATCTTCTGCGCATCCGCAGACAGCTCACGCAAGGCCTCCTCAGGCTTGCCAGCAGCCATCTCCACCTCTGCCGCCAGCAGCAGCGTCTGCCGCTGCGCAGGCGCATTGCCCTGCACCAAAGGCTTGAGCTTGCCCACCGCGTCCCGCGCTTGAGCGTAGTCCTGCAACTGCACGCCACTCAGCGCCGCCGCGTAAAGCGCACTCACCCGCCGATTGACCGACTTGTCGGCAAACCCTACATCTCTGGTCTCGTGGATGTACTGGCGCAGCACCTCCACACCCGGTTTGGTGAGCACCCGCGCGCGCGCCACCATCATCACATGATCGAGTGTGGCAGGCGGCTCCGCCGCGCCATCTTCCTTGCCGATGCGCGCATGCATGTCGGCAATCCGCTGCGTCGTCAGCGGGTGACTGCGCAGATACGGCCAGCTGCCGTTGTCATTAATGCGATTGGCCTGCTGCAGCTTGTCGAACATGCCCACAAAGCCCTGCTGCGCATAGCCCGCAGGTTTCATCAGCCCAAAACCAATGCGATCCGCCTCGCGCTCCATGTCGCGCGAAAAATTCAACTGGTTCTGCACCACCGCAGCCTGCCCGCCCATCATCAACGCCGCAGCCGCATCCGGACTGCGACTCGCCGCCAGCGCCCCCAGAATCATCGACCCGATCATCAACGGCGTCATCTTGCCCTGCTGTTCGATCAACCGCGCGATATGCCGCTGCGTCACGTGGCTCAGCTCATGCGCCATCACCGAAGCCAGCTCATCACGCGTCGACACAATCGAAATCAGCCCGAGATACACCCCAAAGTACCCACCCGGCAGCGCAAACGCATTCACCTGCTTGTCACGCCCCAGCAGAATCTGCCACGCATAGCGCTCCTTGAGCTCGTCACTTAACTCACCGCGTTCCTCGGAGGCTTTCATCAGCGATGCCAGAATCTGGCTTACGTACTCCGTGAGCACGGCATCATCCAGGTAGTCCGGATCACGGTACAACTCCTTGATGATCCGATCCCCGAGCTTGCGTTCTTGAGGCGTAGTCAAATTCTGACCATCACCCAGTGAAGGCAGCCCCAAGGCCCAGGCACTGCCGCTGCTCACTGCGAACGTGGAAGCCATCAGCACGCCCGCCATCCAAGCCCGACCAGCGCGCCCCATGAAACGTGAATTGTTGAGAGTCAAACGTCACACTCCGTCAAAGACCGAAAGCCCGCGCCACCCGCATGCTCTGAACGTATGATGTCTCGAGCCTGCAATGGTTGCGCACGAAATGCAACAAGTATAGAAACAAGCTTGATCCAAGCAATGACGTCACTGCGCGAGCGTTGCCCCCTCGATCACCGATTACTCACCCGAACCTCGAAATCCCCATGAGCACTGATTCGTCCGAAAACAGCAAGAACCAACCCACTGAGCAGCAGTCTGCACCTCAACTTACGCACTTCGACCAGCAAGGGCAGGCGCATATGGTTGACGTTGGAGGAAAGCAAGTGACGCATCGCGTTGCAGTTGCTACTGGAGAAATTCGCATGCGCCCTGAGACGCTTGCCATCATTCAGTCGGGGACAGCAAAAAAAGGGGATGTGCTGGGTATTGCACGTATCGCGGGGATTATGGCTGCAAAGAAGACCAGTGATTTGATTCCGCTTTGCCACCCGCTAGCGTTGACGCGTGTAGCGTTGGATTTTGAGATACGTGAAACTGACTCCGCTGTGCAATGCACGGCAACGGTGGAGACAGTGGGGCAAACAGGAGTGGAGATGGAAGCGTTGGCAGCCGTACAAATTGCGCTACTGACTATCTACGATATGTGTAAGGCGGCGGATAGAGCAATGACAATAAACGCGACAAAAATTCTAGAAAAGCGTGGCGGCAAATCTGGAAGATGGATTGCCTAACTCAATTTACAGATCACTCTCGAAATCCACTTATAGGTGCAAAGCCAACTACATCTGCATCCTCGGATAAAAGCACGACCCAACTATCCATGTATTTCGCACTCACAAGCGGAAGATATTTCAACTCATGGATCGATTTTTTCGTTTTTCCAACTGCCGTCATGACCAACTTTCTCGAATCTCCGTCTAGATCTTGAAATGTATCAGCAAGTGGTTTTGCACGATTCTGAATATCTTGGCGATTTTTCCTTAAATCCTGCCACCAGTTAGGGCGAAAGCTTGGCTCAACGCCTTGCATCGACAATTCAATACTATTGACCCGCTCGTCACTATTTATTGGATCCCGTACTCCAACCCACTTGGGACCTGTCCAAGGAAGTTCTTTATATTGCCCCTCTGTTTTATTTAAAAACTCAGACGGAACACTTGCAAAGGGAACAACAACAAATCGATCAACCTCGAAAACCACAGCGATGGGACGTGCGGAAGCTATGCTAAACAACCCATAAACAAGTGCCAAAATCTGGATTACCGAAACGCAACCCCAATCAAATATTTGTTCTTTTCTCTGCTTCCTCGGATTAGACAACAACCCTGTCAGCATTGGACCACAAACCAAATCAACCGACAAGATAATTAAGAAAAGCGAGACCCCTCCAACCAAACTATCCAATGGACTAGGAAACCATACCTCAAAGACCAAAATATATAGAAATACGGCAATCACCAAACTACACAGCAAATGAATGCTCGCAACCTTCAAGGCGAATCCAAATCGATTATTCATTTAGTCCATATCCAAAAAAAGAAAGAGCACAGAGTGCTCTTTCTTTCAAAACCAATTTTCAAAATCAAGCGTGAGGAACAGCCTTCGCATTGATATAGCGGCAATTAGCTGGAACAAATTTGAAAATAGCAGTATCCGCAACACCGCAACCCCAGACAACAGGAGCATCAGCAGCGAGCTCCTTAGAAGGAACTGCGGTGTTATTTACAGTTCCCGAACCTGGCGTCAAAATAATTGCATTACCCGCAGCCTTTGCCTTAATCATTGCTGCTCCAGCTTGAGCAGTGGCAACATAAGTAATAATAATTGCACCCTCGCCTGCAACTGGTGCTGTTACATTGGCAATTTCACCAATAGAAATGTAATTAACGTTTGTGCCAGCGGTATATGTGTATCCGAAAGTTGCTTCGTTTGCACCAGGAGCAACTTGAGCACTTTCACCACCATAAGCAATAACTTTACCAGTCGGCGTGTTAGCGAACGTTTCTGCAACAGCAGTCTTTGCAGAGCTTGACAGTGTCAAGCCTTCGGAAACACGCGTCCTAATCGTGTAATCCTGATAAGCAGGCAACGCCACGGCAGCCAAAATACCGATAATCGCCACAACGATCATCAATTCGATAAGGGTGAAACCCTTTTGGATAGAACGCTTCATTTAAACTTCTCCCCGGAGTAAATCAATAAGTTGATGGAACCTGAGGTTTACCCCGTGCGCCTCAAGTCTTGTTATCTTACAAGCAGCTTGCGTGCCAACTTTGATCTACTCGCCAGAACCGCATGGATTGTTATTTCAGCGTCAATCCCAGGGGCTTCACTTGTAACAAATGACGTTTTTGTCGGAACAGAAGTGTCACTCGGAACAATTTCGGCACAAAGAATGTTATCGAAAACTAAACTTCAATAGCTTTTTTGATTGCAGCAGCTCAAGCACTCAACGCTGGATGAACAGCATCGTCGTTCCGACGATTTCGATGCGGTCGCCGTCCTTAAGTTGGACGGGGTCGGCTGTGATCTGTTCGCCGTTAAGCATGGGCGTTTCCTCGCCTTCGACATGCGCCAAAACGAAGCCGTGGTGGCGCTTGGTGATCGAAGCCACAGCCACGCCGGGCTTGCCGATGGTGGTGACGACCTTGACCAAGGAGACCTGGCGGCCGGCGGCTGCGCCGGAGAGCACCTTGACGTCGGCCTGCAGCGGGGGAATGGGCGTCAGTGGTGCGGGGCGGGAATTGGGGACCTTGGGCAGGGCCATGCCTGGCTTGAAGAGCATGGTCTTTTCGTAGTCCACGCCGCCTGCGCCGCCGGGGGTTTCATCGACGTAGCGGATCTTGTAGCGGCCAAGTTCCACCGTGTCGCCGTTGCGCAGTTTGTGGCGCTTGACGGCTTTGCCGTTGACGTGGGTGCCATTGGTGCTGCCGAGATCTTCGATCTCCACTTCGTCGGCGGCCATGTGCAGGAGCGCATGCTCGCCGCTCACGGCCAGGTTGTCGATGACAACGTCGTTGTACGGGCGGCGGCCAAGCGTGGTGCGATCCTTGGTCAGGGGCACTTCCTTGATGACTACTCCATCAACCGATACGACCATCTTGGGCATGATCTTTTCCTTCTAGTTCAAGCGTCTGTTTCTTATCTACTAGCAAAGATCGGGCTCAATATGAGCGCAGCAGTCGAGACATCAGGCCGGGCTTGATGTTTTTCTGCTTTTCTCCTGCGGCCTGGACCAGAACAACACTGATGTTGTCACGCCCTCCCATGGCGTTGGCCAACTGAATCATGCGCTCTGCCTTTTCCGTGAGCGGCGCGGGCGCCTTGGCGAGAGCCGCCAGGTCGTCGTCGCCGATCATGTTGGTCAATCCGTCAGAGCACAGAATGTACAGGTCCTGAGGTTCGACCGGAAATTCGTTGAAATCGATCTGCACCATAGTTTCCACGCCCAGCGCTCGCGTGACAAGGTTGCCGTACTCGGAATGTTGCGCTTGTTGGGGTGTGAGCAGTCCGGCGTCGATCTGCTCCTGCAGCCAGGAATGGTCGCGTGTCAGTTGCTGCAGGGCGCCATCGCGCAGTCGATAGCAACGCGAATCGCCGACGTGGGCGAGCAACAGGCGGTCGCTGCGGAACAGGCCGACAACGAGCGTGGTGCCCATGCCGAGGTTCTGGGGTGAGGTGAGCGCCGCCTCGAGGATGCTGCGATTCGCGCCATTGATGCACAGGTCAAGCGCGATGCGCAACTCGGTGGGGGTGACGTCGGTGCCCAATTCCTGCAACAAGCGCGCGAGATGGGTATTGACATACTCCACTGCCATCGAGCTGGCGACTTCACCGGCGTTGTAGCCGCCCATGCCGTCCGCCAGAACCGCGAGGCCGCTGGCATCGTCTACGCCGATGGCATCTTCGTTGTTGGCACGAACTCGGCCTGCATCCGTCTTTCCTACGAATTCATATTGAGATGTGGACCGGTGAATCATGATGACGCCAATGCTCAGCCAGTTTTCGCAGCAGGCTGTGCTGCGACATGCGTTGCATTCTTGCAGCGCATGTCATTGAAGTTTGCTGGTTTTACTGGCTGCAATAATAGACGACTATTCAGTGAAAAACGATATTGATAGTTTTTATTTACATCACACCAACCTAGCTCAACATCACCGTTCCCATGCTCAATTGTCAGCTACCGTCAACCATCGGATGCCAACGTCGAAAGTAGCATTGGGGCAATTCCTGACGTGCGACCGCCAACTTCTGCTTCGCACATCCGCAACAAAAAGTAAGTACACACAAACTATAAATTAATTTTGAAAAGATTTGCTTCGTCGCTGCCAAAGTGCGCCTATCGCTATGACCAACAACGCACCAAGTACGGATGCTGCGTATTTGATCCATGGATAGCTTGCAACAATGTTCTTGAGCATTTCGTCGCTGGTGATGGTCTCTCCTGCGACCCAGCCGATCAAGGCAGCACCCAGCGTGACGATGACTGGGAAGCGATCCATGATCTTGATGATGAGCGTAGATCCGAAGATCACCAATGGAATGCTGATGGCCAACCCGAGGATCAGCAGCACCATGTTGCCTTGGGCTGCGGCAGCCACAGCGATTACGTTGTCCAGGCTCATCACCAGATCGGCCAACAGGATGGTGCGAATGGCGACCATCATGCTGTTGGGGCCCTTGGATTCGGCGTCACCTTCATCGCCGCTTACTAGCAATTGCGTGCCGATCCACAGCAACAGGCAGCCTCCAACGATCTGCAGCCAAGGCAGTTGCAGCAACTGAGCTGCCATGAAGGTGAGCAGGATGCGCAACACTACGGCAGCGCCAGAACCGAACTGGATCGCCCGGCGTTGCTGCTCTGGTGGCAGCGAACGCGCTGCCAGCGCAATGACGACTGCGTTGTCGCCCGACAGCACAATGTTGATGCCGATGACCTCCAGCAGCCCGATCCAGAAAGCCGAGCTAGACAGCAACTCCATGGTTGACCTCCCTCATGGCGCGTAGATGCTTGAACTCTAAATAGAGCATCTATTGAGCATAGAGAAAGTCGATGCAACGGGTTGTCAGCCAAATGCCTAACCCAACTGTCCGCCAGTGACCTCGACAAGTCTGGAGAAAAAGTCTTCCCCAAAGCAAAAAGGCAAAGTCTCCTTGTCGGAAGACTTTGCCTTTCATGCCCCGATATTCTGGGCATCGAGCGACAGAAGAAAGCGCTCAGGCGGCCGCGTGGACCTTGCTCTCGTTGCGTGCCTTGACGAACTTGCCCACAGCCACCACCAAAATAGCGCCAGCTGCAGCCGCAGCATAGTGCAGCCAAGGATGCGACACGGCATAGTCGTGGAGGATATTGTCGTTGACGATGGTTTCGCCAGCCACCCAGCCAATCAACGCTGCGCCGAGCGTGATGATGACGGGGAAACGTTCCATCAGCTTGATCATGAGGGTCGAGCCAAAGATGACCAGCGGAATGCTGATGGCCAGGCCGAGAATCAGCAGGACCATGTTGCCTTGGGCTGTCGCAGCCACGGCGATCACATTGTCCAGACTCATCACCAAATCGGCGATCAGGATGGTGCGCACAGCTGCCACCATGCCGCCGCTGCCCTTGGATTCACCTTCTTCGCCGTCATCGCCTGAGAGCAACTGGTAGCCGATCCACAGCAGCAGAACGCCGCCGATGATCTGCAGGAACGACAACTCCAGCAGCTTGGCCGCCACGACGGTCAGCACGATCCGCAGCACCACGGCGGCGCCAGAGCCGATCATGATGGCCTTCTTTTGCTGAACAGGGGGAAGCGAGCGGGCCGCAAGTGCGATGACAACGGCGTTGTCGCCCGACAGGATGATGTTGATCCAGATGATCTTGACCAGCCCGATCCAGAAATCGGGCGTGCTGAGGAATTCCATTGTTACTCCACTGTTATGAATTGAAACGCCAGCCTGAATTTCAGGCTGGCGTTTCTTTTTGGAGTTCGCAGTGTAGAAGGGTGCAAGCCCCTCGTCATGCGTAGAAATGCGTAAGCATTTAAGAACTTTAGCCCGCAAAGGCGCGTAGGCTAATACTCCATTGCTATCAAATTACTTAATCAAACCCTTGAGCAGGCGAGCCATTTCCGACGGATTGCGTGTGATCGTGAAACCACACTCTTCCATCACAGCCAGCTTGGCGTCGGCCGTGTCGGCACCGCCGGAGATCAGCGCGCCAGCGTGGCCCATGCGCTTGCCCGGAGGGGCAGTCACACCGGCGATGAAGCCAACGATGGGCTTCTTCATGTTGTCTTTGCACCAGCGAGCAGCTTCAGCTTCGTCCGGGCCGCCGATTTCGCCAATCATGATGACGGCGTCGGTATCTGGATCGTCGTTGAACGCCTTCATCACGTCGATGTGCTTCAGACCGTTGATTGGATCACCACCGATGCCGACGGCTGTCGACTGGCCAATGCCCAGTTCGGTCAGCTGAGCCACGGCTTCGTAAGTGAGCGTACCGGAGCGCGAAACCACGCCGATACGACCCTTCTTGTGGATGTGGCCGGGCATGATGCCGATCTTGATTTCGTCAGGCGTGATCAGGCCAGGGCAGTTAGGGCCGAGCAGCAGGGTCTTCTTGCCGCCAGCAGCCTCCTTGGCACGCATCTTGTTGCGCACTTCGAGCATGTCGCGCACTGGGATGCCTTCAGTGATGCAGATTGCCAGATCCAGATCGGCTTCCACAGCTTCCCAGATGGCCGCAGCAGCGCCTGCTGGTGGCACGTAGATCACGGAAACGGTCGCGCCGGTTTCCTTGGCTGCGTCCTTCACGGAACCGAAGATTGGGATGTCGAAAATCTTTTCGCCAGCCTTCTTGGGGTTCACGCCTGCGACGAAGCAGTTCTTGCCGTTCGCGTATTCCTGGCACTTTTCAGTGTGGAACTGGCCTGTCTTGCCGGTAATGCCTTGGGTGATTACGCGGGTGTCTTTGTTGATGTAGATAGACATGGTGTTTCTCTCCAGGGCTTACTTGACGGCAGCGACGATCTTCGTGGCCGCTTCGGCCATCGTGTCGGCGGAGATGATTGGCAGACCGGATTCGGCCAGCATCTTCTTGCCCAGCTCTTCGTTGGTGCCCTTCATGCGCACGACCAGCGGCACGGACAGATTCACGGCCTTGCAAGCTGTGATCACGCCGGTGGCGATGGTGTCGCACTTCATGATGCCGCCGAAGATGTTGACCAGAATGCCCTTGACCTTGGGGTTCTTGAGCATGATCTTGAAGGCTTCGGTGACCTTCTCCGGAGTAGCGCCACCGCCCACGTCCAGGAAGTTGGCTGGCTCGCCGCCGAACAGCTTGATGGTGTCCATGGTGGCCATTGCAAGGCCAGCACCGTTCACCAGGCAACCGATGTTGCCGTCGAGCGAGATGTAGGCCAGGTCGAACTTGGAAGCTTCCACTTCGGCTGGATCTTCTTCGTCCAGATCGCGCAGAGCGACGATCTCGGGGTGACGGAACAGAGCGTTCGAGTCGAAGTTGAACTTGGAGTCCAGAGCGATGATGTTGCCCTTGGAGTCACGGTTCAGCGGGTTGATTTCCACCAGCGCTGCGTCGGTTTCCATGTAGCACTTGTACAGCTTCTGACAGATGTCGATGAACTGGGCCATCGAGTCAGCCGGCATGCCGATGCCCTTGCCCAGCTCTTCGCCGTTGGCCTGGGTGAAGCCGACGAGTGGGTCGACGAACACAGTGATGATCTTCTCAGGAGTGGAGTGAGCCACTTCTTCGATGTCCATGCCGCCTTCGCTCGAAGCGATGAAGGCCACCTTCTGCGTGCCACGGTCGGTCACGGCAGACAGGTAATATTCTTGCTGGATGTCAGCGCCGTCTTCGATGTACAGGCGACGGACCTTCTGGCCTTCAGGGCCGGTCTGGTGCGTGACCAGCTGCATGCCGAGGATGTCGGTCGCGCGGGCCTTCACGTCCTCAATGGTCTTGGCGACCTTGACGCCGCCGCCCTTGCCGCGGCCACCCGCGTGGATCTGGGCCTTGACGACCCAGACTGGGCCGCCCAGCTTTTGAGCTGCTTCCACAGCTTCCTGAACGGTGAATGCAGGGATGCCGCGCGGAACGGGCACACCGAAACTACGCAAGATTTCCTTGCCTTGGTACTCGTGAATCTTCATGAGGTGTCTCTCGGAGAAGTGGTTGGGTGCCCGAACGCCATTCACAGAACGGCAGACTGAAAGGGGGCGAATCAGCGTGTATTACATTCGCACCGGATGACACCGCCTTGCAGGCAAACAGGGTGAGTTTGCACACAAGGCCGCTACATTCGACAATCAAGTCAGCCGCTACAGGAAAGGGTGCCTGGCCGCGGGCTTCATCAGCATGGCAACTAATAAATGTATCATGCTGCGACGCACCAATATTGTGGATATAACTTATCCCTTTGTCTGTCTTTGGGCAGACCCTCTCGGAGAACCGCATGGCAAAAGTCTTTATCGATGGCGAAGCAGGCACGACCGGATTGCAGATCCGTGAGCGTCTGCAGACCATGGCGCAGGTCGAACTGGTGAGCATCGCTCCCGAACTGCGCAAGGACCCGGCTGCCAAACGCGCGCTGATTGCGGGCGTGGATCTGGTTGTTCTGTGCCTGCATGACGATGCGGCGCGCGAGTCCGTCGCGCTGATCGATGACGTGAGCAAGGAAACTGGCAAAACCATCAAGATCATCGACGCATCGACCGCACACCGTGTGAAGGAGGGCTGGGTGTTCGGCTTCCCCGAACTCGCCGCCGGCCAGCTCCAAGCCGTGCGCCAGGCCACGCGCGTGGCCAACCCCGGCTGCTACGCGACCGGCGCCATCGCGCTGCTGCGCCCGCTGGTCGACGCGGGCCTGCTGCCCAAGGACTACCCCGTCGCGCTGCCCTCGGTGAGTGGCTATTCCGGCGGCGGCCGCACAATGATCGAAGCCTACGAAGCAGGCAACGCTGCGCCGTTCGAGCTGTATGCACTCGGCCTGTCGCACAAGCATATTCCGGAGATCATGAACTACACCGGCATCACCCGCCGCCCGATCTTCGTGCCCGCCGTCGGCAACTTCCCTCAGGGCATGCTGGTGCAACTGCCCCTGCATCTCGACACCCTGCCCGGCCAACCCAAGGTGGCTGACGTACACAAGGTGCTGGCCGATCACTACGCAAAGACCGACACCCCTGACCACTGGGTGCAAGTGCTGCCCGCCACCGAAGACGGCAAGCTCGATGCCGTGGCCCTCAAGGACACGAACAAGCTCGAAGTGCGCGTCTACGGCAACGACAGCTACCAGCAAGCGGTGCTCGTGGCCCGCCTCGACAACCTCGGCAAGGGTGCAAGCGGCGCAGCTGTGCAGAACCTCAAGCTGATGCTCGGCATCTGATTTTTCGAAGCCTCCCATGCCAAAAGCCGCCGGGCAAATGCCCAGGCGGTTTTTTTCATAGAAAAATCATCACAGCAACGCGTCTGCGCCTTCAAACAGCAAACCAACGAAGCGCAGGGTCCAGAAATCAAACGCCCCTACCCGCCCCCCCAAACGACCAACCCATCAACGCCAAAGGCGGCCTAATATCAAAAGGCTATCCACTGGCCAGACGCTGGTAGCGACCACCGGGGAGTCGGGCCACATGCCCATCCAGTTCGAGCTGCAGCAGTTGAACCTGCAAAGTAGCCGCATCCCACCCTGTGCGCGCGACCAAGGCATCGAGCCCCATGGGATCAAATCCTAGCGCTCCCAGTAACTCATGCTGCTGATTGGACAAATTCGCGAGCCCCTCGCTGACGATGTCGAGCTGCTGCATGGCTACCTCCTTGGTCTTCACCTTGGACTTGACCGGCAGCGACTGCAGCTCTTCCAGAACGTCCTGTGCCGACTCCACCAGCTTGGCGCCCTGGCGCAGCAGGGCATGGCAGCCGCGTGACTGCGGCGCGTGGATCGAGCCGGGAATCGCAAACACCTCCCTGCCCTGCTCGCTCGCCAGACGTGCGGTGATTAGCGAGCCGGACGCCACGGCGGCCTCCACCACCAGCGTGCCTTTCGACAGACCCGCAATGATGCGGTTGCGCTTGGGAAAATTCGCGGCCAGCGGCGGCGTGCCCAGCGGATACTCGCTGACCAGCATGCCGCTGTGCGCGATGCGCGTAGCCAGATCCTGATTGGTGCGCGGGTAGACACAATCGAGCCCCGTGCCCACAACCGCAATGGTGGCGGCCGTGGATGGCTGGGCATCGGCTGCGAGGGCTCCCTCGTGCGCGGCGGCGTCGATACCCAGCGCCAGACCCGAGACGATCGTGAGCCCCGACTCACGCAAGGCCTTGGCGAATTCGCGCGCATTGGCCCTGCCCTGCGGCGTCGGGTTGCGACTGCCGACCATGGCCAAACAATGAGCGCTTGCGGCCGCCAGCCCGCCGTTCTGCAGCAACTGCTGCGCGCCTTCCACATAGAGGAGCAGTGGAGGGTCCTCCGTCGCGAGCAGGCCCGGCGGATAGCCCGGATCGCCCAGAGTGCAGATCACGCGGGCCGGCATGTTCGGATTGCTGGCCGGAGCCTCCAGCCAGCGCACGGTCTGGTCGAGCATCTTCCAGAAATTGGGCGGCTCGTCGATCAGCGCCTGTGCCTGCGTGCCCGAGACACAGGACTGTAAGGTGCTCAGCGATTGCACAAAGATCTGCTGCGGCAGACCGAATGTCGCCAGCAACCGGCGTGCGGACTGGTTGCCCACCCCGGGTGTGGCCATGAGCCGCAGCCAGGCCGTCAATTCATCACGCTGCATGGTGTGTTTGCCTCTCCAAAAAAGAATGCCGGCTCGCATGAACGAGCCGGCACTCTTCTGTCCGTGAGGCTGGCCGATGTTCGCATCGGCTCAGTGCATCTGAGCTTATTGCGGGTTCACCATCCGGTCACCCACCGCCACGCCATAACGCACCTGCAGCAGCAGGGCATAGGACACGTTGTCGAAGGTGCGGAACACCATCGCCATGCCATTGGCCTCGCTGGGCAGCTTGATCATGGTGCGACGGTCATCGGTCTTGTCGCGGATGCGATCGCCCTTGGTCAGCACGGTCAGAATCATGCCGGGCTCCAGTCCATCATTGGTGCCGCGGTTGATTGCAACGACCTGATTCTGACCGGCATTCGTCACAGTGGAACTGCCATAGATCGAAACAACGCGTGCATCCACATCATCGTAGGGAGCCCGCGGGACATAGTTCATGAAACTGCGCTGGGCGAGCGGCAACAGGCGGTCGCCCACGCGCACTTCTTCCTTGACGGAGACGATGTCCAACGTCGCAGGCACCGGGTCCGAGTTGCGTCCGCCCTTGCCGTCCGGCGTGATTTCCTGCGATTCGCCACGAACCATCTCGGCACGGCCAACATATTGCGCCTCATAGCCCAGAATGGCGCCAGTCTCGGGATCCTTCATGGGAATGGCGTTACGGAAGATGCGGAAATTGCGATCTTCGCCCGGATCGGTCAACAGCCCCTGACCGCTCACACTGCGTGCATAGACGCGGTCACCGGCGCTCTGGATCGTGCGCGTTTCGACGGCAGCGACGATGCGCGGAGCCAGTTCGAGCGTGTTGCTGGTCAGCACTTCGGGCTCGACCAGAAAGGGTTCGATCAAATGCTGCTGCACGGTCGGCAGTGCCGTGCCCGAGACGCTGTCGAGGCGCGAGCGCGGTGTAACGCGCACCGTCTCGTCGCCATTGCCTCGGCCACCGCGTGTGGACAAGCGCGCATAGCCATCGACCTTTTCCAAATACAGCGTCTGACCCGGATAGATCAGGTGGGGATTGCGAATCGCCTCCATGTTCATGCCCCACAGCTCGGGCCAGCGCCATGGTTTGGCGAGGTACATGCCGGCAATTGACCAGAGCGTGTCGCCACGCTTGACGACATAAGTATCAGGTGCATTGGCGACCAAATCGCCCACTGGCACGCCGCGCGATGCCACTTGCTGAGCAGTGGCGCGTTGCTTCGCGGTAACAGAATGCTGTTGCGCATGCGCGCCGGAGGCCAACAACGAACCCGCCATCAAAACCAACGCTGCTGCCACTCGTGAAATGCTAGCTTTGGAAGGACCGGCCATGTTGTTCATCTTTTCACGCATTGAATTTCGCCCTCTCAACGACCATATGGCTGTGGTGCGCCATAGAAAATTATTCTTGGCTTTAGCACGCACAACGTTACAAACGATCTCAGATTCTCAGCCCAAGCCCTTGATAGAGCAATGATTATTGCGTTTGACACCCGCAGGAATCGGCAAAAGTGGCGAAAATAGCGACATATTTCACGTCTCGACATGGCAATTCTTCCCATTCTCTGTTACCCCGACCCTCGGCTGCACAAGGTCGCCAAGCCTGTTGAAGGCGTGGACGAGCGCGTGCGCGCGATCCTCGACGACATGCTCGCGACCATGTACGACGCCAACGGTATCGGACTTGCGGCCACGCAGGTGGACATCCACGAACGCATCGTCGTGATCGACGTCTCCGAGGACCGTGACCAGCCCATGGTGCTGATCAACCCCGAGATCACTTGGTACAGCGACGAGAAACTGGTCGGCGACGAGGGCTGCCTGTCCGTGCCCGGCATCTACGACGGCGTCCAGCGCTCGGCGCAGGTCCATGTGCGCGCCACCGACCGCGACGGCCAGACCCGCGTGATCGAGGCCGAGGGCCTGCTCGCAGTGTGTGTTCAGCACGAACTCGACCACCTGCTCGGCAAAGTGTTCGTCGAATACCTCTCACCGCTCAAGCGCAACCGCATCAAGACCAAGCTGCTCAAACTGAAGAAGAACGAGGAACGCGAATGACGCGCATGGCAGGCAGAACATGGCCTGCCAGCCTGCGCGGGGGCGCGGCCGCCGTCTTGACCAGCATCATGCTGCTCGGATGTGCGCATTTCAGTTTGCCTGAACGCGGCGAAAGCACGGCCGCAGTGCAGGCCCGCATGGGCGCGCCCATGAACGTCATCTCGCTGCCCAATGGCGGCCAGCGCTGGCTGTACTCCACCCTGCCCATGGGCCGCGAGGTCTATCACGCGGATTTCGACACCGCCGGTCGCCTCGAATCGTTTACACAGGTGTTGGACTTCGCGCACCTCTCGCGCACGCCGGTGGGCTTCACCCGCCGTCAAGTGCTCGATTTCTACGGCCCGCCGTATGAAATCACCGAAGTGGCCAGCTTCCGAGGCAAGGTCTGGACCTACCGTTTCATGGACGACATGAATCTGCGCCGCCTCGGCCACCTGCACATCGATACAGAAGGCCACTTGGCCAAGGTAATGTTCACGGACGAGCCCACGGCCGACGATTTCCGCGCGTTCTGATGTCCTGAACTGGCGCTTGTGCCAAGACAGCCTTCCCGCCTCCAGCCCCAGACTCCCGCTTTCAGGATAAGCCCCATGAAGATCGTTTTTGCCGGAACCCCCGAATTCGCAGCCGTGGCGCTCAAGCGCCTGCTCGCCGCCGGGTTCGAGGTGCCGCTGGTGCTCACCCAGCCCGACCGCCCCGCCGGACGTGGCATGAAGCTGCAGGCCTCGCCCGTCAAGCAATGTGCGCTCGAGCATGATATCCCCGTGAGCCAGCCGCGCAGCCTGCGCCTTGACGGCAAGTACCCCGAAGATGCCGCTGCCGCCAAGGAAGTCCTGCTTGCCAACGACGCGGACTGCATGGTCGTGGCCGCCTATGGCCTGATCCTGCCGCAATGGGTGCTGGACCTGCCGCGCCTTGGTTGCCTGAACATTCACGCTAGCTTGTTGCCGCGCTGGCGCGGCGCGGCACCGATCCACCGCGCCATCGAGGCGGGCGATGCCGAGACCGGCGTGACCATCATGCAGATGGACGCGGGCCTCGACACCGGCGACATGCTGCTCGTCGAAGCACTGACGATCTCGAATCAAGACACCACCGCCACGCTGCACGACAAGCTGGCCGAGCTCGGCGGCCGTCTGATCGTCGAAGCACTCGAGATCGCCGCCTGCGGCAACCTGACCCGCGTCAAGCAACCTGAGACGGGTGTGACCTACGCGCACAAGATCGAAAAGGCCGAAAGCGCTATCGACTGGAATGAATCCGCAGAGGTGATCGCACGCCGCGTGCGCGCCTTCGACCCGTTCCCCGCCGCCTCAACCACGTTCAATGGAGAGACGATCAAGGTCTGGGCTGCAACGCCGTTGGAAATGGAATCCGATACCACCACGCAAGCGCAGTGGCGAGCAAACGCGCAGAATTCACGCGTTGGTCAAATTCTGGACATTGGCACAGACGGCATCGATGTCGTCTGCGGCAAAGGCACCGTGCTGCGGCTGACGGCTTTGCAACGCGCTGGCGGCAAACGGCTTGCTTTTGCCGACTTTCTGCGTGGTTTCGTACTCAACAGCGGCAATGTTCTGGGATCCGATCAACCCACGGCCTGACCGCACCCGCCATTTTTCGATTCATGACCCGATCTACCATCTCCGAGCTCAGCGCGCGCTTCGGGCCATTCGCCCGGGAGCAGTGGGCGCAATGGCGGCTCATGATGAAGGAGCCCTTCTTCAAGCTGGGCGTGACCGACATGATGGGCACCGGCATCGGCATTGCCGCCTGGGGCCTCGTGACCGGCGTCGCCATGGTCAAGAGTGGCCTATCGGTACCGCTTTCGATCTTCATGTCGCTGTTGATCTACGCAGGAAGCGCCCAATTGGCGGTACTGCCGCTGCTGGTCGCAGGAGCGCCACTCTGGGTGATCTGGCTCACCGCGATTTGCGTGAATCTGCGCTTTGTGATTTTCAGCCAGATGTGGCGCAGCTATTTTCATGAACTCCCACGCAAAAAGCGCCTTCTGCTTGCATATTTCAGCGGAGATGTCATTTTTGTCGGCTTCATGAAGCGTTTCCCCGATCCCAAGCCCGGCCCGGGCCAGATTGCCTATTTTTCAGGCGCGGCCTCGACTAACTGGATGATGTGGCAGATCCCGTCCATTGCAGGCATGTTGCTCGCCAATGCGATTCCGCTGTCCTGGGGCCTCGGCTTCGCCGGTGTGCTCGCGCTGCTCGGCATTCTGCTGTCGATGATCAACGACCGCTTCACCGTGCTCGCCACGGCAGTTGCCGGGACGGCGGCGGTGGCGGCGTTTGCACTGCCGCTCAAGATGAACATTCTGGTCGCCGTGGTCGCGGCCGTGGCGGCAGGCCTGATGTTCGAATCGGCGGACCGCCACATGAAGCGCCTCAAGATCCGCCAGACCGCCGAAGCCAGACTCGACGAGGAACGCAAGGACGCGGATGCCAGCTCTGCCCCCGACGAAAAGTCCGAGGAGCGCCGCCCATGATCTGGTACACGCTTGAAATGATCATCGCGACGATTGGCCTCGCGGTCATCACCGTGGTCACCCGCGCGTTCTTCATGATTTCGGACAAGGAACTGCCCATGCCTGAATGGCTGCGGCGCGGCCTCAAGTACGCGCCGCTGGCCGCGCTCAGCGCCGTGATCGTCCCCGAGTTGTTCATGACGCAGGGCCAATTCATCCACACGCTAATGGATGCGCGCCTGCCCGCGCTCGCCGGAGCCGTGATCTATTACTACACCAAGCGCGGCATCCTCGGCACGATTCTGGTGGGCATGATCATCTATCTGCCGTTACACATCGGGCTCGGCTGGTAAGGCTCGAAAGCGTCCTTTTCCGCACCCGCCGGTCTGGAACCAAGCCCCGTGTCAGCCTTGCCACCTACAATCGGCGGCAGTTTTATGTCCGCGCCGTGACAACCCCCAGTGACGCGGTGCCGTTCCCATCTCCCTAGAAACCACCATGCATATTCTTCGTTTCTCCGACATCTGCGCTCAGGGCAAGGCCTCCGGACAGCGCGTTTTCATTCGTGCCGATCTGAATGTTCCGCAAGACGATAGCGGCAAGATCACAGAAGATACGCGCATTCGTGCCTCGATTCCCTGCATTCAGATGGCGTTGGACGCTGGTGCCGCCGTGATGGTCACAAGCCATTTGGGCCGTCCCACCGAAGGCGAATTCAAGCCCGAAGACTCGCTGGCACCCGTCGCCAAGCGCATGTCCGAGCTCATGGGCCGCGAGATTCCCGTGGTCTCCAACTGGGTCGACGGCGTCGAGGTACAGCCCGGCCAACTCGTGATGCTGGAAAACTGCCGCCTCAACAAGGGCGAGAAGAAGAACAATCCAGAGCTGGCCCAGAAAATGGCCCAGCTCTGCGACATCTATGTGAACGACGCTTTCGGTACCGCCCACCGCGCCGAGGGCACGACCTACGGCATCGCCGAATACGCCAAGACCGCCTGCGCCGGCCCGCTGCTGGCCGCCGAAATCGACGCGATCACCAAGGCGCTGGCCAATCCCAAGCGCCCGCTGGTGGCCATCGTCGCGGGCTCCAAGGTCTCGACCAAACTGACCATTCTGCAAAGCCTGTCGAAGAACGTGGACGGCCTGATTGTGGGCGGCGGCATCGCCAACACCTTCATGCTGGCTGCGGGCCTCAACATCGGCAAGTCGCTGGCCGAGCTCGACCTGCTGGGTGACGCCAAGGCCGTGATCGAATCCATGAAGGCGCGCGGTGCCGAGGTGCCGATCCCGACCGACGTGGTGGTCGCCAAGAACTTCGCGTCCGATGCCGTCGCCACCGTCAAGAAGGCCACCGACGTGGCTGACGACGACATGATTCTGGACATCGGCCCCGAAACCGCCGCCAAGCTGGCCGCCCAGCTCAAGGCAGCAGGCACCATCGTCTGGAACGGCCCGGTTGGCGTGTTCGAGTTCGACCAGTTCGCCAACGGCACCAAGGTCGTGGCCCAGGCCATCGCCGAATCGAGCGCCTTCAGCATCGCCGGTGGTGGCGACACGCTGGCCGCCATCGCCAAGTACGGCATCGAGAAGGATGTCGGTTACATCTCCACCGGCGGCGGCGCATTCCTTGAAGTCCTGGAAGGCAAGACCCTGCCCGCCTTCGAGATTCTGCAGAAGCGCGCTGGCTGATTCCGCAGCACCGTCCTGAGACCAGCGAGGGCGTACCAGTTACGCCCCTTTTGCTTTTTGATTTACCCGTCAACATCAACGTAAGAAACTGCGAACAAAACAACAGAAATACTGTGTCACCATGCACTTACCCATAATTTCTCTTGTTTTTTGTAACGTCTCTGCCCAAAATCTATAGCGATCCTGGGAGTGTTGTTTTTCGCTCCCATCATTTAATGGTATGGAGGGAATGATGGCTATTTACCAAAAGCTCGGCCTTGCAGTGGCTGTCGCTGGCATGGCTGTGGCACTGACCGGCTGCGGCACACCGCCGGTACCACTGACAAAGAATTTCGCTGAATCAAGCCAATACAAAGTCCGCGCCGCCGGACATTGGGACGCCATGTCGCGCGACGTCGCGGCACGCACTCGTGACAACCTGGCGCGTTCCGGCTTCAATGCCGACGCACCGCTGTACGTGGCACTCCCCCCCAACGCCAGCGCGTTTGACAACGGTTTTCGTGACCTGCTGATCACCCGCCTGATCGACGCCGGCGCCAAGGTCCAGGCCGTGCCGAGCCAGCAGCTTGAGGTCACCTACAACGCGCAGGTCGTGAAGACGGCCGGCCACGCCAATGTGGGCGGTTATTCCGACGAGCCTCATTCGTCGAGCTCGAACACCGAAGTGATCCTCACGACGACCGTGACCAACAACGGCATGTTCGTCTCGCGTGAATCCGACGTGTACTACCTTGCCAACGTGGATGTGCCGCTGTTCGCCAAGTCGACGCATTTCCGTCCGGTCAACATGAAGGTGGTGGGCCAATGAAGATGATTCGCAGCAAGATCGCTCTCGTCGTCGCAGCGGCTTCCGTACTGGCAGGCTGTTCGGTCTTCAGTCCCGACCCCGTGGCCGTGCGCGCGGAGCCCACCTACAAAGACGCCAACGACAACGCCTTCCTGAACAGCAGCAAGGATGCCGTCGGCAAGCTTCTGGCTGGTCTGGCACCCGATGCCGTTGGCCCTGGCCCCGTGCTGGTCGCCACCATCGTGGACGTGAACGACACCGGCCGCGCTGCCCCGCTGGGTCGCACGCTGTCCGAGCAATATGCCACCAACATGGCGATGGCCGGTTTCAACGTCAAGGAAGTCAAGCTGCGCGGTAACGTGTTCGTGCGCGAAGGCACCGGCGAGCTGATGCTGTCGCGTGAAGTGCGCGACATCGCCCGCCAGCACAACGCCGTGATGGTGCTCGTGGGCACCTACTCGCCCGCAGCCGCCTACACCTACGTGAGCACCAAGCTCGTGCGCACCGAAGACAGCCGCATCATCCGCGCCTATGACTACGCCCTCCCCATGGACCGCGACGTCAAGCGCCTGCTGGGCGCGCCACGCTGATCACTGACGGACCATCACAAAGAACAAAACCGCCTCCGGGCGGTTTTTTCTTGGGCAATCAAAAGCAAACAGGTTTTCCAAGGACAAGGTCAGCAGCGCAAGCAGCCTCCGACTCACCAGCCCCAATGACGATATAGGCCCTCAGGCGCGACACCAAGCCGCAGACAGTACGGGCGACGTTGAATAAGTCACCGCGTTTTGCGCGCTCCGAGTTGGGATGAGCTGCAAGGCGCAAAGCACAGCAATAGCAGTAGCTATTGCGAGCATTTGCAACGCCGCAGATCGCCCAAATCGGAGATGCGCGGAACGCGAGTGACTAATTCAGCGTTGCCCCAATACGGCAAGGCTTGGCAACAAAGCATGAGGGCCTGTATCGTCACCTCAAAACGAGTACTGCTGAAGCCCTCAATAAGTCCAGCTTCGTCATCGCGCAAAAACAATCCCCAAAGCCGAATAATCAACTCTTGCGTGCAGGCCAGAGGACGGAGGCGATGGCTACCATCATGAGTGCTACGGCGGTCCAATCCTGCCAGTGGAGAACCTCTCCAAGCCACACCGATCCGCTGAACACCCCGATCACCGGAATCAACATCACGCTAAGCGTTGACGCCACAGGCGGCAGCGTGCGTGCGAGAAAGAACCACGTCACCTGCGCAAACCCCAGCGCAAGAAACGCGTTGTACAGGATGCCGAAGGTGGCGGGCCCATCGGGCGTCACCCATTGGTCGTGCTCGAAGATCACCGCCACGGTCACCAGCACGCAGCAGGCAATCGCAATCATCCAGAACGCCAGCGTGAGCAGCGGCACGGGCATATGTGTGCGGCGCAGCAGCTGCGTGCCCACGGCCCAGCTCAGCGCCGAGATCAGCATCAGCCCCACGCCGAACGGACGGCTGCCGAGCGAGCCCATTTCGTGCCAGAGCAACAGCAGCACGCCTAAAGCGGCAGCTGCCACGCCCAGCCAGCCACGCCCGGCCAGCTTGTCCTTGAAAAACAGACTGCCCACCACGGCCGAAAAGATCGGCATGGTGTAGGCCAGAATCGCCGCGCGGCCGCTCGAGAGATTGGGAATCGCCAGAATCATCAGGCAGTGCCAGAGCACCACGTTGGGAATGGCCAGCTTGATCAGCGCACCCCAGTATTCGCGCGGGATGCGAAACGACGCCTTTTGCAGCCACACGGCCAGACCGATCACGGGCAGGCCCATCACCAAAGAGATTGCGCGGAAGGTAAGCGGAGGGAAATGTGCGATGCCTTGCTTCATCACGGGCCAGTTCAGACCCCAGATCACGGTGAGCAAGACCAACAGCACCAATTGGCGTCGTGTAAGCGTTGGCATAGGGGGCGATTCTGCCTGCCCATGGAAGAAATTGCCTGTCCCACTAAAATTGCGCCCATGACCTTCACCGAAATGCTGCGCGACGCCACGACGCAAAACCAATCTCTGCTGTGCGTGGGCCTGGATCCCGAACCCAGCCGCTTCCCGCAAGCCATGCGCAACGACCCGCGCAAGATCTACGATTTCTGCGCCGCCATCGTCGACGCCACGGCCGATCTGGCCAACTCGTTCAAGCCGCAGATCGCCTACTTCGCAGCCCATCGCGCCGAAGACCAGCTCGAGCGCCTGATGCAGCACATGCGCGCCACCGCTCCGCACGTGCCGGTGATTCTGGATGCCAAGCGCGGCGACATCGGCTCCACCGCCGAGCAGTACGCCAAGGAAGCCTTTGAGCGCTACGGTGCCGATGCGGTGACGCTCTCCCCCTTCATGGGCTTCGACTCGGTCGAGCCCTACCTGAGATACCATGGAAAGGGCGCATTCCTGCTGTGCCGCACCTCCAATCCCGGCGGCAACGATCTGCAGGCTCAGCGTCTGGCGGACGTGGTAGGCCAGCCGTTGATGTACGAACATGTGGCGGCACTCGCGCAAGGTCCATGGAACAAGAACGGCCAGCTCGGCCTCGTGGTCGGAGCCACCTACCCCGCCGAAATCGAACGCGTGCGCGCCCTGGCTCCCACGCTGCCGCTGCTGATCCCGGGTGTCGGTGCGCAGGGCGGTGACGCGGTCGCCACCGTGCGTGCGGGCCTCACGCAAGAAGGCATGATCGCCGTGAACTCTTCGCGTGCGATTCTCTATGCATCGTCCGGCGACGACTTTGCCGCCGCCGCGCGCCTGGCCGCCCAGACCACGCGCGACACGCTCAACGCGGCACGTCCGTAAGAGACGAAGAGAGCCCGGCCATGCAACTCAAATGGCTGGAAGACTTCATCACGCTCGCCAAAGAGCGCAGCTTCACGCGCGCGGCCGAGTTGCGGCATGTGACGCACCCGGCCTTCGGCCGCCGCATCCGCGCGCTTGAGGCCTGGGCCGGAACACCGCTCGTCGCACAAGGCAGCGGGCCCGTGCGGCTCACACCAGCGGGCGAGGCATTTCTGGAAACGGCCGAGCAGCTCACCCGCAACCTCACCGAATCCCGCGCCGAGCTGCAGACCATCGCTGGGCGCCATGCGCGATCCGTCACGCTCGCCACCGGACGCACGCTAGCCCGCACCGTCGTCGCCGATTGGCTGATGCGCGTTCGCACCCTGCTGCTCGACGGCGAGCTGCACATCCTCACCGACTCGCTGGAAGAAACCGTCAAGGCGCTCCAGCACGGCGATGCCGACTTCGCCGTGCTGTTTCACCATCCCGCACTGGTCGTGCCGCTCGACGCCAGGCAGTACTCCCACGCCACCATCGCATCCGACAAGCTCGTCGCGCTGTCCCAGGCCCTGACCTCCGGCGAGCCACGCCACGCTTTCAATCTCAACGCGCCTACGCCCTACGTTGCTTATGCGCGCAGCCTCGCGCTTGGCCGACTGGTCGAAGACCACCTCGCCCACCACCCCGCCGCGCCGAAACTCCAGCGATTGATGGAATGCGACTCGCCCGATGCGCACCATGAATACGTGCTCAAGGGGCTGGGCATGTCTTGGTTGCCCTGGTCGCTGGCGCATGCCGACGTGAAGGCGGGGCGCTTGGCCCGCGCTGGGGACAAGCGAATGGACATACGCTTTGACGTGCGGGTGTATCGGCCTAAACGCAAGCTCTCTGCGCTTGCGGAAAGTATGTGGGGGGAGTTGGCGAAACCTTGAACGGTTTCGCCGTGGGGTGGGGTGAATGTGTTGGTGTTTGATTTCTTGCTGGCTTCTGCTGGGGGGTTGCTTACGGGGGCCGGGAGTTCCGCACGGCGGCGGAGTAACTTTTTGGTCACGCCCAAAAAGTCACCAAAAATGCGTTTTCAATACCCGCGGCAGAACTCACTTTGCGACTGCGTCGCTCCGTTCGGGCAACCGCCGCGAGTCAGAATTTTCATAAGAGGTGCTTTCGGCACATCGCTGCGCTCGTGCTGTGCATCTCGCGACTTCGCGAGATGCTGGAGTGTAAGAGCCCTGTGATTTGCTGGCTGCCGCGAGATCATCCTTGCGCAAAAGAGCAGCGGGCATATGCACCCAACCCAACTCTGCAAACGCCCCGGCACGAGCGCAGCGATGTGCCGAGCACACCTCTTCCAATCTGATTTCCGGCGGTTGTCCGAGCAGAGTGACGAAGGAACGCCGCGAGTTCCGCCGGATGACTTCAAAGCGCATTTTTGGTGACTTTTTGGGCAAGACCAAAAAGTTACTGCCCCGCCGGGGGCAGTCCCGGCCTCTGCCCTCAAATCCCCCACCTCTGTTCGCCAAGCACCCCCTCCAACGACATTCAAACAAAAGAAGCACCGCTCCGTGCCATTTAAGCACCACAACACAAACAACACATCCGCAAAATCCGCTTCATCAACCAAAAAGAACGAAACGGACCACACTCCATGACGAGCCCCCACCCCATGCCCCGCCGCCGTGCAGCCACGACCCTGGCCAGCAGCCTCTTCACGTTGCTGGCAACAACGGCCTTCCCCGCCCTCGCCGAAGACCCCGCCGCCTACCCCACCAAGCCCATCACCATCGTCGTCGGCTACCCGCCCGGAGGCAGCACCGACCTGATGGGCCGCCTCGTCGGCACCGAGCTCTCCAACCGCCTCGGTCAGCCCGTGGTGATCGAGAACGTCGGCGGTGCGGGTGGCACCATCGGCGCGCAGAAGGTGGCGAATGCGGCGGCCGATGGCTACACGCTGTTGGTCGGTGCGAACAACGAACTGGCGATCGCCAAGCTCGTGACCAAGAATGTGAAGTACAGCCTCAACAACTTCACGCCTGTGGGCTTGATCGGCTCGCAGCCGATGGTGCTGGTGGCTTCCACCAAATCCGGTGTAAAGAACGCCAACGAGTTCACGCAGCTCGTGAAGAAGAACCCGGGCAAGTTCAGCTACGGCAGCTCGGGCGTGGGCACGGCGCTGCATCTGGCCGGTGAGATGACCAAGGAACAGGGCGGGCTGTTCATGACGCACATTCCCTATCGCGGCGTCGCACCGCTCACCAACGATCTGGTGGGCAACAACATCGACTTCGGCGTGTTCGTGCTCTCCAGCGGCCTCCCGCACATCAAGTCCGGTAAGGTGATCGCGCTCGGCACTACCGAGGCCAAGCGCTCGCAGGCCACGCCGGACATTCCAGCGCTCTCCGAATTCCCGCAGTTCAAGAACGTGGACATCACCTCATGGTTCGCGCTCATGGGGCCGGCCAACCTGCCCCAGCCCATCGCTGCCAAGCTCAAGAAAGCGCTCAACGAAGCCCTGCAGTCGCCCGACTTCCGCAAGAAGATGGAAGCGGCCGGTTCCGGCGTGGCATCGCCCGATGTGGACATGGGCAAGTTCCTTAACTCCGAAATCGCGAAGTACACCAAGATCGTGAAATTCGCGAAGATCGAGGAATAAGGAAGGCAGATAAGCATGACCGATACATTGAAGTTTGAACTGCCCGCGCCCGACATCAGCGCTATTCGCGCGGGCAACACCGGCACCGAGGGCGTGTGGCATTTCGACTCCGGCAAGCCCGGCCGCCACGTGCTGATCAGCGCCCTCATCCACGGCAACGAACTTTGCGGCGCATGGGCACTCAAGGGCCTGCTCGAAGCGGACGTAAAGCCCGAACAGGGCAAGCTCACGCTCGCGTTCTGCAACATCGACGCGTTCGACCAATTTGATCCGCTGAACCACGATGCCTCGCGCTTCGTCGAGCAGGACATGAACCGCCAGTGGAGCGACGAGCGCATCGACGCCGCCGACACCGCAGAACGCCGCCGCGCCGCTGCGCTGCGCCCGTTCATTCAACAAGCGGATTGGGTACTCGACCTGCACTCCATGCACGAGCCCAGCGCCCCGCTCTCGCTCACCGGCGTGCAGCCACGCAATCTGGAACTCGCCATACAGATGCGCTCGCCCGAGCACATCGTCATCGACGCAGGCCACAAGGACGGCACCCGCATGCGCGACTACGGCCGTTTCAATTTGCCCGACGCAGAGGCAGGCGACTCGCGCACGCTGCTCATCGAATGCGGCTTCCATGGCGACCCCCAAAGCCGCGTGGTCGCGCAAGACATGTGCGCACGCTTTCTGGAAGCCTCACAGATCGTCTCCAGCAACACGCTCGCAGCCCGACTCCCTAACTGGAAACAGCCCGACGCCCCCCGCCAATGGGCACTGGAAGTGACCGGCCCGGTAGTGGCCAAGAGCGAGCACTTCACCTTCACCGAGCCCTTCACAGGTCTTGAGGTCATCGAAAAAGCGGGCACCGTGATCGGCAACAACGACGGCGAACCCGTCACCACGCCCTATGACGACTGCGTCCTCGTCATGCCCTCCACCCGCCAAGCCCGCAACGGCGTGACGGTAGTACGCTTCGCGCGCAGACGCCTGGTCAGTTGATAGAACGACCGACTAAAAAGAAAAGTCAGGAAGACGCTGGGCACTCGATGCCCAGCTCTTTCAGTTCCTCATCGCTGAACACCCGCGAGCGCGTATGAAACGCCTTCCCCGTAGGCCCTTCCAGCGACAGCGTGCCGCCATGCCCCTCGATCACATCGATGATCAGCTGCGTGTGCTTCCAGTACTCGTACTGCGCAATCCCGATGTAGAACCGACACCCACCAATCACCCCGAGAAACACATCCCCCGCCCCCATCGTGATCTCGCCGGGCAGATAGCAATTGGCCGCACTGTTGTCGCAGCATCCACCCGACTGATGGAACATCAGCTCAGGCCCATACTGCAGTTTGAGTTCTTCGATCAGCGCAAGCGCCGCATCGGTAGCGATGACTTTGTCGACCATGGTGAGCCTCAAAAAATGGTGCCATTTCAAACGCCGCCGTCACCCTCGCCCGCAAGCGGGAGAGGGAGGCACGAGCGAAGCGATGTGCCGAACGCACCTCTTAGGAAACCTCTGACTCGCGGCGGTTGTCCGAACGGAGCGACGCAGTCGCGCAGTGAGTTCTGCCGCGTGACCCCGTATTCAAAAGCGCATTTTTGGTGACTTTTTGGGCAAGACCAAAAAGTTACTGCCCCGCCGGGGGCAGTCCCGGCCTCCGCCCTCACCACCACAGCAACCGCTGAAAATCGCAAACAAAACCCCTCGCCCCACCCTCCCCCGCAAGCAACCGAGAGAGGGCGCAACTTCCAGCAGAAGCAGTCGAGCGCTCAGCCTCAGAAGAACCCGAGCTTGCTCTCGCTATAGCTCACCAACAGATTCTTGGTCTGTTGGTAATGGTTCAACATCATCCCGTGATTCTCACGCCCGATGCCCGACTCCTTGTACCCACCAAACGCCGCATGCGCAGGATAAGCGTGATAGCAGTTCGTCCACACACGACCCGCCTTGATCGCACGCCCCATGCGATACGCGACATTGCCGTTGCGCGACCACACGCCAGCGCCCAGACCGTACAGCGTATCGTTGGCAATCGCCAGCGCCTCGGCCTCATCCTTGAACGTGGTCACCGCCAGCACCGGGCCGAAGATTTCTTCCTGGAAAATGCGCATCTTGTTGTGACCCTTGAACAGAGTGGGCTGCACGTAGTAGCCCCCCTCCAGATCACCGCCCAGCCTGGCCTGTTCACCACCGATGAGCACCTCCGCGCCCTCTTGCTTTCCGAGATCGAGGTACGACAGGATCTTGGTGAGCTGCTCCTTGCTCGCTTGCGCACCCATCATGGAATCGGTGTCCAGAGGATTGGTGTGCTTGATGGCGGCCACGCGCTTGAGCACGCGTTCCATGAACTTGTCGTAAATGCTTTCCTGGATCAGCGCGCGGCTCGGGCAGGTGCAGACCTCGCCCTGATTGAACGCGAACAGCACCATGCCTTCGATGGCCTTGTCGAGGAAGGCATCGTCCTTGTCCATGATGTCGGCAAAGAAGATGTTGGGCGACTTGCCGCCGAGTTCCAGCGTGGCGGGGATCAGGTTGTTGGCGGCGGCCTGAGCGATCACGCGGCCGGTGCTGGTCGAGCCCGTGAAGGCGATCTTGGCGATGCGCTTGCTGGTGGCCAGCGGCATGCCGGCTTCGCGGCCAAAGCCGTTGACCACGTTGAGCACGCCCGGAGGCAGCAGATCGGCGATCAGCTCGATCAGAATCAGCAGGCTGATGGGCGTGCTTTCGGCGGGCTTGAGCACGATGGCATTGCCCGCAGCCAGTGCAGGTGGAATCTTCCACGCAGCCATCAGGATAGGGAAGTTCCACGGAATGATCTGGCCCACGACGCCCAGCGGCTCATGGAAGTGATACGCGACCGTGTTGTCGTCGATCTGGCTGATGCCGCCCTCCTGCGCGCGCAGTGCACCGGCAAAGTAGCGGAAATGGTCGGCCGCCAACGGAATGTCGGCATTCAGCGTTTCGCGGATCGCCTTGCCGTTGTCCACGGTTTCTGCATAGGCCAGCAGTTCCAGATTGGCTTCGATACGATCGGCGATCTTCAGGAGAATGTTGGAGCGCGTGGCCACATCGGTCTTGCCCCAGGCGTCTGCCGCCGCATGTGCCGCGTCCAATGCCAGTTCGATGTCCTCTGCCGTGGAGCGCGCCGCCTGCGTGTAGACCTTGCCGGTCACCGGCGTGATCACGTCGAAATACTGGCCCTTCACAGGCGCAACGAACTTGCCGCCGATGAAGTTGTCGTAGCGTGCCTTGTAGGCGATCTTGGCGCCAGCCGCGCCGGGTGCTGCGTAAACCGTCATGCTCGTAGTCTCCAGAATTGCAGGTTGATTGGCTCTTGAGTCACCTGAAATCAGGTGGACTCATCGGACAGGTCGCCGTTGCGCCTGCCGATGCCACTGCTTACTCAAGACCCGTGCCAGATCGATTGCCGCGCTCAATCGCTTGATTTCATTGGGATTTGCGGATGCACGCACCCACTGCGCCGAGTCGCGCGCTGCGCGCTGCAATGCTCCATGCCACGACAACTGTCACGAAACGGAACACCCGGGCTGGGACACTGTGCTCAGTGTCCCAGCCCGCTGTGGTCACCCCTTCACATACCGCTGCAGATAACGCCCCGTATGGCTCGCCGGGTTCTGCGCCACTTCTTCCGGCGTGCCCGTGGCCACCACCATACCGCCGCCTGCGCCGCCTTCCGGGCCCATGTCGATAACCCAGTCAGCGGTCTTGATGACGTCGAGGTTGTGCTCGATGACAACAATGGTGTTGCCCGCGTCGCGCAGTTGCAGCAACACCTTGAGCAGCAGGTCGATGTCGGCGAAATGCAGGCCGGTCGTGGGTTCGTCGAGGATGTAGAGCGTGCGGCCCGTGTCGCGCTTGGAGAGTTCCTGCGCAAGCTTCACGCGCTGCGCCTCGCCGCCCGAGAGCGTGGTCGCGCTCTGACCGAGGCGGATGTAGGACAGCCCCACGTCGAGCAGCGTCTGCAGCTTGCGCGCGATGGTCGGCACGTCCTTGAAAAAGGCGTGCGCGTCCTCCACCGTGAGGTCGAGGATCTGCGCGATGTTCCGGCCCTTCCAGAGCACTTCGAGCGTTTCGCGGTTGTAGCGCTCGCCGTGGCAGACATCACACGGCACATAGACGTCGGGCAGAAAATGCATCTCCACCTTGACCACGCCGTCGCCCTGGCAGGCCTCACAGCGGCCACCGGCCACGTTGAAGCTGAAGCGGCCCGGCCCGTAGCCGCGCTCGCGCGCGGTGTTGGTCTCGGCCATGAGTTCGCGGATCGGCGTGAACAGGCCGGTGTAGGTCGCCGGATTGCTGCGCGGCGTGCGGCCGATAGGCGACTGGTCGACGTTGATGCACTTGTCGAAGTAGTCAATGCCCTCGATGGATTCGTGCGGCGCGGGTTCCTCGTGCGCGCGGTAGAGCTGGCGCGCGACGGCGGCGTACAGCGTGTCGTTGACCAGCGTGCTCTTGCCCGAGCCCGAGACGCCGGTCACGCAGGTGAGCAGCCCCACGGGGAACTCCGCCGTCACGTTCTGCAGGCTGTGGCCGGTGGCGCCGTTCACGCGCAGCGCCTGCAGTCGGCCCTGCGTGGCGCGGTGCACCTCCATGCGCTCGGCTTTGCGGCGGCTCGCGGGGGTTTCGGGAAAGCGCGATTTAGGCGCCTTCTCGGGCGCTGCAGGCAGGTCGGATTCGAGCACCGGCTGCCATGGCGTGCGGCGCTTGGGCACCGGAATGCTGAGCTTGCCAGAAAGGTATTGGCCGGTGAGCGATTTGGGCTCGGCGCAGAGCTCGTCATAGGTGCCCTGCGCCATCACCTGGCCGCCATGCACGCCCGCGCCCGGCCCCATGTCCACGCAGTGGTCGGCGGCGCGGATCATGTCCTCGTCGTGCTCGACCACGATCACGCTGTTGCCGATGTCGCGCAGGTGCTGCAGCGTGCCGATCAGGCGGTCGTTGTCGCGCTGGTGCAGACCGATGCTGGGCTCGTCGAGCACATACATCACGCCCGTAAGGCCCGATCCGATCTGGCTGGCCAGGCGAATGCGCTGCGCCTCGCCGCCCGAGAGGGTTTCGGCGCTGCGGTCGAGGCTCAGATAGTTCAGCCCCACGTCGTTCAGAAAGGTCAGGCGCGAGGCGATCTCGCGCACGATCTTGTCGGCAATCTCGGCCTTGGCGCCGCCAAGCTTGAGGTTCCGGAACCAGGAAAGCGAATCCGACAGCGTGCGATGGCTGATCTGCTGAATCGCGAGCGCCTCGTCGCCCTCGCCCACCTTCACATGGCGGGCCTCGCTGCGCAGGCGCGCGCCGTGGCAATCGGGGCAGGCCTGCGTGCTGCGGTAGCGGGCGAGGTCTTCGCGCACCACGGACGAATCCGTCTCACGATAACGCCGCGCCATGTTCGGCAGAATGCCTTCAAACGGATGGTTGCGCAGCACCGGCTTGCCCTTGTTCGGGCCGCTGTCGATCAGGTACGAGAACGCGATTTCCTCAGTGCCCGAACCATGCAGCAGCACCTCGCGCACGCGCTCGGGCAGTTCTTCGAACGGCGTTTCGACATCGAAGCCGAAATGCCTGGCCAGGCTCTCCAGCATCGCGAAGTAGTAGCCGTTGCGGCGGTCCCAGCCCTTGATCGCGCCGCTGGCCAGACTCAGCGAGGGAAACGCCACCACGCGCGCCACGTCGAACACTTCCTGCTGGCCAATGCCGTCGCAGCTTGGGCAGGCACCGGTCGGCGAGTTGAATGAAAAGAGACGCGGCTCCAGTTCGGGCAGCGAATAGCCGCAGACCGGGCAGGCGAACTTGCTCGAAAAAAGGTGCTCCTTTTCAGAATCCATCTCCAGCACCAGCACGCGGCCATTGCCTTCGGCGCCGCCCACACGCAGCACAGCCTCGATGCTTTCGGCCAGGCGCTGCTTGGCGTCTTCGCGCACCCGCAGGCGGTCGATCACCACGTCGATATCGTGCTTCTCGGTTTTCTTCAACTGCGGCAGGTTTTCGAATTCATAGACCGTGCCGTCGACGCGAAAGCGCACATAGCCGAGCGCCTGCATCTGCGCGAACAGCTCGTTGAACTCGCCTTTCTTCTGCCGCGCCACCGGGGCCAGCAGCATGATGCGCGAATCCTCCGGCAACGCGAGCACCGCATCCACCATCTGGCTCACGGTCTGCGAGGACAGCGGCAGCCCGTGGTCCGGGCAAAACGGCGTGCCCGCACGGGCGTAGAGCAGGCGCAGATAGTCGTAGATCTCGGTGACCGTGCCCACCGTGGAGCGCGGGTTGTGGCTAGTGGCCTTCTGCTCGATGCTGATAGCGGGCGAGAGGCCCTCGATCAGATCGACATCGGGCTTGTCGAGCCGCCCGAGAAACTGCCGCGCGTAGGTCGAGAGGCTTTCCACATAGCGCCGCTGGCCCTCGGCATAGAGCGTGTCGAACGCAAGGCTGGACTTGCCCGAGCCCGACAGCCCCGTGATCACCACAAGCTGATCGCGCGGAATGTCGAGGTCGATGTTCTTGAGGTTGTGCGTGCGCGCGCCGCGGATGCTGATGCGCCGCTCGCGCAGCGACTGCGCCAGATAGCGCCCGTTGGGGGCCTCTTCAGGATTCAACGGCAGGGACTTGTCTTGCTTGGAGGGCATGGAATCTCAAATCTCAAACATCGCAGGCGAACCGGACATCATAGGTCACCGTCTCATCAACTGCACAGCCCCGCACGATTCAAGCCTATTGCACGCGACAGTCCCTACCAAACCGCACACTCAAGCACAATTTAATTTCAAACGATATAATTACAAATGAAATTAAATAAAAAAAGCGATGACCACCATGAGCCTCGACTCCCGCCTTGAACGCATTCTGGCTGGCAAGCCCAAGCCCTTGCTGGACGCCGTCACCGCCTCCCGGTTGCTGTTGCACAGCGCCGTGCTGCTGGAACAGCGCGTAAACGAGGCGCTCGCGCCCCACGCGCTGCACATGAAGGAATATCTTGCACTCAATCTGCTGGCCGATAGCGTGCATGAACCGCTTCGGCCATCGTCGCTCAGCGTGTCGCTCAACGCGACGCGCACCCAGGTCACCCGGCTGCTGGACGGGCTGGAGCAGCGCCGACTGGTCATGCGCTCGGCCGATGCGCAAGATCGCCGCAGCCTGCAGTTGCAGCTCACGCAGCAAGGCATAGCCCTGCTGGCGCAGGCCATGCCGCTGGTGCAGGCGGTCTATCTGCAGATCTGGTCGTCCATCGGCGACAGCGCCACACATGCCATGCAACTGCAACTGCGCCAAGTGCACGACCGTCTCCAGACCATGGACACTGCTACCGCAGACTGAAACACCATGAAAGCGGCACGCTGGCAACATTTTCTGCACCGCGAAAAGCAGCTTCTGCTTATGTGGCTGCTGGGCGCGCTCGCGGGCATGGAGTTTCTTGAAAACGGCATGTTCGTCTTCGCCTCCTCGCATATTCTGGGCGGCATCGGCATCGCCCCGCGCGAGTTTGCCCAGGTGCAGGCGGCCTATGCCATCGGCAGCATGTTGATGATCGCCATGCAGCAATGGCTCTCGCGGCATTTCGGCTACCGCCACTATCTGCTGGCGGCGCTGCTGCTCTATGTACTCGGAGATCTCGCGTCGGCCAACGCCAGCAATCTGGCGGAGCTCACGACCGCGCGGCTGGTGCAGGGCCTCGGCGGCGGCGCGTTCTTCATCAGCACGCGGGTGCTGATTCCGATGCTGTTCTCCCCCACGCTGCGGCCCAAGGCGACTCGGGTGTACATGCTGAGCATCTTCGGCGTGGGTGCGCTCGGGCCGGTGTTGTCGGCCTGGCTGGTGGAGAATTGGGGCTGGCGCTGGGTGTTCTGGGTGGTGCTGCCGCTGGCCGTGGTGATCGCGGCGGGCGTGCGCTGGCTGCTGCCCCGGCATCTTGGGCGCAGCAGCACGCCAGTGAAGTTCTCGGTCGCGCCGGTGCTGCTCTTTGTGCTGGCGATCGGCTGCGTTCAGTGGAGCTTTTCCGAAGCCAAGTACGAGCTGTTCGACAGCCCTGAACGCCTCGCGTTGGTGATCCTGACCGGCGTGCTGCTGCTCGGCCTCTTCGGTATCCACCAATGGAAGCATGACGAGCCGCTGCTGCACCTGCGTGACCTCACCCACCCCGGTTTTCTCGTGGGCATTGCGCTGTATGCGCTCTACTACTTCATCGTCAACTTCAGCAACTACCTGTTCCCGCAGTTCGCCGAACAGGGCCTGAGCATTCCGCTGATCACCACTGGCTGGCTCAACAGCTTCTCGGCGCTCATCAGCCTCGTCGTCGCCATCGGCTATATCAAATACGCGGCCAAGGTCACCAACAAGCGGGCGCTGATGATGTCCGGCTGCGTCGCCATGGCCGGTGCCTCGTTCTGGCTCAGCATGGTGCCGCCCGATGCGCCGATCACCGCACTGTATGGCGCGCTCGTCATCAAGGGCTTCTTCGGCGTACTGATGGTGCTTCCCGTGGCCGCGCTCACCTTCCGGGCACTCGAGGCCAAACACTTCGCCAAGGGCTACCAGAGCAAAAACATCATGCGCCAGATGATGGCCTCGTTCGCCTCCGCCGTCGCCGCCGTGGCGCTGCAGGACAGCCGCTTCATTCAGCACAGTAACCTGATCGAACGCCTCACGCCCTCCAATTCGACCGCCGTGTCCTGGCTTGCCAGTACGCAGGCGCATTTCGAACAGCTCGGCTACTCCGCTGCTCAGGCGCACACCGCCGCGCTCGCTCAGCTGAGTGCCGTCGTCGAGCACCAAGCGCTGCTTATAGCCTGCCAGAGCCTCTACCAATGGCTTGCCGCCGTGGCCGCCATAGCTGCGGTGGTAGTGATGTTGCAGCGACATCTGCGCTGATGTCGCTCACTTAGCCCCCGGACAGTCCAAGGCATTGGCCGCTGGGGCAGGATGGGCTTCGTTCTGCCCACCCACACTCTTCCGTGCGCAATCTCTTTGTCCGCCCCACCACCAACTCGAATGCCCGGCCCCGCTCACGCTGGGTGGCGGGGGCCATCCTGTGCGCATTGGCGCTGGCCTTCATCGTGCTGGGACACGAGGGGCGCAGGATCACTCAACTGCTGGTGCTGCTGATGCCGCTTGTGGCCTTGCTGTGCCTTCCAGTGCAAGGCATTGCGGCACGGCGGCTGCGCGGCGCGGCGGTTTGGCTGTGGGTGATGCTGTTTGTCTTTGATGGCGTGGCGCGCGGCTACCTGCAGGACGCCTATCAGGCTGCCCCCAATGGAGCCATGGTGCTGGGCGCTGCCGCCAATACCAACCTGCGCGAGGGCAACGAATACCTGCTCGCCCATTGGCGCGCGCTGCTCACCTGGGGCGGCTTGCTGCTGCTCGCCGCATGGGTGGCGTGGCTCGCGGTGCTGCGCTTGGGCACACTTGATGACGTCGCCAGCACAGCGCCGCGCCCGCTGCGGATCGGACTCGTGCTGCTGCTGATCGTGACCCTGCTGGCCTATTCAAGCAAGCCGTGGAGACGCCTTCACCCCGTGGCGTTCTGGAGTGAATGGGTGCAGTCCGTGCAGTCCTTGCGCGCCGAATGGGGCAACCAGCACCAACAACGCACGCAGGCGATGGTCAACGCCGAAAGGCTTTCGCCCCAAGTGACGGACTCGCAGCCCTCCACTGTCATGCTGGTGATCAGCGACAGCGTGAACCGCGACAACATGTCGCTCTACGGTTACGCACGCGACACCACACCGCAACTGCAAGCGCTGCAACAGGGCGCGGGCGAGCAGATGCTGGTGCTGCGCAACGCGTGGTCGGTGGAGGCCAGCACGCTACCCTCGCTGCACCGCATGTTCAATATCCCCGTGCAAGGCGAATCACCCAGCCAGCATCTGCTGGCGCTGGCCAGGCAAGCAGGCTACCGCGTCTGGTGGGTGAGCAACCATGACGACCTCGCCATCGAGCAGCAGCATGCGCAACTCGCCAATGTCGTGCAACTCGTGAACCGCACACCGGGACGGTCCAGCGAATCGCTGGACGGTGAACTGCTCGATGAGGTGCAGACGGCGCTCGCCGATCCGCACGAGCGCAAGCTCATCGTCGTGCATCTGTTGGGCACGCACCCCCACTACCGGCTGCGATTTCCCGACAACCAGAACCCATTCGATGACCACGCCGATGCGGTGGACCGGCAGCTTGCAGCGCAGGGCCGCCCAGGATGGCTGCGCAGTTTCCGGCACGAGTATGACGCTGCGCTGCTGTACCACGACGGCGTCGTCGCCCAGCTGCTGCGCATGACGCAAGCCGAGGACAGTCGTGCGGGCGGCGAGAAAGATCAGCGCAGCGCCTGGATGTACCTGTCCGACCATGGGCAGGAAGTCGGCCACACCATCAACCATGCCGGCCACAGCCAGAGCACGGCGTCGGGTTTCCGCATCCCCGCCATTCTGTGGCGCGACGAAGCGTTTACGACCGATGAGCAAGCCCGGGCCATCGTGCCGTTTCGCAATGACTGGGCGGCCTTCACGCTGGTCGATCTGATGCGACTGCAGTGGCATGGTCAATTGAGCGAGCGCGATGTGCTGTCCCCCGGATACGTCTGGCAGGCCCCGCAATTGCCCGCCATGGTCGCATCCTTTGAGCGATGAGAAGCCACGCTGCCTGTCACCATACTGCACCCATCCATCGGACATGGCAGAATCCAAGGCATTGCGGGATCGCCCGATCCCTGCTCCGACTCTGGTGCACCTGATGGCACCTGGAGTCAGAATCCACTCTTTGTCTGCGTCAGCTCCCCCGTGCCGGATAATTCCTCGACCACTTCTTCGCCAGACTCCACCAAGATGACGCCGCTGGAGCGCCGCTCCAGCATCAGCCTCGCGCTGATTTTTGCGCTGCGCATGCTCGGTCTGTTCCTGGTGCTGCCGGTGTTCGCGCTCGAAGCGCGCAAATACCCCGGCGGTGACGATCCGGCCATGGTGGGCATGGCCATGGGCATTTACGGGCTCACACAGGCCTTCCTGCAGCTACCGGTAGGCATCGCCTCCGACCGCTTTGGGCGCAAGCGCGTGATCGTCATCGGCCTGCTGGTGTATGCGGCCGGCAGTCTGGTCGCGGCCATGGCGGACTCGCTCAACGGCCTGCTCATCGGCCGTGCGCTGCAGGGAGCCGGTGCCGTATCGGCCGCCGTGACGGCGCTGCTCGCTGATCAGACACGCGACAGCGTGCGCACCAAGGCCATGGCGCTGGTGGGCGGCAGCATCGGGCTGATGTTCGCGCTGGCACTGGTGCTGGCGCCTGCGCTCACAGCGCTGGCGGGGCTTTCGGGCCTGTTCGGCATCACCTGCGCACTGGCGCTGGCGGGCGTGGCCGTGATCATCTGGGTCGTTCCTCCCGAACCCGCACGCCACGCCGATGCACCACACGGCCGCGCCATCGACGCCTGGAAACATCCCGATCTGCTGCGCCTGAACTTTGGTGTGTTCGTGCTGCACACCGTGCAGATGTCAATGTGGGTGGCCGTGCCCGCGCTCATCGTGCAGGCGGGCTTGCCCAAGAGCGAGCACTGGCACATCTATCTGCCTGCCGTCGTGCTGTCGTTCGCCGCGATGGGCGGCCTGTTCTCGATGGAGCGCAAGGGCCGCCTGCGCGCCGCGCTGCTCGGCGCAATCAGCCTGGTGCTGATCGTGCAGGTCGCACTGGGGCTGCTGTACTCCTCGGGCAGCACACCGCCGCTGGCCGTGATGGGCGTGGTGCTGTTCGTTTTCTTCTGCGGCTTCAATGCGCTCGAGGCGACGCAGC
The DNA here is from genome assembly GCF_011305995.1 of Diaphorobacter sp. HDW4A. Taxonomy (GTDB): domain Bacteria; phylum Pseudomonadota; class Gammaproteobacteria; order Burkholderiales; family Burkholderiaceae_C; genus Diaphorobacter_A. The sequence goes on along the minus strand of NZ_CP049910.1, from coordinate 5,643,167 downwards.
CCAGCTTGGTCTCGCGCATGGCCCCGGCCCATCTGCGCGGCGCGGCACTTGGCAGCTACAACACGTTGCAGTCGCTCGGCCTGTTCGCGGGCGGTGCTCTCGGCGGGCTGCTGATCAAGTCGCTAGGCGCACCCGGCCTCTTTGGCGTGACCGCAACCATGTGCGCGATCTGGCTGCTGGTGACCTGGCCGCTGCGCCCCCTTGGGCGCGCCGAAGCCGCCAAGGCGGCCAGCCAGAGCACTGCCAACAATATTCCTGCTGCACACTGAGGGACGCCGAAAGAGCGGCCCCCATCCGCTCCCGGCTTGGTGCACAATCTCCCGTTCAGGCGCGCTACTCAAACTCCATTTGGCGCGCAAATTCAACATTTTTCGAAGGTATCTGCAGCATGGCATCCGTCAACAAAGTCATCATCGTCGGCAATCTGGGACGTGATCCCGAAATGCGCACCTTCCCCAGCGGCGATCAGGTCGCCAATGTCACCATTGCCACCACAGACCGCTGGCGCGACAAGAACACCGGTGAAAACCGCGAATCCACCGAATGGCACCGAGTCGTCTTCAATGGCCGTTTGGCCGAGATCGCCGGCCAGTACCTGCGCAAGGGCTCGCAGGTCTACGTAGAAGGCAGCCTTCGCACCCGCAAGTGGACCGATCCCCAGAGCGGCCAAGAACGCTACGCCACCGAAATCCGCGCTGACCAGATGCAGATGCTGGGCAGCCGTCAGGGCATGGGCGGTGGTAGCGGCGGCGGTGGTGGCGGTTACGAAGACAGTGGCTACGGCGGTGGCGGCAACGATGGTGGCTACGACGCGGCCCCCTCCCCAGCACCCCAGCGCCGTGCAGCCCCCGCTCCCATGGCGGCACGCCCGGCTCCGGCCCCTGCGCCGCGTCCGGCCCCCGCACCGGTGCAACAGGCTCCGCGCGCGAATTCGGGCTTTGACGACATGGATGACGACATCCCATTCTAACCAGCAACTTACAGGTTTTCTGTTGATTCAAAGCCCGCTCTTCGAGAGAAGACGGGCTTTTTTTCTATCAACATAATTGTTTCGTGATTTAATTAAGAGGAGCTCAACTACGAATTTACGAAAGTGGTGGATAGATGGCGCAATACGTCGCAAAGCGCATTCGGTTTAAAAACGGCGAGCATTTCTCTATCTTGAAGGGGCCTGATGGTCTACCGGTTCATGCGGTGACGTTGTTCCTGCAGAAGTGGCGCAGAAGGGGAAGAGCAGCCAACACCATTCATTCTGTTTGCCAGTGCCTCGCGCTGCTCTATCGCGAGCTTGATACGGCCCCACGCATCGACCTCTTGGCACGTGTGCGCGCAGGAAACTTCCTATCCTCCAGTGAACTGAATCGCCTCGCAGACGTAGCTCAGTACGCCATGGATGGCCTATCCCATGAAGATGAACCTGAAATGGGTAAGCAGGTTATCAACCTCAAGAATGTGCGCATGCGCCGCAGTAAGCAATCGAATGCAGGTAAACCGGTAGGAAAAGCTAATCACGCCAACCGAATTCGTTATATGGCGGAGTACTTAGGTTTTGTCGCGAACTACTACGCTGCCTCGCTCTCTCGCCCCTTGCGACAGCAATTGGTACAAGAGTCTGGGGAGGCTTTGAAGTCTTTCTTGACGCAGGTTCCAAAGGTTTCTAAGCGCGCGCGGCTAGGGGCACGCGAAGGCCTGTCCCAAGAAGACCAAGAAAAACTGTTGGCGGTCGTTGATGTAACCAGTCATAAAAACCCTTGGAAGCGTGGGTTTGTAAGAAACCGGAATCGGGTGATTGTGATGCTTTTGCTTGCAACAGGTATGCGTAGCGGGGAACTGCTTGGTCTGCAAATAGGTGATTTAAAGACGCAGCTATCTCAGCTTGGGGTGTTTAGGCGCGCAGACGCTATAGAGGACCCTCGGACTGCACCAGTCAATACAAAAACGAACGACCGTGAGATTGAATTGCGTCCTGCCATCATGCAAGCGCTTATGGAACATATCCGTATGGACCGAAATCGCATCCGGGCTGCACGAAAGTTCCCTCAAGTATTTGTTGCTCAAGATGGTCAACCCTTGTCCCTGCGGAGCATCGGGAAGATTTTTCAACAGTTGCGCACCGCATGCCCTGGCTTACCCGTACGACTGACAAGTCACGTCATGCGGCACACATGGAACGAAAGATTTTCTGAAGAAGCTGACCGTTTAGGACTGACTGAAGAAGAGGAGATTCGAGCTCGCAATGAGCAACAAGGTTGGGCCGATAACTCCAAGAGCTCACTTATCTATACGCGTCGTAACACCCGCCGCAAAGGGCGAGCGGTCGCACTGAAACTTCAAGAAAAGCTAGATGGCCCAAACATCTGAAAAGAAAAAATATGCTCTGGCGCAGTCAATGCCCGAGCGAGTCTTTACCCGTAGTAATACATTCTTTGACCCTAGGTCTGACGTTTGGGAGTGGGCAGATGGCCCGTACATTGCTCGCATCGATTTTCAAACACTCCCCCCTTTGGGGCTTCGCACAAGACCTCACTAAAGTTTGCACTCTTGCCTTACGTTGGAGGTCACTCATCGCGCCATATTGAGAATCTGTTTAATGTGTTCAAGCATTTTCTAAGAAACTCCCGTGATGCAGACCTTTCGGTAATTGATGAGCAGGCAATAGCCAACTACTGCGCATCCATAGCGCGAGATAGTTTATGGCGAGTTGGGACACTTAATGGACTTCTACAAAAATGGGTGGCGCTTAATTTGCCTGGTGTTACTGCCGGGTGTTCATTATATTTACGAGAGCACCGTAAGCCAGGAAACACAAAAGGTGATGCAGTACGGACTCGAGACCCAGTAAAAGGTCCATTTAGTGAGGAAGAATACACTGCGCTGTATTCAGCGGTTAATGCTGCTTATGGAAAAGGCAGACTTCCACTTTGGATGATTTTGCTTACGAGATTATTATTAGCATGCGGTGGACGCATTGGTCAGTATGCTTCACTTAAAATCTCTGACTTCAATCCTCAAACTTCTGTTTTAATGCTTCCACAAATAAAAAATGGATTTGAGCATTCACGAGTAAGTTTCCTCGATTTCGATATTAGCTCGCAAACTTCGCAGCTCATTGTTGATTTTTACAAAGAGCGCTATGAGTTGGGTCATGCCCAAGACTGCGCATTTTTCTCAACCGACTTGGTAATGCCAAAGGGACCGCAGAAAAAAATTCGCGCAGACGATTACCTATTCTCTGGTCATTGTACGCCACGCATATTGAGTGGTTGGTTCACCCAGCTTTTGCAGGAAATCGCCCCGCCAACTGCTCGACTTCATTTTGAACCCATACCTATCTCGCCACAGCGCTTCCGGTATACGTATGGCACCCGCATGGCAGAGGAGGGAGTAAGTCAAATGGTAATCGCTGAGCGATTGGGCCATGTCGACCTTCAAAATGTCTCCCATTACATATCATCGTCGCCAAAAATTGTTGAAAATTATGACAAGGCGCTTAGCAAGTATTTGGAGCCACTCGCACAAGCATTTAAAGGTCAGATAATTGAGGGTGAAGCGCAGAGTACCCATAAGGGGGCACCTGGAAGTCGTATCCATGATTTTCGGGTCACGACAAAGGGCATTGGTAATTGTGCAGGGAAAGCTAGAGGATGTAGATTTAAAAAGCCTGTCGCCTGTTATACCTGTATACGATTTGAGCCTTGGCTAGACGCTCCCCATGAAAAGGTGCTGCGGGCACTCGAAGCTGACCGCGAGAAATGGAGCGATGACGAACGTATGGCAGCTGTTAACGATGTGCCTATAAAGGCGGTTAAAGAAGTTATTTCTACGTGCATAAAAATTTGGTCCCAACGCAAGCTAGAGGGTAAATCGGCATGAGTGCACCCGTTCTTCTTTTTACGCCAAAAGCCGAGCTGGAGCCGCAGTCCAACCTAGATACATTCATTAACCTGTGTCGACAGTCTCACGTACTGAATGCGCATCAGCAGTTCGACAAGGATGTCTGGAACATCGGCTACTTCGTCGGGCAAAACAAAGTCCATCGGGTCATTTTTAGCACTCTAGAGGCCAGCAAATCGAGAGATGTTGAGCCGGCTTTTCCGCCACCATTTCTGGACTTTGCCAAGGCCACAATCGTTTACATGCAAGACAAGGCGCGGGTTGAAAGCCAAGCTCCGAGGATTGCTGCACTTCGATTTCTTGAGGCTGCATTACGCTTGGAGTCTAAGGGCTCGCGTCCAACCGCAGTAGACAGTGTTGTACTAGATACAGCTGTAGAACTTGCCAAGAAACATGCCTCCGAATCCGTGGCATACCGGGTTGCAGGCCAACTTGAGTCCATTGCCGAGCTCATGGATTCCAAGCTTTTCATCTCTCTTCGTCAGCGCTGGACGCACGGGATGAAGAAACCCAAGGAGGTGGGAAGCCGTATATCTCAGGAGGCACTTAAGGCCAGGCAAGAAAAACTACCGTCTGCTGCCGCGTTGCGCGCGTTAGCTGGCATCTTTCACCAAGCCGTTGAGGCCCCTCATGTTCTCAGGTCCAGCTTCAGTGCCTTGATGCTGTGCGCGCCCGAGCGTATCAACGAGGTTCTCCGCTTGAAGCGGAATTGTTTGGTCGAGGGAGACGGGGAGTTTCGAGGCAAACTGGGACTCCGTTGGTCAGGTTCAAAGGGATTCGAGAACACCACTAAATGGTTGCCCTCAGACATGGCAGATATCGCGAGGAATGCAATCGCGAATCTGACTAAGGTAACCGACCCTGCGCATAAGTTGGTGGCGTGGTATACGGCCAACAGAACCCATTTGTTTCTTCATGAGGGCGCCGAGCATTTGCGAGACCAGCGAGTGTTGAACCTCAGTGAGGTCGCATTAATACTTTGGGGTGATGCAAGCAGTAAGCACGCGGCAAACGCGTGGGCGAAAGGCCATAAGCTCAAGAAGCAACAGTTGGCAGGCCGGAGTATCGGATATCTCTTTGAAGATGTGGAGCAAGCCGTTCTAAATATTTTGCCAGCCACATTTCCGTACATGTTGGGTGACGAGAAGCGCCTCTGTATGGATGCAATGGCAGTTATGCGAACTAATGAACTTCACCAGAAACGGGCTACCTACCTCTGTATGTTTAGTTGCATTGACTATACGGCTATAGCCAGTCGTTACTCCCCTGGAGATGTGCCCTCCATCTTTGAGGATTTTAAATATACCGAAGATGATGGCACACCAATCGCCATTAGCAGTCATAGCTTTCGTCACTACTTAAACACCCTTTCGCAGATGGGTGGAATGAGCAGTGTCGAAATTGCCATTTTCTCCGGACGCAAGGATATCAAACAAAATTGCAGCTACGACCATATGACGTCTGCAGAAGTCCAAGCGCCCATCAGTGCTGCACTGGCAGCGGGATTTACTTCCGAGTTAGAGCCTGTAAACACCGCAGTCAAAACACTGTTTCTTCGAAGCGAGTTTAAAACTCTTGGTCTCACGGCTGGACACACAACGGAATATGGATGGTGCCTGCACGATTTCGCGAGCGCACCTTGCCAGATGTACCGTGATTGCATAAATTGCGAAGAACAAGAGTGTGTTAAGGGTGAAAAGGAAAAAGAGGAAAACCTGCGACTGCTTAAGAAAGAAACGGAATATTTTATGAGGCAAGCGAGGGCGGCCATGGATGACGAAGAGTACGGAGCCGATAACTGGGTAAAAGACCTGAATGTAACGCTTGAGCGGGTCAACTCAATGCTTTCTATCTTGGAAAATCCGGAAGTACCTTTGGGTGCTCGGGTTCGGTTAGATATAAAGAACGCCCCTCTTATTACCAATGAAAAAGTGAAGACCATCCAAAGCGTCAAAAAACAAATGATATTGCTATGAAGAAGAATCGCGCACCAGACTTGACGCCACAGCAGATTGAGGCCGCACTCGACACTCTCGATACTTGGCGCGGCAAGCTTACTTGGGAGTTGCTGCTGGACAAGCTTGAAGAGCAGTGGGGCTCACGGTACTCTCGCTTCACGTTGAGTAGCTACGAGCAGGTAGCCCTCGCCTTTTCCAATCGAAAAAACTCGTTAAGTGGTACCTTACCCAAATCGCGCGGAGTTCCAGCAGATGCTCGATTGCGTGCTGCCCTTGAACAAACTGAGCGCTTAAAGGCAAAGGCGGGGCGGCTAGAAGTTGAGAATGCCCGTCTTCTCGAGCAATTCGTAACATGGGCACACAATGCGGAGCGGAAAGGCGTCACCATGGATATGTTGAATGCACCACTTCCCAAACCTGACCGTGACCGCTCAAAAGGAGTGGCATGAAGCAGGCATGATTGAGTTCTTCATTGACTTAGATGATTACAGACGGTCGTTCCCGCTCAACCCTCAAGATTTCGTATAGCTTGCACGCTTATTGCCTATTCGGACTCCTGCGAAAAATTCTTGGCTCTTTGCGAATCCAACTGCGCTGACCGTGTCCGCCTTTGCGGACGTCGGTTCAATTTCGAACGTTCCTTAGCGAAAAGCAGCGATGGCACTAACGGAGCTCGAGGTACGTCGCACGGCAAAAGTCATGTGCGAATTTTTAAACCGCAAGCGCCCACCAATGCACGTGCGCGACCAACTTGATTTACCGTGGACACTTGAAGGCCAGTCCGTATACCTACTAGAGGTGCGCCGCCTCAAGGACGGGCGACAGCACGAACGCAGCTTTGCCAAAGCAACTTGGGTCCATACAAAGATAATCCGAAAGATTTATTGGGAGCGAGCTGACATAAAGTGGCATGGCTATGAACCTGTTGCTGCCGTTAAATCTATCCAGGGTTTTTGTGATGCCGTTGAAGCCGACCCTTATGGATGCTTTTGGGGGCAAGGTGAAGCCATAAGGTGTGCGGGCGCGGGGTCAATTCCTGTGCTCAGTTGAGCCGACGTCCGCAAATTACATCTCCCCTTCACATCCATAATTCGCTGCATCACAACAACTTCGCGGCAGGGTGACTCACTACCCGTACCTACTGGTTGCTGCAATGCGATTTATGCGGTAAGTCCCCAACTAGCTTCCATCATTCCCGGTGCTATTAAATTTTGGAATGCGCTACAGCGTCTTCAAAAGCATTGCTCCGCGCTTGGCACGCGTCAGCGCAACGTATAGCAATTTTCGCTGGGCGTCAGATTCAGCAGGTTCTCCCAAATAGTTTTTTGGTGCAAGCACAATCACACAATCGAACTCCAGCCCTTTTGCCCGATGCATGGTAGCCAAGTGAACCACATCCCGTGAATCAGCATGATTGCTTTGCGCTGTGATGGCAATACAACGCAAGCCTGCCTTCTGCAATAAGCTGGCCATTGCATCCCTTGTTTTTTCACTGGAAGCAATGACGCAGAACGACAGTGGAACGCCATCATCATGCGCAGCGGTCCATTGCTGCACAAATTCAATGGTGTGCTTGGCGGCAGTCTCAATGCTATCAACGCTTAAGATAGTGGGCGCGGGGCCGTGGGACAAGGATTTGTACCGCTTCGTCTCGTCGTGGCCGTCATCGAGGTCATCAATTTCGCATCCTTCCAACAATGCCACAGCCTGCCGGCGAATTTCGTCGGTGGTTCGGTAGTTGAGGTAAAGCTTTTTGGCACGTCCACGGATGTCGATGCCACATCGACTCATCGCTGCCTTGTTGCGGCTATAGATACGCTGGTGTCCATCGCCGACAAAAAAGAGGTCGTTCGTGCCTGCAGGCACCAGCGCACGGAGCAAACGCAGCGCCTGTGGCCCCAAATCCTGGGTTTCATCCGCAACGATGGCGCTGTAGGGCAGTTTTCCAGTTGCCGCTTCAGCGCTCAGCACATCGGCCACCTCGCGAAAGGCGTCATCCACCTCCTTGAGCTTACGTGATGCCAGCTGCCCACGATACTCCTCAAAAACCGGCCACACAGCATCGCGTTTGGCACGGCTCAGAATCACACCCCGCCCCGTTCGCCGGGCCATACGGTACTGGTCCAGCGTAGTGATACCTTGCGCAAGTACCACCTGCTCCAGCTCGTTTTCGTAGAAGTTGTCCGGCAGGTCGAGGGATGAGTCCTTGACGGCCAACGCTGCTTGCCATGCCTGGTAGGCAGCATCCTGCCTGCGGTCATACACGATTCGATGTTCCAGCTTGCGGCTGCGCATAAAGGCATTCACCCAAGCGTCAAGGTTTTTGACCTCCAGTTTGGCGACCGTCTCGCCGCTGCAGAGCGTACGCAGGTTCTGCTCGATATCGGCGGCCAAATTCTTGGTGAAAGTGGTAACGAACACTTTCTGGTTCGCCTCGGTCCGGTTCTCCGCCAACCACTTTGCGCGGTGCATTGCCAAGACGGTCTTGCCAGTCCCCGCGCCGCCCAATACTCGCACGGGGCCGCTGCGGTCTCCGACGGTGAGCCTTTTTTGTGTGGGATGCAGAAACACCCGCCATTGCGCAAGTGGCGCATTCAGGATAGCGGTCATGGACTCGTCGTCGCTGACCACGACAAACCGAGACTGCGACTCTGGCGTCGCCAGCGCTGCAGCGAAGTCTTGGGTATCGATGACCGTGTCCACCCGCGTCTCGCGGGCGTTGAGCACCTGGCTGACCGTGTCGCCTGCCGCAACAAGGAACAAGCCTTCGTAGGCCTCCAGCGGGAGCTGGGCCTGCTTAATATCTAGCTCGTCTTCGCTGGCGATGCCCCGAACAAAGGTGAGCAACTCTTGCGGCACACCGAGACTCATCAACTCTCGGTCTTCAAGGTCTGCAAAGAGTGCTGGTGCCGCCGCAATAGCGGGCGCCTCCAAGGCACCTCCCGCTGCCTCAGCGTTGGCGCGGGGTGCTTCATAAGGCATCTGCTCCGTGACGCTCTCGAATGTCAGCATCTGCATCGCACCGGTGACTGGATTGATGGTCAGTTTTCGGTTTTCAGCCCAGCGATAGGCATCGTCGTGGTGGTCCACATACAGCAGCACGTACACGTCACCTGTGGAAGGCTTGAACACAATGCCACGCCAATCCCCATCTAGTCGCACTGACTTGAGGTTCTGGTCCCGTGCACCATTGATGTTCTCGTAATTGATGCCCGGGCTCTTCGGGTCGGCCTGGAATTGGATGGCCCACTTCATCACCTTGGTGTGGACTTTGGCGGGCAACTTGGCCAGCTGAAGCAGAAAATCGTTGCTCAACGCAACCTTGGGTTTAAAGCTCAAAGTTCTACTCCTGGTTTTCGATGGTCAGACCCAACGCCGTCGCAACCGCCTTCTCCCAAGGCTGCGCCCGACACTGCGTGAGGTCCTCATTCAGACACAGCACCGTCCACCCGTGCGTGGTCCACTCCTGCTCCATATCCGCTTGGTCCGACCGAAGCACCGCCACATGGGCGGCTGCCCAAATCAACTCTGCGTCCGCCACGACACGTCCCTTGTCGTCCGCCAGTTCTGGGCCGATTTCTGGCACGACCGCCCCGGCCTGCGCCAACCGAACCATACCTGACTTGAGGGGGGCCAAAAGCGCTTCAAACACCTCCATCCAGACACCGTTCAAAGATGCCTGCTCCGCTGGCTGTGCAACTGCGGTTGTTGACAAGGGGTGAATGCCGTCGTAATCGTTCTGGTTCAGCCCGCCGGCGGTGACAAGCCACATCCCTGGCAGCGACTGGGTCGTGTTGAACAGTTGCAGCCATTGGCGCCAAGCCAGGTGAAGCGCAGCGTCATCTTCAACCTTTGCCTCGTCAAGCACCAGAACGCCAGGCGCCATCCAGTCCACGTGCTCCGGAAGCCCCTTGGCAGCAACCAAAGGCCACCAGCCAACGTGCTGACATGCCCCTGATACTTTGGAGAGGCTGAGCGCAAAATTCTTGCCAGGCTCTTTGACATGCGCAGGCAATCGGTGAAACCAATGCCCGAGCTGATGCTCACAAGTGGATTTTTCCTGTTCGTTGTGTGGCACCATCAAGAAGCCGAGCCATAAGGCATTGCGCTGCAACTGCTCCACCGCAGCGTCACCCGCCGGACCATCCGTCGGGGTGGCAAGCCAATTCAACAAGCTGGCTACGGCATGCTGGGTGAAAGCCTTTTCCTGCGCGCGCGGAACCGCTGCGGGAGCCTTGGCCCCGTTATGCCGGGACATGCTCATCAAAGGCGACTCCAGGTCGGTGTCTAATTTTCCAGCAAGGGCGTCCATCACGTCGTTGTGCGTGACAGACCAACACCAGAATCGGCCGCTGGCCACCAGTGCGCTGCGCTTTACGGCATCCTCGCGCAGGCAGTCTTTGTGGTACGTCCAGCCGTCGCAAAACACTGCCACAGGGCGACGTTTGGAGCCAGTCGCCCAGGGCCAAATCACAAAGTCAGGCTTACTGGCAGCCACCACTCCTTGTTCATCGCCCACCTCGCACTGTGGCTCCACGCGATAGCGTTGCCCCCCTACTTCCAGCACGAAGCCTGACTTTCCGTTCACCACGTCCTGCACCAGCTTGACCATGGGAATGGAGCCAACGCCACCAAGGCGTTTCAGCGACTCGATAAAACGAGCTTCCAGCACAGAGTCGAAATTCGGGTTGATAAATATCTCGGAAATCGTTTTGACCCGCGCCAGCTGGTCCAACGCACCCACCAGTTCGCCCAGCACCGCCTTGGCCTTGTCTCTGGACACCTGCTCCATGCTGCGCCCCAGTCGGTACTGGTACAGGCAGCGATAACACCCATCTTTTTCAGGGTCGTTGTTGCAAGAGCAGCTGGTGATGGCCTGCAAAGACATCTTGAGCACGTCTGCCAGAGTGCCTGCGTCATGGGCCAAGAGCTGGTGCAAATAGCCTGTGCCGCCAGGAACAGAGTCGTAAAGCATGATGTAGTGACGGCGTGGCTCCCCGTCCTTGCCCGGTTCGTCCTGCAGCACCATGCGCAGGTGGTCCACCTTGCCGCCAAAGCGGCGCTTGAGTCCCAACTGCACGGCAGCCATGAAGGACTGAACCACGCTTTCATCCACACCGTTCTTGGTGTACGGCACCAGAATCCGCAGCGCCTCCGATTCGAATTCACGGTACAGGTACAGGCACTCCAGCAGGTTGCCAGGGCTGTCATCACCGTACTTGGGACAATCGAAGCTGTGGCTTTGTCCGCCAGGGTCGCTGTTGCGTCGAGGGGGCTTTTGCACCTTGCCGCAGTGCTTGCACAGCTTGAACCCCGGGCGCGATGACTCCTTGTCAGCAACCTTGAAAGGTTCGCCCGGCTTGGCGAGCTCGCCAAAATTCACGTCCCGGAATGTCACCCGAGAGATGAACTCAAAACCAAACGGCAGAGCGCCCGAGCCAATTTGCCATGCCTCGCGTATGTTAGCGGAGGAAAAATCGGCCATCAGCTGGCGCACATAGAACTTGGGCTCGCGGTCATCGGCGCTGTCGTCGATGCGCACATCCATGTCATTGCTGTTGGCAATGGCTTGCTTGAAGCGCAGCAGTGTGCGGCGTTGCGCCGCGTCCGACCACATTGCATCGCCGCACGAAGGGCACGTTACATAGGTGTCAGCCTCTACTGTCAGGTTTCGCATGTGATGGCACGACGGGCAGAAACGCCAATCCTCCGTTTTGGCCAAATTCATATTGATTTGGTCCACCTCCACCCGCCGCTGATTGGCATAGAAGCGGTTCTCAGGTGCGAATTCCGACAGCGCAGACTGCGCCGGGCGTTCGTACTTCTGCGTGGTCAGCGTGACGTAAGCGCCTTGGCCGGGCTCGTCCGAAGCGCGCTTGCGCCACAAGACAGACTTCAGCTCGACACCAGCTTCTGGGAACGCGTAGTTGGGAAGTAGACTCGCATCAGTCAGCGTGTTTAGCAGGTCACGCGTGTTGATTTCTTTAATCAACTCCAGCAACTTGTCGCGCTCACGCAGCAGGTTGTCGATTTCGGCGCGCGTGGCATCGTCTTGCGGTTTCTGCTGGGCCTTGGCGCGCACCTTGTCGAGCTCATCCTTGCGCTTTTTGTAGGTGCGCCGCTCTTCCTGCAACTCTTCCAGGGCCTTTTGCAAACGAGTGCGCAAACCGTCCGATTCACCTTGCCCCTGCATGAAGTCCCACAGCCGCGCCGTGACCACCTCATCAATATCACCTGCCAGCAGTTGCACAAAGCCTTGAAACAAGCGCTCCTCATGCGCCAGCACATAGTTGTTAAATACGTACGGGAAACGCTCCTGCTTTCCCTGGTCCATCGCGTCAAGCGCCTGCGAGGTTTTGTCTGGCAACGCAGTAATGTTGTTCAGGCTGGCCACCCAATCGTCCATGCAGAACGCAAACAGTTGCCGGCGCAGCACCTCGGCCGCCTGCAAGAACACGCCTGGTGGTGCCACTTCACCTGACAGCATTTCTTGCGTTTCAGCGAAAAAATACAGGTCATGAGGGCTGTTGCCGTCGGCCAGCGTGGTGGCTAGGGCATTGCCGTCACGACGCCCCGCGCGGCCAACGCGCTGCAAAAAGCTGGCTTGGTTGGGCGGCACCGAGCACAGCAGCACCGACGACAAATCACCAATGTCCACGCCCATCTCCAGTGTCGGCGTGGCGGAGAGCAGGTTTTCGAACCAAGGTTTGGGCTGCTTGGACTTGAAGCGGCCCTCCAAAGCTTCTCGCATCGGTCGCTCCAGCAACCCGGTGTGCTCGGCCGCAATGACCCGCCGCAAGTCACCGTTGCTGAACCGTCGGGCCCACCAATCGTCCGACTGCATGACGAGGGCTTCGTACCGAGATTCCGGCGCATCGATACAGGCCATTCCTAGCAGATGCTCTGCATCTTTTCGGGGAACGGCCAACCGACGCTTGCTGCCTGCCGTGGCGACAAAAGCCACCTCTGTATCGAGCTCTAGCGCTTCGGGTTTGATGGCCCAGGTGTCGCCTTGGTGGTGGACTGTCAGTTCCACAATGCCTGCCTCCTTGAATGCCTGCAGAGCCTCGCGATACATGTCGGCGGCCAGACCTTTAGCCAGCATGGTCTGGTCGCCCAGCACGGCTGCAGCCCAGCGGTCATACCAAGTGGCGCGCTTGCTCCCGGTCAGCTTGTCAAAACCGGGCTGGATACCTGTGGTCAGCAAAACCGGGCGCGGGGTGTGTTCCCCCATCTTGGGCATCCATTCCGCGCTGCTACCGATTTTGACCAGGGCGTAGACCCTGCCATCCCCCGCGTATGCGCCCAATTCGGGGTGCATCACCCCACCACGCCGACGCATGTGCGCCAGGGTGCCCCACAGCCATTGGGTCACGGTGCTCAATTCAAGCCCATGGGTGCCAAACTGTTCGCGGTAGCGCGGCAGCAAATCAGCAGCCACCGCTTCAACCACTTCCCACGGCACTGAAAGCGTGGCTTTTCCCGTGCGCTCCAGGGTCCTCCCCCGGTGGCTCAGGTAAGTCATTTCACTGTAGGCCTGCCAGAGCAATCGCTTTTTTACCTTCAGCGGCATGCGACTCTCAGATGGCAGGTGCTGCTTTTCCTGAAGCTCCACCGACCAATCGCGATGCCACATCATGTTCGGCGCCACAAACTCCGACACCAGCGATTCGCGCGACATGTGCAACACCGAGCCGGGTTGGTCGAACTGCTGCTCCATCTTCTCCAGGAAGGTGGCCCAGTTCAAGCGCGTGGGCGACACCTCATCCATCACATGGGCCAACGCCGTACGCACATTGTTCAAGTAAGTGCGTGCCCCGAAAAAACCTGCGCGGTGAGCGGCATCCTGCACAGAGTCTGAAAACGCAATCAGCTTCTTGTCGTCGTTAAACACACTGGCCCAACTGCTCTCAACCACCTGTGAGCCCAATGTGGCGCTACGTGCGCCCAGCAGGAGCAGCTCGTCCCGCTCGCCACAGGCTGGGCAGGTGGTGTCGTGCCGCGTGTATTGCGCTGTGCCGACCACCTGCGTTCTCTGTGCGGTGATACGGAAAACAGACAGCAATTCGTGATGACCACAGGCTAAGCATTCCTCATTACTTTGCTGCACGGTTCCGCAGGCAACGCACACGCGTTCGGTAACGCCATCGACATGCGAGCGCGACATGCTCTCTGACGCATACAACCGCGCCGCCTCAGGCCGCCGCGAGAACCAGGTGTTGTAAACCTCATCGAGCTGCGTCGAGAGTTTGCTGGTGCCCTGAACCAACCTTGATAGCCAACCCGTGGTGCGGCACTGGCGGCACTGAACCATGGGCAGATAAACACCATCACGCGCCATCGGCAGGTCGCGCTCGCTGCGCAACTTCACATCCTGGGGATTCACACTGAGCTTGCCGACCATGCGACGCAACTCACGCACCCACAGCTGCAAACGCAGCGTTACCAGCGGTAGGGTGCCATCGCGAAGCGCCCACGCAACCAACACCAGCAAGGCATCCAGCACCTGGGTGACCTGCGCCGAGCTAGCAGCGGGCATGTTGCGTGCAAAGGCTTCTGTGAGCTCTGGGTAACTCACCACACCGCCCTTGGCCAGCTTGAGCAGGTTCACAAAAAGCTGGTGGCGTTTGAGCAGCTGACCCAGACCACGGCGCCACTCCGGCTTCGATACATCTTCCGGCGCAGGCTCGTCAGGGAAGAACAATGAAAACCACGCTTGCACCGCAGCTTGCGGAGTAGAGTACTGCGCCGGCCCTAACAACGGTGCATGTTCAACCCGGAACAAGAACATGTAATCCACGGTGGCGTCTTCCAGGAACCTCCCCACCGACTGGCGGCTCTCGGTCACCACAGCCTCTTCGCCGAACGGCACACCAAAAATCTGCCGAGCGTATTCACGCAGCGGCGCTGTGTCCGCCGCATTGCCCAACGTGGCCGACGTTCCCGCGCAGATAAGGTGGCCCTGCGGCGTCTTCAGCCTTGCACGTAAGCGTCGCAGCAACAGTGCCAGGTCAGTGCCTTGCGCCCCATCAAAGGTGTGCAACTCGTCCACCACCACATAGCGCAGTGTGGTGGGCTGGTTGGCCGCCCATAGCTGGCGGTCTTTGGGCCGCAGCATCAGGTAGTCCAGCATCTTGTAGTTGGTCAGCAAGATGTCGGGTGGGTGCTTGCGCAGGGTGTCGCGGTCGGTGATGACCGCACCCTGGGTCATCACCATGCCCTCGCCAGGTGCGCCGGCATTGCCGCCCACATACAGCCCCACACGCAGCCCGGCAAACTGAGGCGTGCTGGCCACCAGCTCGGCAATACGACGCGCTTGGTCTGTGGCCAGTGCGTTCATGGGGTAAATCACCAGCGCCTTCACACCCGATTCGCCCGCCGCTCGGGCACGGGCGCAGTGGTCCAGCACCGGGTACAGAAAGCACTCCGTCTTGCCGCTACCCGTGCCGGTGGCCACCAGCGTGCTCAAGCTTTGACGGTGGCTGGACAGCCGCTCCCATGCGTGTTCTTGGTGGCTGAAACCGGGGTACGTGGTCTCGAAGGTGTCAAAAAACGCGTTGCCGCTTTTACCCGCCTCAAAGGGCAGGCCTACCTGCACATATGGGCCTTTGAGCCATGCCTCCTCGTCATTGACAAAGCGGCTCATCAAACCGTGGTTGAAAGCGTCAGCGGGCTCGAAGGCTGAAACCAGGAACTGTTTCAGGGCCGTCTGGATGTCATTGGCAAGCAGCGAAGGTAGCATTATTTTTTCGACTTTTAGTCAGTGAGAAGACTGGCATGCAAAGCCGTGTACTCGTTGGCACGTAGTCGCAAATCCTCGAGGAACATCGACAGCGATTCGGACTGATTTAGTGTTGCCACTACGATTGGCTCTACGCCTCTTGACCTCAGAACACTTGGTTGGACGGCATTGGGTCGGCCCATAAACACGTATGACTTGGGCCACAATGCGGAATTTGGCACCTTCTGCAACTCGTGGATTTCGGTATGGTCTGCCTCTACATTGATGCCTAGTGGCGCCAAAATTTGGCGCGCCTCTTCGTGCTTAAACCTGTTTCTCGACATGAAAAAGATGTTCATCACTTACCTCGCTTCGAGACAGGCCAAGGGCGTGCCCCGAGCAGCAAAATCTCCACCATAGAAAAACTCCCAAAGCTCACTCGCGCGTTTGACGGGAACGGTGACCTTAGCGGACCAGTCCGGGTCGAAGTAGTGGCTGCTCATCGGCTGCGGTGCACTTGCAAAATGCGATGGGAGCAAGCTCAGCAATCCTCCGACTCTTGGTCGAAATGCGTGCCGTCAGCCAAGCCGCAATAGTTTATGAATGGGAGTGCGTCTTCGAAGGTCGTCGGAGACACCCCTGTATCCTTTTGCGAAAACCTCGCTTTGCGCCCGTATCGTCGGCCACCCATCGCCTTTCGTAATAGCTTCTGTGCAAGGTCCAAGTGCTTCGGCATTGCAGAGAAAATGCCGATAGGCATCCATAGCCCCGGGTTACCCGGACTGGGCAAGTGGATGACTGCCGCCATAAAGCCTGTCGGATAAAGCATGAGTTCCAGCCGCCCTCCCATCAGCATGCCGTCTGGTGGCAATGGTCGCGAGAAATGGAGTTCAGTCAGCCCCTGGACCCTAAAGCGACTCAGTACGGCCTGCTCCTGACCTGGCTCGGCGTAGGCGAGCAAGTGGAGATTGTCAGAGCTCTTCCCCCCGCGAAGGTGAGACCCAAGCTCCGCCACAGTCCGTGCGAAAGCGTCGCCTCGACCCCAAAGCACGTCATCGGGAGTCAACCAAACGAGTGATGTGAGCAAAGGTCCGTGCCGGCGGCTGCCCTGACGCCGGTCCTTAATTCGGGACACGATTCGTTCAAGGTTCTCTGCAAGGTATAGATTGCCGAAAATTGCTTCAACGCCGACGGGGTAGCGCACGGCTCTCGTAAGGTGGACTTCGGTGAGATGTAAGCGTCCGGGCACCCCACCCTGATCTACCGCTGGAAGTCGCAGAGGTGGAGTGACCCCTACGTTTTGGAGCCGCAGCAAGCTTCGTCGCCACCGGCCTGGATTGGAGGGCACGGCACCGAACCGAACGAGCAGAACACACAACAATGGCCCGGTTTTGGGCGCAAGACCGTGTGGCAACTTTCGCACTCGTAGAACCATTGGCACGCGTCCGTCGGCATTGTTTCGTTCTTGGCATGCCCACACTCAGGGCACGTCAGAACAGAGTCCAAGATCAAATCCATTACGGCTTTGCCGGGGCAACAGATGACGGGAATCCAGCTTCCGTGGTGGCCTTGGTCAGCACGTCCACCTTGACCTTGGTGTCATCAAAGACCACCGTGGTCTCTCGTTTGGCCAGGTTGGATTTGACGCCAATGACTCCGTCGATCTGGGTCAGTGCCTTCTTCACCGTGATGGGGCAAGTGGCACAACTCATGCCGGGCACCGACAGAGTGACGCTTTGTTGGGCAGCCCAGCCGGGCGTCAGCAGCAAGAGTGCTGCAGTGGTCATGATCAACCGCTTCATGTCGGAGCCTTTCATCAGTAGAACCAGTGGGCGAACAGGGGGAACACCAGCGCGGCCACCAGCAACAGGGTCACCAGGGCAAACAGCACCTTGTAGGAGAGGCTGACCATCGGCCGCTGACATACCTGTCCCGCTTCACAGGCCACAACCGGGCGCCATATCCGGCGCGCCGCAAAGATCAAGGCGATAGTGGCTGCACCAATGAACAGTGGTTGGTACGGCTCCAGCAGCGTCAACGTGCTGATCCATGCTCCAGAGATGCCCAGCATGATCAGCACCAGAGGGCCAAGGCAGCAGGCGGACGCAAGGAGCGCGGACAGGCCACCCGCGATCAAGGCCTTTCCACCGCCAGTGGCACGGGCAGAAATGTCTGTAGATTTTGTTGACATGGCTTAAGCTTAGTCCCGTACATTGGTACGGAGTCAAGCACCATGAGCCTTCCTCTTCCGCATGCCCACCCCGGCTTGACCATTGGTGATCTGGCCAAGGCGGCCGGTGTCAATGTAGAGACCATACGGTTCTACCAACGCAAGGAGCTGATGCCCGAGCCAGAACGGCCCCAGGGCAGCATTCGGCGATATGACCAGAATGACCTATCGCGATTGCATTTCATCAAGACTGCGAAGCGGCTGGGGTTCAGCCTGGATGAGACCGCGCAGTTGCTGCAACTCGACGATGGTGCGAGCTGCGCTCAAGCCCGTACACACGCAGAGTCCAAGCTCGCCGAAGTTCAACTCAAGCTTGCAGACCTGCACCGAATGGAAGCCGTACTCTCTGAACTGATCGATCTCTGCAGTTCTGGGAGAGGCAAAGTCCGTTGCCCGCTGATTGCGGCAATGGAGAGGCAGTCGCCTCCGCTACAGATTTGAAGCAGTGGTGGACTGCCAGCGATGTGGCAAAAGATCATGGATGCGGCTGGCGCGCTGCATGGGCAGACGTGCCATCACATCGCGCAGGTAGGCGTAGGGGTCATGCCCGTTCATGCGCGCTGACTGGATCAAGCTCATGACGGCGGCGGCGCGTTGGCCCGCGCGCAGGCTGCCAGCGAAGAGCCAGTTGTTGCGACCAATGGCAATGGGCCGGATCTGGTTCTCGATCCAGTTGTTGTCCAAAGGCAGTTGCCCATCGTCGACGAACCGGGTCAACGCCACCCAGCGCCGCAGGCTGTAGTCCAGCGCCTTGGCGCTCGCTGAACCTTCGGGCACCTTCTGGCGTTGCAGCAGCATCCACTGGTGCAAGGCATCGAGCAGCGGCTTCGTTTGTTGTTGCCGGATGGCCCGGCGCTGATCGGCGCTGAGCTCCTTGACCTCGCGCTCGATTTCGTAGACCCGACCGAACTGCTGCAGCGCGAACTCGGCGATCTGGCTCTGGTTAGCTGCATGCAGATCGAAGAACTTGCGCCGCGCGTGCGCCAGGCAACCGACCTCGGTCACGCCGCTGGCGATCAAGGCTTTGTAGCCGCTGAAGTCGTCACAGGTGAGGCTGCCTCTCCAGTCGCCCAGGAAGCGCCGGGCATGTTCGCCCGAGCGTGATTCGCAGAAGTCGTAGACGATCACCTTGGTGTTCTCGAAGGCACCCGTGGCATAGGCCCAGAGGTAGGCCCGGTGCGTCTTTCCGTTGCCCGGCTTGAGCATGGACACCGGCGTCTCATCGGCATGCAGCACGCGGTGCTGCAGCAGCTCGTTTCTCATGGCATCCACAAGTGGCTGCAACTGCACGCCACACGCGCCCACCCACTGAGCGAGCGTGGAACGCGGGATCGCGAGACCAGCTCGACCAAAGATCGCTTCCTGGCGGTACAGCGGAAGGTGATCGGCGTACTTGGCCACCAGCACCTGCGCCAGCAGCCCGGTGGTGGGGATGCCCTTGTCGATGATGTGCGGATCGACGGGGACTTGGGTGAGCGTCTCGCACTTCGCACAAGCCCACTTGCCCCGGATGTGGCGCTCGACGCTGAAGACGCCAGGCACATAGTCCAGCTTCTCGGCCACGTCCTCGCCCACGCGCTTCATCTGGCAACCGCAGGCACAGGTGGTCGAGTCGGGCTCGTGGCGGATCTCGCGCCGCGGCAGGTTGGCTGGCAGCGGCGCGCGCTTGGGAACCTTCTTCTCTTCAACCTTGGCGGGCGCCTGCGCTTCTTGCAGCGCATCGATCTCGGTGGCCACGGCTGCCAGGTCGGCCTCGATCTCGTCTTCGAGCAGGCTCTTCTGTTCGGGGTTGAAGCGTTCGGATTGAGCTGCGAACTTCATGCGCTTCAAGAGCGCGTTCTCGTGCGTGAGTTTGTCCAGCAACGCGCTCTGGTGGCGCAGCTGCGTCATGAGGCGCGTGGTCAGCTCACGCAGCTCTTCTGCGCTCAGGCTCTGCAGGGATTGAGGCTCGACCACCATGGGCATCCACTGTGCCAGCACTGGCACACGCGCACCATTGGCGCATGCCCCAATTGGCAAGCACCGGTCTGCGCTTCAGAGTCAGACCACGGTGATGACACCACCGTTGCCAAGGCGCTGCCAGGGCAGGCCCAGCACCAGCGCATCGAACTGGGCTCGGGTGAGCGAGGCGGTGCTTGCCGCATCACGCGGCCAGACGAACTTGCCGCTGTTGAGGCGACGCGCTGCCAGCCACACACCGATGCCGTCGTGCACCAGCACCTTCATGCGGTTGGCGCGTCGATTGGCGAACAGGTAGGCGTGGTGCGGGCGCGCTGCGCCGAAGACCGACACCACGCGAGCCAGCGCCGTCTCGGTGCCCGATCTCATGTCCAGCGGCTCAGTGGCCAGCCACAGCGCATCAACCCGGATCACTTGAGCAGCTCTCGCATCCACACGGCGCACTGGTCGGCCGCATCCAATGGCCAGGTCACCGAGACGGTGGTGGCGCCACGGCGCAGCTCGATGCGGATGTCTGGTGCAAGTGCAGGCCCTGGTGAACATGCCGCTGGCGGCAGCGGCACTGGAACGAATGCGGGGGCCTGGAGTGCAGGCAGCGCGCCACCCGCTTCGCGGCGCCACTTGTGAACGACGTTGGCGTTGATGCCGTACGACAAGGCAATGCTGGCCACCGATGCACCCGGCTCGGCGCACTGAGCAATGATCTGCTGCTTGAGCTCGGCGCTGTGCCGCCGGCGGGTCTTCTTCTTGGCTTCATTCATGGTGTCCACCTAAATCTTTGGTGGACACCATCGTTGCCGCTTAGACCAATCCCTTCAAGGGTGGGATGACCGTGCGCTTACGGTGAGATACCGAAACAGGTCAAACTTCTTGCCCTGGAGGTACTGTCGAAGCAGGGGCAGTTCGAAGGTATCGATGAACTCCTCTAAGTCGCCCCCCCCAAGCGTGAGGGTCTTTGGAATCGCTGCAGTGACTTGCTGGTTCACGAACTGCACCAGTTCAGGCGGAGCAGCCCGCTCAAAGGTCTGGTCAATCTGCCTCTGAACCTGACCGTCACTGTCGAGCGCAAAGCTGACAGGAATCGGAATGTAAGCCCGGCGCTTGCTCTCAACTTCTTCGACAGAGTACACGCCGAACGAACGGTCGCGCAGGTCGCCACGGAGCGCTGCCACCTCAGGAAAGCGTTGCCGGTAAGCCATGCGGGCACGCTCTGCACTCTCGCCAATCGCTTCGTCTGAGGCCTCTAACTTCAGCAGGTTGTCCGACTGAGCTTCGCTTGCCTGCGGCCTAAGAGGTGTGAAGGAAATAAGGTCAAAGGTCACCGTATCGCTTCGAAGCTCAACCTTGCTGAACCGCGGATGGTCTCCCCCCGATTCCTCAAAACGTTCGATTGCGAATCGACTCAGTTGGACGTCTTCATCAACGACGTCGAGCAGACCTTGTCGCACCAACGAATCGATGACAGCCAATGCCTCGCTATTCGTGAAGCCGAAGTAGTTCCTGAACGCGGTGAGGTTGACCGTCCCACAGATTCGTAAAAGCCGCAAAACGAACTCAGTGACAACGGGAAGACGCTCCTCAAGTGCGATGTATGCATCTACCCGAAAGGTCTCCACCGGAAGCCCAAAGGTCACACGGTTGAACTCAGATGGAAAGCTCATTCTCCTTCTCCCAGTTGTTCGGCGGGTAGGACCACAGCGCGACCCTGCGCCGCAAGCTGCTCGGTGTATTTGAAGACCCGACCCAGGGGCGTATCAGCGTGTCTTCCTTGCCAGAGCTTGCTGGAACCCACTACGAACAGCCGCTCCATAGCGCGAGACATTGCAACGTTCACCCGGTTCGGGCTACGAAGAAAACCAATCCGTCCGTCCGTGTTGTTTCGCACCGTAGACAAGATGACGATTCGGTTCTCCTTGCCCTGATAGCTGTCCACCGTGTCGACCTTGACAAGGCGCCGCAAAGACCCAAGCCATGGCGCTTCGGCCTTCAATTTGTCGATGAATGACCGTTGCTTGCTGTACATGCAGATAATGCCGATGGGGGGCTCTTGCGGCTTGAGGTCCTCCGCCATGAATGTCATGAACTCCTCGGATTCAACAATCTGCCGCAGCAACGCCATGACGACATGCGCTTCTGCAGTGTTCCAAGTCTCATCGCGGGCTTCGTTCTGTTGTTCGTAACCACGACGACCCAGCGTTGAAGTGTCGACCCAAGTCACTTGTTTTGACAGGTGTACGGGCAGCAAGTCGTAGTACTCGGGCGGAACACCCCTGCCCGTCTCAAGCTTTCCACCGTAGAAGCACTCGGACACCAGCTCGCCGATGTCTGGCGCCATCCGATACTGGGATAACAACGTTGTTCCAACCTGCTGCCCATAGGCGGAGTTGAACAGTCGCTCGAAGTCGCTCCGAAGCAACGCCGAATCATCCTCAACGCCGTATCGCTCGCGGACTGCTTGCCGCACCTGGTCCGAGAAAGTAGGCGGAAGCTGAAGGTGGTCCCCAACCAAGAGGATTCGATGCCCCGCCTGCATTGCAACGGCTAGCTCGCTGGGCGCTGCACGTCCCGCCTCGTCGATGATGACCCAGTCGAAGATGTTCTGCACGACCCCCGCGCCTCTATAACCAATACCGACAAGAGTGCCTGCAACGACGGTTCGAGACTTGGCCAAAAACTCCGCGAAATTGGCGTCTGACGAACCCAGGGCGGCGACCCACTCCTCGGACAGCTTGATGACTCTACCAAGCCTCGATATAGCATCCTGCGAACGGAC
Source organism: Diaphorobacter sp. HDW4A (assembly GCF_011305995.1). Taxonomy (GTDB): domain Bacteria; phylum Pseudomonadota; class Gammaproteobacteria; order Burkholderiales; family Burkholderiaceae_C; genus Diaphorobacter_A. The sequence continues at coordinate 5,620,632 of NZ_CP049910.1, read as the reverse complement.
CTCGTACTTCTCGGCCAAGTCATTTCGAATTCCACTCAGAATTTCGACTGGTGCCCCTTGGGCATCGACCTGGTAAACGTCTGCGGCAATGTCGTAAAACGCTTCCGTGAGCGCGCGGACCCTAGCATCCATCGATGCTACCGACCGCTCGTCCGCCCCTCCCGTGCGAGTCTGAAGCTTCGCAATTCGGTCGCAAAGCATCCCAAGCCTTAGGTGAAGGTCGACCACTTCAGCCGCATACCCCTTCGGCAGGCCAAAAGATGTGGCGAGCTCCACGATGCGCTCCTTCTGCTCGGCCTTGAACGACTCACGATATGCGTTCTCGATTGATGAAGCGTGCAGATGCCGAATCTCGTCGGAAGCCACCGATTCCGCGCCAAGTCGGACGGCATTGAAGTCCACCCCCATGTTGCGGCAGACCTCCATCCCCTTCTCCAAGGCATTGTTGACGGCTTCGTGCGCTTGGCTGACCAGCAGAATGCGCCGCGCGCCCTCCTTGGTCATCAAGTAGTGAAGCAACGAGGCAATGAACCAAGTCTTTCCAGTACCCGGAGGGCCTTGAAGCAAACTCACAGGTCCGCTCCCCAGGACACGTTTAAAGGCTTCACGCTGACTTTGATTGAGGCTCTTCCCATGCTCTGAATACGCCTCCAAGTCCTGGTCGGACGGAGCAGAGAACTTCATAGGTGCTAGCTCGGCAGACGGAGCGGCCTCAAAGTAAGAAATGAGCCCAGGTACTACAGCCTTGTCCTGAAGAATTCGCTCAACCGCGAACCGTCTTCGCGTGAACGATGCCTTCTCATTCGTGCTCATCAGGCGCAGTCGACTGCCAATCTTGAAATTCGCCCGGAGGTAAGGTTGGTCAATGGCCAGCTCAGCGTAAGCGCCGACTGTCGTGTCACGCAAATTAAGTTCCCCACAGGGCTTCCAGACCCCGTCATTGGTTTGGCTTTCGACGACGACGGAATCGGGTAGCTCGTAGTTCAAAACACCGGAGTCAGCGTGGTATGGAATCAAGAGCTGACCAGAGCGCTCTGGGTTGTATCTCTTGTCCCCCGCGACAGTCACGGTGAAAAACGCGTCCTCTTCAGCATCAAGAAGCGTTCTCCAGAGCTCCCGAATAGGAACTGTGTCGTCATCATCCGATGTCGCCGGACCGTCCTCAAAATCGGACTCGAAAACGGCCTCCTTGGCTTCCGCCTGCTTGGCGCTATCGCTGGCCGGAAGGCGTCGCTTCACCTGCGCATCGCCTAGCAAAAACAAGACCAGGTCCTGGGCATCCGGTGTAGGCCCGTCGACGAGCTGCACCTCCATTCGGACTGAAGCATCTCTCATGGTTTGAGAGCGCAACAGTTGACTCTGTGAAACGCTGTTGGCCTTGACAGACTCGACAACCTCCTTAAACGGATTCCAAATCAAAGTGAGTTGACGGCCGACGCCTGTCACATACAACCGGATGCGTCCCTCGGACTGGCGGTCAGGCTGCACAGCAATATGAAAAACACCGTTGTCGCTTCGCAGCGCACCCGCAGGCACGCCAGAGTATGCGAGGTTCGGCACGACCACTGTGAAGTTTTGCGACTCGTCCTTTTCGCTGTGTCCGACCTTGTCGAGTGCCTTCGAGAGCGGGTCGAGGGTCGACAGCGTCTGCGCCCCGAGCAGGTTCGCCAACTCTTCATAAACACGAGGAATCGGAAGACTCCCGTTAGTCGGCGCTTCGCGGCTGGAGTCCAAGACCTCGACGAGCACGGCCGCAAGGCCGTATCGGTCACGCTCCGTGGGAGTCAACGATTGGTAGTTGCTAGGAAGGTATCCAGTGGTGTACGCATCGCCGTGGGTTCTGCTGAAGTCCAGAACGTCCACCAGTACGGCGTCACCCAAGCTGCGAACCACAATGTTGTCGGGATGGATGTCGCCATGCGAAAGGTCCACTGCATGGAGTTTGTTAAGTGTGCCCACGAGCGACCGGGCCACCTGCATGCGCGCCTCATAAGACGGTGACGTCAGGAGCCAGGTTGAAAGAGGCTGTCCTTCGACCCAGTCCGTCACCAACAAGAGGCTACCTCTCGACAGCCCGAAGTCGACGACAGGATGCAGCCCCGAAATCTGCATGCCTTTTACAACGCGGGCACGCTCGAGGAAGGACAAAAGGCGCAGCGAAAGGTCCGGCTTCTTGGGGTCCGGCTCAACCCCATACCAGACCTTCACGAGGTGGTCGCCGTCTTCCGTGGTGGACCGGAAGCATAGGTACTCCTTCGTTTCCGCAAACATGTCTGTCTCTTCATAGTCGCGCTCCTTGCTGTTTGCGCGGTAAGACTCGAAGGCAGAGACATCAACAATCTGAAGCGGGGCGTCTGTAGTCGCAAAATTCAGCGCTTCCAGCATCTCCCGAGCGTTCAGGTACCTCTCGCTTGGCGCCGAAGACAACGCCCTCTTGATGACATCGGTCACACCCGAGTTGAACCCAGTCTCGGCTCTGTCTGACCAGGCGTACGTATCGGCGGACTTCGGTGGTCGCTCTCCGAACAATACGAGGTGCGCTAAAGCGCCGAGCATGAACACGTCCCGCCGATAGGGTGTCGCCGCGCTTTCGGCTTGCCCGTCCTCAGGTAGTACGGACTGCTCTACCTTGACTTTGTCGCGGAAGGCACCAACGGTCTTCATCTCTGGGTAGTAGGCCGCAGGAAAGCCAGACATGACGACCTTCGAGGACCTGTCCACCCAGACGCTGTGGTCCCCAATGTCACGGTGCGCCACATTGAGGTCATGAAGCTCTCCAAACTTGTGAAGCACTGCTTTTACAAGGCTGAGCCGCTCATCAGCGGAGAGTTTTGGAAGCACCGAATGGGTGAACTCGGCTAGACGGGTGACACGGCTGGGAAGCGAATAAAGCTCAACGAAGTCGAGCGTCACGTCCCGGTCAGCCTTGCGGCTGATAGGGCGCATTAGACTCAGTGAGAGCTCTTCATTCTTCTCGACAACGTACTCATAGACTCGTTGCTCTCGAAGGCCTACAAAAGGGCGGTCTCGCTCGCCGATGAGGTCCAAACCAAGTGCCGTGAAGTCCCACTGTCGCAGAAGCGCATGCTTAAGCGGGTCGTCCTTGGCGCTGGCTCGAAACTCCGAATACAGCTTTTTGGGGTGAATGAAGATGGGGGCACTCTCCGGTCGAAAGCCGTCGACTAGGTAGTCTTTCGGCTTGAACGAGGGCCCCTCAAAGAAATCGTCGTACCTTTTGAGGTAGTTCAGCGGGTTGAAGAATGGTCGCTTCCAGAAGTACTGCTTGAATACCTGCTCATAGCGTAGCGACAGAAACTCCGTCATCGTCAGGACAGATTTCTCTTCGTCAGGTGTGAGCTTCGTCTGTTTGACGTCACCGTGCATCACGACAAAAGAGGTGACGAACGGAGTGAAGTCCGTACCAAGCTTCTGCTTCATCAAACTTGCAAGTCGTTTGGCATTCAGATTCGCCTTGAGCACTGGAGACGTGTCCCTCGACTCCCCATCTAGATACCACTTCTGCCCGTCGGACTCAAGAAGCTTGCCGTGCCAGTTCTTCAACTCCACGACGGCCACGACACTGTGAGTGATGAGTACCAGGTCAAAGTCGTCGTCACCAGAACCTCGTCCACCTCGGCTGATAGCGAAGGAAGCGTATCCACGCCATCCCTTGCTGAAAGCGGTGCCACTGAACTCTCGCTGAATCTGCTGGTGTGCTTCCACCTCGGCTTTGGGAACTCCGGTTTTCTTGATGAGCTTAATGTCCATGTTCTCCCTCTCAATCGAACTCAGTTTTTATGAATAGCAGCATGAAGACGCTCAACGCGACTAGTCATTGCGGCGGCGGCGCTTCAAAAAACGCCCAAGCCACCCGGTAGTCATCCTCGCGGCGGGCGCGGGTGAAGGGGGCGGTGTAGGTGCGTTGCACTTCGCGGGGGCCGCCGGGGAGGGTGTCGTCCATGAGCCACTGGGTGATGGTGGTGCCGTCGGGCACCTTGGGCGTGCCGCCGCGTTTTTGGGTTTCTTCGCTGTCGCCGGCGTCTGCACAGGCGTAGGCCCACAGGTCGTCCCAGCCGAAGTTGCCTTCGCGCACCTTGCCGTCGGGGGTGGTGATGCGAGTGCGCGGGGTGGTGCGGCTGCCTTTGCGCGGCAGGCCTACGCCTACCAGGCCCTTGCTGTTGGTGAAGACGATGCGGCCGGTGGCGTCGTACCAGGTGTCGCGCTCGTAGCCTTGCATGACGGGGAACTGCACGCGGTAGATGAGTAGCAGCTGGTCCAGCGTTAGGCCCAAGACCTGGGCTACCAGTACATCAATTTCGACCAGCGCCATGCGGCGGGCGTAATCACTCCGCAGAGCGCAATCGCGCGTCCAAGTGCTGGTGAGCGTGTGCCAGAAACCGTGCGGTAGACGCGGGTTGCTCGGTTGGCTCCAGCGCTGGTCGGCAAAGCCTAGGTCATAGACCTGCTCCCACAGCGGAGCGTAGTGGGTGGTGAGGCAATTTAGCGCCGCAGAACGAGCCATAACTTGTATGACTCCCTCACATACGAAAGGAAGCTTCATCAAATCCACACCATAAAGGTCACCGCGACCCGCAGATTTGATGAGGAAGTCGAGCGGTATCGAGCTAAGTGTCGCGTTTGCCACCAATAGATGGGCTGACGAGCGAAAAACCGTTGTAACACTGGAATTGACCGCAACGACCCCTTTGGGAGCAATCGCGGGAATCAACGTTCGTTCCCCTGTTTGCGCCAATCTTCGCCGATGCAAGAGTGAATAGTGCTCAGTTAGTAACGATGAATCGACTTCTGAGTCAACGGACCAAGCAATCCTAGGAAGTGCATTTACATATTCGGCCGAGCTTGCTTTTGGTAGATAACTTGAACGCGGCAGAAAGTCATCCGGAAGCTCTTGAAGCGTTATAGGGTCATAGTGCCCATTCGAGCGGCAGACCAACCGAGGCGTTTTATTCAGCGGATTCGAAACGTGGTAATGAGGGCCTGAGAGGACCAAACCTTCTGGCGATTTCGCAAACCCATCAGAGACTTTTCGGCTCGCTAAGAGCCCCAGCTTTTGGGCCTGCGTCTCGTCGAACACCACATCAATCGTTCGAACACCCTTCCCCAGATTCAGAAATCGCATCCGCCAAGTTGCAATTTTTTCCAGCACACCGCCCAAAGCTCCTGCGTGCAAAGCGGGCAGTCGCGCGCGGCGGGCGGGGGTTCCGGGTTCATCGTAGAGTTGGGCAAAAGTGGCCAGCGCGGCCTCGTCCACGCGCACGATGCGGTCGCGATGGCCGGTGGTATTCCATTGCCCGGCCTCGTTTTTGTAGCCACCCACCGTTCCCGTGCCGTCGTGCAGGTAACAGGCATCGACGGTGGCTGGCGCAAACAGGTTGGCCAAGTGGTCAAAGCACGGCGCGGTTTGCGCGGGACCGTATATGTTGATGCTGTATTTGGTGTGGTGGTCCACCTCGGCAAAAAGCTGCAACTCGTTCACAAAACAGAAATGCCGTCGCAGCCGCGCATACACAGAATCGCGCAGCTTGCCGCCCTTGGGGTCGTCATATGGCCCTTCGGGGTGCAGCAACGCTGCCACGCCGTGCGCACTGTTCAAGTCCCAGGCCAGAGGCATAAAGCATTTGTAGAGATTGGCTTTCATGCCTTGCAGCAGCGGGTAGTTCTGCGCAGCATTGAGAAAATTCTGAGCACCCTCAGCCTCCTGCAGTTCTGCAGTCCACGCAGTTTGCGCCCCAGGAAACTCATCGAATGCGGGAATCGTTCTCTTCGCGAGTTCAGGTGCGCTAATCTTCCGAATCGCAAATTCCGGGTTCATTTCACCCAGTACCCCGGAAGGGTCCCACTCCACCTTTAACCAAGGAGGGTTGCCCAAAATCAAATCAAAACCCCCACCGGGTCGACCATCAGCACTGGGGCCTGCGCCCAGCAGCACATCGGCAAAGCACAGCTCCCAGTGCATAAAGCGGCGCTGCTCTGCAATGCCCTCCACCACGGCCACACGAGCAAAGTGCTGGCGCAGCTTGCTGATGCGCAGCTGGCCCAAGCGGTCGTGCAGCGCGGCTGCGCTACCGGGTGCGGAGTTGGCGGCTTGTAGTTCGGGCTGCACGTCAAAGCCATCGAAGCTGGGCTGCACCTTCTGGAACACAGGGGCGCTGTCGTCGTCATCGCCAAACACCAGCTCGACGCCGCCGCCGGTGGCTGGCTGACTTGCGGGTTGGCTGAAAACTAGGTTGACCTGGGGCGTGATGTCGATGACGTTGCCCTCCAGGATGGCACCCACCTCCATCCACCACTGCTCGCGGCTGGGCAGGTCGGCACTGCGGGTGATGGGCCAGAACCAAAGGGCGCACCAGTAGTCCATGACGAGCTTGAGGCGGCGGAACGGGGTAGCCAGGTCGCCGTCTTCGTTCAGCAGGCCTTGCTGGCGGATGGCTTCCTTTTGCGCCCGGGAGACCCGGTTCTCACTACTTTTTTCATAGCTGCTAGCGCTTTCCACATCTGCGCCAGGGGCACTTTTTGCTTCAAATTCGTGCGGCCAGACGCGCAGCTGGTCTTCGGTGCGGGCACGGTCACGGGCCAGCGCGGCGGTGTGCTGCGCCCAAAGTGCCTCCACCTGCTGGCTGAGTTGCTGCAGGCGGGCAACTTCATAGTCGCCCAGCGGTGCGGTGAGGGCTTTGCGCCAGGCTTTGAGGCGGGCAAAGTCGTCGGGGTAGAGGCTTTTGGCCACCTTGTCGGTGTAGTCGCCCATGCCGGGGTCGGGCAGCAGAAAGTGCCAGATTTCGTCGGGCTGGCGCGGCGCATCAACGGTGGCGCGCCGGGGTGGGGCATCAAACCATGCGGGTTTGGCGCCTTTCTTCAGGGAGGCGGCGTTATAGACTTGGTGGCGCGCACCAATGAGGCTGTTGCCGGCAAAGAGCTGGTAGCCAAACCATGGCACGCGGGCGGGTAAGGGCTGGCCGTTGTCGTCTTGCTCGCCATAGATGGCATTGAGCCAGATGGATACCTCGGCCAGCTCGACGGCCACGGGGTTCAAGTCCACGCCGAAGACGTTGCGGTCGGCCAGGTACATGCGCACTTTTTGCAGCTCTTGCGGGTACTGGTCGTGGGGTATGCGGGTTTTGAGCTCGGCCTGCTTGCGCTCCAGATAGGCCTCGGCCAGCTGGTTGACGGCTTCGTTCAAGAACGCGGCGCTTCCCATGGCTGGCTCGCACACGGTGAGAGTGAGGATGTCGTCGGCCTTTTTGACGCGGTCGTTTTTCTCGTCGAGCAGTTCTTTGAGGGCGTATTTCACCAGGCACCGGGTGAGCACCTGGGGGGTGTAGTAGCTGGCGCTCTTTTGCCGGTCGCGGCCCGCCAGGCGGTAGATGAAGCTGCCTTTGGGGTGCATGCGCAGTTTGCGGCGGCCGTCTTCAACGTCGTAGACCTTTTCGTCGTCTTTGTAATCGTCGATGCGGCTGCGGGGGACGAACCAGGCGTTCTCCAGCATGTCGGCGTCGGAATCGCTGGCGCGGGCTTGGCGGCCTGTGCTGGCGCTGTCGTCATCACTGCCTTCTGCGTCGTCATCGCCTTCGTCGTCGTCTGATGCGGCACGGCCTTTTTTATTTCACCATGACTCCAGCCCGGCACTTCGCTGGACTACGCCAAGACTAGATACAGCAGGTTTATCAATAACTTAGGCGAGTTCATCATATGCCGGTGCTTTCTGAAACTTGACCCGACTTCCTCTCTGCTGGCCCCTAGAAGGCTCCTGGGAACCGGGTCTTTCCGAGGAGTCATCGTGGCAAAAATCAAGCTCACCAAGTCCGCTGTCGATGCGGCACAACCACAGGCGCAGGCCGTCGAACTCCGGGACACGCTGGTGCCCGGCTTCTTGTGCAAGATTACCCCGTCGGGCCGCAAGGTGTTCATGCTCCAATATCGGACGAACGCTGGCGAGCGCCGCAAGCCCGCCTTGGGCCAGTACGGGGAACTGACCGTCGAACAGGCCCGCTCGCTCGCGCAGGAATGGTTGGCCCAGGTACGCCGGGGTGGTGATCCCGGCGCAGCCAAGGCGGAAGCCCGCAAAGCGCCCACCGTCGAGGAGTTGTGCAAGAAGTTCATGGAGGATCACTCCAAAAAGCGCAACAAGCCCAGCACCCGAGTCGGCTATCAAGGCGTCATCGACCGCTGCATCATCCCGTTGCTGGGCCGCAAGAAGGTCCACGACGTGAAGCGCCCTGACATTGCCGGACTGATGGAAAAACTATCGTATAAGCAGACCGAGGCAAACAAGGCGTTCAGCATCCTGCGCAAGATGTTCAACTTGGCCGAGGTGTGGGGCTATCGGCCTGACGGCACCAATCCTTGCCGCCATGTCCCGATGTTCCCTGCCGGCAAGTCCACCCACCTTATCAGCGACGAGGACATGGGCAAGCTGTTCCGGCAGCTCGACAAGATCGAGGCCGAGGGGCTGGAGAACTACGTCATCCCGTTAGCGATCCGCCTGCAATTCGAGTTTGCCGGCCGCCGTGGCGAAATCGTCTCGCTCGAATGGGAATGGATCGATCTGGAAAACCGCCGCGTCGTCTGGCCCGATAGCAAGACCGGCGGCATGTCCAAGCCCATAAGCGAGGAAGCCTACCGGCTGCTTTCGACGGCGCCGAGGCCGGAAGGCAATCCCTACGTACTGCCGTCGCCGCGCCATCCAGGGCAACCCCTGACCACCGGCGAGTATTACGGCGGCTGGAGCCGTGCGCTCAAAGCGGCGGGTGCAACGCATGTGGGGACGCACGGCATCCGCCATCGCTCGGCGACCGATATTGCCAATTCAGGTATCCCGGTCAAGGTCGGCATGGCCCTGACGGCTCACAAGACTGTGGTGATGTTCATGCGCTACGTCCACACCGAGGACAAGCCGGTGCGGGAAGCCGCCGAGCTGGTGGCCAATCGGCGCAAAACAATCACGGGGGCGCGCCGTACTGAAGAGGTGAAGGCATGATCCGGTGAAAGGTATCCGTTCCGTCGCTAGCAGCACCTTCGGCGCTGCTAGCGACAACAAGGCGACCAAGTTGGTAGCGAACCAACGCAAGTCGGTCGTCAGCGCGCTAAGAGTCAAAAAATCAGGCCGTCAAGTCAAGCGTTCGCCTTGCGCGCTGCCAGTTTTGCCTCAAGCAGACGATAGGCTCTCTTCTCATCAAGCTTCAGCAGGTTCTGTTCGTTCTGTAAAAGGTCAGCCAGCACCGGCGTCACAACATCGAACAGTGCCGGCAGCAGCGCCTCGCCGATTGCTCGCGGCTCTGCAAGGTCCTCCAGTAGTCCCGACATTTCGCCGTGAGCGAGCTTGTTGCGGCCTTCTCGGTAGACCTTGTGGACTGCGACATCCACCGTGAGCGCGCCCTCGGGCACGGTGTCACCCTCAGGCTTGAGCGCAGTCTCGGCGAAGCTTGTCATATCGCTCGCCTTGCCACCTGCGCCCGACAGCCCGTCGGCGGCACAGCCATAGTTGACCACTGCCATGAAGTCGGAAGCCTCGCGACGAGCTTCACCGACCCAGTACAGTGCATTCGCCCAGCGTTCGACGAGATGCAGCGCATGTCCGCTTCGTCGTCCATCGACGTAGTGCTGCAAGATGCACCCGGCGGCATCCAGGAAGGATTGTTCGCCCGCCATCTTGGCGGCCAGTGCACCGGGGCGTCCACCAATGCCAGGCATCTGTACGCTCGATCCACGCAATATCCGTCCGTCTAGCGTGGTCGCGAACCGGTCCTCTGCAAAAAGATGCTGCCTGCCGGCTTTGGTAAAGCGTCGCGCATCCTCGACCTGGAACCTCAGTCCGATTGCGTCAATCGCAAGTCCCACCACCACCGACGCTTTGAAATGGGACCGCGCATGCTCATGCCCTTCCATCCGGATGGTCGCTACCCAGCTGTAATGGCGTAGCGTGCGCAGAACATCCAACGCATGCGATGCACGGCGGCCACTCTCGGCGACAGTTGATCGAGCGGTCAACTCCTCCATGTCCAGTTCACGGGCCTCGACCTGGTGGATGAGCTCGCGGACCTCCGAGTCCTTGACAAAGGAATCGAGCCATTCCGCTCTTGGCAGGAATCGCACTGGCCCCACGGCGAATGCCGGCACGGCCTGATCCGAGTGAAACAGATGGCAAGGGATATGCCGGTCGACATCGGGACTTGCGCTGGCGGCAAGCTGCTGCAGGCGTGCTTGGTAGTCGTCGACGAGCACAGCGTAAAAATCGTCACCGAGCACCACGTCCTGCTCATTCTGACCGTCCGGTACTTCTGGAAGGCGCGATTGGCAGTCGCGAAGCGTGTCTCCGATCGCCTGGAACGAGAGCTTGATGAAGGCCTCCCGGTCAATTGTCTGGCGCAAGGCTTCGAGTGATTTCCAGCTTTGCTGTGACAGCATGTGAGCTGCGTCCACGCCGACTTGTGTGACCGGATACTGACCGCCTTGGGACACCGAAATGGCAAGCGGAACCAAGGGGTTTGCGCTGAGGGCTTGCCACTGAGCAAAGGGCATCGCCTTCGCCTTGATCACGTCCTCGACGATCGTCTCCATGAGCTTTCCAGCGGGCGTCTCTTTTGCACCGCCCGAGCTTCCAAATTTGTTCTCTCTTGCCATTTCCCCTCCTACTTAGCCCAATATGGGGCTGGCGCTACACACAACCAGCTTCATTGATCCGCGGGTCATGGCCACATATAAGTGCTGTGCGCTCATGCCCTCCGTATTCAGCACGACCGCCACTTCCGCCTCCAGCCCCTTGAGCAGTAGCGTGCTGCCGACTGCACGCTTGGGTAACGGGCGGCCCAACAACCGGTTCTCTTCCCGCACGCGCCTAGCAGCCTCCGCAAGCGGGACGTTTCCTGCCGAAGCTCCACGGAGCGCCTTGAGCACGCCGTAAAGAATGGCGGGCCGATGCACACGCACATTCGGAATTTCGCGCAGCTCCGACAACAGTGTTGCGGCTGCGGCGATGGACGGGGCGCGCTGGAACGCCAAGGCACAGCTCTCCGCTGCGGACGGCGGATTCCTCGCGGTTCCTCTGGTCAATGACTCCAGACGCCGTGTCAGCTCTGCGACACCCACATTGGTCATGACGCTTTGCGCCAGCGCCAGCAACTGTCCCAATGCCCCTGCAGATGCAACATCAAAACTGTTTCCGAAGGCGATGAGATCTTGTAAGTCGACTGCCTCGACGGTCGAGGCCCCTGGCGTCTGGCTTGCGAAGTTCTGCTGGCTCGAACGGTTACGGCTGTCCGCGATAAGCAGCACACGCCCGTCGGCGGTGGGCGGCAGTGTCCGTGCGGCAGCTAGTCGCTGCGGATGGTCGTTGGGCGGGACGGTCTGAACCCACGTCACATGTGCTGGTGGTCCGGTGCGAATATCCACCGACTGACCGGCCACCAACAGGCGCCGAGCCTCCAGAAGCCACTGTCCGAGTGCTTCCGCACCGGTATTGCGCCACCGCCACGGCGTGGCCAGTTCCGCCACGACCGGGAAATGCGCGCACACTTGCTGCTCCCAGTTGGCCAAGGCGTTACCACCGAAACCGAAGATGCCTTGCATCGGATCGCCAAGCACGCAGGCCGGCAGAATCAGCGAGAGAAAGTAGACGAGATAGTGCTGAGGCACCGAACAGTCCTGATACTCATCAACGATAAGGTGCGCATAGGACGCTTTCAGGACCTCGCTGACGTGTCCGGCCTGCAACAGCTTCCATGCGAATTCGCGGATCGCCGGGTAGTCTCGCGCTGGCGTGGCAAGCCGCAGGATGTCCGGGTCGTGACCGCTGCGACCCGGAAAGCTCGCAATCAACCGAATGGCCCAGCCGTCGATGGTGCTCAATCGATAGGCGCTGTGCGGCACACCGGCACGGTCCAGCCGGCCACGAAGTGCCGCCACGCCAGCATTCGTGTGCGTGAGCACGAGGATAGGTTTGCTACCTCGGTGAGCAGCCAGAGCGTGGGCGATCAGCTGCGTCTTGCCACACCCGGCCGGTGCTGTAACGGTACCGCGGGCAATCGCGCGCAGGTCGATTTCAGCGGGGGCCATGGGCAGCCCACGCAGATACCTGGTCCACCAGTGCTTTGAAGCCTGGATCGCATAGCGGCAAGTCCGGCGCCACGATGGTCCTTGCTACGTCCTCCATCCAAGAGATGGACTTGAACCAACCGGCCTTGCGGATGCGCGCTGCCTGCCCGAGCATGGCTCGGCTTGGTACTGACAGCGCTTGCGTGTTCTGGATTTCGTCCCAGACGGCCTGAACGGTCAGCGTGTTGTTCGAGACCGTGCGTAGGTGTTCATGAATCAGGTCGCCATGCAGGTCGTGGGCATATTTGATCAAGTGCTGACACGCCACCGGCGTGAGGCTGCCAAATAGTTCGTCCTCCAATGCGCGGCCTGCGCGGTAGGCGACGACTGCGCCACCGGCCTGCAGAAATGCCTGCTCGATGGCCGGCGTGGGCTTCTTGTCGTCATCACGTACCACCATCACCCTGTAGCCTAACGACTGAAAGGCCGCCGCGCGAGCATAGGGGCGGTCGGGCTCGCCACCGCCACAGTCGACCATGGCAATGCCCTGTGCTGCCAGGGACACGCCGCCGTGTTCAACCCGGTGCAAATCCAGGCCACGCAGAAGTCCGATCTCGCTGGCTCCTTCGCACACGATCACGGAGCCAGCCAGAAAGGCCTCGGGATAAAGGCGAATGGTACTTTGGGTGTCGTTATCGGTACCCACCATGCGGGCCTCGTGACCGTGGAGACTGCGGCGCAGCACGAAGAGCTGGCCGCCCGACAACTCCCTAAGCGCTACCGGCGAATGCGTGGTGAGAAACGCCTGCAGCGGGGCCGCTTCCTTCGCTCCGAGAGAGCCGAGAAACCGAGCAATGCGGTGCGGCTCAAGGCCGTACTCCAGTTCGTCCGAAAGGACGATCGACGCTTGGCTGGCAGCCTTACGCTGCAGACCAGCCACCAACAGGCGCGTGGACCCGACGCCGAGACTGCGAAGCGGGATGCCGCCCTCGTTGTGCAGGGAGATGGTCCCGCCTCCGAACGACACGGAATGCGAGTCGAGCAGTGCTCTCGCCTTCGCGCCGATGTGGACGCCGAGTTCCTGAGCGGTCGCAGCGACGATCCCCAGCGCGTCTCTCAATTGCTGCTCGGCCTGATCGCCAAAGGTGCCACGCGCATCTCGCGCAGCCTTCACGAGTGCCGCCGAGGCATCAGCGCGCTCCTCCGAGATGCGGTTCAGGACCGAGCCTCGTTGCCAGCCCAAGTTGTAGTCAGCGAGCGCACCGATCCGTGTCGGCGCCAGGGCCAGACGGTCCTTCCACGCGAGTGCCTTCACCAGACCTTGCTGGGAGGCGCGGTCGGAGATGAGAGTCCAGGATGGCTCCAGGTCGCTGGCGACTGTCAGATTCAGGCAGAGAACCACTTCTGCGCCAGCGGACGGCTCGTCTTCGACGACGCCCGTGGCGGCGTGATAGCCGCGTAGAAACGCACCGAAGCTCTCCAGGGCACTCATGCTGTCATCTAACGCACCTAGCGTCAGCGTGACGCTGATGGGAGCGGTGATGTCCAGGCCGAAAAAGTCAGCGTCGGAAATCTGAACATTGCGCCTAGCGCCCAAGCACAGGTCGATCGCATCCAACACCGTGGATTTTCCGCTGTCGCCTGTGCCGATTAGACAATTGATGCCAGGCGATGGACACCACACCAGTTGCTGGATGCCACGGAAGTTGGATATCTCGATCTTTCTTATTCTTGCCATTGGGTGCCCCTGTGATGATGTGCGGCCTGTTCTGCTTAGAAAGCCCTGGTGCAGAAGCACATTGAGAAGTGTTCGATTGCGCTGCCTGCGGTCTTCCGCAGGACATCGTCTGAGTTCCAATAGCCGGCGGCCATATCGAGAACCACCGATGCAACTGGCTCAACTCATGTCTTCGGCGCGTCTTTCGCTTCGTAGATCCGTCTGGCTAGAAGGCTGGCGAAGATCAGATACTGAGCGGCCTTCTCCGGATCGAGATCATGATTTAGCGAATGAGCCTTGGGATTGCGTATGCCAAGGTAAGCACCGACTAAAATTTGCATGAAACCCTTCTGATCATTTCTGCCCGACTCCGTGTCAAGTTCGCTGAGGATCAGGTGCGGCTTCTCCAAACTCAATGTTTGCGTCGCAAGAGCCGCACCGTCGAGGTCCAGGCCGGTGCGCTCTCGTATCAGATCAAAGACTGCAACGATTGAGTTCAGAACGGCATCGCGGTAGTGTCCGTTCACATAGTGCTGAAAGGCATGAGCGAAGATGGCCGGATGTAGCAGTTCTTCAAAACCAATGCGTGGTTGCGTACCGGCTCCGCTGCGCGCATGCGTTTCTGCCCTGGACTCTACCTGTGGTAGATCACGTGCAAGAATGTCGTCATAATCGTTGACGTCTCCAAACCCAATATGCCTTCCGAGGTTTCCCATGTCTTGCTCCGGAAAACCCGCATCCGTCCAAAGTTTGCGAAGCGATTGGTAGTCTGTTTTCAAATAACCATTCACCAATTTTGCACCCGCTTTATCGTCATTCGCGAGCAAGCCCCGAGCGTCGATTGCTTTCTGGCGTATCGCACGAAAAACAGCATTGACTTTCAAATACCATTCAAGCATCAAGGCTCTCCATATTCAATTTTCACCCGAACCGCCAGAGGCATCGGCGATGCCCGGAAGGACGCTGGCCGCAGCAGATACTGCCTGTATTGCCAAGTCGGGCACCTTCTTTCGCTTTGGCTGCCTATTCGGTGATTTTGCAGTAGTACCTGAAAGGTGCGCATTTTTACTGATGTCGCTTGGCAAGTACCGTCGACCCGGTACTTTGACAATAACGACGTGTCTCGGCTCACTCTCACCTAATCGCCGTATGGTGCGACATTGCATCAAAGATCGGATGTGTGGTGTACCTTCAAGTTTCGGCGCGGTTAAATCAAGGACAAGCAGGAACCCCAATCGAATACTCACATTCTGGTAGTCAGTAGTTTGTCCTGCGTAATGATTCGCCAGCGAATCAAATGACCCATCGTCCATTTCACGCTTGATTTCGATCACCATGCGTTCTCCCGTGGTCTTTAGGGCCACGTCGGCGCGGCCCCCGCCAAGGTTTGTGGGCTCCATTTCACCTGATGCTGATTGAGTGCTTATCCAGCGGAAATAATCGTCTTGAAGTGCGCTCTCTGGTGGCAGAGTGCCATCAGATTTCTCAAACAGATAGGCGACCGATGGATCATCCTTCTTTGTAATTTCCAGACGATTTTTAAGAAATCTGGTCGTCCACAGTAAAACGGTGCCGAACAATTTGGCACCTCGAACACCATCCCTGTAGTCCGGGTGATGTTCCACCGAGGCCAAGCAATGGTCAAAGATATCGATCTCCGCCGTGGTCAATCCTTCGAGACTGAACGCATAGGCGTTCGAGACAACTTCGATTACGCGCCGCTCGGTTTCTTTACTGCAACGGGCTTGTGACAGTACGGCAGCGACCGGCGCCCAAACGGTGGCTGCCTCAGTGGGGTTTCGCTGGGCTTCTGCATCAGCGGCCATAAGCCGATCAATGCCGCTCAGGATCGCATCGGCCTCGGGGATCTGCTCGTGCTCGCGGTTTTGTTTGAGCCAGCATTTCAAAAGATATGCTTGCCCTTCGCGCTGCGCGATCGAAGACACGATCCTGGGACGCAGCAAAGTCTCCAGATATCCATCTCGACTGCGTTTCAAGATCGTTCGCCCCGCGCTGTAAGCAGCCAGCACCTGACATTCGATCACAACCCTAGGTTCCCACCAGCTAATCTGCTGCAAACTGTCGGCAAGCGACGCAAGCGTTCCTGCAAGATCGTTCCAGCATGCAGCCTGTATATGCCGTGCGCCCAACCATGTTGGCGAATTTTCGTCGGCATGCCAGGCAAGGAGTTCGAAGGCTGATTTCTGAATCGTCGCGCTGCGCGCTCTCAACTCAATATTGGTCTTGTGGGCATCGAAATCCGTCAATAATGTGAGACATTCCCCATACAGCGCTGCCTCCGGTGCCGCTTCCTTCAAGGATTCAGCTTTCTTGAACCACTGCAGGGAATCCAGAAAGATGGCATTTGCCGTCTCTCTCTTCGGTTCGTCGAGCGCAGCTGCGAGACCTGCCATCCCCAACTCAAAGCTAGCTTCATAGGCTGCGTCTTCGCACTCGGAGAAGATGCGTAGCTTTTCCACCAACTCCGTTTCGCGCCAATGCGAGTGGGCGATTCCCATAATCTTGGCGGCATGGCGAAGAAAATGCGGTTCGTCGGAAATTTGAATGCCCAACAAGGCATCCAGCAGGCGAAGCTGCATCCGACGATCAGACGCAGCCAGCCGGAAAGCTCCCTCAAGTGCTACAGCTCGGGCATAGCCTGTGATCGCACCGGAAACATCAACCGCTTTCTGCAAGAAAGCCATGAATACGTCATTTGCAGTACCGTCCGGCAATTGGCAAGAATTCAGTGCATCGACCATTTCGATCAACGCAACATCACTTATGGCGGCTCGTACCAAACAATCGATCAGGTCTTTCCATGGATGTACATCCTTGACCAATGCGTTGCTCGCATCTCGGAGAACCGCAGACAAAATTTCACCAGCAAAAGGGGATGCCCCCAACGCTGGCGTAGCCTCAACAATTACTTCGAATCCGCCCAGATTGTCGACGCTCGGCAGTTCCCCTTGGCTCAACAACGTATGCAGCGTAACTTCCACCGGATGCAGTTGAGCCCCAGGCGCGGTCATTACCACAGGTAGCCTCCATTTGTGGCTTCTCTGCGATGGCTTTCAGGGACGTGATCGATCATCGCTTTCGAGGTCACGCCTGCAACGAAAATCTGGAGATGGGGAAGTTCGTCACGAATGTCTTTCAACCCCGAGAGCAATTCACGAAGATCTTCTGGCGCGATTTCCTGCGCAGCGGGCGAATCGATCATGATCAAGCCAGGGTGTCGTCCGACGCCCCTTCGTTCACCAACCTGAATCATGGCGAGAACTGTGGCGACCTTCAGCCTCAGGCGCTCACCTTTCGTCACTTTGCTGAACGATGTCTCGGCGCCACCCTTCGTCAGGATCAGATTCGCATTTCCACGCAGTTGTGCCTTCGACAAGCTGTGCATGCCAAAGCGCTGGGAGAAGTGAAGAAGACTGGCGGAGACCTCGCCTAGGAACTCGTCGCGGACGGCTTTGGACCGTGTTTCCGTCTCGCTGACAATGGCTTTGAGCACGGCAGCTTCGTCATCCGTAACATCATCGCTACCAGGATCAAAGCCTGCTTCTTCAAGGCGACCTTCAAGTACAGCGATCTCGTGGGCAAGTAGCTTTCGAGCGTCGAACGACCCAAGCTGAAGTGTCAACGCTTCACTCTTGGTCTGGATGTTCTCTAGATCCGTTTGCAAGGCCTGGAGACTTTCATCGGCCAAATTACGATTCTTTTGAGCTTTGTCGAATGCCGCTTTTGACGCTTTGACGCTCGCCTCAAGCTCTTTCCTCAGAACATCCGCGTCCTCGCTGCTCGAAATATTCTCTCCGCACACAGAGCATGAATGGCTAGTCGCCTCTTTTTTCTTCCGCGCCTGATCGATTTCATGATCACAACGTGGGCAGCAACTCGGGTCGAGCAAACGAAAGACAGAGCCCGCCGCCGTCGAATCTTGGTGGGCCTGTAATTCTCGACGATCTTGCAGATAGGCGGCGCTTGCCTGCTGCTCTGCGAGCGTCTCTCGATCAAGCCGTTCTTGCATTGCCTTCTCTCGATGTTTGGTTTCTGAGTAACTGCTGCTAAGCACAGATAGCTCAGCCTGGATTGCCTCATCCGACGGTTGCGAATTCAATGCTTCTCGTTTCTCTGCAAGCGTTGCTTCGATCTCCTTGACGCGGGCTTGCTTGGCACGTGTACCCTGATTGCGACGGCGGGCCTCCAGCTCATTTCCGGACTCGACGAGTTTCAGTGCCGCTGCTGCTGTGGCCAGTGTCGAAACCCATGGAACGCCGAGGTACATTTGCATTAAACGCGCTTGAGTTCCTGTCGTGGCGGGCAGATCACCGAGCACTACGTCATAGTTTGTGCCGATGAACATCGCGCCTGACAATGCAGGCCAGCCATGAACGACTGCATGGCCGGTCTTTTCTTCGGAGTCACTTTCACGCCATGTCGCAAGTCCTTCCATGGAGAACGCACGCAGAAAGAAGTCCGACATGACCATCTCGAACTGCTTATCACTATTGAAGGACGCGAGTACCGTAGGGTTTGCTGTTGCCGATGACCGTCGGCTTAGCGTGCCAGAAGCTCCGCTTTGACAATCGAGTTGCACCTCATGCTCAAGTCCATCAAGATCGAATCGCAAGCAAGCGTTGTGTATCCAGCTCTTGACGTCATCTTGAAGATTCGGAGATGGCTTGCCGCGCATCAGCCATCGCACGACTTCGATGATCGACGACTTCCCGCGCAGGTTGCGATCCGTCATCATTCCCCATAGTCCTTCATTCAGGTCTGGCCATTCAAAGGTGTAGAGTCCGTCGTCCTCAACGCCTTGCTTAGTTCCACCGAAAGCAATACTCAAAAGCTTCATCCTGCGTGGAGCGGGTAGCACCGGGGTTGGCACGATATGCCGTGCGGTCAAAACTGACTCCACGCGACTCGTATCGACCTTGGCTCGGCTTGCGATGGCGTCCAGCCATTCCATGCTCTCTTTTGCCATATCTTCCCCTTCAGACGGTTTGTTTGAGTTGATTTAGTCTTCGTTGTACATCCGTACCAATCGGAGGAATGATCCCGCCAAGTTGGGTTTGAGCATACGTCGCCTGCTTGTACTGCTTATCCTTCAGAGCACCGCCGCCTCGTGTGCCAGCGATTTCCGCAACCAAGGCCGCCCGTTGGGCATACCATTCAAGAATTGGCTCCTGTACGACAGCGTTCGAGCAGACCTCTACTCCGCGAACCGTCAAGATGAAATCGGTTTCGTGGACTTTCACCTTTCCTTTGATGCCCGTAATACGGACTAAGTCACGTGATCTAAGCAAGGAAAGCGCATCGTCGAGTCGTTCATAGGCACCAAACAGATAGCGAATCATTGGAATACGCCGCAAGTCAGGTTCATCGCTTTCGAAGATTGCTTCCGCAGCTTGACGATAGTCCGCGTTGCCCGTTGCTTCGTAGCCGTCCAACAGTTCGCTCGCCAGATAGTCTGGGTTGCGCATCCAGAAGTCGAAGGCATGCAATCGTGCCTCGCCTTTGAAAATCTTGGCGACTGTCGGATCGTTTGGGTCTACCAAGGGCATGCCACCGGCGTTCAGAATGAAAAGTATTCGGATTGCATCACGGTGAGGCGTCCGAGCATTCATGCGTTCCCCTTTCTTCTGAGCATCAGTTGAATCATCGCGAACAGGCGATGAAACAGATAATCAACATGATCCACGTCGATGACAGCAACTTGGTTGACTTCCGAGTGTCGGATGAGATGGCTATTGCCGATCGCGGTCAGTTCGACCGCTTCCCTTTCCAGTCTTGATCGCAAAGTCGGTTCGGCAGCTACGGCATCAAGGATAATCTTGATCGACTGCTTCTTATCACGAGGGTCCGCCAACGACTTGAGTCGTTCCCATGCATCCCACAAGCGTTCCAGTGCTTCACGGCGTACAAGCGGATTGCGATCGGAAAATTTGGTCCGGCATTCCTCCAGCATGTTGTCCAGCGTGCGATCACCGCTACGAAACGTTGTTCGCTTGAGATCGTCGCCAAGCACAGGAGGAAGAACACGCACGATACGGCCTGTCGATAGCATCTCGAACGCCACACCATTACGCGCGAAAATTCGGTTGACGGTCTTTCGGAATTCTTCCTGCCCGGCCGCTTGATCGAATGTCAAATGATGGTGGTTGAAATAATCGTGATACTTGCCTAGGATCGGTTGCGCCACGGCGGCATAAACGAATTCCAAAAAGTCCAAAACCAGTAATGTGTCAGGCGCAAACGGCTGTCGCAGTGAGAAAAATCCGTCTTCCTCAACGCGCGTCGTTTCTAACGGCCAAGTCAAGCCAGGCAGCTCTGCAATCACGGATGCGGCAAGTGCATCCGAGTCGCAGCTGCAGGCCGCTTGGCCATCCGGGCATCGCTCCGGAAATCGCAGGCCAAAAGCTCCGCTGTTCACCAAGGCCTGCACTGTCCCCACCAAGCCTGCCCACACAACAGGCAAGATCACCTGATGGGTGCGGGCGCGCGGGCCATTTTCTCGATCACTGAAGTAGTCGCTCATGGTCGCTACGTTCCTTTTGTGGTGAGTGCGGCCATTGCAGCGCCATTGACGATCTGCTCGAAGTGTTCTGCGCTGCGCAGCACCGCGTCGAATGGAGGAACGTCGCCGAAGACCATGCCAGCCATTGCTTCATAGTCTTTTTCAAGTGCTTCTCGCATCGCCGGACTTGGCGTTAGCGTAAACGTACCGGGTACTGCTATATCAAGCCCCAGATCGGCGCTACCGAAGAACAACCTTGCATGGTGAGCACAGTCGATCGCCAACTCGTGATCGACTTGCCACGCGGCTGCAGATGACGACTGCATCAGTTGATGCACGTCATAGTAATGGCGTGAGACGCGTTGCCCGCCGTGTCGCAGCTCCCCGCGACGATCATGCCATTGACGTAGTCCATGCAAGATCATGACCTTGTCCCAGAAGGTGCGCTCGGGCTTCACAGTGATCACATTCGTCACTGTCAAGTCCAGGTCAGGGAGGTCCTGTGTGACGTAGGGTGTGACGGAGGCCGCGACATGCGGATCGAGTGCCGACTTGGCTCCTGCCTCTATCTTGACGGCTGAGCGGATGTAGTCGCCAGTGGTGGCCGTGACTGCGGGATACCAGAACAGCAAGCTCTGGCCATCCTTGTCGTCGGGATCGGTCTCCAGCCGAAAACGCTCCTCGGGAATGACAGATGCCGCGAGATGAGTGAACTGCGCGGTTAATGGCCCTGCAATGTAAGCCTGGCATGCATCGCGGATAGCATCGAGACGCGCACGGCGCTTCTTGCCGCTCAATGCATCCAGGTCGGCAATCTCGGCACTCTGCCCCAAGTCATCACGAAACACTGTGATGTCAATGTCTTCGGAAAAGCGGGCAATGAGACCAAAGGCCTTGGAGAGCGAAGTGCCGCCCTTGAACAGCAAGCGAGGGCCACCAGCTTTCAGACCGTTAAACAACGCATCCAGTGTCCAACAGACCCAGAAATCCTTTTCGATGTTTTGAACCGCTGTACCAAGGCGAGCTGAGGCGCCAAGAAACAAGTCTCGCCGCTCGGCATCGCTGGCGGTGATAACTGAATGGAATGCTGGATTCAAGGGGCCTCCACATCTTTGACCGAGCGGTGTCGCGCAGACGGAGGCTTTTCACTACTGGGTGATTGAGGTGTTGCGGTCGACGCAGTCTGCGGGTCACATCCGGGGAGTTCACGGAGCAAACTTTGCATCCACGCCGGCAACACGTTGAAACCTTCAAGCAGATCCTGGCGGAGCGCAGCGCCGTGAATAGGGTCGGCCAGCACTTTGGTCAGCTTGTTCAGAATAAGAGAACGTTCAGAAGTCAGCGTGTCTTTTAACCAGTGCAGCGCCTGTACGATGCGCATGGCCGGCCGCCCTGCCCAGTAGAGGCGACTGGGTGCCGTTTGCTTGAACTCAATGGTGAGCTTGTCGAGTTGAATTGCTCGGCGGCGGGTATCGGTATGGATGGTGACGCGAGCGGGTACCGCATCAGTCAGGCCGAGGTCATTGGCGGCAGTCATGCCATCTACCAGCAGGCGCAGATGATCCCGACGCGCAATGGCCTCGGTTACAGCGCGGTAGTCCGGGGTGGTAGGACGCTTGGTCAGGTTGTTGAGCGAGGGCCTGTCATAGAGGCCCCTGTCGATGCGACGCAACTCTCCCGCCTGCACCATGCGCTGCAGAGTTTTGTCGATGGCATCACGACTGCCCAACTGCGCAAAGTCAGTCGGTACCCAAACTTGTCCGGGTTCGGCCGCTTCAATCAGGGCTGAGATGTGGGATTTGAGTGCGGACATTACTCCTCCTGTCCGATATTTATATACGTTTTTCGGACAAATGACAAGAGATTGTCCGAAATTTGTGGGTTTATTTCGGACGCCATGAACACCGATCCCTCCTCGGTACTGGTTCACCACTATGGTTTTAACCGTCTGTTTAGCAAAACCCATTAGTGGGGCATCCCGGCGTTCCGCCGTCGGGCTCGCGGGCTACGCCCCGCGCCTCGTGACGAGTCGCGGCCATCCGGCTTTGATCCCTGACGCCTCCGGCCCTTGAGGGCCTGCGCGCTGCGCTTGCCCATCCGTGGTGCCGTCGGGGTGTGGGTGGGCGGTCTTGCTGTTCCCCTCACCGTATCACGGCGTTCTCGCCGCGCCTTGCGCGCTTGCGTCCTGGCGGCCGCTGCTGACCCTTGACTGCCTGCGCTGCGCCGTGCTGGTGACGGTTCGGGGCAATTCCGCCCGTGCAACCGGAGCACGATCATGTCGCAACTTTCTCTGTCTCTCGATTCCTCGCTGTTGGTGCGTGGCGACCAAGGGCGTTATCTGCCGGCGACTGCCGACCAAATTCTGGAAGCTGCACGGTACGTCATCGACCAGAAGATTCCACGCGGAGCGCTCTTCACTTCTCCGACGCTGGTCAAGGACTACCTGCGTACCAAGCTGGCCAGTTTCGAGCATGAGGTTTTCGCTGCGCTGTTCCTCGACAACCAGAACCGTCTGATCGAATACGTGGAGATGTTTCGCGGCACCATCGACCAGGCTCGGTGTATCCGCGCGAAGTCGTGAAAACGGCACTGCATCACAACGCAGCGGCCGTGATCTTTTCGCACAATCATCCGAGCGAAAATTCCGAGCCGAGCCAGGCGGACAAACTACTGACCCAGCGCCTCAAGGAAGCCCTGGCGCTGGTGGACGTGCGCACGCTGGATCACATCGTCGTCGGCGGCGAGGCCACCACGTCATTCGCAGAGCGTGGTCTGCTCTGACCGAGGGGGCTTCGCCCCCTTTTTGCTGTGCCCGGTGCTGTTACTTGGTCCCGTTGCGTTCGCGCTGGCGGAGTCGCTTCATGTACGCGTCGTCGACCAGATCGTCTGGTCCCAAATCCAAGGCGCAATTCGCCAGTGACGCCAGCGTCCGGTCGGTCAGCTTGAAGCCCGTCGGTAATTGGCCGTAGCTCTTCGCGCTGTTTTCCTCAATGGAGGCAAACAGCGCCTTGAAGAAGTCCGCCTTGGACGGGCGTGCCGCCGCTGTTGCGACGGCCGTCAACGGGTCCGTGGCCTCCATGACAGCCTTATCCGCGTCGGACGCGAGTTCCTGCAAGAACTCGCCCAGGGAGGGCCAGTATTTCGGATCGAACTGACCCCGAAGGGCACCGAGCTTTTCCTGGACGTAGGATCGGAACAGATAGTTGTGCTGCGACGCCGCTTCGATGACGTTGCAAACGTGGTAATGGGTATCGCTGCTGAAGCCGGACGTGTCATGGAGATCGGAGCGCTGCTCCAGCAGCATCGCCAGTTCGGCCGCCTTCCTTGCAATCTGCTGATTGACGTTGGCGAGATCGCTGCGCGCGGCGCGTGCCTCTTGCATCTTCTCCGGATTCCAGAACGCAGCCGTGCTCAACACCAAGCCGAGAAGGACCTGAAGGGCCGGGGGATGCGCGTGAAGTTTGACGTGCAATTCTTCGTAGGCATCGCGCAGCTCCATTCCTCGGGCAAGCAACCGGTCCGCGACAGCGTTCTCGCTACGCAGGATGTGGTGCTCGTTGTTGTAGCGCTTTCCCTCTAGGGATGGTGTTCAAAACACCCGTGGCGGTGGCCACTGAGTCGATATATTCCACATGATGACGAATTCGGCGTTTTTTGGGCTGCAAATAAGGGGCATTTCACCCTTGCCGCTGGCCCTTTGGTCGGTTGTGGACGCACTCATCCATGCAGACCCTGCAAAAGCTTGCGCCGCGCCATCCACAGATTGCTCAGCGCAAACAGCGTTACCAGGTTGGCCGTGTTTTTGGCCAGGCCACGGTACTTGACCTTGGTGTAGCCGAACTGCCGTTTGATGACGCGAAATGGGTGCTCCACTTTGGCCCGGATACGTGCCTTGACCTGCTCCAGCTTGTCCAGGATGGCGCCCATGGGCGTGCTCTTGTCCAGCGCACGGCGCTTGCCAGGGCGCATGGCCACATGCCACTGGGCAGTGATGTCTTGCGTCTCTTCGCGCTTGGCCACGCCCTGGTAACCCGCATCGGCAAACACATCGGCTTCGTCACCATGGACCAGCTTGCTGGCCTGAGTCACGTCGTTGACGTTGGCAGCCGTGCCCACCACGGTATGAACCAGGCCGGAATCGGCATCCACGCCGATGTGGGCTTTCATCCCAAAATGCCACTGATTCCCCTTCTTGGTCTGGTGCATCTCGGGGTCGCGTTCACCACCCTTGTTCTTGGTCGAACTGGGCGCGGCAATCAGGGTGGCATCGACCACCGTGCCTTCGCGCAGCATCAGACCTTTGTCGGTGAGCGTGGCGTTGACGGTAGCCAGGATGCGTTGGGCCAACTGGTGCTCTTCGAGCAGATGGCGAAAGCGCAGGATGCTGACCCGGTCGGGAATACGTTCGACGCTGGACAGACCCACAAACTCCCGGTACAGCGCGGTCTCGAAGAGGGCTTCTTCCATCGCCAGGTCGGACAGGCCGAACCACTGCTGGACGAAGTGAATGCGCAGCATGGTCTCCAACTCGAACGGAGGTCTGCCGGTTTTGGCTCGCGGTGCGCGCGGAGCAATCAATGCCAGCAACTCAGACCACGGCACCACCAGGTTCATCTCGTCCAAGAATACCGCTTTGCGCGTGCGTCGCTTGCTCAGATTCAGGCCGAGGTCTTGTTGCTTCATGAGCGTATTGTCAGGCGCGGCGCCGTACTTCAGACAGCGCCAGCGGCAGAGTTTTGAACACCATCCCTAGCAGAAGAGTCTGAATGAAGCGCGACACCGTATGCACAACTCAGTTCTGAAGAAGGCGGTGTCCTGTCCCATCCTCAAGTTAATGGATGAGGACACATACAACGTGATGCTCGATAGCGATATCTACCTCGTTGAGTCGGCGCATCGTTGACCCCAGTGTCGGCAACCCATGTGTGACGATTGCGATCATATGGGCCGAAATTCTTCCGGGCAATTTGTAGTTTGCTCAAGCTGATGTTCTACATGCAGAGGCCTCTGTTGATTGAGACCTCTGCGGTAGATCGGAACAAAGATGCAAGAGAGCTGCATCCACGATGCATGCGTCTTTGATGGAGATCAGCCTGCAAATGATTGGAGGCGAGCATCTCGCTCAGCTGGCGATTCATTACGCATTTCGTTGATCACTTGCTCGCGGGTTTTGCTCGATCCTGTCTCGGGAGTTCCACGGGGGAAATTGCTTTCACCGTAAGAAAGGCGGCCCTGCTTCATGGCAGCTTCAGTCTCGGCCTTGACTTGAGCTCGGGTTTTCTGGCTTACAAAGTGCTCCGGATGCACGATCACGCCTTGTTCATTGTTGGCTGGATGCTCGTAGGCTGCAGAGGCCATTCCAGGAAGAGCCAGGGTGACAACGGCAGCAACGCTTGCGAGTACAGAGGAAATGGAGATGCGGTTTTGAGACATGGTTGGCTCCTAAGACAGTTGATGAACACATCTCCTGGACCTTGATCAAGGTGAGGAGAAGATGGGTTGATCTTAAGAATCGGAGCCCAACAAAATCAGGACTGTCCGGTGACATTGTTGTCAGCTTTTTCGGGGCAGTTCTTATTCAAATCTTCGCACCAATAAACCCGAAACGAAAAGTGAAGAACAACGTTGTTGACGCGCACAGCGTGCTCCAGTGCTTGTGCAGCTAGATGCTTGACATTCACATCATGTGAAGGATGAGACTTTAGCCACAAGCTTTAAAGGAGTACGTAATGGCTATTTTTCGCATCAATGACATGAAATGTGGTGCCTGTGCCCCGCGGATTCAGCGCTCCATTTTGGCAATCGCTGATGAAGCAAAGATCGGAGTGAATGCCCGAGATAAAACGGTGCAAGTCTCCGGCGATCTGAGCGACACCGACTACATGTTGGCTATCCAGGCCGCTGGATACACTCCAGAATTATTGGCGTTAGCCGAAGCCGAGCAGGCAAATGCTGAGAAGCCGCAGACGAAATGCTGCGACTCCACTTCAGTAAAGACATCTTGCTGCGGATAGTGTCTTCTTGCTTTCAAGAAAAGCCTGTTTTCTGATCTGCTTAGGAAGTCGGCTGCGTAGTGGGGAATTTCAAGGTGAAGCGAGTTCGTCCATCGGCTGACGTGGCGGTAATGGAGCCTCCATGGGCTTCGACAATTGCTCGGGTGATTGCCAAACCCAATCCGCTACCGTCTGAGTCCGGATGAGCCCTGGAAGGGTCAGCTCGGTAGAAGCGGTCAAATAACCTGGGCAGGACTTTGGGATCAATGTCCTGCCCTGTATTTTCCACAGTGACAAGTGTCCAGGAAGCGGAGGCCGCAATGTCGATGGTGACCATGCCTGCCTGCGGCGTGTAGCGCAAAGCATTAGATAGCAAATTACTCACAGCACGATGGAACATCAGCCGATCACCATCAACGAGTCCATCACCATTTAACCTCAAATGAATTTGCTTTTCTTCCGCTACAGCCTCATAGAACTCCAGCAATGCATACGCTTCTTGCTGTGCGGAGAACTGTTCCTTGCGCGGTAGGCTCACGCCCCGTTCGGTTTTGGCCAGGAACAACATGTCTGACACCATGCGTGCTAAGCGCTGAAACTCTTCGGCATTAGAGGCAAGAATGTCTCGGTATGTCGCGGCATCACGCTTGGATGCCAGCACTACCTGAGTCTGCGTCAACAGGTTGCTGATGGGCGTACGTAGTTCATGGGCCAAATCAGAAGCGAAATCTGTCAGTCGCTGAAAATCGTCCTGCAATCGATCCAGCATGCGATTGAGCTCATGCGCCAAATCGGCCATTTCTACAGGTACAGCCTCGACCGGCATGCGTTCACTCATCTTCTGTCCCGTCACAACAGCCGCACGTGATTTCATCTCTCGCAGCGGTGCCAGCCCTTGTCGAGCGGCGAGCCAAGACAGAAGCGAGCACAGCAAGATTGCAGCAATCACATAAATCGCGAAGCTCGCTCGAATTCCGTCGAGAAATTGAATGTGATGCTTGGTATCTGCAGCGATCAGTACCTTTAATGGTGACGGTGCGTAGGCCGGTAGCGTCTCAAAGCTCAACATGTGGAATTCTGCGTCTGCATGCCGCCACACCCCAAACGATCCTTCCTTGTCGATAAAAGCCGAGTTGCGATCCGGCACTGCAAAGCCGGATGCGGGCGATTGAAATACGGTTTCTCCTTGGGCATCTTTCACCTGGACTTGAAGATCCTCGTGATAGTTCAGTGCCTCATTTAAACGCCAACGAGCATCATCGACCGACTTGGTGTTCTGGAGAATTTTCTCGATCAAATGTCGCTTGTCCTGAAGCGTCATTCGGTCCAATTCCACGAAATGCTTTTCTGTAACGACTAGGAATAGGCCGCCTAGACCTAGCACTACGGCTGCCGCAACAGCCGTGAAAAATAGTGCCAAACGGCTCGTTAAAGAGAGCTTTCCCTTGCGAGTGAGACGCTGCACCTATTCCTCCTCAGGGACTTCAAGCACATAGCCCATGCCCCTTACGGTCTGGATCAGTTTGATCGAGTGGCCTTCGTCAATTTTGACTCGCAGACGGCGCATGGCCACCTCGATGACATTGGTGTCACTGTCGAAGTTCATGTCCCATACCTGCGATGCGATCAACGAACGTGGAAGCACTTCACCATGTCGACGCATCAACAACTCCAAGAGTCCGAACTCTTTGGCCGTGAGGTCAACACGTTTGCCACTGCGAGATACGCGGCGACGCAGTAGGTCTAGCTCGAGATCTGCAACAGTCAGAGTAGTGCCTTCATTGGCCGGATGTCCGCGTCTAAGAATGATGCGAACTCTGGCAAGTAACTCTGCAAACGAAAACGGCTTTACCAGGTAATCATCTGCGCCGAGCTCTAGACCTTTGACACGGTCCTCGACATGGTCCCGTGCAGTAAGAAACAGGACCGGCATATGTAGTCCCCGATCACGCAGAGACTGGAGCAGCTGCCAACCATTGAGGCCCGGCAGCATGACATCCAAGATCACCAATGAGTATTCACCTTGCAGAGCCATATGCAAGCCATCTGAACCATTTGGAACCAGATCAGCAATGTATCCAGCCTCGGTTAGTCCTTGGCGCAGGTACTCACCTGTTTTAGGCTCATCCTCGACAATCAAAATCCTCATGTAATCGCTCCGCTGCAGTAGACGCTCGAGAGTGTGCCGAGTTTGACGCCCTCTGACATGAAGATAAGAAAAATGTAATGTTCTTGAAATCCTGGCGATAGAAAGGCTCAACACGGCCTTGTTGTTCCCTCCTGGGAAGCCATCAAGCGTGGTGAGCAGAGTGAACCTTCTGGTTGCAACGAGGGCATTGCTGGATAGGAGCCGCCCATCGCACCGAACATGACGTGAGCATTACATGAATGTAATGAATGAGTCACCCCACAGAAATTCAGCAGGCCCTAGCATATTAAACATATCGAGCGCTTGTTGTTTCAGCCAGCGTCGCCGAAAACGAATTTCTTGACAACTCTGGAGGATTTCACCCTATGCCGCGTCGTTCGCCATTTCTTGTTACTCCCTCACAAGGGTTCTCTCGTCGGCGTTTTGTTCAGGGGCTAGCCGCAGGTGGCGTTCTAGCAGGACTGTCGACACAGTCGCTCATGGCCTTCGCCCAACAAGGCGCTACGGTGCGTGGCGCTGCGCCAGTACTGCGTGGCAATGAGTTCGATTTGGTGATCGCCGAGTCCCCGGTGAACTTCACCGGGAAGCCAGGTATGGCGACCACCATCAATGGTTCTCTTCCTGGGCCTACCCTGCGCTGGCGTGAGGGAGAAACTGTGACCATTCGCGTCACGAACAAGCTACGGGAGGCAACTTCTATCCACTGGCACGGCATTATCTTGCCCTATCAGATGGACGGGGTCCCTGGCATTAGCTTTGCTGGCATCCCTCCAGGAGAGACGTTCACTTACCGTTTCAAGGTCCAGCAAAGCGGTTCCTACTGGTATCACTCACATTCAGGCATGCAGGAACTCACCGGCATGTATGGATCGATCATCATCGATCCCGCAGGACCTGAGACTATCCGTTCAGATCGTGACCATGTCGTGCTCTTCTCCGATTGGACTGACGAAGACCCCATGCGCGTTTTCGCAAAGCTCAAGGTTCAGGGCGACTACTACAACTACAACCAGCCCACGGTCTTTGATTTCTTCCGTGATGCATCGCGCGATGGCGTGTCAGCGGCATTAGACAAGCGCAAGATGTGGAACGAGATGCGCATGAATCCAACGGATTTAGCCGACCTCTCTTCTGCGACCCTGACCTACCTCGCAAATGGCGTCACGCCTGCCGGCAATTGGACTGCTCTTTTCCGCCCGGGCGAGCGTGTTCGACTGCGCATGGTCAACGGCGCGGGCAATACCTTCTATGACGTACGTATTCCGGGTCTGAAGCTCACTGTGGTGCATGTTGACGGCGTCGACGTAGAGCCTGTGACTGTCGATGAATTCCGATTCGGCCCTGGCGAAACCATAGACGTGATTGTCGAGCCACGTGATGACGCCTATACGATTTTTGCCCAGTCGATGGACCGAACAGGCTACGCACGCGCTACGTTAGCAGTGCGCGAAGGTCTACAAGCTCCTGTCCCTGCACTCGATCCCGTCGAATGGCTGGGTATGAGCGACATGATGGGCGCCATGAGCCATGGCAGTTCCGGAGCCGACATGGACATGACCGGCATGTCTGGGATGACCGGCATGTCTGGGATGACTGGCATGTCTGGGATGACTGGCATGTCTGGGATGAGCGGCATGTCTGGGATGACGGGTATGGCCGGGATGGCTGGTATGTCGAGGGCAATGGCCGGCATGGATCATGGTGCGATGGCCGGCATGAATCACGGTGGTATGGCGATGGACCATAGTCAGCATGCCAAGTCTGCTGGAGGCTTGGCAGTGCCCAGCACCACCGCACGCCATGCTCGCACTGAATATGGCGCAAGAACAGATATGCGAGTCGATATGGCCCGCACCAATCTTGACGATCCCGGTATCGGTCTGCGCAATAACGGCAGACGGGTGCTGACCTTGGCAGATCTGCATACACCTTCAGGTCCGATGGACTCGCGCGGTCCTGGACGAGAGGTGGAGTTGCACCTGACGGGCAATATGGAGCGTTATTCCTGGTCTCTTGATGGATTGGAGTTCGGGCAATCAACGCCTGTTCACTTCCGTCACGGCGAGCGTTTGCGAGTCATCCTGCACAACGACACGATGATGACTCACCCTATGCACTTGCATGGGATGTGGAGTGAACTGGAGAGCCCTGATGGTCGATTCCTCGCCCGTCGACACACCTTGCCAGTACAGCCTGCACAACGCATCAGCTTCTTGGTGACGGCAGATGCTCTGGGGCGCTGGGCATGGCATTGCCACCTGATGTTCCACATGGATGCAGGCATGTTCCGCGAAGTCGTAGTGTCTTGAACAAACCTCACAAGGAAGATCAAAAATGTCCAAAGCACTCCCTATTCGTGCATTGTCCACTGCGCTCCTCGCTCTGGTGAGTATTGCGGCCCAGGCGCAAAGCGACCATTCATCGCATGGCCAAGCGGATATGCAAATGGAAGCACCGGCAAGCCCTGCCACAACTGCAGCTGATCCACATGCAGGTCATGGTGCTATGACTGGCAGCGCTGCAAGCGGCCCTGCGATGGATCACGGCAGCATGCAGATGCAAGGGGGATCCGCACCTCCAGATGCTCGCGACCCGCATGGGTATTCCAATGGGCTGACCTTGGGATCGGGCGATTACGCGGTGCCTGGCGTCCCGCGCTTGATGCTTGCGGACGAGCATACCTTTGCCTCGCTGCGTGGTGAGACCCTGGAACGCCGTTTTTCACGCAGAGGTGATGATTCAACGGCCTATGACTTGCAAGCATGGTACGGGACCTCATACAACAAAGCTGTCTTGAAGGCAGAAGGTGACGTCGCCAAAGGAAAGCTCGAAGAGTCTCGCACCGAACTGCTTTGGAGCCGTGCCGCCACAACCTATTGGGATACACAGTTGGGTCTGCGCTTAGACAACGGCGTGGGACCTAGCCGTCAATGGCTGGCATTTGGTGTACAGGGCCTGGCCCCTTACTGGTTCGAGCTGGAGGCTACAGCCTATGTCGGCAGTGGCGGCAGAACTGCGCTTCGCCTAAATGCAAGCTACGAACTATTGCTGACTCAACGCTTGATCCTTGAGCCTAGAGCTGAAATGCAGTTTTACGGCAAGGATGATCCAGAGCGGCATATCGGCAAGGGCCTAGCCGAAGCATCTGCTGGCCTGCGACTGCGCTACGAGTTCAGCCGTCAGTTCGCTCCATATATCGGAGTGGAACGTGCGGGAAGTTTCGGGCGAACCGCAGATCTCGTTCGTGCCGACGGTGGCCGTGCGCAGCAAACACGTTGGGTGGCCGGTGTCCGCTTCTGGTTCTAGCCAGACCAATGTCCCCTTCCTAGTTGGCGCGTCCTTAGGAGCGCCAACTCTACAGACCTAGATTCGACATCTGTTTTCAAACCACCATCACACTTCGATAGGAGTCTCTCATGAACCGCTCAAACCTGGTCGCTAAGTTCATCGCGCCAATTGCCGCAACACTGTTCGCTTCCGCAGCATTTGCACATCCTTCGTTAGTTTCCTCCTCTCCTGCGGATAAGTCGCAGGTCGCGGCACCTGCCACGATTGAGTTGAAGTTCTCTGAGACGCTGGTTCCTCAGTTCTCGGCAGCGAACTTGATCATGACGGGGATGCCCGGAATGCCGAACCACGGCGCAATGAAGGTCAGCGCAAGCGTCTCTGGCGCTAGCGATGGCAAAACCATGGTCATTACTCCCGCTCAGACGCTTCAACCCGGTGCCTATCGCGTGGATTGGCGTGCAGTGTCGTCAGACACACACCCTATCAATGGCAACGTCACATTCCAGGTGAAGTAAGCAAATGGCCGAGGATTGGTTCACCATCGTATTGCGCCTTGCGCTGTATCTGGACATGGCAGCGGCCTTTGGCGTCGCCATGTTTGGCGTTTATGCCCTTGGCCATGACGAGCGATCCTTGGCAATTGGGCGCTGCTATCGAATATGTGTCGGTGCATTTTCAGCATTCGGAATTGGCCTGTCCGTGGTCAGCATGACAGTCCTTGCCAAGGCCATGTCCGGTGCTCAAACTTACGCTGAGTTGTCAACGCATATCTTCGAGATGCTCATCACCGGCACTCACATGGGCCTTGCTTGGTGCATTCGTATTCTTGCGCTAGCGCTTTGCATCTTGATCGCATTTGTGAAATTCAATCCCACGTTGCGCTTTGTTGCCATGTCCGGATCTAGCGGTGTGGCACTGGCGACCCTGGCTTGGAGTGGTCATGGTGCGATGGACGATGGAATGCGGGGATACATCCACCTGGCTTCGGACATCTCGCACCTCTGGGCAGCAGGTGCATGGGTCGGCGCGTTACTCGCCTTTTTGATCTTGGCCGTAACGAGTGCGAATAAGGCATCAAACACAGTAGCAATATTGAGCCGAACATCAAATGGCTTCGCCCAGGTAGGGACGCTGATCGTGGTCGTTCTGGGGATCAGTGGTGTACTCAACTACGTATTGATCGCAGGGCCTTCGCTTGATCCGCTTGTTTCGACACTCTATGGTCAGTTGCTGTTAGGCAAGCTGATGCTGGTTCTCGGAATGCTTGCTTTGGCTGCGGCAAATCGGTTCCGGCTAAGTCCAAGTCTGGAGGCATCGTTGACCTCTGGAAATCATGCACAAGCAGTCGCTAAGCTACGCCAGAGCCTGTTCATGGAAGCAACACTGGCAGTTCTGGTTTTGGCGAGTGTGGCTTGGTTAGGGATTCTTTCCCCAAAAGGAATTTGATCCTCCGAGATCAACCACCGACAGCAGAAGCGGAGCTGCTCTAAGCAGACGTAGACACTGATAGGAAGGGTAAAACGCTTCCGTCGATTCATGCTTGGATGGCGTCCGCGTCATGTAGTCAGACAAAGGCCATCTCAACAAAGAACTATTTCTTAAATTGAGATGGCCACAAGCAGCGAACTCTGATTGCGCTATCTCAGAATAGGTGGATAGAGTTGTTTTTCGAGCAGATTCTGGCTTGACATTCACATGGTGTAAGGGCCAAGAATCGATCCAACATCGTGAAGGGCCATCGGCATGCATCATCATCAGCATCGATCTTCTTCAGAGTCAGTTGAGTTGGAAAACACCATGACTGAGGCTGAGCCTTTGAAGGATCCTGTTTGCGGCATGACTGTCTCTCTACAGTCGCCTCATCAGATAGTTCACGAGGGACGGACCTATCGCTTCTGTAGTGCCGATTGCCAGCAAAAATTTGCTCATGCCCCTGCGCAATTCATATCGAGTAGCGGGCAGGCGGATCACGCAGTAGAGGGCTCAGTCTATGTATGCCCAATGCATCCTGAAGTCCATCAAGATCATCCGGGGCGTTGTCCTAAATGCCAAATGCATTTAGTGCCTGAGGCCCAGTTGCTCAGCTCGCACGAACATGCTCATGTGGCTGCAAGTCATTCAGATCAGAAATCGTTTGATGACTCAGGCGTGGTTCCCGCCGGAACGATCTATACCTGCCCGATGCATCCGGAGGTCCGGCAAGATCATCCCGGAAACTGCCCTAAATGTGGAATGACTCTGGAGCCACTGATCCCGGTTGGAGAAGAGGACAACAGCGAGTTGCAAGACTTTCAACGGCGATTCTGGTGGACGCTACCACTCACCCTGATTGTTACCACTCTGGCCATGTTCGGACACAAGTTCGGCTGGTTCACTATGCAGACCCAAACATGGGTCGAGTTGACTCTTTCCCTGCCCGTGGTGCTATGGACGGGCTGGCCCTTTTTTGTTCGAGGCTGGCAGTCAATCATCCACCGCAGTCCGAACATGTGGACGTTGATCAGCTTGGGATCGGGAGCCGCCTTTGTCTACAGCCTCGTAGCGACGCTGGCACCTGGTGTGTTTCCCGACTCGTTCGTATCCATGGGCCGTGTAGCTGTTTATTTCGAGGCAGCGGTGGTCATCATTTCTTTGACCATGTTGGGGCAGATCATTGAGCTGAAGGCTCGCTCTCAGACCTCGGCCGCTATCAAATCATTGCTTAGCCTAGCTCCTAAGACGGCAAGGCGTATCAATGCAGATGGCAGTGAGGAAGATGTTCCCCTCAGCCACGTGCATGTCGGAGACCTGCTGCGCGTACGTCCAGGCGAGAAAGTACCCGTGGATGGCATTGTCACGGAAGGTCAAAGCGCCGTTGATGAATCGATGCTCACGGGCGAGCCAATACCTGTGACAAAGCGCGTTGACGACAAACTGATCGGCGCCACACTCAATACGAGTGGAGCTCTGGTCATGAGGTCAGAAAAGGTGGGCACTGCCACCATGCTCTCCCAGATAGTTCAGATGGTTGCATCGGCCCAACGGTCTAAGGCACCGATGCAGCGAATGGCCGACGTAGTGGCTGGAAAGTTCGTTCTGGTTGTCGTGCTAGTTGCTGTAGTGACCTTCTTCGTCTGGGGAATTTTTGGCCCAGAGCCCAGTTGGGTGTTTGGGTTGATCAATGCCGTCGCGGTACTCATCATCGCCTGCCCATGTGCGCTAGGTTTGGCCACACCCATGTCAGTAATGGTGGCCACAGGGCGCGCTGCAGAGCAAGGCGTTTTGTTCCGTGACGCGGGCGCCATCGAAAAAATGCGTGAAGTGGATACGCTCATCGTAGATAAAACGGGCACCCTTACAGAAGGTCGGCCTGCGTTCGATAAAGCGATTCCTGCTCCAGATTTCACCGCTGACGAAGTTTTGAGGCTTGCCGCTAGCTTGGATCAGGGTAGCGAGCATCCGCTTGCGGATGCCATCGTCCGAGCTGCACGTGAACAAGGCTTGCAGCTCGCTAAACCTGTGGACTTCGATTCCGCCAGCGGTATTGGTGTACGTGGAACCGTTGAGGGGCGGCGCTTGGCATTAGGCAACACCACATTGATGGCTCAAGAAGGCGTATCTGTATCTTCCTTGCAAGCGGACGGAGAACGCCTGCGAGGAGAGGGTGCAAGCATCATGCATTTAGCGGCTGATGGGAAGTTCGCGGGCATTCTGGCGGTAACAGACCCTATCAAAGCTAGCACTCTGGATGCCATCCAAACGCTTCATGCAAGCGGCTTGCGAATTGTCATGGCAACCGGAGATGGTCTGACCACAGCCAAGGCTGTTGGTGCCAAGCTTGGAATTGATGAAGTCCATGGCGAAGTCAAGCCCGCCGACAAGCTAGCTCTCGTGGAGCGATTGCAAAGTGAAGGCCATGTGGTTGCCATGGCTGGTGACGGGATCAACGATGCGCCGGCCTTGGCAAAAGCTGATGTAGGTGTAGCCATGGGAACAGGGACCGACGTAGCAATGAACAGCGGTCAGATCACGCTGGTCAAGGGTGATTTGCGTGGCATTGCCCAGTCTCGTGAAATCTCAACTGACACAGTGCGCAACATGCGTCAGAACTTGCTGTTTGCCTTTATATACAACGGAATTGGTGTGCCGATTGCTGCGGGAGTTCTCTATCCCTTCACGGGATGGCTGTTGTCGCCAATGATTGCAGCGTTAGCAATGAGCTTAAGTTCGGCATCTGTGATCTTCAACGCTCTACGCTTGAGGAGGTAACGTTGCAATCGGCAAAGAACGGCGACTGGGCTGCTGCCGGTTTCAAAGACACCTTAAGGATGGTGTTCAAAACTCTGCCGCTGGCGCTGTCTGAAGTACGGCGCCGCGCCTGACAATACGCTCATGAAGCAACAAGACCTCGGCCTGAATCTGAGCAAGCGACGCACGCGCAAAGCGGTATTCTTGGACGAGATGAACCTGGTGGTGCCGTGGTCTGAGTTGCTGGCATTGATTGCTCCGCGCGCACCGCGAGCCAAAACCGGCAGACCTCCGTTCGAGTTGGAGACCATGCTGCGCATTCACTTCGTCCAGCAGTGGTTCGGCCTGTCCGACCTGGCGATGGAAGAAGCCCTCTTCGAGACCGCGCTGTACCGGGAGTTTGTGGGTCTGTCCAGCGTCGAACGTATTCCCGACCGGGTCAGCATCCTGCGCTTTCGCCATCTGCTCGAAGAGCACCAGTTGGCCCAACGCATCCTGGCTACCGTCAACGCCACGCTCACCGACAAAGGTCTGATGCTGCGCGAAGGCACGGTGGTCGATGCCACCCTGATTGCCGCGCCCAGTTCGACCAAGAACAAGGGTGGTGAACGCGACCCCGAGATGCACCAGACCAAGAAGGGGAATCAGTGGCATTTTGGGATGAAAGCCCACATCGGCGTGGATGCCGATTCCGGCCTGGTTCATACCGTGGTGGGCACGGCTGCCAACGTCAACGACGTGACTCAGGCCAGCAAGCTGGTCCATGGTGACGAAGCCGATGTGTTTGCCGATGCGGGTTACCAGGGCGTGGCCAAGCGCGAAGAGACGCAAGACATCACTGCCCAGTGGCATGTGGCCATGCGCCCTGGCAAGCGCCGTGCGCTGGACAAGAGCACGCCCATGGGCGCCATCCTGGACAAGCTGGAGCAGGTCAAGGCACGTATCCGGGCCAAAGTGGAGCACCCATTTCGCGTCATCAAACGGCAGTTCGGCTACACCAAGGTCAAGTACCGTGGCCTGGCCAAAAACACGGCCAACCTGGTAACGCTGTTTGCGCTGAGCAATCTGTGGATGGCGCGGCGCAAGCTTTTGCAGGGTCTGCATGGATGAGTGCGTCCACAACCGACCAAAGGGCCAGCGGCAAGGGTGAAATGCCCCTTATTTGCAGCCCAAAAAACGCCGAATTCGTCATCATGTGGAATATATCGACTCAGTGGCCACCGCCACGGGTGTTTTGAACACCATCCCTAGGAGAATATCTTCGCAGACTTGCTGAGGGTTTTTGGGTTGAAATGCACTCATGGTCCGCCCTTGATGTGTTCGATACTTCAAAGCGTATAGAACCATGACAGACTTGTCGGTACCTCAGCCTGAACGGCCCCGGGTATCGAGGAGGCTGGTTAGTTTAAGTTGACGCCTCTATTGAGGCATCGCTGGCTGCGAGTTGCCTCCAGTAGTTTGCCTCAGCTTCTGCCGGAGGGATGCCTCCGATTGGCTTGAGCAGTCGGACGTGGTTGAACCAGTGTACCCACTGCAGGGTGGCCAGTTCCAAGGATTCCCTGCTCTTCCAGGGGCCCCGGCGGTGAATCAATTCGGTCTTGTACAGACCGTTGATGGTCTCGGCCAGCGCGTTGTCGTAACTGTCGCCCCTGCTGCCCACCGAGGGCTGTACGCCCGCCTGATTCAAGCGTTCGGTGTAGCGGATGCTGACGTACTGACTGCCCCTGTCGGAATGGTGCGTCAAGGCATGGGTCGCTGGCTGGCGGTCGTACAAAGCCTGCTCCAAGGCATCCAGCACGAAGTCGGTCTGCATGCTGCGGCTGACCCGCCAGCCCACGATGCGCCGGGCATATACGTCCACAACGAAGGCCACGTACAACCACCCCTGCCAAGTGGAGACGTAAGTGAAGTCCGACACCCACAGCTCGTTGGGGCGGCTGGCCTTGAAGTGCCGGTTGACGTGGTCCAGCGGGCACGGCGCCGATGGGTCCGGCGTGGTGGTGCGCACCGTCTTGCCACGGCGTACCCCTTGCAACCCCATGGCACGCATCAGTCGCTCCACCGTGCAGCGCGCCACCGGGATGCCCTCACGGTTCATCTGCAGCCAGACCTTGTCGGCTCCGTAGACCTGCCAGTTGGCGTGCCACACGCGCTGAATGTCAGCCTTCAAGCCTTCATCACGCAGGGCGCGCGCACTGCGCAATTGCGGATTGCGTTGCCGGGCTGCGTGGCGCCAGTAACACGACGGGGCCATCTGTAGCACCTTGCAGATGGGCTCGACCCCGTAATCATCACGGTGGCGGTCGATGTAGGCCCTCACGACTTGAGACGGCGGTCGAGCTCCGCCTGTGCAAAAAACGCGCTGGCCGTCTTCAGGATGTCATTGGCCCGGCGCAATTCCTTGACCTCACGCTCCAGTTCCTTGATGCGCTGCGCATCCGCGGTGGTGGTGCCGGGGCGATGTCCGCTGTCGACCTCGGCCTTCTTGACCCAGTCATTCAAGGTCTGTGGCACGCAGCCAATCTTTGGGGCAATCGATTCAATAGCTGCCCACAGGGAGGGGTAGTCGGCTCGGTGCTCCTGCACCATACGCACAGCGCGTTCGCGCACTTCCGGGGAGAACTTCGGTGACTTGTTCATAGCTCCATCTTCTCTCGTGTTGGAGCATCCTCAAAACCCGGGGCTGTTCAGCCATTGTTGCGCATCGGGTTCTAAGGTACCTGCGGCGATCAGGGCGTCTCCAGCAATGACGCGGCTAGTCGCATTTTCGTGCAGTACATCCAGCCTCGCCCGCGAATCCGCTCCATAAAGGTTCCATCGGTGACGCCTTCAGCCTTTGCAGATTAACGCTTTGATGCCTCAGTCCTTTATATCCAGCGCCCCCATCCCTGCGGTACTTGAATTTGGAGGATCGCCTCTTGAAGTAGCGCCCAGTGCTTATAAAAATCATTCGCTGGCTTGTTCTGAATTACCACCTCATCAACTATCGAGCGCCAAACCAGCATCTGCTCTATATATCTTATTTGCCCAATTTCAGCCCAGTAATGATGGGGGCAGTAGTCACCTACACAGCTTTTGCAGCCATAAATTAGGTGAATAAAATCTTCGTTGTCAATGCAGAAGCCGGCCAAAGAATGCGGGATTCTTTCCTTGCTGACAATGTCTTTCTCGCACTCATAATTCATGCACTTTAGTGGTTTGTAGTTGCAACTCTGCACCAGGTGATGATGAATTTCTTGCGGACGTTGAAAGTATTTTTGTAGGGTAAATCCCATCATGGTTGGGATGATGTCAAGAATATTGTCTAGGTATATCTCAATTACACCTATTCCGGCATTCTCTAATGAAATAAATTTCTTCTTGAGTGCTGTCGTCGCCCCGACGGAGTAGAAGGCAATAAATCCTTCGCAATTATGTTGCTCCACCCTGTCTCTTATGTCTGACTCCTCTCTGACGCCTACATTTTTCCGTGACTTATGATTGTGTTTGCAGCTCACAAGATATTTTGTTTTCTCGCGTTCAACGATCATGTCGAGCCCGTCATCTGTTCCTTCTGATGGGCCTACATGGATCATAAATCCCAAGTGAAATAAGACGTCCTGCGCAAACCACTCCCACTCATTGGGCGATAATCGGCAAATCTCTTCTTGATACATTGCTCCCCCTGAAATGTCGGCTTGGAGTGATTAGTTGTTTTCGAATTGAAACTATTCTGCCAGCGGCATCCAATCCATCAATATAAATGAAGATAGCTTGGGCGTCTCCGCTGCACGGATCGCGCTGCTCCAGGTTCGCTGCTCGCTCATCCCTGACGGGACTGGTATTCACCAGCCTTCCATATCGCTGACGCCTTCGGCCCGGCTTCCAGATCCGGGCCTGCGCGCTTCGCTTGCCGTGCGGTCGGCGTGTGATGGCCGTTGTCATGTCCAGCCGTCTTCCCTGACCTCATCACCTTGTCCGCGACTGTAGCCCGCGCCCGTGTGCCGTCAAGGCGCGCAGGGCCGTGTCCTCGGCTGCGCCTGCGGGCCGCACCCACCCTGCGCTTGCCTCCTTGACGGCACCCGTTCGCGCGCTCCTGACCGTCGCGGGCGATGAACTCAGGAAAGACGGTGGCAACAGGGCCAACCGGGTTCCTCGTGCCGACCGCACCGAACAGCCGCAAGGCTGGGCTCCGAATCTAGGAATCCGGTGTGCGCTTTCTTCAACAGCCAAGTCAGGAGAACGACATGCTTGCCAACCGTTTCGCTTCCCATTCCCCCGCACTGCGCAGCGACTACCCGCTGTCCGATGACCAGATTCACCGGGTAGCGCCGTCCATCTTCGCGGACGCCCCGCATGAGAGCCGTTCGCAGCGTTACGCCTACATCCCCACCGCTGCCGTGCTGACCGAGCTTCGCAAGGAGGGGTTTCAGCCGTTCATGGCCTGCCAGACCCGCGTGCGTGATGAAGGCAAGCGCGAGCACACCAAACACATGCTGCGCCTGCGCCATGCCAGCCAGATCAACGGCGCGGAGGCTAACGAAATCGTGCTGCTGAACTCGCACGATGGCACGAGCAGCTATCAGATGCTGGCCGGAATGTTCCGTTTCGTGTGCAGCAATGGCCTTGTCTGCGGCGACACCGTGGCGGACGTGCGCGTACCCCATAAGGGCGACGTGGCCGGTTCCGTCATCGAAGGCGCTTTCGAGGTGTTGAGCGGCTTCGAGCGGGTGAAGGAATCCCGCGACCTGATGCGCGACATCACCTTGGACGAAGGCGAGGCCGAAGTGTTCGCCCGCGCCGCGCTGTCCCTCAAGTACGACGACCCGGGCAAGCCCGCGCCCATCACCGAATCGCAAATCCTGATGCCGCGCCGGTTCGACGACCGCCGCCCGGACTTGTGGAGCGTGTTCAACCGCACGCAAGAAAACCTGACCAAAGGCGGACTGCATGGCCGCAGCGCCAGCGGACGCCGCCAGCAGACCCGCCCGATACAGGGCATTGATTCCGATGTGCGCCTCAATCGCGCCTTGTGGATGCTGGCCGATGGCCTGCGCCAGTTGAAAGCCTGACCCCTTCCGAAGTTTTACCCGCCGGAGGGGCGGTTCCCCTCCATTCCCTTGTTTCACTTGATTGGAGATCCACCATGAACGCCGTTAACCACACCGAAGCCCGCGCCGTCCATAGCGCAGCCAGCAGCGCCGCCAACGTGCTGCAAGCCGCCGACCCGAGCAAGCACATGATTCTGGTGCCGCTGTCGCGGCTGGTGCTGCGCCCTTCTGGCCGCATGGGCCGCAACGTGCGCAAGACCGCGCCGCGCATGTCCATCCCCGAACTGGCCGCATCCATCCAGCGCGTGGGCCTGCTGCAAAACCTGATCGTGACCCTCACCGCCGATGGCCTGCATTACGAGGTGGTGGCCGGGGGCCGCAGGCTGGCTGCGCTGAAGCTGCTGGCAAAGAAGCACCACATCAGCAAGGATTGGGATGTGCCTTGCTTGCAGGTAGCGGATGGCACGGCCCGCACCGCCAGCCTGACCGAGAACGTGCAGCGCGAAGCCATGCACCCGGCAGACCAGTTCGAAGCCTTTGCGGCACTGGTGGCCGAGGGGCGGGCCGTCGAGGACATTGCAGCGGATTTTTCCGTCACGCCGCTGGTGGTACAGCGCCGCTTGAAGCTGGCGAATGTCTCGCCGCGCCTGATGGACGACTACCGCGCCGACGCCGTCACGCTCGATCAGTTGATGGCCTTGTCCATCACCGACGACCACGCTGCGCAGGAAAGCGCCTTCTACGATGCGCCGACATGGCAGCGCCAGCCGTCCGCCCTGCGCGACCGTCTCACCGAGCGCGAAATCGACGCCTACCGGCATCCGCTGGTGCGCTTCGTCGGGCTGGACACCTACGAGGCCGCAGGCGGTGGCGTGCGCCGTGACCTGTTCGCGGAAGGCGATGCGGGCGTGTATCTGACCGATGCCGCACTGCTGGAGCAACTGGCGCAAGACCGGCTGACAGGCATCGCGGCCACGGTTCGCGCCGAGGGCTGGGCGTGGGTGGATGCCACGCCGGGGGTGACCCATGCCGACCTGCACGCCTTCCAGCGTGCGCCGAGGGAGCGCCGCGAGCCGACCAAGCGCGAGGCGCAGCGCATCGACAAGCTGCAAGAGAAGATGCAGGCCATCGGTGAAGCCGTGGATGCCGCGATGGATGCCGACGATGAAGACAAGGCCGACGCCTTGCAGGAGGAAGGCGAAGCGCTGGGCGAGCAATTGCAAGCACTGGAAGAGAGCTTGCAGGCATACAGCGACAGCATGAAGGCCG
Source organism: Diaphorobacter sp. HDW4A (assembly GCF_011305995.1). Lineage (GTDB taxonomy): Bacteria > Pseudomonadota > Gammaproteobacteria > Burkholderiales > Burkholderiaceae_C > Diaphorobacter_A. The sequence continues at coordinate 5,578,391 of NZ_CP049910.1, read as the reverse complement.
CAGCCGGTGCCATCGTCACCATCGACGGCAGCGGGCAGGCCGTGATTCATCGCGGGCTGCTGCGCGAAGCCGAGGCCAAGGCACTGCGCACGCTGGAGAAGCTGCGGCAGGGTTTCAGCGGCGAGAGTGCCGAGAACGACGACGAAGGCGAGGACGCCGACGACACGCCGAAGGCTGCCGGCATGTCCGACAGGCTGGCGCAACGTTTGAGCGCCCACCGCACCGCCGCGCTGCAAATCGAAATCGCCCGGCATCCGCAGGCTGCGCTGGCTGCCGTGGTGCATGGCATGGTGCAGACCGTCTTGCAGGGCCGTTACTACGGGCACGATATGCCGCTGGGCGTGAGCCTGAAAGTGCAAGACCGGCTGGAAGGCATGGCCCCGGACTGGCCGGAATCGCCCGCCGCTGTGGCACTGCGCGAACTGCAACAGGTGGCAGGCGCTGGCTTGCCGCAGGACAGCGCCGAACTGTTCGCCGCGCTGCTGGCGAAGCCGCAAGACGAACTGGTGCGCCTGCTGGCCGTGTGCGTGGCGTCCACGGTGGACGTGGTGACGCCCCGCGCCACGCCGCAGCAACCGGGCGCAGAACTCGCGCAGGCCGTGGGGTTGGACATGGCCGCATGGTGGCAGCCCACCAATGACGGCTATTTCCGGCATGTGCCGAAGGCCGCGATTCTGCAAGCCGTGGGCGAGTACGCGCCCGAGCAGGTTTCCCGGCTGGCGAAGTTGAAGAAGGCCGACATTGCCAGCGAAGCCGAGCGGCTGGCGGATGGCACGGGCTGGATGCCCGCCGTCTTCAAGGCCGTAGGCCCGGAGGTGGCGCAGAAGGAAACGCCGGAGCAAGACGCACCGGCAGATGCCGAAGCAATGGCAGATGAAGCCGCCGAGGTACTGGCCGCTTGACCGCGCCGAAGGCAAGCGCCCCGGCCTCGACCGGGGCGCTTCGCTGGGAAGGAGAACCACGCATGACCCGCACCACTACCAGCCGCTCGCGCATAGCGGCCATCTACGCACCCGGCACGGTGCGCGCCCGCCGCTGGCACGGCGATGGCGACGTGCGCGGCTACCGCCCGCCATCGGGCTGGACGGCCCGCGCCGACCTCACGGACATTCACCCCATCACGGGCCGCGCCTTGGCGCGTGCCGTGTGGTGGATCATCGAGACGAAGGAATAACCGCGATCAGCACCGCGCCCAGGCCGTTCCGCCCTGGGCGCGGTAAACGCAAAAATCCGGGCGCGGCGGTGGCCGCGCCCGGTACAAAGGCCAAATGTTATGGCGGCGGGGCCTTGGGTGGTTGCCAAGCAGCAACTGGCCCCACATGCACGTTGATACCGTATGCGTACTGATCTTGGTGATATGGAGCACCAACATAGAGAATCGCATCGCAGTTTTGTGCAAGTTCCTGATACCGCTTGTTGTCGGTCGCGCAACTGTATAGGAGCGCTATGCGCAGTTTGCTATTTCCACTGGTTGCGACGATCTGCATGGAGAGTGCTTGATCATCAGGCTCGCCAACCGTGATGCTCCATCCCGCGTCCCTGAGGGGACGCACAAGATCCTTGATGCATTCATCTTTCAGACGGGCCTTCCGCAGCGTTGCCCCATCGTCTGTAGGCATGAGAGGAACAGTACGCCCATGTGATTGATAGATTTTTTCCTCAAGGAGCTTGACGGCCATCTGAGCTTGTCCTTGAAGAATCGCCTGTTGCCAAAGTAATTTGCTGTCGTCGCTCATCTCGGGAAAAAGAAGCGACACTCGGTCAGAACCATCATGCCAAGATTCAATAACGCCAAGTGTTGCTAGCGCAACGATCAAGCGCCAAAAATTGGCAGAGTTCTGCCACTCCGTCGAGGCACCATGTGCAAACAGGTGACGGTTTAACCATGTCGCACCGTCATAATCCCCTGTGTTACGGAAAAAGGCGTCCTTTAGCCATCGCCGGAAAGTCTCAAAGGTGAATATGCGCTCATCTTGGCCAAATAGATAATCTATTGTGAGATATTCGCGAGGCACCCACATTCCTTCGAAATGCAAATAGGCTGCACGCATACAGGCTTCATCTATGATCCGATCAATTTGATCTGGCATCGATAAATTTGATGTGGCATTGGATATTCGCTTGAACGCCCCTTCGATGACGGGAATCAGGGCGGCAATGCTTGAGGCCCTATGCCCAGCGTAGAAAGCCAAATAGGCTTCTCGTGCAATAGATGCAAAGTCTGAGAGGCTGCGGGCACTGGGTATCAGTTGGGCGATGCAAACAGCTTGAAATGACAAGGTATACAGGGTGGAGGTATGATAGTTAAATAGGCTTATTGCCTCGTCTTTAGAGCGATGCTCAACATCCATTAGCAATTTATTGGCAGCGCCTCGGGTAATCCAAAGAGGAGAAAACCATTCGACCTTTTGCCAGAGGCTAGCGTGATGGTCGGCAATAACTCGATTTTCTTTCCATTGGGGAGCATCCTTTGGCAATGCCTTCGGAAAGCAGGCTACACCTAGGTTGGTTGATAGAACTATTGCCCGAGTATGTTGAAATATTCCGACATCACGTTCGGTAGCATCCTGTACGGTAAATCCTGCTTGTTGTGCCCAATTTGAAACCAACTCGACATGGAGATCGCTTAGCAGGCTGCTGAAATACCGCCCACCTTCCCCGATCAGTTGGCACGTATGCTGCTGAGCTGAAGCTATCGCCACCGAGCCGAAACCCTTTGCACCATGCGCGGCCCCGACACCTTTACCGAGAGCCTGTTCAACGTCAAGAGGCTTGACGACTTCGTGCCTGCGTCGCACCCATTGCGGCTCATCCGCGTGATGGTCAACGAAGCGCTGGAGAAGCTCGAAGATCTGTTCGCCGGCATGTACGAGGACGCAAGCAAGGGTGGGCGGCCCAGCATTGCCCCGCAGAAGCTGCTGCGCGCAATGCTTTTGCAGGTGCTGTACTCGGTGCGCTCGGAGCGCTTGCTGATGGAGCAAGTGCAGTACAACCTGCTGTTTCGCTGGTTCATCGGCCTGTCGATGGACGACAGCGTGTGGGTGCCCACGGTGTTCAGCAAGAACCGCGAGCGGCTGATCAAGCACGACGCCGTGGTGGCGTTCTTCAACGAGGTTCTGGTGCAGGCCGAGTGCAAGAACTGGCTGTCCCAGGAGCACTTCAGCGTGGACGGCACCTTGATCCAGGCCTGGGCGGGCCACAAGAGCTTTGTGCGCAAGGACGATGACGATGCCGATGGCAACGCCACCGACACCGACACGGCCGTCACCAATGCAGCCGCCAACGACTCCCCCGGCGAGGACGCCAACAAGGCCGGCAGCAGCAAAGACTTCCGGGGCCAGTCACGCAGCAACGACACCCATGCCTCCAAGACCGACCCGGACAGCCGGCTGTACCGCAAGGGCAAGACGGCCAGCGAACTGCGCTTCATGGGCCACACGCTGATGGAGAACCGCAACGGCTTGATCGTCAACGCCACCGTCACGCAGGCCGACGGCCACGCCGAGCGGGTGGCGGCCAAGGCCATGATCAACGACGCCAGGCAGGCCCACCCAGAAGCGGCGATTACCCTGGGTGCCGATAAGGGCTACGACGCCGCGGAGTTCATCGCCGAGTTGCAGAAGATGAAGGTCACGCCGCATGTGGCGAAGAACAAGTCCAACCGGCGCTCGGCGGTGCCTGACGAGATTGCGCAGACCGAGGGCTACGGCATGTCATTGCAGCGCAGAAAGCGCATCGAACAAGGCTTCGGCTGGGCCAAGACCATTGGCCAGATCCGGCAGGTGATGGTGCGCGGGCTCAAGCGGGTCGACCAAATGTTCGTGCTGAACATGGCCGCCTACAACCTCGTGCGCATGCGCACACTGGCACAAGTCCGTCCGCAGGGGGCAGGATGAGCCAAAAGGTGCTCCAAACGACCTTCGGAAGGCACGAATCGGCCTCGAAACGGGTCGTCGAATACCAAATCCCTACCCGAATCGCTGGAATTCCGACAACGCCGGTGTCGGCGGGCGGTATTTCAGCAGCCTGTTAGGGCTGGTAGCGCCAATGCGCGCCGCCATATGCCCAAAAATTTCTTTGTTGTAGTGTCTGGAAGAGGGACCATCTCACTTCATTCCTTGTCTGCCGAACTGTTACGTGATCGTTTTATGAGACATCCTAAACTTTCGCTCCAAGCAATTCCCCTGTCGCGCTAATTCCAGTTTTCGGTTGTATGTCGTGATTGTTTGCGCGTGTCGGCGCGCAGCGCCGCCGGGCTTTCGGGCTGCGCCCCGTGCCGTCTTTGCCGTCACGGCCATTCGGCTTCAATCCCTCACGCCTTCGCGTCTGCTGCGCTGCGCACTGCGTTTGCCTCCAGGGGAAAGCCCTGCGGGCTATCCCCGCCGCGCACAGCTTGGCGCCCCTCGATGCCGCCGAACCGGCTGCGCGGATCGGCCCGGCCAGCGCCCCACCACGTAGGCAGCGCGCTGGCGAACACGCTGGCGCTTGCTGCGGCAGGTTGTGCGAATGCCTGCTGTCCTCAACGCTGGCGGTTCGTGCCCATCACGTCACGAAGGACGGTTCACGGACAACCCGCCCGGCATCGCCATGGAGCTTCCACGCCACGCCTCAAGACCGGCGCCGCACGGTGCGGCGGGGGCGTTCTCGCCTGTGGTTGGGTGGTTGACCTGGTCCGCGTCAGTGGGCGAGCCGGTGCAGCCTTCGGGCGGGGATGCCGAGTCGGCCATGTCTCCTTTCGGTTTGGGGGTGGTTCGGCCCAAGGCGTCCTTGTCTGGTTGTGAATCCTGGCAGGGGCGCGGCTGCGCCTCGGGCTTCATGGCTGCAACCGTCCGGCGAAAACAATTTCCCCTGCTTTGTCACTGCGTTCGGCGCATTCCTCGCGGGACAAATTCTTTTCGCCTCCCGGCCCTCCACTGCGTTGCGGCCGCAAGCGGTGCAGCCCGCCCGTCCCCCGCCGACCGGATCACAACAAGGACGCGATGGGCGCGAACCTTGTTCCACCGTAAGGAGTTTCATCATGGCCAACATCGGCACCTTCACCGCAGACAAAGACGGCTTCACCGGCACGCTTCGCACCCTGACGCTCAACGTCAAGGTCAAGCTGGTGCCCAACGACAAGGGCGACAACGAGAAGGCCCCGGACTTCCGCCTACAGGCCGCCAGCCACGACATCGGCGCGGCGTGGAAGAAGACCAGCGAGGCCGGGCGGGAGTACATCTCCGTGACCCTCGACGATCCTTCGTTCCCGGCCACGGTCTATGCCCGCCTGATCGAGGGCGAGGACGGCACGCACGACCTGATCTGGTCGCGTAGCAAGCCCCAGGCGGCGTAACCGCCGCAGCGCCCCGCTTTGGCGGGGCGTCAGAGAGGCAAGGTCGCAGCGACACAGAGTTACTTCTGTCGCCAAGGTGCACGAAGCGTGTAAACTGGACGCAGGCCTTCTTGCAGGCCTGCCCGCCCACAAGGCGAAGTCGTTTCGACAGCACGAAATAAGCGAGTCTTGGCTTGACCCTATGGTCGTTGCTGACTCGGTGTGTGGGCGCATCGAAGTCACTGCGACCGCGGAGTTCAACCCATGGCCGTTTCATTCTCATCTTCTCAAATCGACCGCTTCAAGCGCGAAGCCAAGAAGCTCGTCCGTGAGCTTTCCATTCCCCATAGCGAAGCATTGGATCGCATTGCAGCCCAGCAGGGCTTCAAGAACTGGTCTCTGCTGGTCAAGCACAGCGGCGCTGCGCCTGCCATCAAGGGCGCATCTCCGATGCTGCGCAAGTCTGCACCCTCAAGCCAGGGCAGGTATTACCTGCATGGAGATCAGGACGAAGACAACCCGGCTCTTTTCTACTGCGCTCGATGTGATGTCTTCACGGAGGCGGAGCATTTCGATGATCCGCAGCAGCATCGAGGCGAAACGCATGGCGAGCGTTATTTGGGATCGCTCGATCGCTGGAACCAGCGGTCGCTGGAGTCGAAGGTCAACTGGCGCCGGCCTGCTGATGCGGTAAACCTTCTGGCCGGCATCGCCATGGCCGAGCGCGATGCGAAGGAAGCAGCGCGCGCACCGTTTCATCGGTGGCTGCTCACCCAGGTTGACAGGGGTGATCCGGTCGGCGATCTCGCGGTGGATGCTAGACGCGACAAGACATTTCCCACTGGGGCTAGCAACCGCCGAGAACTTGAACGCTACCTCTCCCGGCATGGAGACCATGTGGTGCGAGCACTGAGAGAGGCTTGGCGCGAGTTTTCCGCAAGTCAGTTGGCCGCCTGACCGTTCACGCCATGACCCGAAGCGGTGGCCGACCTTCAACAGGCAGCTCCCAAAGCTGCTTCCGGGTCATGCGAATGCCGGGCCGATTGATCTGACTGTCGTTGGCCATCTCCAGCATTCGCAAGTTCTTTGAGCGCAGCACCTCCAACGTGCACGGCGTTTTCTCAAGATACTCATGAAAGCTGATGTGGTTCGCTACGTCCTTTTCCCAGTTCTTGACCTGGTGGATGCCAGCATAGAAGCCGCTGGGCGGTGGAACGATGCGAACACCCAATTGTTGGAGCCAGCCTTCAACATTCGGGTACTTTTTTGACACGGCGGTGGGCACGATCAGGTTTTCCGGGATTCCGTGGAAAAAGAAGTCCGGCTTCTGTGACCACGCCCGCGTCAGAAACTCTGTTGGGTGCACCAACGTTTTGCTGGTGCCAACCTCCGCGTAAAACGCGGCGGAGGTGTGGTCAGCCAGGACGTAGTAGACCAAGTGCTCCCGTTCTGCGTCCTCAATGCTGTCAAGCTTTACCTCCAAGGCTTTGCTTTGCCATTTCAGGCGCTTGTCCTTCAAGACGTACAAGTGCTTGGACGGCGTGATGAAAAGCTGGTGGATGTAGTTGGGGTACGGCGATCTGTAGTGATTGAGCATGTCGATATTCGGATTCGGAGAACTGAAATGGGATCACGGGTCAGCGAGTGGGCGCTGCCTCTTTCAGCATGGCGATCTCACTTTTGACGCGAGCAATGAGGGCATCGACGCCCTTGTCATCCCCACCGTAGGCCAGTGTCAGCAGCGTCAGGGGGTGGACCTCCATGACCTCACACAGCTCGGCCAGCTTGTTCAAGGTGGGGCTCTTGAGGTCGCGCTCCAGCGTACTCATGTAGGTGCGGCTGGAGACGTCCGAGAAGTCTTCCTGGCTCAAACCCCGCGCCTTTCGGATGGTCTTCAATGCCTCCGACAATGTGTGCTTCGCTGCCAACCTTGGATCTCCTCAAAATCCAAGATGACAGCCGATTGCGTTCTATAGAGCTACAATCTATAGTGTTCACAGCCTGGGGTTTTCCGGTTTTGCTCTTTTACAGAAATCCGCCTTTGCGGGTTCCCACAGAGGAACGAAACCGCATCCGTGGTTTTCACCAGATTCGTGGAAGCGGCTTTGCGCTTTCACGCTTTGGCGGATTCGAGGCAAGACGCATCCGTGCTTTTGCCACAGGCTTGACGATGGTTTGCGTTTGCCTCTTGGGGGTCGAGGCATGCGGGCGCATTATTGCCGTTTTGGGGGACTGAGCCATGACCGACCCACTGACGACCGAGCAGGAACGCGCCGAACTGCTGGCCCATGGCCAAAGCCGTGCGGCGGGCCTGCCCATCGACCCGCTACCGGTAGTGCGTCTTTTCACACCGGACGCGCATGCCACCTGGCTGCTGGTATCTCTCGATCCCGCAGACGGGGATACCGCTTTCGGGATCATGGACGTGGGCATCGGCATGCCTGAGCTGGGAGAAATCCGGCTTTCTGATCTGGCTTCCATCGTCGGCCCGAACAAACAGCCCATCCTGCGGGATCGGTATTTCAAGGCAGTGCGGCCCCTGTCCGAATATCTGCGGCTCGCGCAGGAAAACGGCGCCATCGTCGATTGAGCCGTTCCCGCCACGGCCAGGCCTGGCGGATTGAGACTATTTGGGTCAGGTCTCAGACAAATTCGGTCTGAATCGGCATTCTTGCGTCAGATCGATATTGCTGTGACTCAAACAGTCACGATCTTTCAAGCGGTTTGCGGCATGGTGGTACTTGCCGCGAAGCGGTTGTAGGCATCGCGGCCGCCGCATTTAGACGAATTTTGCAATACACCAGAGCTAATGGTTCTTGACAGGCCTGTGATTACCAATGCTTACATCCTACCCCGGTTTTGAGGATGGTGGGAGCCCGATGCGATAGCTCCGCATGTTGGCTCGTGGCGGCGTCCCTGCTACTGGACGGGAGCCTTCGCCATGGTCGATCCCCAGCTCTATGCGCACCACCACGCGCACTGGTATCCCACCGCTGCCTACCTCTACATCCTGTGGCTGGATGCGCTGGCCCTGGCCTGGGAGTACCTGCGCAGGCACCCGGACTACCGGCTTGACTGGCAGCGCCGTCATCGCCGCGCGCGGGCAGTACCGCCCGCCGAACAGCCCGCAGCGCCCCGATGGGGCCTGCGCCTTTTGGAAAACCCGGATCTCGATGCGCGGGACGCGCATCCGGCCTGGCTACCGGGGTCGCACTCCGTGGTGCAGCTCTACCCGGATGCCGACCCGCCCGCCGATGCCATGGCATTCGACCTCTGGCGTATCCCAGGCCACAAGCACCTGCAGCATGACGGCAAGGGCCTGGCGCTGATCGCGCGCAGTCCGGGGTATTGGCAGCGCTATGCGCTCGCGCCGGGCCTGGAGCACGGCATGGCGGTCGTCCATGCCTGTCGCGGACATAGCGACGGCATTGCCATACAGCCGTCTGGCGGGCCGGCGTCCGATGCCCCATCGGCGGCCTGGCCCCGGCCTCCGCCCGCGGCCTTGCTGGAGTTGCACACCCTGCAGGCGCTCGACGCCACCCTGGCGGGTGCGTCCTTGCACCAGATCGCCGAGGGGCTGTTCGGCGTGGATGCGGCAGCCGGTTGGTACAGCGACGGAGGCCTGCGCTCCAAGGTGCGCCGCCTGGTGCGGCGCGGTGAGGCGTTGATGCGCGGCGGCTATCGCCACCTAGCACAACTGCCACCGCTTGAGAAGGGTCGTTTTGAAGGGGACGCAAAACGACCCTGAGCAAGAGGGCTTCGTTTTCTGAGACTGCCTCTATCCGGTTGCGCTGTGTGGCCGGAGCTTTGAAAGCTATGGAGGTTCTCACCATGCGTCCTGCTCCCTTGCGGCCTGCCGCCGCTACAGGCACTGCCTCGACCGCTGCCGCACAACCGCAGCGTTACCTCACCAACGACGAAGCCGCTGACTACCTGCGCCTGTCCCCGCGCACGCTGGAAAAGCAACGCGTGTTCGGGGGTGGTCCCAAGTTCCGCAAGTTCGGCAGGCGCGTCATGTACGCCGTGGCCGATCTCGATGCCTGGGCCGCCGAGCGCAGCTTCGAGTCCACGTCCGATCCCGAGTACGCCGAGCATCACTCGGCGGACAGCCGTGCGCGCTAAGCGCTGGAGCGCGGGAGGCCATCGCCATGTCCAGCCCCTCAGGGGCCGTCCGGCAGGAGCGCGAACAGCTCGACCTGTTCCGCGCCCTGCCGGGCGACATGGCGCCGCGCGACAGCCAGGACCTGATGGCTTTTCCGTTCTTCTCGCTGGCGAAGTCGCGGCGCGTGGCGCCCATCGACTTCCAGGCAGGAGGAGTCACGATCCGCGTGGAGGGTACCCAGGAGCATGGCATCGCCACGATCTGGGATGCGGACATCCTGATCTGGGCCGCCAGCCAGATCGTGCAGGCGCGCGACGCGGGCCTGCACCCGTCGCGGCTGATGCAAGTGCGGCCCTACGAGATCCTGCGCTTCATCGGGCGCGGTACGTCGCTGCGCGACTACCAGCGCCTCAAGGCCGCGCTGGATCGCCTGCAGTCCACGACGGTGGCTACTTCGATCCGGGAGACCACGGGAAGGCGGTTGCACCGCTTCTCGTGGATCAACGAATGGAAGGAGCTGGCCGACGCTCGCGGCACGCCGCTCGGGCTGGAGCTGATCCTGCCCGACTGGTTCTACGCGGGCGTGCTGGATGCGGCACTGGTGCTGACCATCGACCCGGCGTACTTCCGGCTCACCGGGGGCATCGAGCGCTGGCTGTACCGCCTGGTGAGGAAGCACGGAGGGCGTCAGCCGGAGGGCTGGCAGTTCGACTTCCGGCACCTGTACCGCAAGTCGGGCAGCAGCACGCGGTTCTCGGACTTCGCCTACGACCTGCGCGCGCTGGTCGCGCGGCAGTCGCTGCCCGGCTACGTCCTGGGGATCGAGCGGATGCCGGACGATGGGGCCGAGCTGCTGACGTTCCGCGCCGTGCCGCCCACGGCACGGTGATAACCGGTGCGCAGCCTGTGGACGGACTCGTGCTATCGGGAGTACGGGGTCTCGTGCTATCAGGAGTACGACCCTCGTGCTATCAGGAGTACGAATCGGCCGTCAGGCCGCGCCGGCATTGGGTTTGCGCCCCCCTTAACTTACCTAACGTAATTCATCTAACTGGTAGTAGAAGCGCCGTGCCACAGTGGACAACCACCGCGAGGCCAAAATCGCAGCGGCAACAGCCGGGCTTTCCGACACGGAGGGCCAGGCCATGATCGTTGCTCTGCTCAACCAGAAAGGCGGCGTGGGCAAGACCACGCTCGCCACCCACATCGCCGGCGAGCTGGCGATGCGCGGGCAGTCGGTCATCCTGCTGGATGCCGACCCGCAGGGCTCCGCGCTGGACTGGACGCAGCGCAGAAGCCAGCAAGGTCTGCCAAGGCTATTCAGCGCCGTGGGCCTCGCCCGCGAAACCCTGCACCAGGAAGCGCCAGAACTCGCCAGGCGGGCCGATCACGTCGTGATTGATGGGCCACCCAGGATTGCGGCCTTGGCGCGCTCTGCGCTGCTGGCGGCCGACCGGGTGCTGATTCCGGTACAGCCCAGCCCCTATGACCTCTGGGCCAGCGCCGAGATGGTGGCGCTGATCCGCGAGGCGCAGGTGTTCCGGCCGCAGCTGCGCGCAGCCTTCGTCATCAATCGGCGCGTGAGCACCACCGTGATCGGGCGCGAAGCGCGCGGCGCTCTGGCCGAGCAACCGCTGCCCGCGCTGCGCTCGGAAGTGCGTCAGCGCATCGTGTTCGCCGACAGCGTGGCCGCTGGCCGGCTTGCACGCGAGACGGCGCCCGACAGCGCCGCCGCTCGCGAAATCACCGCGCTGGTCGATGAACTGCTGCGGTGGCCGTCATGACAGCGAAGCCACCAACCACGCAGCCCGGCAGCAAGCGCCCGGCCAAACGTGTCGGTATCGGTGCACGTCCGCCCTCGAATCCACAGGCTGAAGCCTGGATTCGCCAGGGCGATGCCGATGCACTCACCAAGGGCGATGTGTTCACTGCCCGCCTGACCCTCGACATCACGCCCGCCATGCGCTCGCGCATCAAGGTGTCGGCCTTCACGCAGGGCGTGACGGTGGCCGACCTGCTGCGCGCATTGCTGAAACGGGAGTTCCCGGAGCAAACATCATGACTGCATCCGCTTTGCCTGCCGCTGACGCGGCCACGGCGGCACCGTCGCCACTGCTGGCCGCGCTTGCTGCGCAACCAGCCTCAATGCCGCTGACGCGCGTTGCACTGGCCTATGTGGACCAGCGCATCGAAATTTATCTGCGCTTCGGCGAGCCGGCGCACATCATTCGGTTCGACCGCTGGCGGCGCTGCGCGGTGTTCCTGCCAAATGCCGTGTTCTGCCGCATCCGCTGGCAGTCCAACGACTACGGCACGATCCGCTGGCAGCTCATGGTGATGCAGACGTGCACGCCCTTGGATGGCGCGCAGCGCATCCCCGGCGTGCAGCCGGGCGCGCGCCTGCTGCTGCACGCCGAGGGCGAAAACCAGGTGCGAGCCGTGCTGGAGCGCATCGACGCCATCGAAGCGCTGGGCATCGCGCCTGCTACCGTCTCGCCCGCGTACTGGCGCACGCTCGCCAACCGGCTCGCTGCGCGCCTGCCGTTGCCTGAATACACCGCCGAGAGGCACGCCGCCTGTCTGGCAGGGAGGGCACTGCCATGACGATCCTCTCCACCATTGCCAGTACGTCCGGTGGCGCGTTGCGTCCTCGCTCGCGCCTGCGCGCTCGCCTCGTGCTGGCGTGCCTGTCCGCCTGCGGCCTCGCTGCGCTGGCCTGGGCGTCTTTTGTGCGGCCGCTGCCACGCCTAGTCTACAACCCGTCCGACAGCGTGGCGGTCGGCTGGTATCACGTCGGGCCACCCGATGCGCTGCGCGTCGGCGCCATTGTCCTGACCACACTGCCGCCAGACGCTGCCGCGCTGGCCGCGCAGCGCCGCTACTTGCCGGCGCGCGTGCCGCTGCTCAAGCGTGTGGGCGCCATGGCACCGCAGCATGTGTGCATCTTCGATGCGCTGGTGTGGATCGACGGCGTGCCGGTGGCCGCCTTGCTGCCTGCTGACCGGCTGGGCCGGCCGCTGCCATTCTGGCCGCACTGCCGCCGCCTTGAAGCGGGTGAGCTGTTTCTGCTGAGCAGCACCAATCCGGCGTCATTCGACAGCCGGTATTTTGGGCCGGTGAGTGTGTCCAATGTGACCGGCGTGGCGCAGCCGGTCTGGCTGGAGAAACAGCCATGACCGCCGCACTCGCGCTGCACGTCGCCGTGCATTGCATCGTGCCACCGGGCATGTCGTCTCGGTGCATGGCGTCGCGCACTCGCGCATGTCGTGCGCGTGCATTCGCACCGCACTTCACGCGGTACTTTGCGCGGCATTCTGCGTTGCTGTCCGATGTGCCACTGATTGCACCGCAGGCCGTCGACTCGCTGCGCATCGGCGTGCAGCCCGTCGTGCTATCAGGCGTGTTCGCTCGGATACAGGTGCCGCGTCGCCGCACATGGCGTGCCCGTGTCTTAGCACGGCACACCGCGCTGCATCCGGTCCTGCATCTGGCCCTGCATTCCATACCGCCGTCCAACGTGCAGGCGTCTTGCCTCGAACGTGCCGGGCCTGTGGCCCTGGCCGCATTCGCTGGGGCGCTGGCTGCTCACACAGCAGCGCCACCAGACCGCAGGGGGCGAGAGCGAGAACCTGGGGCGCGAAGGGAGGCCAATGCGGAAGGCAAGACAAAAGGACGCGGCACCGGGCCGCGTCGAAAGCCAGTCTGCACGTGGGGTTGGCGCAGCACGGCGCGGCTTCGCCGCCGTGCCGCCTGTGGCGCGAGGCCCGCGCCAATGCAGGCGTGTCCGAGTGCTTCGCACGACCGGACACGCCTCAACTTCCCGGGGAGACAACCATGACCGACCGCCGCGACGATGATTTCCGCATCCGTCCCAGCGCCCCGAAGCACCGGGGCCAGGGCTTCGTTTCCAAGGTACTCAAACAGGCCGGCAAGGCCAGCAGCGGCAAGTCCTCCGTGCGCAGCCCTGGAGGAGCTGGCAAGGGCGCTGGAACCGGCCAGCGTCCCGGTTCGCGCCTGGGGCGCGGTCACACAGCGGCGCGCTTCGCGGGCGCGAAGCTGACGTCCCTATCGCGGCGCGTCACCATCAAGACCTTGCTGGTCAACCAGCAGCGGGCCAGCCCGCAGTCGCTCGCCAAGCACCTGCGCTACATCGAGCGCGATGGCGTGGGCCGCGACGGAGAGCCGGGCCAAGCCTACGGGCCGCAGACCGATGCCGCCGACCTCGATGCCTTCAAGGAACGCTGCGCCGAGGACCGGCATCATTTCCGCTTCATCCTCTCGCCCGAGGATGGCGCGGAACTCAAAGACCTGCGCACCTACACGCGGCACCTCATGGGCCGCATGGAGGCCGACCTGGGCACGGGCCTCGATTGGGTGGCCGTCAACCACTGGAACACCGACAACCCGCATACGCACATCGTCGTGCGCGGGCGCGACGACACCAGCAAAGACCTCATCATCGCGGGCGACTACATCGCCGATGGCTTCCGCCATCGGGCCGCCGAACTGGCGACCGAATGGCTGGGGCCGCGCACCGAGCTGGAGATCCAACAGACCTTGCAGCGCGAAGTGGAACAAGAGCGGTGGACGAGCCTGGATCGCACGCTCAAGCGCGAGCTGGGCGACGATGGCCTGGTGCATGTCGAACGGCTCAACGAACCGAGGTTGCAACGCCAGCGCCTGCTGTTGATCGGCCGGCTGCAACGCTTGCAGCGCCTGGGCCTGGCCGACGAAATGCAGCCGGGCACCTGGGCCGTCCATGCCGACGCCGAAAAGACCCTGCGCGCCCTGGGCGAGCGCGGCGACATCATCCGCACCATGCAGCGGGCCATGCGCGGCGAGCCGCGCGAGCTGGCGGTATTCGAGCCGGGCGACGACGGCCGAACCATCCTCGGCCGCGTCGCCACAAAGGGGCTGGCCGACGAACTGCGCGACCGGGGCTATCTGGTCATCGACGGGGTGGACGGCAAGGCCCACTACGTCGCGCTCAACGCCCGCGACGAGCTGGCGAACTATCCCGCCGGCGCCGTGGTGGAGGTGAAGGGATCGGCCGCCGTGCGCGCGGCCGACAAGAACATCGCCGCGCTGGCGAGCGATGGGCTGTACCGCACCGACCTCCACCTAGCCATCGCGCAAGGTCAGGCCGGACCGGGCCGCGATCCGCAGGAAGTCGTCGCGGCCCACGTCCGCCGGCTCGAAGCCCTGCGCCGCGCCGGCATCGTGGAGCGCGTGGCCGAGGGATTTTGGAAGGTGCCGGACGACCTGGCCGAACAGGGCCGCCGCTACGACGCGCAGCGCCTAGGCGGCGTTGCCGTCGAGTTGAAATCGCACCTGCCCATCGAGCGGCAGGCCCGCGTTATCGGGGCCACCTGGCTCGACCAGCAGTTGATCGGCGGCGGCACGGGCCTGGGCGACCTGGGCTTTGGCGGCGAGGCCAAACAGGCCATGCAGCAGCGCACCGACTTCCTGGCCGAACAGGGGTTGGCCGAGCGGCGCGGGCAGCGCGTGATCCTGGCGCGCAACCTGCTGGGCACGCTGCGCAACCGGGAGCTGGCGCAGGCCGCGAAGGACATTGCAGGCGAAACGGGCCTGGAGCATCGGCCCGTGGCCGACGGGCAGCGCGTGGCCGGCATCTACCGGCGCAGCGTCATGCTCGCCAGCGGGCGCTACGCGATGCTTGATGACGGCATGGGCTTCTCGCTGGTGCCGTGGAAGCCGGTGATCGAACAGCGATTGGGGCAGCAGCTTTCCGCGACGGTTCGCGGCGGCGGGGCGTCCTGGGAGATTGGGCGGCATCGGGGGCCAACCATTTCTTGAGTCAAGGTAAAGCCACAAGCCGGTGGGCAAAATTAGATTTTATCCATAGATGGGTGATCAATCCAAAGCGTTACCAAAGGTTGGGATGCCAAAATTAGAATTATCTGTAATTTCGGATACACGGCCACATTCAAAGGCACGCTATCGCGTATATGGATTGATGGTTTCCGACCAGTGCCGCATGCGCCTTCCGCAGAATTTGGGGCAAATCCACGATGAAGAGAATAATTTGGACGTTCTGGTTTTTTGCGCTGGCATTGAGCGCTTTATGGCTTTTTACCGATACGCTCTGGCCTGCACAGTCCAACTACTTCGCCCTGCGAACGGTATGGATTCAATACAGCGGCGTACTGGCCATCGGCGCGATGTCCGTGGCGATGATGTTGGCCACGCGCCCGGCGTGGCTGGAGCCCAGCTTGAACGGACTGGACAAGATATACCGCCTGCACAAGTGGCTCGGCATCGCTGCTCTGACCGCTGCAACAGTACACTGGCTGTGGGCGCAGGGTACTAAATGGGCCGTAGGCTGGGGCTGGCTGACGCGCCCCGCGCGCAAGCCCCGCGCAACGGCCGATTCAATGGGCTCCATTGAATCGGCGCTGCGTGGCTGGCGTGGACTGGCCGAGGACTTGGGCGAATGGGCCTTCTACGCCGTCGCCGTGCTACTGGTGCTGGCTTTGGTTAAGCGCTTTCCCTACCGGCTGTTCGCCAAGACGCACCACTGGATGGCAGCGATCTACTTGGTGCTGGCCTTCCACACCTTGGTGTTGGTGCAGTTCTCCTACTGGGCCCAGCCCGTGGGCTGGGCTTTGGCTATGCTGCTGGCGAGCGGCACGGTATCGGCGGTGTGGGTGCTGCTGGGCCGAGTCGGTGCGCAGCGCACCGCGCACGGTGTCATCGAATCGCTGCAGACCTACCCTGCGCTGAACGTGCTGGAAACCACCCTGCGGATGGACCCGGGCTGGCCCGGCCACCGGCCCGGACAGTTTGCCTTCGCCATGTCCAACCCGAAAGAAGGCCCGCACCCCTACACGCTAGCCTCAGCCTGGGTGCCGGAAGACCGGCGCATTACCTTCATCACCAAGGCGCTGGGCGACCACACCCGCCGGCTGCCTGAGCGCCTACGGGTAGGCGACCAGGTAACGGTCGAGGGGCCTTACGGCTGCTTCACTTTCGACGACGAGAAGGCCCGCCAGATCTGGATCGGCGCCGGCATCGGTATCACGCCATTCATTGCGCGCATGAAGTATTTGGCGCAGCATAAAGGCCAAGACGCACGCCCGGTCGATTTGTTTCATCCTACGAGCGACGTTGATCCGCAGGCCATCGAGAAACTGCGCGCCGACAGCCAGGCGGCCGGCGTTGTGCTGCACCTGCTCATCGACAAGCAGAACGGTCGCCTGACGGGTGAACGCCTGCGTGCCATGGTGCCGGGTTGGAAAGACGCCAGCGTCTGGTTCTGCGGCCCCACGGCCTTCGGCCGCGCGTTGCGCGCCGACCTGCTGGCCCAGGGGCTCGAGCCGGAGGCGTTCCACCAAGAGCTTTTCGAGATGCGCTGAACGGAAGAAAGCACATGCGCGTATTGATCGTGGAAGACTCGCAAACGCTGGCCGAAGCCCTGAGCCAGAGCCTTCAGTCGGAAGGCTATGCCTGCGATACAGCAGCCGATGGCGTGTCCGCGCTGAAGTTTCTTGCCAGCTACCGGTACGACGCCATCATTCTGGACTTGATGCTGCCCCGGCTGGACGGCTTTGGCGTGTTGCGCGCATTGGGCCGGGAGGCCCATGCCGCACCGGTGTTGGTGCTCTCCGCGCGCGAACTGCTCGACGACCGGGTGCGGGCCTTGGATGCGGGTGCCGATGACTACCTGACAAAACCCTTCGAGCTAGCCGAACTGCTGGCTCGCCTGCGGGCGCTAGTACGGCGTCCGCCGCAACGGGACGTTCCAGTTCTGCGCCACGGCGATCTGGAGGTCGATCCGCGCTCGCGCATCGCGAGGTTCAAGTGCATTGATCTTGGGCTCACGCCGAAGGAGTATGGACTGCTCGACTTGCTGCTGCGTCGGCGCGGCGCCACGCTGTCGCGCTCGCAGATTTTTGAACATTTGTACGACAGCCGCAGCGATGCATCGGACAAAGTGGTAGAGGTGATCGTCAGCACCTTGCGAACCAAGCTTGCCCAGTGCGGCCTGGATGAACTGATCGTGACACGCCGTGGCTTCGGCTACATCCTGCCCTGAACGATGGTACGTCCCGATTCCGAAGCCCTTTCTGATGCGAGTCAAGGCGGATCCTGGTCCTTGCAGCGGCGGCTGGCTGCCAGCTTGGTGATCTGCATTGGAGGAACCTTCGCGATCCTGTTTCCCGTCCTCGACTACTGGATTGACCACGAAATCTATCGACGGATGGATACCACCCTGATGCAACGATCAGCGGCGGTGGGGCGCGTGCTGCAGGAGTTGGATGCGAGAAAGCTCGAAAGCCTCATGCCGGAATATGAGCATGGCGGGCATACCGAGTTCTTCACGGTCTTCGATTCACAGACCCACCGGGCCTTGCTACGGTCTCCCAGCAGTGCAGGCGCCGAGCTATCGCTTGGCCCGGTGGAGCAAGGCACCCCGCGCTATTACGACGTGACACTTCCGGATGGCCACGCGGGCCGCGCGCTGGCGACGCGCGTGTCGGTAACTGGAGAGAGGTCTCAGCTATTAGTCGTCGCAACAGAACGCCGGGATTGGGATCAAACCGAGCGGCGCATCCACTTTGCGCTCTTGGGCGGTATTGTGCTGGCAACGCTGCTAGCGACGGGCCTGGCGCTGCTCATGGTTCGGCATATCGTGGTCATGCTGGAGCGGGTCGGCGAGCAACTGGCCGATCTGCGTTCGGATCGGCCGATTGCGCGGATCGGAGCGGACTTTCCCCGTGAACTGCGTCCGTTTGCCGAAGCCTTCAATCAGGGCTTGCATCACCTGTATGCGGCCATTGTCCGCGAGCGCCGCTTCTCCCGCGATGTGGCCCACGAGTTGCGCACGCCCCTGGCGGAAATCCGCATCAGCGCAGAAAGCGCTTTGATCGATGCCGACCCGGCCCGAATCCAGCGCGCCCTGAATGCAATGATCCAGGCCAGTTCACGCATGCAGCGCAGTGTGGACACTCTGCTGTTGTTGGCGCGTCTTGAGTCCGGCCAACACACACTGGCGCTGGATCCTCTGGATCTGACAGCTTTGCTGCAAGAGTTACTGGCGGGACTCAACGTCCAGAAAATGGCACCCAAGTCACCCATCCGCGTGACTTTGCCTGAATCAGCATGGGTGCAAAGTGATCAGGGCGTGATCGAACGCATCCTCTCCAACCTCTTGCGCAATGCCATTGAATACGCGCCCGAAGGCGACGACATTCAATGTAGGTTGGAGCTCGAGGCATCCGGCTGGATGTTAACCATCGTTAACACAGCTCCCAATTTGCAGGCATCCGATCTAGATCAATTCGGCCTTCGCTTCTGGCGCAAGGATTCCGAAGGCGGCACGGCGCATCACGCTGGACTGGGACTGGCGCTGGCCCTGGCTCTCGCGCATGCCATAGACCTGCCGCTGGCGTTCTCACTGGACAACGGTCGGCTGTCCGCGCGGCTTGGCCCTTGGCCACCGCTGCTCTGAGATTGACGCAGATCTACACCGCAGTGCCGAACATGGCTCCCACGCCCGCTGTCACCGCCATGGCAAATGTGCCCCAGAACGCGACGCGCAGCGCACTTTTGAAGAGCGGCGTACCACCCACGGCAGCAGCCGCAGCGCCGAGCAGGGCCAGGAAGACAATCGCCGTCGCGACGATCCAATAGAGCAGGCTCTGCTCTGGCGCCAGCAGAACCACAGCCAGCGGCATGGCCGCGCCCACGGCGAAGCTCCCGGCGGACGCCATTGCAGCTTGCAGCGGGCGAGCGCTCAGCGTTTCAGAAATGCCCAGTTCATCGCGCGCGTGCGCGCCCAGCGCATCATGTGCCATCAACTGCGTGGCGACTTGATCCGCGAGCCGATGATCCAGGCCACGCCGGACGTAGATGGCGGCCAGTTCCCGATGCTCTGCATGCGGACTACGGTTCAGTTCATCTTGTTCCCGTGCCAGATCTGCCTTTTCCGTATCAGCTTGTGAATAGACCGACACGAACTCGCCTGCAGCCATGGACATGGCGCCGGCTACCAACCCCGCGATGGCCGTGGTCATGATGCTGGCATGGCTTGCATGGGCAGCAGCCACGCCTGCAACTAGGCTGGCCGTGGAAATGATGCCGTCATTGGCACCCAGAACAGCGGCGCGCAGCCATCCGATATGTTCAGTGCGGTGACTTTCAGGGTGGGCGCGGTGGTGAAATTTGGTCATTGGAGATTCGAATTCATGTAAAGCAGCCTGAGGCCAGTAGGTCAGGGGCGTCGACCGGGAAGCATGCGAACCACTGTGTTGTCACGCATGACGTAGTGGTGCAACAGCGCCGCCATCGCATGCAATCCGATCAAGACATAGCCCAATGTCGCCAGCGCCTCATGGACATCCTTGAGTTGGCGCGACAAAGCAACGTCGGTGCCGATCAGAGAGGGAACGGGCAAGCCAAACAGAACAATCGGCTTGCCCGCCGCACTCAAGGTGAGCCATCCGAGCAGCGGCATGGCGAGCATGAAGCTGTAGAGCGCATAGTGCATGCCATCGGCGAGCGTGGCCTGCCAGCGTGGCATGGGTGGTTGGATCGCGGGCTTCACGCCCGCCTGGATGCGCACCCCGATACGGATCACGACGATCACCAGAACGCTGAGGCCCAGCAGGTAGTGCAAGGACTTCATGGCGTCTCTCAAGGCTCCCTTGGGTGCCAGTCCGCGCAATTCCATGCTCGCATAGACCGCAATGATGAGAATCACGGTCAGCCAGTGCAAGCCTATGACCAAGGGACTGAAACGGTATTCGGAATTCTTGATGTCCATGGCGCATGGCCCCGATGTTTGAGATGGCAAAAAAGCGAACCGCTGGCTATCCTGGCTATCGGATCAAGTGACTGAGAAGTCAACTTACCGGCAGCTTGTGGCTCAAGACAAGCGGTTTTTTTCTGAATAGATCGTACAGAGAAAATTTCGCTTTCTCCAAAGCTTTCTCAAAGCTTCACCGAAGAACATGAGCTGATCTTTACAAGAGATCGACCGCATGTTTCGCCTCATTAACCTCGCGCACCGCTTCATATGCGACGAATTTTCAATTCGCGCTGTGTGCTCTCTACTCTGCTCTACGTCATTTGGGGCGGCACAAGCATGAGCTTCCCGACCTTGAAAGCGGCGGGCACCTCCAGCCGAACCAAGACCTTGGCCCTGTCCGCCGTCGGTGTGGCAGTTCTGGCTGCCGTAGGGTACGGCTGGTGGGCTTGGGCAACCCAGCAGACAACCGTAGCCGATAAAGACGCGAGCGAAGCTGTCGCCCAACCGAACGCTGGCGGCGTTCACCTCAATGCCACTCAGCTTCGCGCGCAGGGTGTGGAAACCGCACTCGTCAAGGATGCTGCAGTGATACCGCTGGATAGCTTACCCGCGCAGACGGTGGCACCACTCTCGGCTAGCGCGCAGGTCGTGGCGCCATATGGCGGTGTGGTGACGCGCGTTCTGGTCGATGAAGGCGCCGCAGTGCGCCAAGGTCAGGCACTGGCGCGCATCCAGAGCAAGGACGTTCTGGCGTCTCAGGCTGATCTGGCGCGTGCCCGCACCGAAGCGGCGGTGGCTACGGCGCAGGCCCGGCGCGATGCCACGCTCTTGGCCGAGGGCATCATCCCAGCCACGCGCAACGAGCAAACCCAGGCGCGCGCGGCGGCTGCGCAAAGTACGTTGCAAGAGGCCAATGGCGCCCTCGCACGGCTTCGACCCGTTAGCGGCGGGCAGGCCGGCGAGTATGAATTGCTGGCGCCTTTGTCCGGGCGGGTGATGCGTCGTCACCTGAGCCTCGGGCAGGCGGTCGCGCCGCTCGACATCGCCTTCATAGTGGCTCAGCCTGGCCCGCTGGATGTCAGCGTCGCGGTTCCGCTGCGCTGGCGCTCGGATCTCCACCCAGGCTTGGAAGTGCGTCTTCCCGATGGCACGATCGCTCGCGTGACGGCTGTTGGTGGCGACACTGACCTCAGTAGTCAGAGCCTGCGGGTACGTGCCCGCGTCGATGCAGATCAGGCAGGGGCAGACCGCTATGCGGCCGGGCAGCAGATCAGTGTCGCGCTGTTGCTGCCAGCACCGCAGGGCACCTTGAGCGTGCCATCGTCCGCACTGCTGCCAGCGGGCAGCGCCCACGTGGTCTACGTTGCTGAGCCGTCATCGCAAGACAAGCACGGCGACCTACGCGTCCGCGCTGTTCCGGTGCGACTGCTGGGGCAAGACGAATCAGAGGCGTCAAGCGCCGTGCGTGCCGTCTCGCCAGACACTGCGCCGCTTGCGGCAGGCATGCAGGTCGTCGTGCGCGGTACGGCACTGCTTAAATCCATGATTCCATTGCAATGAGGGGCGACCACGCATGTTGTCCCGTCTGATTGAATTTTCCCTGCGCCAACGTGCGCTGGTACTGCTTGGCGTGCTGGCTTTGGCGGGTGCGGGCCTGGCGGCCTTCCTGCAATTGCCGATCGACGCCTATCCGGATATTTCCCCCACGCAGGTCAAGCTGATTATCAAGGCCCCTGGCATGACGCCCGAGGAGGTGGAATCGCGCGTGATCACGCCGCTGGAGATGGAGTTGCTCGGTGTGCCGCGGGGCGTGATGCTGCGCTCCACGGCCAAGTACGCCATAGCCGACATCACGCTGGACTTTGCCGAAGGCAGCGACATCTACTGGGCGCGTCAGCAGGTGGCTGAACGCTATGCCGGCGTTTCGGGCAGCCTGCCCGAAGGCGTCAGCGGCGGGCTGGCGCCGATTTCGACACCGCTGTCGGACGTGTTCATGTTCACCATCGAAGGCGGTGGCCTCACGTTGAGCGAGCGCCGCGCCCTACTGGACTGGACGCTGCGCCCGGCCCTGCGCACGCTGCCCGGTGTTGCTGATGTCAACGTGCTGGGTGGAGAAGCCAAGAGCTTTGCTGTGGTGCCGGATCGCGCACGGCTTTCCGCTGCGGGCCTCAGCTTCTCTGATGTCATCACGGCGATCGGCCGCAACAACCGCAATGACGGTGCGGGCCGCCTGGATGCAGGCGAAGACACGCTGATCGTGCGCGCCGAAGGCGCGATCCACACTTTGGACGATTTATCCCGTCTGATCCTGCGCGCGGGGGCCAATGGTACGGCCCCAGTTCGCCTGGGCGACGTGGCCCAGGTGCGCATCGAAGGCGTGACGCGATATGGCGCCGTCACCCGGGACGGCGCGGGCGAAGCGGTGGAAGGCATCGTGGTGGCGCTGCGCGGGGCCGATGCCTCGGCGCTGGTCAAAGCCATTCGAGCCCGGCTGGACGAGGTGACTCCCAGCCTGCCGCCCGGCGTCAAGGTGGTGCCGTTCTATGACCGCAGCACGCTGATCGAGCGCGCCGTGGGCACGGTGGAAAGCGCCTTGCTGGAAGCGACGGTACTGGTCGTTATCCTGCTGCTTCTGTTCCTCGGCGAGCTTCGCGCCGCGCTGGTTGTGGCGGTGATGGTGCCTTTGGCGGCACTGGGCACCTTCTTGCTGATGCGTCTGGTCGGCATGAGCGCCAACCTGATGAGCTTGGGGGGCCTCGCGATCGCCATCGGCATGCTGGTGGACGCTGCCGTAGTGGTGGTGGAAAACGCCGTCAGTCGGCTCGACCCGCACGCGCCCAGTGCGCACCAGCCGCGCCTGCACCGCATATTCGCCGCGGCGCGCGAGGTCGCCATGCCTGTGGCCTCGGGCATCCTCATCATCTGTCTGACCTTCATGCCCCTGCTCACTCTGCAAGGGTTGGAAGGCAAACTGTTTGTGCCGGTGGCGCTGACCATCGTATTCGCCCTGGGCGTCTCGCTGCTGCTGTCGCTCACGCTGGTGCCGGTGCTGGCCTCGCTGCTGCTCAAGGAACACGCTCACACCGAGCCGTGGGTGATGCGCTGGGCCACGCGCCTGTACCAACCGCTGCTGGAGGCTGCGCTTCACCACCCGCTACGCGCATCGGCGGTCGCCATCGCGGCCCTGGCATTGGGTGTGGTGGCCTACCTCGGCACGGGCAAGGCGTTCATGCCGACGATGGACGAGGGCGATATCCTGCTGCAACTGCAAAAGCCGCCGTCCATCGGGTTGCAGCGCTCGCTGGAGATTGACCTGGCAGTGCAGAAGGCCATCGGTGCGGCGGTGCCCGAGGTGCGGCACAGCATCGGGCGGGTGGGCTCCGACGAGCTGGGGCTCGACCCGATGGGCCTGAACGAAACCGACCTGTTCATGCAGCTCGCACCGCGCAAGGATTGGCATGCAGCCGACAAGGACGCGTTGAGTGCCGAGATACGCAAGGTGATGGATGCCTTCCCCGGCCTGGAATTCGGCTTTACCCAGCCCATCGAGATGCGCATCTCGGAAATGCTCACCGGCAGCCGGGGCGACGTGGCCGTCAAGCTATTCGGCCCTGATCTGCAAACGCTGGGCGATCTGGCGCAGCGCATGGCCGCTCGCATCGAGAAAGTGCCCGGTGCGCGCGACGTGCTCACCCAGGCCAGCGACAGCGTGGAATACCTGCAGGTGAAGGTGGATGCGCAGGCGGCGGGGCGCGCCGGACTGGCCGTGACGCAGGTTCAGGACGAGCTGCGCGCGCAGCTCGAAGGCGTGCCGGCCGGGCTGGTGATCGAGCCGGACAGGCGCACGCCCATCGTGGTGCGCGGGGATGCCCGGCTGCGCGGATCGGCCGAGCGGTTCAAGGACTTGCAGCTCGCCCGTGGCGATCAGGGCGAAATCCCCTTGACCTCGCTGGCGCGCATCGCCACCACTGATGGCCCCGTGCTGGTGCGGCGCGAGAACGGCTCGCGCTTCGCGCTGATCCAGTCCAGCGTGAGTGGGCGCGATCTGGTCGGCTTCGTGGATGAAGCGCGCGCCGCCGTGGTGCGCGACGTGCCGCTGCCGCCCGGCTACCGCGTCGAATGGGGTGGGCAGTTCGAGAACCAGCAACGCGCAGCGGCCCGCCTTGGCATGGTGGTGCCGGTGGCCCTGGGACTGATTTTCTTCGTGCTGTTCATGACCTTCGGCTCGGTGCGGCAGGCCGCGCTCATCCTCGGCAACGTGCCGTTTGCCATGGTCGGCGGCGTGGCGGCGCTGTGGCTGTCGGGGCAGTACCTGTCGGTGCCTGCTTCGGTCGGCTTCATCGCGCTGCTGGGCATCGCCGTGCTCAACGGATTGGTGCTGATGACGCACTTCAACCACCTGCACGCGCTAGGCCTGCCCATGGAACAGGTGGTGCGCGAAGGTTCGCTGCGACGGTTGCGCCCCGTGCTGATGACGGCTTCCATCACCGCCTTTGGCCTAGTGCCCCTGCTGCTGGCCAGTGGCCCTGGCTCTGAGATCCAGCGCCCACTCGCCATCGTGGTGATTGGCGGACTGGTCAGTTCCACTGCGCTGACCCTGGTCCTGCTGCCGGTGCTGTACCGGCGATTCGGCCAGGCCATCTCCTCACAACAAGGAGTCCACGCATGAACGGATTGAAAGAAGCGCAACTGGTGCGCCTGAATCTGGTGTTTCCACCCACGCTCGAAGACGCCGTCACCGATGCCCTGATGGCCGACCCGGTGCTGCCAGGGTTCACCCTGTTGCACGCCGAAGGGCATACCGGCGACTTCGCGCGCGCGTCCATTCGCGAGAAGGTTCGCGGCCGTGTGGATCGGCGCGTCATTTGGGTATTGATCGAATATGAACAACTGGAACAGGTCCTGGCGCATCTGCGCCAGCGCATCGCGTCTAGCGATGTCCGCTGGTGGGTGGAGTCGGTGTTGGCAAGTGGAAGACTGGTATGACGAGTAAAAACAAAGGATGCAGCCTGGTACTACCGACTGGTGCCGTCATGGTGGCTATCGCGGCTTTGACATTTCATCCCGCGCAAGCGCGCGCCGATGATCTTTCGTGGCTGCCTGCGCAGGCGCAAGTCGAAGCGGCGATAAAAATCCAGCCGGTCGTGAATGCCGCAGCCGCTCGCTTGGACGCGGCGGCCGCCACGCAAAGCGCCCTTGAAGCCGGTAGCCACGAATTTGAACTCAGTAGTGGCCTACAACGTCGCAACGTGACCAACGAAGCGCGTCGCTACAACGAATGGGAAATCCAGCTCAGCCGTGCTGTTCGCTTGCCAAACAAGGCGCGTATAGATCGGGACATCGGCAGCCGCACCCGTAGGGTGGCCGATATGCGCCTTGAAGATGCCGAGCACCAAATGGCAAGGCGACTGTTGGAAGTCTGGGCCGGATGGCTGCGCAGTTTCGTCGTAGCCGACGAGATGCAAGCTCAGGAAAAGTTGCTTAGACGTGAGCAGGAAGCAATGGCCCGCCGCGTGGCCCTGGGCGATGCAGCGCAGCGGGACAGCGACGTTCTGCAAGCCGAACGCGCGATGCTTGCAGCCCAGGTTAGCGCTGCGCGCGACGCAGAACGGGCAGCACGACAAACGATGGTGATCGAGTTCCCGGGCATTGAGATTCCCGCGCGGCCATCCACGCTGCCAGATCCCGATCCTTTGCCGGGCGGGGTACAGGAGTGGCTGGCGCGAATTGTGCGACAAAGCGTCGAAATCGGCATTGCCGATGGAGAGGCAGCGCGCCTTGCCAAGGTGGCCGAGCGAGCTCGCGCCAACCGCACGCCCGACCCCACAGTCGGGGTACGGATGATGTCTGAACGCGGTGGGACGGAACGTGTCATTGGCGTTGTCCTGACGGTGCCATTTGGCACTGACTATCGCAGTGCAATGGCTGCCACGGAAAGCGCCAACGCAGCTGCCGCAGAGGCAGAGGCGCTCGGCGTGCGGCGCGCGGTGGAGCAAAGTGCGTGGGTAGCCGCGCAGGCAGCTGAAAGTAAGCGCACGCAGTGGCAGTCATTCGCGCAGGCGCTGGCCGCGCAGACCACGGCCAGCAACCGCACGCGGCGAGCTTGGGAACTGGGAGAGGCCCCCTTGGCCGAATACCTCTTGACGTTGCGAAACCTGCGCCAGACACGCCTCGGTGAGGCACAGGCTCGCATCGATGCGCTGCAAGCGTCAGCACTGGTGCGTATCGATGCGCATGCGCTGTGGCATTCGAAGGAGGCACATGCCGATGCCCCTCAATGAATCCCGACTACTGGGCAACGCCCCACTATCCAACGCACCATTCGCACCTCGATTCTTAATCACTCATTTAGCGCTACCAGCGGGTGCGGCGCTGATCATCAGCAGTCTATTGATGGATGGCGGTGGGGACTTCTGGGTCGCCGATCATCTCTATCGCTTGCAGGGCAGCCGATGGGCTTTGCGGGATGCCTGGCTAACCAGCAACCTGCTGCATCGTGGTGGGAAGAATCTTTCCACCTTCCTGGCAATTGCGGTTGCAGCAACGTGCATCTGGGCTTGGAGAAAAAAACGTAGCAACAAATGCTCGGCATACCTACGCTGGCCGCTACTGTATCTTTTTTGTGCGTACTTGATCGGGGCACTGACGGTTTCGGCGCTGAAATCGTTCACTAACATGGATTGCCCCTGGAACTTGGTGCGCTATGGCGGAGCGCGAGTGTTTGTGGGCCTGTTTGAAACACGCCCGCCCGGTATGCCGCGCGGTGTGTGCTTTCCCGCAGGGCATGCAAGTGCCGGATATGCATGGGTCAGCCTATATTTCTTTACCTTGATGGTTCGTCCTGCCTGGCGTTGGATGGCCTTGGCTGCAAGTTTGATGATAGGTGCCATCTTTGGATGGACCCAGCAGGTGCGCGGAGCCCACTTCCTTTCCCATGACTTGTGGACGCTCCTGATTTGTTGGGTCGTTGCCTTGGGTCTTTTCATGGTCTGGCAACGCTGGTTTGTTGATGGCTCAGGCGATGTCTATTCATCGGGGTTCCAAGCATGAGAACTTTCAAACAGGCTCTCGGTCTGATGCCGCGATTCAGAACTGCAAACCTCAAGGACCTAAGCCATTGGCGACCACAATGCAGCGTCGAGTGGCTGATCTTGATGACCAGTATTTTCTTTGCACTAGCCTGCAATGGTCTATTTTGGAGTAGCGCCTTAGGCGTCCAGTCCAGCTTACGCATGGGTACATCCGTACTGCTGTTTCTGGTGGGAATTCACAGTCTGCTGTTGAGTTTGGTTGTGTGGCGCTGGAATGCCAAGGTTTTACTTGCGGTGCTTTTTGTTGCCTCTGCCCTCGCAACACATTACATGCGCAGCTTTCATATCTACCTCGATTCGAGCATGTTGCGCAATGTTCTAGCCACAGACTTCAAGGAAAGTCGCGAGCTACTGACGCCTGCATTGATTGCTCCACTAAGCCTACTGGCAGTAGTTCCGATTATTTTTCTTTGGCGAATCCGATTGCTCGGGCGTACTTGGCTGAAAGCAACCGTGTGGCGTATGGGATTGATGCTGTTTTCGACACTGATGATTTCGGGCGGTGTCATGCTGTCATTTCAGGACATGTCCGCACTGATGAGAAATCATCGCGAAGTGCGATACTTGATTACACCGGGAAACTATCTGGTGGGTTTGCCGAAGGCACTGACAGGTTCCTCTATCACGCAGTCCGCCGAAAAAATACCCATTGGAGCTGATGCCGTTGCAACAGTCAGGCCCGAAGGCAGTCGGCCACGTTTATTAGTCTTTGTCGTAGGCGAGACGGCTCGCGCCCAAAACTGGGGATTGAACGGCTATGCACGCGAAACAACGCCTCAATTGACTCAGATGGGTGTGATCAATTTCTCCGACATGCACTCCTGTGGAACTAATACCGAGGTTTCTGTGCCTTGCATGTTCTCGTCCTTTGGTCGCCGAAACTACGATGAAGACAAGATTCGCTCACACCAATCCTTACTGCATGTTCTGGAGCGCGCCGGTATTACCACCTTATGGAGAGATAACCAGTCAGGTTGCAAAGGGGTGTGCGATGGTCTCGAATATCAAAGCCTAGGGAATGCACAAAGTTCCTCTTTATGCGTTGATGGTCGGTGTTTCGATGAGATTTTGCTTGAAGACTTACCAGCTCAGGCTCGCAAAAATCCCGGTGATCGTGTGATTTTTTTGCACCAGCTTGGAAATCATGGCCCCAGCTACTTTCAACGATACCCAGCAGCGTATCGAAAATTCATCCCAACATGCGACACACCGGAAATGGGGAAATGCACCCGCGAACAGATTGTGAATAGCTACGACAACGCTATTCTCTACACAGATCATTTCCTAACCCAAGTCATTAAAAAATTGCAGGGCCTTTCCGACTACGACACAGCTATGATATTCGTCTCGGATCACGGCGAATCCCTGGGCGAGAAGGGACTTTTTCTGCACGGCATGCCTTATGCGATTGCTCCACAAGAGCAGACTCGTGTTCCTTTGGTTATGTGGTTCTCTTCAACGTTTACTCAAAGTCGAGGGCTGAATATTGGCTGTTTGAGTGAGCGAGCCCGCTCTTATGCGAATCACGACGCATTGTTTTCGTCTGTCTTGGGGCTAATGCAGGTTAAAACAAGTGAGTACGATAGGAATTTCGATTTTTTCTTTGGCTGTGATGATAAGAATATATAAGAGTTGTTCTCATGAAAGATAAAAAACACACAATCGCAGCTGATTCCATGTCCGCATTCGAAAATAAACAAAAATCTCGCCGAGGAATATTGAGAATTTGGCATGCGTCCCATTACTCAATTCAGGGATTGCGCGCTGGATGGAATGAGCCGGCCTTTAGACTTGAGTCAGTATTTTCCTTTGTGTTGGTCCCATTGGCCTTCTGGTTGGGGCAGGGATGGGTCGAAGTCGCTCTTCTCTCAGGAAGTATCCTTATTTTGATGATTGTGGAGCTACTCAATACTGCTGTGGAATCGGCGATTGATCGTATTGGCCCTCAATGGCATGAGCTATCAAAGCGTGCAAAGGACATGGGAAGCGCTGCCGTGCTGTTAGCCACTTTGCTGACCGGGGGGGTTTGGCTGTCAGCACTCTGGCAAAGGCTGATTAATTAGCCGCGCAAATGAAATTAGACGAATTAAAGTGGAGTGAGCACAATGGAGCTTCGACATCTTCGCTGCTTTCTCATCGTTGCGGAGGAACTTCATTTCGCTCGCGCCGCTGAACGACTACATATCGACCAATCTCCACTTTCACGCACTATCAAAGAATTAGAAGAGGAACTTGGTGCTCGTTTATTCATTCGTACTACCCGAAGCACTCAACTAACCCGTGCCGGGCGACAGCTTTTGGAGCATGTCCCGCGCATTTTTACCGCATTGGATCAGGCCCGTGATGGCGTCAAGTCGGCCACCAACGGATTTTTAGGCCAGTTACGCATTGCCTTGTCTGATGGTGTAACACCCACACGATTGTCAACTTTGCTGGCGCGATGCCGTGAAGAGGACCCTGAAGTTGAGATGCGTCTGTTTGAGGTGCCGCTCGGGCTGCAGATCAAGGGTTTGCATGAAGATCTGTATGACGTAGGTTTTTCGATGGCAGAGGATGGAGGCGATGGTATCTTGGTCACACCTGCTTGGGAAGATGAACTGATGGTAGCGGTGCCAGCCCGCCATCCCGTGCTCGCCTTCAAACAGGTTCCGCTGAAAGAAGTGCTGCGCTATCCGTTGGCACTGGGCGACCCGGCGGTCTGCGAAGGCCACGCGCGGCAGATCGATCGTTTTCTGCGCAAGCTCGATCAGGAGCCGCTGATTGCGCAGCGCGTGGCAACCTTCGACGTGATGATGACGCTGGTTTCCGCTGGCCTGGCTTTGGGCCTAGCGGGCGAGGCGCATATCGCCTCCAGCCGCGAGCCGGGTGTCGTGGCCCGCCGCTTGGCAGGCAAGCCATACATGCTTACGACCTATCTGCTACGCCGCGATGCGGAGCCGTCCGAGATGCTGGCTCGGTTCATCGAGCGTGTGGCCTTCATTGATTCGGCAGACGGTATCGACGCTGCCGACGATGCCTGAACCATCCGACGAAAGGACTGGAATCATGAACAGAGTGATGCTACTGATGCTGACCGTCGCACTGACCGCATGTGGCTCGTCTCAACCTTCGGAAACCGTGGATTTCCTCGCGGCGCATCCCGAGCGCATCAAGGAGATTCAACGGCAATGCAAGGAGGATCGTGCGAAGGTCGGCGATGAACTTTGCCGCCGTGCGGCCGAAGCCGCCAATCGCCGCTTCTTCGGTGATCGACCTGAGCAGAAATCCAAATAACCTTGTTGTAGTCGCTTCGTAGCGACAAAGTTCTCGCCGTGACCTCGTCACGCCGCAACGTGCTCGCGCACGCTGCGTTCTTATGGCTTTCGACCCTGCAAGAAATCTGGCTTTTTCGGCCTAAATCACAGCCATAACGGCCTTTGACCGGCCTGTACGCACGCCTTGATCCTCAGTGCTGCGGCACCTCCGTGTGCCGTGATCGGAGGCGAGGTTATGCAAGGGACGAACGTGCTGTTCGGTCAGATCGCCGTGGTATTCGGCATCGTGATCGCCGGTGTGTGGAGCGCCACACAATGGACGGCAGCGGCCCTGGGCTATCAACTACGCCTTGGCTCGCCGTGGTTCGATTTTCTAGGCACGCCGGTCTATCACCCGTGGCGACTGTTCGAGTGGTGGTTCTTCTTCGATGCCTACGCGCCCCGCGTGTTCGACATCGGCGGCGCTATTGCGGGCGGCAGTGGTCTCGTCGCCGTGCTGGTGGCGATTGGCATGTCGATCTGGCGCTCGCGGCAATCGCGCCTGGTCACGACTTACGGCTCGGCCCGCTGGGCGAACGCGGATGACATTCGCAAGGCGGGACTCACGCAGCCGGCCGGCGTGTTCCTCGGCCAGCACGACCGTCAGTACCTGCGGCATGAAGGGCCGGAACACGTCCTGACCTTCGCACCCACGCGCAGCGGTAAAGGCGTTGGCCTGGTGGTGCCGACGCTGCTGTCCTGGCCGGCCTCGGCCGTCATCCACGACATCAAGGGCGAGAACTGGCAGATCACCGCAGGCTGGCGCAGTCGGTTCAGCCACTGCCTGCTGTTCAACCCGACCGATGCGAAGTCGGCGGCCTACAACCCGCTGCTGGAGGTGCGGCGCGGCGCGCATGAAGTGCGCGACGTGCAGAACATCGCGGACATTCTGGTCGATCCCGAAGGCGCGCTGGAGCGGCGCAACCATTGGGAAAAGACCTCGCACGCGCTGCTGGTCGGCGCCATCCTGCATGTGCTCTACGCGGGCGAAGACAAGACGCTGCGCGGCGTCGCCAACTTCCTCTCCGACCCGGCTTGCCCGTTCGAGCTGACCTTGCACCGGATGATGACCACGCCGCATCTCGGCGATGGCCCGCATTCGGTCGTGGCCTCGGCGGCGCGCGAAGTGCTCAACAAGTCGGACAACGAACGCTCCGGCGTGTTGAGCACCGCCATGTCGTTCCTCGGCCTGTA
Organism: Diaphorobacter sp. HDW4A; assembly: GCF_011305995.1. GTDB lineage: Bacteria > Pseudomonadota > Gammaproteobacteria > Burkholderiales > Burkholderiaceae_C > Diaphorobacter_A. The sequence continues at coordinate 5,546,629 of NZ_CP049910.1, read as the reverse complement.
CCGTGATCCCACTGTGGCCGAAGTCACGTCGCGTTGCGATTGGCGCATCGCCGACCTGATCGCGGCCGAGCATCCGGTGTCGCTGTACCTCGTGGTGCCGCCTTCGGACATTTCGCGGACGAAGCCGCTCATTCGCCTGATCCTCAACCAGATCGGGCGGCGCCTCACGGAATCGCTCGATGGCTCCGACGGCATCGAGCGCCGCCACAAGCTGTTGCTGATGCTCGACGAGTTCCCGGCGCTAGGCCGCCTGGACTTCTTCGAGACGGCCCTGGCTTTCATGGCCGGCTACGGCATCCGCAGCTTTCTCATCGCGCAGTCGCTCAACCAGATCGACAAGGCGTATGGGCAGAACCATTCGATCCTCGACAACTGCCATGTGCGCGTGACGTTCGCCACCAACGACGAGCGCACCGCCAAGCGCATCTCCGAGACGCTGGGCACCGCCACCGAGCTGAAATCCCAACGCAATTACGCCGGCCATCGGCTCGCGCCGTGGCTGGGCCACCTGATGGTGTCGCGGCAGGAAACCGCGCGCCCGCTGCTGACGCCGGGCGAAGTCATGCAGCTTCCGCCCGATGAAGCGGTGGTGATGGTGTCCAGCGTGGCCCCGATCAAGGCCAAGAAGTTGCGCTATTACGCGGACAGCAATTTCAAACGGCGCGTGTTGCCGCCGCCCGTACTTGCGGCCGGGTGCTATGCCGACGTGCCGCCCTCTCGGGCCGATGACTGGAGCGGGCTGGCGATTCCCTCCATGCCCGCCACACCGGCAACTGCACCCGTTGATGGTCTGGGCAGTGCCGACGACGGCGGCGGCCCGCGCCGTCAGCTCGAACTTTCCGAAACCGTCATCTACGACCCTGAGCTGGCCGCGTCCGCAACCGACCTCGGATTGCTCGATGACGACGATGACTTGCCGCTTCTCCTTCCTCGCCAGCTTGATCCGGCCATGCAGCGCACGGCCCGGCTGGCTTCCCTCGACCCCAACGACGGAATCGAGCTATGAGCCACTACCGCCTCAATCTGTTCATCCAGCCGGAGCACGCCAAGCGCTTGGACGAGCTGGCCGCCAAGAAAGGCGTATCGAAATCCAGCATCGTCGCAGCGGCGCTCGCATCGTGGCTGTCACCCGATGCTGCCGACCAGCGCGAAGCAGCGATTGCCAAGCGGCTTGATCGCCTGTCGCGCCATGCCGAGCGGCTGGAGCGCGACCAGAACATCCAGATCGAAACGCTGGCGCTATTCATCCGCTACTTCCTCACGGTCAGCACGCCAGTTCCCGAGGCGCACCAAGACGCGGCGCGTGCCCAGGGCAAGGCGCGGTTCGAGCAGTTCGTGGAGCAGTTGGGCCGTCACCTGCTGCGTGGGCGCAGCCTGGTGCGCGATGTGGTGGAGGAACTGCACCCCGACCCGATGCGGATGGATGACGCGGCGGCAGTTGCCGAAGCGCAGGAGCGTGCCTCATGAGCGCCGTTCCCTCGTCATACGCCACCTCACTCGACCGCCGCATCCAGATGCTGCGAACGGCGATGGGGCCGCTGATCGCCGCCGCGCTCGAAGACCCGGACGTGGTGGAGGTGATGCTCAACCCCGACCGGACGCTATGGGTGGATCGCCTGTCCTCGGGGCGCGCGCCGATGGACGTGGAGCTGTCCGAGGCGGACGGCGAGCGAATCATCCGGCTGGTCGCAGCCCACGTCGGCGCGGAAGTCCACCGCGGCCAGCCGCTGCTGTCCGCCGAGCTGCCCGAAACGGGCGAACGCTTCGAGGGCATCTTGCCGCCGGCCGCGCCGGGGCCGGCCTTCGCGCTGCGCAAGCGCGCCATCGGCGTGATTCCGCTGGAGCGGTATGTTGTGGACGGGATGATGACGGTCTCCCAGGCTGGCTTTCTGGTGCGCGCGGTGCGCGAGCGGCAGAACGTCCTGATCGCCGGTGCCACCAGCAGCGGCAAGACCACGCTCGCCAACGCCTTGCTCGCGGAAATCGCCGCGACGGGCGACCGCGTGCTGGTGCTCGAAGACACGGTGGAACTGCAATGCGTGGCCCGCGACCACGTTCCGCTGCGCACGCGGGCGGGCGTGGTGTCCATGACCGAGCTGGTGCGCTCGTCCATGCGCCTGCGCCCGGATCGCGTGGTCGTCGGCGAGGTGCGCGGCGCCGAGGCGCTGGATCTCATCAAGGTGTGGGGCACCGGCCATCCGGGCGGCATCGCCACGATCCACGCCGGCTCCGCGCTGGGCGCGTTGCTGCGCCTGGAGCAACTGATTCTCGAAGTGGCGGTGAACCCGCCCCGTGCGCTGATCGCGGAAGCGGTCAACGTGGTCATCCACATCGCCGGGCGCGGACGCAAGCGCCGTATCGAGAGCATCGCCCGCGTCATCGGCTTCGATGGCGTGGGCTACCGACTGGCGGATGCGATGGAAACACCGTTTCCCGAGCTGCCGCCACTTCCCGATGCCGCATCCGCTGCGGCGACTTCCCCATCCCTCGACCTTTCTGGAGAACTGCCATGACGCACGTTGATGCTTTCCGTATTTCTGTAAATCCGCTTCCCCGTCGTTCCAGCCCCGCACGGTTGGATGGTCTGGCTCGCCCGGCCATGCAAGGCTTGATGCTCGCTGCCTTCATGCTGCTGCTTGCGGGCACTGCGCAAGCCGCCGGCTCCTCGATGCCCTGGGAAGGCCCGCTGCAATCCATCTTGGAATCCATCCAGGGGCCGGTGGCGCGTATCGTCGCGGTCATCATCATCATCGCCACGGGCCTCGCGCTCGCTTTCGGCGACACGTCGGGCGGCTTTCGCAAGCTGATCCAGATCGTCTTCGGTCTGTCCATCGCCTTCGCGGCTTCGAGCTTCTTCCTGTCGTTCTTCAGCTTCTCGGGCGGGGCCGTCGTATGAGTGCCCCGGACGCCTTCGCGGCCGGGTTCGAGGTGCCGCTGCATCGCTCGCTCACCGAGCCGATCTTGCTGGGCGGTGCCCCGCGCACCGTGGCGATCGCCAACGGCACCTTGGCCGCCGCTGTCGGGCTGGGCCTGCAACTGTGGATTCCCGGTGTCGTGCTTTGGATCGTCGGCCATTCGCTGGCGATGTGGGGCGCGCGCGTCGATCCGCAGTTCATGGCCGTGTTCGCGCGGCACATCAAGCACCGCCCGCTGCTGGACGTGTGAGGGGACGCCGCCATGCTGAACCTTGCCGAATACCGCCAGCGGCCCGCACTGCTTGCCGACTGGCTGCCTTGGGCCGGGCTGGTCGCGCCGGGCGTCGTCTTGAACAAGGACGGCAGTTTCCAGCGCACGGCGCGCTTTCGTGGCCCCGACCTCGACAGTGCGACGCAAGGCGAGCTGATCGCCACATCGGCGCGCTTGAACAACGCGCTGCGCCGCCTGGGTTCGGGCTGGGCGCTGTTCATCGAAGCCGAGCGCCGGTCTGCCGCCGACTACCCGCACTCCGATTTCCCCGAACCGCTGTCCTGGCTGGTCGATGAAGAACGCCGCGCCGCCTTCGAGGACTCGGGCAATCACTTCGAGAGCTGCTACCACCTGACGCTGGTGTACCTGCCGCCAGAGGAATCGCGCGCCCGCGCGGCGGGGATGCTGTACGAGAACCGGCCCACCGAAGGCGTGGATTGGCGCGAGCGTCTGACGGCCTTCGTCGCAGAGACGGATCGCGTCTTTGACCTGCTCGACGGCGTGATGCCGGAGATCGCCTGGTTGGACGACAGCCAGACGCTAACCTACCTGCACGCGACCGTCTCGACGCGACGCTACCGCGTCGGCGTGCCCGAAGTGCCGTTCCATATCGACGCGCTGCTGACGGACTCCGCGCTGGTCGGCGGCCTGGCGCCCAGGCTGGGCGACCAGCACCTGCGCGTGGTGTCGGTGCGAGGCTTTCCGACTTCGACCTGGCCGGGGATTCTGGACGACCTCAACCGCCTGGGCTTTGCGTATCGCTGGAGTACGCGCTTTCTCTGCCTGGACAAAGCTGAGGCGGAACGGGAGTTGGGGCGCCTGCGCCGCCAGTGGTTCGCCAAGCGCAAGAACATCATCGCGCTGCTGCGCGAAACGATTTTCCAGCAGGAAAGCCCGCTGGTCGATACCGACGCCAACAACAAGGCCGCCGATGCGGATGCTGCGTTGCAGGAGCTGGGCAGCGATCAAGTCGCCTTCGGCTACCTGACGGCGACCGTCACTGTCATGGATGCAGACGCTACTGTGGCCGACGAGAAGCTGCGGATGGTGGAGCGTGTGATTCAGGGCCGGGGTTTCGTGACGATCCCCGAAACCTTGAACGCCGTGGATGCGTGGCTGTCCTCGATCCCCGGCAACGCCTATGCGAATGTGCGCCAGCCCATCGTCTCGACGCTGAACCTGGCGCACATGATGCCGGTGTCGGCGGTATGGGCCGGCCAGGAGCGCAATGCGCATCTCGATGGCCCGCCGCTGATCGTCACGCGCACAGACGGCGCGACGCCGTTCCGGCTGGTGACGCACATCGGCGACGTGGGCAACACGCTGGTGGTTGGCCCCATCGGCATGGGCAAGTCGGTGTTGCTGGCGACGATGGCGATTCAGTTCCGCCGCTATCGCGGCTCGCGCATCTTCGCCTTCGACATGGGGCGTTCGATCCGTGCGGCCATCCTGGGCATGGGCGGCGAGCACTACGACCTGGGCGCGGATGACGAGATCGCCTTCCAGCCGCTCGCACGCATCGACCGCGAGGGCTACCGCACCTGGGCCAGCGAATGGGTGGAAGGCCGCCTGCTGCACGAAGGCGCGGCCGTCGGCCCGGACGAGAAGGCAGCCATCTGGTCTGCGCTGGGGAGCCTGGCCAGCGCGCCGGTGGAGCAGCGCACGCTCACGGGCCTGACGGCGTTGCTGCAATCGAACACGTTGCGCCAGGCACTCGCGCCCTACGTCCTGGGCGGCGCGCACGGCAGGCTGCTGGATGCCGACCATGACCGCCTCGGCACGGCCGATGTGCAGGCGTTCGAGATGGAGGAGCTGATGCACAGCAAGGCCGCTGTGCTCGCGGTGCTGCGCTACCTGTTCGCGCGCTTCGAGGAGCGGCTGGATGGTGCGCCCACGCTGCTGATCCTTGATGAAGCGTGGCTGTTCCTCGACGACCCGGTGTTTGCGGCGCGCATCCGCCAGTGGCTCAAGACGCTGCGCAAGAAGAACGTCAGCGTGATCTTCGCAACGCAGTCGCTCGCGGACGTGAAGGACTCGGCCATCGCGCCGGCCATCATCGAAAGCTGCGCGAGTCGGATTTTCTTGCCGAACCCGCAAGCGACCGAACCGCAGATTCGCACGATCTACGAGGGCTTCGGCCTCAACAGCCGGCAGATCGAGATCGTAGCCACCGCGCAGCCCAAGCGCGACTACTACTACCAATCCCGCCTCGGCAACCGCGTGTTCGACCTCGACCTGGGGCCGGCGACGCTGGCCTTCGCGGGCGCTTCCACGCCGCAAGACCAGCGAGACATAGACCGCGTGCTGGCCGACGCCGGCGTGCCCGGCTTCGCGGGCGCCTGGCTGCGCCATCGCGGCCTCGATTGGGCGGCTGACCTGCTGCCCTCGTTCCCCGGCCTCGCGCCGGGTTCCCTCCGTACCGCTGACCACCCCCAGGAGAACCAGCCATGAAATTGCATACCCCCAAACTCGCCGCGCTGACCGCTGTCTGCGTGCTCGCCTTCGGCATCGCGCAGCCCGCGCATGCCTTGTTCGGCGTCGGCGACATCGTGCTCGACCCGACCAATCTGATTCAGAACACGATGACGGCTGCGCGCACGCTGGAGCAGATCAACAACCAGATCCGCCAGCTCCAGAACGAAGCGCAGATGCTCATCAACCAGGCACGCAACCTGGCCAGCCTGCCGTCCAGCGTGGTCGGCCAGTTGCGCGCGAACCTGGCGACCACCCAGCGGTTGATCGCGCAGGCCAAGGGCTTGGCCTACGACGTGACGAGCATCGACCGCGAGTTCGCGCGCCTGTATCCCGAGAAGTACGCCGCCACGGTGAGCGGCAATCAGATGTACCTCGATGCGCAGGAGCGTTGGAAGAACACGCTCAACGGCCTGCAAACCACCATGCAGATGCAGGCCCAGGCATCGCAGAACCTGAGCGACGACGAAAGCGTGCTGGCCGACCTCGTGGGCAAGAGCCAGTCGGCCGAGGGTGCGCTGCAAGCAATGCAGGCCATGAACCAGTTGCTGGCCTTGCAGGCCAAGCAGTCGATCCAGACGCAGCGGCTCCAGATCACGCAAGACCGCGCGGCCGCGCTGGAACTGGCGCGGCAGGCGGCGGCCACGGAGCGCGGGCGCGAGGTGACGCGCCGTTTCCTGGGCGAAGGCACGCCGTACACGCCGCAGCCCGTCAATTTCTACAACCGCTGACGGAGGCTGCCATGCAACACACGCCCGTCGTGTTCGCCTTCGCCGTTCATGCGCTTGTGCTGGCCGGCTGTGGCTGGCCGCAGCAGTTGCCGGTGAATGCACTTGCCGCCGATCCGGCCCGGCTGCGCGCGCAGGGCGGCACGTTTTGCGCGCAGGTGGCCCAGGCCGACCTGGGGCGCTTTCTCTCCGGCCAGGCTGGGCCGGGCGAGTACCAGACGCTGGCCGACCTGCCGCCGATTCCGCCCGGCTTCGATGAACCCGCCGATTGCAGTGCGGCAATCGCTCTGCCTGGGCAGGAGGACTCGCCATGAACGACGTGACGGTCATCGACCGCTTCCTCGACACCTTCTCGCGCTACATCGACTCGGGCTTTGGCCTGTTGCACGGCGAAGTGGCGTTTCTGACCGCCACGCTGATCGTCATCGACATAACGCTCGCCGGGCTGTTCTGGGCGATGAGCCATGCCACCGGCCAGGGCGAGGACGTGATCGCCAAGCTGATCCGCAAGGTGCTGTACGTCGGCGCCTTCGCCTACATCATCGGCAACTTCAACTGGTTGGCCGGCATCGTGTTCCGCTCCTTCGCCGGGCTGGGCCTGACGGCCAGCGGCTCGGCCCTGAGCATGGAAAACTTCCTGCAACCGGGCCGGCTGGCGAAGGTCGGCATCGACGCCGGGGCGCCGATCCTCAAGCAGATCGGCGACATGGCGGGCTTTCCCGAAGTGTTCGTGAACATCACGCCCATCGTCGTGATGTTCCTCGCGTGGCTGATCGTCCTGCTGTGCTTCTTCGTGCTGGCGATCCAGCTTTTCATCACGCTGATCGAGTTCAAGCTGACCACGCTCGCGGGCTTCGTGCTGGTGCCGTTCGCGCTCTGGAACAAGACCGCGTTCCTTGCAGAGAAGGTGCTGGGCAACGTGGTGTCATCAGGCATCAAGGTGCTGGTGCTCGCGGTCATCGTGGGCATCGGCTCCGGGTTGTTCGCCGAGTTTCAGGTGCAGCCGACCGAGTCATCCATCGACCACTCCGTGGTCGTGATGCTGACCTCGCTGACGCTGCTGGCCTTGGGCATCTTCGGGCCGGGCATTGCGACCGGGCTGGTGTCCGGCGGGCCGCAGCTCGGGGCAGGTGCGATGGCGGGCGCCGCGCTGGGTGGGGCTGGCGCTGCTGTTGCCGTGGGCGCTGCGGCCACAGGCGTTGGCGGTGCAGTCGCCGCCGGGGCGCGCATGGCGCCCGCAGCCGCCAAGCTGGCCGGCAGCGGTGCGCGGGCTGCTGCTGGAGCCGCCAGCAGCGCGCGGTCGGCGTTCCAGGCCGGTTCTGCTTCGGCAGGCGGTGGCCTCAAGGGCACTGCCGTCGGCGTGGGCAACGTTGCCAAGACTGGCGCGCAGGCGACCGGGCAGAAGGTGGCCGAAGGCGCACGCTCAATGAAGGAGCGTGTCGCCGCTGCCTTCCGACCCGATGACGCCGGATCGGCGTCGGGTGCCGGTGCCGCGCAGGCGGCAACCGAGCCGCCCCCATCCACTGCGCAACCCGCCTGGGCCAAGCGCCTGCATCGCAGGCAGCAGCTCACCCATGCCGCGACCACCGCCGCCCACACGCTGCGCGGCGGCGATGGCGGTAGCTCCAGCCAGGGCCCAAGCCTTCGCGATTCCGATTCATAAGGAGAACTCCCATGCGATTCAAACGACCGCAGGTGCGCTACGCCGACACACCGCAACCTGCCACTCCGTACCAAGCCGCCGCCCAGGTCTGGGACGAGCGCATCGGCTCGGCCCGCGTGCAGGCGAAGAACTGGCGCTTCATGGCCTTTGGCTGCCTCACCTTGGCCGTGCTGATGGCCGGCGGGCTGGTGTGGCGTTCGGCGCAGTCCATCGTCACGCCCTATGTCATCGAGGTGGACAACGCGGGCCAGGTGCGCGCCGTGGGCGAGGCCGCCGCGCCGTACCGGCCCAGCGATGCGCAGATCGCCTACCACCTGGGCCGCTTCATGGGCCTGGTGCGCTCGCTGTCCATCGACCCCATCGTGGTGCGGCAGAACTGGCTCGACGCCTACGACTACACCACGGACAAGGGCGCCATCGCGCTCAACGAATACGCCCGCACCAATGACCCGTTCGCGCGCATCGGCAAGGAGTCGGTGACGGTGCAGATCACCAGCGTGACCCGCGCCAGCGACACGTCTTTCAACGTGCGCTGGACGGAGACGCGCTTTGTCAACGGCGCGCTGGATCGCACCGAACGCTGGAACGCGGTGATTTCCACGGTGCTGCAAACCCCGCGCACCGAGCAGCGTCTGCGCAAGAACCCCTTGGGCATCTACGTCAACGGGCTGTCTTGGAGCCGCGAACTGGAAGCGAACGAAGGAGCAAAACCATGAATGATCTTTTCCGTAAATCCGCCTTGCCGGTGATGCTTCTGGCTTCGACCGTGCTGTTCTCTGGCTGCGCCACGCAAGGCAAGCCACCGCCGTCCATCTCGCTCGATGAGCCGGTGCAGGCCCAGCCGCTGCCGGAGCCGCCTGCGCCTGTGGAAGTGGTGGCCGTTCCGCAAGTGCTGCCGATGCCGGCGCAGATGAAACCTGTGCCGGATGCCAAGCCCACGCCGGAACCCGCCGATGAAACCGTGCGCGTGTCCCGCGCCAACGCCGAGGCGCGCATTGCGCCTACGCGCGAGGGCTACGTCAATGCGATTCAAGTCTGGCCCTTCACGGACGGCGCGCTGTATCAGGTCTATGCGGCTGTGGGTCGCGTGACGGTGATCGCGCTCCAGCCGGGCGAGGAGCTGGTGACGGTGGCGGCGGGCGATACGGTGCGCTGGATCGTGGGCGACACATCGAGCAGCAGCGGTGATGCGCTGCGCGTGAATGTCATGGTCAAGCCCATCCGCTCGGGCCTCAAGACCAATCTGGTCATCACCACCAGCAGGCGTACCTATCTGCTGGAACTGACCTCGACCGAGAAGACGTGGATGGCGTCGGTGTCCTGGGAATATCCCAAGGACAAGATGCTGGCCTTGCAGCGCCAGGCGCAGGCGGCCAGCGCCGCCGCGCCGGTCGATAGCGGCCTGTCGTTGGAGAAGATCCGATTCCGCTACGCGGTCAGCGGGAGCAATCCGCCGTGGAAGCCGCTGCGCGCCTTCGATGACGGCGAGAAGGTCTATATCCAGTTCCCGCCGGGCATTGCCCAAGGCGAGTTGCCGCCGCTGTTCGTGATCGGCGCGCAGGGCGATGGGCAACTGGTGAACTACCGCTTCCGCTCCCCGTACTACATCGTGGATCGCCTGTTCGGCGCCGCCGAGCTGCGCCTGGGCGGAGACAAGGGTGATGTGGTGCGGATCGAGCGCACTGATGGCGTTTCCGGTGGCACGCGGAGGAACTGACCATGAGCCAGGACGATTCTCCTGATCTTGCACCGCAGGCGGGCAAGGTCGCACCCGAGGCAGTGGCGCTGCGCGCCCAACCGCGCCCGGTCACGCGCCTGAACCGGCGCACCTTGGCCATGCTCACGGGCGGCCTGTCGGTCGCCGTGCTCGGGGCCACGATCTGGTCATTGCAGCCGCACCGGCGCGGCGCGGGCGAGCAGACCGAGCTTTACAACGTGGATCGTGTCTCGAAGTCCGAAGGGTTGGACGGCCTGCCGGCCGACTACTCGAAGCTGCCGCCGAAGGTGCCCGAGTTGGGGCCACCGCTGCCGGGCGATCTCGGCCCGGCCATCGTGAAGTCGCAGCAGCCGGCGACGCCGACGTATGCGCCACCGGGCCACGACCCGGAGGATGCGCGGCGCAAGGAGGCTGATGCGGCGGCGGGTTCGTCGGTGTTCTTCCGCTCGGGCAACCAAGGCAAGGCCACCGCGCCGGTCACGGCGCAAGCCGCTGCGGCTGCGCCCGGCAGTGCCTTGGCGGGCTTCGACCCGCTGGCCGCTGGGCCGGCCTCGACGGCGGCCCAGCCATCCGATCCCATCGCCATGCAGAACCGGCAAGACCAGAAAGAGGCGTTCCTGAAAGGCGGCTCTACGGAAACCCGCAATTCCGGCAATCTGCAAATGCCGTCCTCGCCGTATCAGGTCATGGCGGGAACGGTGATCGCCGGGGCGTTGGTGACGGGCATCAAGTCGGACTTACCGGGCGACGTGATCGCCACGGTGACGGAGCCGGTCTACGACACGGCCACGGGCAAGTTCCTGCTGATCCCCCAAGGGTCGCGCATCCTGGGCAAGTACAACAGCCAGGTGAGCTATGGGCAGAGCCGCGTGCAGGTGGTGTGGAACCGCGTCATCCTGCCGGACACGTCTTCGCTGAAGCTCGACAACCTCGCGGGCACCGACCCGGCCGGCTATTCCGGCCTGGAGGATGGCGTCGATTGGCATTGGGATCGCGTCTTTGCCGGCGCGGCGCTGACGACGCTGCTGGGCGTGGGCGCCGAGCTGGCCGCACCGGAGAACCGGCAGAACGGCAACCGCATCGTGATCGCCGGGCGCGATAGCGCACAGGACAGCATCAATCAGGTCGGACAGGAGATGACCCGGCGCAACATGAACATCCAGCCGACGCTGACCGAACGGCCGGGCCTACCGGTTCGCATCATCGTCAACCGCGATCTGGTGTTGCGTCCGTACCAGCCGATGTTCTTCCAGCGGGGAGCGATGCAATGAGCACGACCAAGAAACTGCGGCTCGGCCCGCTGCCCAAGACCGAGAATGTGAAGCTGACCTTCGCTTGCCCGGCCAGCCTGAAAGCCGACCTCGACCGCTACGCCGCGTTGCACGCGCAGGCATACGGCGAAGCGGTCGATGCGACGACGTTGATTCCGCACATGCTGGAGGCGTTCATGGCAGCGGATCGGGGATTCAGGAAGGGAGGTAGGGGCAAGGCCGCACCGCCTCAATCGGGCTGACGATGCAGACACACTCACCAGTCACTCACGATGAAAGCGCAGCCTACGGGCTGCGCTTTCATCGTTCTGGGAGTCGGTCAGTTGGGCTATTATGGAAACGCAAGTCGGTCTGCTGTTGGAAAACGTGCCCGATGCAACGCGCTCCGGCTTTCTCTCCTGTCGCTCTTATGTGGCACCTAGCCCACGATGCCCGAGTCGCTTCAAGCGGCCCTAAACAGAGCTAACTTTGCGTCCCATATAGAGTTTTAGACCTCGTGCGATTTGCACAAATGGCTTGACACGAGCAGTTTTTTAGGTGCGGGTTTGACCTCGTACAGGTCTTCGTCGGCAAAAAAGCCCCGGTAACTGAGCAGGGCCTCGTACACGGCGCCCAGCTGGTTGATGGACAGCAGCTGGTAGCTGACGCGGCCCGAGCGTTTGCCCCGGCCTTGCCCTTTGCTGAGCGAGAGCAGCTTGATGACGCGCTGCCACACGGCATTGGGGAACTGCACCTTGCCCAGCAAGGGCATGGAAGTGTCGTCAAACAGGCGGCTGTCGAGCGGGGCCAGGGCGAAGGTGTCTTTGGCGCCCTGCAGGGCCACCTGGTCAGCGTTGCGCAAGCTGGCTTGCTCGCCGCCCATGCCGCAACCATGGGCCACGAGTTTGAACAGGCGGCGCAGGGTGAGGTCGAAGTATTTGCCCTCCCGCGCCTGCTGGGTGGGCAATGGCTGGCATTCAAGGTCGCGCAGGCTTTCGAGGCTGTAGCCCTTGAGGTAGACCTCGCTTTTGTTGATGGGCACGTAGCCAAGCTCGGGTCGGGCCTCGATATAGAACATGAACAGCAAGCGGTACACCATGCGCAGGCATTCCAGGCTGAGCACGCTGGCGTCGAGCTTGTATTGGCCGGAGTAAACGCTTTTCTTGCTGCCGCTGGCTTGTTCGTCGAGCTGGCGGGCAGCTTCGTTGCCCAGCAGTTCAATGGCTTCGCGCAGGGCGTATTTCAAATCTTCGCTGACCCCAAAGGCGTGTTTGTGGGCGTTTTCGTCCAGGCTCTCCAGCAGGCTGCTGCCCTCCCCCGGAGCCAAGCTGTCTTGGTGCAAGAGCGCGGCGCAGGCTTTGAGGGTGTCGGCGTCTTTGCGGTCAAGGATGTCGGCCCAGTTGAAGCGCAGGGCACGGTTGTTGGGCCATTTGTAACGGTCGAGCAGCAGCCATTCGTCCAGGCCCAGCAGCAGTACGTAGCGAGGGGGCTGGTCGGCACCAAATACGGCGTCTGACAGCAACTCGGCCCAGGTCTCGCCCTTGATATGGGTCGGCAAAGGCTCGGTGCCGTAGTGAAAGGCGGTGAGCTGGTGGTCGAGCAGGTCGTCGTCTTCGCGGCTGGGCTGGTAGGCGGGGATGATGGCAAGGCGCTGGCCTTGCAGCTGCCACAGGGGCAGGGGCAGGCCGCTGGCCAGTTCGTGCAGCGTGAGGGTGCGCGGTGGTGGCGCATAGCCCAGCGCTTGCAGCAGGCCGGACTGCATCTGCATGAAGGCGTGCCAGCGCTCGTGCTCGTCTTTGCCGCGCTGCACCTGACCTCGCAGGGCAAACCAGCGCTGGGCCCAAGCTTGCAGGCGTTTATTAGGCGTGCGGTTGGTATCGCCAGCATCATCACTGGCGTGCTGGGCTTCTTCGGCCTCCCAAGCGGTCAGGCGGTCTTTGATGTCGCCTTTGAACACTTCAGCCAGGTAGGGGTGGCTATAGAACTCGTTTTCGTTGGTGATACCAGCGAAGGTTTGAACATTTTCGATTGCGGGCATTCTCACGCTCCAGCTATTTGAGGGTGACAAACACCGGCGAGCACCTGAATCCAAGGCTGGGGTTCAGTGGAGAGGGTGTCTTGCACCCATTGGCGATAGTCGTCAAAAACGCGGTTGATTTGTTGGCTGCGCTGCTCGAAGCGGCCGCGTTTGACAGTCTCCAACTGCTTTTCCAGTTCCAGGGTGAGCTGCTCAACCTGGCGGCCTTGTAGGCGCTGCAGCTCTGCCAATGTGCCTTTCAGGCGTTCATCTAGCTGGCAGGCGAACGTGGCCTGCTTGCCTTGCATGTGGGCATGCATTTTTTCTACCGCTAAGGGCAAAGCTTGCTGCATGACGGCGCAGGTGCCCGCTAGCGCTTCGCTGTGGCCCCGGTTCGGTAGCCCGCCTGCGCGCAGGCCAGCACGGGCGGCAAAGGTGTCGAACGATTCAAGCACGAAGGGGCCGTTGCCAATGCGGTGCGCCACTTGCCACTCGACCAGCAGGGGTTGGCCTTTGCGGTTGGGCACCATGCTCATGAGGATGAAGGCTTGCTCGTGCGGCTGCAACTTGCCGCTTTGCAGCAGCGGCGCGCGGTGGCGGCCAAAGTGAGTGAGCACGCGGTCGCCCAGCCAATCCATGATGGGGTGTTGCGGCCACAGGTAATGCAGCTGGGGCCAGGTGTCGTCTTCAGAGCGGGCCTGGCGAGCGGTTTCGATGGCTTCGGCCATGCGCTGGGGATTGGCGCACAGGGAGTAGAGGTCGTTGACGGCCTGCACTTCACGCGGGAGCTGCTTGAGGCGTTCTTGCAGGTCGCGCGGCGCAGTCAGGGCAATGATTTGCTCGGCGTCGTGGGGCGTCCACTGGCACAGGTGGTTGGACTGGTGGCCCTGGTTGAGCTGGGTGAGCGCGGTCTTGGTGTAGTGATAGTCGCTGTCGAACAGGGACGTGGCCTCGTCAATCTGACTGGTGCTGCTAACGGTTACCGGTACTTCGTCTCCGCCGAAAAGGCTGAGCAGGTAGTCGCCTTCGTTGTCGTCCTCATCCGTCGCAGCTTTGTCCAACTTAGTCTCGACCTGCTCTGGACTCATACCCTCGACCATGAAATTTGCGACTTTTTCGACTTCTTTGTCAGGGTCAAAGACGTTCAAGAAGGCAGATGGGTCGCCCAGGTTCAGGGCTGCCTGCTCGTCCTTCGCTGCCAGAATCTCCAGAATACGCAGGTCGCCCTTGATTTTGTCGGTGGTGGCCTCGGTGAACAGGTACACGATTTGCGGCTGGTGCTTTTGACCGTAGCGGTCCACCCGGCCGTTGCGCTGCTGGAAGACCATGAGCGACCAAGGCAAATCGAAATGCACCAGACGGTGGCAGAAGTAGTGCAGGTTCAGCCCTTCACTGGCCACATCAGAGCACAACAGCACGCGGATGGGGTCGTCCAGCCGGCCAAAGCGGTCCACCAGGTCTTGCTGCTCGGTATCTGCCATCTGGCCATGCAGCACGGCCAGTTGGTTGGGCTTCATCTTCAGGTCGGCGGCGAGCTGTGCTTGCAGCCAGCGCAGTGTTTCAATGCGCTCAGAGAAAATGACCAAGCGGTCAGAGGCTTCGCCGGTCTTCCAGGCAAAGTCGGGCGAGCGAAGGTGGGCGAGCAGGCGTTGGTATTTGCTGAAGCCTTGTGCAGAGGCGTCAGAGGTCAACGCCCGCAGGCTGTGGGCCAGTTCCTCCAGACCGCGCACTTCGGTATGTTCCTCGTGCGTGGGGCTGGATTTGCTGGACAGCAGCTCCATGCGCTTGACGGTGGACTCCAGCGCCGCAGCCGGGCTCGAAAATAGGCCCTTCTGCAGACCGATGCGCTGCAGCTCCTGCTGGCGCCCGGCCTTGTGCTGGCCACCCTGAGTGAAGGCCACGTCGAGCAAAGCGCGGTAGGCTGCCTCTTCCGGCGCGCTAGCCGGTTGGCGCAGGCATACGGTCTGGCGCTCTTGAAAGTCAGCCTGCACTTGGTCTTTGATGTCTTTCTTGAATCGCCTGATGACCAGGCCCTTGCTGCGGAAGTCTTCGGGGGTGTAGTCGTCGGGGTCGGCAATGGCGGTGGGGTCGAGGAGGCTCATCAGTGAGGCAAAACTGCGCGCCGAGCCATCGTGTGGCGTCGCAGACAGCAACATGAGCGTGTCGGACCGGTTGGACAGTAGCCGCGCCAGCCGTGCGCGGCGCGACAGCGCAGACTCGCCCGCGCGAGCTGCGACGTTGTGGCACTCGTCAATGACGATGATGTCCCACCAGGCGTTTTCGAGGTAGTTGCGGTACTCCAGATTGCTCTTGAGCGTGTCGATAGAGATGATGCTGCGGTCGAAGTAATTGAACGGATTGTGGTTAGCCGGAATGCGGTTACGGACCCGAGCCAGGCCGACAGAATCAAGCCGTACCAGCGGAATGGAAAAGCGGCTCCACCACTCCTTTTGGAACTGGGTTAGCATGGCTTTTTGGGTGACCACCAGAATGCGCTTGCCACGGCCACGCTGAATCAGCTCGGTGGCGAGAATGCCTGCCTCTAGCGTTTTGCCCAAGCCCACTGAGTCGGCAATCAATATGCGGGAGCGCGGTTGTTTCAGCGCTTGCAGGGCGGGGTCCAACTGGTAAGGCACCAGATTCATCACGCCGCGATGGCCTAGGTGAATCTTGTCGTCGTTGACCACGCTGCGCCGCCGCAGGCTCTCTAGGTACAGCACGGTGGCGTTGTATGTGGGGCTAGTGTCTGGCACCAGCTCGGTTTTGGCGGGGTCGAGCACCTCGATGGTGTCTTCCAGAGCAGTCAGAAAGAGTGCGGGCTGCCCCCGAACAAGGTCAGAAATACCATCGCAGGTGAGGAGCCAGCCACCGTCGGCGGAGGGGTCGATGCGTCGAATGAGCCACTCCTCATCACGGATGACAGCGCGGGAGCCGGGGGCGAACGGAAGCATTTGCAAATGGTTTCAATTATCTATTTTGGCAAGCTTAACAGTAACGCCACGCAGTTAACCAAAGCGGCCTGAAGCCGAAACACCCAAAACCCAACGGTAGCTATGCCTCCGCAATTGCGTGAGGTATATCCAACTTGTTGAATCTATTAGGAATGGACACTTGAATATTGAATCGCTCAGGATTCCCTAGACACTTTTGAGCCGTTGGGAATAACGTCTATTGACCTCTATCGGAGAAATTTCTCCGGCAACGCAGTGGCGCCACTTGGGTTTGTAGAACATCTCGATGTAGTTGAGGATACCGTCTGTGGACCGACGTTACCCTCGGCCCTCGGCCTTGTTGCGCAAACGCTTTCCTCGGTTAGCGTAGGCTCGGGGGATGAGTGAGACGAGCTGGGGGCGGCGCAAATACCGCACTACAAACTGGAAGGCGTACAACGCAGCGTTGAAGGCGCGAGAGGAACTGAGCATCTGGCTCGATAGGGACATGCAGTGGCTAGCCCTGCCTACGGGCAAGCGTGGTCGTTGCCAGAAGTTCTCAGATGCAGCCATCCAGTTTTGCCTGACCATTAAGTGCTTGTTTGGCCAGCCCTTGCGTCAGACACTAGGCTTGGTGCAGTCGCTATTTGGTATGGCGGGCTTGCTGTGGACCGCTCCCGACTACAGCACAGTGTGCCGTAGGCAAAAGAGCTTGGACGTGCAGGTGCACTACAAGGCAAGTACTAAGGGCGTGCATATGCTTGCTGACTTCACGGGCATCAAATTCTTGGGCGAAGGTGAGTAGAAGACCGAGAAGCACGGCGCAGAGTGCCGCCGCCAGTGGCGCAAGGTGCATCTGGGTATCGATGCCGAGACGCTGCTGATACGGGCCATTGCAGTGACCACCCATGAAGTGGGCGACTCACCCATGCCAGCAGCCTTACTGGGCCAAATCCTCAGGCATGAACAGCTAGCTAGCTTTACAGGTGATGGGGCATATGGCACCAAGGATGTACATGAGGACTGCTACCCGAGGGGAGCTATTCCAATCATCCCACCGCGCAAAGGAGCAAAGCTGCGCAAAGGCCTGGCATTTGCGCAGCGCAATGCAGCGTTCAAGGCGTGCAGGCAGTTGGGCGGGCTATCTGGAAACGCTGGAGCGGATACCACCGAAATTCCTGGTGGAGACCAAGATGAATTGCTTCAAGCGCCTAGGCGAGAAAGTGATGGCTAGGACGTTTGAGCAGCAGGTGGCCAAGCTCAATATCTGAGCATCTATCCTCAATCAATTTACCGTGCTGGACATGCCCCAGATGGTCGCTGCTGCGTAAATCCATTTGGGATTGGGGACGTCTCGACCTATGGCCGATTTATGCAACAACGCCATGCGCCAATTGACGAACTGCGGCAAAAAATACCAGTCGCTCGCTTCTTTACGCAAGTCGACGCAACCACAAAAAACATCGTCCGCTATTCAGATTTTTGCTGCTGTTTGAGTTCTGCAGGAAGTTCAAGTAGCTTGTTGGGAGCTACCTGAAGAGCTCCAGCCAAGGCCTCAAGCGTTTCTAGAGTGACGTTGCGTCTGCCGTTTTCGATATGTCCTACAGCCGCACGATGTATCCCAGCAAGATAGCTCAACTCTTCCTGCGAACACCCCAACTTTGCTCTGTACTTCTTCATCTGGTAGGCCAGTACAACTTTCAGGGGCACAGCTTGCGCTGGCTTTGGCAACTTGGGAATGGGCATGCTTAAGTGTCAAACACGTGGTCCTACGTGTCGACTCCATACATGTATACTCGTTTTAGGACTACTCCTTATATGTCACAATTGCCGGCCAATTACTGACCGCAACCGATGTTTCTTTGCCCTCCGGAGTACCGCACTCACAACCGACTTCTTGATAAATTTTTTCCTGTGCCAAGTGGAGGGGGGCACTGGACTTCAGTCATCAAGCAGGGCAAGCGGCCCATGTTCACTGTGACGCTGTTGCAGGATTTAGGCACAGGTCCAGCCGAAATAACTCATCTCGCGTCAGACGCGGGCTCATTCTGGAAGTTGAGCATCCTTCCCTCAGTCACAAAAATTCTATCGGTCGACTGTCTCGCTCGAACGCACGAAAACTCATCCTGGCGCTCTCGCGAAGTTGCCGAAGTTTGGACACGACCTGGACACGAGGTCCATGTTGCCTATCTTCAATTTGCTGGTGAGCCTGGTCGTTTTAAAGATGCGTACACGCTGGCTCCAGTCAACGAAGAAGACCGAGGCAGCTGGACCAAGCTATTCGAAATATGTTGAACAGGGGCATTGCAACGGTGTCATTGTTGGATTCACCCTCGGCATGAGCATTCTTGACTTCCCAGGCACTCGTAATTTCGGTCTGGATTTACTCAAATTTTTCTCATGGACTACCGGATGACTCGACCCCTAGTTTTTTTGGATTTTGATGATGTCATTTGCCTAAACAGCCCATATGGTGGGTATGACGTACTTGAAGCGTATGCGGAATCCGTTCGGAGCGGGGAGCCAATCGAAACTAGACCTGCTTTGTGGGGGTGCCTGTTTGACCTAGCCGCCAAGCGACATCTTCATCTGCTGCATGAGGAGTTTTCGCCAATATATGTCCTATCGACTAGTTGGCGATGGTTCTTCGACCGTGACATGTTGGTCCAAATCTTGCAGCTCGGAGGGCTGGGTTTTGTTGCTAGCAACCTGCATGACGACTGGTGCACCCCGCAGATTTCTCGGAGTGCGCACAGGATTGCAGAAGTCTCGCAGTGGCTTTCCCGGCATCCTGAAGCGGAGAGTCAATGGGTTGTTCTAGACGACGAAGTCTCTTGCACAGGTCTCCATTTTTGGAGCCATTTAAAAAGAGAGTTTGTGTTGATGTGCTGGGAAGGAAAAGGACTGCAAGAGTACGAGTTCAAACTGATGCGACGACTTCTTAAGTTACGTCGTAGTGGTTCAACTTGGGTCGAATGAGTAGGTAGAACGGAACTTTGCAGACGCCATCTCCGAACAGATAAAGGGGTTCTCGAGCTACGGTTTTCCGGTAAGCCAGCCGCGAGCTTTGCGCTGCTGGTCTACGCCTCATGCTGGTTGAAGCATCATGGGCCCGCAGCCTTCCTGGCGGCGATGCTGAATCGTTTCCCCCTAGGAGTCTATTCCCCAAGCCAGCTCGTGCAGGACGCAATCCGCCACGGCGTTGAAGTACGGCCGATGAACGTCATGCACTGCAACGTCGACTGCATGCTTGAAGACGCTGGGCAGGAGCCCGCCGTTTGACTCGGGCTACGAATGGTCAGCGGCCTACGCAGAGAAAGCGCGGAACGCATCCAGGTCGAGCGCGCGGTTACCCCCTTCAACTGCGCCGAGGAGTTGGCTCGACATGCAGGTCTGTAGCAGCGCGAGATGAAGCTTTTGGCCGCAGGGAATGCGCTTGCGACCTTGTCCAGCCCCAGAAAGCAACAGGTTGGGGAAGCCGCACCGTTTCACTCCATGCTGCAGCTCCTGCAAGATGTTCTCGCGTTCTAGTTCCTTGAAGCACCTGTGTCTAACTAATCTTATCAATCTCATCAAATTCTTATCAAAGTGAGAAGATTGAGAAGATTAAGACCGGCTTCTCCGTCAACGCCGTTGCGAGTCAGCTAGCAAATGATGAGGTAAGAAGTACGACTTCTTCACCTCAAAGCGGCAAGTTGAACTCAGCTCGGACGATTCGTGTGCCAGTAATCTCCCTAAATGGCTATTCGTCATAAAATGCCTTAAAGGGTCGTTTAACACGTATTTTCAAGTTAAAAGGCAGACTTAGGGCAATTGTGAGGAACCGCATGACGACCAATAAAACCGTAGCCGAGATGGAAATTGGCTTGGGCGAAAAGCTCAAGTTGCTGCGTCTGAACAAGAACATTGAACAGAAGACGCTTGCTGCTCGTGCTGGGGTGAGCGTGCGTGCGCTGCGTAATCTTGAAAGCGGCGGAGGCACTACAGTCAAAACACTCTTAAGTGTGGTGCGCGCTCTCGGTCGCGAGTCTTGGCTAGATACCGTAGCGCCTGTTCCGACCGTTAACCCACTCACCTTTACATCTCGTGCAACGCAGCGTCAGAGAGCACGTAGTAAAGGCGAGGTAGGCAGAACTCCGCCTGCTTACATGGCAAGCCAAGCATCGTCATCTAGCTCGGCGGCACCGCTGCAAGTGGATAGCCTCGACCCTCTTCGCATCAAGTATTGACAGTCACTGACTGAGCTAATGCGGTTGGTGCTAGCCCACAGCAAGACCCTTGAAAATGCAATAGCAGAATTGCTGCTGGAGAAGAAGGATGAAGCGGCCATACGGGCAATGGAGAAACTGAGCTTGACTACCTGGAACCGTACAACTGTGCGTGCTACAAAATTCCTCGCGACATGCCTAGCTCAGAGGACATCGCCAGCTCAACGTCATTGAGTTCTATGATTGATGAGAAGCGCTATGTGTTGATGGTGAGTTCATGTTTAGGTCTCCTGGAGCTTCGGTTGTAGAACGCCTCGATGTAGTCAATGACATCGGCGCGCGCCAAATCCCGGGTCTTGTACATGTGCTTTTGGATAGACGAGTCGCAAGTCGGCGCGAGAAGCTAGCTCCTGAAACGCTATCAACATTTTTGTGGTTTTGGCTACTTTTAAGGCAATTTTCTGTGTTTTTGCCCTGTTCATCAACAAATTTTTCCTTTCCATATATGCATGATGTTGAAATATATAATAAATTTTCAGTATCAACATATTTTGGTGCGCATGACCATTCTAAGTCACTCTGCTGCTGAGGCGCGCTGCGCCAGCCAGGCAAGACCAACAAAGCAAAAGCCCGTGACCTCCGTATTCACGGGCTTTTGCTTTTTGGAAATGTGAACTTTCATTCTCGGCTTGGAACGCCCAATGCCGCGACTCTGAAGCGTCAATTCCTCTATTGGACAAGCGTATAGCAAGCTTTGTATCCTGTGGGAACGTGACATTGCAGCAGCGCGATTGCTTATGACGCCTACTGCAGCTTTGGAGATTGCAATGAGCAGGCTGATCAACAAACCAGGAGTCGGACCCACGGGGTTCTTCATTGCTCCTGAGCCCATGAATCCGACCCAGTCGCAGGACGGGGACCTTGGCATCGAAAGCACTGGGCGCAGTCTCATTGCAGGTATGGTTCAGGCGCTGAACCTCCTGCCTCAACCCGTATGGATTCACGTTCATTCGACTGGCGAGAGCCATTTCAATCTCGCTTGGCAGCAATTCACCGGCCATGGAGAGCGACAGCTGCGTGCCCACAATGACTGGATGAACTGCCTGCACCCTGAGGACCAGCACCAAGCCCGGCTGCTGTGGCAACAGTTTCTCAAGAATGATGACGGCTTCGCGCAAGACTACCGCCTGCAGCACCACAGCGACATGTACCGCTGGTGCCATATCCAGTCGTCCAACCCCGGGGCGGACGACAACGGTGTATCGCTCATCACCTGCAGTGACGTGCACGACCACATGGTCACGCGCCAGCTCCTCAGCGAAAACGTGCGCATGCGCAACAAGATGCTGGATGTGAGCGTGGACTGCATCAAGATCATCCGCCCCGACGGAGCGCTCACTCACATGAACAAATCCGGCTGCGAAGCGCTGGGCGTGGCGGCCGACTCCGGATTCGGCATGGAATGGCTGAACCTGTTGCCCGGCGAAATCCGCGTGCGCGGCAAACGTGCGCTGCGCGTGGCGCGCACTGGCAAGAATGCGCGCTTTACAGGCATGAGCGTGATTCCCGGCCAGAAGGCGCAGCACTGGGACAACATCCTCACGCCCATGCAAGCGGCCGATGGCAGCACCTCGGGCATTCTCTGCGTGTCACGCGATGTCACTCTGCAAAAGGAGGCCGAGCGCCGCCTGCGTATCGCCAGCGACACCGATGACCTCACTGGCCTGCCCAACCGCCGCGCATTCAAGCACAAGGCACGGCAACTGATTCGCTATTGCCGCGAAGAAAACCTCCAGTTCGGCCTGCTGCTCCTCGATCTGGATCACTTCAAGCAAGTCAATGACACCCTCGGCCACACCGCTGGAGACCACCTGCTGCGCGTGCTCGCCAAACGCCTGACCGCGCATCTGCCTCCCAAGGCGCTGCTCGCACGCCTGGGCGGCGACGAGTTCGCCGTTTTCGTCAACGACGTGACCGACGAGGCTGAGCTGCTGCGCGTGGCCGAGCAGGTGCGCGTGCAGATCAACGAGCCCATCCACTATGCGAGCAAGGTGATCAACGGCGGCATGAGCATCGGCTGTGCGCTGTTCCCACGCGACGCCAAGGATGCAGCGGGCCTACTCAAATGTGCCGATACCGCACTCAACGACATCAAGGCCGCTGGCCGTGGCGGCGTGCGCATGTTCAGCAGCGACATGCACGATGCGGCGGAGTTCGCCGCATCGCAGATCGCGCAGGCGCATCTGATCGTGCGTGACGGTCTCATCGTGCCGCATTACCAGCCCAAGGTGAACCTGCACACGGGCGAGGTCGTCGGCTTCGAGGCGCTGCTGCGCTGGAACGATCCGGTCCACGGCCTGCAAAGCCCCGCGACAGTGCTCGAGGCCTTCAAGGACTACGAGCTCGCCACACGCATCGGCGACGCCATGCAGACCAGGGTGCTTGCCGACATGGCGCGCTGGATCGCACAAGGTCTCACCCTGCTGCCCGTGTCCATCAATGCTGCACCGGTCGAATTCCTGCGCGACGACTTTGCCGAGCGCTTTCTCAAACGCCTTGCGCAACACCAGATCCCGCACCGCTACATCGAGCTCGAGATCACCGAGTACGTGCTCGGCGAACGTGGCTCGGAATACGTCGCCCGCGCGCTGCGCCTGTTGAAAAAGGCCGGCATCCGCATCGCACTCGACGACTTCGGCACAGGCCACTCTTCCTTCACCGACCTGCGCGACTACCCGGTGGACTGCATCAAGATCGACCGCGATTTCGTGCAGCGTACACCCAAGGACAAATCGATTCGCGCCATCGTCAAGGCCATGTGCCAGCTCGCTGCCGACATGTCGCTGGACATCGTTGCCGAGGGCATCGAGTCTCAGGAACAGAGCCTTGTGCTGCAAACGGCGGGCTGCTGGATCGGGCAAGGCTATCTGTTCGCCGAGGCGTTGTCGGAAGATCAAGCGCGCGAGATTCTGGGCAAGAAGTAGGCTGCTCAAGCCCTGTCGCGCATGCCCGGATTCAACGCGCCCCGGCGTTCCACCACTCCCCCGTGAACTGCCCCTTGAGCCACGCCACCAACTCCTGCACCTTCGCAGGCACGAGGCGCGGCGAGGGGTAGACCGCGTGCATCTCCTGGCTCGGCAAACTCCAGCCATCGAGGATCGCCACCAGCTCGCCGGTGCGCAGCCCATCGTTGGCGACGTAGAGCGGCAGCACGGCCACGCCGAAGCCGTCGCGCGCGGCGGCCAAAAGTGCTGAGAGGTTGTTCGAGCGCAGGCGGCCGTTCACCGGAATGGCCTGCGTGGGTTCATGCGCGGCGCTGAAGTGCCAGATCGCGTCGCCCTGCACGGTGCTGTAGACCAGCGCGGCGTGTTGCGTGAGATCAGCGGGCGCCTTGGGCGTGCCGCGCTCGCGCAGGTAGTCGGGCGACGCCACGGCCACCCAGGGGCTCACGCCGAGGTAGGTTGCGCCGAGCGATGAATCGGCCAGGCGCCCCATGCGGATGGCCACGTCCACACCCTGTTCCACCAGATTCACATAACGGTCTTCAAAGCTCAAGTCCACGTTGAGCAGCGGATGCGTGCGCATGAAGCTGCTCACCATCGGCGCGAGCACGCGGCGGCCAAAGGCGATGGACGTGCTGATGCGCAGCACGCCCTGCACCTGCGACTGCATGAGCGCTGCGACGGAGCGGGCCTCCTCGTCGTGGTGAACGATGAGCTTGCATTTGTCGTAGTAGAGCGTGCCCACCTCGGTGGGCGTGACGCCATGCGTGGAGCGGTGCAGCAGGCGCGCGCCGAGTTCCTTTTCCATGCGCGCGATCTGCTTGGTCGCAGCTGGCTGGCCAATGCCCAGTTCGGCCGCCGCACGGCTGAACGAGCCCAGATCCACGACCCGCGTGAAGAGAAGAAGCGCTTGTATTCGGTCCATGTCTCGATTGGACGGGAAAACCGTCCCCTCAGCGTCACCGCAGGCCATTCCACCACGGAATAAGCGTCATGCAGCGTACCAGCATTCCCTTGTCGGCGTGAAAACGAGACCATCCATCCAACCCGCGATTCATTCCTTCATACATGCATCGCAGCGATTTTTCACCATCCACATTCACTCAATCCGCAGGAGACACCATGGCAAAGATGAAGGCCGCAATGGCCGCAGTGCTGGTAATGGAGAAGGAAGGCATCACGCAGGCATTCGGCGTGCCCGGCGCGGCCATCAATCCGCTGTATGCGGCGATGCGTGAACGCATGTCGATCGCCCACGTGCTGGCGCGTCATGTCGAGGGTGCATCGCACATGGCCGAGGGCTACACCCGTGCGCGGGCTGGCAACATCGGCGTGTGCATCGGCACCAGCGGCCCTGCGGGCACCGACATGATCACCGGCCTCTACTCGGCCAGCGCCGACAGCACTCCGATTCTCTGCATCACCGGCCAGGCACCACGTGCGCGGCTCTACAAGGAAGACTTCCAGGCTGTGGACATCGAGTCCATCGCCAAGCCGGTGACCAAGTGGGCCGTCACCGTGCGTGAGCCCGCCCAGGTGCCGCGCGTGCTGCAGCAAGCCTTTCATCTGATGCGCTCGGGCCGTCCCGGTCCGGTGCTGGTCGATCTGCCGTTCGACGTGCAGATGGCCGAGATCGAATTCGACATCGACACCTACGAGCCTTTGGCGGTCTACAAGCCCGCCGCCACACGCAAGCAGATTGAACGCGCGCTCGACATGCTGGCCGCATCGAGCAAGCCGCTGATCGTCGCGGGCGGCGGCATCATCAACGCCGATGCGAGCGAGCTGCTCGTCGAGTTCGCCGAACTCACCGGCGTGCCTGTGATCCCCACGCTCATGGGCTGGGGCACGATCCCCGACGACCATCCGCTGATGGCCGGCATGTGCGGCCTGCAGACCAGCCACCGCTACGGCAACGCCACCATGCTCGCGAGCGACTTTGTGCTCGGCATCGGCAACCGCTGGGCCAACCGGCACACCGGTTCGGTCGATGTCTACACCAAGGGCCGCACCTTCGTGCACGTGGACATCGAGCCCACGCAGATCGGCCGCGTGTTCAATCCGGACCTCGGCATCGTCTCCGATGCACGCGCCGCGCTCGAACTCTTCGTGCAGGTGGCGCGCGAACGCAAGCAGCGCGGCGAGGCCCGCGACTACCGCGACTGGGCCGCGCGCTGCGGCGAACGCAAGGTGCTGATGCAGCGGCGCACGGCGTATGACAACGTGCCGATCAAGCCTCAGCGCGTCTATGCCGAGATGAACGACGCGTTCGACAAGGACACGGTCTTTGTCTCCACCATCGGCCTGTCGCAGATCGCGGGCGCACAGTTCCTGCATGTCTTCGGCCCGCGCCAGTGGATCAACTGCGGCCAGGCGGGCCCGCTCGGCTGGACGATTCCCGCAGCGCTTGGCGTCGTCGCGGCCGATCCCAACCGCAACGTCGTCGGCCTCTCGGGCGACTACGACTTCCAGTTCCTCATGGAAGAACTCGCCGTCGGCGCGCAGTTCAACCTGCCCTATGTACAGGTGCTGGTCAACAACAGCTACCTCGGCCTGATCCGCCAGTCGCAGCGCGGCTTCGACATGGACTACTGCGTGCAGCTCGCGTTCGAGAACGACAACGTCAGCGACCCCGATCTCAAGGGCTATGGCGTGGACCACGGACAGGTCGTGCGCGGCCTCGGCTGCAAGGCGCTGCGCGTGACCGATCCGGCGCAACTGAAGAGCACGCTGCGCGAAGCGCAAACGCTGGCCCGCAAGCACCGCGTTCCCGTCGTCGTCGAGGTGATTCTCGAACGCGTCACCAACATCGCGATGGGCACCGAGATCGACAACATCATCGAGTTCGAAGACATCGACTGCCGCCATCCGCAGGGCGTCAAAGGCCTGGAAGAGGCCGGATTGCTCGACTGACTGCTCGACTGATTCAGCGCCCCGTTTTTCACATCAACACCAAGGAGCAAGTCATGCCCCAATTTGCCGCCAATCTCTCGATGCTGTTCACCGAAGTGCCGTTTCTCGACCGCTTCGAACGCGCCGCACAGGTCGGCTTCTCGGCCGTCGAATTCATGTTTCCATACGAGTGGACAGCCAGGGAAATCCGCCAGCGCCTTGACGACAACGGTCTCACGCTCGTGCTGCACAACCTGCCCGCAGGCGACTGGAATGCGGGCGAGCGCGGCATCGCCTGCCAACCCGAGCGCGTGGCCGACTTCCGCGCGGGCGTGGCCAAGGCCATCGACTACGCGGGCGCACTCGGCGTCAAGCAGCTCAACTGCCTTGCGGGCAAGGCGCCCGATGGCGTGGCACTGGACACGCTGCGCGCCACGTTTCTGGAAAACATCCGCTTTGCTGCAGACCAGTTGCGCGGCGCTGGATTGAACCTGCTGATCGAGCCGGTCAACACCCACGACATTCCGGGCTTTTATCTGAACCGCCCCACGCAGGCCGTGGCACTGCTCGAAGCGCTCGACGCGCCCAACGCGTTCCTGCAGTACGACATCTATCACACGCAGCGCATGCAGGGCGAGCTCGCGAACACGCTCATCAAATACCTGCCGCTGATCCGCCACGTGCAGATCGCCGACAACCCCGGCCGCAACGAGCCCGGCACCGGCGAGATCAACTACGCCTACCTGTTCGCGCTGCTCGACCGCATTGGCTACACCGGCTGGGTGGGCTGCGAATACAAGCCCGCAACCACGACGGAAGCTGGCCTCGGCTGGCTGCAGGCCTTCGCCGAATGAACGGACAAGCCAACACGCCAGTCACACAAAGTCAACGACCAGGACACACCACATGACCACCACCCAACTCAAGATCGGATTCGTCGGCCTCGGCATCATGGGCGCGCCCATGGCCGCGCAGCTCATCAAGGCGGGCCATCAGCTCTATGTCTACACACGCGGCAAGATCCCCGATCACATCGCCGAATCCAGTGCCACCAAGTGCACCAACGCGCGCGGCGTGGCCGAGCGCGCCGACATCATCTTCACCATGCTGCCCGACACGCCCGATGTGGAGACCGTACTGTTCAGCGAATACGGCATCGCCGCCGGACTCACCAAGGGCAAGACCGTGGTCGACATGAGCTCGATCTCGCCCATTGCCACCAAGGACTTCGCCAAGCGCATCAACGCCCTCGGCTGCGACTATCTCGACGCGCCGGTCTCGGGCGGCGAGGTGGGCGCGAAGAACGCCACGCTGTCCATCATGGTCGGCGGTGACGAGGTGGTGTTTGGCCGCGTGAAGCAGCTCTTCGAAGCCATGGGCAAGAACATCACGCTGGTCGGCGGCAACGGCGATGGCCAGACCGCCAAGGTGGCCAACCAGATCATCGTCGCGCTCAACATCGAGTCCGTCGGCGAGGCCCTGCTGTTCGCATCACGCGCCGGTGCCGATCCGGCGCGCGTGCGCCAGGCGCTGATGGGCGGCTTCGCGTCGAGCAAGATTCTTGAAGTGCATGGCGAGCGCATGATCAAGCGCACGTTCGATCCGGGCTTTCGCATCGAGCTGCACCAGAAGGACCTGAACCTCGCGCTCTCCACCGCCCGCAGCCTCGGCGTCTCGCTGCCCAACACCGCCATCGCGCAGCAGCTGTTCAGCACCTGCGTGTCGCACGGCGGCAAGGCCTGGGACCACTCCGGCATGGTGCGCGCGCTCGAAAAAATGGCCAACTTCGAGATCGGCCAGAAGCTATGACCGGTGCACGCACAGTCCCGTCGACCGCACCGCAAACCGCGCTGCTGCGTCGCATGTTCGACGCGGCCGTCGCCAGCGCGCAACCGGCGCTGTGCGTGCCCCCACACCTGCCCTCCGCGCATGAAATACCGCCGGGCGGCCGCCTCATCGTGATCGGCGCAGGCAAAGCCAGCGCCGCCATGGCCGAGGCCGTCGAAGCCCACTGGCCGGGCCCGCTCGAAGGCCTCGTCGTCACCCGCTACGGCTACGGCGCGCCGTGCCAGCGCATCGAAATCGTCGAAGCCGCCCACCCCGTTCCCGACGCCGCAGGCCTGCAAGCCGCCGAGCGCATGCTCGCGCTCGTCAAAGACCTGAGCGCCAAAGACACCGTGCTCTGCCTCATCAGCGGCGGCGGCTCGGCACTGCTGCCCCTGCCACTCAAAGGCATCTCGCTCGCAGACAAACAAAGCATCAACCAGTCCCTGCTCAAAAGTGGCGCAACCATCAGCGAAATGAACTGCGTGCGCCGCCACCTCTCCGCCATCAAGGGCGGCCGCCTCGCCGCCGCCTGCCACCCCGCGCGCGTGATCACCCTGCTGCTCTCCGACGTACCCGGCGACGACCCCACCGGCATCGCATCCGGTCCGACAGTTGCCGACCCCAGCACCTGCGCCAACGCTCTGGCCATCGTCCAGCGCTACAGCATCGCCCTGCCCGAAGCTGCTCTCAAACTTCTGCAGCAAGCCGACGCAGCCGAATCCATCAAACCCGGCGACCCGCGCCTGGCACGCTGCGAAACCCGCATGATCGCCACCCCGCAATTGGCCCTCGAAGCCGCAGCCGAAGTGGCCCGCGACGCAGGCTACGCCGCCCACATCCTCGGCGACTCGTTGGAAGGCGAAGCCCGAGACGTAGGCACGGTGCTGGCAGGCATCGCCCTGCAAGTCGCGCAACACGCACAGCCCTTCGCCTGGCCTTGCGTACTGCTCTCCGGCGGCGAAACCACAGTCACCCTGCGCGGCAAAGGCCGAGGCGGCCGCAACGTCGAATGCCTGCTCTCGGCGCTGCTCACCCTGCGCGGCAACCAACACATCCACGCTCTCATGGCCGATACCGATGGCGTGGACGGCGCAGAGGAAATTGCGGGCGCGATCATCACGCCGCAGACGTTGGAGTGTGCTTGGGAACGGGGGCTGAACCCCGCCGAAGAACTCGTCAACAACAATGGGCATGGCTTTTTTCAGGCACTGGGTGCATCGCTCGTCACCGGGCCGACGCGCACCAATGTGAATGACTTTCGGGCGTTTTTGATTACGTAGGTGGTCGGCTTCCTCTTCCTCTCCCGCTTGCGGGGGAGGGTTGGGGTGGGGGTTGGTATTCGGTTTCTTTTTTGGCTTCTGCTGGGGGGTTGCTTACGGAGGCCGGGTCTCGCCCCGGCGGGCGAGTAACTTTTTGGTCGCGCCCAAAAAGTCACCAAAAATGCGCTTTTAATACCCGCAGCAGAACTCACTGCGCGACTGCGTCGCTCCGTTCGGGCAACCGCCGCGAGTCAGAGGTTTCATAAGAGGTGTGTACGGCACATCGCTGCGCTCGTGCCGCTCATCTCGCGACTTCGCGAGATGTGGGTGCGCCGGTGTTGTTAGATTTGATTTTGCTTGCGGCTAACGCGAGCATCTTTGCTCAAAAGAGCAGTGGGCATGCACCCCTTCACCCAACTCCAAAAACACCCCCGGCACGAGCGCAGCGACGTGCCGTACACACCTCTTTCCCAACTGATTTCCGGCGGTTGTCCGAGCAGAGTGACGAAGGAACGCCGCGAGTTCCGCCGGAGGTATTGAAAAGCGCGTTTTTGATTACTTTTTGCGCGCAAGCAAAAAGTGATTGCCCCGCCGGGGGCAGTCCCGGCCTCCGTAAACAACACCCCAGCAGAAGCCCAAAAAACAAAGGCTCCCTCTTCCAAAA
The DNA here is from genome assembly GCF_011305995.1 of Diaphorobacter sp. HDW4A. Classification (GTDB taxonomy): domain Bacteria; phylum Pseudomonadota; class Gammaproteobacteria; order Burkholderiales; family Burkholderiaceae_C; genus Diaphorobacter_A. The sequence continues at coordinate 5,516,814 of NZ_CP049910.1, read as the reverse complement.
AGAAGAGAGAGCCCGAGAGCGCAGATCAGCGAATGATCAGCTCATCAATGCACCACCATCAAAGTAAACGGCCAGACATACGCCTGCATAGTCACATACAACCCCACCAGACAAGCCAGCGCAATCGAATGGAAGAACACATAACGCAAAATGTCCCCTTCGCGATTGAACCAACGCGTAGCAGTGGAAGCCACCACGATCGACTGCGCGTCGATCATCTTGCCCATCACACCACCCGAGCTGTTCGCCGCACCCATCAGGTTAGGCGACAACCCCAGCTGATCCGCAGCCACCTTCTGCATGCCGCCGAACAACACGTTCGATGCGGTATCGGAGCCCGTGAGCGCCACGCCCAGCCAACCCATCAAGGTGCCGAAGAACGGATACAGCACGCCCGTGTTGGCGAATGCCAGGCCCAGCGTCGTGTCGGTGCCAGAGTAGCGAGTGAGAGTGCCCAGCGCCAGCATCAGCACGATGGTCAGCAGCGAATAACGCACCAGCCAGATCGTCTTGAAGAAGGTGCGCACGATGGCGACCGGGTTGTACTTCATCAGGAAACCGCTGATCACGGCGGACAGCAGAATCGCGGTGCCGGTGGCCGACAGCAGGTTCAGCACGTAGACCGCGCCTTCCTTGGTCGGCTTGGTGACGACGGGCGGCACCTTCTCGATCATGTTGTGCAGACCGGCCATCGGGAACGACGGTGCGAACAGGCCGTTGAGCCAGGTCTTCACCGAAGGCAGGCCCCAGATGAACACAAACACCGACAGAATCACCCAAGGCATCCACGCGGCGATCAGCGCCTGCTTGCTGTGCTTGACCACGGGCTGCGGCGGCTTGACTTCCGAAGCGCTCACGTCCTTGCCGCGCAGCGACGCAGAGGTCCAGATCTTCTTGGGCTGCCACACGCGCAGAAAGCCCACCAGGCAAATCATCGACACGATGGCCGCAATGATGTCCACCAGCTCGGGGCCGATGAAGTTCGACACGAGGAACTGGGGAATCGCAAACGTCAAGCCAGCGACCAGGATCGCTGGCCAGATTTCCATCATGCCCTTGCGACCGGCGAACGCCCAGATCAGCCAGAACGGCACCAGCACCGAGAAGAACGGCAACTGTCGGCCGATCATCGCTGTCACTTCCATCAGGTCGTAGCCGTGCACCTTGGCCAGCGTGATCACCGGCGTGCCGAGCGCGCCGAACGCGACCGGTGCGGTATTGGCGATCAGCGACAGGCCCGAAGCGGCCAGCGGCGAGAAACCGAGGCCGATCAGGATCGCCGCCGTCACCGCCACGGGAGTGCCGAAACCGGCAGCGCCTTCAAAGAACGCGCCGAAACAGAACGCGATCAGCAGCAACTGAATGCGGCGATCTTCGGTGATGCCCGAGAGCGAATCCTGCAGCACCTTGAAGCTGCCGTTCTGCTCGGTGAGCTGGTGCAGAAAAATGATGTTCAGCACGATCCAGCCAATCGGCAGCAGCCCGGTGAAGCCCCCGAACAGCGCCGCGCGCCCTGCCATTTCGGCTGGCATGCCGTAGGCAAACACCGCCACCAGCACGGCTGCGATCAGCCCCATGCCTGCGGCGATGTGCGCCTTGATGTGAAAGAACCCCAGCGCCGCGAGCATCACCACCACGGGTATTGCTGCGAGCAAGGTGGAGATCACCATGTTCCCTAACGGATCGTAGACCTGTTGCCAAATCATCTGTACGCCCCTTTTTTAGTCTGAAAAAAACCAGCTGTTGTGAGTTGATTGCGTGAACGAACTGACCGACGGCCCATGGTTGCGGGCGTCGATGAGTTTCATGCAACTTTTTTTCTGTGCGTGAGCGGGCAAACCCGCTTTCCGCAGAGCGGGCACGAGTCTAGGGAAGCGTCAAGTGGGCAGCCATTGGAAGGAACACTGAGAAAGCGCAAATGCAACGCCCCGCTATAGGGAGGCCACCCTGCGGAATTCTTTTCAATTGACTACCGAAATTTTCAAACGGAAGATGCACTGGATAGCTGAAAACCTCAAAGCCAGCCCGGCAAGATGAGTCCAGACATCGATCCGGGGACAGATGTCGAAGCAATTCATGTCAGTCATCCGCTGCCGTGGGCAGTGGGGACCGACCCGGAGACGAGGCCGGTCAGGCCATCGACGAAATCACCCCACCACCCAGACACACATCCCCGTCATACAGCACGGCCGATTGGCCCGGTGTCACGGCCCATTGTGCGGCCGGGAAGTGCAGGCTGAAGGTCTCGCCGTCGGCCTGCACCACGTTGCAGTTGGCGTCCTGCTGGCGGTAGCGGGACTTGGCCGCGCAGGCGCCAGTGGCGGGCGGGTGACCGGCGACCCAGCTCGCGTCCTGGGCCTGCAGATCATGCGAGAGCAGCCACGGGTGGTCATGTCCCTGCACCACGCGCAAGGCGTTCTTTTCCAGATCCTTGCGCGCGACGAACCATGGCGAGTGATCGCCCGCGCCGCGCTCAGCGCCCTTTTCCTTCACGCCGCCAATGCCCAGGCCCTGACGCTGACCCAGCGTGTAGAACGACAGCCCGACATGCTTGCCGAGCTTGCGGCCCCGGTCGTCGAGGATGAGACCCGGCTCGTGCTTGATGTAACGGTTCAGAAAATCGCGGAACGGCCGCTCGCCGATAAAGCAGATGCCGGTCGAATCCTTCTTCTTGGCGTTAGGCAGGCCAATTTCCTCGGCGATGCTGCGCACCTCGGTCTTGTGCAGCTCGCCCACGGGAAACATCGATTTGGAGAGCTGCGCCTGATTCAGGCGATGCAGAAAATAGCTCTGGTCCTTGGACGGGTCCAGCCCCTTGAGCAGCTCAAACAGCTGCGTGTCCGGGTTCTGGCGCACACGCGCATAGTGGCCGGTGGCGATTTTTTCGGCACCGAGCCGCATGGCGTGGTCGAGGAACGCCTTGAACTTGATCTCGGCATTGCACAGCACGTCCGGATTGGGCGTGCGCCCGGCCTGGTATTCGCGCAGGAACTCGGCGAACACGCGGTCCTTGTACTCGGCGGCGAAATTCACATGCTCGATCTCGATGCCGATCACATCGGCCACCGCCGCCGCGTCCACAAAGTCGACGTTGGACGAGCAGAATTCACTGTCGTCGTCATCCTCCCAGTTCTTCATGAAGATGCCAACCACCTCGTGCCCCTGTTTTTTCAACAGATACGCGGTGACGGCCGAATCCACGCCGCCCGACAGGCCGACGACGATACGGTGCTTGGCAGAAGAAGATGAAGATGAGGAAGAGGAAGCGCTGCTCATTGCCTGAATTGTATTTTTTTGCACGCCCCCGCGCGCGCCACCACATCGCATACCCCTGCTGCATGACCATTTCACATCGTGGCAACGACCAAGGGGCAAAACAACAGTCCCGGGAGAAAAATGCCCGATCCACGAGTCGAAGGGTAAACTTCTCCCTATCCGACAAGCACTTGCGCGCGATTTCCCAACTTTCTCCGCAAGTGTCTGCAACGGCAACGCCGCTGGGTCTGCGCCCGGACTTCGCGCATGATCCCGTCGGCCCTGCCATCGCAGGTCCTCGCCCACAAAGTTTGAATGAATGAATGAATGAATGAATGAATGCCAGAGGAGGCCCCGCACCGCGCGGCCCTCCCGCACCCCGACAACGGAGTCAGTTTTGTTGAAGAAAGAACTCGGCGCGCTCTGTGCCGCGCTCGCCGCCACCACGCTGGCGATGCCGGCCGCCGCACAACTCAAGGATTTCACGGTCTACGGCGTGATGGATCTCGGCGTGCGCCGTTCGTCCGGCCTCTCGGACACCCACCAGCCCACCAGCACCTCGCTCACCAGCATGAGCAACGGCATCTCCGACGCCAGCCGCTGGGGTGTGCGCGGCATCACCCCGCTGGGCGGCGGCGTGAACACCGTCTGGGAGCTCGAATCTGGCATCAACGCTGATACCGGCACCCAGAGCCACAGCGGCAAGTATTTCGACCGCGCGAGCTGGATTGGCCTGCAGAACCAGAGCGAAACCCTCACCCTCGGCCGCCAAAGCTCGCTGCTGGCCGACACACTCTCGTCCATCGACCCGCTGCAAAAGCGTTTTCCCGACTTCAACCCCAACGTCACCATCGGCGCGCTGAGCCAACCGGGCCTGACCAACCAATACGGCAACAGCGGCCTCGCGGGCAACGCCTACTGGCTGGACAACTCCGTCAAATACACCAGCCGCGCGAACAACTATCGCCTGAGCGCCATGTACAGCTTCGGCGAGCAGGCGGGCGACCACAAGGCGCTGTCCTCCGGCGGCCTGCTGTTCAGCTTCGAAGACCGTGACATGGTCGTCTCAGGCGCCTACCAGACCTTCAAGGACACCGAAGGCCACGCGCTCAAGGCATGGAACGTAGGCACCTCCTACAAGGCCGGCACCGTGCGCCTCGCCGCCTCTGCAGCGCACAGCGAGGCCGATCAAGGCAGCTCCCAAAGCACCGTCCAGCGCGTGTACTCGCTCGGCGCGACGGTGTCCACCACCAACAAGACAGACTGGACCCTCGCCTACTACAAAGTCACCCGCGAGCGCTCGCAATACGCTGACGACGGCTACGGCCGTCTGATCGCGCTCTACGAATACAAATTCTCGTACCGCACCAAGCTGTACGCCGAATTCGACATCACCAACTGGAACGACGGCTACCAAGGCGCAGGCAACAAGAGCCGCGCGACCGGGTTCGGGGTGGGGATGCAGTACCGGTTCTGAGGCTGTGCGGCGCGTTGGTGATCACTGCGGCTCGTAGGTTCTCAGCTCCTTGAGCTTGGGCTGTTCAAGGCGACGCAGCGCTGCGTCGAGGTCCTTGGCGACCTTAGATGTGCGATCCCCCGGCGGCCTGCAGGGTGTGGATGCAGATGCGCCCGGGGCACATTCGATGGTGCCGAGCTCCGGCGGCAGCCTCCAGTCGAAGTCCTTCGGGGTTGCCTCGTGCACCAAGGATTGCAGCGAAATCACAGGTCGATCTGCACCGGGCCAGGCGTCCACGTGGTGCAGCAGCTTCCAGAAACTGGGGGAGTCGTTGCGTTCGATCTCTGCTATTCGATACTTGTCGCTAGCCATCATGTACTTGTTCCCGCGCGAAACACCGGATGCGGTTTGCTCCTCGCACCATGCCAGTTCATGAACGATGGCCTTTGCGGAAGGCAGGTCACCCACTTGCAGCCAATGGCTGCGCAGCATGAAATTTCGCAGTTCGGGACAATAGAGCACGGGCGACTCAGGACGTACAAAACCGAAAGCACGGCCATCGCGCAGATTCAACTGCAGGTAGCGTTCCCCCAGGCCGGACAAACTAGCCCAGCGAGACTCGCTTTTCCCCGATAACGCATTGGCAATGCGTTGCGCTTGCGCCATGCCGCGCATATCAGCCCCAGTGGCAATGGCGGGATTGGAGCTGCACTGCTCCGTCTCCCAGAGCTTTTCTGCAGGTACATCCTGCCAAGCAGCAGCCCGAGGAATCGCCAACTTCTGTGCACAGACTTGAAGGGTCTGCGCGCTCTGCTTTTCCCTGGTCCGCTCTGCGATCTGTTGAAACAAAAAAATCCCGACCATCGCAATTATGCCAATCACGAGCAAACGCTTGGCATAGGTCCTGATCCACCACACGAACTCCATCTTCGTCTGTCGGAACTTCTCCACGGCACGCAAAGGCGCAGGCAGACGCCCCCAAGCTCCCGTCCAGCGATGCATATGCTCCTCAGGCAGCCACCAGTCCAGCAAGTTCTGCCATTGCACATAGAAATGGCGCAGGTGCTCCGGTGTGAGCTGAAGCTCCCTCGCGACCCCGGGATCGGGCTCGCCAAGCAACGCCATCGCGGTCTTCCGTTGCGATGGGCGAAGTGACTCCAGCGTGTCGAGAACGGACTCCAGCGGCTCTACCCCGATGCCCTTGCGCCGCCAATCGAACATGCTGTCCGCAGCCAACAGTAGCGCGCTGCGACGAGCCCCGAGAGTCTTCCCCGCGATCTGTCGCGCGAGTTGCAGCTCAAACGCTGCGCGGTTTTCGAAGTTCTCCAGCTCCGGAAGTGCAAGAAGCCGCCTCAGTTCATCGGTCGCGACATCCACCTCCCAAGGCTGAAAGCTCCATTGCACCTCGCTCAAAAGCCGCTCGGCAGTGGTGCCTGGAAACTGCATCATGAATACGCGAGGTTCAGGTTCTGGCTCCGCCTGCGCTGAATCTTCGTATCGCGCACTCTCGGGCGATGGTTCAGATACCTGCGATGGCTGAACCTGATCAGCGTCGCCTTCTTCATCCTCCTGATCCTCTTCTTCCGCATTTGCGCGCGCAATTGCCAGTGCACGCTCGTATGCAGCCCTCAACTCCATGAAGGCCTGTGGCTCCTTCACCTGATCGATGCCCTTAAGTAGCCGAGCGTAAGCGCGGCGCACCGCGCGTTCATCGGCATCCTCGGGCAGTTCGAAAAGTTCAAACGCATCGCGCATGGCGCTCACTCCCGGTCATGAAGAAACGGCTAGGCATCGATGCGCGAGAGCAGTTCCTCCAACTGCTTGCGAGGGGCCACAATCTTGCGGTCGTCCTGGGTTTCCAGCGCCATTTCAAACGCGAGCATGGTGTTGGAGAGCAGCTCGCGCCATGGCCCGAGCAACTGCGTGTAGTGGCGCTCGGCACGCGCGAGCAGCGCGCGCACCTCCATGCGGTCGCGCGGGTGCAGCTTGAGTGCCTTGAGCTTCTCAAGCCGCTTTTTCAGCTCGTCGGGCGACAGCCGCTCGGCGTTCGACTCGATCACCAGACTTTGTGCAGGACCAAGCGACTGCTCATTGCGCAGCAGCACCGCTTCGACCTCCAGCAGGCCGTTCGCATCGAGCGTGAAGCGCACATCGGCCACGACGCCCTCGCAGCCGTTTCTGGGCAATTCCAGATGAAGCTCTCCCAACCGGATGTTGTCCTGCACGCGCCTGGCCTCGCCCTGATAGACCTCGATGTCGATCTGCCGCTGATCCGGCGATACCGGATGGAAACGCTCCACGCGGCTCGCCGGAATGATGGTGTTGCGCTCGAGCACCGGCGCCATGAAGCCGGTCTGCCGCTGCCCGCCGCCGAAGTCCTTGGAGACATGCACGCCGAGCGTGTACGGGCACACGTCCGTCATCACCCGCTCGGCCAGCGCCGCATCGCGCCCGCGCAGCGCCGCCTGCACCGCCGCGCCCAGCGCCACGATGTGGTCCGGGTCCAGCCCCACCTGTGGAAACCGCCCGAACATGCGCGTAACCAGTTGGCGCACGGCCACAAGGCGCGTGCTGCCACCGGCGAGCACCACGGTGTCCAGCTCCTGCGGCCGGATGCGTGAGTCGCCCAGCGCGCGCTCCACCGGCTGGCGCATGCGCTCGAGCAACGGCTCCAGCACCTGATCGAGATCGTGCGCGGTCCAGCATTTCGCATAAGACCCATCGCTCATGTCGAGCCGCATCTCGGCTTCTTCCTGCGTCGACAGCGCGCATTTGGCGATCTCCACCGTACGCATCAAACGCGCCTGCACCAGCGGCTGATGCGCGAGCTCGTCGGGCATCTGCGTGTCCTGCACGAAGCGTCGCACCATCAGCTCGTCCACATCCTCGCCGCCCAGGCGGTTGTCGCCCGCCGTGGCGCGCACTTCCATCACGCCTTCAAACAGCTCCAACACCGATACGTCAAAGGTCCCGCCGCCAAGGTCAAAAACGAGAAAGCGTCCTTCCTCCTGATGCAGCCCATAAGCGAGCGCCGCAGCCGTCGGCTCGTTGAGCAAAGTGACGCCGGTGAACCCCGCCAGCGTGCCTGCAGCCCGCGTGGCCTGGCGCTGCGCGTCCGAGAAATACGCGGGCACGGTGATCACCACCTCGGTGACGGGCTGGCCCAGATCCGCCTCCGCATCGGCCTTGAGCGAGCGCAGCACCAGCGCCGACAGCTCCTCTGCCCGCATCGCGTGCTGGCCGAGCCTGAAGACCCGCGCCGTTCCCATGTCGCGCTTGAACACCGCCGCGCTCAGCTGCGGATGGCTCTGCAGCCGCTCCCTCGCCGCCGCACCCACCAGAAAGCTGCCGTCCTTGTCCACGCTGACCACCGACGGCGTCAGCACCTCCCCCAGCGCATTGGGCACCAGCCGCGCCTTGCCGTCCTGCCACACGGCCACGAGGCTGTGCGTCGTGCCCAGATCAATCCCTACGAACATCGATTGCTCCCTCGTGCAGCCCAACCCGGTTTGGCCTGTTGAATGTATCAATGAACAAAAACAAGCGGAAGAAAGGCGCAGATTACCCGAAGCCATCTCCACACTCCGATCCGACAAGGGCCGGGAGAAAAAGACTTGCATTGGTTTACGATCCAGCCTTCTCCAACAAGAGGACCCTCGCCCCGGATTCCCATGGAACTGCGCCAACTCCGCTACTTCGTCCGCATCGTCGAACTCGGCTCGATGGGCCGGGCCGCGCTCGACCTGGGCATGGTGCAGTCCGCGTTGAGCCAGCAGATCAGCCGCCTGGAGAGCGAACTCTCCACGCGCCTGCTACAACGCACCAGCAAGGGCGCCGTGCCCACCGAAGCGGGGCTCGCGTTCTTTCACGAGGCCCAGCTCACGCTGCGCCACGCCGATCAGGCCATCCTCGCAGCGCAGCAGGCGCGGCTGTCGGGCGCGGTGAGCGTGGGCCTGTCACCCACCATCGCATCGGTGCTCGGCCTGCCGCTCATGCGCGCGATGCGCGAGCGCTATCCCGACGTGCGGCTGCACATGGTCTCAGCGCTATCGGGCCATCTCTCGAGCCTGCTCAACGCCCGCCAGCTCGATCTCGCCATCCTCTTCGACACCAACGCCGCCCGCCGCTGGAGCGTGACACCGCTGCTCGAAGAGCGCCTGTTCCTCATCCAGTCGCGCCGCAAACCGCTGTGGCCGCTCGCCGAAAAGATGAAGCTCCAACAGCTTCAGGAAAAACCGCTGATTCTCCCCTCGGGCAGCCACGGTCTGCGCAGCTCCGTCGTCACCGCCTGCGCGCAGGCGGGCTTTCAGCCGCAGCTCGCGATGGAGATCGACTCCCTCACCATGCTCATGGAAGCCGTAGACGCGGGCCTAGGCGCCACCGTCCAGCCCTGGTCCGCCGTCAATCCGTATGAGGACGCGGCGGAGCGCTTCTGGTGGTCCGAAATCGACGACGAACGCGTGCGCCGCCACGCGCTGCTGTGCAGCCTGTCGGACGACGAACTCTCCCCCGCCGCACTCGCCGCGCGGGTGGTGCTGACGGATTGCGCAAAGCAGCTGGTGCAGTCGGGGAAGTGGATCGGGGCCAAGCTCGTGAATGACGGAGTGACCCCAGCCTGAATCTCAGGGCTTGTGGGCGACGACCGGCAGTCGCAACGTGCAGCCTTGCGGGCCACCCAGTTGGAAAGCGTACAACGGGGGACGACCATGGGGCACTTGCTGGAAGTGCTCTGCGTCTGCTCCGCTCAACGACAGCTTGAGTCGACTTCCCGCCTTCAACGTCCACCCGATCGGCAGCAGAGCGACCTGCACGCGCTCCATCTGCGACGGCGTCATGCGCTCCGCATGTTCGCGTGAGTAGTCCCGGAAAGGCCACGCCGTCTGATACTTCGCAGGCGGCTCGCTGACATGCCGGTGCGCAAGTCGCAGGCACCCGTCCGTGATGAAGTGGAGATTCCCAGCGGCATCCAACTCGGACAGGTAGGCGAAGATCGCTCCATCGCTCTCGCTGCTGCTCACATGCAGATCGAGCAGAGGATGGCCTCCCAGCTCCAGGTCGCCCTGTAGCGGCTCCGACAGGAACGACAGCATCTGCCGCTCATGCGAATGCCAGTGCTTGTAATAGTCCACCGTGGGTTGCGCGGACAGACGTTCGAAACGTGTATCCGTTCCACTCGATACCGTGAACTTCGTTTGGTATTCCACCGTCTCGATCTGCGATGTACCTTCACCACGCAACTTTCCAGGAGCCAGATGCAAGATCTGTGCATCGGACTTTGGCGGCCATTGAGAGCTGTTGCGCCACTCCTCTGCATGCGTGCAGAAATAGTGAACTGGCGCTTCCCCATCGATGTCGGTGTGCATCCCCGCAAGATGTTGATCAAAGAACCGAAGCACTTCTGCCAGTATCGAAAACTCCGGAGCACTCTGCCCTTCACTTCGCCACGGTGATCCGTTGGCCCGGGCACCATGGTCCCATGGCCCCAGCAACAAGCGATCCGATGGGCCCTTAAGCGTCAGAAATCGCGAGATGGAACCGTGGACGAAAGCGCTTCCGTCATACCACCCCGATACCGAGTACACAGCCACTTTGCCGGCGACTTCATGCAGATACCAGTAAGGACTGCAAGCTCCGCTGTGCAAATCTGGATCATGCAGACAGCCCTCTTCCCGAAACGACATCTCCGCAGCCATGTCACGCAGCATGAAGCTGTCCTTGTGCTCCTCGACGGCCTGACGTACCTTGATGCCTTCCGGATCATCGTCCACCGGCGCAGGGCCTGCGTAGCGCGGATCACTGAAATAAGAATAGGCTTTGAGCTCGTCCCTCTGATCCCAGTCGAGCGCACGGATCAGATCGTCATAGTTCGACGTGACCGTCTTGCACATGATCCCGCCGGGAAAAACATGATCGGAGTAGGTGTCGGACACAGCGAACAGCGGTGCCACCGCCTTCACCGCAGGATGGCCCGTGCTGCCAAGGAAGCACGATGCCGCACCAAGATACGAAATTCCGGTCGCTCCAATGCTGCCGTTGCACCATGATTGGGATGCAATCCATTGCGCGAATTCCAGATAGTCGCCTCGTTCCTTGGGCGAACGGAATGCGTCGCGCCGCCCGAAGCTCGCTCCACTGCCACGCACATCCAGCACCACCAACGCATAGCCACGTGGAACAAAGAAATCGCGATAGATGGCGATGTTGGGGGCCGCTTCTGCACCCGGCTCCGTCACCTGGAAGCGCCGGTAATACGGCGTCATGACGGCGATGACCGGAAAGCTTTCCTGACTTGCTCCGTTCGCCTGCACCACTGGAAGATAGACATCCAGTGCCAGTTCACAGCCGTCCCGCATGCGCAGATAACGTGATCGCGGTTCTCCGATCTTCCAGGTAGCGGGACGCTGCTTGATGTATTCGCTGGGTGGAACATTCCACGCCGCTCCGTTGATATCCAAATCCGACATGTATGTACTCAATCCAGCGTAATGTTCAGCGTCTTGATCAGATCGCCCCAGACTTTTGATTCCTGAGCGGCGCGTGCCTTGATCTGCTCGCTGCTGCCAGGAATCGGGAACAGAAATTGCTCGTTCAGCTTCTTCTTGTTCTGCTCATCTTCAAGAAATGCCGAAACGGCCGAGGACATTTTCTTGACAACATCAGACGCCATTCCTGCAGGCCCCACCAAGGCATACCAACCCGGCAGTGCCGGAACACCCGGCGCGAGTTCCTTGATCAGCGGAATGTCTGCCATGCGGCTGGCGCGCTTGTCGCCGGACTGTGCCAATGCGATGACCGTACCGGCCTCGTATTGCGGGAGAGCGGTCACCGTGGTCACGCACATCAGATCCGTTTCTCCGGAAACGACGGAAAGCAGCGCGGGCCCCGAGCCCTTGTATGGAATATGCCGAAGATCGAGTCCGAGATCGCGTGCGATCTTCTCCATGTAGAGATGCGTCGAATTTCCAAGACCACCGCTGGCGAACGTCAGCTTTCCCGGCGACTGCTTTGCCTTGACAACGAAGTCGGCCCAGTTTTTGATTCCGCTGCTCTTGCTCGCGATCACCATGAAGCTGGCATCCGCCACGGGCGCGATATACGTGAAATCGTTCAACGCGTCGTATGGCACCTTCTTGTACAGATGCTGGTTGAAGCTCGCGATGGAAACACTGGTGAGAAATACCGTGTATCCATCAGGCTTCTCCTTTGCCACCACGGAAGCGGCCAGAATGCCGTTCGCGCCCGGCTTGTTGTCCACCACCACCGAACCGTTGAGATGTCTCGCCAGAAATTCCGCCAGCTGTCGTCCCGTGGCGTCTGCGCCTGAGCCCGGCCCTTGCGGAACCACCAGTCTGATTGGCTTCGTTGGAAAATCCTGGGCGAACACAGGCCGTGTCGCCAAGCCCGAGATGGCTGCCAAAGCCATCAATTCACGTCGTCGAATACCCTCGCTAAACATATGCCCCTCTTGAACCCTTGATAGAAACAAAATTCGAATCGGTATCCATGCACGCCCCCATAAGCTTGTAGACGCATGTCCTCATCAACGGCTATGTGAATGTGTACCTTTTCCCAAGAAGCATCGGCTGCAGCAGATGGATTTCATTATTCGCAGCAATGCCGCCCAGTGCTACTGAAATTAATCGATACCCTCATTAGGAATTGCTCATGCGTGACTTGGCCGATGGATTTGCCTGGGCTCGACGGCTGAAAGTCCGGCATCTGGAATCGCTGTTGGTGCTTGAAAAGGCGGGGACTCTGACCGAGGCTGCAGCACGACTGCATTTGACCCAATCGGCGATGTCACATTGGCTCGCAGAAATGGAAAGTCTGGTTGGCGCTCCCATCGTGGTTCGAGGTCGGCAGCTGGAGCTGACGCCTGCCGGGCAGCTGATGAAACGGCTCGCCATCAGCGTGCTCGGCGACGTATCCCGAATCGGACAGGAGCTTCATGCCGCGGCGCAGGGCAAGGCTTCCCGGCTGCATGTGGGCAGCGTCTGGGCGGGCATGGCCTCCTTGCTGCCATCGACCATCACCCTGTTCCATGCCGTGCATCCGTCAGTCGCGGTCATGGTGACGGAAGAGCCTTTCAACACGCTGCTGGAACGTCTCACGCGCGGGGAGCTGGACGTGGTGATGGGAACGATCGATGCGCGTGCGCAGCACATCACCCTCAACCACGAAGTCCTCTTTGATGACGAGGTATGCGTCGTCGCGGGACGGGGCAGCAGACATTGGGGAACGCAATCGCACCACCTCCTCAGCGAGTTGATCGACGAGAACTGGGTCGTACCTCCGCACGGAACCTCGATGCGCAGCCAACTCGACTCGGCACTGGTGGATGCGGGGGTCCCCTGGCTTCAACCCAAGGTGGAAACGGCAGCGATCACAACGTTGCTCGCCATGCTCAATCGAGGGGACTACATCGGAATCTGTTCCGCAGAAATGACCCGGTACCAAGTGGCACAAGGCACACTGCAGCACATCGAGATTGATCGCATCATCAAATTCGGCGCCGTGGGCGTTCTCTGGAACCGAGATATCTACTCAGAGACCGTGAACGACTTTGTGAACATCGCCAAAACGGTCGGTCGCACAGAGCATGCCCACACACTGGAATCTGCGCCATAAAATCGATCTTGAGCCAGAATGCAAGGCATGAACTCCACAGGCTCAATCACCACTGCGGCGCACCTCGAATCTCTCCAATGGAAACCCCGCGATCTCCCCGGCCACATCGGTCAGATCGGCCCCATGTGGACGCGCAAAGAGCCCGAGGGTTGGGCCTACGGTCTGCTGTGCGAGAGCAAGCATCTCAACCCTGCTGGCGTGATGCATGGCGGGGTGACGACCAGCTTGCTTGATCACGCAATCAGCGCCGTGGCATGGGAAACGGCTGGCAGGTTGCCGTGCCTGACAGTGCAGCTCGACACGCACTTTCTCGCACCGGTGGCCGAGGGGCAGTTTGCCGAGGTGCGGGTGAAGGTGAACAGCCGCTCGCGCAGTCTGATGTTTCTCTATGGTGAAATGGTGGTGAATGGCACGCTCTCGGCGACGACGCAGGCGGTCATGAAGATAATGGCTGCGGCCCGCACCTGAGCATTCATTCAGACCCCAATTCAGACCCAATCTTCCGACGTTCATGGCAACTCAGCGCACGACGAAATCTTCCGGTGTCTCCGGCAATGAAGCGGTGGCAACGACAACAGCCGCCACGAGCAACAAGGCACCGCGCGGCACGCGCGTGCGCCCCGTGCCTGCAGTGAGCCGCACCATTGCCATCCTGCGCCTGCTGGGCGACACCAAGCAGCCCATGGGGGTGAAAGCGATTGCTGATGCGCTGGAGCTGATCCCGAGCACCTGCCTGCATATTCTGCGGGTGCTGGTGAGCGAAGGGCTGGTGACGGTCGATCCCTCCACCAAGCGCTATGCGCTCGGTAGCGGCATGATCAGTCTGGCACGCAGCGTGCTGGGCGGTGGCAGTTTTGCGCAGCTGGTGCAACCGGCGCTTGATCGCCTTGCCGCGCACAGTGGTGTGACGGCGATGGGCGTGGAGGTGACCGGCGTGCAGTCGGCCGTGGTGTTGGCGCTGTCGCGCTCGGACCAGCCGTTTCGCTTTCACACCGATGTGGGCAGCCAGTTCAACTCACTCGTCAGCGCGACCGGGCGGCTGATCGCGGCGCACAACGGCGAGACCTGGTCGCAACTGCGCAAGCGGTTTGACAAGATCGAGTGGGACAACGCGCCCACGTTCGATCAGTGGAAAAGCGAGATCGAGCAGGCCCGCGCGTTGGGCTGGAGCATGGATCGCGACCACTTCATCAATGGCATGACGGCGGTGGCGGTTCCGGTGATCGGGCAGTCCGGGCGCATGACCCACACGCTCGCGTCGGTGGGTCTGTCCAGCCATCTGGATCCTTCCGCTGTCAATGCGCTGGCAGCCAGGATGCTGCAGGAAGCGCGTCAACTCGCGGGCGCTCTGCCCTGATCTTTTTTTCAAACGACCTTCAGTCTGCCTTCAGCCCTGCACTCTTGATGACGGGCGCCCATTTGGTGCGCTCCGATTTGGCGAACGTCGCCAGATCGCCGGGCGCACCACCTGCAGGCTCGAAGCCCAGCTCCAGCAGGCGCTGACGCGTCTCGGGCCGCGCGAGGGCCTTGTTCATCGCCGCGTTGACGGTGGCGATCACCTGCGCCGGCGTGCCGCGCGGTGCATAGAGCGCGTTCCACGCAATCACCTCGTAGCCCGGGTAGCCCTGCTCGGCCACCGTCTTCACGCCGGGTGCAAGCCCGCTGGCTTTTTCGGGGTCTCCTCGTTTTCAGTGCAATAAGTGACGGTACGAAAAGCTAGCACTGGCGCGGAGGTGGTGTTGGTAGATCGTTGATTTCATTGACTTTCCTGTTCACTTTCAAATCTGCGATTCGTGGCGTCAAACCGTGGTCGGTTTCATCCATTGGTGCCAGTTATCGATGCATTTGGCCGCGAAGGCAGGATTTGGTCAGCATAGCGGTCAACCGGGAAGCGAAACACACCCCGCAAGTTGATGCTCTCCAGCCTGGTGGGCGCAATCTTCCCGATCAGTTCCGGTGGAATGACCTGGCGGCGGTTCGACCAGCGATCCAGGACCGCCTGCATCTGTGAGGTATTCCACGCCATCACGATGTTGGCCATCAGGCTCAACGCATCGGCCACAGCCTGCATTTCATCGACACGTTTGGCCTGCGCCGGGCTGATCCGGCCGGTATAAATGGCGCGCTTGAGGGCGTTAACAGCCTCGCCCCGATTGAGCACCCGGCGCAACTCGTTCCTGAAAGCGTCCTTGACAAAGTAGTCAGCCAAAAACGCCGTACGCAGCAACCGCCCCAATTGCACGCCAGCCTCATAGATTGGATCGCCCTGGGCGGCAGAACCGAACCGCGCAAGAGCTGCCACCGCACTGGCATGTCCGCTCATGACCGAGGCTGCCAGGTGCACCAGACTATCCCAATGCTTTTCGATCAAAGCGACGTCGACATTGGCTTCGCACACCGCAGCGATTTCTGCGGGCACTTTGGTGCCGCGTGGCACAAAGAGGTGGCGCTGTTTGAGTTCCTTCAACCGCGGGCAAAGATCAAAACCAAGCAAACGGGCATGTGACATGGCAAAGTCGGTGTAGCCATGGGTATCCACAGCAAGCTGGCTGGTCTCCAGCTTTTCTTGGCGGATGACACCTTCAATGGCCACGCCCGCCTGGCGCTCATTGAGCACAAAGGGCTGCGCATGGAAGATGCCCCACCGGTCTTTTACATGGGAGTAGATTCCAATGGAAGGTGTGTTGCGCCGAGGATCAAGCCGGGCTTGCCACACCCGTTTGGTGGTCTCCATGCTCATCATGTCAGAAGATGCCAAATCGGACCGCCCCCAGGTGGCGGCAATCGGGTGTCGCTGCATGAATTCCAGCACAGCCTGGCAGGCCTGGCTCAGACGCCGTTCGTCCCGCGCCCAGCGCATGGCCTGGCGAATGCTGGTGGCAGACAATTGCGGAATCATGCGCGCGCATTCGACCGCAGTCAGACTGGTGCCGTGGGCCATGATGCCGGCATAGACCATCAGCAGCTCGTCGGTAGAGCGCGGCTCACGTCCGAGCATGATCCAGCTAAAGCGCACCTGGGCGTCAACGGCCAGAATCACTTCCGGCAATTGAACCTCACCGATGCGGTGACCCAAAGCCGCGCGCAGCTTGGTCACTTCTGGGTCTTCGTCCTCTGCGGGCAATGGCGACAAATGGAGTTCATCATCCACGCGCAGTACGCCACTGCGGGCTGCAGCGGCCACCGCATCGACACCGGCAGTTACTCTGGCCAGCAAAGGCTTCAAGAAAGTGGCAGCCTTGCTGGGTAACGATAGACGGGCATAGTGTTTCTTGGACTCTGCCTGCCAACGCTCGTCCGTGAAGAACAAGCGCGCACGACCCCGAAAGCTCAGGCTGTGCTCAATCCAGACCGAGCCATTGCGCACCGCGCGGCGCAGGGCAAACAGGGTGGCCACCTCCAACGCCTGAAACGCCCGTTCCCGGTCTGGGCTGGAGATCGAAACCTGCCAGATCATTCCCAGACTTGGTGCCACCACTTCAACTGGCAGCTTTCTGGATCCTTTGAGATATAAAGCTTGCAGCTTGGCAAGGTACTCGATGGCAGGATGCTCGCCGGTGGCCTGCCAGGGCAGCTTTGCAATGGCGACGAGCAACGACCGCACGGGGCGAATTCCATCAATCAATCCCTCGCGGACCAGGGAGGCCCTGCTCGGTGGTTTGCGTTTCTGGGTTTCGGTGATCAAGGCTTCAAGACGGGCACGCAACTCAGCATCTGGCACCGCACCTTGCGCGCTCAAGGCAACAAGTTCGCCGAGCAGCGTTTTGTACATTGCGGCCCAATTGACGGTAGCGGGGACATCGGCGGCAGCCTGACGCCACAGATCGGCGATCCGGCGCTGCACCATAAGGATCAACTGGTCTGTGGTGGTGAACAGGCAATACCGAAGAAAGCATGCGACCTCCACGGTGCGCGCTGGCTCTTTGATCTTGGCTCCGGCTGAGGGCGGCCTGGAGACAAGTCGGCGCGCGTAGCGGCGCAAGATGAGATCGGGGATGTCTGCCAGGTGCTTATGAACGTCCAGCGTGTAAAGCAGGTCGATGCGCTCCAGTACCTCGCTGATTTGGCGGGTTGAGTGTTTCGCCGGTGCAGCCCATAGCCAACTCTGCTGGGTTTGTCCATCTGGGCGCAGCTCTGAAACTGAGGCTCGCCAGCGATCAAGTGTTGCTGGATCAACGCTGGCGGCGATGGCGGTGCCTGTTTCAACTTCAAGCTGGGCAAGTGCCGCCGCAATCAGTGTCCGAATTGCCCGCTCGTGCACGATCACCAGCTTGTTCTTGTACAGCCATTGACGCGCCCGCACGAGTAGCTGATCGCGGTCGGCGCAGCGCGCCACTTCGTCGCGCAGTTCACGTACCAGTGAGCGGCGCTGGTGCTCGCTCATCCACTGGAATCCAAGGACCGTGCAGGCTACTTGTTGGTGATCGAATAGCGTGCGCCCGCGTTCATACATGGCTCTCAGCGAGGCGACTTCTGGTGCTGCAATGCCAAGCTCGTTGCCAAGGTGGCGCCACAAGGCTACTGGAATTACCCGAAAGGCACCGAGCAAACGCCCACTCATGCGCAGGAAACCAATATGGAGCGCCAGACCAAGCTTGTGGGAATCACCTCGGCGTGCATTGATTGCGTCGCGCTCGGCACCATCGAAGGTGAAAAATGCCTTCATCTCGAAGTCGCTGATATCGCGGGGGAGCCCACGCATCCCCAAAAACGTTGTGTGCCAACCCTGCATCGTGAACCTCAAAAGTGGGAGGCCACCATACCCGTTTACAAAGCGAACAGGAAAGTCAATGAAATCAACGGTCTACCCAGACCACCCCCGCGCCAGTGCTAGCTTTGCGTACCGTCACTTATTGCACTGAAAACGAGGAGACCCCGACGAGGCGCAAATGCCCTTCGGTGGCGTGAAGCAATCGGGCTTCGGCAAGTTCGGCGGCAAGGCCGGGGTGGACGCTTTCACCGAGCTGCGCTGGATCACGCTGCAGACGACGCCACGCCACTTGCCCTTCTGATTTCGGAGAGGCCCGACAAGCCCATGGCGCCGCGCGAATGCACGACAATGGCGCCATGACCACTCCCGAACAGCCCCGATCCCGCGACCCCCTGCACGGCGTCACCCTCGAACGCATGGTGACCGATCTGGCCGACTACTTCGGCTGGGCCGAGCTGGGTGAACGCATTCCGGTGCGCTGCTTCAACCTCGACCCGAGCGTCGCCTCGAGCCTCAAGTTCCTGCGCAAGACGCCGTGGGCGCGCGAGAAGGTGGAGAGTCTTTATCTGTTCATGCTGCGCGATCAGAAGCGCGAGGCCGCACGCGGCAGCAACTGACACCGCATCGTCAAGCGCCCTGCCTTCGGGCTCGCTGGAATCCCGTATGGATCACGGGATGCGGCAATGAATTGAGGGTTCCCATCCCGCGCACAAACTCCTACCATGTTGGTAGACGGTAACGACTCAGGCCCGCAGGTCCAGAGATCACCGCATGCAGGAGACAACACGTGACCTCACCGTCAACAGCGGGGTTTTCCCCACTCGCAGGATTCAAGGTGCTCGACCTGAGCCAGGGCGTGGCCGGACCGTATTGCGCGCAGTTGCTGTGCCATCAGGGGGCCGAGGTCATCAAGATCGAGCCGCCACAAGGCGACTGGGGCCGGCATGTCGGCGTTGCCAGAAACGGCCACAGCACGCTCTCCAACACCTTCAACAGCGGCAAGCTGAGCGTGGCGGTGGACGCTCGCCAGCCGCAGGGCAAGGCCCTGATTCTGGAGCTCGCGAGAAAGACAGACGTGGTGATCCAGAGCTTTCGCCCGCAGGTCATGCAGCGGCTCGGGTTGGACCCGGCAAGCCTTGCGGCAGAGGGGATCGATCCGGTCTACGTCTCTATCAGCGGCTATGGTGCCGATGGGCCGTTTGCCGAGCACCCCGCAACTGACTCCGTCATGCAGGCCGACAGTGGTCTGATGAACACCAACCGCGACGCGAGCGGCACGCCGCAGCGCGTGGGTCTGCTGCTGGCTGACATCGCCACCGGCGTGTACGCCGCGCAGGCCTGCACGGCCGCGCTGCTGCACAAACTCAAGACAGGCCGGGGCACACATGTTGAACTCAATCTCTTCAACGTGTGCTGCGCGCTGCAGTCTTCAATGATCTCGGACGAGGTGATCGCCAAGCAGCTGACCCGTCAGGCGGTGAGCGCGCCGAATGGCATCTTTCAGGCGGCCGATGGCCAGCTCACGATCCTTGCGCTCAACACCGAGCACTTCGAGCGCATCTGCAGCGCGCTCGACCTGCCACACTGGAAGAGCGATCCGCGCTTTGCCACCAACGACCTGCGGCTGCAGCATCGCGAGCTACTGCACGCAGAAATGGCACTCGTGGTGCTGACCCGTACGGTGGATGACCTTGCCGCCGTGCTCACACAGCACAGCGTGCTGCATGCCCGCGTGCGCACGGCACAGGAGGTGGTGGACCACCCGCAGGCCATGCACCTCACCACGTTCAACACCCTGCATCAACCGGGCTTCGGCGACATGCTCATGTCCGCCACACCGTGGAAATGCCATGGCGAGCCGCCTGTACCCTCGCCGCAGGTGGGCGAGCACACGTGGCAGGTGCTCGGCAGCCTAGGGCTCGAAGCAGTCCAGATACAGGTGCTGGCAGACGCGCGGATCATCGCGTTGGGCGGTCTGCCGACGGAGCCCTCACGATGAAAGCCATCGTCTGCCGCGCGTATGGAGCGCCGCGCGAAGTCACCTCGGTACAGTCCATCGGTGCACCCCGTATCGTGGGCGACAACGAGGTACTGATCGAGGTGCACCACGCCACGGTCAGTCACGCCACAGGGTTGCTCATCGAGGGCCGCTACCAGAAATCGCCGCCCTTTCCCTTCGTGCCCGGCACCGAGGGCGTCGGCCGGGTGCTACGCACGGGAAGCACCGTGCGCCATGTGCAGCCCGGCGACACGGTGGTGTTCATCTGCGATTGGGGCGCGTACAGCGAGCAACTGGTGGTCCACGCCACCACGGTCTATCCGGTGCCGAAGACGCTGGACCCGCTCAAGGCACTGGCGCTACCGATTTCGTATGGCACTGCTTACACCGCACTGCATTGGCGGGCGCAAGTGCGCGAGGGCGATTCCATTCTCGTGCTCGGCGCGGGCTCGGGCGTGGGGTTGGCGGCTGTGGAGTTGGCCGCGCAGATTCCGAACGTCACCGTGATCGCCTGCGCAAGCAACGAGGGCAAACGGCTGGCCGCTCTGCGCCATGGTGCGCAGCATGCGGTCGATCCACAGCATTTGATCGAACAGGTCAAGCAACTCACCCATGGGCTGGGCGCGAGCATCGTGTTCGATCCAGTCGGTGGCGATCTACTGCTCACCTCCCTGCGCTGCACCGCGCCGAATGGCAAGGTACTCATCATCGGCTTTGCAAGCGGCACGATCCCACAGGTCCCAATGAATATCGCGCTCGTGAAGAACCTTACGATTCACGGCTTCTTCTACGGCCAATACATCGGCTGGACACCGGCCAATGAACGCGAGCGCTACGCCGACGACATGCAATCGATGATGGCCGAACTGCTCGACATGGCGCTGCGAGAGGCCATTCATCCC
The DNA here is from genome assembly GCF_011305995.1 of Diaphorobacter sp. HDW4A. GTDB lineage: Bacteria > Pseudomonadota > Gammaproteobacteria > Burkholderiales > Burkholderiaceae_C > Diaphorobacter_A. The sequence continues at coordinate 5,495,863 of NZ_CP049910.1, read as the reverse complement.
GGGATCACACAGGTACTGCGGATGACTCAACTCTGCGACGCGCTCGACGCACTGCATGGCCGCGCGGTGGTGGGCAAGCTGGCTCTCGCCATTCACGGAGACGCAAGATGAAGCGATACATGCTCAATGGCCGCACAGGCCTCGCCCGCTGCCGACTATCCCAAATCAGTGATCACGCTCGTCATTCCGTACCCACCTGGCGGGCCGACGGATCTGGTCGGGCGCCTACCTTAAGAAAAGCAAGGGCACGATCAACTTCGGCTCGGCAGGAAATGCGTCTTCGCAGCATCTTTCGGGCGAACTGTTCCGACGGAAGACCGGCATCGCGATGCAGCATGTACCCTACAAAGGCAGTGCCTCAGCCCTCACCGATCCAAAGAATTTCCGGCATACATGCGCTCCGAAGAGAAGAAATGGGCAGAGATCGTACGGCTGTCGGGAGCCAAGGCAGACTGAGCGGCGACTCGAAGGCATGGCTGCCGGGGCGGACGGGCATGCATATACTTGCGGGAAACCATCCATGATCGAGCGCCACCGACCTCACGCAGACGTCGCACGCGCCCCTCAAGAACCGCCATGCTTCAGTACCTCACCGTCCCTGTCACCCAGTTCCAGCAAAATTCGTCCATCGTCTGGTGCGATGCCACCCAAGACGCCGCCATCGTCGATCCCGGTGGCGATCTCGATGTGCTGCTCGCCGAGGTGAGCAAGCTCGGCTTGAACCTCAAGGCACTGTGGCTCACGCATGCGCACATCGACCATGCGGGTGGCACGGGCGAGCTGTCACAAAAGCTCGGGCTGCCGATCATCGGACCCGAAGAAGGTGATCAGTTCTGGATCGACGGGCTGCCGCAGCAAAGCCAGATGTTCGGCTTTCCGCCCGCTCTGCCATTCACGCCCACGCGCTGGCTGCATGACGGCGATACAGTGCAGATTGGCAACGAAACGCTCAACGTGCGCCACTGCCCCGGCCACACGCCGGGCCACGTGGTGTTCCACGCGCCGCAGATCGACCGCGCCTTTGTCGGTGACGTGCTGTTTGCGGGCAGCATCGGGCGCACGGATTTCCCCAAGGGCAACCACCAGCAGCTGATCGACTCGATCACTCAGCGCCTGTGGCCCATGGGCGATCAGACGGTGTTCATTCCAGGGCACGGGCCGGAGAGCACCTTCGGCCGCGAGCGCCGCACCAATCCCTACGTCGGAAATACATAAAAGTTTCACCCCCTGAGGCGCTTCGCGCCTTCCCCCTCTCTTGTGTTGCGCAACGCGCAACGGAGGGGGACGCCGCCAGCGCGGCGGGACGGCCCTTGCGCGGCGGCTGTCGGCTACGACCGTGCAGATTTGAAGTCCTCGCCCTATGGCCTACTTCTGGCCGCGCCGGGTCGCTTCGTACAGGCCCTGTACGCGCGCGATGTTTTCCTTGAGTTCCTTGATGCGGTTCGGGCCGCTCGGGTGGGTCGAGAGAAACTGCATGCCCTGCTGGGTGCCCGTTGCCTTACCCATTTTTTCCCAGAGCGTGACGGAAGCCTGGGGGTTGTAGCCCGCGCGTGCAGCCAGTTCCAGGCCGACCAGATCGGCCTCGGATTCATCATTGCGACTGAACTTCAGCGTAAGCAACTGCGAGCCGAGGCCTGCCGCAGCACGTCCCACGTCGCCCAGCCCGAGCAGCGCAGCGCCCAACGAGATGCCGATGTTGGTAGCCTGCGTTTTGGCCAGCCGCTCCCGGGAATGCTCACGCAACGCGTGCGCCATTTCATGGCCCATGATCATGGCGACCTCATCGTCGGTCAGCTTGAGCTGGTCGAGGATGCCGGTGAAGAACGCGATCTTGCCGCCGGGCATGCAGAAGGCGTTGATCTGCTTGCTGCCGATGAGGTTGACCTCCCACTTCCAGCCCTTGGCCCGCTCGTTCCATGGATAGGTGAACGGAATCAGCTGTTTCGCGATGCTGCGAAGGCGCATGAGCTGCGGGTTGTCAGGACCCGCGAGCGCATTCTTGGCTTTGGCCTGCGCGAGCAACTGGTCGTACTGCTGCGTGGCCGCGCCCTCGAGCGTCTCGGCCGGAACCAGCTTGCGCATGGACGACGCATTGCCCACATCGACCTGCGCGAGCACGGGCGACGCGCTCGCCGCAGCAGCCGTGAGCAAAAAGGCGCGGCGCGCGCTCCAGAGTGAGCCATGGGGCATGGCGCAAGCGCAGGAGGTGGATGCGGTGTGTTTCATGGTCGGTGGCAACGGCGGCGAAGTGACATGCGCAGTCTACCCGGCAGCCTCAGTCCTTGCAGCCAACAGTTCCGCACGGATCACCACGATGAGGCCCAGCAGCACAGCCAGCAGCCCGAGCCACGACACCAGCGGCTGGTGCTCCCCCACCGCCCACACGGCCAGCAGAAACGCAGCCACGGGCTCGATGAGCGTGAGCGTCACCCCCGTTGGCCCCGAGATGCCGCGCAGGCCGTTGGAGAACAGCACATAGGCCACACCCGACACCACCAGCCCCAGATAGACGACCACCAGCAGCGACGATGCGTTCATCACCGGCACACCTGCCAGCAGCAACGCCGCAGGAACGGCCAGAATCGCCGCGCCGGTGAACACATAAAAATTCACCACCTGCGTGGGCGCATGCGCTACGAGCCGCTTGTTGACCAGCGCATAGCTCGCATACGACAGCCCGGCAAGCAGGCACAGCAGCAGGCCGAACCACGAGATATCCCCCGTCGCCGCACCGCCCTTGCTGAGCACCATCGCCACGCCGCCGCCCACACTCACCGCCGTGCCAAGCCACCACAGGCCCGACAGCGGCGTGCGCAACACCAAGGCCTGAATCAGCCCGGCCCAGATGGGGCTGCTGCCGATCGCCACGGCTGTACCCACAGCCACGCCAGCGAGCTTCACGCCCGCATAAAAACTAATGCTGTAGCCCGCAACGCCTGCGGCGGCAATCACGAACCAGCCCAGCTTCAAACCCATGCGCGAAGGCGTGGGCAGCAGCGGCAGACTCTGGCCCGCGATGCGTTTTCTGGACACGGCCAGCACCAAGACAAAGAACACGCTGGCCACCGCCAACTGCGCCGCCCCCACCCAAAACGGCGACAGCCCGCCCGCGCCCAGGCTCTGCACCGTGCCGGTCGTGCCCCAGAGCAGCGCGGCGGCGGACACCAGCGCGACGCCGAGCAGCGATGAGACATGGGCGGCGGAATGCGGGTGGGGGGACAGGGTGCAAGAGGATGCAGTGGCGGGTTGCGTCATGCGCCCATCTTGCCGCCTGGGCGGCGCGCAATTGTCGAGAAACGCTTGTGCTGAAATCAGCCCTTGCGCAGATCGCGTGCGCCGATATTTCTGTCGCGGCGAAGCGCAAAAGCCAGCGCGCTGGCGCTGCGGTAGCCCCATCGCAGCGCCGTGTTTTCGAGCGATTCGCCGCGTGCCAGCGCGGTCTCGGCCGCGTCCAGTCTCAGATCGCGCAGCCATTGCTGGGGGGTCTTGCCGGTCAGCTCCTGCCAGCGCACATGAAAGCGCTGCGGGCTCAGATGCACGAGCGCGGCCATGCGGCGGGTGTTCCAGTCTTCATGCAGGCTGCGCGCCACTTGCAGGTTGACAATCTGCAGATCCAGATCGCGGCGCGCAAGCACGCGCGGTGCGTCGAGCAGCGCGGCCAGATGATCGCTCGCATCCGCATCCAGCACGGGCTGCTTGCCGCGCAGTGGGGCCGGCACGGAAAAGCGGCGCGTGCGCCCAGTGCTGCCCACATCCGGCGCGTCGATCACCACCAGTTGCGCGCCAGGCGCGGCGAGAAAGCCGTGCTCCACGCCTGCCGGAACGACCATGCCGCAAGCCGTATCGACAAAGGCCGCGCGCCCCGCCACCTCCAGCTCCATGCGGCCGTGCAGCGCGTAGAGCACCTGCGCATGGTCGTGCGCATGCGCCGTGTGTTCGCCGCTGTATTGGCGAATCGACGCGACAGGCTCGGTGAGCGCGGTGGAACTGTGGACATGGCGTGCCATGGAGCGCATGGTAGCGCCAGCGCCGGGCGACTGTCCGCATAATGTGCGCATTCGCTTTTACATGCGCCTTCGCGCGGCCGCTCCAAAGACCTCCTGCATGTCCGACTCCACTCTCTTCGAAGCCCCCTCCAAACGCTCGTGGCGCGAGTCGCTGCTGGTCTATCTGCAACCCGAGAGCCTGCGCATGCTCTCGCTCGGGTTCGCGGCCGGGCTGCCACTGATGCTGGTGTTGGGCACGCTGTCGTTTCGCCTGCGCGAGGCGGGCATCGACCGGGGCACCATCGGGCACCTGAGCTGGGTGGGTCTGGCCTACGGTTTCAAATGGATCTGGGCACCCATCGTCGACCGCGTACCGCTGCCGGGCCTCACCCGCGCGCTCGGGCGTCGGCGCAGCTGGCTGCTGCTCGCGCAGATCGGCGTGATGTGCGGCCTCGCGAGCATGGCGCTCGCGAATCCGCAGACCGCCCTGCAGCCGATGGTGATGTGGGCGCTGCTCACCGCCTTCGCCTCGGCCACGCAAGACATCGCGCTCGACGCTTACCGCATCGAATCCGCGCCGGAAAAAGAGCAACCCGCGCTTGCCGCGAGCTACCAGACCGGCTACCGCCTCGCGATGATCTGGTCCGGTGCGGGCGTGCTGTGGCTGGCCGCGCGCTCCGAACTCGCGGGCGCGGCGGGCAGCTACCAGAACGATGCCTGGCAAACCGCCTACCTCGTGATGGCCGTGTCCATGCTGGTAGGCATCGCCACCGTGTTGATCTCGCCCGAACCCAAGCGGGTGGAAATGCCACCCGCCCGCAACGCGGCCGAATGGCTGCAGAGCACGCTGATCGAGCCGTTCGCGGACTTCTTTCGCCGCTACAAATGGCATGCCGCCGTGATCCTCGCACTGATCGCGGTCTACCGCATCAGCGACGTGGTCATGGGCATCATGGCCAATCCGTTCTATGTGGACACCGGCTTCACCAAGGAAGAGGTCGCCACCGTCACCAAAGTCTACGGCGTGATCATGACACTGGTCGGCGCGTTCGTCGGCGGCAGCCTGTCCATGCGCTTCGGCGTGATGCGCATCCTCATGCTCGGCGCGATCCTCAGCGCCTTCACCAACCTGCTGTTCGCCTGGCTCGCGGGCTACGGCCACAGCGTGCCCGCGCTGATCGCCGTGGTCTCGGCCGACAACCTGGCCTCGGGCATCGCCTCGGCCGCGTTCGTGGGCTATCTGTCGAGCCTCACCAACATCAGCTACTCGGCCTCGCAGTACGCGCTGTTTTCCTCCCTCATGCTGCTGCTGCCCAAGTTCATCGCGGGCTTCTCGGGCGACTACGTGAACGCGCACGGCTATGCCAACTTCTTCGTCAGTACGGCGGCGCTGGGCCTGCCGGTGCTGCTGCTGGTGTGGGCCGCCGGTCATGTGAAGAAGAGCGGCGCGGCGCCACAGACGTCGCGGACGAGTGAGCACTCACGCGTTGACGGATGACGGAAAAGGAGCGCTTTACCTTTCTTTACGGAAACCGGGAACAGGCGCAGCACTCCTCATGCACCATTTCGTTCAAGCATCGCTGTCCGCATCCAACACTGCAGTCGATGCCTGACCGAATCTCCTCGAACCCCAAAGAACAACACACGCCATGCCTCACAACCTGCTGATGATTGAAGATGACACCCGCCTCGCCCAGATGGTGAGCGAGTATCTCGGGCAATCCGGCCTGCAAGTCACGCACTGCGGCGATGGCACGAGCGGGCTGGCGCGATTGACGGGGCCGGACGCAAATGCGCTGCCCGATTTGGTGATCCTCGACCTGATGCTGCCCGACATGGATGGCCTCGAAATCTGCCGCCGCATCCGCGCTCTGCCTGCGCCCGCGTCGCAGGTGCCGGTGCTGATGCTGACCGCCAAGGGCGACCCGATGGACCGCGTGATCGGCCTAGAGATCGGCGCCGACGACTACCTACCCAAGCCCTTCGAACCCCGCGAGCTGCTGGCGCGCATCCGCGCCATCCTGCGCCGCCGCGAGACCGGCACGCAACCAGCGACGACCTCGCTGCGTTTCGGCTCTCTCGAAATCGACCGCGACGCGCGCACCGTGTCTGTGAACGGCCAGCTCGCCGATCTCACTTCCTACCAGTTCGACCTGCTCGTGACGATTGCCGAACGCGCGGGCCGCGTGCTCACCCGCGACCAGATCATGGAGGCCGTGCGCGGCCGGGAGCTGGAGGCGTTCGACCGCTCCATCGACGTGCACATGGGCCGCATCCGCGCGGCCATCGAGGCCGATCCCAAGAACCCGCGCCGCATTCTGACGGTGCGCGGCGTCGGCTACGTTTTCGCCAAACAGCAGGATTGATTGATTTTTTTCCATGTCTCTGATCAGCCCGTTCTCCCGTCGACTCTATCTGCGCATCTGGCTCGCGGTGGTCGGCGGCATGCTGGTCTTTGCGTTCGCCGTGGGCCTCGCGTGGCGCTGGGCGGCGGAGCACAACGCGCAGAATCTGCAGCAGCCACCGGCACGCGAAATCGTGATCACCGATGCCAGCGGCAAGCCGGTGCTGCAGGGCCTGGCCACCCGCGAGCGGCGCGAGCCCGGTGACCCCACGGAATACAACATCGAGACCGAGTCGGGCGACAAGCTGCAGTTGCAGCTGTCGGCTCGCGCACCACGTCCCGACGGACGCGGCGGCCCGCCGCACGATGTGGCGTTCTGGCTGCGTCCACCATTTGGTTTTTTCTGGATGCTCGCAGGCGTGGGCATCGCCGTCACCATCGGCGTGTTTCCCATCATTCGCAAGCTGCTGCAGCGGCTTGAGAATCTGCAGCGCAGCGTCAAGCGCTTTGGCGAGGGCGATCTCAAAGTGCGGGTGCGCACGCAGGGGCACGACGAGGTGGCCGATCTGGCGCGCCAGTTCAACGCAGCAGCCTCACGCATCGAGACGCTGGTGGATTCGCACAAGTCGCTGCTCGCCAACGCATCGCACGAGCTGCGCTCACCGCTCACCCGCATCCGCATGGGCATGGAGCTGATGCAGGATGGCGTGCCCTCGCCCGCCTCACGCGCCGAAATTCTGCGCAACATCACCGAGCTCGACCAGCTCGTTGATGAAATCCTGCTGGCCAGCCGCCTTGATGCGGGCGCGACCAACATCGGCACGCTGGAGCCAGTCGATCTGCTGGGTCTTTCGGCCGAGGAATGCATGCGCGTCGATGCCGATCTGAACGCACACACCGACGGGCTGTCTGCCACGGACCTCGATGTGCAAGGCATCTCCAAGCTGCTGCGCCGCGCGGTGCGTAATCTGCTGGAGAACGCGCGCCGCTACAGCCTCGGCGAGATCACGCTGGACCTCACGCGCGAGGGAGATCACGCGGTGATTCGCGTGAGTGATCATGGGCCGGGGGTGCCTGCGGAGCAGAGGGAACGGATCTTTGAGCCGTTCTACCGGCTGCCTGGGGCCAGTGAGCGGTCTGGGGGGGTGGGGCTTGGGTTGGCTTTGGTGCGGTCTATTGCAGAGCGGCACCATGGGAGTGTGCATTGTGAGGGGCGGTCTGACGGAGCGTCAGGGGCTTGTTTTGTTTTGCGGCTGCCCGTAGACGGGGCTTGATTTTTTAGTCTCTGCTTGGTGGTTGAGAGCGGAGGCCGGGACTGCCCCCGGCGGGGCAGTAACTTTTTGCTTGCGCGCAAAAAGTCACCAAAACCGCGCTTGGAAGTCATGCGGCAAAACTCACTGCGCGCCTGCGGCGCTCCGTTCAGACAGCTTGCCGCAAAAGTGATTTGAAGAGGTGTGTTCGGCACTTCGCTGCGCTCGTGCCTTTTTCTCGCGACTTCGCGAGATGCTTTCGATTCATGCTTTTTGGGGCCAGCGCCATATCGAGATTGCGTACATGGCTGCGCCCAATACCAATGACATGGCTGCCAGTGCTAGACCATTTTCAAAACCCTTTCCGTTTTCTGCGTGGTGCAGCAGCCAGTTCACCAGGGGTGGGCCTGCGATCTGGCCTATTCCGTAGAGCACACTGACCAGGGCCACGAAGCTGTCGGCCGAGGTCGGCCAGAGTCTTCTGGCTTCCTGCAGGCCGAAGAAGGTGATCACGGTGAATGGCAGACCGAGGAGCACGCTGCCAAGTGCGAAGCCAAGCGTGGTGGGCAAGAGCAGGCCTAGCGCGATGCCGGATGCCTGCACCAAATAGGCTGCGATCAACAGCCAGCGACGATCCCAGCGTCCTTTTGCGCGAGTGCTCAGGATCGTGCCGACGACCGCGCCCAAGCCAGCGATGGGCCAGAACAGGTCGGCCCAGATGGAGTTGCCGGGGAGCACGGTGCGGGCGATGACGGGCAGGAAGGTGGCTGAGACGATGTAGCCGAGGCCCGAGAGGCCGTAGGCAAGCGCATGCAGTATGCGTGCGGGGACTGGGGCTGCGGGTTCGGCGGGAGTGGTCTGGGTGGTCGTGGATGCTGCGCCATCTGGTTTTGGCAATGCTGCGCGGCCTGCGATTTGGGGCCAGATGGGGATGCAGAGCAGCAGCGCGAGCACGGCAAAGAGCAGCCAGCCGCTGGTGGCTTGCCAGTGCAGGGCGACCATGCCGCTGGCGATGACGCCGGTCAGCAGAATGCCGAGGCCGGGGCCGGCGAAAATCAGGGCGGCGAGTTCGGGGCGGCCTAGAGCTGCCAGTCGCACCATGCACCACGAGGCGATGCCGAGCAGCGTGATGGCACTGCACACGCCCGCACCGAAGCGCAGCGCGGTCCACAAGGCGGGGGACACCACGGGCAGGGCCATGGCGACGGTGAAGATGACCGTGAACGCGATGCCGAGCTTGGCGAGCACCGCCGGGTGCAGCACGGCATAGGCGCGCGGGGCAAGCCATGGCAGGGCCATGCCGAAGAGTGCGCCCGCGAGGTAGCCGAGGTAGTTGGCGGTGGCGAGCCAGCTGCCCTCCGCAAGCGTGAGGGTCCCGTCGTGCAGCATCATCGGCAGCAGCGGCGTGAAGGCGAAACGGCCTATGCCCATGGCAATCGCAAGACAGGCCATGCCAGCGAAGGCAATGGGCCAGGGCTTCATCGAGCCGCTGGGTTGGCTGGATGCTGGGTCTACTGTCGCGCTTTCCGAGGGGTTCAAGGGAATAGCCTTCATGGGGAATCTGATTTGAATCTCATTTTGAGATTGAATGTTATAAAATCATCTCACAAAAAGATTTTCTTTGCCAACTCCAACGTATCCACCACCCTATCCTGCACCATGGACCTGCTTGCGCTTGAGATCTTCTGTGTCGTGGCCGAGGAGCACAGCGTCACCCGCGCCGCCGAGCGGCTGGGGCGCGTGCAATCCAACGTCACGACGCGCATCCAGCAGTTGGAGGAGCAACTGGGCACGGCGCTGTTTCTACGCGAGGGGCGGCGCATGTTGCTCACGCCCGCCGGGGAGACCCTCCTCGGCTACGCGCAAAAGCTGCTCACGCTGGCCGAGGAAGCGCGTCAGGCCGTCTCGCCCGACCATCCCACGGGGCGGCTGCGGCTCGGCGCGATGGAGAGCACCTCGCTCGTGCGCCTGCCCCACCCCCTCGCCCAACTGCATGCCGCGTGGCCCGAGCTGCGGCTGGAGCTGCGCACCGCGCCATCGCGCCAGCTGATCGAACAACTGCTCACACACGAGATCGACGCCGCCCTCGTCGCCTGGCCGCCGCCGGACATCGACGCCGACGCGCTGGCGCTCGACCGCACCCCGGTCTACGACGAGCCCCTACTGCTGGCCCTGCCCGGCACGCATCCGCCCGTTGCATCGCCCAAGGATCTGCAGTTGCACACGATCGCCGCCTTCACCCGGGGCTGCACCTACCGCCAGATTGGCGAGGACTGGATGCGTAGCGGCAACAAAAAGAACGCACGCCAGCAGCCGCAGGTGATGGAGCTCGCCTCCTACCCCGCAATCCTCGCCTGCGTGGCCGCGGGCAGCTGCGCGGGCGTGGTGCCACAGGCGCTACTCGAGCAGCTGCGCACCCCGCCCGCTCTGCAATGGGTGCCACTCGCGCACTGCACGACCATGCTGGTCACAAGGCAGGGCTACGACACGCCCGCGTTCACCGCGCTGAAGGAACAACTCCTGGCCAGCGCCAATGTCCTGAACCCGCATTCATGATTTCAAGGAGCGCTTTTCCATGACCACCACATCCACCCCTTCGCTGCTCAAGCACCTGAACATCGAACACCCGATCATCCAGGGCCCAATGACCGGCTCAGACACCCCCGCGCTCGCCGCTGCGGTATCGAAGGCCGGAGCGCTCGGAATGCTCGGCTGCGGCATGCGCTCCCCCGCCGCCATGGAAGAAGCCGCCAACGCGGTGCGCCAGGCCACGGACCGCCCCTTCGGCATGAACCTCTTTGTGCAGAAGACCCCCACGCCAGACCCCGTCATCGTCCAACAGGCGATGGACCGCCTCGCGCCGCTGTACGCCGAATTCGGCCTCACCCCCAGCGTGCCCGCGCAGTGGTGTGAAGACTTCGACGCCCAGTTCGAAGCCCTCATCGCACAAAAGCCCACCATCGCGAGCTTTACTTTTGGCATCCTCACCAAGCACCAGGTCGAGCAATTGCACACCGCTGGTAGCTACGTGATCGGCACCGCCACCACGGTCGCCGAAGCCGAAGCCTGGCAGGCCGTCGGCGCCGATGCAGTCGTCGCATCAGGCATGGAAGCCGGCGGCCATCGCGGCACCTTTCTCGGTGATTTCCAGGCCAGCATGATCGGCACCCTGCCCCTCGTCGCCGAGTGCGCGGCCAAGCTGACCATCCCCGTGATCGCAGCGGGCGGCATCATGAACGGTCGCAGCATCGCCGCCGCCCTGACCCTCGGTGCGCAGGCCGTGCAGATGGGCACAGCGTTCCTCGTCTGCCCTGAATCGGGCGTCGGTCCCGCCTACCGCGAAGCGATGGCACGTGCCACCGCGGTGGATACGCGCTGCACCCGGACCATCTCCGGGAGGTATGCGCGTGGCATCGTGAATTCGATGATGTCGCGGCTTGCTGACTTTGAGGACGCCGTTCCTGAGTACCCTGTGCAGAATGCGTTGACGGGGGCGTTGCGCAAGGCTTGTGGCGCTGCAGGGCGTGCGGATTATCTTTCTTTGTGGGCTGGGCAGGGGGTGGGGGCATCTCGTGTGATGCCCGCATCGGAGTTGGTGAAGGTGTTGGTTGATGAGTTGTTGGTTGCTTCTTTGAAGCGCTGATTTTTTATCTTGGCTTGGTTCTGTTGGGGCTTTGATTTCTGAGGCCGGGAGTTCCGCCCGGCGGCGGAGTCACTTTTTGGTCACGCCCAAAAAGTCACCAAAAATGCGTTTTCAATACCCGCGGCAGAACTCACTGTGCGACTTCGCGAGATGTGGGTGCGCAGACGTTGTGCGATTTGCTGGCAACCGCGAGATCACCCTCGCTCAAAAACGCAGTGGGCATTTGAACCCCAACGCAGCCACGCAAACACCCTGGCACGAGCGAAGCGACGTGCCGTAAACACCTCTTTCCAAACTGATTTCCGGCGGTTGCTTGAGCGGAGTGACGAAGGAACGCAGCGAGTTCCGCCGGATGACTTCCAAGCGCGTTTTTGATTACTTTTTGCGCGCAAGCAAAAAGTGATTGCCCCGCCGGGGGCAGTCCCGGCCTCTTCCCTCAACCAACCAGCAACAACCAAAAAAATCAAAGAACAACGGCTGTCAGTACGCAACACTGCCCCTCAATCCCACCACCGCGTCTTCTCCCGCGTATGCCGCTTCTTGAACCGCAAATAAACGTTCTCATTGGCATCCCGCTGCAACCGGTCAAAAATCTCCATCACCACCACCCCAAGCGGATGCAGCTTGCACACGTCCTCCAACCGCCACCGCATATTGCGCAAGGTGTCATCCGTGCCCGGAATGAAACCCGAGACGCCATCGAACAGCCCCACGCGATGGGTCCATAGTTCGTCGAGCGCGGCCTGCTTGTCGGGCGTTTCGGCGTTGACGCCCAGAATGAAGCGCTCCGTCTCGCCGAGCTTCACGGTGTTGGCGAGCAGCGGGCCGTTCATGGCGACGGCGCGCAACAACGGGTCGGTGTCGAGGTCGATGAAGGTGTCACAAGCCGAGAGCAGCCAGCGCATGTCGAGATGTGTGGTCAGAAAATCGCGCTCGGCCATCCACATGCGTTTGAAGCGTTCGTAGTTGGCGGCCACGTCAGCCTCGCGGCGAATCAACACGATGAGCATGGCGTGCTGGTACAGCAGCTCGGACTGGCCGATGAATTCGCGGCGCACCTTGGCCAGGTGTTCGTCGAGATTGACCGATGCGCCATGCGCGTATTTCGCGTCATCACCCTCGCTCTGAATGATGCTCTCGCGCAGCTTTTCAAAGCCCTGTGCATCAAGTCGCTGAACATGTTCATCCGCACCGAAACGCCGACGGTGGCGGGTGAAGGAGAACCATTTTTCGAATGCTGATTTGCGACGATGGATCATGGTGTGTATGTGTCTCGTCTGCCGTAGTGTTAAAGACCCAGATAGTGACCAAGAATGCTGTCAGGGCGCACCAGCCGGCGCTGCGTATACAGGTCCAGCCGCTTGCGGTCGGGCTTGCGCAGTTTGACCATGGGCGGCATCACCGGGGCTCTGGGGCGCATCATGAGTTGCACCTTGAGCAGGCCACGGCTCCAGCGCGCCGCCACGTGGTAGTAAAACGGACCGTCTTCCGCGCGTGCCAGCGCCAGGCGGTAGCCGCCGCGCTTGCGCATCACGTACTGGATCGCCAAGTGCATGGTCAAATATTCGGGCGAGAAAATGCGCTGGCGCAACTGGTCGTAAACACCCTCTTCGCGCAATTTGTCGATGTAGGCTTCGTTGCTGCCGGGAACCACGCGCGTGGTGAATTCGTCCTGCAGATCGACGATGAACGGGCTTCCAGGTGGCGCGGCCATGAACCAGTTTTCAATGACGGGGTAGGCAGCATCGGCCGTGAACTGCTCGAGATAAAAGCCCACATAGTCGCTCTGCGTGCGGGCCTGTTCGTCGATCACCCAATCCAGTGACGTGGTGAGTATCGTGCTCGCATCAAGCCAGATACCGCCATGGCGCTTGAGCAACTCGGCGCGCACCCAGTCGGCGCGCTTGGGAGCGCTCGCCTGCTGCAACGATGGCGGTATGGCGTCCAGATACTGCAGCACGCTGTCCTCGTCGAGGATGCGGATGTCGAACTGCGGGCACATTCGGTGCCAGTTGGCGAAGCAGCGTTCGATGAGCTCGGGCTTGGAGGCACCGGTCCAGAACGCCCAGATAATGCGGGGAATGCTCCGCGTGTTCGGAGCAGGCTTGGCGCCCGTGGCGAGCGGAATCTCGATCAGCTCGAACGACTTGGCGACGTAGTCGCGCACCGGCTTGTTGCGCAGCCGCTCCCAGCCGTAGATGAGGCGCGCGAGCAGCAGCTCGCCCTTGTCGCGCAATGCAATGTCCTGCGGCTGGCTCATGCGGTCTCGCTCGCCTTCAGCCAGCGCTGGAGCTTGGATCTGCGCAGCCACCAGCCACGTGCGCTGTAGGCCTTGCACAAAGCCTCTGGCGAGAGTGGTGATGCGGCCAGAAAGTTCGCGCGAATGCGCTGCACGGCCTCGCGTTTTTTCGGATTGAGGTCGTCCATGGCGTCGACAAAGCGCATCGAACCGATGAAGTTGCGCGCGTTCTGATGCGCAAGCGCGAGTTGCAAGCGCGCGTGGTCCGCGCAGCCACTGGTCTGCAGCGCCATATGAAATTCCTTGAGCGCCATCGACTGGTCCAGTGCCTTGCTCAAATTCGGATTGGCCAGCACGCTCGTGCTGCGCTGGCGGTAGGCAATCCACGGCTCGTCGGCGTAATAGAAACTCGCCGCGCGCAGCATCACGAGCGGCATGCTCGTCATGTCCTCGTAGCATTGTCCGACGGGGAAATGCAGGTCGCGCCCCCACAGCGCGCGCCGTGTGATCTTGGACCATGCGTGCAGCTCGCCGGGCATCAACACATCGGCGAGGGCATCGCATCGGTCCGTCAACAGCGTGCGCGCCGCGCCCGCGAAGGTGCGGCGATGGCGCTCCCCACGCAGGCGGTGCTTGAGCCTGGGTTTCTCGCGCCAGACCGCGAAGTCGCAGAGCACCACGTCGGGGGAATGCGTTGCGACGATGTCGTGCAGCGCGGCCATGCTGCCGGGCAGGATCTTGTCGTCGGAATCGATGAACCACAGATACTCGCCGCGCGCCGCGTCGAGCATGGCGTTGCGCGTGGCACTCAGGCCCCAGTTGCGCTCGTTCTCCATCAGCGTGAGCCGCCCCGGCCAGCGTTCGGCCAGGCGCTGCATGAGCGCGCCCGTGCCGTCGGTCGAGCAGTCGTTGCGCACCAGCACTTCCACGCCCGGCAGATCGGCAGTCTGCTCCATCACCGACGCGAGGCATTCCTCGAGGTACGGCTCGACGTTGTAGGCAGGCACCAGCACGCTGAGCCATGGCGGCGGGATCGATGGAAGTTGTTGCGGATGCTGCGTCATATCTGCGAAAAATCCTGATGGCCGCGCTGCCCGGCCATGATCAGCGAGAACAGCGCCTCGTAGCGCGAGATCATGCGCTCGAGCGTGTAGCGGGTAATGGCGTCTTCACGCCCCTGCCGAGCGAGGCGCTCGCCCTCCCCCGCCTGCGTCAGTACACGCTGCAATGCATCGGCGAGCGACTCGGCATTTGCATGCTCTACCAGCAACCCGTTGCGGTCATGCTCGATCACCTCCTGCACCCCCGGCGCACGCGTGCCGATGGCCGTGCAGCCTGCTGCCATGCCTTCAATGAGCGACAGCGGCATGCCTTCGTAATGCGTGGAGAGCAGACAGATCTGGTGCGCCATCAGCAAGCCGGGAACATCTTTGTGGTGGCCCAGAAACTCCACCTGATCGTCGAGCCCGAGCTCCGCGCTGAGCTTGCGCGCGGCCTTCTGCGCGCTGGCCTTGCCGCCGCCCGCGAGCTTGACGGGCGGCTTCAGGCCACGCGTCTTCAGCAGCGCGATGGCTTGGAGCAGCGTGGTGTGGTCCTTCTGCCGCGCAAAGCGTGCGGCCATGACGATGCCGGGAATGCGTTCGCGCCAAGGGTGGTCGGGCGCCGTGGCGAAGGGCTCGGTGCGGATGCCGTTCGAGATGGCGAGCGTCCGGTCGGTCGGCGTTCCCTTGCCGAGCAGCACCTGCTTGACGCCCTCGGAGCAGCCCACGACGGCGTCGGTGCGCTGCGACAGCCACAGCATCTGCTGGGTGCGCGACCAAGTGTAGCGCTCGCGCGAGTTGTGCTCGACATGCACGAGGTGCGGCACCTTCGCGAGCAGCCCCGCGTAGCGCCCCCAGAGATGTTCGCTGAAACCGTGGGCCACCAGAATGTCGGGCTTGAATCGCTCGCAGATCCGGATAAGCTGCCTCACGGTGGCGATGTGCGCCCAGCCGGAGACCAGCTCCACGGGAAGGCCTTCGTTGACAAGTGCATCCACACGCGCCTGTTCGGTCTGCGGCTTGCGCCTGAGCACCAGCAGTGGCTCGAACTGCTTGCCAGCGAGATGTCCGCGCACGATGTCGATGGCGACCTGCGTGGCACCGGAGAAGCCCCCCGTGACGAAATGCAGCACGCGTGGCCGTCTGGATGCACGGTCTGCGGGCTCAGACGGTGGGCGGGCATCCGTGAACTTTGACATGGCAGCGAGTGTAAAGGAAGCCCCACGCGCAGGGCCTTTGCCCTTCAAGCCTTGGCAGGCGACAAACCACGCGCCGTGCGCTCCAGCCCGATCAACATCGACCACAGCAGGATGAGGCTGAACAGATAGAACATGATGCCGCTGTTATGGGCAAAGAACACCTGCGTGAAGCCGAACCCGATGAACAGCACCGGAACGCAGACCCCGCACATGCGCACGGCCAGCACCATGCGTCGAAGTGGCGGATTGCTGCCCGCGTCCAGCAGGGCCATGCGCTCGCGCGTGGGCCAAAACATCCAGATCGGAAGCAGATAGAACCACAGCAACAGCCCCGTTCCGAGGAAGCCAGTCTTCACAAACACGTCGAGCACCTCGTTGTGCACGAACTTGTATTCGATGATGGCCGACTGGTACTTGCCTTCAGCCACGCGCTTTTGCTTTTCGGCGGTATAGCCCGCCACGCCCCAGCCGAGCAGCGGCTTTTCCATGCCCGCATCGACAGCGAAGCGCCAGTGTTCGAGGCGCTGGCCCACCGAAGTATTGGCATCGCGCTTGGTGTCGTAGACCTTGATTTCCGAGGTCATTTCGTCCCAGCGCGCGCTCAGCATGTCGCGGTTGATCACCGACATCAACCCGACGGCGATCATCAAACCCACCACCACGCGCCAGAACAGCCGTGCACGATAGCGGTACAGCAGTCCCAGGCCGAACGGAAGCACTACCAGCAACGCGAGCCAGCCGCCGCGCGAAGCAGACAGCACCGAGGCATCGAGCCCCGCGACGATGGCAACCACCGCCAGAATCTTCTCGCCCCAGTGCAACTGCTTGTGGATGGCAGCCAGGAACACCGCGAGCAACACCGCCAGCAGCAGCGCCAGATTGCCGTATTGAATGGCATTGGTGCGCCCGGTAGCGCGCCACTCACCAAGACCATGGACCTGCCAGATGGCAATGGCACCGGCACCGAGGCAGCCGACGATCAGCCCCCAGACAAACGCCCGGGGACGCGGCGGAAACACCGTGGCGTAGAGCAGGCACGGGATCGCAAGGATGAATTTGGACGGCCGGTCCCATTGACCCATGCGCTCGGCCGGGTCGGCCAGCGCCACCCACAGCATTGCCATGGCGAACATGCAGGCGGCGAACCACCAAGTAAGCGAGCGCTGCGGTTCAATCACCCAACGCTTGAGCGTGACAATAGCGCCGATCAGCAGCAGGACGGCGCCGTATGAGTATCCGGACGCCAACCAGAGCGCAAGACCGGGAACGGCAAACGCAGCAGCTGAATTCAGCCGAACCGGCCACGACAACGCGGCCGGATTTCCAAATGCAAATTTCAAGGTGAGGGACTCGTGTTGTACCGCAATGGATGCAGAACGCAGTTTGTCCCACAAGCGGGGACCGCTGCCAAGCGTGCAAACATTAATTCACAGCTGTAGCAGCGCGCACACATTCCGCGTGTTGAAACCAACAACGGCGGAGCGAGCGCGTACCCCGGCAGAACGATCAATCCGCGAACGCCGCGAGATCAGTGGCCGGCGCTGACCACTTCGCCTGCCTTCAGGCGATACACCGTGCCGCAGTATGGGCACTTGCCTTCGCCGTGGTGGGCGACGTCGAGATAGACTTTGGGGTGCGAATTCCAAAGCTTCATGTCGGCCTTGGGATTGGGGCAATACACACCGCCCTGCGCATTCAGGTCTTTGGCCAGAAGTTCAACAACAGCTTGGGTCATATCGATTACACCTTGGCAAGCCAGTTGGAGTACTTGGGATTGCGGCCATTGACGATGTCAAAGAACGCGGTCTGGATCTTCTCGGTCAGCGGGCCACGGGTGCCGGTGCCGATTTCAATGCGGTCGAGTTCGCGGATCGGGGTGATTTCCGCAGCGGTGCCGCTGAAGAAGGCCTCGTCGGCGATGTAGACCTCGTCGCGCGTGATGCGCTTTTGAACCACTTCAATTCCCAGATCCTTGCAGATCGCGAACACGGTGTTGCGGGTGATGCCGTTCAGGGCACCGGCCGACAGGTCGGGCGTGTAGACCACGCCGTTCTTGATGATGAACACGTTCTCACCCGAGCCTTCGGAGACGAAACCGGAGCTGTCCAGCAGCAGCGCCTCATCGTAGCCATCGTCCGTCGCTTCCATGTTGGCGAGGATCGAGTTCGTGTAGTTGCTCGACGCCTTGGCCTGCGTCATCGTGATGTTCACGTGGTGACGCGTGAAGCTCGAAGTCTTCACACGGATGCCACGCTTCATGCCGTCTTCACCGAGGTAGGCACCCCAGGCCCAGGCCGCCACGATCAGGTGGATCTTATTGCCCTTGGGCGACACACCCAGCTTTTCGGAGCCGATCCAGGTCAGCGGACGCAGATAGCAGGACTCCAGCTTGTTTTCGCGCACAACGGCCTTCTGCGCCTCGTTCACCTCATCCTTGGTGAACGGAATCGACATGCGCAGGATCTTGGCGCTGTTGAAGAGGCGATCGGTGTGGTCTTCCATGCGGAAGATGGCCGTGCCCTGCTCCGTCTTGTACGCGCGCACGCCTTCGAAAGCGCCGCAGCCATAGTGCAGCGAGTGGGTCAGTACGTGGATCTTGGCGTCGCGCCAGTCCAGCATTTGACCATCCATCCAGATCTTGCCGTCACGGTCAGCCATCGAGGGAACTACGGGGCTCATGGTCATCCTTTTGAATTGCTCTGAGTCGCAAAACCCAGCATTTTACGATTGGGCGGATGAATTGGCTTCCATTTCGATGGCTGGAGCCTCTTCGACAGGCGTTTCGGGGCGCTTTAATTCCCAGCGTACCAGTCGACCATTGACGAATTCGCAGGTCACGAAGGACTGGGTTCCATCGGTCCAGCGGAAGATTTCCGGGTCTGTCCCCTCGGGCGTCTGCAATTCGCCGAGCGAACGCGTCATCGCCAGCACGTGCAGCAAATTCACGCCAGGACGCAGCTTGGCATTCAGCATGACCGCACTGCCAACATAGCCAATCGGGCTCTTGTTGGCCTTCTGCATGACGTTCATAAGGCGCGTGTAGTGCAGCAGCCCCCACATCACCAGGCCGCCCGCGACGGTGATTGGCCCCTGCCAGCCCCAAGCGTTGTACGAGGCGATGAACAGGCAGGCGATACCGATCGGGATGAGATATTTGCGGAAATTCATGGGGCGCATTGTGCAACGGGATGCCTGCATGGCCACTGTGGATGGTGCGTAGAGTCAGGGGAATTCGCCGAGCCCTAATCCACTTTCGGCGCGCCAACGACGTGCGCCTGCATGTTCGCCGTAACCGGCCCCGCGCCGAAACGCTGCGCGAGGGCAGCGGTCGCAATGTCGGTAGCCCTTTCCAGCAGATTCTCGCCGCGCGCCTCGATTTCCGCGCGCAGCGGAGTGCCCTGACAGAAGCCAATCGCCGCATCGCGCGCCGAGTCGGCACGACTTGGCAGCGTCACGGTATCCACCGTGTTGACGCCACCGAATCCTGCGAGGACGAGATCACTCGATATGGCCGCCCGGTCATGGTAGCCATGCGGGATGCGCGCGAGGAAACGGGGCGGGTCCGTCGGAAACAACTGCGCCAAGGACTCGGTCACGATATTGGCGAAATCGTTGTCCTCCATGCGCCCCCATACATTGAACAGCAGCGTGCCGCCCGGGCGCAGCACGCGTCGCGCCTCGGCATAGGCGGCCACCCGGTCGGACGGAAACATGTATCCGAACTGGCACATCACGGCGTCGAACGAGTCCGCCGCGAACGGAAGCTGCATGGCATCGGCCTGGCGCCACGTCACTGCGCGCGAAGTTCCCACGTGCTGCGCCTGCTCCAGCATGGCGGGATTGAGGTCGGTCGCGACGATGGAGGTCGTTGACGGCAATCGATCGGCAAGATGGCGCGTCAGCACACCCGTGCCCGCCGCGATCTCCAGCACGGACGTGGGCGCAAGCAGAACCGCTCGCCCAACCAGATCGGCCGCATAAGGTTCGAAGATCACGGGGACCACGTACCGCTGATAGAACTGCGGGACGGACCCTGAGAACACAGGGTTGCTGGAAGAAGAGTTCATGCTGCTTGCCTCCGACAGGTCGCAGATGCGGCCGGATGCCTGAACCCGGCCACGCACCGTGGCCTGAGGGGAGTCTTACATGCTGCGCCCTGCGCTACAGCGTGGCAAGCGGGAATACCAGCGCCGCAGCGCTTCAGCCCAGCCCCCGCACAATACTCATCGCCTCATCCACCCGCTCCACCGCGTGGATTTCAAGCCCCTCGATGGGCCTCTTCGGCGCGTTGGCCTTGGGCACTACCGCTACGGTGAAGCCGAGCTTCGCGGCTTCCTTCAGGCGTTCCTGACCGCGCGGCGCGGGGCGCACCTCGCCTGCCAGACCCACTTCACCGAACGCGATGAAGCCCTTGGGCAGGGCCTTGCCCCGCAGGCTGCTGGTGATGGACAACATCACGGCCAGATCGGCTGCGGGCTCGCTGATGCGCACGCCGCCGACCGCGTTGACAAACACGTCCTGATCGGCGCAGGCCACGCCTGCGTGGCGGTGCAGCACGGCCAGCAGCATGGCGAGGCGGTCACGGTCGAGGCCCACAGACAGGCGGCGCGGTGCGGGGCCTGAGGAATCGACGAGCGCCTGGATTTCAACCAGCAGCGGGCGCGTGCCTTCCAGCGTCACGAGCACGCAGCTGCCGGGCACGGGTTCGCTGTGCTGCGAGAGAAAGATCGCGCTCGGGTTGGTCACGCCCTTCAGGCCCTTTTCAGTCATCGCGAAGACGCCGATTTCGTTGACTGCACCAAAGCGGTTCTTGATCGCACGGACGAGGCGGAAGCTCGAATGCGTGTCGCCCTCGAAATAGAGCACGGTGTCCACCATGTGTTCGAGCACGCGCGGGCCTGCCAATGCGCCTTCCTTGGTGACGTGGCCGACGAGGATCACCGCGATGCCGGTGGACTTGGCCGCGCGCGTGAGGTGAGCCGCGCACTCGCGCACCTGCGCGACCGAGCCGGGCGCGCTGGTGAGCTGGTCGGAATACACCGTCTGTATCGAGTCGATCACCACCACGGCAGGCTGCGTGGCCTCCATGGTCGCGAGGATTTTTTCGAGCTGGATTTCGGCCAGCACATTCACCTGGCTGTGGTCCAACCCCAAACGCCGCGAGCGCAGCGCCACCTGCGCGCCACTTTCCTCGCCGGTCACGTAGAGCGTGGGCATGCCAGTGCGGTGCAGCGCGTCCATGGCCTGCAGCAGCAGCGTCGATTTGCCGATGCCCGGGTCGCCGCCGATCAGCACCACGCCGCCTTCGACGATGCCGCCTCCGAGCACGCGATCCAGCTCCTCGATGCCGCTCGGGCTGCGCGCCACATCCTGCGCTTCAATGGCGGCCAGCGGCGTGACGGCCTGGGCCTGCGCAAGGCCGGCATAGCTCCCGGCGCTCATGCGGTTCTTGCTTGCGCCCGCGTTGCCGCCCTCGACCACCGTCTCCACCAGCGTGTTCCATGCGCCGCACGCCGGGCATTTGCCCAGCCAGCGCGGGCTGGTGCCGCCGCATTCGGTACAGGTGAAGATTGCCTTGTCTTTGGCCATGGGGTGCTGCACGTGGTGGGTGTGAAGAAATACTGGCTAAATATACAGCATCGACGTCGTTCGCCTATGCCAGTTCATCGGCCAAGAATATCCGCGCGAGCCCCTGCGTCACGGCCTCGACGATCTGTTCGCGGCGCAGCGCGATGTGCTCGTCCATGAGTTGGGCCGCCGCTTGGTTGTCACGACGGGCTATGGCGTCGGCAATGGCACCGTGTTCCTTCTGCGTGGAATCGCGGCCGACTTTTTCCATGTCGATCCAACGGATGAAGCGCACGCGTTCATTGAGGTTGCCGAGCATGCGCGCGAGCTCGCCGTTGCCGGACATCTGCGCGATGCGGTTGTGGAAGGCCTCGTCAAACTCCACCAGTTCGCGCACAGCGGTGCCGGGCGCGGCGGCGCGGCTCTTGTCGAGGAAGGATTGCATCTCGTCAATCTGCGTCTGGCTCGCGCGTTCGACGGCGTAGCGCAGGCATTCGCGCTCGACAGCCATGCGCGCCTCGTACATGTCGAGAACGTCTTGCACCTGCAACGGCCGGCGCATATAGCCGCGCGTGCAGGGCTCAAGAAAGCCTTCGGTCACCAGCCGCGCGAGCGCCTCGCGCACGGGGGTGCGGCTCACGCCGAGGCGCGCGGCGAGTTCGATCTCGCTCAGGCGCTCCCCGGGCTTGAGCTGGTAGCTGATGGCCATGTCGCGCAGCGTCTGAAAAACATCGCTGCCGCGCTCGCGCCGCATGCGCGAAATGGGGTTGGCGCGCGGCTTTTTGACCGCTTTGGCCTTGGGGGGGGATTTCTCCGTCGACATGATTTAAGTATACTCAAATGGATTCTTAACGTATTTACTCAAGGAGATCGGCAATGAGCACAACGCCCATAAATGGTGCAGACGCGATGGTACGGATGTTGCAACACAATGGCGTGAAGCATATTTTCGGTCTCTGTGGCGACACCAGCCTGCCGTTCTACGACGCGATGGCGCGGCTGGATCATGGCATGGACCACATCCTCACGCGCGACGAGCGCAGCGCTGGCTACATGGCCGACGGCTATGCACGTGTGACTGGCAAGGTAGGAGTGTGCGAGGGCCCGAGCGGCGGCGGTGCGACCTATCTGCTGCCGGGGCTGGTGGAGGCCAACGAGTCGTCGATTGCGGTGCTCGGCATCACCACCGATGTGTCAGTGGGCGCGCGCGGCAAGTTTCCGCTGACCGAACTGGACCAGCAGGCCCTCTACAAACCACTGACCAAGTGGAACACCACCATCGACCGCGTCGACCAGATCCCCCACGCCATGCGAAGCGCCTTCCGCGCGATGACCACGGGGCGCCCCGGTGCGGCCCACATCTGCCTGCCGTATGACCTGCAAAAGCACGAGCTGCCCAACCCGCAGGACGTGTGGGCGCAACCCGGCCACGACCATTTCCCCGCCACACGCAGCGCGCCCGATCCCGCCGCCATTGATGACGCGGCAGCACGCCTCGTGGCGGCGAAGTCGCCGGTGCTGATCTGCGGCGGCGGCGTGGTGATCTCGGGCGCAAGCGCCGCGCTCGAAGCCCTCGCCACGCGCCTGAACGCACCGGTGTGCCTGACGGTGAGCGGTCAGGGCAGCCTCGCCGACACCCATCCGCTGAACGCGGGCGTGGTCGGCACCAATGGCGGTGTGCCCGCGACGCGCGCCGTCGTCGCGCAGGCCGATCTGGTGCTGTTCATCGGCTGCCGCGCTGGCTCGACCACCACCGAGCACGGCCAGATGCCGGGGCGCGGCGTGACCATCCTGCACATCGATGTGGATGCGATGACCATCGGCACCAACTACCTGACCGATGTGGCGATGGTGGGCGATGCGCGTCTGGCACTCGAAGCGCTTGATACCGCCGTGCAGAAGATCATCGGGCAGCGCCCAGCGGGCACCTCCGACGGGTGTGCGCTGGCGGCGCAGGCGCGTCTCGAAAAGCTGGCCTTCTTCAACCCGCTCGCGCAATCGGCTGAGCTGCCAATCCGCCCCGAGCGCGTGCTCGCCACGCTCAACAAGCTGCTGCCCAAGCGTGCGATTGCCGTGGCCGATCCGGGCACGCCCTGCCCGTATTTCTCGGCCTATTTCGACGCGCCGCAGGAAGGCCGCCACTTCATCACCAACCGCGCGCACGGCGCCCTCGGCTATTCGATGTCGGCCGCGTTCGGCGCGCAGGTCGGCGCGCCCGATTCGGTGGTGGTGTCGGCCATGGGCGATGGCAGCTTCGGCTTCACCTGCGGCGAGCTCGAAACCATCGTGCGCCGCAATGTGCCGCTCAAGATGATCGTGTTCTCGAACTCGGTCTACGGCTGGATCAAGGCTAGCCAGAAGACGGGCTATGGCGAGCGCTATTTCTCGGTGGATTTCAACCGCACCAACCACGCACGCGTGGCCGAGGCCTTTGGCGTCAAGGCCTGGACGGTGCAGGACCCGAGCGATCTCGAAGGCACATTGAAGGCCGCGCTCGCGCACGATGGCCCGGCGCTCATCGACATCTTCTCGCAGCCGCTGCAGGACACCGCCGTCCCGGTCAGCCAATGGATGGGCTGATCCCCTTCCCCCGACACTGCGCACTGCACACCGATTCGTTTCGATCACCGATTTTTTCTGAGGAGCACTGAATGACGAGAGGACCCGTACTCACCCGCCGCCAGGCCGTTGCGCTGGGCGCGGCCACCGCCACCACCGGCCTGTCCGGAATGAGCGGCCTCGCCCATGCCGAGGAAACGCCGATGCGCCTGCAGGTCACGTTCCCGCCGGGCGGCAGCACGGACATCGCCTCACGCATCATCCAGCCGCGCCTGGCGGAGCTTGCGGGCCGTGCGGTGGTCGTCGAAAACCGCCCCGGCGCGGCCAGCCAGATTGCCACGCAGTACGTCGCCAAGTCCGCGCCTGATGGCAACACGCTGCTGGTGAGCTTCGACACGCACGCGATCAACCCCATCGCCAAGCCCAAGCTGCCCTACGACACCTTCAAGGACTTCGTCGGCGTGACGCTGGCCGTGCGCTTTCCGCTGGTCATCGGCGCGAACGCGCAGGCGGTGCAGGGCAAGGATCTGCGCGACTTCCTCAAGGAGGCCAAGGCCAATCCCGGGAAGTTCAGCTATGCGTCGACCGGCGTGGGCTCGATGAACCACCTGGTGATGGAGGACATCAAGCGCCGCTCGGGCACCTTCGTGCTGCACGTGCCATTCGGCGGCGGTGGCCCGGCTGTGCAGGCGGTGCTTGGCAACGTGACCACGCTCACGCTGCTGAGCTACGCGGCGCTGCGCGGTCAGATCAGCGCGGGCAAGATCAAGCCGCTGGCCGTCACCGGCGCCAAGCGCCTGCCCGAGCTGCCCGACGTGCCGACCGTGGCCGAATGCGGCTTTCCGGGCTTTGAGGCGTACTCGTGGATCGGCATCTTCGCGCCCTCGGCCACGCCGCACGCGACGGTGCAGCGACTCACCAAGGAGTTCCAGGGTGCGCTGCAGACGCCCGACGTGCACAGCAAGCTCACGGCTGCGGGCTTCGAGGTGATTGGCAGCGACGGGCCCGGGCTCGACCGCCACACGCATCAGGAGTACGAGCGCTGGCGCAAGTTCGTGCTGGAGACCAAATTGAAGCTCGAAGAGTGAGAGACTCGGTTCAATGAATCTCTCTCTCGATCACGTTGTCATCGCCGTCGACGACCTCTCCCGCTCCATCGAACAGTACCGCGCGCTGGGCTTCACCGTCCAGCCGGGCGGCGACCACCAGGGCCGCAGCTCGCACAACGCGCTCATCCTGCTGGCCGACGGCTCCTATCTGGAGCTCAAGGCCTGGCGCTCGCCCGCTCCCGAGGAGCGCTGGTGGGCCACGCTCGACAAAAGCGGCGAGGGCCTCGTCGACTTCGCGCTGCTCTCGGCCGACCCGGTGGGCGACCTGGCTGCGGCGCGCGCACGCGGGCTCGACACCCTGCGCGGCCCGGTGCCCGGCGAGCGTCTGCGTCCCGACGGCCAGCAGGTGAAATGGACCACGGCGCGTCACGACACGGGTGACGTGCCGTTTCTCTGCGGCGACATCACTCCGCGCAACTTGCGGGTGCCTGAAGATGCAGCGCTCCTGCAACACGCCAACGGTGCCACCGGCGTAGCGCTGATCACCGTGGCGGTGCAAGATCTTGACGCCACGCTCGCACGCTGGAGCGCCCTGCTCGGCCCCGAATTCACCCTGCCCGCCACCGGCGACGATGCAGCAGGCCTTGGCATCCGCAGCGTGCGCATTGCGCTGACCGGCTTCGACGTGGTCTTGCAAGGGCTTACTTCCGAGAACAGCAATATGGCGCTGGCCAAGCACCTCGCCCTGCGCGGCGAGGGTGCCTATGAAGTGGTGCTGCGTGGCACCTCCGGCCACTGGGTCAGCCCGGCCTCGGAACACGGCTTCCGCGCCTGACGCCTTCGGCTCCAAGCGGCCCGCCCGGCCGCTTTTCTCCCCCCGTCTTCGCGACACACTTGAACGAGCAGCCTCGCCTGCTCGCTTCTACGTATTTTCCCTAGGCATAAATAGGTCAAAAATCATTTGCAGAAACCCGCGCATTTATTTAACCTATTAAATAAATGACCTCTTCACTCAAACATCGCAATCTGCCCAGTCTGCTTCTGCAGGCGCGTGAGTCGATCATGGGCCACACGCGACCGCATCTCCGCAAGAACGGATTGTCGGATCAGCAGTGGCGCGTGCTGCGTGCGCTGGGAGATGGCCAGCAGTTGGAAACCGGCCAAGTCGCCAAGGATGCCTATCTCCTCGGCCCCAGCCTCACCGGCGTGCTCACGCGCATGGAGCGCGACGGGCTCATCCAGCGCAACAAAGACCCAGCCGACCAGCGCCGCACCGTGGTGTCGGCCACCGATCAAGGGCTGGAGCTGGTCAAGCGCCTGTCGCGCGAGATTGCGCAGCACTACGCGGATTTGGAGATCACCTACGGCAAGGGCAAGTTGGTGGAGCTCTACAAGCTGCTCGATGAACTGATCGCGCTGGAGCGGCAATGATCCACACCCCGGACGCCCGCCGTGGAACCGCGCATGGCACCGTGTACGGCGCGCTACTCAATGACCGCGCCACACAGGCCCGCATGGCGGCGCAGTTCGGCGAGGCGCCCTACAAGGCGCCGCCACAGGCTCCGGTTCTCTACATCAAGCCGCGCAACACCCATGCGGGCGACGGCGTGGCCGTTCCGCTGCCGCGCACGCCCGGCGTGGTGCGGGTGGATGCCACCCTCGGCCTCGTGATCGGTCGCACGGCCTGGCAGGTCACGCCCGACGAGGCGATGTCCCATGTGAGCGGCTACGTGATCGCGAGCGACCTCACGCTGCCGCACGACAACTACTACCGCCCCGCGATCCGCCAGCGCTGCCGCGACCAGTTCTGCCCGATGAGTGCGGTGCTCGCTGCGCCGTCAGGCTTCAAGGTGGACGAGGCCATGCTCGACGTGCAGATCCGCGACGCGCGCGGCCATGTCTCGGCCAACTGGCGGCGCGGGTTTGCAGATCTGGTGCGCAGCGCGCCCCGCCTGCTGTCCGACGTCAGCGCGTTCATGACGCTCAGGCCCGGCGACGTGCTGCTGCTCGGCCCCGGCGAGGGCTCGCCCGAGGCGCATGCGGGCGACACGGTGCAGATCAGCGTGCCCGGACTCGGCCAGTTGCGCCACACGCTGGTCGATGAAGAAATCGCGGAAGGAGCACGCGCATGAAGCACGCCCGCGTGATCCACCGGGGCCAGACGCTGTCGGTCACCGAAGGCGCCGACGGCCTGCTGCAACTGCCCGACGGTCGCACGCTCACCGAAACGGAGGTGAGCTGGTTGCCGCCGATGAAGTTCGGCACCATCTTCGCGCTCGGCCTGAACTACGCCGACCATGCCAAGGAAATCCAGTTCGCCAAGGCGCCCGAGGAGCCGCTGGTGTTCCTCAAGGGACCGAACGCGCTGATCGGCCATCGCGGTGTCTCGTACCGGCCGGCCGATGTGGCCTACATGCATTTCGAGTGCGAGCTCGGCGTGGTCATCGGCCTGCCCTGCCGCAACCTGCGCCGCGAGGACGCCTACCGCCATGTCGCCGGGTACTGCACCGTCAACGACTACGCGATCCGCGACTATCTCGAGAACTACTACCGCCCCAATCTGCGCGTGAAGAACCGCGACGGATGCACGCCCGTCGGGCCGTGGTTCGTCGATGCCTGCGACATCGCCGATCCGATGAACCTGCAACTGCGCAGCTGGGTCAACGGCGAGCTC
Organism: Diaphorobacter sp. HDW4A; assembly: GCF_011305995.1. Taxonomy (GTDB): domain Bacteria; phylum Pseudomonadota; class Gammaproteobacteria; order Burkholderiales; family Burkholderiaceae_C; genus Diaphorobacter_A. The sequence goes on along the minus strand of NZ_CP049910.1, from coordinate 5,468,312 downwards.
AAGCAGAACGCCAACACCCGCGACATGGTGCACGACATCCCCGCGCTGATCGCGCACCTGTCGAGCTTCATGACGCTCTCGCCCGGCGATCTGATCCTCACCGGCACGCCCGACGGCGTGGCCGACTGCAAGGTGGGCGACGAGGTCATCACCGAAATCGGCGGCGTGGGACGCCTCGTCAACACCATCGTCGGCGAGCCGCAGCCGCCGGCCTGAGGCCACGCCACGCGCCCACCGAACCTGGAGAATCCGCATGCGCATCGATCATCTGATCAACGGAAAAAGTGTTGCTGGAGAGCGGTACTTCGAGACCATCAACCCCGCCACGCAGGAGGTGCTGGCCGAGGTGGCCGAGGGCGGCGAAAGCCATGTCGATGCTGCCGTGCGCGCCGCCAAGGAGGCCTTTCCGAAATGGGCGAACACGCCCGCCGCCGATCGCGCGAAGATCATCCGCAAGCTTGGTGACCTGATCGCGCAGAACGTGCCCGAGATCGCGCAAACCGAGACCAACGACTGCGGCCAGGTCATCGCGCAGACCGGCAAGCAGCTCGTGCCGCGCTCGGCCGACAATTTCTACTACTTCGCCGAGATGTGCACCCGCGTGGACGGCCACACCTACCCCACGCCCACGCACCTGAACTACACGCTGTTCCACCCGGTAGGCGTGTGCGCGCTGATCTCGCCGTGGAATGTGCCGTTCATGACCTCCACCTGGAAGGTCGCGCCCTGCCTCGCGTTCGGCAACACCGCCGTGCTCAAGATGAGCGAGCTCTCGCCGATGAGCGCCGCGCGCCTGGGCGAGCTGGCGCTTGAGGCAGGCGTGCCGCCGGGCGTTCTCAACCTCGTGCACGGCTACGGCAAGGACGCGGGCGAGCCGCTGGTTGCCCACCGCGACGTGCGTGCCGTGTCGTTCACCGGATCCACAGTCACCGGCAACCGCATCGTGCAGGCGGCGGGTCTCAAGAAATTCAGCATGGAGCTGGGCGGCAAGAGCCCGTTCGTGATCTTCGACGACGCCGACTTCGAGCGCGCGCTCGACGCGGCGGTCTTCATGATCTTCTCCAACAACGGCGAGCGCTGCACCGCAGGCAGCCGCATCCTCGTGCAGCAAGGCATCTACGCGAAGTTCGTGGATCGCTTCGTTGAACGCGCGAAGAAGATCAGCGTCGGCGATCCGCTCGATGAAAAGACCATCGTCGGCCCGATGATCAGCAAGGCGCATCTCGCCAAGGTGCGCCACTACATCGAACTCGGCCAGAAGGAAGGCGCGAGCATGCTCTGCGGCGGCCTCGACGTGCCCGATCTGCCCGCGCGCGTCAAGCACGGCAACTACGTCGTGCCCACCGTGTTCGCCGACGTGGACAACCGCATGCGGATCGCACAGGACGAGATCTTCGGCCCGGTCGCCTGCATCATTCCGTTCAAGGACGAGGCCGACGCCATCGCGCTCGCCAACGACATCCAGTACGGACTCTCCAGCTACGTCTGGACCGAGAGCGTGGGCCGCGCCCACCGCGTGGCCGCCGCCATCGAGGCCGGCATGTGCTTCGTCAACAGCCAGAACGTGCGCGACCTGCGCCAGCCCTTCGGCGGCACCAAGGCCTCGGGCACGGGGCGCGAGGGCGGAACCTGGAGCTACGAGGTCTTCTGCGAGCCCAAGAACGTCGCGGTCTCGCTCGGCAGCCACCACATCCCGCACTGGGGCGTGTGATCATGAGCCTGTACGCAATGCAGAAGTTCTTCTTCCACCTGAACCGCGAGCCCAAGGTGCAGCAGCGCTACAGGGAAGACCGCGCGTCGCTGCTCGCCGAATATGCGCTCGACGATGAGGAGCGCGACGCCATCGACCGCGGCGACATCGGCAAGCTCTATGTGCTCGGCTGCAACGGCCAGTTGCTCATGCACTTCGCGCCGCTGCTCGGCCTCTCCTGGCCCGAATACCTGCAGGCCATGCGCGACGGCGTGCAGCAACATGGTCCCGTGCGCCGTGGCATCTATGCCATGACCACGGGCGTTGACGACAAGGTGGCCGGACTATGAGCCTCGTCTTCGCAGGCGTCTGCAGCCACGCCCCCGGCATCACGAGCCGCGCCCATCTGGCCGATCCAGAGGTCAAGGACGCCGTGCACAACGCCATGAAGCGGCTCGGCGAGCAGTTGCGCGCGGCGCGCCCCGACGCGGTCATCGTCGTCGCGGCCGAGCACTTCGCCAACTTCTTCATGAACAACATGCCCTCGTTCGCCATCGGCATGGCCGATGCGTACGAAGGCCCCATCGAGGACCCCGCGTGGCTGGGCATCGCACGGCGCGAGATTCCCGGCGACGCCGCGCTCTCGCTGCGCCTCGTCACCGAGGTCATGCAGACCGTGGACGTGGCCTATGCCGAGGAGTGGAAGTTCGACCACGGCATCATGGTGCCACTGCATTTTCTGACGCCCGATTTCACAACGAAGATCATCCCCGTCAACATCAACTGCCAGGGTCCGCCGCTCGCGCCGCTGCACCGCGCCTGGTCCTTCGGCGAGGCCCTGCGCCGCGCCTGCGACAAGGCGCCCGAGCGCATCGCGATCATCGGAACGGGCGGCATCTCGCACTGGCCGGCCACGCCCGATTCGGGCAAGGTCAACGCCGCGTGGGACCGCGCATTCATGGCCCGCTGGGCCCGCAACGACAAGGCCGCCATGCTCTCCTACACCGATGCCGAGACCTATGCCGATGGCGGCCAGGGCGGCTTCGAGATCCGTACCTTCATCGCCGTAGCTGCCGCCGCACGCGGACAGGGACGGGTGCAATTCTGCGAGCCGGTTCCCATCTTTGCAGTGAGCTGCACTACCGCCACCATGGAGGTGATCTGATGCCGCACATCGTCATGAACTACAGCGCCAATCTCGACACGCTTGCCGACATGCAAATGCTGTGCAATGCGCTGGCCGACACCCTGCTTTCGCAGCGCGCCGAAGACGGCTCGCAGGTATTCCCCACCGGCGGCGTGCGCGTGTTCGCCTACCCGGCTGCGCACTGCGCGATTGCCGATGGCGGCGCCGCCGCCATGGAGGCAGGCGGCAACCCCGACTACGGCTTTGTCTACATCAATCTGCGCATGGGGCGTGGCCGCTCCACGCTGGTCCACACCAAGGTCGGCGACGCGCTGCTCGCCACCGCGAGCGTGCATCTCGACGCCCTGTTCCGCACCCACCATCTGGGCCTGACCGTACAGGTCGACGAAAGCCTGAGCCAAGTGTATGACGGCAAGCGCAGCAGTCTGCATCCGCTGTTCCAAACGCATGCCTGAGCGCGCGCACATTATGTTCACTGACATCCTACTCACTCAACTCGCCACCGAACTTGATGCCAGCGAGCGCACGCGCCAGCAAATCGAGCATTTCTCCAAGCGCTTTCCAAGCATGAGCGTGGAAGACGGCTACCGCATAGCGCGCCGATGGGTGGAGCTGCAGATCGCGCGCGGGCGCAAGGTGATCGGCCACAAGATCGGCCTCACCTCGCGCGCCATGCAGCTGTCCAGCCAGATCGACGAGCCCGACTACGGCACGCTGCTCGACAACATGCTCTACACCGCGCACGAGGGTGCTGTGCTCGACATTCCAGCACTCCACTTCATCGCCCCGCGCGTGGAGGTGGAACTCGCGTTCGTGCTCAAGTCACCGCTGCGCGGCGCGGGCCTGCCGGGCGGCAAGGAGATCACGCTGCACGACGTGCTGGCGGCAACCGACTACGTCACGCCCGCCATCGAGATCATCGACTCACGCATCGAGCAGTTCGACCGCCACACGCATGTGGCGCGCAAGGTCTACGACACCATCAGCGACAACGCGGCGAACGCGGGTGTCGTGGTCGGCGCACGCCGCGCCGATCCGCTCGGCATTGACCTGGCATGGTGCGGTGCGATCCTGCAACTCAACGGCGTGGTCGAGGAAACGGGCCTCGCCGCAGGCGTGCAGGGCCACCCCGCCATCGGCGTGGCATGGCTCGCCAACAAACTCGCGGCCTGGGGCGAATCGCTGGAAGCAGGCGAGATCGTGCTCGCCGGATCCTTCACACGGCCCGTTCCCGCAAAGGCGGGCGATGCGTTCGTGGCCGACTATGGCAAGCTCGGAACGCTGCGCTTTCGGTTTGTTTGAGAAACACCCCTCTGAGTCGCTTCGCGTCTTCCCCCCCGCTCTACGCATTGCTGCACACTGCGGGCAGTGGGACGCAGCCAGCGCGGCGGAGCGACCCTTAGCAAGCCTGTCCTCGCCTGAGCAGCGCCAGTTTCGTGCCCTGCGTGAAGCGTGCAGCAGGAAGCGCCATGGGTAATTTCACGCATGGGCGCTGGCAGCGCCCAGATAGGTGTCGATGATGCGCTGGTCATGCAGCAAATCCCGCGCTGAGCCGCTCAATGCCACGCTGCCCGATTCGAGCACATAGGCGCGGTCCGCGACCTTGAGCGCGGCGCGTGCATTCTGCTCCACGAGCAGCACCGACACGCCGTGATCGCGCAGCGACGCCACCACCTGCAGCACCTCGCGCACGATCTTGGGCGCAAGCCCCAGCGAGGGTTCATCGAGCATCAACAGGCGCGGGCGCGCCATCAGCGAGCGGCCAATCGCCAACATTTGGCGTTCGCCGCCCGAAAGCGTCGATGCCAGTTGCGCGCTGCGCTCTTCGAGGCGGGGGAAGATTGCGAACACTTCCTGCATGCGCTGCGACTGGTCGCGCTGCCCCTTGCGCCACAGCGAAAAGCCGCCGAGCAACAAGTTGTCCTTGACCGACATTTCACCGAACAGTTCGCGCTTTTCCGGCACCAATGCAACCGAGTTCGCCACCATCTTTTCGACCGTGCAGCGCTTGATCGGCACACCGTCGAAAGTGATCTCGCCGCGCGAGGGCAGCAGACCCATGGCCGCGCCGAGCAGCGTGGTCTTGCCCGCGCCGTTGGGGCCGATGACGGTGACGATCTCGCCCTGACGCACCTCGATGTCGATCTCGTGCACGGCCTCGACCGGGCCGTAGGACACGCTGAAATCGCGCAGCTTGAGCAGCACCGGCTGCTCGCGCAGGTTCTCGTTCATCGCACCACCTCGTCTTCCTCATCATCGCCGCCCAGATAGGCGCGCAGCACGCGCTCGTTGCTCTGCACCTCGGCGGGCGTGCCGGATGCGATCACGCTGCCGAATTCCAGCACGGTGACGCGATCCGCGAGATTCATCACAAAGCCCATGTCATGCTCCACCACCAGAATGCCGAGGCCCTGCGCGCGCAGTTGCCGCAGCAGATCGGCGAGCGCCTGCTTCTCGAGGTGCCGCAGACCCGCTGCGGGCTCATCCAGAAGCAGCACCGCCGGATGGCTGGCGAGCGCTCGCGCGATCTCGACGATACGTTGCTGTCCCAGCGCCAACGAAGCAGCGGGCTGATCGGCGAGTTCCCCAAGACCGCAGCGCTCGATCTGCGCGCGCGCGTCAGCGAGCAGTGCCGCTTCTTCCTTGCGATCCAGCCTCAGCATCGAACTGATCCAGCCGCGATGCGCGCGTTGGTGGGCACCAAGCGCCACGTTCTCGAGCACCGTGCGCTCGCCGAGGATGCGCACATGCTGAAAGGTGCGCGCCAGCCCCAGTGCGGCGAAGCGGCGCGAGGGCGCATCGCCCATGACGTGCCCCATGAAGCGCACCTCGCCGTCGCTCGCGGAATCCACGCCCGAGATCATGTTGAAGAAGGTGCTCTTGCCCGCGCCGTTGGGCCCGATTAGCGCATGCACCTCGCCCGCGCACAGGTCCATGGTCACGTTGTTGTTGGCCACCAAACCGCCAAAGCGCTTGGTGACATGCGAGGCCGCCATCAGCACTTCGCCCGACTGGGGCATGGTGCGCTGGTCCAGCGTCTTGGCGTCAGCTGTGGGCAGCTTCTGAGGTGAGCGGGTGATGAAGCCCGCCGTCAGCCGCTGCAGCGTGGGCCACAGGCCGTTGGCAAAGCGCTGCAGCACCAGCACCATGAGCAGGCCGAAGACGATCATCTCGAAGTTGCCCGCCGTGCCGAACAGCATCGGCAGAATGTCCTGCAGCTTTTCCTTGAGCAGCGTGATGACGGCCGCGCCGAGCACCGCGCCCCACAGGTGTCCGGCACCGCCGACCACAGCCATGAACAGGTATTCGATGCCGATGTTGAGATTGAACGGCGCCGGGCTCACGAAGCGCTGCATGTGCGCGTAGAGCCAGCCCGAGATCGTTGCGAGCAGCGCGGCCAGCACGAAGAGCTTGGTGCGGTAGTGGGCGGTGTTCACGCCCATCGATTCGGCCATGATGCGCCCGCCCTTGAGCGCGCGGATCGCACGGCCTTCGCGCGAATCGAGCAGGTTGTGCATGAGCCAGAGCGCGGTGAGCAGTACCACCCAGATCAACACGCCCATGGTGCGCGGCGTGTCGAGCAACAAACCACCGATCACCAGCGGCGGAATGCCGCGCAGCCCCGTCTGCCCGCCGAGGAACTGCATGTTGCCGAACAGGTAGTACAGGCTTAAGCCCCATGCGATGGTGCACAGCGGCAGGTAGTGGCCCTGCAGCTTGGCGGTGATGGAGCCCAGAATCCAAGCGACCATGAACGCAATGACGAGGCCGAACAGCAGTCCGACCCACGGCAGCGCTGCGCCGCCGACCCACGCGCCCAGCCACTGGGTGACCTCGGGCGAAGTACAGATGAAGGCGGTGGAATACGCACCCACGCCAACGAAGGCGGCCTGTCCGAACGAGGTCATGCCGCCCACGCCAGTCAGCAACACCAGCCCCACGGCGACCAGCGCGTAAAGGCCGATGTAACCCATGATCACCTGCGTGAAATCGGGCAGGAAATGCCACGACAGCGCGAGCGCCGCAATCGCGAGCGCAGTCACCGTGCGCGTGGTCAACAGGCCGCCAGACTTGCGGGCGTGTGCGCGGCCCGTCATTCCTCATCCTCCTCGACATGGCGGCTGCTGCGCGAGCGCCACCAGAGCACGGGGATGATCAGCGTGAACACCAGTACCTCCTTGTACGCGCTCGCCCAGAACGACGAAAAGGCTTCGAGCAGACCGACCAGCAGCGCTCCGGCGAGCGCAATCGGATAGCTCGCGAGCCCCGCGATGATCGCGGCGACGAAGCCTTTCAAACCGATGAGAAAGCCGGTGTCGTAATACACCGTGGTGAGCGGCGCGATCAGCAATCCGGATACCGCGCCGATCAGCGCCGCCAACGCAAAGCTCGTATCACCGGCCAGCGCCGTGGGCACGCCCATGAGCCGCGCGCCGACCCTGTTGATGGCCGTGGCGCGCAGCGCCTTGCCAATCATCGAGCCGCCAAAGAACGCGTACAGCGCACCGACCAGCACCAACGCCACACCGATCACTACCAGCGACTGCCCGGAGATCGTCATGTCGCCGAGTTGAAATTGCGCCTCGGAAAACGCCGGTGTGCGCGAGCCTTCCGCGCCGAAGAACAGCAGCCCGAGCCCGACCATCACGCCATGCATCGCGACCGAGACGATGAGCAGCAGCAGCACCGTCGCGTCGGCAATCGGCCGATAGACCAGGCGATACATCAGCGGCCCGAGCGGCGTGATGATGCACAACGTGGTGAGGGCCTGCAGCAGCAGCGCGCCGGGCTTGATCACGAGCGCGAGCACCGCCGCGACCAGTGGCATCGCCACACTCCACAGCAGGGATGCACCCCAGTTCACCAGATCGCCGCGCGACATGCGCCACAGGTCCACGGCCAGCGACAGCAGCGCGACGACGACCAGCAGCCACAGCGTGCTCGGCACCTTGCCGCCCTGCATCATCGCCATGGTGAGCGCGCCGAACGCAACGAACTCGCCCTGCGGAATGAAGATGATGCGCGTGATGGAGAACACCAGCACCAGCGCCACCGCCATCAGACCATAGATGGCACCATTGACTATGCCGTCCTGCCCCAGCAGCAAGGCAATCTGTAGATCCATGTTCGATCACCTTTGCCGCAGAGGGCAATGTGCGTTGAATTCAAGCCGAGTACGCGCGTCCATACAACCGCATGCCCTGACCCATCAGAAGGCCGCGGAGCAGACCATACCAGCAACCGCCGAGCAAGAGCCGCCTCACGGCAAAGGCGCTGTTCCCCTCTCGCGAAGCGAGAGAGGGGAAAGGCGCGAAGCGACTCAGGGGGTGAACTTCCAAGTGCCGTTTTCGATCCTGACCATGACGACGCCATGCTGGATGCCGACGTGATCGGTCGGCGTCATCGTGAACACGCCATGTGCGCCCGCGATGTCCTTGACGTTTTCCATCGCGTCACGCAGCGCCACGCGGAAGGCCTCGGTGCCCGGTTGGGCCTTCTTGAGCGCCTCGGGTACGGCAGCGGCGAGCACCAGCGCCGAGTCCCAGACATGGGCACCGAAGGTCGCGGCCGAGCCCTTGCCGTATTTGGCCTCATACGCATCGACATAAGCCACGGCGGACTTCGTGGCCGGATGGCTGTCGGGCAGCTGATGGGCCACCAGTACCGGACCTGCGGGCAACATTGTGCCCTCCACGTCCTTGCCGCCCACGCGCAGGAAGTCGGCATTCGCGACGCCGTGCGTCTGGTAGTACTTGCCCTTGAATCCGCGCTCCTTGAGCGTCTTCTCGGGCAGCGCCGCCGGTGTGCCCGAGCCGCCGACCAGCACCGCATCGGGCTTGGCCGCCATAATCTTGAGCGCCTGTCCGGTCACCGAGGTGTCGGTGCGCGAAAACGCCTCGGTCGCCACGAGCTTGATGCCCTTGGCCTCGGCGGCCTTCTTGAATTCCTGCAGCCAGCCTTCGCCGTAGGCATCGTTGAAGCCGATGTAGGCCGCCGTCTTCACGCCCGCCTTGGCCATGTGATCGACGATGGCACCGGCCATCATCGCGTCGTTCTGCGGTGTCTTGAAAACCCAGGCCTTCTTGGCGTCCATCGGCGAGATGATGCGGGCCGAAGCGCCCAGCGTCATCATCGGCGTCTTGTTCTCCGCCACCACGTCGATCATCGCGAGCGAGTTGGGCGTGGTGCTCGAGCCGATGATCACATCGGCCTTGCTTTCGCTGATCAGCTTGCGCGTGTTGGCGACGGCCGCTGTCGTGTCGGAGGCGTCATCGAGAATGATGTAGTTGACCTTCTGCCCGCCCATGGTCGTGGGCAGCAGCGCGAACGTGTTCTTCTCCGGAATGCCGAGCGAGGCCGCCGGTCCAGTGGTGGACACCACCACGCCCACGTTGATGTCGGCCCACACCGAGCTGCAGGTGGCAGCCAGCACGGCGGTGACGAATCCCAGTTTTGCCAAGCGCTTCATTCCGGTCTCCTGTTTGAAATTTCTGCCTGCGATGAGCATCGCGGAAAGTCTGGAAGGACAGTGGCAATAATTTAACTTGTTAAATATTATTTGCCTACTGGTTTGAATACCGGTTGGAGTGCTCGTTTTCACTAGGTCGCCGTTGCACAAACCAGCGATTTGCAGTCTCGCACACATCAAACCTTTGTGACTTATATTTAACCCGCGATCACCCGCATCGACAGCACCGTCGCAGACGCGCCACGACGCAAAAAGTTGCCGCGCTTTCCGCCACTCGGCACGGCACAGTTGCCGCTGCCCTCCGAACACTTTTCCCATCCGGGAACACACCGAGTCATTTCATGAACCAGCCTTTCATCCTTTACTACACCCCCGGCACCTGCGCCCAGGCCGTGCGCATCGCGCTCGAAGAAGCCGGCGCCACCTATGACCTCCGGCGCGTGGATTTCGCCAGCCAGCAGCAGCGCTCGCCCGACTACCTCGCCGTCAACCCCAAGGGCCGCGTGCCCGCACTGGTGACCGAGCAAGGCACCCTCACCGAGGCACCCGCGCTGTTGGCCTACATCGCCCAGTACTTTGCCGACGCGAAGCTCGCGCCCACTGATCTGTTCGGCTTTGCGCGCATGCAGGAGTTCAACAGCTATCTGTCTTCGACGGTACACATCAACCACGCCCACCGTCCGCGCGCCGCGCGCTGGGCCGACGACGCGGATGCCCAAGCGGCGATGCAGCGCAAGGTTCCGGGCAACATGACAGAGAATTTTCAGTACATCGAAGACCACTATCTCAAGGGTCCATGGGTACTGGGCGAGGAATACAGCGTCTGCGACGGCTATCTGTTCACCGTGGCCGGATGGCTCAAGGGCGACAGCGTGGACATTGCGCAGCTCAAGAATGTGAATGATCACTTTCAACGTATGAAAGAGCGAGCGGCGGTCCAGCGCGCGCTGGCGTAAGCACAAGAGGCCCAAAAAAGAAAAACCGGGGTCTTTCGACCCCGGTTTCCCGCGTATCACCTCTGCCCGGCAGTTGCACCGGGCAGACGTAATTTATCACTCAAATGGGTGTGGGCGCTTGGTTTTATCGCTTGATGGGGGCAAAACAGGCATGGACAGCCGTGGTTGGTCCCCTGTCAGGGTCTTCAGAAACGCCACAATGTCCTCATTTTCTTCGCGGGTAAAGGTCTTGCCGAGCTGGATGCGGCCCATGGTGTCCACGGCCTGCGAGAGCGTATCTGCCGCCCCATCGTGAAAATAGGGGTAGGTCAGCGCCACATTGCGCAACGTCGGCACCTTGAAGTTGAAGCGCTCGGCGTCGTTGCCCGTCACTGCCGAGCGGCCTTGTTCCGGGCTGTCCGTCTTGTAGGGCTCGACCAGGCCCATCTTCTGGAACGAGGTACCGCCGACATTCACGCCGTTGTGGCAGGCCACGCAGCCCGAATTCTTGAACAGCTGGTAGCCGCGCAACTCCTGCGCGTTGATGGCTTTCTTGTTGCCCTTGAGCCATTTGTCGAACGGCGCATTAGGCGTGACCAGCGTCTCCTCGAAGGCCGCGATGGCCGCAGTCACCTCGTCGATGGTGACCTTGTCGTTGCCAAAGACCTGCCTGAATTCCGCAACATACTGCGGAATCGAGCGCAACAGGTCCACCGTCAGGTCATGCGAGAAGGCCATTTCGCGAGGATTGGCAATCGGTCCGCCTGCTTGCTCTTTCAGATCCTTGGCACGACCGTCCCAGAACTGGGCGAGGTTCAGGCTGGAGTTGAGCACCGTAGGCGAGTTGATCGGGCCCTTCTGCCACTTGTCGCCAATCGAGGTCTTGAGGTTGTCCGAGCCCCCCATGCTCAGGTTGTGGCACGAGTTGCACGAGATGAAGCCCGAGCGCGAGAGACGCGGATCAAAGAACAGCTTCTTGCCGAGCTCCACCTTGGCGGGGCTGGTAATCTTGGCTGCGGGAATCGGCTGGATCGGTTCCTGATTGGCTTGAGCGGCCACCGCCGCGCCACTGGCAAGCAGCAGGGTGGCAAGACTTGCCGCGCCTAGCGCGCGATGGATGAGAGGGGCGTGGGATGATTTTTTCATGGGGACTCCGTTCATTGCATGGCTAAGAGCGTAAACACGCTCCGAGAGACAGCGAACCAATGATGGGAGGCGTGAGCCCCTGCGCTTTTTTGTTGTGTTTCAAGGACATGCGACCCCGGTTCGCTGTAAGTCCATTCTTCGGGAGCCCCAGTTACATCTTGTTGATGCCGGGCAAGCGCTTGGGCTTTTGCTGTGGATTAGTCGTGCCGATAGCCAGTTGCATCAAATGCATCACCGCCCCCGCCACAGTCGCACAGCGTGAGGCAGTGACTGGGCCTCTGGCAGGTAATGGTCAACGATCCAGCCGAGCGCCACGGCACAGACCAACGCCCCGAGCAGCGGCTTCCAGGTCAGCCGCACGGCGGCAGTGATCCAGCCCGCGCGCTCGGCGCCCATCAGCGCCCGGGCCGTGGCCACCGAGAACGCGAGTTCCACGGCCACCGCGAGCAGTACCTCCGAGCCGAAATAAAGCCACATCAGCGCCCCGGCTCCCATGACGAGCGCAACCACCGCAATGAAGATGGCCACCACCGGCACGACAACGATGGCGCCCTCGTCGGCGGCGCCCAATCCGTCGAGCGCTCCCGAGGCCACGTCACCGAGACCGTTGCCGCCAAAGCGCGGTGTGATGGCATCGGCGATGTCCAGCGCATCGCCTGCATCGACGTCGATGTCCTCGCGCTTTTCCCTGATGAGAATCCACTTGGACCATTCGTGCAGCACCAGCAGATAGACCAGATAGCCCGACCCCAGCGTAATCAGGTAGCGCAGTGCGAGCGAGCCGTCACCAAGCAACATCCACTGAAAGCGCGAGATCGCCCACATGAAGGTCATCATGAAGAGACCGATCGCCCAGCCGTGCAGCGTGAGCGAGTTGCGGCGCTTCAGGCTGTGCTGGAAATCCTCGCGACACGGCGCGCGCATGCGACGCCAGTTGGAAGTGCGGGATTGGCTTTGGTCGAATGAGGCCATATGCGAACGCATCCTAGCCGATGCGTTCGCGGGGTCAAGCACCCACTGAAGATCAATCCACGACAACGGGCACACGCGGTGCCAAGGCGCACATCAGCTCGTAGCCGACCGTGCCTGCCGCCTGAGCGACTTCGTCGATGGGCAGCACCGTGCCGTTCGAGGCCTTGCCCCAGAACGTGACTTCCGAGCCGATGCGCGCGCCCGGCACATGGGTGATGTCGACGGTGAGCATGTCCATGCTGACGCGACCCACGAGTTGCGTGCGCACGCCATTGACCAGCACGGGTGTGCCAGTGCTGCAGTGGCGCGGGTAGCCGTCGGCATAGCCGCAGGTGGCCACGCCGATGGTCATCGGGCCTTCTGCGGTGAAGGTCGAGCCGTAGCCCACCGTGTCGCCCTTCTGCAGATGCTGCACGCCGATCAGCTTGCCCGAGAGGGTCATGGTCGGCTGCAGGTCCCAGTCGGCGATAGTGCGCTGCGGGTAGTCCGGCGCGCTGCCGTAGAGCACGATGCCCGCGCGCACCCAGTCGCCCCGCACCTCGGACTCGCTGCCACGCAACAGCGTCGCGGCGCTGTTGCTCATGGTGCGCTCGCCGGGCAGGTCCTGGGTGGTCTGGGTGAACACGTTCAGCTGATGGTTGATGCCGCGCGGGCCATCCGCATCGCTGAAGTGGGTGATGAAGCCAATCTCGTCGACCTGCGGCAGCGCGTTCAGACGCGCCCAGGCACTGCGGTAGCGCTCGGGCGTGAAGCCGAGGCGGTTCATGCCGGAGTTCATCTTGAGGAAGACGCGGTGCGGCGTCTGCGTCTTGTGCGCGGCCAGCCAGTCGATCTGTTCGTCGCAGTGCACGGCGTGCCAGAGTCCGAGACGCGAGCAAAGCTCCAGATCGCGCGCATCGAACACGCCTTCGAGCAGCAGGATCGGGCCGCGCCAGCCGAGCTGGCGGATGCGCTCCGCCTCCGCGAGGTCAAGCAGCGCGAATCCGTCGGCACCCCGCAGGGCGTCAAAAACCCGCTCGATGCCATGCCCATAGGCATTGGCCTTGACCACGGCCCAGACCTTCGCATCCACCGCCGCCTGCCGCGCTCGCGCCAAATTGTGTTGCACTGCAGCAGAGTGAATGGTCGCTTGTATGGGACGGGGCATGACGGTGTTTGTACGGAGCCAAAGGTGGTCATTCTGTCATCGCTAGACTTTGTGTGCGTGATATAACCGCCCGTCACACAGCATACTGTTCGGATATTTTTCCCAGCATCAGTTTGGCTGATAGTTCAAGCCGGGGCCTGTTTTCACCGAATTTGCAAGATGAGTTTCACTCGACACAGCCCAGGCGCAGTGCGCCAGACTGCACACCTATGCAGTTCCATCTCTCAAGTCGCAGATCGCGACGCCGCCTGAGTTCAGCCCCAAGACGATGAAGCGCGGTTTCTACACCATCATGTCGGCGCAGTTTTTCAGCTCGCTGGCCGACAATGCCCTGTTCGTGGCCGCCGTGGAACTGCTGCGTACCAGCGGCGCACCGGAGTGGCAGCGCGCGGCCCTCGTGCCCATGTTCGCGCTGTTCTATGTGGTGCTCGCGCCGTTCGTGGGCGCGTTCGCGGACTCCATGCCCAAGGGCAAGGTCATGTTCATCAGCAACGCGATCAAGGTCGTGGGCTGTCTGATGATGCTGTTCGGCCACCATCCGCTGCTCGCCTACGCGGTCGTCGGTCTCGGCGCGGCGGCCTATTCTCCGGCCAAGTACGGCATCCTCACCGAGCTGCTACCCGCCTCCCAACTCGTGCGCGCCAACGGCTGGATCGAAGGGCTGACGATTGCCTCCATCATTCTCGGCGTGCTACTGGGCGGCCAGTTGGTTGGCCCGCACCTGTCGGGCGTGCTGCTGGACTTCGACATGCCAGGCGTCGACCTCGGCATCGATCTGCCTGCCGAGGCCGCCATTCTGTCGCTGGTGCCGATCTACGCGCTCGCGGCCTGGTTCAACCTGCGCATCCCGCGCACCAGCGCCGAGCTGCGCCCCATGCCCAGCAATGCGCTGGAGCTGCTGCCCGATTTCTGGAGCTGCAACAACCGCCTCTGGAAAGACAAGCTCGGCCAGATTTCGCTGTCCACCACCACGCTGTTCTGGGGCGTTTCTGGCAATCTACGCTACATCGTTCTGGCCTGGAGCGCTGCGGCGCTGGGCTACAGCACCACGCAGGCCTCGGCGCTCGTGGGTGTGGTTGCCATCGGCACGGCCGCAGGTGCCGTGCTTGCCTCGGTGCAGATGAAGCTCGAGGGTGCGACCAAGGTGATTCCGCTGGGCATCGCCATGGGTCTGCTGGTGATCCTCATGAACGTCATCGACACGCTGTGGATGGCGATCCCCTTCCTCATCGTTCTGGGCGGGCTGGGCGGCTTCCTCGTCGTGCCGATGAACGCATTGCTGCAGCACCGCGGTGCGAAACTCATGGGTTCGGGCCGCTCCATCGCCGTGCAGAACTTCAACGAACAGGCCTGCATTCTGGCGCTCGGCGCGTTCTACAGCCTGTCCACCAAATTCGGCCTGTCGGCCTTCGGCGCGATCACCGTGTTCGGCATCGTCGTCGCCGGCACCATGTGGCTGATCGGCCGCTGGCACAAGCGCAACTGCAAAAATCACCCTGAAGAAATCACCCGGCTGCTCGAGATCGCCAAGCGCGACTGCCATTGACCTCCTGCCCGCTTTCCGGTGACCGGAAAGCGGGCAGGGTCGCACCTGCAGCAATCCTCCAGAGACGGTGTTCTGCAGGCAAGATGGGCGCTTTCGCTCTCCTGCAAATACACACCTCTCGCCCGCGCACCCCATTTCCATGCATTCGTCGCCGCTTCCGGTTCTCGCCCTTCTGTTCAACGCGCTCGTCTGGGGCCTGACCTGGTGGCCTTTCCGGCACATGAACGAGGCTGGGTTGCATCCGCTGTGGGCCACGGCGGTCATGTACATCATGGTGCTGGTTGGCCTGCTCGCGTTCCGTCCGGGCATCCTCGCGCAACTGCGCGCGCATCCGGGTCTCTGGCTGCTGGCGCTGAGCTCGGGCCTGAACAACGTCTCCTTCAACTGGGCCATCACCATCGGCGACGTGGTGCGCGTGATCCTGCTGTTCTATCTGATGCCCGCTTGGGCCATTCTGCTGGCCTGGAAGATCCTTGGCGAGCGCCCCACGCCCACCGCCATCGCGCGGCTTCTGCTCGCGTTCTCGGGCGTGTTCCTCGTCATCTGGCCCAAGGAGGGAGGCTTTGCCCGCCTCTTCGCCGCGCTCTCGCTCGCCGACTGGCTGGCGCTGTTCGGCGGCTTCAGCTTCGCGTTCACCAACGTCACGCTGCGCCGCATGAGCAGTGCGCCCGGTCAGGCACGCATGTTCGCGATGTTCGGCGGCTGCACGCTGATGGCCCTGCTCGCGGCCTTCGTCGGCGGCCGCATGGGACTCGTATCGGCCTTCCCCGCGCCCAACGCCACGTGGATGCTCACCGCCGTGCTGCTGGCCGTCGTGCTGTTCATCGGCAACTGGGCGCTGCAATACGGCGCATCGCGGCTCGCTGCTTCGGTGACGGCCGTCGTCATGCTCAGCGAAGTGGCATTCGCGAGCGTCTCATCCGTCCTGCTCGGAGCCGCCCAGTTGGACACACGCAGCATCGTCGGCGGTGCGCTGATTCTTCTCGCCGCCGCCTGGTCCGCCCTGCCATCAAGGCAGGGCAGGATCGCCCTCGGCAAACAGTCGGCCACCTGAGTCCGGGGCGCCCGCCATCACTGCGGCTCGACACCCGCAGCCTTCAGCACCGCGCCGTAGTTTTCCGAATCCTTGCGGATCATCGCCCCCATCTCCGCCGGTGTACCGCCCAGAGGCTCAAAGCTGTATTCGGAAAATTTCTTGCCCATCTCGCCCTTGAGCGCCTTGTTGAGCTCAGCATTCAAGCGCTCGATGATGGCCGAAGGCGTGCCCGTCGGAGCCGTCAGGCCGATCCATGTGAACGAGTCGAAGCCCGGAATGCCGGACTCGGCCACGGTGGACAGATCAGGCACCAGCGGCGAGCGCTTGGCGCTGGTGATGGCCAGAGCGCGCAATTTGCCGTTGCGCTCCTTGGCGTAGGGAAGTGCCGTCGGCGAGGTGTCGAACGCCACTTGAATCTGGCCTGCCAGCAAATCGTTGAGCGCCGCCGCACCGCCTTTGTAGGAAACGTTCAGCATGTCCACGCCCGCCGCCGCGATGAACTCCCGCGCTGCAAAATCCTGCCCGGTGCCGATGCCAGCGTTGCCCATATTGAGCTTGCCGGGCTGCGATTTGGCCAGCTTGATCAGCTCCTGGACGTTGTTCGCCGGAACCGACGGATGCACCAGCAGGATGTTGGGCTGGTTCACCAAACGAATCACCGGCGTGAGCTGCTTTTGCGAATCGAAGCCCGGGTTCTTGTAGAGAAACTGGTTGGCTGCGAGTACGCCGGAGCTGCTCACGAACAGCGTTTGCCCGTCCGCCTTGGCGTTCACAACATGGGCGGCCCCGATGTTGCCCGATGCACCCGCGCGGTTGTCCACCACGAAAGGCTGTCCAAAAACGTCGCCCAGATGCTTGCCGATGGTGCGTGCCACCATGTCCACCGTACCTCCCGGCGGGAACGGCACCACCAGCGTCACCGTTCCCTTGGGATAGGTTTGCTGCGCACCGACCAGCCCGGCAACGGCCAGCAATGACAGCCCTAGCAGGCTGCGATGGCAGGTGGTCTTGACGCTAGTGAATGGGTTTGACGACATGATTTTCTCCCGAGTGGTTTTGCGTGAATCGGTTAGCATTCAAAATGGGATGACAGAGACTTCTGGCGAAGACGCCTACACGTGCGCACCAGCGCCTATTTCGACGCAACTGACGCAGCCGCAGCCGCAGCGGCGATGACGTCCTGAATCACCTTGCTGGAGCCCATGATGTCCGGGTACTTCTCACCGGCATCGATGCGCGCGAGCGTCTTCTTCTCGTCGCTCATCATCTGCAGGGCGCGCCGGGCGCTGGCCTCGATGTCGGCGGCGGGCAGCACCAGCACGCCGTTCTCGTCGGCCAGCACCGCATCGCCCGGCTGCACGGCCACGCCGCCGCAGGTCACGGGCACGCAGAAATCGCCCCCCAGACCCAGCGTCTTGACCGTCACGGCGGAGGTGCCGCGCGACCAGACCGGAACCCCGTACTGACGCAGCTCGCCCAGATCGGTCACCAGACCATCCACGATGACGCCGACCACGCCCGCCGCACGCGCCGCGTAGGCCACCGCACCACCCATGGCGGCGATCGATTCGTCGCCGCAGCGGTCGATGATCAGAAAATCTCCGGGACGGGCCTGACCCACGGCGTAGTGCACCATCGCACCGTCCATACCGGGAACGCGCACGGTGACGGCTGTGCCCGCGATGCGCCGATCCTGAAAGTGCGCCTTGATGGCGGGGCACATAAAGCCGGTGTAGCGGAAATGGCCAATGACGGCGGGCTCCGCCTGCACCAGAAGTGATAGCAACTCGGGGTCGACAGGACGGGGCAATGCATTCAAAACGTACATGGATTTGCGCTCTCGATTTGCGCTCTCTGATGGAACTGAAGTGCAATCTATCAGCGGCCATTCACGTTGAATAACGAATTATTTGAACGAAAGTTGATAAACTTTTCTGATCATGCGGATCACCCTAAGGCAGATCGAAGCGTTTTTCTGGACCGCCAAGCTCGGTAGCATTCGCGCGGCCGCGAATCAGCTGAATTTCAGCCAACCGGCAGTGTCGGCACGCATCAAGGAACTCGAAGCCGCGCTGAACCTGCAGTTGTTCACCAGACAGAATCAGCGCGTTCACCTCACGCCCGATGGGCGTCACGCGGTGGCGTATGCGGAGCGGGCGCTGAACGCCAGCCAGGACTTCGAGCGGCTCGCCAGAACCGACAGCCCGCTTGAGGGCGTGCTGCGTCTGGGCTCCGACGAATCGACGGCCATCCTCGCGCTGTCGGAAATCCTCCACCAACTCAAGCAACGCCACCCCAAGCTGGTGGTGGAAATCACCATCAACGTCGGTACCGTGCTGCAGGAAAAGCTGAGCAAGCGCGAGATCGACATCGCTTTTCACACCACGTCCAGCTCCACCGCCCACGTGGTGGATCAACTGCTGGGTTGGGTCGATTTCGTCTGGGTAGCCGCCACGCACATGGACATTCCCGACGGTCCGTTCACCCCGATGAACGCCTCCAAGCTGCCAGTTGTCACCAACTCCGCCCCTTCGACGCTCAATGCGCTGGTACATCGATGGGTGCGCAGCGGCGGCATCGAGTTTGATGGCGTGAACTCCTGCAATTCGCTGTCGCTGATGCTGCGGCTCGTGCGCGCGGGGCACGCCGTGGCCATCATTCCCTTGCCTGTACTGCGCGAACACATCGCCGACGGAACGCTGCGCTGCCTGCCCGCTTCACCGCTCATCCCGAATGTGGCCTACTATGCGTCCTACATCGTTGACGAAGCAGATGAGGGCACGTCCATCGTCGTGGACATCGCGCGCGATGTGCTGGTGAAGCAGCAATTCTTCACGCGCATGGCGGATGGCACGTCATTGCCGTCATCCTCCGCGCCACCTGAGCCTCCCACCCCTTCAGAGACCTGAAACCACCATGACCAGCCTCTACGATTTCCAGGCCCCACGCATCGACGGCCAGCCCGTGCGCCTGTCGGACTACCGCGGCCAGGTGCTGCTAATCGTGAACACCGCGAGCGCCTGCGGCTTCACGCCGCAGCTTGCGGGGCTGGAAGATCTGCACAAAAAATACGCAGCGCGCGGTCTCGTGCTGCTCGGCTTTCCATGCAACCAGTTCGGCAAGCAGGACCCGGGCAGCAATATCGACATTGGCGCGTTCTGCGAAAAGAACTACGGTGTGGACTTCACGATGATGTCCAAGGTCGACGTGAACGGCCCCAACGCCATCCCGCTCTACGACTGGCTGAAGAAAGAAGCGCCCGGCGTGCTCGGCACAAAGAGCATCAAGTGGAACTTCACCAAGTTCCTCATCGCCCGCGACGGCCGTGTGCTCAAGCGCTATGCACCCAAGACCAAACCTCAGGAATTCGACGCCGACATCGAGGCTGCGCTCGCTTCGGCCGCGTGATTGGCGGGATCAATTCCCGCCCTCGCACTGCACGCGCCGCATCAGATCGGCCAGCGTTTTTCCCGATTCCTGCGGATAGGTTTCGTCCAGCAAATCGCACGCGCTGATGCGGTCGATGCGAAACGTGCGGAAATCCTCGCGCAACTCGCACCATGCGGACAGCGTCCACACCTTGCCCCAGTACAGACAGGCCAGTGGCCGCACGCGCCGCTCGCTGAGCTGGTTCCCGAGATCGAGATACGCAAGCCGCACCAGCCGCTGCACCTGCACCGCATCGCGCAGCGCCTTGAGCGTGGCCTGCGTGCGCGCATCCAGCCCCGTGCCTGGCGCGAACAGCGCTTGCGCCTCGGCCGCCACGCGCGCAACGGGCGGCAGCACCGAGAGAATCTTGCCGAGCGCGCTCTCCACATCGCGCGCCAAAGCGCCGTCGATCCACGCCTGGGCCACGCGCGAGGCGATGACCAGCGCATTCGCCTCGGCCTGAGTGAACATCAGCGGCGGCAGCTCGAAGCCCGAACCCAGTCGGTAGCCCACGCCCGCCTCGCCCTCAATGGGCACACCCTGATGCTGCAGATCGGCCACATCGCGGTAGACCGTGCGCAGCGACACCTCCAGCCGCTCCGCCAAAAACGCGGCCGTGGACAGCCGCCGCCCACGGATGAGCTGGACTAGCTGGAAAAGTCTGTCGACACGGCGCATAAGACGATGTTACGCGGCCTTCCGTTCAACGCGACTTGGCGTGCAGCCCGATAGTGTTGCCCTCGGTGTCGCGCACATGGGCGATGAAGCCGATGTCTTTGGGCAGCTCGACGCATTCATCGAGCACCTGCCCCCCAGCCTTGGCGGCACGCGCCATCGCGGCTTCGACGCTGGGCTCGCAATCAAGATAGATGCGCACGCCCTTGTCGTTGGACGGCTGACTCGACCCCGAACCGACCAGGCACCCACCCGTCGCAGCGCAGTCGGAAGCGAAGATGGCCATCGGCGCACCGCCAAAGTCCTCGTGGTGCATCTTGCGCCCGAGCATGGCCTCGTAGAAGGTCTGCGCGCGCTGCAGATCGGTGCAGGGAATTTCGAACCAGTTGATGGCGGTTTGAGCAGCAGTCATGTGAATCTCCTGAACTTCGGAAAAGTTGAACAGGACTCCATGCTGACGACCTGCTGCTGACAACGTAGTGTCAGCAGACTGGCATCAGCTTTTGAAACTCATTGCGAGCATCCAACAGCGATGCTGGAAGCACAGAGAGCGCCCGAATCACCCATCACAATGACGAGATGGCCCCTCAGGCTAGACGCGAAGGCGCAGACAGTATGCCGATACGACAAGGCTTCGCAACGACGCATGAGGGGCCATATCGTCACCCCAAAACGAAGACTGCCAGTGCGCGCACCCAAGCACGCATCCGTCACATCACCAAACCAACCCGGACGAAATCAAGAACCGCTTTTCAGGCGACGAGCACGGTCGAGCTGCTGAGCTACTTGGCGTGCCTGCATGCCGTACATATCGGCAAAGGCCTCGACGCTGGTCGCGCCGCTCATCTCGTAGGCGCGCAGCAGAGCCTCGTCCTTGGCGCTGCGGGCCGCCACTTCAGCGAGGGCTTCGTCGAGCAGCGCATTGGTCGCTTCGTCGCGGCCACGCACCAGTTCCAGGTAAGCCTCACGCGTAAGGCCCGAGGCCTCGAACGCGATTTCCATCCGGCGGCGCAGTTTCTGCGTGAGGTCTTCGCCCTCGCGCGGCTTCTTGCGGCGGAACACTTCGACGAGTGCGTGGAACACATGTTCGGGCGCCATCTGTTCGACCACATTGCCCGCCAGATCGTGGCGCGGCTGGCCTTGCGAGACCGCCTGCAGATAGCGGCCGGAGCGCGTGTGGATACCGAGCGCGAGCTTCAGATCGGCCGGCGCGAACACGCCCGGCTGCGCGGCTTCAAGGTCTTGATAGATGCCGCGCTTGAGCGGCTTCGGGTTTTCGCCGAACAGCTGGGGATAGAGCTGCTGCAGCTGCAGCAGGGCCGGATTCTGGCGACGTGGAGCAGCCTGAACATTGCCGCGCGTGTCGCCTTGCGAAGCCTTGACGGGAGCCGCTACTGGTGCACCATCACCAGCTGGCTTGGCCTTGTTGTGGCGACGACCGCCGCGCTTGCGACGCGGGGCACCCGTGCCCGATTCACGCGATTCGGACTGAGGATTCTGTGGCGCGCCGTCTTCGTTGGGAACGCCGGCGTCGGTCGCGGCAGACTTTTCGGCTTCAGTCACTGGAGAGTTCATTTGCAATCAATCGCGCAGTCCACATGGCTGCGCCTCAGTCAAAAAACACGCCATCATGCCATTTTCAGGAAACCCACCGGCGTTTTTGGCCTGAAACACGGGCCAATCTGCAGAAATAGCCAATCCGTCCTATGCTGTGCTTCGACTTTTGCGATAAATGCAACAAGGAGCCACGCAGCCCATGCAGCCCAGCGAGACAACAAGAGCCCAGCCGGAAATGAAGCCCCACAGCGCGCATTGGGGCGCGTTTTCCGCCGCCTGGGACGGCACCGAACTCAAGGTGCAACCGCACCCGCGCGACCCGGACCCCAACCCGATCATCGACAACCTGGTCGACGCGCTGCGCCACCCGGTGCGCATCGCGCGGCCCATGGTGCGCAAGGGCTGGCTCGAGAACGGCCCCGGCCCCGATGCACGGCGCGGCAGCGATGACCATGTCGAGATGGACTGGGACGAGGTGCTCAGCCGCCTCGCGAGCGAACTCAGGCGCATGCAGCAAACGCACGGCTGCGAGGCGATCTTTGGCGGCTCATACGGATGGTCGAGCGCCGGTCGCTTTCACCACGCGCAAAGTCAGGTCCACCGCTTTCTGAACACCACGCTCGGTGGCTATGTGCGCTCGGTCAACACCTACAGCGCAGGCGCGGCCGTACCGCTGCTGCCGCATGTGATCGGCCCGATGGAGCAGGTGGCTCGCCAGAACGTAACGCTCGAGCAACTGGCCGAGCACACCGACGTCGTGCTCGCGTTCGGCGGCATGGCGCTGAAGAATTCGCGCGTGGCCTCAGGCGGCGTGAGCCAGCACAAGGAGCGCGGCGCGATGGAAGCCGCAGCCAAACGCGGCTGCCGCTTCATCAACATCAGCCCGCTGCGCGACGACCTGCCCGCCGAAATCAACGCTGAATGGATCGCGCCCGTGCCGATGACCGACACCGCGCTGATGCTCGCCATCGTCCACCAGCTCTGGCTGGACAACACGCTGGACCGCGACTTCATCGCGCGGTATTGCGACGGCTGGAACACTTTTGAAGACTACCTGCTCGGCCGCAGCGATGGCATCGCCAAGAGCTGCGCCTGGGCCGCGCGCATCTGCGATGTGCCCGAGCAGCGCATCACCGAACTCGCCCGCTCGCTGGTCGGCAAGCGCGTGCTCGTCACCGTCTCGCACTCGCTGCAACGCTCCGAACATGGCGAACAACCCGTGTGGATGGGCGCGGTACTGGCGGCAGCACTCGGCCAGCTTGGCCTGCCCGGCGGCGGCTACAACTACGCGCTCGGCACGCTCGCGCACTACGGTCGGCGCAACAACGCCTGGCCCGTCGCCTCGCTCCCGCAGGGCAGCAACAGCGTCAAGGCCTTCATCCCCGTGGCGCGCATCGCCGACATGCTGCTGCACCCCGGCGAGCCCTTCGACTACGACGGCCAGCGCATGCCGTATCCGCACATCCGCCTTGCGTATTGGGCGGGAGGCAATCCCTTCCACCATCACCAGGACCTGCGCCGCCTCTCGCGCGCCTTCCAGACGCTGGACACCTTCATCGTCAACGAAAGCGTCTGGACCGCCACCGCACGCCACGCCGACATCGTCCTGCCCACCACGCTCACGCTGGAACGCGACGACATCGGCGCCACCCCCACCGACCCCTTGGTGATCGCGATGAAACGCATCGCCGAACCCTACGGCGAATCGCGCGACGACTACCGCATCTTCAGCGACCTCGCCGAACGCCTCGGAAAACGCGAAGCCTTCACCGAAGGCCGCGACGCCCGCCAATGGCTCGCCCACCTCTACGAACACGCGCGCCGAGGCCTCGAAAAAGCAGGACAACAACCCGCGCCGAGCTTCGAAGAATTCTGGGCCCAAGGCGAACTCCTGATCCCCCAACTCCCCGACGACGGCGGCCTGCTGCGCGCCTTCCGAAGCGACCCCGAAGGCACGCCCCTTCCCACACCCAGCGGCAAGGTCCAGCTCGCATCAACCACCATCGCGAGCTTCGGCTACCCAGATTGCCCCGGCCACCCCGCCCACCTGCCGCCGCAACACGCACCCACCAAAGAACACCCGCTCTGGCTCGTCGCCAACCAGCCCTACACCAAGCTCCACAGCCAACTCGACTTCGGCCGCTACAGCATGGAGAACAAACGCCAGGGCCGAGAAATCTGCCGCCTGCACCCAGACACAGCCGCAGCGCGCGAAATTAAAGAGGGCGACATCATCCAACTGCACAACGAACTGGGCGCCTGCCTCGCCAGCGCCCACCTGAGTGAAGATGTCCGCAAAGACGTAATCCAACTCCCCACCGGCGCCTGGTACGACCCAAGACCCGACGAGAAACACGGCGTCATCTGCGTACACGGCAACCCCAACATCGTCACCAGAGACTTGGGGACATCCGCACTGGGACAGGGCTGCGCAGGACAGATCAGCACCGTGCAAGTCGAGCGATACGACGAGCCCCTCCCACCCATCAGAGCCTTCGATCCTCCAGCGATCTAAAAACCGGCACGAGCGCAGCGAAGTGCCGTATGCACCTCTTCTAGACTGATTTCCGGCGGTTGTTAGAGCGGAGTGACGAAGGAACGCAGCGAGTTCCGCCGGATGACTTCAAAAGCGCGTTTTTGATTACTTTTTGCGCGCAAGCAAAAAGTAATTGCCCCGCCGGGGGCAGTCCCGGCCTCCGTAAGCAACGCCCCAACAAAAGCAAAAAAAGAAAACCAGCCCCCACCCCAGCCCTCCCCCGCAAGCGAGAGAGAGTAAGACAAGAACAAGGGCCAGAGCGCTCAGCTCAAAAGAGCCTCATCCAACACCTCAACCCAGTGCCGCACAGCCACCCCTGTCCCGCTTTGCAAATGCGTAATACACCCCACATTGCTGGACAAAATCAACGCAGGCTTCTCCCCCCCACAAGCCTCATCCAAAGCCGCGAGCTTACGCTCCCGCAACGTCTTGGACAGCTCTGGTTGCAAGATCGAATAAGTCCCCGCAGACCCGCAGCACAGATGCGATTCGGTGCGTGATACCAGCATCTGAAAACCAAGTTTGGCGAGATCGCGCTCGACCACGCCTTTGAGCTTCTGCGCATGTTGCAGCGTGCATGGCGGGTGATACGCGAGCTTGCCCTGTGGCTTCACGCGGCCCTGCAGTTTCTCGGCCAGCTCGGGCAGCATCGCAGGCAGCAGCTCGGTCAGATCGCGTGCGATGGCGCTGATACGTTTCGCCTTCTCGGCATAGGCCTTGTCGTCCTTCAACGCATGTGCGTAATCCTTGACCATGGCGCTGCAGCCCGAGGCGTTCACCACGATGTGTTCGACCTGACCGGACGATACCATCGGCCACCACGCATCGATGTTGGCGCGCATTTGCACGCGCCCGCCATCCTGGTCATTCAGGTGAAACTTCACCGCGCCGCAACAGCCCGCGTTGCCCGCGATGACGGTCTGGACGCCCGCAGCGTCGAGCACGCGCGCCGTCGCATAGTTGATATTGGGAAGCATCGCAGGCTGAACGCAGCCCGCGAGCAGCAGCACCTTGCGCGCATGCTCGCGCGTGGGCCATGCGCCGTGTTCAGTCTTGGGAGGCACCTTGGCCTGAAGGCTTTCGGGCAGCAGGCCGCGCACCGCCTGACCGAGCTTCATCGCAGGCGCGAACAGCGGCGACGGAATGCCTTCCTTCAAGGCCCAGCGCTTCAAACGCTCGGCCGCCGGACGCGGCACTTTCTCATCGACCACCTGACGACCGATGTCGAGCAGATGGCCGTATTGCACGCCGCTCGGGCAGGTGCTCTCGCAGTTGCGGCAGGTCAGGCACCGGTCCAGATGCTCCTGCGTGGCGCGCGTCGGCTGCTTGCCTTCGAGCACTTGCTTGATCAGATAAATGCGGCCACGCGGGCCGTCGAGCTCGTCGCCGAGCGTCTGGTATGTGGGGCAGGTGGCGGTGCAGAAACCGCAGTGCACGCACTTGCGCAGAATGGCCTCGGCCTCCTGCCCGTGCGGGGTGTTCTTGTACTCGGGAGCTAGCTGTGTTTGCATGGCTTGCTTCGCTGATTCTGTCTGTCGTGGTCTGGGGACTGTCGTCCGGGATCGGTGGCCTCAGCCGCCAATGCCCATGCGATGCGGTTGGAAGAAGACGCCCGCCGGATCGAAGGCCTCCTTGAGTCGTCGACTGATGGCCTGCAATGCCGCATCCTGCCTCGGCGCCTTGCCCTCCAGATGCGGCGCCGCGCCCGCGCGGAACAGCGCCGCGTGGCCGCCCACCGCCTGCGCCGCCGCCTGCAACGCATCGCCCGCGTCCATGGGCGCATGCACCCAACGCAGCGCGCCCTGCCATTCGACGAGCGGTGCCGCCGCGCCCTGCGGCAGGGTCAGCACCGGCGCGGTCTGCGGAACGGAAAGTCGCCACAGGGCGTGCTCCGTCTGCGCCGCGCCATCAACGAACCACGGTAGTTGGTGATCACGGCAAGCATCCCAGTCGGCGGCCACATCCGCGCCATCGTGGCGCTCGCCGCCCATGCTCACGCACGCGGCTTCCACCGCAGCGCGCGCGCCGCGCAGTCGCACATAAAGCTGGCCCCGGCCACCATCCTGCACCCAGCAACTCGCGTTGAGTGGCAAGGGCTGCCCTCCCCAGGCATGCAGCCGCGCGAGCGCGCTGGCTTGATTGCATTCAAAAGTCAGCGTCGTCTCGGCCACCGGCACCGGCAGCACCTTGAGGCTGACCTCGGTGATCACGCCCAGCGTGCCCCACGATCCGGCCATCAGGCGCGACACGTCGTAGCCCGCGACGTTCTTCATCACCTGCCCGCCGAAGCGCAGCAGCTCGCCCTTGCCGTTGATGATCTCGATGCCGAGCACATAGTCGCGCACGGCCCCCACGCTCGCACGCGCCGGGCCCGAAAGGCCGCATGCCACCATGCCGCCGACCGTGCCGCCCACGGTAAACCGTGGCGGCTCGAACGGCAAGCACTGGCCACGCGAGGCGAGTTCGGCCTCGAGCTCGGCCAGCGGCGTACCCGTGCGGACGGTCACGACCAGCTCGCTGGGCTCGTAATCGACCACGCCGACATAACCGCGCATGTCGAGCCGCTCCGCATGGCCGGACGCCGCCGAGGCGCCGCCCACAAAGTCCTTGGTGCCACCGCCGCGGATGCGCAGGGCGTGGCCCGAGTGCGCACTCTCGCGCACACGTTCGATGATCGGGGAAAGAAGCGCTGCAGATTCCATGCCGGGATGGTAGCGCCCAAGCCCGTCAAACGCCGCGCGGGGTTTGTGATTTTTTTGAAAAGCAGATGTGAGCGAATTGGCGATCCGCCCTGAACTGGAAGCCTCAGCTCAGCTCAACGTCGCGCCCGGCGCAGATCCTCGCGCAGCATGTTGAGCGCCAGATCCAGCTCCCGCATGAAATAGTTGCGCGTCACCTTGCCCCGCGCCAGCCCGCGCTCCTGCGCAACATAGACCGGCTGCGTGGCAGCTTCGTTCGCCTTCTCGCGCAGCACATTGATGGTGACAAAAGTATCGGTGCGCCTCGCCTCCCCCTTGGCCGCGCCGAACTGGATCAACAAGGTGGCCGCCGCGCCGCGATCCCCGGGCGCCAGCGCCGAATCGTCAACCACCCGCACCCCCACATCCCGCAGATAAACCGCAGTGCGCCGCGCAATCAGCGCAGACGTCACCCCGGCGGCAGCGGCGGCCTCGTCCAACTCGGGATCGAGCAGCACCACGGCCTTCAAGCCATGCAGCGCCTGCAGATCCCGATTCGTGATGTCCCTAGAGGCAAAAGCGGACGTCGCGCCCGCCAACAGCATCAACGCCAGAACGCTCTTCTTCAACCAACTGAAAACCTGCATATCCACCTCCCGGAAATCCGCTCAAACACCGATCTCGCACCACTGCACCGGCAAGCCTTTGACGTCCGAGGCGCGGTACAGCATCTGCCCCGAAGCAGGCAACCGTGCAATTTCTTCCACCAAACGACCGTGCCGCGCAGAAGAAACAAACAACCAAGTATCGTCGGAAGGCCCGCCCAGACATGGCATGGTCGGGCATTGCACGGGCACCGCCAACTCGGCAAGCAGGACTCCATCGGGTGAAAACTGCAGCACCCGCGCGCCTTCATACATCGCGCACCAGTAGTTGCCTTCCGCATCCACCGTCGCCCCGTCCGGCCGCCCGCCATAGCCCGCCATGCCCGGCTGCCAACCCGCAGGTTTGTGCACAAACGCATGAAATTCACGCGGAGCACCCACCGGCTCCAGGCGCGCATCACAGTCCCACACCCGGATCGCATGCGCGGGCGTATCGCTCCAATACATGCGATCCCCGTCCGGCGACCAAGCCAGCCCATTGGCCGTGGCCACGCCGTCGAGCATCAGACGAACGGACGATTCGGAAGCCGAGCGGAGATCCACGCAATACAAACCCGCCACCGGCTGACGCGGCCCACTGGCGGGTTCATGCACCGTACCCACCCAGAGGCGCCCCAACGCATCGCACTTGCCATCATTCGCCCGCTGCGAAGCGGCATCCACAGGCAATCGCGCCACCTCTCGCAACGCCCCACCCCAGGCAGCCGCATGGCAGATCCGATCCCGCAGCGCCACCACCAGCCCCGCAGCCACTCCTCCCGCCCGCGCAGGCGCAATGCACCCCGGCTCGGAAGGCATATCCCAGCGCTCAACCTGCGCATCACCCGGACGCCAACGCAACAGCGCGCGACCCGCGATATCGACCCAGTAGAGACGCGCTTCGAGTGGATGCCAAAACGGCGATTCGCTCAAAGCAGCCACAGAGCCCGGCACGGCATTCCATGGATCAAAAGACAGAGGAATGTTCATACAAACATTATTCCCCACCTCGAGCGCGAAGCAGCGAGCAAGAGCACGAGCGAAGCAAAGTGCCGAACGCACCTCTTCAAATCACTTTTGCGGCAAGCTGTTTGAACGGAGAGTCCGAAGGACTCGCAGAGAGTTTTGCCGCATGCCTTCAAAGCGCGTTTTTGATTACTTTTTGCGCGCCGAGCAAAAAGTGATTGCCCCGCCGGGGGCAGTCCCGGCCTCCACACTCAACAACACAGCAGAAGCCAAAAAACAAAAAAGAAGGCCCGCAAACTGCGGGCCCAATCGTCGGAGGATAACAACTCGCCTATCTAAAATTTTGAAGGCAAGGAAATTCGCGCCACCACACGAATCCCCCACCAACACCACGCTCAACGGTGATAAGCCGTTTCGCCGTGCGAAGTGATGTCCAGACCTTCGCGCTCTGCTTCTTCGCTGACACGCAGACCCACGACCAGATCGGCCACCTTGTACGCAATGAACGCCACCACGCCAGACCACACGATGGTGAAGACCACGCTTTTGATCTGCACCCACACTTGGTGACCCATCGCGAAGTCGGCTGGCTGCACGCCGCCCAGGCTGGGCGCAGCGAACACGCCGGTCAGGATCGCGCCGACGATACCGCCCACGCCATGCACACCGAACGCGTCGAATGCGTCGTCGGCCTTGAGCATGCGCTTCAGACCACCCACACCCCAGAGGCAGACGATGCCGCAGATCAGACCGATCACGATGGAGCCCATCGGACCGACGAAACCGGCTGCAGGCGTCACGCCCACCAGACCCGCAACGGCACCGGATGCGGCACCCAACATCGAAGCCTTGCCCTTGTGCAGTGCTTCACCGGCAATCCAGGACAGCGTCGCAGCAGCAGTGGCCAGAACCGTGTTCACGAAAGCCAGACCAGCGATGGCGTTGGCGGCACCGGCGGAACCGGCGTTGAAACCGAACCAGCCCACCCACAGCAGCGATGCGCCGACCATGGTCAATGTCAGGGAGTGAGGCGTGAACGCTTCCTTGCCGAAACCCACGCGCTTGCCCACCATGTAGGCACCGACCAAACCGGCGATACCGGCGTTGATGTGCACCACGGTGCCACCAGCGAAATCGAGCGCGCCGTCAGCCGCCAGCAGACCGCCGCCCCAAACGATGTGCGCCATCGGCAGATAGCTGAAGGTGAACCAGATGGCCGAGAAGATCAGCACGGCAGCAAACTTGGCACGTTCGGCAAAGGCACCCACGATCAGCGCTACGGTGATGGCGGCGAACGTGCCCTGGAAGGCGACGAACACGTATTCGGGGATCGTCGTCAGCGCGCCGAAGGACTCGAGATTCACGCCCTTGAGGAACAGCTTGTCGAAACCGCCAATGAACTTGCCCTCACCCGCGAACGCCAGGCTGTAGCCGTAGACGGCCCACAGAATGGAGATCAGCGAGAAGATCACGAACACCTGCATCAACACGGACAGCATGTTCTTGGAGCGACCGAGACCACCGTAGAACAGCGCCAGACCCGGGATGATCATCAGGATCACGAGCAGCGTGGAGGTCAGCATCCAGGCGGTGTCGCCCGAATCGATCTTGGGTACCGGCGCAGGTGCTGCAGCCGGAGCAGCGGCATCAGCGGCGGGGGCTGCTGCTGCAGGCGCAGCGGCGGCGGAGGTATCGGCTGGTGCCGCTGCGGTGGCGGCCACCGGCTCGGACGCTGCAGGAGCCTGAGCCAGTGCAGCCGAACCACCGGCCAGCAGACTGAACCCCAGAAGGAATGAAGCAAGCAGTTTTTTCATGGCAGAACTTCTTGGTGAATCTTGGTAAGGGACGAGCTTGTGCCCGCTCAGAGCGCCTCGTTGCCGGTCTCGCCGGTGCGGATGCGGATGACTTGCTCCAGGGGCGAGACAAAGATCTTGCCGTCGCCGATCTTGCCGGTGCGGGCAGCCGCCTCGATGGCCTCGATGGCACGCTCGACGATGGCATCGTCGAGCGCCGCTTCGATCTTCACCTTGGGCAGAAAATCGACGACGTATTCAGCGCCGCGATACAGCTCCGTGTGTCCCTTTTGACGACCAAAGCCTTTCACCTCGGTCACCGTGATGCCTTGCACGCCGATTTCGGAAAGCGCTTCGCGCACTTCATCGAGCTTGAAGGGTTTGATGATTGCAGTCACCATTTTCATTTGCTGATCCTCCGAACAGGGCGCGCAAGGCGCCCGCTGACTGAATGGAATAATGCTTGTTTTAAAGGGTCTTGGTGATCGACACGATCAGGCGTGCCTTGTTCGCATCACCGAAGTAGCCCTTCTTCGTTGCCCCCTGGATGGCGCCATTGAGCACCAGACCAGAGCCGAAGTCATACGCCGCGCCCACGCTGTAGTCGACATAGTTGGGCACGCCCAGATCCTTGATGTCACTGGCAAAGCGGGTATAGCCCACTGCAGCCTTGAGCGTGGTGCTCGGTGCGATCTCCTGAGCGAAGGCCACGTTCAGATAGCCGGTATTGCGGCCCTTGTTGTCCGAGGACTTGGCTCCGGCCCAGCCGAAGTAGTCCTTCGAAATGGTGTGCGAGTACTTGACCGTTACAGGACCCCAAGTGCCAGCGCCGTAGAGCTCGGTGGTGTTGCCGTGGCTGTTGCCGGGATACACATAGGTCAGTGCGCCCACGTCCCAATCCAGATCGGCCGCCTTGAACTTGTAGCCGCCGTAGAAGTCCATTTCGATGGAGTTGCCCGAAAGCCAATCCACGCTGGAGTTCCAGTTGCCGATGTAGAAGCCGCTTTCGCCAAACGTGTAGTCAAAGCCGCCCTGAATCGCCGGATTCACGGCCTTGATGCGGTTGACGTCCTGATCCTGCCCACGGAACTTGTAGTTGGTCGTCAGGGCCACATTGGCGGTGAGCTGGGCGCTGGCCAGAACAGGAGCAGCGGCGACGAGGGCAACGATCAGAGACTTCAGGGGAACGCGATGCATGATTTCTCCAGGTAGTACAAGTTGTGAAATGGGTAGTTACACCTTTCAAAGCACGGACCGTGCCACCGTGAAAAACCTGTGTTTTATTGAGGTATCTGCACCGAAAATGTTGATCACAGGCAGTTACACACCTGATCTCCCTGCAATTCGCACCATATTGGTGCCAAAGTAGCCGGTTTTGCGCGTCTTGTCGCGCACCTCACTGGGGAGTGCCAACAGCATGAGTCTCGCTTTAGTGCAAAGCCGCGCCCTCACGGGTCTGCAGGCCATGCCGGTCACCGTGGAGGTGCATCTGGCCAACGGGCTTCCGAGCTTCACACTGGTGGGTCTGGCCGATGTCGAGGTGAAGGAAGCGCGCGAACGGGTGCGCTCGGCGCTGCAGAACTCGGGGCTCGAATTTCCGGGCAACAAGAAGATCACCGTGAACCTCGCGCCCGCCGATCTGCCCAAGGATTCGGGACGCTTCGATCTGCCGATCGCCATGGGCATTCTCGCGGCCAGTGGGCAGATCGACGGCAGCCGCTTCACGGGCTACGAGTTCGCGGGCGAGCTGTCGTTGTCGGGCGCATTGCGGCCGGTGCGCGGCGCGCTCGCCACGGGCCTGGCGATCCGCGCGCAATCGTCCCACGCGCCCGACCTGCGGCAGGTGCTGCCACCCGGCAGCGCCGAAGA
The DNA here is from genome assembly GCF_011305995.1 of Diaphorobacter sp. HDW4A. Taxonomy (GTDB): domain Bacteria; phylum Pseudomonadota; class Gammaproteobacteria; order Burkholderiales; family Burkholderiaceae_C; genus Diaphorobacter_A. Next base: position 5,436,077 of record NZ_CP049910.1, on the reverse strand, counting down.
AGCCGCGCTCGTGCCCGATGCACATATCTACCGTGCGGAGCATCTGCTTGATGTCGTCCAGCACTTTCTGCCCGCCGACGCACAGACGCGTGCCAATGGTGAAGCCGACGCCCCCGCGCTGCAGCTCATGCGCCCGCGCAACACCGCACCGCAGGAAACCGGCCCCGACCTCGCCGATGTGAAAGGCCAGATCGCCGCCAAGCGCGCCATGGAGATCGCCGCCGCCGGGATGCACGGCATGCTGTTCGTCGGCCCTCCGGGATCGGGCAAGTCCATGCTCGCGCAGCGCTTTGCGGGCCTGCTGCCTCCAATGACGCTTGAGCAGGCGCTGGAGAGCGCCGCCATCGCCAGCCTCGCGGGTCGCTTCACGCCCGAGGAATGGATGCGGCGGCGCACCAGCCATCCGCACCACACCTGCAGCGCGGTCGCGCTGGTGGGCGGGGGATCGCCACCCCGGCCCGGTGAAATCTCGCTCGCGCACGAGGGCGTGCTGTTTCTCGACGAGTTTCCCGAGTTCACCCGCAACGCGCTGGAGGCGCTGCGCGAGCCGCTCGAGACCGGCACCATCACCATCTCGCGCGCGGCGCAGCGCGCGGAATTCCCAGCTCGATTTACTCTGGTCGCTGCCATGAATCCCTGCCCCTGCGGCTATCTCGGCTCGCAGCAGCGCCACTGCCGTTGCTCGCCCGAGCAGATCGCGCGCTATCAGGCCAAGCTCAGCGGGCCGCTGCTCGACCGCATCGACCTGCATGTCGAAGTGCCCGCCCTGCCGCCCGAGGAGCTGATCAACGCCCCCGCAGGCGAGAGCACCGCCGCCATGCGCGAGCGCATCACGCAGGCGGCCACCCGCGCCCTCGCGCGCCAGGGCTGCGCCAACCAGCGCTTACAAGGGCGCGACATCGACCAGCATGCGCAGCTCGACGACGCCGCCGCGCGCTTTCTGCAAACCGCCGCCACGCGGCTCGGCTGGTCGGCGCGCAGCACGCACCGCGCGCTGAAAGTGGCACGCACGATTGCCGATCTCGCGGGCAGCGACCATATCAGCGCCGCCCACATCGCCGAGGCCATGCAGTACCGGCGCGGGCCCTCCGCCATGAAGTGACCGCAGCACCGCATCGGTCACTCCGGTAGTCCCTTCAGACGATTTCCCGTGTGTCGCCGCTCACAAGAATCGGGCGCATACATGCAACCCGAGCGAAGGAGACACCGCCATGCACCCGATCACCAACAACAAACCACCACTCGTCTGCGTCGTCACCGGAGCCAGCAGGGGCATAGGCCGGGGCATTGCACTCGCGCTCGGTGCAGCGGGCGCAACGGTCTATGTGACGGGCCGCAGCCAGCGCGAGGGCGATGCGCCGCTGCCCGGCACCGTGTTCCAGACGGCTGACGATGTGAGTGCGGCGGGCGGGCGCGGCATCGCCGTGGTCTGCGACCATGCGCGCGACGAGCAGGTGCAGGCGCTGTTCGAGCGCGTGCGCCGCGAGCAGGACGGGCGGCTCGACATCCTCGTGAACAGCGCCATCGCCCTGCCCGACACGCTGGTGGACAGCGGCCCGTTCTGGGACAAGCCGCTCGCCATGACCTCGCTGCTCGACGTGGGTCTGCGCTCCGCCTACGTCGCGAGTTGGTTCGCGGCCGAGCTGCTGATCCGCTCGCGCGGTTTGATCGCCAATATTTCGTCTGCCGGAGGGCGCTGCTACATGCACGGCCCGGCCTATGGCGCGGGGAAGGCGGGCATCGACAAGATGTCCTTCGACATGGCGCACGACTTCCGCCCCAGGGGCGTGAGCGTGGTGTCGCTCTGGCCCGGTCTGGTGCGCACCGAGCGCACGCTCGACGTCTGTGCAAAGGAGCCCGGCAAATACGGCAACGCGCTCGACCACGCCGAATCCCCTCAGTTCGCGGGCCGCGTCGTGCTCGCGCTGCATGCCGATCCCGACTGCCTCGCGCGGCGCTCGGGCGGCGTGTTCTACAACGCCGAACTCGCCGCCGAATACGGCCTGCGCGACACCGACGGCGCGGCCCCGCCCTCGCACCGCAGGTACTTTGGCGATCCGCCGACGTATTCGGCCACCGTGGTGGAGTGAACCGCCAACGACACTGACGCCGCTCGACATTTCTTTACACGGCAAACGGCCTCAAGTGAATTGACAAAGATATTTCCAAGATATATCTTGGCAACATCGTAAATTACTTGGAGCATTTCAATGCATCACTTTTTTGGAGACCGTGAAGGTCGCGGAGATCAAGGCGGTCGCGGTGGCCGGGGCCGTGGTTTTGGAGGTCGTCGCGGCGACGCATCGCACTTCAGCCCTGAGCACGAGGCCATGCGTGCGCGCATCGCCTTCATCCGTCGCGGCATGATGGAAGACGAGTTCGGCGGCGGCGGTGGTCGCGATGAACGCGGTGCTCGCAGGGGCGGACGTGACGAACATGGCGGCCACGGTGGTCGCGGCGGACGTCGCGAGCGGCTGTTCGAATCGGGCGATCTCAAGGTTCTGATCCTGCACCTGCTCGCACAGCAGGAGCCGCGCCACGGCTACGAGATCATCAAGGCCATTGGCCAACTCGCGGGTGACGACTACAGCCCCAGCCCCGGCGCGATCTACCCGACGCTCACCTTCCTTGAAGAAACCGGCAGCATCGCCATCGTCGATCCGCAGGACGCCCGCAAGCGCTACGTGATCACCGACGAGGGCCGCAAGGAATTGGCCGCTCAGGCCAGCGCGGCGGACCGCACGCTCAAGCGCCTGCAGATGCACCAGCTGCGCTCGCGCGAACAACGCCCGGCCGAGCTCGTGCGCGCCACGGAAAACCTGCGCACCTCGCTGCGCCTGAAGTTGGGCGATGCCGGTGCGAATGCCGACCGCGAACTGTTGGAAAAAATCGCCGCAATTCTGGATCGCGCTGCGGTGGACATCGGTCGGCTTTGAGTCGCACAGCGACTCAAACGCCCAGGTATTGCTTGCGTACCTGAGCATCCGAGGCCAGTTCGTGCATCGTCGATTGGTGCACGATCTGGCCTTTTTCCAATATGAACGCGCGGTCGGCGACGACCTGCGCGAACGGCAGGTTCTGCTCGCTGAGCAGAATACCCACGCCCTGGCGCTTGAGCTCCAGAATCGAGCGCGCCATCTGCTCGACGATCAGCGGTGCCACGCCTTCCGAGGGCTCGTCGAGCAACACCAGATATGGCTGACCCATGAGCGTGCGCGCGACGGTCAGCATCTGCTGCTCGCCGCCGCTCATCGCGCCGCCGGGGCGATCAGGCATCTCGCCAAGATTGGGGAAGAGCTGAAACAGCGACTCGGGCGTCCAACGCAACACGGGGGTGCCGTCGGGCCACTGGCGCGGCTTCTGGCGGCCGACCTCGAGGTTTTCTAGCACCGTGAGTTCGGTGAAGATGCGCCGGTCCTCGGGCACGAAACCGAGGCCGCGCTGCGCGATCTGGTGCGACGCCTTGCGCGAGATGTCCTCGCCCATGAAGCGGATCACGCCCTCGCGTCGGTCCACCAGCGCAGCAATCGACTTGAGCGTCGTCGACTTGCCCGCGCCATTGCGGCCCATGAGTGCGACCACCTCGCCTCGCCGCACGGACAGCGCCACGTCGAACAGGATCTGCGCCGCGCCGTACCAAGCATTGAGGCCGCTCACGTCAAGCAACAGATCGGTATGGGTTTTCATCTCGCTCATGCGCTTTTCTCCAGCACCAGACCGGTTCCAAGATAGGCCTGCTGCACGCGCTCGTCATCGCGGATCTGCTGCGGCGTGCCTTCGGCGAGCAGCTTGCCACGCACCAGCACGGCCACGCGGTCGGCTTGGCCAAACACCACGTCCATGCTGTGCTCGGTGAACAGCACGCCCATCTGGTGCTCCTGCGCGATGCGGCGCGTGAGCTGCATGAGCGCCACGCGTTCGGCAGGCGCCATGCCCGCCGTGGGCTCGTCCATCAGCAGCAGTCTGGGTGCATGCGCCAGCGCCATGGCGAGTTCCACGCGCTTCACGTCGCCGTAGGCCAGCTCGCTGCAGGCACGCGCCGCCTGTTCGCCCATGTCCACGCTCTCCAGCAAGGCCAGCGCATCGGCGCGTCGATGCGAACTGGCGCGCGGCCAGAATTGCCAGATGCGCCGGTCGGCCGACAACAGTGCCATCTGTACGTTCTCAATCACGGTGAACGACGCAAAGGTCTGCGCAATCTGGAACGTGCGCCCCACGCCCTTGCGCCAGATCTGGCGCGGCGCCAGCCCTGCGATGTTCTCGCCGCCGAGCAGCACACGGCCACTGTCGGGCGCGAGCTGGCCACCCACCATGTTGAAAGTGGTCGTTTTGCCCGCGCCGTTTGGCCCGATCAGCGCAAGCAGCTCGCCCGCGCGCACCGAGAACGACACCTCGCGCACCGCCCTCACACCGCCAAAGGATTTGGAGAGCTGCTCGATCTGCAGCAATGCGACGCCGCTCACGCGCGCACCTCCTTGCGAGCAGCCTTTCGTGCGAACAGCAACTGCGCGAATCCCGCAATGCCCTGCGGAAACAGCAGCACCAGCGCCAACATGATCACGCCGAGCAGGCCGCGCCAATACTCGGTGTTGCGCGCCACCGTGTCGTGCAGCCAGGTAAACGCCGCAGCGCCCACCACTGGCCCGGCCAGCGTCTGCACACCGCCGAGCAGCACCATCACCAGCGCATCGACCGATTTGGTGATCGACATGGCATCGGGCGCGACGCTGCCTTTGGAAAACACGAACAGCGCCCCCGCTAGCCCCGCGAACAATCCGGCGATCACGAAGGCCGTCCACTGCACGCGCCGCACGTCGATGCCGATGGCGTCTGCGCGCAAGGCCGAATCGCGACCCGCGCGCAGCGCAAAACCCAGCGGCGAAAACAGCATGCGGCGCAGCGCATAGACGCCTACCGCGCACACCGCAAGCGCCAGCCAGTAGAACGCCGCGCCGTGCGCCGCCCATTCAGAAGGCCACACGCCCGTGAGCCCGTTGCTGCCGCCCGTGAAGTCATCCCACTGGAACACGATGGCCCAGCTGATCTGTGCAAACGCGAGCGTGAGCATCGTGAGATACACGCCCGACAGCCGCACGCAGAACCACCCATAGAGCAGCGCCCCGGCAGCCGCCACGAGCGGGCCGAGCACCAGCGCTGCCTCCATCGGCAACGCAAGCTGGCGCACCAGCAACGCCGCCCCGTATGCGCCGAGACCGAAATATGCCGCATGACCGAACGAATGCATGCCGCCCGGCCCGAGAATGAAATGCAAGCTGGCCGCGAACAGCGCGGCAATCGCCATGTCGGTGAGCAGCACGACCGCATAGCTCTCCTGCCCCACCACGAGCGGCAGGCCGAGCAGCATCAGCAGCAGCGCGATCCATGCCGCCGTCGCACCATGCCCCGCCGTGCGCAGCGGCGCCTCGATGGCCGCCGCATTGCGCGCCAGCGATTGCGGCTTGCCCATCAGCCCCCAGGGCCGCCAGACCAGCACCGCAGCCATCACCAGAAACTCGACCACCAGCGTGAGCTTGGAAAACGAAATCTCCACCCCACCGATCTCCTGCAGTCCCAGCCAGATGCACACCGCCTTGATCTCGGCAATCACCAGCGCCGCGACGAACGCGCCCGGAATGCTGCCCATGCCGCCTACCACGACCACGACAAACGCCGCGCCAATCGTCAGCATGTCCATCTCCAGACTCGCCGGCTCGCGCGGCAACTGCAGCGCACCGCCCAGCCCTGCAAGCAAGGTACCCAGCGCAAACACCGCCGTGAACAGCCACGCCTGATTCACCCCGAGCGCGCCCACCATCTCGCGATCCTGCGTGGCAGCGCGCACCAGCGTGCCAAAGCGCGTCTTCGTGAGCAGCAGATGCAACAGCAGCAGCACGATGGGCCCCACCGCGATCAGCAACAGGTCATAGCTCGGAAACTGCCGCCCGAGAATCTCCACCGCGCCATCCAGCCCCTCGGCACGCGGCCCGAACAACTCCTCCGGCCCCCAGATCCACAGCGCCGCGTCCTTGATCACCAGCACCAGCGCAAACGTGGCGAGCAACTGGAACAGCTCCGGAACGCCATAAATACGCCGCAGCAGCAGGATTTCGGTGAGCGCCCCCAGCACCCCACAGGCCAGCGGCGCCAGCAGCAGCGCGGGCCAGAAGCCGATGTGCGGCGCAAGAATGTCCACACTCGAATAGGCGATGAACGCGCCCAGCATGTAGAACGAGCCATGCGCAAAGTTGATGCAGCGCGTGACCCCGAAGATCAGCGACAGCCCCACGGACACCAGAAACAGCGACGACGCGCTGGCAAGGCCATTGAGCAGCTGCGCGAGCAGGCCGAACGCGCTCATGCGGGGAAGCTCCTGCGACGATTCACTTGGCGGTTTCCTTGGGTTGCGGGAAGGATCGGATGTGCGAAGCCGCGATGTTACTTGGCCTGTGCGGTTTCGTTGGCCTCGCCGTCGTCATCCGCCCCGCTGGACTGGTCGATGGTCTGCATGTTGTCGAGCAGCTTGAGCAGGTAGTGCAGCAGATGCGCGCGGTCGCCCACCGAGAACTCCGCCAGCGCCTGATCGTAGTAGCGCTGGATATTGGCCTGCGCTTCCTCGCGCCAGATGCGCCCGCCCGTCTCGGTCATGCGCACCAGCCGCGAGCGGCGGTCCAGCGGATCGGCCACCAGTTCCACATGACCGTCACGCTCCATGCGCCCGACGAGGCCCGAAAGATTCTGCCGGCTCACCATCAGATAGCGCGCCAGCTCCCCCACTCCCATGCCGCGCTCGGTGCCGCGCCGCGAGAGCGCGCCCAGCACCGCCCACTGCTGCGTGGTCAGCCCCTGCTCCTCCACCGCTCGACTGCCGGTTTTATGCAACATATTTGCACATTGATAGAGTTTGAAGAAAATGCGATTGGCCAACTCATGTTCGGCCACCTGGGTCTTTTCTTTAGGGTTATCCATGGTAACTCGTTTCAATTTTGGAATTGTCGACGACGGCTGACAGGTCTAATATATATGACAACATATTTACTTAAATAACCGATTCAACATCTGCCGCCACAACCATGGCGGCAGACACACTCAGGAGCTCACATGCACGGACTGAAAGGCAAAACCATCATTGTGACGGGCGGCGGCGGCGGCATCGGCGGCGCGACCTGCGAACGTCTCGCGCAGGAAGGCGCGAACGTGGCGGTGCTGGACCGCGACCTCAGCGCCGCGCAGAAGACACTGGAACGCCTTCGGCCAAGCGGTGGCAAGGGCGTGGCGCTCGCCTGTGACATCACCGACCGCGCGGCCGTCGATGCGGCGTTGCAGGTCGTCGAGAAGCAGCTCGGCCCGATCGACGTGCTGGTCAACAACGCGGGCTGGGACATCTTCAAGCCCTTCACCCAGACCAACGCGCAGGAATGGGAACGGCTGATCGCCATCAACCTCGTCGGCGCACTGCACATGCACCACGCCGTGCTGCCCGGCATGGTCGCGCGCAAGGCGGGGCGCATCGTCAACATCGCCTCCGACGCGGCCCGCGTGGGCTCGTCAGGCGAGGCCGTCTACGCCGCCTGCAAGGGCGGACTGGTGTCGTTCTCCAAGACCATTGCGCGCGAGCATGCGCGCCACGGCATCACCGTGAACGTGGTCTGCCCAGGACCCACGGAAACCGCGTTGTTCGCCGATTTCGCCGACGCCGCGCCCAACCCCGAGAAGCTGCGCGAGGCCTTCACCAGAGCCATTCCGCTCGGCCGCCTTGGCATGGCGCAAGACTTGGTCGGTGCCATCAGCTTCTTCGCCAGCGACGACTCCGCATTCATCACCGGGCAGGTGCTCAGCGTCTCGGGCGGCCTGACCATGAACGGCTGATCATTCCAATCATTCCACCCACCTACGGAGAACACAGATGAATTTCGAAGACATCCTTTACGAAGTACGCAACGGCGTGGCATGGATCACCATCAATCGTCCCGACAAGATGAATGCGTTTCGCGGTACCACCTGCGATGAGCTCATCAAGGCTTTGAACAAGGCGGGCTATGACCGCTCGGTGGGCTGCATCGTGCTCGCTGGCGCGGGCGAAAAGGCCTTCTGCACCGGTGGCGACCAGTCGGCGCACGATGGCAACTACGACGGGCGCGGCACCATCGGCCTGCCCATGGAGGAGCTGCACACCGCACTGCGCGACGTACCCAAACCCGTGATCGCACGCGTGCAGGGTTACGCCATCGGCGGCGGCAATGTGCTGTGCACGATCTGCGATCTGACGATCTGCTCCGAGAAAGCGGTGTTCGGCCAGGTGGGGCCGAAGATGGGCTCGGTTGATCCCGGTTACGGCACGGCCTTTCTCGCCCGCGTGGTCGGCGAGAAGAAGGCGCGCGAGATCTGGTATCTCAACCGGCGCTACAGCGGGCAGGAAGCCGTCGCCATGGGTCTGGCCAACATCTGCGTACCCCCTGAAAAACTCGACGAGACCGTGCAGCAATGGGCCGAGGAAATCAGCGAGCGCAGCCCCACCGCGATTGCGATCGCCAAGCGCAGCTTCAACATGGACACCGCACACCAGGCCGGCATCGCAGGCATGGGCATGTATGCGCTCAAGCTCTACTACGACACCGACGAATCGCGCGAAGGCGTGGCGGCGCTCAAGGAGAAGCGCAAGCCCGAATTCCGCGAATACGCCAAGTGACGCCGTCATCAACGTCATCACCCAGCAGAGGCCGCGATGAATCCCTATCTCAACGAAGATCTGCAGACGCTCGCCGAACACGCCAAGCGCTTTGCCACAGGCCGGGTCGCACCGGGATTTCAGGAGCGCGACCGCACGCGCGTGCTCGACCGCGAGCTGATGCGCGAGATGGGGCAGATGGGCTTCATCGCGCCAGAGCTGCCCGAAGCGGTCGGCGGACAGGGCATGGGCTGCCTTGCCGCCGGAGTGATCCACGAGGCCATTGCGGAGGCCGATCTGTCAATCAGCTACATCAACCTGCTGGCCTCACTCAACGGGCAGATTCTTGCGGAGCACGGCCAGCCCCACGTCGCGCAGCCATGGCTTGAGAGGCTCACGCAGGGCGACGCTCTGATCGCCATTGCGCTGACCGAACCACGCGGCGGATCGGACGCCGCCAACCTGCGCCTACGGGTGGAGCGCGTGGGGGACGAGTATGTGATCAACGGCGAGAAAACCTCGATCTCCGCCGCCGATCAGGCCGATGCGGTGATCGTCTTCGGCCGCACCGGCAGCATCGAATCCAGCGCACATGGAGTGACCGCGCTGCTCGTGCCTTGCGATGCGCCAGGCCTCACCCGCAGCCGCTTCGATTGTCACGGCCAGCGCGCCATTGGTCGCGGCTCGCTGTTCTTCGAGAACGTGCGCGTGCCCGTTGATCATCGCCTCGGCGAAGAGAACAAGGGCTTTGTGCAGGTCATGCAGGGCTTTGATTTTTCGCGCGCACTGATCGGCCTGCAGGTGCTCAGCGTGGCACGCGCATCGCTCGACGAGAGCTGGGAATATGCGGCGCAGCGCGAAGCCTTCGGCCAGCCCCTCAGCGCATTCCAGGGCGTCAGCCATCCGCTGGCGGATTTCGACACACAAGTGACCGCCGCGCGCCTCCTGTGCCTGCAGGCGCTGTGGCTCAAGGACCACCGCCTGCCGCACAGCGCCGAAGCGGCCATGTGCAAATGGTGGGCGCCCAAGCTCGCCTACGACGCCATCCACCAGTGCCTGCTCACGCACGGGCATGGCGGCTACGACAGAGGAATCATCGAGCAGCGCCTGCGCGATGTGCTTGGTTTCCAGATTGGCGACGGCACGGCCCAGATCATGAAGACCATCATCGCCCGCACTCGTGCTGGAAGAAAAGCGGTGCGGTGAGCGAAAGCGTTCCCTAGATTCACAAAGAGGAGACAAGCCATGGAGTTCGATGCCGTTTTGCTGCCCCGCCGCCGTGCCCGCATGCTGGAGCAAAAGCTCTGGCACCAACGTACGATCAACGATGCGCTTGATGCCTGCGTTGCAACACATCCCGACAAGCTCGCGCTCACGGCGCTGCGCGTGGAATCCGGCGAGCGTACGCAGTTCACCTACCGCGAGCTGGCGCGCATGGCGGATCGCATCGCCATCGGCCTTGCCAGACTCGGCGTGCGAAGCGGCGATGTGGTCGCATGCCAGTTGCCCAACTGGTGGCAGTTCACGCTCATCTATTTGGCCTGCTCGCGCATCGGCGCGGTGATGAATCCGCTCATGCACATCTTTCGCGAGCGCGAACTCTCGTTCATGCTCGGGCATGGCGAGGCCAAGGTGTTCATCGTGCCCCGCCAGTTTCGTGGCCATGATTTCGAGTCGATGGCGAACGGGCTGAGGGCGCAATTGCCGCTGCTCGAACACATCGTGGTGGTCGATGGTCAGGGCGAAAACAGCTTCGACGCGCTGCTTTGCGCACCGTCATGGGAGCACGACCCCGATGCCAAGGCCATCCTCACCCGCTCGCGACCCACGCCCGACGATGTCACGCAGCTCATCTACACCTCGGGCACCACGGGTGAACCCAAGGGCGTGCAACACACCGCCAACACGCTGATGGCCAACATCGTTCCGTATGCGGAGCGCCTGCATCTGGGTGCCGATGACGTGGTGCTGATGGCCTCGCCCATGGCCCACCAGACCGGCTTCATGTACGGCCTGATGATGCCCATCGTGCTGCAGGCCAGCGCCGTGCTGCAGGACATCTGGGACCCGCAGAAAGCCATCGCCCAGATCCGCGAACAAGGCGTGACGTTCACCATGGCCTCCACACCCTTCCTCACCGATCTCTCCAAGGCCGTGGCGGCCGACGGCGGCGGCATTCCCAGCCTGCGCACCTTCCTGAGCGCGGGAGCGCCCATTCCCGGCGCACTCGTGGAACAAGCCCGCGCCGCGCTGGGCGCCAAGATCATCTCGGCTTGGGGCATGACGGAAAACGGCGCCGTCACCACCACACTGCCCGAAGACGACGATCAGCGCTCAGTGCAGACCGACGGCCACCCGCTGCCCGGCGTGGAAATCCGCATCACCGACATCGACGGCAGCGCCCTGCCCGCAGACCACGAAGGCAAGCTGATGCTGCGCTCCTGCTCCAACTTCGGCGGCTATCTGAAACGTCCACACCTCAACGCCACCGACGCCGACGACTGGTTCGACACCGGCGATCTGGCCCGCGTGGACGCCAACGGCTACATCCGCATCACCGGCCGCAGCAAAGACGTGATCATTCGCGGCGGCGAAAACATCCCCGTGGTGGAGATCGAATCCCTGCTCTACCGCCACCCCGACATCCAGCACGCCGCCATCGTCGCCTATGCCGACGAACGCCTTGGCGAACGCGCCTGCGCCGTAGTGGTGCCACGCGAAGGCGCAACACTGAGCCTCGAAGGCCTGCGCGCCTTCCTGCAAAAGGAACGCGTCGCGCTTCAATACATTCCCGAGCGCCTGCACATCCTCGCCCAAATGCCAGCCACCCCTTCGGGAAAAATTCAGAAATTCAAGCTGAGAGAACTGATCCAAAGCCGAGACGCGGCCTGACCACCAACACGAGCGAAGCGAAGTGCCGCACACACCTCTTCAAAACTGATTTCCGGCGGTTGTCCGAGCGGAGCGCGCAAGCGCGCAGTCGAGTTCTGCCGGATGACTTCAACGCGCGTTTTGGGTTACCTTTTGCGCGCAAGCAAAAGGTAACTCCGCCGCCGGGCGGAACTCCCGGCCCCCGTAAACAACGCCCCAGCAGGAACAAAAATCAGTTAGCAGAAGCAGGCCGCAACTTCTTCACGTCCTCATCCGAAGGCTGAAAATCCTTCCCATCCGCATAGTGATAATTCACCAGCACCCCCCGCCCCAACTTGGCGTCATAAGCCGTCTTCCCGATGTAAGCCCCCATCGTCGACTGATGATCCTGGGCGCGATAAGTAATACGCCCGAACGGCGTATCCACCTCCAGCCCCTTGAACGCCTCCACCAGCTTGGCAGTCTCCGCACTACCCCCCGTCTTGCGCAGCCCCGCAGCAATCGACTGGATCGCGTTGTAGCCAACGATGGTGCCCAGACGCGGATAGTCCTTGTACTTGGCCTGATAGGCCTTGAGGAAGGCAGTGTGCTCAGGTGTGGCAATCGAATACCAAGGGTAGCCCGTCACCGTCCAACCCACCGGCGCCTCTTTTTTAAGCGGATCAAGATATTCCGGCTCGGCGGTGAGCAGCCCAACCACCTCGCGGCCCGTGAACAGGCCACGCGTATTGCCTTCGCGCACGAACTTGCCCATATCAGTCGCGAAAAGCACGTTGAAGATCGCATCCGGTTTGGAGTCGGCCAGCGCCTGCACGACGCTGCCCGCGTCGATCTTGCCCAGAGCGGGGGCCTGTTCGGCGACGAACTCGATGTCCGGCTGCTTTTCCTTCATGAGCTTCTTGAAGGTGGCGACCGCTGATTGTCCGTATTCGTAGTTGGGATAGACAATCGCCCAGCGCTTCTTGTTGAGCTTGAGCGCCTCGGGCACGAGCATGCTGACCTGCATGTAGGTCGAGGCGCGCAGGCGGTAGGTATAGGGGTTGCCGTCGGCCCAGACGATCTTGTCGGTCAGCGGCTCGGAGGCGAGGAAGAAGCGCTGCTTCTGCTTGGCATAGTCGGTGAGCGCCAGGCCCACGTGGGAGAGAAAGCTGCCGGTGAGCACATCGATCTTCTCGCGCGCATAGAGCTCCTCGGCCGCGCGCACGGCGTCCGCCGGGGTGCCGTTGTCGTCGCGGATGACGAGCTGCAGCTTCTTGCCGGCCACGCCGCCGGCCTTGTTGACCTGCTCCACGGCCAGCTCCATGCCCTTTTTGTAGGGCTCGAGGAATGCGGGCTGGGCCTTGTAGCTGTTGATTTCACCAATCTTGATGACCTCTGCAGCGTAGGAATGCGATGCCAACACACAGGCCGCGACTGGAAGCGTCAGATGCCATTTCGACCATTTTTGCGAGCTATTGACCCCGGTCATCGTCATTCTCCTTATCACTAATTGATCTCAAAACAAGGCCTTGCAATGTACCCGGAAGTTAGTATTTATCCGAAAATAACGTTGTAATCAGTCCGCGAGGTCCACTGCCAAGAGCCAGGCAACCAGTTTTACCCAAGCTCTCAGTTTCCAAGCGTGTTTTTATCGGCAGGCATTGTTTTTTTCCTGTCCCTGTTTATTCGCGATCCAACGAACATGAGTGCATTTCTCGAAGAAACCGTCCTCTCGGTACACCACTGGACGGACCGCCTTTTCTCCTTCACCACTACGCGCGACACGTCGCTGCGTTTCTCCAACGGCCATTTCACCATGATTGGCCTGAAGGTGGACGGCAAGAACCTGCTGCGTGCCTACTCCATCGCCAGCCCGAACTACGAGGAACACCTCGAGTTCCTGTCGATCAAGGTGCCGGACGGCCCGCTCACATCGAAGCTGCAGAACATCAAGGTCGGTGACACTGTCATCGTCGGCAAGAAGCCCACGGGCACGCTGCTGATCGACTATCTGCTGCCCGGCAAGAACCTGTACCTGATCGGCACCGGCACCGGCCTCGCCCCGTGGCTGGCCGTGGCGCGCGATCCCGAGACGTATGAGCAGTACGAAAAGGTGGTGGTGGTGCACGGCGTGCGCCACGCCAACGAACTGGCTTATCAAGACCTGTTCGAGAAGGAACTGCCGGAGCACGAACTGCTGGGCGAAATCATCAAGGACAAACTGGTCTACTACCCCACGGTCACCCGCGAGGAGTTCCGCAACCACGGCCGCATCTCCACTCAGATCAACGAAGGCAAGTTCCCCCAGAACATCGGCCTGCCCGACCTGAACCCCGAGACCGACCGCGTCATGCTCTGCGGCAGCCCGGCGATGCTGTCTGAACTGAAGGAACTGCTCGAAAAGCGCGGCTTCAAGGAAGGCAACACCACCACGCCGGGCGACTTCGTGATCGAACGCGCGTTCGTCGAGAAGTAAGCAGCAATAAAAAACGGGAAGCCAATGCTTCCCCAGACCATCAAGGCGCCGCTTACCCCGGCGCCTTTTTGCTTTGCAACCGAGCCCACCCCAACGCGGAGATGGGGCGCCAGACGAAGCGTCGCCGACCCAGCAAACAATACTTCGGTATGGCAAGGAGGTGCAACGATGGATCGCGCCCCATATCCACGCCTGCAAACGATGGGCCCATCGACACCAAAGGCTGCTTCAACACAAAGAAAAGCAAAAGCCTAACGAGCGGTCAGCTTGACGGATCCAACAGGGGAAATGCCCAGGCCCGAAGTGGAACTCTGTGCGATTCCGCTTCCGGCAAAGCTGTCCATGTGCTCCGGCGCTTGTATGCCCTGCGCCGCGGCAGGCGAAGCAGAAAGCCCCTTGCGGATGGACTCCTTGGCGGCGGTGACGGGCGATGTGCCGGCCGCATGGGCCGTGCCCACGCCCGGCATCATCATCCAGGCACCTGCCAGCGCACCCATGCATGCCACCAACGCAACGATGGCGACCCAGAGCCAGCGTGTGGACACGCCGGCTGACATGGGTGGCGCCACTGGCGCAGTCGAGTTCAAATCCATGGACAAAAGCAAGAAAAATGATCCTGAGAAGAAGAATTTATATTTGCCTATAACCTTTAATAGGCAATAAACAATCAACTGGCGCAGAGATTAATGGTCAATCGTGACAGTTTGGGCAGAACCCACCGTAAGTGAAGTAAGCAGCTGTGTACGCCTTTTCCCCCGCTTTGTGCCTAGGGAAACTACGAGGCCACTGTTTCCCCCAAGGTAGAAGGGGCTTGACTGCTACTATTTTTCTTCCGCAGCTTGTCTTCTTCCTCTTCTTGCAAGGCGCGTGCCACGCTTGCTGCAAACAGCAATACGGCGGCAGAGAAATACATCCACATCAAAAGCACCACCAGAGAACCGGCCGCGCCGTAGGCCGACACCACAGCGGCGGTTGACAGATAGAACGCCAGAGCCTGCTTGCCACCGGTGAACAAGATCGCGCCCACAAATGCACCTATCCACAGAAAGCGCAGGCGCGGCGCGGCAGGGCCGCCGATGCGCATCATGCCGACAAAGAGCGCCATCGCCACGCCGAACGCGATCAGCTCGTTGACCAGCTGCAGCAGCATGCCCGAACCAAAGGGCAGCCACGCACTCGCCCATGTTGCGATGATCTTGATGACGGTGGACACCACGAGCGAGATCAGCAGCAGAAAGCCAATCGCCATCACATAGGCCAGCCCGCGCAGGCGCAGCGAGGCCATGTTCCACCAGGCCGGTTTCTCGGTCTTGGGCGGCTCCTTGCCCGCATACCAGAGGCGCTGCAGCGAGGTCTGCAGCTCCACGAACACGCCCGACGCACCCGAGAGTAGCAGCACGAAACCAGCAATCGAGGCGAACCAGCCCTCGGACGGATTGCGCGCGCTCGACAGCGCCATACGCACCACTTCCGCGCCGCGATCACCCACCACGCTGCTGACCTGCGCGAGCAGGTTGGACTCCAGATACGACTGGTCGATCCACCAGCTCAGCACGCCCACCAGCACCAGCAGCAGGGGCGCCAGACTCAGCATGCCGTAGAACGACATCGCCGCACTCATGCGCAATCCATCGGCATCCAGCCACGGGCGCACCGCCCGGATCAGCGGCGAGGCGACCGCCATGCCATGCTTGCCCCAGTCGATCACGCGCTGCTTGAAAGAAGAACTCATGCATGCATTGTGGCCGCGTCTGCTTGCCCTCACATGTCAGAGCAGGCCGACAAGGCCTATAAACTCGGGTCATCAGACAAGAACAGGACCTCTCTTTCACCATGCGCAAGCGCTGCTCGTTGGTCGGCATGCCCGGCTCCGGAAAATCCACGGTTGGACGCCAGCTCGCGCGCCGTCTGAATGTGCCCTTCATCGATCTGGACCAGCGTCTGGAAGAAGTGCTCGGCTCCACGATCCGCCAGTATTTCGAGGAAAAAGGCGAGGAGGCCTTCCGTGAGCGCGAAGCTACGCTGCTGGCCGAGCTGACCAGCACACCCGGCGACATGATCCTGTCGACCGGCGGCGGTGCCGTGTTGCGCGAGGACAACCGCACCAACCTGCTCGCAGGCGGCGGCAGCGTGATGTACCTGCGCGCCTCGCCCGACGAAATTTTCAAGCGCATCCGCCACGACAAGACCCGCCCGTTGCTGCAGGTGGCCAATCCGCTGCAGCGCCTGCGCGATCTCTATGCCGTGCGTGATCCGCTGTACCGCGCAGCGTCGCACTACGTGATCGAGACCGGGCGGCCCACAGTGAACACGCTGGTCAACATGATCGTGATGCAGCTCGAGATGGACCAGTGATCAACGCGAGAGGTACTTGCCCTCGTAAATGCGCCGCGCCTGCAGCATGTGGCCAAGCGCGAGTTCCAGCAGCGCTTCACGATCACAGCGCTCGATGGCCGTAACCATCTGCCCATGCTCCTCGCAGGCGCGCGACAGCGCCGACTGATCGGTAATGGCATAGGCCCGCGCCGGAAAACTCAGCCAGTCGTGCAGACGGATCGACTCTTCGATGTAGGGGTTGTCGCAGAGGCCAAAGAACAAGCGATGGAACGCCATGTTGGCGCGGTGGATCGCGATCAGATCACCAGATTGCGCGGCCTCGGCATGCAGGCCTGCAGCAGCGCGGACGGCCGCAAGACGCGCATCAGCCACCGGCAGCGGCATGGCCTCGACGGCGGCGCGGTGCAGCACCGAGCGGAAGTGATAAAGCGCCTCCAGACTCTCGGCATCGAAGCGCCGGATGCGCGCGCCGATGTGTGGCGGCTTGACCACCACGCCGAGACGCTGTAGCTCGACGAGCGCCGCGCGCACCACGTGGCGCTTGGCGTCGTAGTCCTCCATCAGGTGATCCTCGATCAACCGCGTGCTCGGCAGGATGATGCCGCGGATGATGTCGGTCTCTATGGCCTCGATCACGGCGGCGACCTGCGGCGGCAGCTCGGCGTGCGGAAAAACGCCCAAGTCCTTGTGGGAGGTTTTGCGTGAGGAAGAAGGCGTCATGTTGCTTGCGTTGGATGTCCAGATGCCGGATGGCTTGATCGTTCGGCGTGTCTGCGGCAATCCGAAGTCGTTTGCCACGCGGCTCACCATCCGCATTTTTATCAATAATTTCATCATCAAAATCGGCGACAACGTGCTTGTTGAACTTCGCCGCAAGCCTCCCTAGACTGCGCCTGCTTTCACAGAATTTCCCAGGACAGTCATGGCTTCCAGCAACACCGAACTCATCAGCACCAACCCCGCCACCGGCGAAGAGATCGCACGCGTTGCGATCACCTCCATGCAGGAACTCGACGACGCCGTCGAGCGCGCCTGGCAGGCCTTCCACCACTCGGGCTGGAAGGAACTGCTGCCGCACAAGCGCGCCCTCATTCTCAACAAGATCGCCGACGGCCTGGTCGCAGAAAAGGAATCGCTCGCGCGCCTGCAGATGGCCGACAACGGCAAGCCGCTCGGCGAATGCCGTGGCATGGTGGAATCGGCCATCGGCACCTTCCGCTACTACGCCGGAGTCTGCGAAACGCTGGAGACCGACGTGACGCCGTCGCGCGGAGATTATGTCTCTTTCACGGTGCTGGAGCCGTTCGGGGTGATTGCGGCCATCACGCCATGGAACTCGCCGATCATGAACGACGCGACCAAGGTGGCACCCGCGCTGGCCGCAGGCAACGCCGTGCTGCTCAAGCCCTCGGAAGATTCGCCGCTGCTCGGCCCCGAGCTGGCCCGCATCGCGCTCGCCGCCGGTCTGCCCAAGGACCTGCTGCAGGTCGTGCAGGGGCGCGGCGCGGACGTGGGCGCGGCGCTGGTCGCCCACCCCGGCGTGCGCATGGTGTCGTTCACCGGCGGCACCACCTCGGGCCGCGCGATTGCACGCGTGGCAGGTGACAAGCTGATCCCCACCGCGCTCGAACTCGGCGGCAAGTCGCCGCACGTAGTGTTCGCCGATGCCGACCGCGAACACGCCGTGGCCGCCGTCATCGCGGGCATCTTCGGCTCGGCAGGCCAATCCTGCGTGGCCGGTTCGCGCCTGTTCATCGAAGAGAGCATCTACGACGAAGTGCTCGCACAGGTCGTCGCCCGCGCCAAAGCCATCCGCGTGGCCGCGCCCGATGCCGACGGCGTCGAAATGGGCCCGCTCGCCTCGTTCCACCACCGCGAACGCGTGGCCCGCTTCGTGGACCGCGCCCGCGAGGAAGGCGGCCGCATCCTCTGCGGTGGCGAGGTGCCCACGGGCGGCGTGTTCGACCAGGGCGCGTACTACCTGCCCACCGTGATCGACGGCCTGGCCTACGACGCGCTCTCGTGCCAGGAAGAAGCCTTCGGCCCGGTGCTCGTCGCCCTGCCGTTCAAGGACGAGGCCGACCTGATCGCCAAGGCCAACGGCACGGCGTTTGGTCTGGCCTGCGGCATCTGGACGGAGAGCTTCAAGAAAGCCTGGCGCATCGGCCGCGCGCTCGAAGCGGGCTCGGTGTGGATCAACACCTACAAGCAATCGGTGACGAGCACCCCGTTCGGCGGGTTCAAGAACAGCGGCATCGGGCGCGAAAAGGGCATCGATGGCATGAAGCTCTACGCCCAAGTGAAGAGCATGTATTTCGGCCTGCACGAACAACCACTCGCGGTCGCAAAGTAGGCACAAGCAGTAGGCACGAGCAAAGCGAAGTGCCGAACACACCTCTTCCAATCTGACTTCCGGCGGTTGTCCGAGCGGAGTGACGAAGGAACGCAGCGAGTTCCGCCGGATGACTTCAAAGCGCATTTTTGATTACTTTTTGGGCAAGACCAAAAAGTGATTGCCCCGCCGGGGGCAGTCCCGGCCTCCGCCCTCAACGCTCCGACAAAAGCCAAAAATGAAAACCGGCCCCACTCACAACCCAATTCAAGACAAGATGACACAACAACCAACCAACAACCCAGTCGCCATCTACGGCCTAGGCAACATGGGCTTCCCCCTCGCCGAACGCATCGGCGCAAATTTCGCCACACAGGTGTTTGACCTCGACACCGCAGCCCTAGCCCGCGCCAAAGAAAAGTTCGGCGGCGTCGCCATCACCTCGCCCGAAGACCTGAAGAACACCCACATCGTCGTGCTGTGCCTGCCTACCCCGACCATCTCGCTGGCCGTGCTCGCGCAGATCGCGCCGCAACTGCCGCGCGGCGCGGTGGTACTGGAGACCAGCACGGTGAACCCCGAGCACATCCACGCCGAGCAAAAGGTGCTTGCTCCTTTCGGCATCGACGTAGTGGACGCCTCCATCATGGCCGGTGTCGGCCAGATGGTCGCTGGTTCGGCATCGCTCGCGCTCGGCGGTGACGAGCAGGCGATTGCACGCGCACAGGGCGTGCTCGACGCCATCGCCACCAAACAGGTCTACTTCGGCCAACAAGGCGCAGGCGCGGCGGCCAAGGTGATCAACAACGCCGTCGCGCACGCCGTGATGGTCGTCGTCGCCGAAGCCGGAGCCATGGCCACGGCCTCGGGCGTGGATTGCCAGAAGCTCATCACCCTGCTGTCAGACGCGCAAATGGGCCTGCACCGTCCACTCACCTATCGCTACGCCGACCGCATCGTCAACGGCGACTACGCAGGCGGCATGCCGCTGGACGCCGCCCGCAAAGACTCCGTCCTCGCCCTGCAACTGGCGCAAACACTGGGAGTGCCGCTGTTCGCGATCCAGGGCTCGCACAGCGTCTACGACATGGGCGTCGCCGCAGGCCACGGCCGCGATGACTATGCAGCCGTAGCCAAGCTATGGGCCGACTGGGGATGCCCAACGGTTCCAACGAAAAAAGCATAAGAACAACCGTCTCGCAGATTCCAGATCGCAGTTTCGGAATTCCGACAGCGGGCAACCGAAGTGTTCACGCTGCAAAGATCCACCGCCACAACGGCGAGACAGGGTTTGAGACGAGGCGTCGCCAACGCAGACAGTACTTCCGTACGGCAAGGAGGCGCAACGAAGGATCAAGCCCTGTATCGCCGCCTCAGCACGACCAATCATCGAAGCCGCAAGGCTTCGCCACACCAAAAAACCAAGGAGAACAAAATGTCCATTTCCTTCAAGAAATTTTCCCGCCGAGCTATGACGTTGGCTGTTGGCGCGCTGACCATTGGAGCCGCTACTAGCTCATGGGCAGCATGGCCGAATGACAAACCCATTGAACTGGTCGTCGGTTTCGCCGCCGGCGGTGGCACCGACATCACGGCCCGCACAGTGGCTCAATTTCTGACCACCAAGACCGGCGCGCGCGTCGTCGTAGTCAACAAGGCGGGTGCCTCGGGCGAGATCGGCCTGGCATACGTCGCCAAGGCAAAACCCGATGGCTACACCCTCGGCATGACCAACATGCCCGGCCTCGTGACGCTGCCCATCGAGCGCCTCGGCAAGGGCCAGTTCAACAATGCCGACTTCGCCTACATCGCCAACATCGTGCGCGACCCCAGCGCGTTCAGCGTACTGGCTTCGAGCAAGTACAAGAACCTGAACGACCTGATCGCCGATGCCAAGGCGCGCCCCGGCGAGATCACCTACGGCTCGACCGGCGTGGGCACGGACGATCACCTCGCGATGGTGCTGTTCAGCCGCCTGACCGGTGCCAAGTTCAACCACATCCCCTACAACGGCGCGGGTCCGCTGCGCACCGCCGTGCTCGGCGATCAGGTGGTGATCGGCGGCATGAATCTGGGCGAAGTGATGCCGTTTCGCGAGAAGGTGCGCATCCTCGGCCAAGCCAGCCCCGAGCGCGCCAAGCTCGCTCCTGATGTGCCGAGCTTCAAGGAGCAGGGCGTGAATCTGGTGTTCAACTCCGAGCGTGGCATCGTCGCGCCCAAGGGCATTCCCGACGAGGTGAAGACCAAGCTCACCGAAGCCCTGCGCGACATCGCCAAGGACCCCGAATTCCAGAAGCAGATGACCAATCAGTTCACCGAAATGGACTACCTCGAGGGCGATGCGTGGAAGGCGCGCCTGGACAAGCAGACCGACGGTTTCAAGACCATCTGGGCCGAGTCGCCCTGGTCGGACAAGTGAATCGAGCAGTTTGACCGCTCACGGCATCGCGCCCAGATGCGTGAGCAGGCTGCGCATCGGTGCAGACAGCTGTGACCAGTCGCGCCAGCACAGGCACAGGTGGCGCTGTGCCCACGCGTCCGTCAGCGGAATGATCTGGCAGGGATGCTGGCGCTTGTAGCGCCGCGCCACACCAATCGGCAGAATGCCCACGCCGATGCCGTGCGAGACCATTTCGCAAACGCCCTCGAAGGTCTTCATGCGGATGCGCAGCGCGATGTCGCGTCCCGCGCGGCTCGCGTGTTCCGCGATGTGTTCCTGCAGCGCATTGCCGCTCGCCAAACCGACGAACTGCTCGCCGAGCAACTCGTTGAAGGCCACCGACTTGCGGCCCTCCTGCACGAGATGATGCGTCGCAGGCGCGATCAGCACCAGATGGTCCCTGACCAGCGGCTGCAGTTGCAAATCCAGCCCCTGCGTCTGCACCACATCGGAGACGATGCCCGCCTCGATCAGCCCGCTCGAGATGCCGTGCGAAATCTCCGTGCTGGTGCGCTCCTTGAGGTCTACCCGCAGACGCGGCTTCGTCGCCAGCCACGGCGCGAGCTGGCGCGGCAGATATTCGGTGAGCGCCACCGTGCTCGCATAGAACACCAGCGTGCCGCGCGAGCCTTTGGCGAAATCGCTGAGCTCGCTTCGAAGCAATTCCTGCTGCTGCAGGATGCGCCGCGCATGGTGCGCAAGCGCCTCGCCCGCTTCGGTGGTGACCACGCCGCGCGGTCTGCGCTCGAGCAGTTGCACGCCCGCGTCTTCCTCGATGCTGCGAAGGCGTTCACTCGCCGACGCCAGCGCCAAATGAGCGCGCGCCGCGCCCTGCGTGATGCTGCCGGCATCCACCACGCAGAGAAACAGGCGAAGGTCGGACAGATCGAGTCGCATGGCGGGTGCTCTTTCAGAGGAGATGAAACGTGAATTCCCAGAATGTCGCGCCTTCGGCCCAACCGAAGGCTCGCGGCAAACAACCGCATTGTGCCAAGCGGCCTGAGTCGATTCAATCCACCCCCATGAGCAGTCCTTTCCGGACTGTGCAATGCAAGGAAAGGAACCGGCCATGCCAACGCCCAAGCTCACCTCCCACCCCACAGGCTCGCACCTGGTGCTGCTGGCCCTGTGCACCGTGCTCGCGCTGTCGCGTGGCATTTCGCTCGTGGGCGATGCACAGGCTGCTGATCTTGCAAGCTCGCCCACACACTCGCCCGAACAGGTCTACCAAATGGCGCTTGAGGCGCGCACCGAGCGCGACTACCCCGCCATGCTGCGCCTGCTGCGCGAGGCCGGTGATGCGGGCGAGGTCCGCGCACAGGAGCTTCTGGCAAGCGTGCTGCTCGTCGGCCCGGGCCTGTACGGCAATGCGGTCACCACCGATCCCTGCGAGGCCAGCCGCTGGGCGCACCGCGCGGCGATGCAGGGCAGTGAAGTGGGTAAGCACCAACGCGTTCTGCTCAATGGAATGCGTGATGTGACGGGAGGCTGCGCAGCGGTCTGATGGCGCCCGACCAGGGTGCGTGCGGTGTTTCGAATAGGTGCAACCTCCATGCAAATTCACCTGTTTGGGTGATAGGCAAGCCGCGCGGCTTGTCCTAGCATCGGCAGCATTCCGAATTGCCAATGCCCCGCCGTGAACACTCGAACACCCGCCCCACGCCCCCCTGACGAGACCGCTGCACGCCACCAGAGAGTAGTGCGTTGACGCGCTGGCTGCGCCATTGGCTGGTTCTGTGTCTGATGGTTCTGGCGGGATCGATGGTGCCCGCATGGGCAGCAGAAAGCGCCTCGAATACCTGCAAACCACGTGTGTTGAATGTCGAGGTGGCTCAAGCTGCTGGTGACGGCAGCGTCCGCCCCACCCAGGGCTGGGTGAGCTCCAAGGTGCCCGATGCGATGAATCGGCGCTGGCCCGGCTACGACGGCTCGGCCTGGTATCGCATCGATTTCGACGCCTCGGGCTGCAGCGTGCCGGTGGCGCTGGGCATCGACGGCATCGGGGTTGCGGGCGCGGTGTTCATCAACGACGATCTGCTGTGGCGCGACTCATCGCTCGTGGAGCCGTTGTCGCGCAGCTGGAATGTACCGCGATGGTGGGTGCTGCCCGCCTCGTCGCTGCATGCGGGTGTGAATTCCGTGTGGGTGCATGTGGTGGGGTTGAGCGCCATCTGGTCCGGTGTGGGCGCCTTGCGACTCGGGGATGAAGCCACTGTGCGCGCACAGTTCGAACACGCGCAATGGCACCAGCGCACGATCTATTCCATCAACGCCGTGCTCTGCGGTATGGCGGGCCTGCTGTTTGTGCTGGTCTGGCTGCTGCGCCGCAAGGAGCCTGCCTACGGCTGGTTCGCGCTGATGTCGCTGGCTTGGCTGGCCTACCTCAGCACCTATCTCGCCGCATCGCCTTGGCCGTTTGCCGATTCGATCATGCGCTCGCGCGCGTCGATGGTGGCGCTCATTGCCTACGTGTTCGGCGCCTGTCTGTTTACCTTCCGCTATGGCGGGCAGCGCCTTCCCAAGGTGGAAAGCGCGCTCTGGGTGTTGGCTACCGTCGGCTCGGCTGCCTCGCTGCTCGCGCCGCGTGCCGACGCCGCCGCCTGGTGGAACGTGATCTGGCAAGGCGCGATGGCGGTGTTTCTGCTCAATGCGCGGCAATTCCAGTGGCATGTCTGGCGCGGCCCACGCGAGCGGCCACGTCGGCGCAGCGACATGCTGCTGGCCCTGGTCTGGCTGGTGTTCGTGGTGGTGGCGCTGCATGATCTGAGCGGCATGCTGGGCTTCTGGGAAGTAGCGCGCAACTGGGCGGCGCTGAGCGGCCCGCTGATCATTGCGCTCATCATGCTGGTGCTGGGAACGCAGCTCGTGCAGGAAATACGCGGCGTGGAGCGCTTCAACCGCGCGCTGGCCGATGGCATTGCCAACGCCCGCACGGAACTCACGCAGGCCCAAGAGCGCGAACACGCGCAGGCGCTGCAAAATGCGACGCTGCAAGAGCGCGTGCGCATTGCGCACGATCTGCACGATGGACTGGGCGCGAGTCTGGTGCGCGGCATGGCGCTGGTCGAGCAGGCCAGTGAGCCGCTGCCTAACGGGCGCGTGCTCTCCATTCTGAAGACACTGCGCGACGATCTGCGCCAGATGATCGACTACAACGCCAGCGGCGGAGCCGATGCCGCCATCCCCGACACGCCTGTGCAATGGGCCGCACCGCTACGCCACCGCTTCACTCGCATCTTCGACGAGCTGGAGGTGGACAGCACCTGGAACGTCGCGACGCAATGGCTGGATCCGGAACTGCGGCCAAGCGCGCTGCAAAGCCTCAACCTCTCGCGGCTGGTGGAAGAAGCCCTCTCCAACGTGATCAAGCACAGTCGCGCCACCAGTGTGCGCGTGCGCTGCGAGCAACCCAGTGTCGAGGGCTTCGTCGTCTGCGTGGAAGACAACGGCGTGGGCTTCGACGTCGCCGCTGTGCAGCAGCAACACACGAGCGTAGGCATGCGCAGCATGACGGCCCGCACCGCACGCATCGGCGGCAGGCTCAGCGTAGATTCGGGCGCCTGCGGCACGCTGGTGTCCGTGGAGATTGCGCTGAGCCGATCAACGCTGGCAAAGAGTGCATGATCACCTCGGCACACCGCTCTGTCTGCGGCGCAGCGCGGCCGAGAGCGATGCGATACCCCACTGACCCAACGTGGGAATGGGAGCAGCCGTGTGCAAAACAGCCGGTCTGCCCGTGATGACCCGCATGTAGGCCTGTGTGCCAACAGCACCAGCGGCCACCATGCTTGGAGTGCCGGCAGTCGGGGCCGTGGTGCCGCTATGCTGGTGACGGGCTCGAAGATCGCGGACAGCGTGTGATCCGTCGCCACTGCGCCGAACGGATGGGTGTCGCCATTCACCGGATGGCCGCCACTGGCGTTGTCAAAACCACAGATTCACAACCGAATCCGGCTCGCTCAGAAAAGCAACCACTTCACCCAAGGCGCCGCGAGCACATTGACCGCCCCGGCGATCATCATTACCAGCGAGGCCACGACGGCCGGCACCTCGCCGCCCCATTGCCGGGCCTTGGCGACGCCCGCGCCGTGCGCGGCTCCGCCGAAGATCGAACCGGCCGCAAGCTTGCTGCGCACGCGGGGCAGCAAGCGCAGAATGGTCTCGCCCATGAGCATGCCGCTCACGCCGGTGAGCAGCACGAAGAGCGCCGCCAGATCAGTGGAGCCGCCGAGCACCTTTTCTGCCTCTATGGCGAACGGGGTGGTGATGCTGCGCACAGCCAAGCCCTTCTGCAGCTCCTCCGACAGGCCAAACCACTGGGCGAACAGCACGGTCGTGCCGACCGACATGACGCTGGCCACGACCACGCCGGTGGTGATCGACATCCAATGCCTTTTCATCATTTGGCGGTTCTCGTAGAGCGGCAGCGCGAACGCCACCGTCGTGGGGCCCAGCAACCAGACCAGCCAGTGGGTCTGGGCGATGTACTGTGGATAGCTCACATGCGTGGCGAGCGCGAGGGCGATCAGCACGATGGGCGTCGCCACGATGGGCATGAGCAGCGGATGCGGATGGCTGCGGTAGACGCGCTTGTTGGCCCAATAGCAACCCACGGTGGCGAGCAGCGAAAGCACGCCGATCATTTCATTGGACAACATGGAATTCACTCCTTTGGCGATGCACGGTGCGCGTCATGCGTGGAGCGGCGGCGCGCGAGCCACAGCTCAAGGCGGTAGACACGGTCCACCGCAAGCGCGGTGACGACCATCACGCAGGCCGTGCTGGCGACGATCACGGCCAGAATCCGCAGGCCCTGATGGCACACCAGATCGCCGTATTCAGTGATCACCAGCATGGCGGGCACGAAGAACAGCAGCATCTCGGCGAGCAGCCAGTGGGTGCCGCCCCTGAGCCACTGCACCTTGACGAGACCGGTGAACAGCCCCACAGCCAGCAGCCCAAAGCCGATCAGGCCGGCCGGCATACTCCAGCCAAAGCGCTGGCGCGCCAAGTCCATGGCGGCCCAGATGCTGCTGAGCAGCACAATCTGCAACACAATGCGTGCGCCCTGCCGGAGCGCAGCCAACCACGCGGGCGCGTGGGCCAAGGCGATGGAAGTGCTTGATGACATGCCCAAAGTCTAGGGTTTTCACGTACATTCGTAAAATGAATTATTCTTATTTTTTTCATTCAAATTTGGAATAGTCAGCACGCCATGGATCTGCGAGCCCTGCGCTACTTCGTCGAAGTCGTCCGCCAGAACGGCTTCACCCGCGCCGCCAATACGCTGCACGTGACCCAGCCCACCATCAGCAAGATGGTCAAGTCGCTGGAGGACGAGCTTGGCGGCCCGCTGCTGCTGCGCGAAGGCCGCAGCGTGCGGCTCACAGACGCGGGCAAGGTGGTCTATGTGCACGGCCTCACGCTGCTGGACGAGGCCCGCCGCCTCAAACAGGAGGTGGCCGAGGTCGACGGCATCGCGCGCGGCGAGCTCAGCGTAGGCATCATGCCGACGGCCGGGCACTACATGGCACCGGTGATCGCGCTGTTCCAGCAGCGCCACCCCGGCGTTGTGCTGCAGGTCGACGAGCAGGGCGCGAGCGCGCAGCGGCAGGCGCTGCTCGACGGCAAGCTCGACATGACGCTCGGCCTGCTCAGCGAGCCCGATCCCGAGCTGCAGACCACGACCATTGCCCGCCAGACCACCCGCGTGGCCATGGCGGCACACCGGGTGGAAGACGCGAACGCGCCGCTCGCTTGGCGCGATCTACGCGATAAGCCCTTCGTGCTCTACACCCCGGGCTTCAAGCTACACCAGGCGGTGCTCGAACAATGCGCGCGTGCGGGCTTCGAGCCGCACATCCGCCTGCAGTCACGCTACTGGGATTTCATAGGCGATCTGGTCGCGCAGGACGTGGGCATCGCCGTGATGTTCGAGCACGTGATCGCGCGCTACGACCCGGCGCGCGTGGCAAGCCGGCCGCTGGTCGATCCCGTGCTGAGCTGGGACGTGGTGCTGATGTGGCGCCCCGGCTACCTCTCGCGCGCGGCGCGGGCGTGGCTGGATTGCGTGCGGGAGATCTATCCCGCGTCAACCCTCGGCGCGGTTCAGTAACTGAACGCGCTGCCTTTCTTGATCTCAAAGCCCCAGCGGTTGGTCTCCCCCTCCTTGCCGCTCACCCTTGCGTTCGCGTCCAACTGGGCGTTGAACTCCAACTCACCTCGGCAGATGTCTTCGGAATGACCGCGCCACGCGGGATGATTGACCGGCGCAGTGTTGCAGTTGCATGAAAAATTGCGATAGGTCGAGCGCTGCATGTATTCGTCGAGCTTGCGCTGGGTTTTCTGACACGATCCGCGCCCCGCAACATCGAGGATCCAATGCCGGAAGTAGACCTTCGTCCACTGTCGCTCGGCCACCTCCTTTTCCTGTCGCAGCAGCTCCTGCGCGGCAGCTTGACGCTGGATTTCCTGCGCCGCGCCTCGCTGTCGCTTCTCGACCGCATTGAGTTGCTCCATGGCCTGCACGTAGTACTTGCCTTTCTCGCCATAGGTGTTGAGGTAGTTGAGCAACCGCTCCTTGGCGCGCTCATGCTCGCCCGCCTCACCCAAGGCGTTGCCGTACGAGTAGCCGAACACCTCGGGCAGCGGACTGAAGCCCGTCGCCTCCACCGCCTCAAAGGCACGCACGGCTTCCTTCCAGTCCCCATCTCTCATCGCCTGACTGGCGGCCATCATCTGGCGATCCGCTTCCACCTTGGGCGAAAGCTGGATCTGCGCGTGCGCCCCCTGCAACAGGCACATGCAGGCCACCCACAGGGCAAAAAATCTGCGCATTTCTTTCTCCGTTCAAACTTCAGTCATTGCCTACATCGACTTCCAGCGCGGTGGATTTCTTCCCCCCGCCCGTGACAAAGGGCCGCGTCTCCACCAATCGCTCGGCCTTGTAGATGCTGAGCACGCCCTGGATTCCTGATTGCCCGCTGTAATTGACCACGCTGAAGCGGTATTTGCCTTTGGGCGCCTGCGGCGCAATGGAGATGTTTTCGGGATTCACTCCGCGTGTGTCGTCGATGTCCAGCGAGCATTCGTTCGCGATGCTTCTGCGTCCGTGCATGCAATGCGCACCGGAAGGCGTCAGCACATGCAAATCGAGATCGGCACGGCCCTGCCATGTCAGGGTGGCCATGAGCGCCTGCGGCTGAATTTTGGCGTCGATGGCCACTTCGCTGCAGGCCTGCGCGTGGCATACCCGGACATTGTTGAGTCCCGCCGCCAATATCAGGCGGACCTGGAATTTCCCGTTCGCATCGGAGGCGATGCGTTGCTGCGCCCCGTTGAAATGCACGGTCAGTTCGCTGTTGCGCAAAACGCCTTGCGTGTCGCCAACCACTTCCACCACCCGCGTGGTGACTTGCTGGCGCGGCTGCGGCGACGTGATGCGAATGGGCTGCTTGCGCACCTCGGCCCGTTCCGCTTCGAAGTGCTCCAACGGATTGCGCGTCTGCGTGGCCCCGGGGGAGGCCGCGTCAGCTCCGTTTGCCGGCTTGGCCCATTTCTCCAGTGCACCTGCCCCAGCGCCGGAAGATGCGTCGCTCCCGGACTTCCCGTCACGCGGCGCCTTCTCTTCTGCGGCCTGCCGTCCCTCCGTGGAAATACAGGAATAGCTGACCTGGGTGATCTCGCAACGGTATTCCTTGGATTGGCCGCACTGCCTGCATTGCTGATATCCCGGAATGCGCAGCTCCCCCAGACGCCAGCCCGACCCCAATGCCGCACACGCATCGTGCGCATTGTTTTCGGCGGAAATGGCCGCCAGCTCAAGCGCGTAGTCGCGCGAGAAACAGACCTGCGTCTTGCCCACCACCAAAACATCCTTCTGTGCCGCATGCCCTGCCCCCGTGCCGATGCACAGAGCGAGCAGCCAACAGGAACGCGCCCACCACAGCGCCCCATTCCCACCCGTTGCAAACCACTCCAACCAAGCTGCGCATCTGCTTCGCATTCGAACGCCTCTCAAGCCCATCCCCCGAGTCACCAAAGTGTTGACTGCGTTTGTAGGTGCTTTACCCCTGCCCGGCATCACCCAATTGGGGTATCAGAAACACTTGATTACACTCGCGAAAGCATGCAAATCAACGCGCCATTCGGACAACGCCCAACCGTTGGAGAGGAGCTTCGCAGAAATGTCGCAGCGTGAGGAACACGGCCTGGTGCCGCTGATCGGAGCCGTCTACGAGGCCTCTATGGCACCGGAGAAATGGCCCGATTTTCTGGCGCGCTTCGCCGCCACCTTCCAGTCGGAACAGGCACTGATGTGGGCCCATGACTTCAGCGACAACTCGGCTGATCTCATCGGCGGGCCCACTTCCATTGCGTGCACCGTCGGTCTCGACGATTTCTATCTCGACGGATATACCCGGCACTTCTGTCACTGCAACGTCTGGCTGGAAAACGAGCATCTGCATCACGAAGGCCACATCGTCAATTCAAGCCGATTGAGCCCCGACGGCAAGCTGCCATCGACCGAATGGTTCGGTGACTGGTTGAGGCCGCAGGACCTGTTTTATTCGTTCGCTGCCGTGGTCGAAAAGCGCAATCGCCGGTCATTCAACGTCACCGCCCTACGTTCCAAGGCGCATGGCCCCTACACCCCACAGGAAGAGCAACAGTTGCGCACGCTGATGCCGCATCTGCAGACCGCCTTTGCCTTGCATCGCAGACTGCACCGCGCCGAAGCGCTGGCGCAGGCATCGCTCGGATTGCTGGATCGCCTTCCGCTCGGAATCGTGCTGCTGGATGCCAAGGCTCAGGTACTGCACGCCAACGCTCGCGCGCATTCGCTGGCACAAGAGTCCGGGCTTATCCGAATCAAGGGCCGTTTTCTGGGTGAGGAGACATTGCACGCGACCCGGCAGGCAGACGATATGCGACTGCAGGCGACCATGCGCCGCGCCGTGTCTACAGGGCTGGGAGTGCCGATTCAGGCCGGACAAGGCATGCGACTGCAGGGCCTGCAGCACAATCTGCACTTGCTCATCAGCCCCCTGCCCCAACAATGCGAACCGTTCGGAACACATGCTGCGGCGGCTGTTTTCATCAGCGATCCCACGGCCACGTTGCACGAGCTTGATGCGGTGCTGCGAGCCTGCTACGGACTCAGCATGGCGGAGTCGTTACTCGCCCAGGCGCTGGTCAATGGCCTGAGCGTGAGGGAATACGCAGAAGAACGGGCTCTTTCGGTCCACACCGTGCGTGTGCAGCTGAAATCGATCACCGCCAAGGTGGGCGTGAGAAGGCAAGCCGACCTGATTCGCACCATTCTGAACGGGCCGGCCGTGCTTCAGCGGAGTGCCGCAACACATCAAAATTCCATGCGACCCCGCTGAACAGCGTGATGTCGAGACTCCGGCAATCCATAATCCAACATTGCCCACGCACCATCCTTACCCTTCATGGACCTGCTCAAAGACCAAACCGTTTTCATCACCGGCGCCGGCCAGGGCATTGGCAAGGCGGTGGCGCTTGGCATTGCGGGCATGGGGGCACAGGTGTTTGCCAGCGACGTGAACGAAGATGCCGTAGGCGAGACGACCGCTCTGATCCGTGAGGCCGGTGGCATCGCTCATGCGCTCAAGCTCGATGTATCGGACGCCAATGCATGCCGGGAAGCGGCCGAACTCGTCACACGCGAGATCAGCGCCGAGCGCAAACTGCTGCTGGTGAACAACGCGGGCGTGCGCCCCAGACATGCGTTTGACAGCGAAGATCGCGATGAGGAGTGGCAGCGCACGCTGGACATCAACCTCAGCGGCACGCGAAACACGATTCATGCGTTTCAGGCGCTGCTGGCGTCCACCGGTGGCAGCGTGGTCAACATGGGCTCGATTGCCGCGTCGCGCGCGGCGGCAGGCTCCGTGGCCTATTCCACCTCCAAGGCCGCCGTGGAGATGCTCACCAAGGTGATGGCACTGGAGCTCGCGCCGCAAGGCATCCGCGTGAATGCGGTAGCGCCGGGCGTGATGCTCACCGCGATGACCGAGTCGACGCGCAAGGACCCCAAGCACGTGGAATACATCATGCGCCGCGTTCCGCTCAAGCGCTACGGCGATCCGGCCGAGCTGGCCGGGCCGATCGCGTTTCTGGGCTCCTCGCTCGCCAGCTACATCACCGGCACCGTGCTGGGGGTGGACGGCGGCTATCTGATTTCCTGAGCCAAGATGAACGCACCGAGAAGAAACACCCTCCACAAACCCACGCTGCGCAAGCCGGAACTGCGTGAGCGCAGCGCCAGATTCGAGCGCGAACCGCGTGAAAAGAGCAACGGGCCCACGCGCCTGCTGTGCTTTCACAAGCCCTACGGCGTGCTCAGCCAGTTCACGCCCGAGGGCCGCTGGCGCGGGCTCAAAGACTTCATCGATGTGCCGGGCGTATACGTCGCGGGTCGGCTCGACGCCGACAGCGAAGGCCTGCTGCTGCTGACCAACGATGGGTTGCTGCAGGCGCATATCTCCAGCCCCAAGTTCAAGATGGACAAGACCTACCTGATCCAGGTGGAAGGCATCCCCGACGAGGCCGCGCTGCAGCGCCTGCGCGATGGCGTGCAACTCAACGACGGCCTGACGCTGCCAGCGCAGGCGCGCCGCATCGACACGCCCGAATGGCTGGGCCAACGCGATCCGCCGATCCGCGTGCGCCAGAACATTCCCGATTGCTGGATCGAACTCATCATCCGCGAGGGCCGCAACCGCCAGGTGCGGCGCATGACCGCCGCCATCGGTCACCCCACCCTGCGGCTGGCGCGCGTGGCCATCGGGCCATATGCGCTGCAAGGCATCGAGTCGGGCAAATGGGCCGACGTACAGCCGCCGATCTGAGATTGGTGTCGAGAGGCTTGAATTCCTTCCAAACGCATGAGCACGCAACAGTGCGTACTCAAGGCATCGGCTGACACGGTTTCCGCGCAATCGCTCTATCGTATCAACGAAGTTTTCCAACAGGCCACATGGCCTTGTTCCACTTCGTCATCAACGACCATCAGGAGCTTCACCCATGTCCCAGCTTCACCCTGCCGTGAGCAGCCGCGACCACATCAGCGGCGACACTAGCGCGCCCATCGTTTTGGTTGAGTACGGCGACTATCAGTGTCCTTATTGCGGCGCAGCCGCATCCATTGTCCAAGGCATCCAAAAGCGCTTTGGCAAGGAGCTATGCTTCGTGTTCCGCAACTTCCCGCTGTCCATGCACCCCGAGGCGCAGAACGCGGCCGTGGTGGCCGAGTTTGCAGCCAAGCACGGAAAATTCTGGGAAGCACATGACGCGCTCTATGCCAACCAGCGCTTGTTGGGCGGTCCGTTCTATGTGCAACTGGTGAAATCGCTGGGCCTGTCGGAGGCAGACCTCGAGCAGTCGCTGCAAAAAGACGAGTTCGAGAGCCGCATCCGCGAGGACATCGCCGGCGGCGAGCGCAGCGGCGTGAACGGCACGCCCGCGTTCTACATCAATGGCGAGAAGTTCGATTCGCCCGGCGGTTTTCAGGACCTCGAGCCCGTGATCGAGGAACTGCTGCGCCCCACGCGCTGATCGATTCCACACACAAACGCCCCACGCGCAGCGACTGCGAGTGGGGCGTTTGCTTGTCCGCTGATGTGCTGAGTGATCAGGCCGTGCAGGCCTTGTTGTGCGAGGCGTGCATGCCCTTGGCCTTGGCGTCTGCCTCGCTCATATATTCGCCATGCTTGGTGGTGCCGTAATACTTGTCGCCCTGGCAGTGATAGACCTTGGTGCTGTCATTCGCCCAGACCTTGCCTGCGCCGCCGCCGGGAGCGGGTGCGGTCGATACCTTGTTGTCGGCCTTGACGGCGGGAGCGGCAGCTGTCGGCTTTTGCGGCGCTGGAGCGGCAGCAGCAGGTGCAGCTGCGACGCCACCGCCCGCCTTGGCGGTCGCGTCCTTGTCTATGCCCTTGTGTCCTTTGCACGCGCCCTTGGAGGCGGCAGCGCTGACCGAAGTGCCGTCCTTGCAGACAAAGGTCTGCTCACCAGCGGGCGCCGCAGCCAGCGCGGCGAATGACGCGGTCGTGAATGCGGCAGCCAGCCAGATTTTCATTGTGTTGCGCATGAATTGCACTCCTGGATTGATCGTGGATCGTCACCGGGTTGAATGGGTTGGGGTGACGTGCACATGCTGCGCTCGAATGCATTGATCCATCTGTAGGACAACGCTGGCTTGGAACTTTGTTTACACAGCTTCCAAACAGCTGCCAAAGCGTTTTCCAGGGCTTTTCATGCCTCACTTGGCAAGCGTCGGATACAGCGTCTGCAGCACCTGCGCGAGCGTGCGCTGGAGCAGCAGTTCGGTCGCCTGCCGTTCGGCCTGCAAGGCGGGTGAATGCGGCGCATCGGCCATTGCATCTGTGGCTGATGATTGCGGTGGCAGCGCCCGCAGGTTCGCCCAGAGGCTCTGCCATTGCGCAGCGTGCTGCTGCACTGCAGCCTGCACTGCGACGCTCCACTGCTGCGGCGCCGATGGCGCGGTATAGCGGCCACGCCCGCGCCCGAAGTGCGAGATCACGATGTATTTGAGCAGCGCCTGCGACACCATGGCGGTGAGGTAGTCGTCCGAGAGGCGAAAGCGCTGCGACTCCTGATCGAACATCTTGTTCGCACCCCAGGCCGCGCCCGCGAAAGTGACGGCGCCGACCAGCGCGCCGAGGATCGCCCCGGTGCCGAGCGTCAGGCCTCCCGTCACCAGATCCGCTCCGATGCCCGTGGCCGCGCCCGCCGTGACCGCGCCCCAAAGGCTGGCGGCCTGCGTATCGTGCGGCGTGGTGATCTGCAGATCGGTCTTGAGCTGCTGCTGGATCTGGCTGGCCGCATCGCCGTCGAGCTGGTGCAGCTGAAGCAGCCGCTGCGTGGCGCGCACGTCGATCTTCTGCAGCGTGGCAAGCAGCCGCTTCATCGCATCGCGCGCCTCGGCAGGCGCGTCTTCCTGCGCCGTTTTGCCGAGCTTCTGCGAGATCTTGCCGATGGTGCTGACCGCGCGGTCCCAGAGCTTGCCGGAGGCGCCCTGCTCTGCGGTTTCTTCCACCAGAGCCGACTGCATCAGTTGCCCGGCGAGCGCTTCGATGCTGGCCAATTCGCGCTCAAGTTGCCGCTGTTCACGCTCGGCCAGGATGCGCTCGTAGGCCGGCAATTTGTCAGCAGGCAGCAGTGGCGCAATGCTCTGCAGCATGCGCCGCTCATGCCACCAGCTGCGGGTGAACGCGTCAAGCACCAGCACGTCGTGCACCGTCTCGCTGAAGGATTGCACCGCCGTGCGCCAGCGCTCCAGATCGGCGGCGGTCTGCTCGGGCGTGGTGTCGCTTCCGATCTGGTTGAGCAAAATGATCACCGGCTTGTGCATCCACGCGAGGATGCGCATCTCGGCCTCCCAGTAGCCCGCATCGGCCGGGTCTTCTGCAGCGTTGACCAGATAGAGCATCACATCCGCATGGTCCCGCGCCGCCACCAGCGCGCGCTGGCTCATGTAGAACGGCTTGTCGCGCCAACGATCCCACACGTTGGAGAGAAACCAGCCGAGCGGATTTCCTTGCTGCTTCAAGCGTTCATACAGCCGCACCGAATCGCCAAAGCCCGGCGTGTCCCACAGCCAGAGCTGATCGCCCTGCGCCGTGGTCTGCAGCAGATAACGCTGCGACTGGCTGGTCACATGCGCGGCGTCCTGAATCTCGCCCACATCGTCGGCCAGCAGCGTGCGGGTGAGCGTGGTCTTGCCAATATTGGTGTGTGAGAGCAGACACCACTGGATTTGCTGGGTGCTGGTGGCGGGTGCGTTGGTCTGCAGCGCGGTGATGTCTCGGGCATTGGTTTCAGGCATGGCGAATGATCGCTTGGAATGGCAGCGGTTTACAACTCGTCGGGCGAACGCATGGAAAGTCTGGCGAGGTTCTGATGTCGATCCAGACTGCCTCGCCGTTCCTGCGCCAGCATGCTCGGCTCCATTCCATCAAGGACGCCCATGAGCACGGTCGCCAATCTCATACACGATGTCAGCACACCCTCCTATAATGTAGAAACATATCTACATTCTCAGTCAGGGGGTACTCCCATGTCCAAACGGACCTACACCAGCCGCGAATTCAACCAGCGCGTGAGCGAGGCCAAGAAAACGGCCGAGGGCGACACGGTCGTCTTCATCACCGACCGCGGCGCGCCCGCGCATGTGCTGATGAGCATCGAAAAATACAACCGCCTCGTCGGCACGGGGCGTAGCATCGTGGACATGCTGGCGATGCCCGAAGCTGCCGACATCGAGTTCGAGATCACCCGCAGCAAGGAGCTGCCTCGGGAAGTGGATCTGTCCTGATATGTTCCTTCTCGACACCAACGTAGTTTCCGAATTGCGCAAGGCGACCTCGGGCAAGGGAAGCATCGAAGTAGCCAACTGGGCACGATCGGTGCCGATGGAACAGATGTTCCTGAGCGTCATCAGCCTTCAGGAACTGGAAAAAGGCGTGTTGCAGAAAGAGCGAGTCGATCCTCTGGCAGGCGCCGTCCTGCGAGCCTGGCTGACCGAGCACGTCTACAAGGGGTTCGAGCGACGCATCTTGCCGATCGATCAGGCCATTGCCGTTTGCTGCGCGGCGCTGCATGTGCCCAATCCACGCCCCACCATGGACGCCCTGATCGCCGCCACCGCCAAGGTCCACGGCATGACAGTAGTGACTCGCGACGAAAAGGATTTCGCGCACTTCGGCGTGCCGATGCTCAACCCCTGGATTTGACCCACCCGGTTGTCACTAGGGCACCCACACCGCCACCAACCCCGCATTCCGCACAAACTCCCCCCACAGCTCGCGCCGCTCCTGCACCCGCTTGGGCGCGCCGGTGTTGCGCTCGGCGAAGTCCGGCGTCCACAGCCAGATCGCAGCGTTCTGCCCCCAGCGCTCACGGGCGGTCTGCAGCAGTTCGCCGTGGATTTCGGCCTCGGGCGTAGCGGCCATGTTGATGAGCAGGACGGCTGCAGCATCCGCGCCCTTGCCCGCGACTGATGCGGCGGAGGGCAGCTTGGCGCCATAGGCAAGCGCGGGCTCGATCACCAGATGCGCACCCGCGCCGTACTGCGTGGCGATCCAGGCGTCGAGCGTCTTTCGGCGCTCGGGCGTGATCTCGAAACTGTAGGGCAGCACGTGCAGCGTGACGGCGAGGCCGCCGAAATCGCGCTGTAAATTCTGGAAATACGGCTGGGTGAACGGCAATTGCACATGCCGGTTCAGCCACGCAAGGCGCAGACCCTGCCAGAGCGCACACAACAAACGCGGCGCGATCACCAGCAGCCCCAGCAACGCGGTGTAGGCGATCACCCATTGCTGGCCGCGCGAGAGGTGGGCCATGCGCTCGGCCACGGCGGGAGCCGTGACGCTGTTGCTGACCCAGCCGCGCAGCGATTCGATGTCGGCCAACGACCAAGGCGCTGCACCCAACAGCCACTGCACCGGAGCGAAGATGCCGTTGAGCAGCTGCTGCACCATCGACGCCGAGAGAAACGTGCTCTCCCAGCCCACTTGGTATTCGTTCGTCAGTCCCGTGGCCCACAGCGATGCGAGCGCGCCCACGGCCATCATCGCTGCGCCGAGGTGCAGCCACAGCAGCCATTGCGCGTGACGCGCTCTGGCGCTGAGCAGCCACCAATTGCGCTCGAACGCCAACGCCATTCTGCGCAGACCACCACCGCCCGCCACTGGCATACGCGCGCGCAACTTGCCGCGCCAGCCGCCCACCGCATCTACAGGTGCCGACGAGGCATTTGCAGGCCGCAGCACCACGGGCGCGGTACGGCCCGAGCGCAGCAGCGAGCGCACCCAACTCACCAGCATCCACAGATAGACCAGCAGATTCCACAGCACGATGCCGAGCAGCGAGGGCGCGAGCAGATCGACGCGGTGCGGATCGGTGAAGCGGTGCAGGCAGAAGCCAAACACCAGCGCGCCAACGAGCACCGCCAGTGGCACCCAGCGGGCGATACCCGGCACCTGCTTCCAGACCTGGCGCACGTCTTCGGGCAACTGGCTGGCCGCGATGATGCGCTGGGCACGCTGCTCCATGAAATTGAGAAATTGTGCGTGACTGGCTGAGCCGCCCTTGGTGTTGGGACTGCCGATCGCGTGCAGCGTGTCGTGCGTGATGGTCGCACAGTGCGCGGCGTCGGGCAGCGCTTCGTTGGGCGCTGCAGTTTCGATGGCATGGGCCAGAAGAATGTCGCGGGCGGAGCTGGATCGCATCGCCGGATGTTACCCGCTGCGCCGTGCTCTGGTCGGGCAGCGAATGCGGGGAGCACATGCCCTTGATACCCCTACGGACAGGCAGGCTTGCTTGCATGAGCGGAAGCGGCGCCATCCGGCAACTCACGTCGTACACATTCCATCTGCAGACAACGGCGCGCAGAACACGTCAACGTCGATTCCCTTTGGAAGCCCGTCAGACGCCAAATTCCCAAGGGTTTTTACTTATGCGTTTTTATTATTTGCGAATCACATTCTCAGTACTTCAGAATTTGCATTGAGCATAGTCAAAACACGATGGAACTCCGACAACTGGAAGCCTTTGCCGCGGTCATGTCCACGGGCAGCGTCACCGCGGCCGGACGTGTGCTGGGCCGTTCCCAGCCCGCCGTCACACGCTTGGTGCAAGAGCTCGAAGCGGAGATCGGCTACCCGCTATTCAGCCGCAACGGCCCACGCGTGTCGCCGACCGAGCAGGCGTTTCTGCTGTTCGAGGACGTGGAGCATGCGCTGCAGAGCCTGCAGCAGATCCGCCGCCGCGCCAAGGAAATCGAGCACGGCGTCAAACGCCCGCTGCATTTGCTGGCCACCTCAGCGCTGGCAGCCGGGCTGATTCCGGCGGCGCTCGCGCGGCTCGAGGCCTCGGGCAACGATGCCGCCGCGTCGCAGATCCATCTGCGCAGCGCCTCGCCCGAACGCGTGGCGCACGGCGTGCTCACCGGCTCCGCGCAGCTCGGCGTGACCAGCCTGCCGCTTGAACATCGTGGTCTGCAGGTGCACTGGATCGCCGAGGCACCCTGCGTGGCCGTGCTGCCCGCTGGCGATCCGCTGGCCACGCGCGATGTCGTGCCGCTGGCCGCACTCGCTCAACGCCGGCTGATCACCATGGCCAATCCATACCGCTTGCTCGGTCGGCTCGACGACGCGTTCGCCGCCGTCTCCACCGCCGATGAAGCAGCCGCGCGCCAATTCCTCAAGACCAACTCCAGCGTCAACGCCATGGCCGCAGTGCGTGCGAGGCTCGGCGTTTCCGTGCTCGAGCCGGTAACCGCGCTCGGCCTGCCGCTCGACGGGCTGGCCGTGCGTGCGCTCGATACCCACATTCCGTTTCTGTTCGGCGTAGTCTCCCAGCAGACCTCGCCCTTCACTCCCGCCATGGATGCGCTGTGCAACGCACTCGCCGATGCCGCCGCCGCGCTACTGCCCGGCTTTGTGCTGCACGACGCGAGCCGGCATGCTGAGCTGCTGCTGCAGCACGCACTGCCCATGCCTGCAAAGCCTGCCGGAGCGCATCCGTTTCCCGAACAAGAAGAAGAGAGCCCACAATGATCCAACCCACTAACATGCCCACCATGGCGGCCCCGCCGCTGGGTCTTGACGCGCTCGAAGCCCGCGTGCGCCAGGACCTCGCCTGGCTCGATCTGCCCGCCAAGAACTGGCTGCCCACCACCGAAGTGAACGGCGAGGCCGTGCTGCCCGTGGCCGTGATCGGCGGCGGGATGGGTGGCATGGCCGCAACGGCCGCGCTGCAGTTTCTCGGCGTGAACGCGCCGATCTTCGATCGCGCCCCCACTGGATTTGAAGGCCCCTGGGCCACCACCGCGCGCATGGAAACGCTGCGTTCGCCCAAGACGCTCACCGGCCCGGCGCTCGGCAAACCTGCGCTGACCTTCCGCGCCTGGTTCGAGTCGCAGTTCGGCAGCGACGAATGGGACGCGCTCGACAAGATTCCGCGCCTGCAGTGGATGGACTATCTGCGCTGGTACCGCAAGGTGCTGGCGCTCGACGTGCGCAACGAGCACACCCTGTTGGCCGTGCGCCCGCGCGCCGACGGCGTGGTGCAGCTCGACATGCAGACGCCAGAAGGCCCACACACGGTGCTCGCGCGCCATGTGGTGCTGGCCACTGGCCGCGATGGTCTGGGCGGTGCCTGGGTGCCGTCGATTTCCGAGAAGCTGCCGCGCGAGGTCTGGGCGCATTCGTCCGACGAGATGGACTACGCGACGCTCGCGGGCAAGCGCTTGGGCGTGGTCGGCGCAGGCGCGTCGGCCATGGACAGCGCCGCGACCGCGCTGGAGTGCGGTGCCGCCAGCGTTGACCTGCTGATCCGCCGCGCCGACATTCCGCGCGTCAACAAGGGCAAGGGCGCGGGCAGCCCCGGCCTGACCCATGGACATCAGAGCCTATCCGACGAATGGAAGTGGAAGATCCGCCACTACATCAACGTGCAGCAGGTGCCGCCACCACGCGGCAGCACGCTGCGCGTGTCGCGCCATGAAAATGCGCGCTTCAATCTGGGCACCTCGATTCTCGATCTCGAATGGGTGAACGACGAGATCCGCGTGACCACCAACAAGGGCGTTTTCAAGCTCGACTTCTTGATCTTCTCGACCGGCTTTCGCATCGACTGGAGCCAGCGCCCCGAGTTCGCGGCGCTCGCTCCGTTCGTGCGTTCGTGGAAAGACCGCTTCGCGCATCCCGCAGGCGAAGACGACCAGGAACTGGCTGATTCGCCCGACCTCGGACCCGCGTTCGAACTGCAGGAGAAAACGCCCGGCACCTGCCCCGGCCTCTCGCGCGTGCATGTTTTCTCGTACCCCGCCGCGCTTTCGCAAGGCACGATCTCGGGCGACATCCCGGCCGTGAGCGTGGGCGCGCAGCGCATTGCGCAGGGCATCGCGAGCACGCTCTACGCCGAAGACATCGAATGGCATTTCGGCAATCTGCAGACCTTTGAAGAACCCGAGGTCTTCGGCGACGAATGGACGCCCGCCGAGCCACCGGTGCAAGAGAAAGTGCCATCATGATCGGCTGGCTGCTGCGTCGCCTGGCGCAGGCGATTCTCGTCGTGCTGCTGATGACGATGATCGTCTTCGTGGGCCTACACGCCATCGGCAATCCGGTGGACATTCTGATCGGCCAGGACGTGGACCAGATCGAGCGCGCGCGCATCATCGCCGAGCTCGGGCTCGACCAGCCGCTGTGGCGCCAGTACCTCGGCTTTCTGAACGGCGCGCTGCATGGCAATCTGGGCAACAGCTTCGTCTACAACGTGCCCGCCATCGAGTTGATCTTCCAGCGCCTGCCCGCTACGCTGGAGCTCGCCGTTGCGGCGCTGCTGCTGGCCGTGCTGCTGGGCGTGCCGCTCGGCCTGCATGCCGGTCTCTATCCCGACAGCTGGTTCTCCAAATCCATCATGGCCGGCAGCATCGTGGGCTTCTCGCTGCCCACATTCTGGGTCGGCCTCATGCTGATCATGACCTTCAGCGTCTCGCTCGGCCTGCTGCCCGCGAGCGGTCGTGGCGACACGGTGGAGGTGCTGGGATCGCAGTGGTCCTTCCTCACCGCCAATGGCTTGAAGCACATGCTGCTTCCGGCCATCAACCTGTCGCTGTTCAAGATCTCGCTGGTGATCCGTCTCACGCGTGCCGGTGTGCGCGAGGTGCTGCCGCTCGATTTCGTGAAGTTCGCGCGCGCCAAGGGCCTGTCGCCGCTGCGCGTGATCGGCGTGCACGTGCTACGCAACACCATGATCCCGCTGGTCACCGTGCTCGGTCTCGAACTCGGCTCGACCATCGCGTTCGCGGTGGTCACCGAAAGCATCTTCTCGTGGCCCGGCGCGGGCAAGCTGATTCTGGACAGCATCAACGCGCTCGACCGCCCCGTGATCGTGTCCTATCTCGTCGTCGTGGTGTGCCTGTTCGTCACGCTCAATCTCATCGTGGACATCCTCTATAAGGTGCTTGATCCACGCGTGCGTCTGGAGGGCGCAGCATGAGCCAGCCCATCACCAAACCATCTACAAGTGCAGCCAGCGCAGCCCCCGTCAAGCAGGAATCGCCATGGCGCGAGCATCTGCGCGACTTCTTCGCGTCGCGCCTCGCGCTGTTCGGTCTCGTCGTCGCCGCGCTGCTGATTCTGGCCGCGTTGTTCGCGCCGTGGATCACGCCGCAGAACCCGTACGACCTGATGCAGCTCGACGTGATGGACGCGCGTCTCACGCCCGGTACCATGAACGGGCTCGACACCTTCCGCTATGTGCTCGGCACCGACGGGCAGGGCCGCGACCTGTACTCGGCCATCCTCTACGGCCTGCGCATCAGCCTGATCGTCGGCGTCGGCTCCGCGCTGATCGCGGGCGTGATCGGCACGCTGCTCGGCCTGCTCGCGGCCTACGCGGGCGGCAAGACGGACGCGCTGATCATGCGCCTCGTCGACCTGATCCTCTCGTTTCCGTCCATCCTCGTCGCGATGATGATCCTCGCGTGGCTGGGCAAGGGCGTGGGCAACGTGGTGCTCACGCTCGTCATTCTGGAGTGGGCCTACTACGCGCGCACCGCACGCGGCCAGGCCCTCGTGGAGCGCCGCAAAGAATACGTCGAAGCCGCGCACTGCCAGGGCATTCCGAACTGGCGCATCATGGTCAAGCACATTCTGCCGAACTGCCTGCCTCCGCTGATCGTCATCGGCACGCTGCAGATCGCGCGCGCCATCACGCTCGAGGCCACGCTGAGCTTTCTTGGCCTCGGCGTGCCGGTCACCGAGCCATCGCTTGGCCTCTTGATCTCCAACGGCTACCAGTACATGCTCTCGGGCGAGTACTGGATCAGCTTCTACCCCGGCATCGCACTGCTCGTCACCATCGTGGCGATCAACCTCGTGGGCGACCGCCTGCGCGACGTGCTGAATCCAAGGAACGTGAAATGAACGGCACGATCCACCCCTCGGTGCCGACCCTCGAGGTGCGCCATCTGCGCACCGAATTCGACACCCGCGCCGGTGTGCTCAAGGCGGTCAACGATGTCTCGTTCACCATCGGACGCGGCCGCATTCTGGGCCTCGTCGGCGAATCGGGCTCGGGCAAGTCGGTCACCGGCTTCTCCATCATGGGCCTCGTCGATGCGCCGGGCCGCGTGGCCGGTGGCGAAATCCTGTTCCAGGGCCGCGATCTGACGAAGATGAGTCCTCGCGAGCTGCGCACGCTGCAGGGCAACCGCATCGCGATGATCTTCCAGGATCCGATGATGACGCTGAACCCCGTGCTGCGCGTGGACACGCAGATGATCGAGGCCGTGCAGGCGCACGCCAAGGTCAGCAAGCAGGAAGCACGCGAACGCTCGCGCGAAACGCTGGGCATGATGGGCATTCCCAGTCCCGAGGAGCGCCTCAACGCCTATCCGCACCAGCTCTCGGGCGGCATGCGCCAGCGCGTGGCGATTGCGATTGCCATGCTGCACCGGCCCGATCTGATCATCGCCGACGAGCCCACCACGGCGCTCGACGTGACCATCCAGGCGCAGATTCTTTCCGAGGTGCAGAAGCTCGCGCGCCAGCACGGCACCTCGCTCATCTGGATCACGCACGACCTCTCGGTGGTCGCCGGTCTGGCCGATGAAGTGGCCGTGATGTACGCGGGCCGCATCGTCGAGCACGGCAACGTGGACGCGGTGCTCGACCATCCCATGCATCCCTACACCACAGGTCTCATCGGTAGCCTTCCGAGCAACAACAAGCGCGGCGAACGGCTCAAGCAGATTCCGGGCATGACGCCCAACCTGCTGAACCTGCCCGCCGGTTGCGCCTTCGCCGCACGCTGCGCGCGTGCAAGCAGCGCGTGCTCCGCACAGCCCGAGCTGACCGAGCCGCTGTCGGGCAAGCTGCTGCGCTGCTTCCATCCCCTTATTGAAGAAGGAGCGCGCGCATGAGCCTTCCACAAGACAAACTGGACTTCGCGCCGGTCATCGAACTCAAGGGCGTGAGCAAGCGCTTTGGCGAACAGAAGCCGGGCCTCATGAGCCGCGCGCTGCAAGGCATGGGCCTGGAAAAGCCAGCGCCGATCACGCGCGCCGTCGATCTGGTCGACCTGATCGTGAAACCCGGCGAAGTGGTCGGTCTGGTCGGTGAATCGGGCTGCGGCAAATCGACGCTCGGGCGCATCGCCACCGGCCTGCTCGCTCCATCGAACGGCGAGGTACTGATCAACGGTCGCCATTTCGCCAACATGACGCCGCAGGAAAAACACGCCGCGCGCCTGTCGGTGCAGATGATTTTCCAGAACCCGTATGCGAGCCTGAATCCGCGCCTGCGCGTGGACGAGATCGTCGGCGAGGCCGCACGCATCCACGGCCTCGTGGACCGTGCGGGGTTTGACGACTATGTCTGCGCGCAGCTCGAACGTGCCGGGCTCGACCCCGCGCTGCGCAGCCGCTATCCGCACCAGTTCAGTGGCGGCCAGCGCCAGCGCATCGGCATTGCACGCGCGCTCGCAGTGCAGCCGTCCATGCTGGTCTGTGACGAGGCCGTGGCCGCGCTCGACGTGTCGATCCAGGCGCAGATCCTGAATCTGTTCATGGACCTGCGCGAAGAACTCAACCTCACCTACCTCTTCATCAGCCACGACCTCGGCGTGGTCGAGCATCTCTCCGACCGCGTGGTGGTGATGTACCTCGGCCGCGTGATCGAATCCGCGCCGGTCGAAGAACTGTTCGCGCATCCCAACCATCCGTACACGCAGGCGCTGCTCGCCGAAGTGCCGAACATGGGCGCGCGCCACAAGACCTACACGGCGATCAAGGGCGAGATTCCCAGCCCGCTCCATCCCCCGAGCGGCTGCCACTTTCATCCGCGATGTCCGCACGCCATGCCGCGCTGTTCGGTGGAAGCACCGCAGCTCAAGGGCATCGCCATCCAGCATGTGAGCGCCTGCCATCTCAACGACACCAGCACCTCATGAACCGTGCGAGTCGCATTCAAACCTTTCAAAGCATCTCGAATTTCAAGGAGTCAGCCATGAACAAAGTCCTTCTTTCCACCCTCACCGCCGCGCTGCTGTCGGCCGGCATGGCCGCGCATGCGGAGAACCTGAGCATCGGCTTCGCGGACCCGCTGTCCTCGCTCGATCCACAGCTGAACAACCACGCGGGTGACCGCTCGGTGGCGCTGCATTTTTGGGATCTGCTCGTCGAGAACAAGTGGAACAAGCTGCAACCGGGCCTGGCCGAAAGCTGGAAGAACC
The DNA here is from genome assembly GCF_011305995.1 of Diaphorobacter sp. HDW4A. Classification (GTDB taxonomy): domain Bacteria; phylum Pseudomonadota; class Gammaproteobacteria; order Burkholderiales; family Burkholderiaceae_C; genus Diaphorobacter_A. The sequence goes on along the minus strand of NZ_CP049910.1, from coordinate 5,391,682 downwards.
TCGACCCCACGACCTGGGAATTCAAGCTGCGCAAGGACGTGAAGTGGCACGACGGCAAGCCCTTCACCGCCGACGACCTGATCTACTCATACACGCGTGGCAAGGGCGTGCCGGGCAGCGTCGCGACCTATGCGGGCTACCTGCGCACCATCGAATCGATGACTGCCAAGGACGCCCACACGCTGATCGTCAAAACCAACACGCCGAATCCCGATCTGCCGCTCAACCTCGCATCCGTGCATGTGGTGAGCAAGCATGTGGGCGAGAAATCTTCGACTGAAGACTACAACTCCGGCAAGGCCATGGTCGGCACAGGCCCCTACAAGTACATGTCGTACACGCCGGGCGACCGCGTGATCATGGAACGCAACGACGCGTACTGGGGCCAAAAGCAGCTCTGGGAGAAGGTCAACTACCGCTACATCAACAACGCCGCCGCGCGCACCGCCGCGCTGCTCGCGGGCGACGTGGACGTGATCGACAAGGTCTCGGTGTCCGACCTCACCAAGCTCAAAAACGCCGCCAATGTGAGCGTGTATCCGTACGACGGTCTGCGCGTGATGCTGCTGCAGCCGAGTTTCAGCGCCACGCCGAGCCAGTTCATCACCGACAACGCTGGCAAGCCGCTCGCAAAGAACCCGCTGCTCGACCAGCGCGTGCGCCAGGCACTGAACCTCGCGATCAACCGCGACGCGATCACCAAGCGCATCCTGCAGGACGCCGCGACCGAGGCCAATCAGTGGATGCCCAAGGGCACCTTCGGCTACAACCCCGACGTGAAAAACATTCCGTTCGACGCCGCCAAGGCCAAGAAGCTGCTGGCCGATGCTGGATTCCCTGAGGGCTTCAAGCTGACCATGCACGTGCCCAACGACCGCTATCCGCAGGGCCCAGAAACCGCACAGGCCGTCGCGCAGTTCTGGACACGCATCGGCGTGAAGACTGCGGTGGAAGTCGTGCCATGGGCCGTGTACTCGGGCCGCGCCAACAAGAACGAATATGCGATGAGCATGCTCGCCTGGGGCAACGGCACGGGCGAGGCTAGCTACGCGCTGGTGAACGTGCTGGCGACCGTGGACACCAAGAAGGGTCTGGGCGCATCGAACTGGAGCCGCTACAGCAACGCCGCCGTGGACAAGGCGCTCGCCGAATCCACCGCCGAGTTCGATCCCGCCAAGCGCGAATCCATCCTGCGCCAGTCGGTGAAGGTGGTCTCGGATGACGCGGGCATCATTCCGCTGTTCCACTACAAGAATATCTGGGCCACCAAGAAGGGCCTGAAAGTCACCCCGATGACCAGCGACCGCACGGCCGCGATGATGGTCACCAAGGTGGCCAAGTAATGAGTGCGCTGCAAATCACGGTCACGCCCGCAGACGGGCTGATCGACGAGCCGCGGCGCATCGTGGTGAGCGGCGCCAAGCCCGGCGCGCTCATCGAGATCACCGCCGAGACGGTGCGCAGCGGCGTGACGTGGCAGAGCCATGCAAGCTTTCTCACCGGTCCTGGCGGCAGCATCGACCTGACGCAGGACGTGGCCGCCGAAGGCAGCTACGGCGGCATCGATGGCATGGGCCTGATCTGGTCGCAGTCGCCCGTCAACTCGAAGAGCCGCGAGCTGTTCAACCAGCCTGTGGCCGATGCGCTCGTCACCACTCTCAGCGCGCGCGGCAAGGACAGCCCGCAGCCACCCGCCGTTGCCACGTTCACGCAGCGACTGGCGGCCGAGGGCGTAACGCGCCGCGAGGTGCGAGAAGACGGTCTCGTCGGCACGCTGTACCTGCCTGCGAGCGAAGGTCCGCACCCGGCGGTGATGATTCTGAATGGCTCGGGCGGCGGCTTCAACGAGCCACGCGCGGCGCTCTACGCATCGCGCGGCTTCGCGGCGCTGACGCTCGCCTACTTCAAGGCGCCCGGCCTGTCGGACTACATCTCCAACACGCCGCTGGAATACTTCCAGAAGGGCCTGCAGTGGCTGCGCAAGCATGTGCAGCCCAAGAACGACTTCGTCGCGGTGAGCGGCCAGTCGCGCGGCGGCGAACTGGTGCTGCTGCTCGGCGCGACCTTCCCCAAGGAGGTCAACGCCGTCGTCGGCTATGTGCCGAGCGCTTACGTGCACAGCGGCCAGAACGCCTGCGACCCGACCGTCGGCCGCGAAGGCCCGACTTGGCTTCTCGATGGCAAACCGCTGCGCCACTGGTGGGAAGACAATCGCACCGCAAGCTGGAAGCCATTCGACGAAGGCCCCGCACCGCATCGCCACGACCGTGCGATGCGCACCGCGCTGCAGGACCCCGAGGCCATCGCCAAGGCCCGCATTCCGGTAGAAAACATCGCAGGCCCGGTGATGCTGCTCTCGGGCACGGACGATGGCTCGTGGCCGTCGAGCACCTTCTCACAGATCGTGCGCGACCGGCTCGCCGAGGTGCAGCATCCGCACGCGGTGCAGTGGCTCGACTTCGAGGACGCGGGCCACTCTATCCTGTTCCCGTTCGTGCCGACCACGCAGCATGTGTATGCGCATCCGGTTTCCGGCATGGTGAGCACGAGCGGCGGCAACAACAAGGACAACGCACGCGCCGACGCCGAATCCTGGCCCGCCGTGCTGCAGTTTCTGCGCGATGCGGTCAACACGCATGCCCAGAGCAAGCAATCAGATTGAAGAAGGAGCGTGTGCATGGCAGACCAAACCACCACTTACGACGTGGCCGATGACCTCGTCGACCGCATCGTTGGCCTCAAGCCCGGCAGCCGCACCTACGAGGTGCGCCATCAGCGCGAGAAGGTCGCCGCGGCCACCCAAGGCAGCTACGACGCGCTGTTCGACACATCGCTGGACAAGGACATCTCGCTCACCGAGCGCCTGCTGGTCGCGCTCTACGCCTGCAGGCTCACGCCCGCACCGGAGCTTGCGACGCACTACCGCGAGCGCCTGATCGCCGTGGGTTGCGATGCGGCGCTCGTCGAGATCGCCGACCGTGGCGAGCCCAAGGACGTGGCCGACACGCGCCTGGCCGCGATGCTGCAGTTCACGCGCACGCTGATCGAAGACCCCGTGGAAGGCGACAAGGCCGCGCTGCTCGCGCTGCCCGCCGCCAGCATGAGCACGCCCGCCGTGGTCGCGCTGTCGCAGCTGATCGCTTTCCTGTCGTACCAAGTTCGCCTCGTCGCCGGTCTCAAGGCGATGAAGGCATCTGAACAAGAGGAGGCCCACGCATGAGCACGCCCGCCGTTTTCAAACCCGCCAAGCTGATCCAGTCGCACGGTTTCACCAACGAATCGCTCGAATGGGATGCGTGGCTTGACGTCGTGGAAATCGACAAGGCCACGCCCGCGCAGATCGCTGTGTTGGAGGAAAGCCACCCCAAAGCCAAGACCAGCGACTACTACCTGTTCCTTGTGCACCAGGCCGAGATCCTGCGCCAGCGCTCGACCGCGTTCAACGCCATCATGTATGCACCCGGCGGCCTTTCGCGCGCCGAGCGCGAACTGGGTGCGACCGTGGTCTCGCGCATCAACGGCTGCGTGTACTGCGCGTCGGTGCACGCGCAACGCTTCGAGCAGCTCGCCAAGCGCGCCGACGTGATCGAGCAGGTGTTCGACGAACCACGCACGGCCGGAACGACGGCGCGTGAAAAGGCAATCAGCGAGTTCTCGGTGAAGATCACCGAGAAGCCTGCCGAGCTGGCCGCCGCTGACATCGATGCGCTGAAAGCCCAAGGCCTGAACGACGGCGAAGTGCTGGACCTGCTGCACTCCGACGCGATCTTCGCCTGGGCCAATCGCTTGATGCTGAATCTGGGCGAGCCGATCTTCCCGGACACTTCGGCATAAGAAGTTTGTATCGCATGAGGTAGATCGGAGCCTCAGTGCCGGTCTACCCGATTCATGTGTTGCGCGAGACCGCCAGCGCCAACCCAAGGCTCACGAGCACGGCCCCGAACACCCGGTCGATCCAGTGCCGCACCGCCAACAGCCGCTCGCGCACCGAGGCGGCGGAGAAGCAGCAGGCCACCACCGCGAACCAGAGCAGGTGGGCCACCGAGATGAAGCTGCCGTAGGCCAACTGCACGCCCAGCGGCGTGGCGGGCTGTACCACCTGCATGAACAGGCTTACGACGAACACCGTGGTCTTGGGATTCAGCGCATTGGTGAGAAAGCCGGTGCGCAGCGCCGCCCAGTCCGAGGGCGGCTGGGTGACTTTCTGCGGCAACTTCGCGCCAGGTTGGGCACGCAGCATCTGCACACCGATGTAGATCAGATACAGCGCACCCAGCAGCTTCACGATGTTGAACAGCAGCAGCGACTGCTGCATGAGCAGCCCCACACCGAGCAGCGTGTAGGTCACATGCACCCAGACTCCGAGAGCGATGCCCAGCGCGGTGAGCACGCCCGCGCGTCGCGAGAGCATCAGCGCGTTGCGCGAGACCATCGCGAAATCCGGCCCCGGGCTGATCACCGCCAGTGTGGTGATGGTGATGGTGATGACAGTGAACCATGCATTCATCGCGCAACTCTTCTCTTGTTTGTTAGACGACTGGATCGTATGAGTGACAGGGTGCACAATCAAACGATGAATTCTGACCATGATGGTGAGTTGGACTCACCAATGTTGGCTCAGCGCATGCCGTCGCTGAATGCACTTCGCTGCTTCGAGATGGCTGCGCGGCTCGAGCATTTCGGGCGCGCAGCCGATGAGCTGCATCTGACGCATGGCGCGATCAGCCGGGCCGTTCGTGCGCTCGAAGAGGATCTTGGCATCGCGCTGTTCGAGCGTCGCAGTCGGCGTGTTTTCCTCACCGATGCGGGACGCGAGCTGGCGACCGCCGTGCGGGAGGGCATGGAGCGCATGCGCAGCGCCTGCCAGCGGCTGCGCGCGAGCGCGGCCGATGGGCAGCGACTCACACTGTCGTGCGAGCCGACGCTGCTCATGCGCTGGCTGCTGCCGCGCTGGCCGGTGTTTCTGCGCAAGCTGGCAAAGTCGCATCCGCACGCGCAGGTGCATCTGGTTGCGGGTGGTGGTGCGTTCTCGTTCAGTGGAGGCATCGATCTCGCGATTCGCCGCGACGATTTCGCATGGCCGCCGTCCGCCATGCATGCGGATGTGCTTTTCGCCGAACGCATCGGTCCGGTCTGCCGCACCGAGCAGGTGGCACGCTGGTTCACGCAGAAGCAGCTGCTGCGCACCAACGCGCCGCTGCTGCACACGCGCACCCGGTCGGACGCTTGGCGCACCTGGTCGCAGATCAGCAGGCAGGCGCTGCCACCGCAGACCAGGGCGCAGGCAAATTCGCAGGTCTACGAGCACTTCTATTTCAGCCTGCAGGCAGCGATTGCAGGCCTTGGCGTCGCCATCGGGCCCGAGGAGCTGGTAAGGGACGATCTGCAAAGCGGCGTGCTCAGCGCGCCGCTCGGCTTTGTCGAGGATGGCTCACGTTACTGCCTGCTCGCGCCCGCTGCGGCGGCACCCGACAGCGTGCACGCACTGCTGCTAGGCTGGCTGCTCAAGCAGGCCAGCTGATCGAAATTCAGGTAGGTGACTTGTAGACGCTGTCGTGCGTGTGGACCATTTCGAGCGGGTAGCGCTGGCCGTTCAGGTAGTCCTCGATGTTCTGGACCACGAACGGGCTGCGGTGCCGCGCCCGGGTGAACTTGATCTCATCGAGTGTCATCCACACGGTGCGCACGATGCCGTCGTCAAGGGATCGCCATTCGTGATGAACACCCACCTTGCCGCAGAACGCAAAGCGCATATAGGTGATGTCGTCGCCGGTACGAGTGCGCACGAAGCGGTTCATGTAGATGCCTACAAGAGCTTCGGGCACGAAGTCGTAGCCCGTCTCCTCCAGCACCTCGCGAACGCAGGCCTGCACAGGCGATTCGCCGGGGTCGAGATGTCCAGCGGGATTGTTCAGGCGCAGACCATCAGCGGTGTCCTCTTCAATCAACAAGAAATGACCATCACGCTCAATGACGGCTGCTGCGGTAACGTTGGGCTTCCAGCGATTTGGCATGCGCGCATTATGGCTGGGGTGATTTACAAGCCCCGGAGGCATGTATGGAAACACACACTTGATAACAAATTGCCGCGCAAACCCGTATTTCTTGCCAGCGGCGCGCATTGGAGCATGGTTCCGCCTTACAACGGCGATCAGTCGCTCACCAGACAGCGACATCACACCAAGGAGACTCCCATGCAACGCCATCCCGCGCCCCCCTTCACCATGCACCCGCCGCGACTCGCCGCCCTGCTCGCGGTGGTCCTCGCCGTCACGGGTTGTAGCTCGATCTCAACGTCCACCAACACCCGGCAGGCCAAGCTGACAGCGCTCGAGAGGCCCGCCGAGGTGCTGATCGACCAATGGGGCGTGCCGCACATCTATGCCGCATCGACGTACGATGCCTTCATCGCCCAGGGCTACATGGCCGCGCGTGACCGGCTGTGGCAGATGGACTTGTGGCGCAAGCGTGGGCTCGGCGAAATGGCGGCGGATTTCGGCGCCTCGTGGGTGGACAGCGACAAGGCCGCGCGCGCCGTGCTGTTCCGTGGCGACATGTACCGCGAATGGCTGGCCTACGGCTCCGATTCCAAACGCGTGGCCGAGGCCTTCGTTGCCGGAGTGAACGCCTACGTTGCCGAGGTCAAGGGAGATCCCGCGCTGCTGCCGGATGAATTCAAACTGCTCGGCTACCAGCCCGCGCAATGGGCGGCGGAAGATATCGTGCGCATCCGCCACCATGGCCTCACGCTCAATTTCACCAGCGAGGTGGACCGCGCCCAGGCCTTCTGCGACGGCAAGTCCAACGGCGCGCGCGTCGATTGGCTGCGCCGCGAGCTGGTGCCAGACGTGAAGCCGCAGGTGCCCGACGGCCTCAATGTCTGCGGCCTGCCGGGCAAGGAGCTCAAGGCCGCCTATGCGCTCGCCACCGCAAGCCCCAAGTTCACCAAGGACAACGTCAAGGTGCTCGCGGCGAACACCACGCCCGAACAGTTGCTGGACCTCTCCGCCTCCACATTGAACGTGGCCGACGCCAACACCATGGCCAGCTACGGCAGCAACAACTGGACCATCGCGCCATCGATGACGACAACGGGCCGCCCCATCCTCGCCAACGATCCGCACCGCGCGCATGGCGCACCCAGCCTGCGCTACATCTCGCACATCTCGGCGCCGGGCATGGACGTGATCGGCGCGGGCGAGCCGTTTCTGCCGGGCATCTCCATCGGCCACAATGGCCGCATCGCGTTCGGGCTGACACGCTTCTACATGGATCAGGAGGACCTCTACGTCTACGAGACCTTCCGTACCAACGAGCGCGAATACAAGTACCAGGGCCGCTGGGAGCCAATGACCAAGGTGACCGAGCTCATCGTCGTCAAGGGCGAGAACGCGCCGCGCAAGGTCGACAACTGGTACACCCGCCACGGCCCGGTGCTGGTCACCACCAAGGGCCGCGCCTATGCGCTGCGCGCCGCGTGGCTGGACTACGGCATGGCGCCGTACTTCGGATCGATGGACTACATGCGCGCCCAGAATTTCGACCAGTTCCGCGCCGCGATGAACCGCTGGGGCGCGCCCGGCGAGAACCAGGTCTATGCCGACAGCAGTGGCAACATCGGCTGGATTCCCGGCGGACTCACTCCTATCCGTATCAACTGGGACGGCCTCATGCCCGTGCCCGGGGACGGCCGCTATGAATGGTCGGGCTACCGCAACGGCGATGAGCTGCCATGGGAATACAACCCGAAGCGCGGCTATGTGGTGACGGCCAACGAGAACAACGTGCCGCCCGATCATCCGCTGTACCAGAAGGGCATCGGCTACGAATGGAGCGATTCGGCGCGCGCGCAGCGCCTGCATGCCCTGTTCCAGCAGGCAGCCAAGGATGGAAAGAAGCTCACCGTGGCCGACTCAGAAGCCTGGCAGACCGACATCGTCGCTGTGCCCGCACAGCGCCTGCTCAAGCTGCTCGCGCCGCTGGAGAGCGACGACGGCCAGATCGCCGAGGGCCTGACGCTGCTCAAAAACTGGAATGGCACCATGTCCGCCAACAGTCCGGCCGCCGCACTCTACGAAGTATGGAGCAACGCGACGCTCAAGAAGGCGGTGAGCGACAAGCTGCTCGCACCCAACGAACGCGCCTTCGCCAAGGACACCAGCGCCACCCGCATGATCGCCGTGCTCGAAAACCCGCAAGGCTGGATGAGCCCCGCCGACCGCGACAAGCTGCTGCTCTCGTCCATCGCCCCCGCCATGCAATGGATGCAGGACAAGCGAGGCGCCGATGCGCTCAAATGGAGCTGGGGCACGCTGCACCAGGCCAACTTCGTCCACCCCCTCGCAGGCGTGGTCGACGACGCCACCAAGAAGCGCCTGAACGTGGGCGCAGGCGGCGTAGGCGGCTCATGGGCTACGCCCATGGCCACGAGCTACAACCCCGACACCTACCAGCTCACCTCCGGCGCATCGTTCCGCATGGTCGTCGACGTAGGCCAATGGGACGCCTCACGCGTGGTCAACACCCCCGGCCAGTCGGGCAACCCGGCCAGCCCGCATTACCGCGATCTGGCCAGCACCTGGGCCGAAGGCAAGTACTTTCCCCTGACCTATTCGCGCAACGCGGTGGAGAAAGTCACCAAGGAAAGAATCACGCTGACGCCGTAAGACAGGAAAAAACAGGGGAAGGAGAAAAACCGATGACTCTTCAAACGACACATCATGAAGAGTTCAGAGCACTTGATCTCTCCCCACAACGGCAATACAGCCCTTGAGACGCGACGCAGAGCCGCAGACAGTATGTCGATACGGCAAGGCTCTGCAACAAAGTATCAAGGGCTGTATTGCCGCCTCAAAACGATCAACTAATCGAAGCCAAAGGCGTCGTAAAACCCAACCCAGCAAGCATATAAACAGCATCATCGCCGTAGCTGGCGAGACATTGCTGCTGTTGAAGATCGGTCAACGGGTGCAGCACGTAACCCTGTCGCGCCCAATAGGATTGCGATCCTTGCACGGACACCAATCCGGAATAAGGCAATTGCGCATCGCGTGCGATCTCCCGCATGCGCTGCAACAGAAGATGCGCCAGCCCCTGCCCCACATATTCGGGATGCACGGCCATGTCATGCAGATACAGCGTATCCGGCGCGCTCACCACGCCAAAGTCCCCATGCAACGGCGTGACCTTGCCGATGCAGCTGCGATAAGCGGCGAGATAAGCGCACACCACGCCTTCGGTTTCGAGCACCAGCGAGCAATGGGCCGCACTCGCAATGCGCCGCGAGAACACATCCGCGCCCTCGACATAAGCCTCGCCATAGCAGGCGCGCTGCACCCGCAGCAAGCCCGGCAAATCACCAAGCCGCAGCGGGCGCACAGTCCCGTCAATCATCACTTGGGCAGCATGGGCGACTGCACGAAATCCTCTAGCGACAGGCCCTTTTCCTTGAGGATCGCCTCAAGCACCGGCTGCAGTTTGCCGAGGCTCTCCCGCACGGTCTCGCGCACGGTATCCACCACCACCTGCGTGCTGCGCTCGATCTCGATGTTGAGCGCATCGCCCGCCTTCTTCGCGGCGAACACCGTGGCGCGCAGCGTCTCGGGGATCAGCCAGATCTCGAACCAGCCCTCCTGGCGGTTGACTTCGGCGACGGTCAGGCTCGCGCCGTGGATCGCGATGTAGCCCTTGGCGAACACATAACGGCGAAATTCCTCTGGCACGGCGACACGCCAGACCACGTTGTTCTCCAGATGCCGCACCTCGGCGAGCGTCGCGCGAAAGTCGATGTGGCCCGACAGCGGATGCCCGCCGATCTCCGCCCCATCCTTGGCCGCGCGCTCTACGTTCACCCGGTCGCCTTGGCCGTAGCTGCCGAGCGTGGTGATGTTCAGGCTCTGCAGCATCACGTCGAAGTTGGCGCGCGTGGGCGAAACCAGCTCGGTCACCGTCAGGCATACGCCATCGGTCGCCACGCTCGCGCCGATCTCGAGGTCCTGGCAGAAACCTTCGGGAAACTCGAGCGTGAACGTGCGCAGCCCAGCGCGATCTTCGATGGCGGCGATGCCCGCCGTGGCTTGAACAATACCGGTGAACATGGGGGAAAAGAGAAAAATGAAAAGAAGAGGTTCAGACCAAGCCGAAGCCTCGATTCTGCCACCCCTGCGGAGTCAACCGCCTTGGCCGGACATTGGCAACGATTCGCTCTTCAGACTGCTGATGTTGCGTTTGATGATCACCGGCTTGCCGCCCAGACGGCTCTTGTTGACCCAGTGCACCAGCGCCGAATCCAGATGCTGCGAGTGCTTGGGAAACCAGTTCACCAGCTCCGCGATCAGATCACGGCACAGCGCCACGTTACCAGCCGCCAGCTCCGCCTCGACCTCCAGCGCCGACTTCAGCACCGCCGCATGCTCGTCCATATGGCACTGGCGCGGCGGAAACTCGGTCTCCACCATCATCCGGTCCTCCGACTCGAAATGGCGGCGCAGATGCGCCAGTAGCGGCACATACAGATCCGGCAGAGCCTCATCACTCGCCAACTGCGCGGCCCGCGCCACCGTGACGAATTCCTCGTGCATAGCGTCCACCGCCGGATGTCCCAGCAGCAGATCATCTTCCCATTCAATCGTGGTCATGGGGTCTCCAAATTTGTAGTGATTTCTGCCGCAACATGTACAGCCCAATCCCCAAATTGTAGAGGTCCCCGCACCAAGACAGCGGGCCACCGAAGCGAAACGAGCGTTCGATTCAAACACCACAACGGCAAGACAGCCCCTCAGGCGCGACGCAAAGCCGCAGGCAGTACACCTGTACGGCAAGGCTTTACAACAAAGCATGAGGGGCTGTATTGCCGCCCACAAACGATTAACCTTCGCCGCCAAAGGCGGCGTACAACCCAAAAACCAAACCAAAAAATCCAACCAAAAAAAGCCCCCACAAACAAAGATCTGTGGGGGCCAAGTTGCTCTCTACCTTTGCGCACGCTGCAGCACGATCCTCTGCCGCCTCTGCAGCGCTGGCTTCGAGTTGTCTTTCAACTCCCGACAAAAATCACTTGGCGCGCAGAAACTCCCCCACTTCCAGCAGCACCAGCTCGTTGTCATCCTGCTTGTTCGGATCGCGGCTCGAGCTGTAGGGCAGATTGTTGTCGTTACCCACCACGATGTGGTTCGCATCGACCACATCCACATCCTCGATCGTGAAGAACGGGAACTTCAGCACGCCATCGGTGAGCGGCTTCTTCGCGAGCTTGTTCGGGTCCTGCAGATTCAGCAGATCGATGTAGCCGATCTTGCGCAGCTCGCCGCCCGCATTGGCATCGGTCAGCTCGACCTTGTAGACACGCTTGAACTTGGCCACATCGTCAAAGCAGTCCTTGCGCTTCTCCCCTTGCGGGCAGGCCTTGTCGGCCGTTCCCTCGCTGTTGTCACGCTCGATGATCAGCCCCGTGGTCTCGTCGATCATGTTGAAGTCACCAATCGCGTGGTGGTTCGCCTCGAGCAGATATTTCCAGTGGCGGCCGGTCCATTGTTCGGACTTCACATCGAACTCCAGCACGCGCAGATACTGCTTGCCGTCGATGCTCTCATAAGCCTTGCCGTCCTCGTTCCACAGCGGCCCTTCGAGCAGCGCATAGAGCTTGCTGCCGTCCTTGGACGCGGCCATGCCTTCATAGCCCTTGGAACGTTTGACCTGGAAAGCCGCCATCTTCGCGTCCGGCGCACCGGGAGCGACCATGCCGGGCGCATCGGGCGAGCGCACCAACTTGCCGTCGACCTTGGTCTCGAACACGCCGAGCACCTTGCCGTTCAGATCGGCCTTGATCAGAAACGGACCAAACTCCTCACCGATCCACAGCGCGCCACCGGCGAACTGAAAGCTCTCGGGATCAAAATCCGCGCCCGTCAGGTAGCGCTGCTTCGTGCCTTCCTGAACGATGCGAAACGGCACCTTCTTGTCCGGGTCATGCAGGAAAACGGTCTTCAGACGATTGAATTGGCCGCTCTTGAAGTCCACCTTGTAGTGGTTCAGATAAAGCATGAAGTCCGGCGAATTCGCCTTGGCGCCCGCGCCGTTGTCGGTCAGGATCCAGAACGAGCCGTCGGCCATGCGCTTGATGCCCGAATGGCCCTGCAACGGCTGGCCCTTGAAGGGCAGCGACACGCCGGTCGGGCGGCCATTGGACTGGCCCTCCACGCTGCCCGCCTTCTCGGCGCGCTGGGCGGTGGTGAACTTGCCGCTCATCTGCAGATCAGCCGGAGCGTCCTTGGGCGACGCGACAAAAGACTGCGCGGGCAGTACCGCATGACCGGCGAGCGTGGCGTTGAAGACTTGAGGCTGCTGTTGCTGAGCATTTGCCGTGGTGCTTGCGCCGAGGATGGACAAGGCCAGCAAGGCACAGGCGGCGACGATCTTGGTTTGGTGCATCGAAATGTTTCTCCGAAAGAATGGGCGAAACGATGCCAGCGGCCCATGACAAGCCTGTGAATATTCACCAATGGCGCTTCACGCGCCGCGCAACTGCATCGCCGTCAACGCACCCGCGCCCCAGCCGCGCGTAAAGGCCTCTTCAAACACCGAATAGCCCGACCAATCCGCGTGCGCAAAGCTCAGGCGGCCGCTGGCGGGTGTGGGCGTGAGTGGCACCCTCTCGCCATTCGACAATGCGAGTCGCTTGCCTTGAATTCCCGCCATGCCGATGCGGCCGAGCAGCGCCTGATCGCCCGGCACGGGGATGGACATGGCGTGCCCGTAGCGGGTGATTTCCATGCGTGTGGCGCGCTGCGCGAGGTCCGGGTGCGCCTGCGAGAGCGAGGCGATGATCGGGTCGCGCCAGTAGGTCCAGGGCTGCTCGGCCAGCAGCTTGCGAGCGTCGGGCAGGTCGCCGAGCGCCTGGTAGTAACTGAGCACCGTGGGTGCGGGGCGCGGATCGAGCCGCTGGTGGCTGGCGTCAACATAGCCGAGCCCGCCGGGCACGGCGTCGGCATACAGCACGTTGTCCCACGACGGCGCAGCGCCCGCGCGGTCATCGAGCGGCGCATCCACGTGGATGTTGGCCACGAGCCAGGGGGCCCATTGCATGCGCTTTGCGGCCTGCTGCAGAAAGTCAGGCGCGGACTGGATCACGCGCGCAGCAAGAAACACCGGCAGCGCCACGATGCATTGCCCGGCCACCCAGCGCTCAATGCGATCCGTCTCGGCGACATGCACATCGACCTCCACCGCATGGCGGGTCTGCGCGATGCGAATCACGCTATGGCCGGTGCGCAGTGGCCCCTTGGCGGCCAACGGCGCGGCGAGCTGCTGGCTCAGCCAGCCATTGCCCTCGGGCCAGGTGAGCACGGCGTCGCGCTCGTCCTCGCCGATTTGCTCTTCGCTCGGTGCATGAAAGCCGTGGCGGCTTGCAAAATAGGCGATGCCCGACCACGCGGACACCCGCGCCGCACTCGCGCCGTAGTCGTCGCGGCAGGCGTAGTCGAGATACCAGTGCAGATGCGGATCACCAAGGCCGTGCGTCGCCAGCCACGCGTCGAAGGTGATCGCATCGAGCGCCGCATGCGACGCTGGCAAGCCACCGTGGCGCATCCACGTTTTCATGGTCGGCATGGTGAATGCGGCCGCGCGCGACTGCTCTGCCACCAGTTCGGAAAAGCGCCGGTACTGCTGCAAAGTGCCCGCGCCCACCTCCTGCATCGGCAGCAGACCTTCCTGCCACTGACCATTGAAAAACAAACGCTCCTGCGGGCTGTGGCACAGGCTCATCTCGTCGTATTGCCAGCGGCCCGCAACGCGCTTGCGCAGGCCGAGTTCTTCGAGAAAGTCCTGCACCTCGCTGGCATCGTCGCCGGGCACGGGCAGGTAATGCGCACCGAGCGGGCAAGATATACCCTTGATGCTGCCGCCCTTGCTGTTGCCACCGGGCCGGTCTTCGAGCTCAAGCAGCACGAAGTCGTCCACACCCGCCAAACGCAACGCGCGCGCCGCAGACAGCCCCGCGATGCCGCCACCCGCGATCACCACGCCCGCGCGGTGCGTCACGCTCGGCGCGAGCGCGTCACCACCGCGCTTCAAACGATCCCGCAGCGCGTGGCCGCGATCGATGTTCACGCCGGTGAAGCCGCCTTCCAGCTCATTGACGCGCGCTTCGCATCCGGCCAGCAGCGAGCCGCCGACCAGCGCCGCGCCCGACAGCATGAACTCGCGGCGAGAGAATGGCGACATCAGCGTTGCCACCCGTCGTTAAGCGGATTCCACATGCTCATCAGTGGCCCACCTGCCCCCACTCCTGCTCATAGGTGTGTACCAGCACCTGATTGGACAGGCGATTGACCTGCGCGGGCACACGTGCCATGTCGAGCGGGAAATCGAACATCAGCGGCGTCGATTGCAGCGACAGAAAACGCAGACCCTCGGGCAGCTTTTCGGGCAGACGCCAAGGCCTGCGGCTCGCGATCACAAAGCCCCATTCGCCGAAACTCGGCACATGGGCGTGGTAGGGCGTGGCCTTGAGGCCTACGGACTCGATGGTCTCCACCACGGTCCAGAAACTCTTGCGCGCGATCAACGGCGAGGTGGTCTGGATCACCGCATAACCGCTGGCCGACAGACGCTGGTCGAGTAGCGCGTAGAAACTGTTGGTGAACAGCTTGCCGATGGCGAAATTGGTCGGATCGGGAAAGTCCACGATGATCACGTCGAACGTGCCGGTGCCTGCCTGCAGCCACTGGAACGCATCGGTGTTCATCGTCTTCACGCGCGGATCATTGAGCGCATTGCTGTTGAGCTGGGTGAGCATGGGATGCTGGCTGAAAAGCTGCGTCATCGCGGGGTCGAGCTCCACCAGCACCACCGATTCGACCGACGGATACTTGAGCACCTCGCGCACCGCCATGCCGTCGCCGCCGCCGAGCACCGCGATGCGTTTGGGCGCACCGTGTGCGGCCATCACCGGGTGCACGAGGGCTTCGTGATACCGGTATTCATCGCGTTCGGCAAACTGCAGATTGCCGTTCAGGTACAGCCTGAACCCAGGCTTGCCGTGCGTGACCACGATGCGCTGATACGGCGTGGCGCTCGAAAGCACGATGCGGTCCTGATAGAACTTGTCCTCGGCGAATTTGGTGATGTGGTCCGCACCGATCAACCCTGCGAGCAGCGACGCGATCACCAGTGCGCAAGCCAGCGCATGCGAGCGGAAGCGCCGCAGCTCATGGCGAAACAGCCACAGCGCCCACACGGCCACCGCCGCATTCATGAAGCCGAACAGCAGCCCCGTGCGCACCAGCCCGAGCTGCGGCACGAGCAGCAGCGGAAACGCCAGCGACACCGCGAGCGCGCCGAGATAGTCGAACGTGAGCACCTGCGAGACGAGGTCCTTGAGCTGCACATTGCGCTTCAAAATCCGCATCACCAGCGGAATCTCCAACCCCACGAGCGTGCCCACCAGCATCACCATACCGTAGAGCAGCACCCGGAACGCGCCCGGCACATAGGCATTGGCGAGAAACAGCGTCGCGGGCAGCGCACCGCCCACGAGCGCCACCATCAACTCGATGCGCAGAAAGTGCGCGGGCAACTGCCGCTCAAAATACCGCGACAGCCACGAGCCCACACCCATCGCGAACAGATAGGTGCCGATGATGGTCGAGAACTGCAGCACCGAATCGCCCAGCACATACGACGCGAGCGCGCCCGCCGCCAGCTCGTAGAGCAGCCCGCAAGCCGCGATGACGAACACGCTGGACAGCAGCGCCACATCAATCGGCCGCGCACGGCTCGCGCTGGAATCTTCTGGTTCGGGAATGGTGACGGGATCGCTGCTGGAAGTCATTGATGAGAAAACATCACGCGGAGAAGACAGAAGAAAAAGAGATGCAAGCGATCACGGAAAGGTAATCAGCAACCGCAGCGACCTGCGAAGCGCGCAAGCCGCCCGAATCACCCACCCCAACGCCAAGACAGCCCCTCAGGCTAGGCGTGAAGCCGCAGACAGTACTCTCGTACGACAAGGCTTCGACAACAACGCATGAGGGGCTGTATTGGCGCCTCCGAACGAGCAACGAACCCAGCCAAAAAATCAATGAATAGCAGCAGCGACGATGATGGAGATGCCGAGACACATGGCAGCTACGACCATGGCGAGCGCCTTGTTGTGCTTCTCGACGATCTCGGCCCACAGGTCATAGGGCGTGAGCTTGTCCACGATGACAAAGCTCACCCAGAAAATCACCACACCCATCAGCGCATAGACCAGCGATCCCAGCAGCGCCGCTGGCTTCAGATACTCAAAGAACATCATGTCAAATCTCCCCAGAACTCAAATCTTGCCCACGGCACACGCACATCACTTGTGCCCGCCACCCGACGAATATCCACCATACGACCCACCCGAGCTGCGATAGCCGCCGCCGCTGCTGCCCGACGAACTGCCGCTGCAGGTGCTCATCAGGATCAGAATCACGAAGATCACCACCAATATCAGGATCACGGTGCCGCACCCAATTCCGCTTGCGGACACCGCAGGCGTCGCGTCCTCGCGCTTGAACTTGGCGAACTTGTCCGTCATCTTGAATGCTTCGGCCACCACACGAGCATCCATGCGCTCGCCATGCGACCAGGTCACCTCGCCCTTGCCTTCCTCTCGCGAGAGGATCGCCTTGCCGCTGGTGCTCTCGAAGTCGCTGTTGAACGTCTTCTGCCCACGCTGCACGGGCCAGTAGAACTCGCCAAGCACGTAGTTGGTCTCGGCGTTGTAGCTGTACTGCAGCGCGTAGTTGGTGCCCAGATAGCTGGTGCTCTGCGCGCCTTTGTTGTACTTGGGCGCGCCCGTGGTGGGCCGCACCAGGCTCCAGCCATCGGTCGAGTCCACCAAAAAGATGAAGCCGCGCTTGCGGTGGTAGAGCAGATACTCGTCCCAGCCGAACCATTCGTCGTCGCCAGGCTCCACGCCCATGCGGTGCTGAAAGCCGACCACCTGCCACTTTGCGCCCTCGAATTCGCCGATGCGGCCGAGCGCGATCAGCGGCTCTACGGGCTCTTCCTGGGCGGCAGCACGCATCTCGCCGCCGATGCCGTTGGTCAGATCGATGATGCTCTTGCACGATGGGCAGGTGCACGACTTGGTCGAATCAAGCGCCACCGTCACCGTCGCGCCGCAGTTCGGGCAGTTGAACTGGCGCGCCTTCTCATCCTTGGCTGCTGCGCCGTCCTTGAGCCCCTTCATCTGCAGCGCTTCGAGCTTGATTGCGAAGCCGCGTTGAATCTGCGGCGGCTCGGTGCCGTAATCGATGGAGAGCACCTCGCCGTCGTCGCTGCGCAACTCGACCACGGTGAACGGCTTGCCAAGCGGCGCGAGCTTGGGCAGCTCGCCCTGCGCCGCCACAAGCGACGCCGTGAGATTGGTGCTGACGCTGAACTGCTTGCCACCCACCGCCGTGGTCATGCCGACGCGAAAGCGATCGGCAGTCGGCACGTCGCGCCCGAGTGGCGCGCCGCGTGTGAATACGAAGTTGCCGTTGTCCTCGCTGAGCGTGGCCAGATTGCCGTCGGGCAGAAACGCATTCCACTCGTTCCAGCTGCCCTGCTCGCCCTTGTATTGCGCGCGGCCCACCAGCATGAACGGAACGTTCTTGCCATCGAGCGGCATCTGGCCCGACGCACCGAGCTGCAGCGGCGAGTAGTCGTCGAACACCTCGGCCATCTTGCCGATGCGTTTCAGAACCTCGCCGTCGCGCACCACGGTGCTCTGGCAATACGGACAGACCGCGTAGATCGACTGCGCGCTCTTGAATTCCACAGGCGCGCCGCAGCCGGGACACGGCGCGGTGTACGAACGCTGGGTGGCGCTATCGGCCATAGATCAGTTCATGTGCTGATGTGGGGACATGGACATCCGCCGCGGCCTTCCTCACCAGAGGCGACGGCGGATGTAGCGAAGGTGACGTAGTCAATGAAGCTTTGAATCAGACCAGCTTCTTGAGCAGTTCCGTCTTCTTCGCGTCGAACTCTTCCTGCGTGAGGATGCCCTTGGACTTGAGTTCGCCGAGCTTCTCGAGCGTCGCCATCACGTCCTCGGGTTTCATCGCCGCCGGAGCAACTGCTGCAGCCGCCGCAGCGGGCGCCACCTGTTGATGCGCCGCGCCGCCCTGCAGACCCTGCTGCAGGTTCTGCGCAAGCACCTGGCCGAGCGCCACGCCCGCACCGAGCCCCATCGCATCGCCCGCAATGCCACCGCCCTGGCCCGCGCTTTCCGCGAACTTGGGGATGGACTGCGCGGTCTGGTACTGCATGAACTTGCCCATGTCGTCGCCGACCATGCCCATACCGATCTTCTGGTCGAGGATCTTCTGCAGCTCCTCGGGCAGCGACACGTTCTGCACGGTCATACCCTCGAGTTTCAGGCCGATCTTCTCGAGCGCGGGCGAAAGGTCCTTCGCGAGCGCGTCGGCAAAGATCATCTGGTTGGCCGCCAGATCGAGGAACGGCACGCCGCTGGCGGCAATCGCCGTGCTGATGTGCTGCAAGATGATGCCGCGCAGCTGACCGTCAACGTCGTCCACCGTGTAGACATCGCGCGTGCCGGAGATCTCGGTGTGAAACAGCTTGGGATCGGCCACGCGGTAGGCGTAGTTGCCGAACGCGCGCAGGCGCACCATGCCGAAATCCTTGTCGCGGATGGTGATCGGCTGTGGCGTGCCCCATTTCTGGTCGATCTGCTGGCGCGTGCTGAAGAAGTACACATCGCTCTTGAAGGGCGACTCGAACAGCTTGTCCCAGTTCTTCAGATAGGTGAGCACCGGCAGCGTCTGCGTGGTCAGCTTGTAGGTGCCGGGCATGAAGACGTCGGCCACCTTGCCTTCGTTCACGAACATCGCCATTTGCGACTCGCGCACCACCAGCGTTGCGCCGTTCTGGATTTCCATGTCGCGCATCGGATAGCGCCAGGCGAGCGTTCCATCGTTTTCTTCAGTCCATTGAATGATGTCAATAAACTGTTTCTTGATGAAGTCCATGAGTGCCATGACAACGCTCCCGCTCTGTAGAAATGAAGAAGTGGTAGTAGGAAAGCCAGAAGAATACCCCCTTGGGTACTCCTTCCGGACACGCGCATCATAGCGACAACCCGGACCGCGCCACAGACGAAACATGCGGTTACTCTCCGAACCTATCAGCGAATTCAAGACTTTCGATTGGCCTTATCAGATGAGAATAAATACCATTAACTCATTCTCGATAGACAGACCGCACAGAAAGACCGCCCCATGACCCGCCTGATCCAAGCCGCCCGCCAGAACCGCCTGACCCTCATGAAGACCGGCAGCTACTATCTCATCCACATCTGCGTGGCCGCGCTGGTGGCCTACGCCGTCACCGGCAACCTCATCGCCTCGCTCACGCTGAGTCTGCTCGAGCCCACCGTGCAGGCCGCGGCCTTCTTCTTCCACGAAAAGGGCTGGGAGCGCTCGCTCAAACGCCGCGAGCTCGAGCGACAGGCCAATGGCGATGACATTCACGGCACGCACGTTGCCGCAGCGGGCGCTTGAGATGCGGCCTTCTTCCCCAACGCTGCGCCAAGCCTTCTGGCGCTGGCTCCAAATGCAGTGGCAGGCCATGGCGGCCGTTCACTGACCGGGTCGCTCAGGCCTCGGTCACCACCTGCTGCGGCCACTTGCCGCCGAGATCCTGTGTAGCCTCCTGCGCGGCTTTCAGCATCAGCGATTTCATGCGCGCGACAGCCATCTCCGAAAACCGCTCCAGCGGCCCCGACACCGACATCGCCCCCACCAGCGAAGCCGATGGCCCAAACACCGGCGCCGCAATCGCGCCGCACAGCGGATCGCGCTCGCCGAACGAGGTGAACAGCAGATCCTCGGCAGAAAGCGGCTTTGCGGGCAGCCCCTGACCAAACGCCGTCAGCACCTTGCCCGCCGCACCGCGCCCAATCGGCAGCAGATCCCCCGCGCGGATGCGGTCCAGCGTCGAATGGTTGGAGTCGATGCGCATCAGGCACAGGCGGTGCTCCTCGTCATGGCGCACATGGAAAGACGGGCTCTCCGTCCCCTGATTCACCAGCCACACCAACTGCGGATGAATCGCGTCCTGCAGCCCGTTGGTCTGCTCGAATGCCCGCCCGAACACGAAGGCCAGCGGCCCGAGCGCATAGCGCTTGTCGGTGCGATGCACGACCAGCCCTGCTTTCTCCAGCGACGACAGCAGCCGCAGCAGCGTGCTCTTGTACATGCCCGTGCGCTGCGACAGCTCGGTCAGCGTAAGCGCACTGCCGGCATTGGCCAGCGAGGTGGCAATCACCAGCGCGCGATCCACGGCCGCGACGCCGTCGTTTTTTTCAGAAGAATCGCTCGAGAGAACCTTGGACATGGAAAAGCTGCATTCCGGTTAGTGACGGTGAGCTGCGATTGTGACGGACAAGCGAGCCCCCGCCGCTTACGCGCTGAAGTTTCGACAAACAGAATGAGTCTTCTTTTTTTCGTTCCGCGCGCCAATGCCATTGTGAAACGCCCGTGCGGGCGCGCCAAGACTCATGCTGTGTGAATCGAGCAATGCAGGGATAACACCTATCGTCAGCAATTGACTTGAAACGGGTTCTCCTGAAAACTATAAAAAAGAATTTGAGTTTCGTTAGGCAGAACTTTTAGAAAAGGCCGTCAGGCCAGGAGACAAGGCAGTGAACAGCACCAAACGCATCTTTCTGACCGCCATCGCTGGCGCGGCAGCCACCTTCATCGCCATGGGCACGGCATCGGCGCAGCAAGCCGGCGGCGCCTATCCCAACAAGCCGATCCGCTTTGTCGTCGGTTTCAGCGCGGGCAATTCCATCGATTCGGTCGCGCGCATCATTGCGCAACACATCACCAACAAGACCGGCCAGGCCGTGGTGGTGGACAACAAGACCGGCGCCAACGGCATGCTCGCGGCATCCGACGTCGCCAAGGCCGCGCCCGACGGCTACACCGTTCTGATCAGCAACTCCAGCACCATCACGGTCAATCCGTCGCTCTACAAGAAGATGGCGTATGACGTGAAGAAGGACTTCGCACCGGTCTCGCTGATGGTCTCGGTGCCGTTCATCCTCACCGTCAATCCGCAGAACGAGCCCATCGGCAGCGCGCCCAATCTCAAGGCCATGCTCGATCTCGCCAAGGCCAAGCCCGGCGCGTACTCCTACGGATCTGCGGGCGTGGGCAATCTCACGCAGTTGAGCTACGAACTGCTCAACGGCATGGCGGGCGTGAAGATGACGCACGTCGCCTATCGCGGCACCGCGCCCGCACAGGTCGCCGTACTGTCCAAGGAGGTGGACTCGACCTTCGATAACCCCTCCTCGGTCCCGAAGATCAAGGCGGGCCAGTTGCGCGCGATGGCCGTCACCTCAGCCCAACGCTGGCATGAGCTGCCCGATGTGCCGACGATTGCCGAAGCGGGCTATCCGGGCTTCGACATCTCGTTCTGGGTGGGCGCACTGGCCCCGTCCGGAACGCCCGCTCCGGTGGTCAAGACGCTGTCGGACCTGATCGCCACTGCGGTGCAAGACCCCGAGGTCAAGGCCAAACTCATGCAGCAAGGCAACCTGCGCATGCTTGCGCCCCAGCAGTTCGAGACGCAGATCGACAACGAAACCAAGCAGTACGCCGAGATCATCCGCAAGGCCAACATCTCGCTGGACTGAGCCCATCCTTTCCATTTTCTCCGCACAGGGCCCCGCGCGGGCCTTCATCCGACAACACACACGCAGCACACGCCTGCACAAAGATATCTGGAGCACAACAAGGTGGCTTGGGAAAAAGAACTCGACGAACTCGCGCGCAGAACCGAACTGTCACAACGCATGGGCGGCCCCGAAAAGCTCAAGCGCCACCGCGACGCCGGCAAGCTACCGGTGCGCGAACGCATCACGGCACTGGTCGATGAAGGCTCGTTCCGCGAGGTCGGCGGCCTCGCTGGCGGCGGAGCGTATGACGACAACGGCGAGCTGACCGACTTCACACCGTCCAACCTGCTCATGGGCCGCGCGCGCATCGCGGGGCGTCCTGCCGTGGTGATGGGCGACGACTTCACCGTGCGCGGCGGCGCCAACGATGGCGCGGTAGGCGACAAGATGATCGTGGCCGAGCAGATGGCGCACGACCTGCGCATTCCGCTGGTGCGGCTGGTGGACGGGACCGGCGGCGGCGGCTCGGTCAAGAACATCGAACTCAAGGGCCACACGCTGCTGCCCAAGCTGAAATCCTGGCCCTACATCGCGCGCAATCTCGCGACCGTGCCGGTGGTGGGTCTGGGCCTCGGCTCGGTCGCCGGACTCGGCGCGGCGCGCGTCTCGGCCAGCCACTATTCGGTGATGGTCAAGGACACGGCGCAGCTCTTCGTCGCGGGCCCCCCGGTGGTCGCACGCACCGGCCAGACCATCGACAAGAACGACCTCGGTGGCAGCCAGATCCACACGCGCAACGGCGTGGTCGATGACGAGGCCGTCTCCGAAGCCGACGCCTTCGAGCGCGCGCGCCGCTTTCTCTCTTACTTGCCCTCGTCGATCTACGAGCTACCCCCGCGCGCCGAATCGGGCCGCGACGCTGCCGCCGATCAAGAGGCGCTGCGCAAGGCGATTCCTGAGAACACGCGCTCGGTCTACAAGATCCGCAGCATCGTCGAGACGCTGGTGGACACCGGTAGCTTCATGGAAATCGGCCGCCACTGGGGCAAGGCGATTGCCGCAGGTCTTGCGCGCATCGACGGCTGGCCCGTCGTCGTCGTCGCGAGCGACCCGTATCACTACGGCGGCGCATGGGACCGGCAGACCGCCGAGAAATACATGCGCATGGTCGATCTGGCCGAGCAGTTTCACTTGCCGGTGGTGAATCTGGTCGACGTACCTGGTTTCCGCATCGGGCTCGAGGCCGAGAAGGAAGGCGTGATGCGCGCGGGCGTGCGCGCGCTCACCGCCATCGCGCAGAGCACCGTGCCGTGGTGCACCATCATCATCCGCAAGGCCTTTGGTGTGGCAGGCGGCGGGCATCAGAACGCGGACCGTTTCAACTTTCGCTACGCATGGCCGTCTGCGCAATGGGGTTCGCTGCCCATCGAAGGCGGACTGGAAGTGGCCTACAAGGCCGACATCGAAGCATCTGACGACCCCGAGGCCACGCGCGCCAAGATCGAAAAGCGAGTGCGCGGACTCACCTCGCCCTACCGCAGCGCCGAGGCCTTCGTGATCGAGGACATCATCGATCCTGCGCACACCCGCACCGCGCTTGTCGAGTTCGCCACCATCGCCGCGCCGCTGCGCCAGGCGGGTCGCGCAAGCTTCGGCTTCCGTCCTTGACGAGGTCCATGCGATGAGCACCCCACACACCATTCGCCGCATCCTCGTCGCCAACCGTGGCGCGGTCGCCGCGCGCGTGATCCGCGCTGCGCACAAGCTGGGTCTTGAGGCCGTCGCCGTGCATTCCACGGCCGATGCCGATCTGCCCTATCTGAAGGAGGCCGACACCAGCATCTGCATCGGGGAGGGCCCGGCGCTGCAGAGCTATCTGAACCAAGACGCGGTGCTGCGCGCAGCCAGGGAATGCGGGGCCGACGCCGTCCATCCGGGCTACGGCTTTCTGTCGGAAAACGCGCAGTTCGCCGAGGCGGTCGAAGCCGCAGGGTTGTGCTTCATCGGTCCATCGCCACGCTGGATTCGCGAGCTCGGCCACAAGACCGCCGCGCGCGCGCTCATGCAGCAGCACAGCATGCCGATGACGCAGAGCAGCGCGCTGCTGCCCGACGATGTGGATGCCGTCGCCGCCATTGCCGATGCGATGGGCTACCCGCTGATGCTCAAGCCCGCCAACGGTGGCGGCGGCATCGGCATGCTGCCGGTGCGCCATCACGACGAGGTAGCCGCCGCGCTGCGCCAGGCGCAGTCCACGGCGACCAAGGCTTTCGGCAATGCGCAGCTGTATTTCGAGACGCTGATCGACAAGCCGCGCCACATCGAATTCCAGTTTCTTGCCGACCGCCACGGCCAAGCGCGTTGCCTCTTCGAGCGCGACTGTTCGGTGCAGCGGCGCAACCAGAAGGTGGTCGAAGAAGCCACCGCGCCGGGCATCGCCCGCGACGAGATAGAGCAGATGGCGCGCCGCCTCGAAGCCATCCTTTGCCATATCGGCTACGACGTGATCGGCACCGTGGAGATGCTCTACACACCAGCCACCGGCTTCACCTTTCTCGAAGTGAACACCCGTCTGCAGGTGGAGCATGCGGTGACCGAGGAGGTGACCGGCATCGACATCGTCGCCGCGCAGATCCGCCTCGCTGCGGGCGAGCCGCTGGCTGACGTTCTACCCGCGCGGATCGAATGTAACGGCCACGCCATCGAGGCCCGCATCTATGCCGAAGACCCCGTGCGCTTCTTCCCGTCGCCCGGCGTGATGAGCACCTTCGCGCCGCCTGCGGGCGAAGGCATACGCGTGGAAACCGGCTACGGCGAAGGCGCGCGCATCTCCACCTTCTACGACCCGATGATCGCCAAGCTGATCGCCCACGCGCCCAACCGCGCCACCGCCATCGAACGGCTGCGCGGCGCGTTGCAAGCATTCCATGTGAGCGGCGTGAAAACCAATATTCCCTTTGTGCTGCGCATTCTCGAAGATGAGGATTTCGCCGCCGCGCGCCTGCACACGCAGCTCGGCACCGCCATCGCAGCCGCCTCCAACGTGAAGCCTCAGACCGCGCCCGTTGCCGCCTGAACACCCGATTCACCGAACACATTCAACCGACAGGACCCGCCATGCCCACCACCATTTCCTCCCCGCTCTCCGGCCGCGTCGTGAGCCTCTGCGTCGAGCCGCAATCCGCCGTCGCCTCGGGCGACGCCGTGCTCATCGTCGAATCGATGAAGATGGAAATCCCCGTCGAAGCCGAAAGCGCGGGCACCGTCGCGCGCTTTCTCGTGGCCGTGGGCGATGAAGTGACCGAAGGTCAGGCACTCGTGGAGCTGCAATGAACAGCGCAGACACCACCACTACCACCACTGCGTTCGCGCGCCATGGCCGCGTGGCCGTGATCTCCTGGTCCAACCCGCCCGTCAACGGCATCTCGTTTGCGCTGCGCCAGCAGGTGAGCGCAGGCCTCGACGCAGCCGTGGCCGATGCGGACATCGACGCCATTGTCATGATGGGCGACGGCCGCATGTTCTCGGGCGGCGCGGACATCCGCGAATTCAACACGCCCAAAAGCACGTCCGAACCCACCACGCCGCAGCTCATATGGCGCATCGAACACCTCTCCAAACCCGTCATCGCCGCCATCCACGGATCGGCGCTCGGCGGAGGTCTGGAGATGGCGCTTGGGTGCCACTGGCGCGTCGCGCTGTCCGATGCCAACGTGGCGCTGCCCGAGGTGAAGCTCGGCCTGCTTCCGGGCGGCGGCGGTACGCAGCGACTGCCGCGCCTCATCGGCGTGGAGAAGGCGCTGGACTGGATCGTCTCGGGCAAAACCATCAAGGCCCCGGCCGCGCTGGCAGCGGGCGTGCTCGATGCGGTGTTCGACAATGACCTGCTTGGCAATGCCGTCGCCTTTGCGTCCAAACTCTTACCCGCCACCGCGCTGCGCGCCACCGGGTCCATCGCAGTGAGCGTGCCCGCCAACGCCGCCGAACTCTTCGAGCAGGCCCGCGCCAACGCCCGCAAGACCGCGCGCGGCATGGATGCGCCGCTGCAATGCATCGCCTGCGTGGAAGAGTCCACGAAGAGCTCGCTTGAGGACGGTTTGAAGTTCGAGCGCGCGCGTTTTCTGGAGCTGGTCAACGGCACGCAGTCCAAGGCCATCCGCCATCTGTTCTTCGCCGAACGCGAGGCCGCCAAGCCGCCGCACGATGCGCAGGACGCGCCGCTACGCACCGTGCAGCGTGTGGGCGTGATCGGCGCGGGCACCATGGGCGGTGGCATCTCGATGGCGTTCGCCAACGCAGGCTATCCGGTCACGCTGGTCGAAGTGACCGACGCGAATCTGCAGAAGGGCCTTGCCACCATCCGCCGCAACTATGAGGCCACGGTCAGCAAAGGCAAGCTCGACGCCAAGGAGATGCAGGCACGCGTGGACCGCATCCACGGCGCGACCGACCTGCGCGAGCTTGCCGATGTCGATCTGGTCATTGAGGCGGCGTTCGAAGACATGGACGTCAAGCACGATCTGTTCAGGCAGTTCGACGCGATCTGCAAGCCCGGCGCGATCCTCGCGACCAATACCTCGCGGCTCGACATCAACGCCATCGCCGCCGTCACCAAGCGTCCGCAGGAAGTGGTCGGCCTGCATTTCTTCAGCCCTGCCAACGTGATGAAGCTGCTGGAGATCGTGCGTGCCGATGCCACCGCGCCCGACGTGCTCGCGACCGTGCTGCACGTGGCCAAGCGCATCGGCAAGATCGCGGCGGTGGTCGGCGTGTGCGACGGCTTCGTCGGCAACCGCATGGTCAGCCCGTACACGCGCGAGGCGCATTTCCTGCTTGAAGAAGGCGCAACGCCGCAGCAGGTCGATCAGGCGCTCGAGCGCTTCGGCCTTGCGATGGGGCCGCTGCGCATGGGCGATATGGCGGGTCTGGACATCAGTTGGGCCGCGCGCAAGCGCCTCGCGCCGACGCGCCCCCAACACATCCGCTACTGCAAGATCGCCGACCGGCTCTGCGAATCGGGCCGTCTCGGCCAGAAGACCAGCGAAGGCTTCTACCGCTATGAAGCCGGCAGCCGCGCACCGGTTCCCGATCCCAAGGTCGAGGAAATCATCAAGGCCTGCGCTGCCGAATCAGGCATCACGCGCCGCGCCATCACCGACGAAGAAGTGGTCGAGCGCACGATGTATGCGCTGGTCAACGAGGCCGCGCGCATTCTCGAAGACGGCATCGCGCAGCGCGGCAGCGACATTGACGTGATCTATGTGAACGGCTACGGCTTCCCCGCGGGTCGCGGCGGTCCGCTGTTTTATGCCGACACCGTGGGCCTGCCCAAGGTGCTTGAACGCATCCGCGCATTCCACCAGGCCCACGGTGAGCTGTGGACGCCCGCGCCGCTGCTCGAAAAGCTGGTGACCGAAGGCAAGCCGATCTCCTCGTACGAAGTTCCTACCGCCAAAGCATGACGAACGCGCAACCCACCAACGGCCCCGATGCGGCCTTCCAAGACTATCTCGCGCGAGGCGAGTTCCGCATTCAGCAATGCGATGGCTGCGCACGCCATGTGTTCTATCCACGCGTGCTCTGCCCGCATTGCGGCAGCACGCAACTGAGCTGGAAGGCAGCCAGCGGCGCAGGAACGGTTTACGCCTGCAGCGTGGTGATGGGCAAGCCCGGCACCCATACCGACTACGCGGTCGTGCTCATCGACCTCGCGGAAGGCACGCGCATGATGAGCCATGTGGTCGACTTCGATCCGCATGCGGTGAAGATCGGCATGCCGGTCACCGCGCGCATCATTGAAAAGGAAGGAAGCCCGCTCGTGGTGTTTGCACCGACCAACGGCCAAGTGCAGAACGGAGGCACGCAATGAGTCTTCAGCACATGCGCGGCCAATCCGCCATCGTCGGCGTGGGCCAGGCGGGCATCGGCGAGGCCCATGGCTTCACCGCGATGGAAATCCTTGCCCAGGCCGCGACAAAGGCGGTGGCCGATGCGGGCCTCAAAATGCAGGACATCGACGGCCTCGCCACCTGCAGTTCGGCGGCGAGCATGTGGGCGCTGCCCACGGCCGAATATCTGGGCCTGCGCCCGAAGTTCATCGACAGCACCATGCTCGGCGGATCGAGCTTCATCGCGCATCTGATGCCCGCGATGCTGGCGCTGGAGAGCGGCCAGTGCAACGCCGTGCTGGTCTGCTACGGCAGCACGCAGAAGACCGGAACGTTTTCGCGCAAGGCCATGTCGGAGGCCTTTAAGCTCGTCGATCCGCTGCCCTACGAGCACCCCTACCAGCCGATGCTGCCGCCCACGGCCTACGCGCTTGCGGCCTCGCGCCACATGCACGAATTCGGCACCACGCGCGAGCAACTCGCCGAGGTGGCCGTGGCCGCGCGGCGCTGGGCCCAGCTCAATCCGGAGGCGACCATGCGCGACCCACTGAGCATCGACGATGTGCTGAATTCGCGCATGATCTCCACGCCGTTGACCGTGCGCGATTGCTGCCTGGTCACCGACGGCGCTGGCGCCTTTGTGCTGATGCGCGCCGACCGCGCCAGGGCGCAGAAGCAAAAGCCCGTCTACGTGCTCGGCAACGCCACGGCCGTGTGGAACCGGCAGATCTCGTGCATGGAAAACCTCACCGTTACCTCGGCGAGCGAGTCGGGCCAGCGCGCGTTCGAGATGGCGGGCCTCAGGCCCTCCGATGTGGACGTGGTGGGCCTGTATGACGCATTCACCATCAACACGCTGCTGTTCCTTGAAGACCTCGGCTTCTGCAAGAAGGGTGAGGCCGGAGCGTTCGTGCAGAACGGCGGCATCGCGCCCGGCGGGCACCTGCCGGTCAACACCAACGGCGGCGGTCTCTCGTGCGTGCATCCGGGCATGTACGGCATCTTCCTCGTGATCGAAGCCGTTCGCCAGTTGCGCGGCGAATGCGGCGAGCGCCAAGTGAAGGACGCGAAGATCGCGCTCGCGCATGGCAACGGCGGCACGCTGTCGAGTCAGTCCACAGCCCTCTTCGGGCTGGAGGAAACGCTGTGAGGATCCGCATTTCAACAGGAGACCGCTCATGCTGAACAAGGTCGTCGATTCGCTTGCGGCCGCCGTGCAGGGCGTGCCCGATGGCGCGGTCATCATGATCGGCGGCTTCGGCATCTCGGGCGTGCCGACCGAGCTGGTCTGCGCGCTGCTCGATCAGGGCGCGCGCGAACTCACCATCGTCAACAACAACGCGGGCAACGGCAAATACGGCCTGAGCCAGCTCATCGAAGCGGGCCGCGTGCGCCGCATGGTGTGCTCGTTCGCCCGCAATTCCAACCCCAAGATTCCCAATGCCGAGGCCTTCGCCGAGTGGTATCGCGCGGGCAAGATCGAGCTGGAATGCGTGCCGCAAGGCACGATGGCCGAGCGCATGCGCGCGGCGGGTTCGGGCCTCGGGCCGTTCTTCACGCCCACGTCCTACGGCACCACGCTCGCGGCGGGTAAGGAGACGCGCGTGATCGACGGCGTCGGCTATGTGCTTGAAAACCCGCTGCGCGGCGACTTCGCGTTCGTGAAGGCGCGCGCAGCCGACCCCTGGGGCAACCTCATGTTCCGCAACGCCGAGCGCAACTTCGGCCCGGTGATGTGCATGGCCGCGAAGACCGCCGTCGCGCAGGTCGATGAGATCGTGTCGCTTGGCGATTTCGTGCCAGAGAACGTGATGCTACCCGGCATCTTCGTGCAACGCGTGGTCAAGGTACAGGTCACGCAAGGAGCACCATCATGAGCGCCACTTTTCAACGCCTGAGCCGCGAGGAGATGGCGCGCGCCGTCGCCATGGACATCCCCGACGGCAGCTACGTGAACCTCGGCATCGGCATTCCTACGCTGATCTCCAAGTGCCTGCCCGCAGGCCGCGACGTGATCCTGCACAGCGAGAACGGCATCCTCGGCATGGGCCCCGGCCCCAAGGACGGCACGGTGGACCCGAGCCTGCTCAACGCCAGCAAGGAACCCGTCTCGCTGCTGCCCGGCGCGTCGATCTGCGACCACAGCATGTCGTTCGCGATGATGCGCGGCGGGCACATCGACGTGTCGGTACTCGGCGCATTTCAGGTGGCCAGCAACGGCGATCTTGCCAACTGGGACACCGGCGCGCCCGACGCGATTCCCGCCGTCGGCGGCGCGATGGACCTCGTGGCGGGAGCGAAAAAGGTCATCGTGGTGATGGAGCACACGACCAAGGACGGCAAGCCCAAGATCGTCGAGGCTTGCACCTATCCGCTGACCGGCGCGGGCGTGGTTGACCGCATCTACACCGACTGCGCGGTGATCGACGTGACGCCGGGCGGACTCGTCGTGCGATCCATGGTGCCGGGCCTTGATCTTGAGACGCTGCAGGCGATGACGGGAGCGCCGCTGCACAAAGGCTGAAAAGACGGAGTGCGGCGGAGTAACATGCGGGCGGCCTTTCTTTCATCCTTCAACTCACCGCAACGCATCCCGTCCTTCCCATGGCCATGGCCGACAGCGCAATCGATCATCAGCTTCTGGTCTTTGACCTCGCGCCCGTCGGCCTGCTCGTGGCGCAGCATCGGCAGATCCGTTCGTACAACCAGAGCTTCTGCGACATCTTCGGCTACCCGCCCGAAGCGCTGCTCGGGCAGTCGTTGGCGGTGCTCTATCCATCAGCTTCGGAGTTCGAGGACACGGGCTCGCGGGCGCTGGCGTTGATGCGCGAAACCGGCAACTACGCGGATGACCGCATCATGCGCAAGCAGGACGGCACGCTGTTCTGGTGCCATGTGGCAGGGCGCACGGCGGATCGCGTGGACCCGTTCGCGCTCTCGGTCTGGGTGTTCGAGGACATGTCGGCCGAGCGTCCTGTGACCACGCCATTGACGGCGCGCGAGCGGCAGATCGCGCGCTCGCTGGTGTCGGGCAAATCAAGCAAGCAGATCGCAGCCGATCTGGGCATCAGCTTTCGCACGGTGGAGGCGCATCGCGGGCGGCTGTTCACCAAGTTCGATGTGTCAAGCACGGCCGAGCTGATAGCGCGGCTCGTGGGGCACATCTGAACAATGATCTGAGCGCAGGCTCGCTCAGCCTTCGATCACCTGCTGCAGCTTGGACTGCGCATCCCACGCGGTCCAGTCGAGTTCGCCGATGTGCCAGAAGCGCACGCGGCCTTTGGCGTCGATGATGAAGCTCGTGGGCAGGGCGCGGCCACCCCACGCGGCGAGCTGTTTCTGGCTGCGGTCAAGCAGCACGTCGCCGGTGAACGGCACGGCTTGGAGGAACTGGGCGATGCGTGCGGGCATCTCGCCATGGTTCACGGCCAGCACGCGCAGTTTCTTGTCGCTGTAGAGGTCGAGCAGCATGCTGAACGTGGGCATCTCGAGGCGGCACGGGCCGCAATAGGACGCCCAGAAATTCAGTATCAGCGGCGCGCCGACATAGTCCTGCAGCGTGACCTTGCGGCCTTCCATGGTGAGGGCGGAGAGCGCGGGCGCGGCGCCGCGTGTCCACGGCATGAGCTTGCCCTGCGAGGGCTCGTCATTGCCCGCCGCACGCACGCCACCGGCAGCCATCAGGGCCATGCCACCCAGCAGTTGGAAGCTCTTGCGCCGTTCCATGCAATGCTCTTCAGCGATCATCACGCCAGCTTGCGCGACGTGATGCGGTACGCGAAGTGGGCGGGGTCGAGGCTGTCGAGACGGCCGTTGGCGGACTCACCATTGGGGTACATGAAGAAGCCTGCGGTCAGTTCCGAGCCGGGGAAGCGCACGTCGGCGGCGGTGTTGTAGGCCATCCAGTTGCCTTCCCACGCGCCGAACAGCATGGCGCGCGCGGCGCGCACCTTGGGATCGTCCTTGGGCAGGCCACCGGGTTGTTCTTCAAGCGCAACCTTGGCGACGTCGGCCGGATCGACCGGAATCCAGCCGTAGCCGTCGGCATAGAACTGCGCACGGCAGTGCTGGGCCTTGGAGATGTCGCCGGCCTTGCCAAGGCTCTTGAAGCCGCGCTCGGAGGTGTCCACGCGCACGCCGTAGACGTCGCGCGCGGGCACACCGCTCGCGCGCAGCAACGCGGTGTAGAGGCCGTTCAGGTCGGCGCACTTGCCAGAGATCTTGCCCGAGTTGAGCATGTAGGTGACATCGCCCGTGCCGCAACCGGCGACCGCGCCGTCGCGCGAGGCGTTGACCACCATCCATTCGTAGATCGCGCGGGCCTTGCCGATGGCGTCCTTGGGGTGGCCGGCCTCGGCCAGAATTTTGTCGGACGTCTGCTTGACGATGCCGCCGAGCGGCGCAAGCGATGTGGGCTGCAAATACTCGCGCAGCGCGGATGCTGGAAGCTTGCGCGCCGTGCCTGCCGCGCCGAGGTCCACCGATGGATCACGCAGGGCGACGCGGGTGGTGAGCTTCACGGTCTGCGGCGCTTCGGTGTTCTTCCAGTGCACGGCCACCATGCGCGCGTCCGAACGCGGCACCGAGAACAGCTCGACCTTGGTGGCGCCGGGCGCGTCGAACTTCACGTCCAGCGTGCGCTGGTAGCCTTCGAGCTGTGCCATCGGCACGGGCACCCACACGCGCGCCTCGCCGGTTTTCTCGCCCACGTTCACCTCGGTGGTGATCTCGTATTCGCGCCATCCCTCGCCCTTGGCGGGCGAGGCCGCAAAGGCACTCACGCCGAAGGTTCCGGACGACGCGGCGATGGTGGAGACGAGGAGGAATTGGCGGCGTTGCATGGAATGGTGCTCGCAAAGGGGGGGACGGGAACGGAAGACAGCGTTTCCCTTGCAGGCACTGGACAACGGGACATGCGCGCGTGCACGGCACAGAATCGACGAACACGGCAAGCGAAGCTGCAGGACCTGCAAGAGTCGCGGCATCCTATCACCAACCCTTTCCGGGGATGGGAGCGCGCCTATTGACCGCCACAGCGCGCAGCCAGCCGAATGCGCGCCGTGGGCGTTGCCTTACTTACTGGTGGACATTCTCGCCCTTCGTATCCTTCAAGTCCTTGCGACGACGACGCGTACCCATCAGCGCAAGAGCGCCACTCAGCCCTGCCAGTGCTACGGTGCCCAGACCCGGAACGGGCTGGGTATTGGAGACCACAACTGCACCCGTGACTGACAGCGATGTCGAATTGTTCGCCGTGTTGCTTTCGCCTGTCACTGCGGTGATGACCGCGCTGATGGAGGCTGGCGCTACGGGCACAGTGGAGGCAGTGACAGCGAAGTTCAATGTCTGCACACCCGCTGCCACCGGAGGCGTCGCACTGGCATCCGCCGCCGCGATGGCGCCCAGAGTGCAGGTGAAGCCTTGCGTGCCATTGGCGATGCAGCCAGCAGGCGGCGTGGTCAGGTTCACCCCTGTAGGCAGGGTCACGGTCAGTGTGCCATCGGTGTTGGTGCCTGTGCCGCCATTGGTCACCGTCAGCGTCATGTTGGTGGCCTGCCCGACCGTGAGACTCGTCGGCCCGCTCAACGCCGGGGTGAGGTCGGGAAAGCCCATGTAGTTCCAGTTCACGATGGAGCGCAACTCGTCTTCGCTCAAATCAGAGACATAACCCGCCTGACGCAGGCTGTTCAGATCGTTGAACGTAGACGCCACCGCCTGCGCCACGGTAGCGGAACGCGACAAGCGCACCAGCGTCATCACACGCTTGGTGCCACCGGCGGGTACGGTCACGTTGAAGTACTGGTAGGGATTGTCATCGCCATCCACATAGTCGGCGCTACTGGCGAGCTTCATGCCGGCCAGTGTGATGGTGGGATCCGTAATCGGCATCCCAACACCAATATCCTGATGCGAAATCACCCAGTTGTCCTGCCCGAGTTGAAAGACGTTGTCACCACTACTGGTCGTGTCGATCTTGGTATTGGCGTCCGAGCCCAGATTGTTGTCGTTGGTGACCTGCACGGTGATAGCGCTCGCACTCGGGTTCTGCAGTGTCAGAATGGCGCGCGCCACGCCCTGACCCGCCGGGAAATACAGTTGCCCAGTCACGTTCAGCCCCTGCAGGACCTCAACGTTGCCGGTAACGGTCGCCGCCTGCTCGGCTACCGGTGAGGCTGGAGACAGCGTGACCCCACCAGTCGCTTGATAGCCATTGAGCCCTTTATCGCTATTGGCGATGACTCCGGTGGGATGCACGTGCCACCCCATGGCGCCATCAAACGCATCGTTCAGCGTCTGCGAGCTTCCGTTCTCCGTCTGCATCGGCTGCGTGGCGCTGGCCTCGCTGAATCCGAAATTGGAGGAAGTGGAAAGAAACGTGATGTTGGTGTTGATGAACCACTTGAATCCGCCGCTCACAATCGACTGAGATCCAGTCGCAGCGTTGGCGATTGTCGGTGCGACTCCGACCGTGCCGCCCAGAATGGCGACGCCCGAGCGCTTGGCGAAATCGCGCATGCGCAGTGATGCAAACTTCGTTGTCATGAAAATTCCTCTCTCGTTTCAGGTCTGTGGTGATGGGTCTCAGGATGGCTTGCGCAGGGCCGTCAGCACGACGGCCTGCGCGGTGGATGGCAGGGCATGGGCGGGGTCGTCCGCCAGCGCATCGCACACGGGTGCAAGCATCGATTCGTATCGCTGCCAACGTGCTACCGCGCGCTGGTACATGGGCTGACGTACCTGATTGACGCTGGCGGTGCGCACCAGTCGACGCGTCTCGAAAAACGACATGCAACGCTCGTCCCATGGCAGATCCACCGCTTGCAACAGCCGCTCGGATTCGTGGCGCTGATCCGCCACCATCCGCTCGTAGCGCAGCTCGTGCAGCGGCACCGGTAGCACCTTCTGCCAATGCGCCATCAGCCTGCGGTATTGCTGGATGCGGTGCACCAGATGGTCCATGTCATTGGCCCAGACGATGCGGCCGAAGTCGGTGATCCAACACGACAGCGCCACATCCCGCAGGTCGCGACGACAATGAATGAAGTGGGCCTTGGGAAACAGAATCGCCAGCCAGCCCAGCAGGCTGAAGTTGTCTGGCATCTTGTCCGCCACACGCAATGCCTCGCCATCGAGTTGCGCCAACTGCTGCAGGTGCCATTCGGCCACCGACTGGGTGTGCGACGGATTGGACTGCGCCAATGCCGCCCACTGGGCACCCGGAGCTACACCCTGCATGCGCGCCAATCGCGAGAGTCCCTGATTGGCAAAGCTGCGTTCACCAGCGCCATGGGCATCCGGATGGCTCGCGATGATCTGTTCGGCCAGCGTGGTGCCAGAACGTGGCATGCCAACGATGAAGACGGGGCGTGCACTCGCATGCCCATGTTGCGCCATGCGAGCAAAAAACTCCGGCGTGAACACGCGGATGATCTCGTCGACAAAGCGCTCGTAGCCCTCCGGGTCGTAGCGGTCATTGCGCTCGGCCTTGGCGGATTTGCGCAGCGCATTGGCCGTCACCATGTGCATGGCCGCCTTGTGCCAGGCCTTGGTCGCATCGTAGTAGGTGGCGAGCCCGAAATGCAGGCTGGCACGACGCGGTGCGCTCAGAGTCTGGGTACGCAGCAACTCCAGCGCCTGGTGCTTGAGCGGCGACTGTGCGCGGGTCTTGGCCATCGTGAGCAATCCCGTCAGCGCGGGAATGCATTCCGGGTTGCAGGCGAGCGCGGCCTCAAAGCTGGCCTTGGCATCAGCGGTATCGCCCGCATTCGCCAGCGCCTGCCCGAGTGCCGCATGCAGATGCGCCCATCCCGGCGCAAGGGCGATGGCTGCGCGGTAGTCGGCCAGCGCATCGGCCAACTGACCTTGCTACAGATGCACACTGGCGCGATGGCCAAGCGCCTGTACGCGCTGAGGGCTACGCGCGAGCACGGTAGCCAGCAACTCATGCGCCGCTGTGAACTGTTCGGCCTTGAGGGCCATGCTGGCCAGCCGCTCCAATGGTTCAATAGCCTCAGCATCCAATTGCAGGCTGCGCTCATACCACTGACTGGCCTCGTCGGGCTCGCCCAGCTCCTGCCAAGCTATACCAACGAACAGGTTTGCGCGATACGAGTCAGGCACACGCTCCAAGGCCAGTTCGAGTGCCTGCATCGCGGCATCCATCTCGCCGCAATCGAGCAGCACACGGCCCCAATTCTGCAGGGTGATGCTGTCGGCCTGACGACTGGCGGCCTGCGGGTCGACGTTCACCAGCGATGCGGCCTGCTCACACAGCGGACGCGCCTCGGTCAACCGACCGGCGCGATAGAGCAGCCAGCCCAGATCGCTGAGCGCCTGCATGTGTGTGGGCGCTTGCTGCAACAGGCGACGCAAGGTGACTTCGGCATCGGCTGTGCGTGATTGCTCACGCTGCGCTTGGGCAAGCCACATCAGTGCGGAATCGCTCGCGGAGTCGCACGCCAGCGCGGCACTCGCCGCCAGCTCCACCGCCGGCCAGTCGCGCAAGATACTGCGGCCCTCAGCCAGCAACAATTGTGCGGTGGCATTGCGCGGATCGAGCATCACCGCATGCTGTGCGGCACGGCAGGCTTGCTCGGCGTCGCCCGACACCAGCAGCGCATGGGCCAAACGACAGGCCAATGGATCATCCCCTGGTGCCAGTGCTACCGCACGTTGCAGGAGGCTGACGGCCACGGCGGGCTCGCCCTGCTGCATCGCCAGTTGGCTGCGCATCTGGAGCAAGCCCAGATCATCGGGCAGCGCGTGCAATGCGCGTTCGAGATGAGTGTGCGCCTGCTCCCATTGACCGTCATGCAGCGCGCGTGCGGCCTCCATGCCATGCAGTAACGGTCCCATGCCGGTAGACCACAAAATGGCCGGTGACGACACTTGCCCGTTCACGTGACGGGCAGGGCGACATGCCCCGAAACTGCGGCTCGGAGATCGGCACAACGCCGTGGATGCTCCTGCACGCGTGGTTGGAGAGTTGATGCAGAAGTGTGGTGCATAGAACCCGAGATGGTGGGTGACCCTCAGGCTGACTTCGTCACGTCGCTGGTTCGCATGTGCCGAACGAAGCGCCCTGCCCAAAATTTGCTCTGTCGATCAATCATTCAAAGTGTAAACAAGTGCAATCTAATTGCAACAAATTATTGCTTTACTGTTGAATTTAAATGCGACTATCGATGTGCATTCACTAGGCATTGTGTAAATGCGTGAGTAGTTCTACTGGATTGTGGAGACTTTCGAACGAGGCTCACGAACTCGCAGTGGTAGTGCAGCTCGGCCGGGCGCACCGGCTGCATGCGGCCCTCTGCCTCGAACGCGCGGGCGTAGTGGTCGGGCAAAAAGCCCAGATAGCGGCCCGAGAGAATCAGCGTGGCAATCGATTCCTGATCGAAGCCGGTGGCAGCGCGCGAGAGGCGGGCCTGATGCGTCAACTCCATATTGGGCGAGTGGTAGCCGAGGCCCGCAAACGGGTGCTCACGCACGCTGTCCCAGTCGAGGGCGTCGTGATCCGCGCCGAACAGCGCATGGCCTTTGCCGCAGTACAGCAGCATGTGCTCGTCGAACAGGCGGTGGTAGAGCAGGCTGTGCGAGCTGCGGTGCTCAGGGATGATGCCGATCTGAAAGGTGCCGTCCATCACGCCGCGCTCGATCTCGTTGATCGACCCCACGTGCAGCTGCAGATGCACATCGGGCGCAAGCTGGTTGAACGCGCTGATGGCCTCGCCGATGCGCGCAGCCGGGTTGCTGGCGGTCTTGTCGAAGATGGCGACGGCGAGCTGACCGCCCATGCGCGCGTGGATGTCGTCGATGGAATCGCGAAAGCCGCGCACCGAGGCCAACAGGCGCTGGGTTTCCTCATACACACGCTGGCCCTCGGCCGTGAGCGCGAAACCCGCGCGGCCCCGGCGGCACAGCGTGAGGCCGAGGCGCATCTCCAGATCCTTCACGTGGCGGCTCACGGTGCTGGTGCCGATGTTCAGCTCCAGCTCCGCCGCCGACATGCCGCCGCAGTCCACCACGGCCTTGAACACCTGCAGCAGGCGCAGATCCATGTCGCTGATCTGGCCCAGAACGGCGCGGCTGCGCGTGGCCTGGGGCGTGGCTTTGGTGCGCTTTTTGACCGGGGTTTTGGTGCGTTCTGCGGTGGTTTTCTTTACTTGCATAAATCCTCAAGTAAACAGTGATATTGCGTTATTTACCGGATTATCACGCCGCCCAACAATGCCCCCAAGCCACCACGCTGGTGGTGGCGATTTTTCCAATCCAATCAACGCTTTGCCCGACCCTGCTGGAGACGCACATGAGCATCACCACCACCCCTGACACCAACGCAGCATCCCAAGCCGTGCGCACCGACGCCGCCTGGCTGGACGCGCACTGGATGCCGTTCACGGGCAACCGTAACTTCAAGGCCAATCCACGCATGATCGTCGGTGCCGAAGGCGCTTATCTGCGTGACGATAAGGGCCGCAAGATTTTCGACGGCCTCTCGGGCCTCTGGTGCACGGGCCTCGGCCACGGCCGCCGCGAGATCGCCGAAGCCATCGGCAAGGCAGCGCTGCAGCTCGATTACGCACCGGCGTTCCAGTTCGGTCACCCCGCCTCGTTCGAACTCGCCAACAAGCTCAAGGACCTGACACCCAAGGGCCTCGACTACGTGTTCTTCACCGGTTCGGGCTCCGAAGCGGCAGACACCTCGCTCAAGATGGCGCGCGCCTACTGGCGCCTGAAGGGTCAGGCCAGCAAGACGGTGCTGGTCGGCCGCGAGAAGGGTTACCACGGCGTGAACTTCGGCGGCATCTCGGTGGGAGGCATCGGCGGCAACCGCAAGATGTACGGCCAGGGCATTGCGGCCGACCACATTCCGCACACACAACCTCCTGCAGGCACCTTCCAGAAGGGCATGGCCGAAGAGGGCGGCCGCGCGCTGGCCGACAAGCTGCTCGACGTGATCGCTCTGCATGACGCAAGCAACATCGCCGCCGTGATCATCGAACCGTTCGCCGGTTCCGCAGGCGTGGTGATTCCGCCCAAGGGCTATCTCGACCGCATCCGCGAGATCTGCACGCAAAACAACATCCTGCTGATTTTTGATGAAGTCATCACTGGCTTTGGCCGCTGCGGCACGATGACCGGCTCCGACGCCTTCGGCGTGGTGCCCGACATCATGAACTTCGCCAAGCAGGTGACCAACGGCGCACAGCCGCTGGGCGGCTGCATCGCCAGCAAGGACATCTACGACACCTTCATGGCAGCGGGTGGCCCCGAGTACATGCTCGAATTCGCGCACGGCTACACCTACTCGGCCCACCCGATCGCCTGCGCCGCCGGCATCGCCGCGCTCGACCTGCTCGAAAAGGAAGACGGCCCCGGCCGCGTGAAGGCGCTCGCTCCGTACTTTGAAAACGCCGTGCACAGCCTCAAGGGCGTCAAACACATCGCCGACATCCGCAACTACGGCCTCGCAGCAGGCATCTCCATCGAACATGCCCCGGGCGAGCCCGCCAAGCGCCCCTACGAAATCGCGATGAAGATGTGGGAACTCGGCTTCTACGTGCGCTACGGCGCCGACACCATCCAGCTCGCGCCACCGTTCATCAGCGAGCGCGCCGAAATCGACCGCATGATCAACGCCCTCGGCGAAACCATCAAGTCGGTTGCCTGAGACTGAGACCAAGAGTTCCCCGGGAGCTACCGCCACCGCCCCCAGCGGTAGCCCCCATTTTTCTTCGGCTTTCAAACAGCGGACGACGCAGCGCGCAGAGCGCTCGAACCCCGCACCACAATGACGAGATAGGCCCTCAGGCTAGGCGCGAAGCCGCAGACAGTACTCATGTACGGCAAGGCTTCTGCAACAACGCATGAGGGCCTATATCGTCACCCCAAAACGAATCATCCATTGAAGCCACAAGGCTTCATTGCATCAGCAGAAATACCATGAACAACGACAAGCAAGTTACCTCCACTGTTGGTCATCTCATCGACGGCAAGATCGTCAACGACACGGCCCGCACACAACCCGTCTTCAATCCCGCTACCGGCCAATCCACCACCAACGTGGCGCTCGCCAGCAAGGCCACGGTAGAAGAAGCCATTGCATCTGCTGAAAAGGCCTTCCCCGCCTGGCGCAACACCCCCCCGCTCAAGCGCGCCCGCGTGATGAGCAAGCTCAAAGTCCTGCTCGAAGAAAACGCCGACAAGATCGCCGCGCTGATCACCGCCGAACACGGCAAGGTGCTGGCCGATGCGCATGGCGAACTGCAGCGCGGCATCGAGAACGTGGAATATGCGAGTTACGCGCCCGAGCTGCTCAAGGGCGAGCACAGCCGCAACGTTGGCCCCGGCATCGACAGCTGGAGCGAGTTTCAGGCGCTGGGCGTGACCGCCGGCATCACCCCGTTCAACTTCCCCGCCATGGTGCCGCTGTGGATGTGGCCCATGGCCGTGGCCTGCGGCAACACCTTCGTGCTCAAGCCGTCCGAGCGTGACCCGTCAAGCACCCTGCTCATCGCGCAACTGGCGCTGGAAGCCGGTCTGCCACCGGGCGTGCTGAACGTGGTCAACGGCGACAAGACCGCCGTGGACACCCTGCTGCAGGACCCGCGCGTGAAGGCCGTGAGCTTTGTGGGCTCCACCCCCATCGCCGAATACATCTACGCCGAAGGCTGCAAGCACGGCAAGCGCGTGCAGGCTCTGGGCGGTGCGAAGAACCACGCCATCGTCATGCCTGACGCCGACATCCCCAACGCCGTCAACGCGCTGATGGGCGCGGCCTACGGCAGCTGCGGCGAGCGCTGTATGGCGATCCCGCTGGTTGTGGCCATCGGCGACGAAACGGCCGATGCCGTGATCGCCAGCCTCAAGGTCGAGATCGACAAGATGAAGGTCGGCCCCGGCACCGACAACAGCAACGACATGGGCCCGCTGGTCACCAAGCAGCACTTCGAGAAGGTCAAGGCCTATGTGGATTCCGGCGTAGCCGAAGGCGCGAAGCTGGTGGTCGATGGCCGCGGCGTGAAGGTCGCCGGTCATGAAGACGGCTACTTCCTTGGCGCCTGCCTGTTCGACGACGTCAAGCCCGGCATGAAGATCTATCAGGAAGAAATCTTCGGCCCCGTGCTCGGCGTGGTGCGCGCCAAGAACCTGCAGGAAGCGATGAAGCTCATCGACGACCACGAGTACGGCAACGGCACCTGCATCTTCACGCGCGACGGCGAGGCCGCCCGCTACTTCACCGACCACATCCAGGTCGGCATGGTCGGCGTGAACGTGCCCCTGCCCGTGCCCGTCGCTTATCACTCGTTCGGCGGCTGGAAGCGTTCGCTGTTCGGCGACCTGCACGCCTACGGCCCGGACGCCGTGCGCTTCTACACCAAGCGCAAGACGATCACGCAGCGCTGGCCGTCCGCCGGTGTCCGCGAAGGCACGATGTTCAGCTTCCCCAGCTCACGTTGATAGGAACGAACACCCCCTGAGTCGCTTCGCGCCTTCCCCCCGCTCTCGAAACGCGTTGCGTTTCGGGCAGGGGGACGCAGCCAGCGCGGCGGGACGGCCCTTGCGCGGCTGCCCTCGCCTGGACCACGCCAGTTTCATGCGCTGCGACCACGGCTAGCTCCATTCCTCACAGGCTGCTGGCCGTGAGGAAACAACCCGACGTCCGCTTTTCAAGGCGCACGCTTCATTGTGAAGCGTGCGCCTTTTTCGTTGGCTGGCCCGCATGCACCCAATGCGGGAGTCCTTGCACCAAGCGCGTGCCGAACGTCAGCTCAAAAATCTCCGAGACACACAAAAGTTCCTTTTTCTACAGGAAAACCCGCTTTTGGCACGCTTTTAGCTTGTCTACATTCTTGTATTCAAGATAAATCACATCTTGCATACAAGAGCAAATCAGCCAACAGGAGAGAAGCCATCATGGGACGTTTCGCCAAATCGCTATTCGGGCAGGTGCTCATCGCACTGGTCATCGGGGTTCTTGTCGGGCTGTTCTCGCCCGAATTCGCAGTCAAACTCAAACCGCTGGGTGACGGGTTCATCAAGTTGATCAAGATGATCATTCCGGTACTGGTGTTCTGCGTGGTGGTGCATGGCATCGCGGGCGCGGGAGACCTCAGGCGCGTGGGGCGCGTGGGCATCAAGGCGCTGGTGTACTTCGAGGTGCTCACCACCATCGCGCTGGTGATGGGTCTGGTTCTGGCCTTCGTGTTCCAGCCCGGCGCCGGTATGAATGTCGACGTGAAGGCGCTTGACGCATCGGCCATGAGTGCCTATGCGACCAATGCCGACAAACTGACCTCGGGCGGCTTCGTGGACTTCCTCATGAAGCTGATTCCATCCACCGTGGTTAACGCGTTCGCAACCGGCGACGTGTTGCAGGTGCTGCTGTTCGCCGTGCTGTTCGGCTGCGCGCTGTCGATGCTCGGCGAGCGCGGCAAGCCGGTGGCGGCGGTGATCGATGCGACCTCGCTGGTGCTGTTCAAAATCATGGGCATCATCATCAAGCTCGCGCCGCTGGGCGTGCTGGGCGCGATTGCGTTCACCGTGGGCAAGTACGGCATCGGCTCGCTCAAGCAACTGGGCATGCTGGTGCTGCTGTTCTACGCAGCCGTGGCGATCTTCGTGTTCGTGGTACTGGGCTTCGTGATGCGCGTCTCGGGCTTCAGCCTGATCAAGCTGCTGCGCTATCTGCGCGAAGAACTG
Source organism: Diaphorobacter sp. HDW4A (assembly GCF_011305995.1). GTDB lineage: Bacteria > Pseudomonadota > Gammaproteobacteria > Burkholderiales > Burkholderiaceae_C > Diaphorobacter_A. The sequence goes on along the minus strand of NZ_CP049910.1, from coordinate 5,349,418 downwards.
ATGGTGGTGTTCGCCACCACCTCGTCCGACAGCGTGCTGCCGCAGATCATGGCCAAGCTGCGCAACATGGGCATCCGCGACTCGACCGTAGGTCTGGTGATTCCGACCGGCTACTCGTTCAATCTGGATGCGTTCTCCATCTACATCACGCTGGCCGCCGTGTTCATCGCGCAGGCCACCAACACGCCGATCAGCATGACCGATCTGCTCACCATCCTCGCGATCTCGCTAGTCACCTCCAAGGGCGCGCACGGCGTGCCGGGCTCGGCCATCGTGGTGCTGGCGGCGACGCTGCATGCGATTCCTGCGATCCCCGCCATCGGCCTGGTGCTGGTGCTGTCCATCGACTGGTTCATCGGCATCGCTCGGGCTCTCGGCAACCTGATCGGCAACTGCGTGGCGACCGTGGCCGTGGCCGCGTGGGAAGGCGACATCGACCGCGACCGCGCGCATGCGGTGCTCAACGGCAAGGCCCTGCCGATGGACGAGACCATTGCGGAAAACGGTACAGTCACCAGCGCGCACCATTGACAAATGACCGCTTGCTTGATCGATCCCCCCCACAAACGCCCGCCCTGCCGATGACTCCCGCCTCCCCCCTGCACATTGCCGAACGCATCGTCGAAGCCGTACTGGCACAAAAGCTGGCGCCCGGCGACCGGCTGGGGGAGCAGGAGTTGGCCGACAACTTCGCCGTAAGCCGCACCGTGGTGCGCGAGGCCATGGTGCAGTTGCAGGCGCGCGGCTTCGTGCAGGTCCAGCCGCGCAAGGGCTGGTTCATCGTCCAGCCCTCGGCGGACGAGGCGCGCGACGCGTTTTCGGCGCGGCGCATCATCGAATCGGGCATCCTGCAGGAGGCCGGCCGGCCGATGCAGTCGGTCATCGGCCATCTGCGCCGGCACATCGCGCACGAGAAGAACGCCATCGACGAGGCCGACGCTGCCACGCGCGCGTTTCTCCTCGCGGATTTCCATGTGTGCCTGGCCGAACAGATGGGCCACAAGCTGCTGGCCGACACGCTGCGTGACCTGACCGCGCGCACCACGCTGGCCGCCACGCTCTACCAGTCCACGCACAGCGCGAGCCAGTCGTGCGCGGAGCACGAGCGCATCGTGCAGGCGCTCGAAGCGGGCGACACCGAAGCCGCCAAGCAACTGCTGATCGAGCACATCGGCACGGTGGAGCGATCACTCGCTTTCGCACCCGAGGCCTTGCCCGAAGTAGAAGCGCCAAACCGCTTGCGCAACGCTCTGACGCCCGTCAGCCGCGTCGGCTGACTTCGCGTTTTCACGGGTGCTCTGCGGCGCAAAACGCGCCGCCGCTATGGTATGAATGAGGGTTGCTGCAAGATTTTCTTGCACCCTTTCCTCTTTCCACTACACCTGCCCCGGGGAGACACCACAATGACCCACAAGCTAGACGCCGCCGCCATGCCCGATGCCAACGGATTCTTCGGTGCCTATGGCGGCCAGCTCGTACCGCCACACCTGAAGAAGGCCATGGACGACATCGCAGCGGCCTACGACGAGATCGTGCAGCGCAAGGATTTTCAGGACGAGCTGCAGCACCTGTTCCAGGACTATGTGGGCCGCCCCAGCCCCATCTTCCACGCCAAACGCCTGTCGGAGCAGCTGAGCGGAGCGCAGATCCACTTGAAGCGCGAAGACCTGAACCACACCGGCGCGCACAAGATCAACCACTGCCTTGGCGAAGCGCTGCTCGCCAAGTTCATGGGCAAGACCAAAGTGATCGCCGAAACCGGCGCGGGCCAGCATGGCGTGGCCTTGGCGACGGCCTGTGCGTTGGTCGGCATTCCCTGCGAAATTCACATGGGCCAAGTGGACATCGAGAAGGAACACCCCAACGTCACCAAGATGCGCATCCTCGGCTGCAATCTGGTGGCCGTCACACGCGGCCAGGCAACGCTGAAAGATGCGGTGGACAGCGCGTTCGAGGAATACCTCAAGGACCCCGTCAACACCATCTACGCCATCGGCTCGGTGGTCGGCCCGCACCCGTTCCCGAAGATGGTGCGCGACTTCCAGTCCATCGTCGGCCGCGAGGCGCGCGAGCAGTTCCAGACCAAGTACGGCAGGCTACCCGACTACGTGAGCGCCTGTGTGGGAGGCGGCTCGAACGCGATGGGCATCTTCACCGCCTTTTTGAATGACGAGAGCGTCAAGCTCGTCGGCGTCGAGCCCGCCGGTGAAGGCGTGGACAAACCCGGCAAACACGCCGCCACGCTCTCGGTCGGCAAGCCCGGCGAGATCCACGGCATGAAGTGCTACGTGCTCGAAAACGCAGACGGCACACCCGCCGCCGTGCACTCCATTGCCTCGGGCCTGGACTACCCCGGCGTCGGCCCACAGCACAGCTACTTGAAGGACATCGGCCGCGTCGACTACCAGAGCGTGGACGACCAGGAAACGCTGAACGCTTTCATGACGCTCTCGCGCGTGGAGGGCATCATCCCGGCGCTGGAAAGCTCGCACGCAGTCGCTTGGGCCATGCGCGTAGCGCCGACGCTGGGCAAGGACGTGAACATCCTCGTGAACCTTTCCGGGCGCGGTGACAAGGATGCAGACTACGTCGCTAAAAAGCTGGGCCTCTGATACCCATTCCTGAGCCCGCGCTCGTCGCAGGCCCACACCACAAAGGAGCCTCGCGCTCCTTTTTTCATTGCGAGAGCGTCTCTCGCCCATCCCCAGAACTGGGTAGTAACTTTCGTTACCGCAGCAACGCTTCGATCCCGCGATTGCTGTATTCCGTACCACGTGCCTACACTCGTTTTCCACACGTTGTGAGGAGACGCATCATGCGCAAACAAAAGCAAAGGCAGACGCATATCTACGTGGGCTTGCTCGTGTTCGTCGTCTGCTGGATCATGTCCAGCGCGTCCCACGCCTGGCAGCCTGAGGTGGGTGAAAAACCCAGCCCCATGGAGCAGCTGGAGCTGGTCAACGGCCAACCGGTGAATCTGGCCAACTACGCGGGCAAGCCGCTGGTCATCTACTTCGGCGCGGACTGGTGCGCACCCTGCGTTGCCAACGGCCGCCCCGCCGTACTCGACGCCTTCCACAAATACCGCAACAAGGGTCTGCAGGTGCTGTTCGTGGACTTGGATGACCCCTTCAAATTCCGCGGCAAAAAGATCGCGGAGTCCAAAGAAATGGGCTTTCCGATCGCCATGCGCGCAGCGCCCACCGGCGATCAGGAAAAGCTGCGCAACTTCGACTTCGGCGGCTTCGGGCGCATCCAGGTCGTGCCCACCGCCATCGTCCTGGATGGCAGCGGCAAGGTCGTCTCCAAGATCGAGCAAGGCACCAAGCTGCGCGACCAGCTTGATGGCGCAGTGGCGCCGCTGGTGCGCTGAACCGCCCGTACGCTGATCCGCCAATCGCTCGGCGCTTTTTGCCGGCGGCGAGCGAGTGGTATGTCGCGTCCTGTTCACAGGTACTTCCCCCTTGACCAGTACATAGAAAAATACAACTATGACTGTCACAGTTCTTTCACAACCACGCTCGAATATGGCGAGCAGGCAGCGGCGTCCGTGAAGCGACAGAATTTCGACGGGGGCGCTGCCGGACTCCTCAACCCTTCTGGTGACATGCCATGAAAAAGCTCACTCCAACATTCCGGCTTGCCTCCTTCGCTGCGGCCGCTTGCGCTGCGCTCACCCTCACCGCCTGCGGGGGCGGGTATGAAACTCCCTACAGCACCCTGAACGGCTCGGCGCCGCAGATCATCGCGCACCGAGGCCTCTCGGGCTACTACCCCGAACAGACCCGCATGGCCTACGAAAAGGCCGCAGACGCCGGTGCCGACATGATCGAGCTGGACATGCACCTCACGCGCGACTGCCAACTTGTTGCGCGCCACAACGCCTGGCTCGGTGACAACACCAACATCGCCGACGTCGCCAAGACCAATGCCGATGTCGCCAGCCGCAAGCGCACCACCAAGGGCGTGATGGTCAACGTGAAGTACCCTGCCATCGCAGCGAATGGACCTGCGCAGTACCTGTCGGACCAAATCGATCCGAACGATCCCAAGTCCGTGCTCAAGCCGCTTGTCGTCGACGGTGAAGACCACACCAACGATTGGTCCATCACCGACTTCACCATGGCGGAGCTGCGCAACTGGATCGGCGGCAAGATTCTCGACAACGCCAGCGAGCGCCCCACCGAATGGAATGGCAAGCTGCCGATCATCAGCGCACAGGATGTGATCGACATCGCCGTGGCCAAGGGGAAAGAGCAAAAGCGCACCATCTCCGTCTACGCCGAAACCAAGAACCCCTACTGGAACAATCAACAAGCCATCGCCAACGGCTGCGGCAAGCCCGGAAGCTCGCCACTCGAAGACGCCGTCATGGCGCTGCTCGAAAAGAACAAGCTCAACACCAACGACTCGCCGATCTACATCCAGAGCTTCGACCCCGCCAGCCTCAAATACCTGCGCAAGGCAGGCATGAAGGCCAAGGGCGTGCAGCTCGTTGACGGCAACGACATCAACTACAAAGACGGTTCGATGATCTTCATCACCAGTGATGAATGGACCTTCATCAGCGGCCGTCCCTACAGCTGGACCCTCGCGGGCGACGCGCGCACCTTCGCCGTCATGCTCACCCCTGCAGGCCTTGCCGAGATCAAGACCTACGCCGACGGCATCGGCCCCTGGAAGCCGGAAGTGCTCGCGCACTCGATCGTCCCCTACAAAGAAGGCGCGGGCCTCAAGGACGTGAACACCCTCAAGGACACCGGCCTCATCGCCAACGCCCACAAAGCCGGCCTCGTGGTGCACAGCTTCACCTTCCGCAACGAACCCGGTCGTCTGGCAGGCATCTACAAGGGCGACCCCGTCGCGGAATTTCTGACCTACTTCCGCCTTGGCATCGACGGCGTGTTCACCGACTTCGCGAACACGGGCGTGACCGCGCGCAAGGCTTATGACAAGGAGTTGGGCTTGGTTCCCTGAGGCTGACTTGACGCGGTAGACCACGGGTCCACCGCCGTCTCGGGAAACGCCCTCATCAAGGTGTTCTGGCATGCACGGCCCGAACACCTTTTTTCATGCCGCCTTTTCCAGTCAAGTAGCACCACCGGAGCCCGTCAGACGAGTTCCGTGCAGTCCTCCTCTCCAGTGAACCAGACTCGAATTGCCTCGTCTTTGACAAGCCATGGCCTGTATTTTTAAAAATACAGACGAGAGCTTGTAAAAACTCACCCCAGATTCGGCGACAGCGCCCGGCGCAGCACTTCCACATCCATCCCGCGTCGCTCGGCCATGTCCACCAATTGATCTTCGCCGATCTGCCCCACGTTGAAGTAGGTGGAGTCAGGATTGCCAATGTAGAACCCGCTCACGCTCGAGGCCGGGAACATGGCCAGGCTTTCGGTGAGCTGCATGCCGATCTCGTTCGCGTCGAGCACCTTGAACAAGTCAACCTTGGCCGTGTGATCGGGGCAGGCGGGGTAGCCTGGAGCGGGGCGGATGCCCTTGTATTGCTCTTTGATCAACTCGGCGTTGCTCAAATTTTCATCAGCGGAGTAGCCCCACAGGTCCTTGCGAACACGTTGGTGCAGGCATTCTGCAAAGGCTTCGGCCAGACGGTCGGCCAAAGCCTTGAACATGATGCCGGAGTAGTCGTCCAGCGCCGCGTCGAATTCCTTGTCCTTCTTTTCCGCGCCGATGCCGGCAGTCACGGCAAAAAGGCCGGCATAGTCCTTGATGCCGGATTCCTTCGGGGCGACGAAGTCGCTCAGGCAGCGGCTGGGACGCATCACGCCTTCAATCGCGGTCTTTTCGGTCTGCTGGCGCATACCGTACCAAGTCATCAGCACCTGGCTGCGTGATTCATCGGCGTAGAACTCGATGTCATCACCCACGCGGTTGGCTGGGAAGAGGCCCATCACGCCGTTGGCCTGCAGCCAGCGGCCTTCGATGATCTTCTTGAGCATGGCCTGCGCGTCGGCCAGCACCTTGCGGGCTTCAACGCCGACGATTTCATCGTCGAGGATCGCGGGGTAGGCGCCGGCGAGATCCCAGGTCTGGAAGAAGGGGCCCCAGTCGATGTACGCAGCGATCTCGGCGAGATCGAAATTCTTGAACACGCGGCGGCCCATCGCACGCGGGGCGACGGGCGGGTGCGCGGCGAAGTCCACCGGGGTGGCGTTGGCGCGGGCCTGCTCCAGCGTCCACAGCGGTACCTTCTTCTTGTTGGCATGCTGGGTACGCACCTTGTCGTAGTCGGAGAGCACGCCAGCCACAAAGGTCTCCTTGTTGTCACCGAGCAGGCTCTGCGCCACGCTCACGCTGCGTGAGGCATCGGGCACGTAGACCACCGGGCCTTCGTAATTGGGCGCGATCTTCACGGCGGTGTGCACGCGCGAGCAGGTGGCGCCGCCGATCAAGAGCGGAATCTTCTTGATGCGGAAATAGTCGTCCTTGTGCATTTCACCAGCGACGTATTGCATCTCTTCCAGGCTCGGCGTGATCAGGCCCGAGAGGCCGATGATGTCGGCACCTTCGGCCTTGGCGCGCGCCAGGATTTCGTGGCACGGCACCATCACGCCCATGTTGATGACTTCGAAGTTATTGCACTGAAGCACCACGGTGACGATGTTTTTGCCGATGTCGTGCACGTCGCCCTTCACGGTGGCGATCACGATCTTGCCCTTGCTCGACACATCGAGGCCCGCGGCTTCCTGCTGGCGCTTTTCTTCTTCGATGTAGGGCACCAGATGCGCCACGGCCTGCTTCATCACGCGGGCCGATTTCACCACCTGCGGCAGGAACATCTTGCCCGCGCCGAACAGGTCGCCGACGATATTCATGCCGTCCATCAGCGGGCCTTCGATCACGTGCAGCGGACGTCCGCCGCCCTTCACCACGATCTGCTGATAGGCCTCTTCCGTGTCATCCACAATGAAGTCGGTGATGCCGTGCACCAGCGCGTGCGACAGGCGCTCGCCCACGGTTTTGGGATGCTCCGGGGTGCCGCGCCATTCGAGCTTCTTGCTGTCGTCCTTGGCGGCGCCCTTGGCCTGATCTGCGATTTCGAGCAGTCGTTCTGCAGCATCGGGGCGACGGTTGAGCACCACATCTTCCACGCGTTCGCGCAGCTCGGGCTCAAGGTCGTCATATACGCCAACCATGCCGGCGTTGACGATGCCCATGTCCATGCCCGCCTGAATCGCGTGGTACAGAAAAACGGTGTGAATCGCCTCGCGAACCGGGTCGTTGCCGCGGAAGGAGAAGCTCACGTTGGAGACGCCACCCGAGACCTTCGCGCCCGGCAGGTTCTGCTTGATCCAGCGCGTGGCTTCGATGAAGTCGACGCCGTAGTTGTTGTGCTCTTCAATGCCGGTGGCCACGGCGAAGATGTTCGGATCGAAGATGATGTCTTCCGGTGCAAAACCCACTTCATCCACCAGTACGCGGTAAGCGCGCGAGCAGATCTCGGTCTTGCGTTCGTAAGTGTCGGCCTGGCCCTTTTCATCAAAGGCCATCACCACAGCCGCCGCGCCGTAGCGCTTGACCAGCTTGGCGTGTTCCTTGAACTGCTCCACGCCTTCTTTCATCGAGATCGAATTGACGATGCCCTTGCCCTGAATGCAGCGCAGACCGGCTTCGATGACTTCCCACTTGGAGCTGTCCACCATGATAGGCACGCGCGCGATGTCGGGCTCGGAGGCGATCAGGTTCAGAAAGCGCACCATCGCGGCCTTGCTGTCCAGCATGGCCTCGTCCATGTTCACGTCGATGACCTGCGCGCCGTTCTCCACCTGCTGGCGGGCGACGGCCAGAGCCTCTTCGTACTGCTCGTTCAGGATCATGCGAGCGAAGGCCTTGGAGCCGGTCACATTGGTGCGCTCGCCCACGTTCACGAAGAGCGAACCTTCGCCGATGAATACCGGCTCAAGGCCCGACAGGCGCATGGGGGCCACAGCGGGGGAAGAAGAATCGACGGACGACGACACAACAGACATCTCGCTCACCTGTAAAAAACCATTGACAGAAAAACAGGTGAGCGCCGTTGTGCAGTACAGGCAGTCATCTGCCCTGGCCCCAAGCCTGACAGGCGCGGACAAAATTCCGGCGTGGCCTGCTGCAGCGCTCCTTGGGGCGAAGCGGCAGATTTTAAGGCAAGGCCGCCCGCCCTGCACATTGGGCGCGGAAGTCCCGGCAGAGGTGGGTACCGATTTACCGCACCGGCAGGAATTGCAGGAACGATCCGCCCACCAGCCCCTGCGCATAGCCGATCACCGCACGCCGGTACTTTTCGGTGGTGACGGCAGCCAGCAGGTCGAGCCGCGCGATGATCTTGCCGAACTCGCGTTCATAGCTCAGGTTGCGCTCGCTGGCGTTGAGCTCGTCAGCCAGAAGCAGCGGCTTGCCGTTGTCACCACGGCGGTTGCCCAGCATCCATACTGCAATCTCGATGTTGCGCGCCGCGTTGTAGATGTGCTGCGCGTCCTGACCATCGATCAGAAAGAACTCCGACTTGCCACCGTGCGCGGTGATGAGCATGTCGGATGTGCCGTAAATAAAAGCCGCCACACGGTCGCCGGTGAAACCGTGCGACAGCGCGAGATCCATGGCCTCGATGTCGCGCTTGCCCTTGAGCGGCGGCCACCCTTTTGTGGGAGCTGCTTCGCCTGCGGCTTTCTCCGGCACGCGACGATCTGTGCTGCTCTCGGGGTTGGAGGGATTGTCGCCGCTGTCCGGATTGCCCGCCGCCTCGATGGCCGTCTTGAGCGCCTTGAGCGCCTCTTCCCGACTCGCGAAACCACCCTTGCGCCACTCGGCCGGGTTGCGCTTGTAGAGCTTGTCGGCCAGCCGCATCAACGCATTGAGGTTCTCGCGCATGCCCACGTTGGCCACCCGGTTCATGTCGGACTGCAGCCACTCACTGATCGACGCGTCGGAGCCTTTGACCTCGCCGCGGCTGGTAGGCGCGGAATGGCAGGCCACCAGCAGGGACGCGGTAGCAAGAATAGCAACACATGGGATCGTTCTGATGGCTAGATGCATGCAACTCCTCGTTGGGCCGCATTGTCCAAGACATTCGAGATATCTCCCTGCGAACCAGCTCACATGGCCGTCATTTTTTGCAAACGAAAGTGACAGCGCACGCCATCGAACTCCGGAGATCAACTTCCAATCGGCACACTGCGGGAAAGACGCAACAGCTCCGCGACCAGTCGCTGCACCGCTGTCTGGGTTTGGTGGCGATGCACGGCCACCGCAAAATCCAGCGACTGCGGAGCAATTGACCCCGGAAGCAGCGCGAGCCGACCTGCCTTCAGAAGCTCGGCCACCATGACTCTGGGCAAGAGCGCAATGCCACCGCCCGAGGCGACGATCTGAATCAACCCCATGAGCTTGTTGCAGGTACACAAGTTGGACATGTCAGCGCCGAAGCTGCGCAGTTCCTGATAAGCGGGCGCGAAGAAGTCGGAGGGTTTGGAGACACACCACAGCGTCTCGTGCCGTAGCAGGTCCTCGAGCGCGCGATTGCGACCGTCCGCCGTGAACAGCAATCGTGTGGCACACACCCAGATCATCGGCACGCTGCCAAGTGGCGTGTAGACCAACTCGGCGTTGCTGCGGCTGTTAGCGACGATGGCTGCGTCCAGCGTGCCCGCCGCCAATTGCTCCTGCAGCTTGATGCCAAGGTCCAGCTCCACGTCGTAGGTCACGCGCGGCAAGGATTTGCGCAGTGCCGGCATCAGCTTGCCGAGCCATGTCATCGACACCTCGCCTAACCCCAGCCGCACGGTGCCACTGGGATTGACCGCAGCCTCGGAATCGTTGAACGCGTCCTCCACGCTGCGCAGCAGCGGCTCCACGCGCTCCACGAAACGTCTGGCCTGCAGGGTCAGCTCCAGTCGCCTTCCGCGCCTCTCGAACAGGACAAAGCCCAGCGAGCCCTCCAGCTCCTTCATGCGCGCGGAAATCGCGGGCTGCGTGGTGTGCATGCGCTCGGCCGCTGCGCTGAAGGTGCCCAGCTTGGCGATCCAGCACAACGTGTCTGCGTGCATCAGGTTGGGACGGCTCATGCCGCCGTTTATACATCAAGAAAATTGATGAATACCAATCATTAACTTTCGTTGGATTTATTGGTCACCCGCTTCCAGAATTTGACCAACATCAAAACGCAACGGAAACACTGATCGCAATGACTTCCTACAGCCCGAACATCCAAGACACCTCCGTCTGGTCCTCCACGCTGCAGACGGCCTTGGCCGATGCCAACATCCCCACCTTGCTGATGGTGCTGGTGCACCTCACCGGCAGCAAGGAATGGCTCGCATCCCGATACCAATGCACCAAGGTGCGTGGTATCGACGATCACGACACGGGCGGTCTCGAGCCCGAAGTACAACAAGAAGTGCGCAACGCTGCACATACCGCCCTTCTGGCCTGGAAGCAGGGCCTTGTCCCGAAGCTGCAGCACAGCAGCGCGCAGCTGGTGCAGGACATGCTCAGCATCAGCATCGGCGAGGCGTTTCCCAGCGGCTACAGCGACATGGCCGCTGCGGGCCTCGGACTGGACGAGGAATTCGCGCTCGACCAAGCCGACCAGTTCCACGTGCCCAAGGGCTTTCAGGTCGTGGTGATCGGTGCGGGGGTGGCTGGCATCTGCTCGGCCATCCGTCTCAAGAAATCCGGCATTCCGTTCGTAGTGATCGAAAAGAACAACGAAGTGGGCGGCACCTGGCACGAAAACCGCTATCCGGGCTGCGGCGTGGACACGCCCAACCACATCTACTCCTTCTCGTTCGCCAAGCACGACTGGTCGCGCTACTTCGCGCTGCAGGAAGAAATCCAGAACTACTTTGAGCAGGTGGCAACCGACTTCGGCATCCGCGAGCACATCCGCTTCAACACCAAGGTACAAGCAGCTCGCTACGACGAGTCGCAGTCACGCTGGAGAGTGGACATCGAATCCACCGATGGCATCCAGGAGACACTGCAGGCTGACATGCTGCTGAGCGCCGTGGGCCTGCTCAACATGCCGCGCATGCCCCATATTCGCGGTCTCGACAATTTCAAAGGCCGGTGTTTTCACACCGCACGCTGGCCTGAGGATCTGGACCTCACTGGCAAACGCGTGGCCGTCATCGGCAACGGCGCTTCGGCGATGCAGGTGGTCCCCGCCATCGTCGACCAAGTCGAACACCTGACGATTTTCCAGCGCTCCAAACAATGGGCCGCGCCCTTCGCCAAGTTCAAGAAGCAGGTGCCGGACAGCGTGCGCTTTCTGCTCCGCGAGGTGCCGTACTACCAGGAGTGGTACCGTCAGCGCCTGAGCTGGATCTTCAACGACCGCATCCACTACAGCCTGCAGAAGGACCCCGAATGGCCGCACCCCGAGCGCGCCATCAACAAATACAACGACCGCCAGCGCATCCACTTCACCGACTACATCAAGGAGCAACTCGGCACACGCCAGGAGTTGCTGGATGACGTACTCCCTGACTACCCGCCGTTCGGCAAACGCATGCTGATGGACAACGGCTGGTTCCGCACCGTGGCGCGCGACGATGTGACGCTGGTGACCGGCGGCATCAGCCACGTGAGCGAGCACGGCATCGTCACCGACCGTGGCGTAGAGCACGAAGTCGACATCATCGTGATCGCCACCGGCTTCGATGCGCTCAACATGCTGGGCTCGTTCGATCTGCGCGGGCGCGGCGGCCTGTCGATTCGCGAGGCGTGGGCCGCCCAGGGCGCACAGGCCTTCCATGGCGTGACCATGCCGGACTTCCCCAACTTCTTCGCGTTTGCAGGCCCCAACACCGCGCTGGGCCATGGCGGCAGCGTCGTCGCCATGCTGGAGGCACAGGTGCGCTACGTGATGGGACTGATGAAGAAGGCGCTCAAGGAATGCGAGGGCCGCTTCGAACTGGAGGTCAAACGCGAGGTGCATGACGACTACAACCAGCGCATCCAGGACGCTCATGAGCGCATGATCTGGACCCACAAGGGCATGAGCAACTGGTACCGCAATCCCCAAGGCCGCGTGGTCGCCACCACACCGTTCCGCAACGACGATTACTGGACATGGCTGCGCGCCACCGATCTCGCGCACTATCACCTGAAGCCTGCATCGACGCCGCAGTCCCGCACCAACGGTACGGAAAAGGTCCCCGCATGAGCCACGACGAATCGCAAGCAGCGCCCTCGCGGCACTTGCTCAGTGGCCTGCGCATTCTTGATCTCGGCACGATGATCGCTGGCCCGGTCGCCTGCACGCTGTTCGCGGATCTGGGCGCCGAGGTCATCAAGGTCGAGGTACCAGAGCGCGGCGACACGGTGCGCGACATCGGACCCTTCGTGGACGGCGAATGTCTCTACTGGCATGTCGAAGCGCGCAACAAGAAATCGGTCACGCTCAACCTGCGCGACCCCGAAGGTCAGGCCATGCTCTGCGAGATGGTCAAGCATGCCGATGCGGTGGTCGAAAACTTCCGCCCCGGCACGCTCGAGAAATGGAACCTCGGCTTCGACGAATTGCGCAAGCACAACCCCAAGCTCATCATGCTGCGCATCTCCGGGTTTGGACAGACCGGTCCGTACCGCGAACGTGCGGGCTATGACCGAATCGGTCTGGCGTTCGGCGGACTCATGGGCATCACCGGCTACCCCGATCGTCCACCCGTCCGCAGCGGCACATCGACCGCCGACTACCAGACCGCGCTGATGGGCGCGTTCTCCCTGATGACCGCGATCTACCACCGCGACCTGCACGGCGGCGAGGGGCAGGAGATCGACCTGTCGATGTACGAATCCATCATCCGTTTCACCGAAGTGCTGGTGCCGGAATACGACCGCCTCGGTGTGGTGCGCGAGCGGCGCGGCAACAAGCATTTCGCGGCCGCACCGGGCGAGCATTTCCAGACCAGCGACGGGCGCTATCTGATCCTCACGGTATCCGCCGACGCAGGCTTTCAGCGCTTGTGCCGTGCGATGGGGCGTGCCGATCTGCTGGACGATCCGCGCAACGCCACGCACAGCGCGCGCTGGGAACATGTGGACGAGCTCAACCGCATTCTGGGCGAATGGATTGCTACGACCCCGGTCGACGCGCTGTGCGCGGCGCTTGATGCCGCCAAGCTCGCATACTCGTTCATCTACAGCATCGACGACATCATGAAGGATCCGCACTACGCGGAGCGCGAGAGCATTGTGTCGGTCGATCATCCACGCATCGGGCCGGTGAAGATGGCGGGCGTTTTTCCGCGCTTCTCCGGGGTCGAGCACAAGCCCATCGAGCCCGCTCCGGATCTGGGGCAGCACAACGCCGAGTACTACGCCAATGTGCTGGGCATCGATGCAGAGCGCCTGCAGGCACTTGCAGCGCGGGGAGTGATCTGAATGGGTTCGACCACACAAAATACGCCTACGCATGCCGTCGTCATCGGCTGCGGCGGCGTGTTGGGCATTGCCTGGTCCATTGGAGTGATCGCGGGACTCGCGCGAGATGGGGCCGCCCTGAACAACGCCGACCTGTGGATTGGCGCATCAGCGGGTTCCGTGGTTGCGACCAATCTGGCATGCGGATTCTCCATTGAAGAGTTGTTCGAAGAACAGATCGACGGAACGGCTAAAGCCAGCGAGTTGCTGCGCCCCTATTCGCAGGCCGATGTGGACGCCAAGAATCAGCTTCTGTTCGAGAAGGTGCACGGCGATCTTGCGCAGGCAAGGCAGCGTATCGGAGCATGGGCACTGCGCAGCAACACGCCGCAACTCACGGAGCGGCACGCCATCATCGCGCAACGGCTGAAGCAGGTCGATTGGCCTCGGAAAGCGCTGCGCATCGTCAGCGTGAACGCACTCACCGGCAGCGCGAAGGTCTGGGACCGAAGCAGCGGCGTGCCACTCGTCGATGCAGTTGCTGCAAGCTGCGCGGTGCCGGGAATCTGGCCACCCGTGCCATTGCAAGGTGAACACCATATCGACGGCGGCCTGCGTTCGATGACCAACGCCGACCTCGCGGCCGGTGCGGGGCGCGTATTGGTGATCAGCCCGCAAGGCTACAGCGACGCCAATCCCGTGAGTGGTCATTTGCGCAGCGAGCTGAAAGCCTTGCAGGCCAACGGATCGCAGGTGCACGTGATCACGCCCAATGCCGCCAGCCTTGACGCCATCGGCTCCAACATTCTTGACCCGTCGCGCTGCGCCAACGTGGCCACCGCGGCTCTGAGTCAAGGCAACGCCTTGTGCGCCGCCGTATCGCAATTCTGGACACCGACCCTTCAAGACAGTCGCACGACCGAAAACCTCGCAGTCACATGAGCACTTCCCGCACCCCGATCACCGACGCCGAATGGCAAGTTCGCCAAGACTTGGCAGCCGCCTACCAACTGGCCGCTTTGCACCGCATGACGGACCATATCTACACCCATATCTCCGCACGCGTTCCGGACGAAGAGGGACACTTTCTGCTGAACGCCTACGGTCTCACATTCAATGAGGTGACGGCCTCCAATCTGGTGAAGGTCGATCTGACAGGCAAGGTGCTCTCGGATACGACGGGTCTTGGCATCAACCTCGCGGGCTTCATCATTCACGGTGCGATTCACGAGCACCGGCACGACGCGTTCTGCGTGATGCACACGCACACGCAAGCCGGCATCGCCGTCTCTGCGCAAAGGCGCGGTCTGCGCATGCTGTCGCAGCATGCCATGCGCTTTCACCACAAGATCGCGTACCACGACTACGAGGGCGTAGTCCTTGACATGGACGAGCGCGATCACATCCTGCAAAACCTCGGCACACTCAACGTGATGATTCTTCGCAACCACGGCCTGCTGGTCTGCGGCGACAACATTCCCGATGCGTTCGACCAGATGTACTACCTCGAGCGCGCCTGCCAGATCCAGATCGCTGCGCAATCCAGCGGCGAAGAGCTCATCGAAAGCAGCGACACCGTGGCATCGCGCGTTGCAGCCCAGTTCGACCGACCAGGGCGCCCGTCGAAAGACAAGCACTGGCCCCCGCTTCTGCGCATGCTCGATCGCGTGAAGCCTGAATACAAGCGATGAGGCGAACGACTTGAACGATCAAGCACAGAACATTCTCATCATCGGCGCGGGCGCCATCGGCTGCACGCTCGCATGGCATCTGAGTGGCAAAAAAGCCAACGTGACGCTGCTCGCACGTGGCCGCGCACTGGAGGCCATCAGGCAACAAGGCATCACGCTGCACAAAGGCGCACAGAATCGCGGCACACGCCTGATTCAGACGATCGATCATCTGCATGCCGCGCTCCACTGGGATGCCATCTTCGTCTGTGTGAAGCAATATGATCTTGCCGGCGTGATCGCATCGCTGCAACACGCCGACTGTCGGAACGCGGTGATCATTCCACTTGTCAACGGCATTCCATGGTGGCTTCTGCAAACCCATGAGCGGCTACGTCATGAAGCGCGCGAGGCGTGGGGGCCCGCGTACGCCGGTTTTCCCGATGTCGATGCCACAAGGCTGATCGGCGGCGTGATCCACATACCGGCACAGATGCGCGATGCCTGCACCGTCGAGCAGGGCGGGCGCGACACGTTGGCGCTGGGCGAGATCGATGGTTCCATGAGCGAGCGGCTTGCGGCGCTGGTGGCCACCATCGACCAGAGCGATCTGCAATGCAAGGCCAGTCATCACATCCAACATGAGCTCTGGAACAAGCTGCTGGGCAACGCCGTGTTCAACCCGGTCAGCGCGCTGACGAATGCCACCATGCACCAGATGCTGAACGACCCCGGCCTTCGAACGCTATGCGCGCAGCTCATGGGCGAGGTGATGCAAGTCGGTAGCGCGCTGGGCTTGCCGCAGGATATCAGCGTCGAGGCACGCCTTGCACAGTCCGAGTCCGCTGGCCATGCGCGTACCTCCATGCTGCAGGACGCATGGGCTGGCCGGCGCATCGAAGGCGACACGCTGGTTGGCAGCGTATCGCGCATCGCACGTTGCCTCGGCGTCGCGACCCCCATGCTGGACGGCATCTGGGCCTTGCTGCATCAACGCTTCATGCGCGCGAGCTGACGGGTTCATCACTTTTTTTCCACCACAACCAAAGACAGAGGAGACATCCCAATGACACACCGAATGAAACTCACAGCCATTGCAGCCGTTGCACTGACGTTTGCGGGCCTGCATTCTGCGCATGCAGACACCTACCCCTCCAAGCCCATCAACATCATCGTGCCTTTCTCGCCCGGAGGCGTGACCGACGTGATGGCGCGGCTGGTCGCCACCAAGCTGCAGGAGGATCTGGGTGCGGCCGTGATCGTCGTGAACAAGCCAGGGGCCGGAACCATCATCGCAACCAACTATGTCGCCAAATCACCGGCAGACGGCTACAACATCCTCATGGCCGCTTCGTCGTTCACCATTGGCCCGAGCCTGTACAAGGAGAAGGCCGGCTATGACCCGGAGAAGAACTTCAAGCCGATATCGTTGCTCGCCACGGTGCCGCACCTGCTGGTCGTGAACCCCAAGCTGCCGATCACGGACGTCGCCTCGCTTGTCAAGAGCATGAAGGGAAGCGACAACGCGAAGGCCAACTTTGGCTCCTCCGGTGCGGGCACATCGAACCATCTGGAAGGTGAACTGTTCGCCTCGATGGCTGGCATCCGACCCGATCACATTCCGTTCAAGGGCAGCGTGCCCGCGCTCACAGCCATCGCGGGCAACGACGTAAGCTTCATGTTCGTGGACATTGCGGCAGCCAAGCCGTTTCTTGACAGCGGCAAGATCCGCGCATTGGCGGTAACCACGGCCAAACGATCGGCCTTGCTGCCACAGCTTCCGACGGTGGAGGAGTCCGGCCTCAAGAGCTTCAACGCCACGCCATGGCTCGGCTTTGTCGCTCCCGCTGGAACGCCCGACAGCGTGATCGCCACACTCAACAAATCACTCGCCAAGATGCAGAACGATGCGCAGGTGAAGGAGCGCTTCGCCTCCATGGGAATCGAGCCGGTTTTCAACAGCGCGGCCGATTTTCACAAGTTCATGCTGAGCGACCGGGCGAAGTGGGAAGCGGTGATCACACAAGCGCAGATTTCTGCGGTGGACTGACGCCACCCCCCATCAATCCAGACGGATGTTCCGCTCCTTGATCAGTTTGCCCCAGCGGTCGAGTTCCTTGTTCAGGTGCGTACCCAGCTCCTGAGGCGTGGTGCCAATGGGCTCCGCGCCCACGGACTCGAGCTTCTTGAGGGTTTCTGGGTCCTTCATGCCGTCGTTGAGCACCTTGTTGAGCTTGGCGATCACGTCGGCGGGCGTACCTGCGGGGGCGAACACGGCGAACCAGGGCGAGACCTCGTAGCTCGGCACGCCGGCTTCGGCAATCGTCGGCACGTCGGGCAATGCGGAGGAGCGCTTGGCGGTCGTCACGCCGAGCGCGCGCAGCTTGCCGGACTGGATGTGCGGGCGCGCCGAGGTGATGCTGTCGAACATGAGATCGACCTGGCCGCCGAGCATGTCGGTGATGGCCGGGCCGCTGCCCTTGTAGGGCACGTGCAGGATGTTGATGCCCGCCATCGATGCGAACACCTCGCCTGCGAGATGGATCGACGTGCCGTTACCAGCGGACGCGTAGGTGAGCTTGCCCGGGTCCTTCTTGGCGTGGGCGATCACTTCCTTCACCGACTTGTCGGGGTTCTTCGCGGCGTTCACCACCAGCACATTGGGCACCACGGCGAGCAGGCTGATGGGGGCGAAGTCCTTCACCGGGTCATAGCTCAGCTTGGCGTAGAGCGCCTTGTTGGTGGCCATGCCGATGGAGGTGATCATGATGGTGTAGCCGTCCGCAGGCTGCTTGGCGACGTAGTCCGCACCGATGTTGCCGCCCGCACCGGGACGGTTTTCCACCACCACGGCCTGACCGAGCACGCGCGCGGCCTTGTCACCGAGCGTGCGTGCGATCACGTCCATCGCACCGCCAGGCGGGAACGGCACGATCCACTTGATCGGCTTGCTGGGCCAGTTGGCTTCAGGTTGCTGGGCACTGGCCGCTGCGGGGATCAGTGCAGAGCCGACGATGCTGGCGGTGGTACCGAGAAGAACGAGGGAACGGCGAGTCAGATTCATTTGCTTGTCTCTTGGATGATCGGTGTTGGATATTGAATGTTGATTTCAGCCTCAATGGGCCTTGGCTGCAGTCATGCGCCCCATGTCCACATGCACAGCGTTCAAACCGTCGCGCGCACGGTCGAAACGCGCGAGGCATTCGGGAACGACCTCCACGCCAAAACCCGGACCGTCGGGCAGCACCAGTTCGAAGTCACGCAGTTCCATGCGTTGCTCGACGATGTCGTCCACCAGCAGCTGCGGGCCGAAGAGTTCGCAGTTGTGGTGCGCGCCGGGCAGGGTTGCGAAGACGTGGGCCGATGCGGCGCTGCCAATGGAGGTTTCGAGCATCGTGCCGCCATACCAGCCGATGTCGGCCGCCTGCGCGATGGCGGCCACCGCGCGGGTGCGGATCAGGCCGCCGTGCTTGGCGATCTTGAGCGAGAACACATGGCAGGCCTTGCTCTTGGCCAAGCGCATCGCGTCCTGCGGCGAGCACACTGTCTCGTCGGCCATCACCAGCGCGGTGTGTGGCAGCGTGGCAGTCAATGAAGCGAGGGCTTCTTCGTTCCACTGTGCGACGGGTTGTTCGAACAGCGTGACGCCCGCGTCGATCAGCTCGGGCACATAGCGGCGCGCGGTGTTGCCGTCCCAGGCCTGATTGATGTCCACCGTCATGCTCGCGCGACCGTTCAACGCCCGCGCGATGCGCGAGACATGGGCCACATCGCCTTCCGGCGCACGCGCTCCGATCTTGAGCTTGAAGATACGGTGGCGACGGATTTCGAGCATGCGTTCGGCCTCTTCGATGTCCTTGACGGAATCGCCGCTGGCCAGCGTCCACGCGAGCGGCAGGCTCTCGTGCACCTTGCCGCCCAACAGCTGGTATGCAGGCACGTTCATCGAACGCGCCACCGCGTCGATGGCAGCCATTTCCACGGCGCTCTTGGCAAAACGGTTGCCCTTGCAGACCGCATCCATCTTCTGAAGGAGTGCTTCGACGCGGCCCGCATCGAGACCCTTCACCGCAGGCGCAAGATAGTTGTTGATCGCCAGAAGAATGCTCTCGGGCGATTCTTCATTCCACGACGGACCACCGATCGTCGCCGCTTCGCCGAAGCCGCAGGCACCGTCACTCAGCCACAGCTGCACGATCACGGGACTTTGGCGCGAGATGGAGCCAAACGAGAACTTGTGCGGACGAATGGTTGGAATGTCGAGGATGCGCGCCTCGATGCGGTCAATGCGCAGCAAGGGAGTTGGCTGAAGGGCGGATGCAGTCATGGTCGTCAGCTCAGGCGGCTGAAAGAGGTCAATTGATGCGGAAGGTATCGCCATCCATGCATTGAATCCAATGGTATATATTGCACATTTCGTTCGATGATGTCGAACATTGATTCAATCAAGGGTAAACCCTTGCGACATTTTGTGAGCAGGACACACCATGGAACTGCGCCAGATCCGCTATTTCCTGAGCGTGGCGGAAACCGAGCACCTCACCCAATCGGCCCAAGCCCTGTTCATCACGCAATCCACGCTGTCGCACGGCCTGAGGCAGCTCGAGAGCGAGCTCGGCATGCCGCTGTTCGACCGCATCGGACGCGGCCTGAAGCTCTCGCAGGCGGGTATCGCGTTTCGCAGCTATGCGCAGCGCGCGCTGCAAGAACTCGACGCCGGACGCATGGCGCTCGCCGACATGGCGGGCCTGCAATCGGGCACGCTCACCGTGGGCGTGATTCCCACGTTTCTCACGCATTTCATTCCCGACGTGGTGGCCGCGTTCAGCGCGCAATATCCCGGCGTACAGGTGATGGTGCGCGACTTGCGAAGCGGGCAGATCGAGGAGCAGCTCATCGCCGGCCAGCTCGATCTGGGCATCGCCTTTCACCCCGCCGGCCGCGAAGAAATCGAGGCCGAGCCGCTGTTCGATGAGCGCATGCATCTGGTGGTGCACGAGAGCCATCCACTCGCAAAACGGCGCACGCTGCGTATGCGCGATCTGGCCGATGTGCCGCTTGCGCTGCTGCCAGTGAGCTTTGCAACGCGGCGGCTGATGGATGCCGCATTCGCCGAGGCCAACACCAAGCCGCAGGTGCGAGTGGAAATGGAATCCGTCGATGCCCTCCTGCTCGCCTGCCGCAGAGCCCCGCAACTCGCGACGATTGCGGCGGAACATGCCGCCACGCATGCGGGTGCCGACATGCGCGCCATCCTGCTCACGGAGCCGCGCACCGTGCGCCGCGCGGGCGTGCTCTGGCGGCGGGACGCATCACGCAGTGCGGCGGCAAGGGAATTTGCGGGGCTGCTCAAGCCTGCGGTGAAGCAGGTGCAGAAAGCGGCCGCATAGGACAACTGGTTCCGCGAACAGGTGCAGGCCAGCATCAACGATCCACGCCCAGATGTTGTGCATGAAACCGTCGAAGCAGATTTCGCTGCACGACGCACCGCACTGCGCAGAAAGATCCGATCACAGCGCTCTTCATGAACGTGTCTTCGCGATCTTTGACTGATTTACGACCGGGAAACTGCCGCGCCACACGGGATTGCTCTCTTTCACTTCGCAGCGCTCGTGTCTCCAGAACACGGCATCCCCGCCTTCGCCCACACATCCAGCTTCTGCAGAAACTGCTCATGCGAGATGCTCGGCGTCGAACGTCCATTGCCCGGGTTCCACGCCCAGAGCACCAGCGGGTCGATGCGCATATGCTCGATGACCTGCTCGGACGTCTTGCGGCCGCCATTGCGCTCGGGGTCCTTGATCTGGTGGCAGATCTGCGCGCGGGTCTTGCCTTGCCAGGACATAGAGAGCGGCGCGAGGTGCCAGTGTGCCGCGCCGGGCACGCGGCCGTCGGCGCTGTTCTGGCCCTGATGGCAGGCCGCGCATTGCATGGTGGCCGCGCCGGTGCCGTGCGCGCCGCGTATCACCTGTTGCAGATGCGGGACGGAGGCATCCGTTTGCGCAGGGCGTTGGTCCTGGTGGCAGTTGAGGCAGCGCGGATGGGTGAGCACACTGGCGACGGGATCGAACAGCTTTTCTGCGGACGGACCTGTGGGCGCTGCGGCATTGCCGTCCGCCGCGAATGCGGGTGACGCGGCGCACAGCAGCGCGGCAACCACGACCGCATTGATGCGCTGGATGAGCTCTGGAACTCCGGGAGCGTTTGGCTTCTTGAACATGGCGTGCGCTCCTCAGGCAATCGTGAAATGGTGCGACAGCGGCAACTCGCGTACCGGTTGGCCGGTGGCCGCGAGGATGGCGTTGGCCAGCGCCGGGGCCACGCAGGGAACGCCGGGCTCGCCCGCGCCGCCGGGCTTCTCGCCGCTCTTGATCACCTGCACTTCCATCGGCGGGCATTGGTGCATGCGCAGCACGGGGTAGTCGTCGAAATTGGACTGGCGCACCTGCCCTTTCTCGAGCGTCACCTCGCCCATCAGCGCGGACGAGAGGCCGAAGACGATGCTTGATTCCATCTGCGCGACCACGAGGTCGGGGTTGATCGCGACGCCGCAGTCGATGGCGCAATAGACCTTGTGGACGGTGAGCCGCCGGTCGGCAGAGACGCTGGCCTCGACCACGTTCGTGACGTAGCTGCCGTAGGACTCATGCACTGCGATGCCTCGGCTCACTCCGGGCTTGGGCGGTGTGTCCCAGCGCGCCATGCGGGCGACGGCATCGAGCACCGCGAGGTGGCGTGGCTTGTCCTTGAGCAGCGCGCGGCGCATCTGGTACGGGTCCTGCTTCGTGGCCAGCGCGATCTCGTCGAGAAAGTGCTCCACCGCGAACGCGTTGAACGAATGGCCCACCGAGCGCATCCACAGCACCGGCACCTGAAAGCGCGGCGTGTGCAGATCAACGCGCACGTTGGGCACGGCGTAGGGAAAATCCTCCGCGCCCTCCACCGAGAGCGCATCCACGCCGTTCTTGACGATGAAGGGCTCCATCACCGAATCGGTCGCGATGGACTGCGCCGCGATGCGGTCGCTCCAGCCGACGATGCGGCCACTCGCGTCGAGCGCCGCGCTCACGCGGTGATAGGCGCTCGGTCGGTAGTAGCCGCCGCGGATGTCCTGATCACGCGTCCAGATCATCTTGACGGGCTGCTTCACCGCCTTGGCGATGTTGGCGGCCGCAATCGCCACGTCAAACCCGAGCGTCGAGCGCCGCCCGAAGCCGCCGCCGGTAAGCGTGGTGTGCAGCTTCACGTTCGCGGGCGGAATGCCGAGCACGCGCGCGATGGCGTTCTGGTCGCCCTCGGGCCATTGCGTGCTCATCCAGACTTCGGCGCTATCCCCGCCGCGCCAGTCAATGACGGCGTTGAGCGGCTCCATCGGCGCATGCGTGAGATACGGGAACCAGTAGTCCGCCGTGAGGCTGCGCGCCGCGCCCTTGAGCGACGCGTCCACATCGCCATCCTGCCGCGCCACCGTGCCGCCGAGGTTCATGAGCGACGCGTACATCGCGCGCTGATCGCGGCTGTCCACGCGCTCGCCGAGCGTCCCGTCGTACTGCGGCTGCAGCGCCTGGCGCGCCTGCGATGCGGACCAGTAGTCCTTGGCGACCACGGCCACGCCCTCGGGCACGTCGTACACGCCCACCACGTTGGGCAGGGCGAGCGCGACCGCCTTGTCGTAGCGCGCCACCTTGCCACCGAAATACGGCGGGCGCGCGAGCAGCGCGGTGAGCATGCCCGGCACCTGCATGTCGATGCCGAACAGACCCGATCCATCCACCTTGGTGCGCGCATCGAGGCGCCGTGGCGACTGGCCGATGATCTTGAAATCCTTCGCGTCCTTCAATTGCGGATTCGAGGGCACGGCGATGCCCGCCGCGTCGCTGGCCAGCTCGCCATAGGTCGCGCTGCGCTTGCTCGCGTCATGCAGCACCCGGCCCTTTTCCGTGCGCAGCGTGGACGCGTCCACGCCCCATTTTCTGGAGGCCGCCGCAATCAGCACCTCGCGCACGGCCGCGCCCGCCTTGCGCTGCGGCTCGTATTGCGCGATGGTGGTGAGGCTGCCGCCCGTGAGCTGCTGGTGCATGATCGGGTGCTGGTAGGCCTTGTCGGTAGGCGCCTGTTCCCAGCGCACGCGGCTCCAGTCGGCATCCATCTCCTCGGCCACGAGCATCGGCAGCACGGTGGCCACGCCCTGCCCCATCTCGGTGTGGCCGACGATCACGGTCACCACATCATCGGGCGTGATGCGCACAAAGGCATTGGGCTGAAAGACGGGCTTGCCGCCTGCAGTGGTCTGCGCCTCGGCCTCGTTGCCGAGGGTCGGCAGATAGAAACCCGCGAGCAGACCGCCACCGGCGAGTGCCGAGAGGCGCAGAAAGTCGCGGCGACCTTCGGAGGACGGCGCGGCCTGCGTGGTCTGCCTGGCTTGTGCGGCCAGCGCGTTAACGAGTATGCGTTTCATGCTGCACTCCCTGGGCCATTCGCGATCCTATGGATCGCCGCCCGGATGCGCGGGTACATGCCGCAGCGGCAGAGGTTACCCGACAGCGCCTCGTCAATGTCCTTGTCCGTGGGCTTGGGAATCGCGGTGAGCAGCGCCACCGCCGCCATCACCTGACCTGACTGGCAATAGCCGCATTGCGGCACATTCAGATCGGTCCACGCGGCCTGCACCTTGCGGCCGATCTCGGTGCCGCCGATGGCCTCGATGGTGACCACCTCGCGCGTTCCGACCGCCTGCGCGGGCATCACGCAGGAGCGCACCGGCTGGCCGTCCACGTGCACGGTGCAGGCGCCGCACAGGGCAGCGCCGCAACCGAACTTGGAGCCGGTGAGACCGCAGTCCTCGCGCAGCGCCCAGAGCAGAGGACGTCCCTGCGCGATCTCCACATCCCGTGTCTGGCCGTTGACCTTCATCTTTGCTGTCATGGGGCGATCCTTTGTTTTTCGATGTCCTCTGCGCGTCGCACGCATGGATCGACCCAGTGTATGAATTTATTTACTCAATAGTTGTCAGCTATTTTTGACGAAGCTGTCGGTTTGTTTGAACAATACTTGTTGCGCTCATGCCGCCTCGAGGTACGGCGCCAGCAGTTCGGCCAGCCAGTCGGCCACGGCCTGCACCCGCGCAGGGCGGTGCTTGCGATGCGGGTAGACGAGATGCACCAGCAATGCGGGCGCGCGATGGGAGGCCAGTACCTCGACCAGCGCGCCCTGCACCAGAAAATCCACCACGCTGTAGCGCGGCACCTGGATCAGCCCCGAGCCCGCAAGACAGGCGCTGGTGTAGGTGTCGGTGCTGTTGACCAGCATACGGTGGCGCATCGCCACGCTCTGCAGCACGCCCTCTCCATCCACATGGTCGAACGACGCGGAATGCGCCTTGCCCGGCGGCGCGTAGCCCACGATCCAGTGCTGCGCCAGATCCGCCAGCGCATGCGGCTCGCCATGCTCGGCGATGTAGCCGGGGCTCACGCAGTTGACGAGATCGAACGAGCCCAGGGCGCGCGCCACGAGGCCATTGTTGGCCAGTGCCCCCACGCGGATCACGCAATCGACGCCCTCCTGGATGAGATCGGCCATGCCGTCGCCCGAGCGCACGCACAGCTGCACGCCCGGAAGCCGCCGCAGCAGCCCCGGCGCGGCGGGAATCACGAGCTGGTTGGCCATGCGGTGCGGCACCTCGATGGTGACCGGTCCGCTCAGTTGCTCGGGCGTCTGGCGAAAGAGGTTGTTCAGCGTGTCCGCATCGGCGAGCAGCTGCCGTGCGCGCTCCAGCAACAAGAGCCCGTCGGGCGTGAGCTGCATCTGGCGCGTGGTGCGGTAGAGCAGCCGCACGCCCAGATCCTGCTCAAGCTGCGACACCGCCATCGACAACGCCGCACGCGACACCCCCGTGACCTGTGCGGCCTGAGAAAAACTGCCGTGCTGCGCAACCTGAACAAAGCTGCGCAACGGACCAAGTCTGTCCATGCATCACTCCCGCAGCCCAGAAGTGGGTGCCGAAGGCAATGCTAATGGAACGCCCGGACAATGTGGTGTATGGGCGGTCGATCAAGCCTTCACCGGCAAACCCTGCGCCGAGGCCGGCAACCCGAACATGCGGTCAAACGTCCAGTTGAACGCATACGTATAGACCAAAAAAAACACCAGCAGCCCCGCCTCCATGACCGTAGCTTCCCACAGGCTTACGCCGAACCACCAGGCCATGAGCGGGATGAGAACCAATGCGAGGCCGCCCTCGAAGCCGACGGCGTGCACCGCGCGCCGCGCGATGGAGCGGCCCTTGACGGGCTGGCTGGCTTCCCATTTTTCGAACAGGGTGTTGAAGGTGACGTTCCAGACAATCGCGATGGTGGACGCGGCGATTGCCATGGCGCTGGAGTGCCCTGCCTGCTGGCCCAGCGCCATGAAAAGACCGCTGGAGACGATGATGGCAATGGTTTCGTACAGACCGACATAGATCACGCGGCGCCACGGGCCTTGCAGGCCGATGGCATGTGTTGTTTGACTCATGCCCGCAGTTTATGCGCCTTGAATTGAAGAAAAAAGTCAGATTCTTTCAGTTAATCTGATAGATTGAGCCATGACTGTCGCTTCTGCATTCACTTCAGACAATGTGCAGGTGTTCCTCGCCGTGCTCGACCAAGGCTCATTCTCGGCGGCGGCGCGCTCGCTCTCGCGCGTGCCTTCTGCCGTGAGCATGACCATCGGGCTGCTCGAGGCCGAGCTCGATCTGCAGCTCTTTGACCGCCGCACCCGCGAGCCGCGCCCCACGCCCGCCGCACTTGCGCTGGAACCCCAGGCGCGGCTGCTTGCGCAGCAGCTCGCCCAGCTCAACCGGCAGGCCGAGGCGCTGCAGATGGGCCTTGAGGACCGCCTCACCTTCGCCATCGCGCCCGAGCTGCTGTCCACCCACTGGGCCGATGCGCTGACGCCGCTGATGGCCGAGTTTCCCGCGCTCGCGGTGGAGGTGCTGGCCGCGCCGCAGACCGATGCGCTGGAACTGGTGCACAGTGGCCGCGCGCATCTGGCGCTGGTGTTCGAGCGCCCGGCCATCGATGGCCGCGAGGATTTTCAGGAAATGGGGCAGGAGACGCTGCTGGCCGTGATGTCGCCGCAGTACCCGCCGTGGAAGGATGCTCAGGCCGAGCTCGGCGAAGCGGCCAGCCTCAACGTGTCGCGCCTCGCGCTCGCCCGCCAGATCCTCGTGGCCAGCCGCGATCCGCAGCAGACCGATCTGCGCTTCGTGTTCTCGCGCCAGCTCTGGCGCACTGACAGCCATCTGGCCGCCCTGTCGCTCATCGGCGCGGGTCTCGGCTGGGGTTGGTTGCCCAAGAGCCTAGTCGATTCGCACATCCACACCGGCCACCTGATGGAAATCCCGGTGGAAAACCTGAGCAATGGCACTACGCTGTTCGTCGACTGGGTCTGGTCGCGCGAGCGCGCGCTGGGCCTCGGGGCGCAGCGCTTCATTGCGCTGATGCGTGAGCGCAGGAACCAGTCCCTGCAGCTGCCGACGGCGTCGCGCTGATCGCTCCCGTCATCCTCCATTCATCCGTCCCAACGCGTCGTTGATCTCCATGCCCCCACCCATGCCGCCTCCCTCATCGTCCGCCAGCAAGAAGAAAACATCGGCCGCCTGCGCGCCCCGCCATATCGACAACGCGCTGCTCGCCGACGGGCAGCTGGTGCGGCTCACGATCCACCAAGGCCGCTTTGACGCCATCGTTCCCATGGCCGATGCACCCGCTTGCAGTGATGCGCACGATCTCGGCGGGCTGCTGGTGCTGCCGCTGCTCGTCGACGGTCATCTGCATCTGGACAAGACCTTGCTCGGCCTGCCCTGGATGCCGCATGCCGCCGGCCCCACGCGCGCCAGCCGCATCGAGACCGAACTGCGCCTCATGCCCACGCTGGCGCTGTCGACCGCACAGCGCGCAGGCCACCTGATCCGCACCTGCGTCGCGCACGGCACCGGCACGCTGCGCACCCATGTGGACG
Organism: Diaphorobacter sp. HDW4A; assembly: GCF_011305995.1. Lineage (GTDB taxonomy): Bacteria > Pseudomonadota > Gammaproteobacteria > Burkholderiales > Burkholderiaceae_C > Diaphorobacter_A. The sequence continues at coordinate 5,322,383 of NZ_CP049910.1, read as the reverse complement.
TGGAACCGCAGAACGGTTTGAAGGCGCTGGAAGGCGTGCTCGAAGCCCGTGAGGCGCACCGCGACTGGGCGCAGATCCAGATCGTGGCCTTCCCCCAGACCGGCGTGATGCGCGCTCCCGGTACGCTCGAACTGCTCGACGCGGCGATTGCCGCCGGTGCCGATCTGGTCGGCGGCATGGACCCCTGTGAGGTCGACTGCGACCCCGCCGGTCAGCTCAACGGCATCTTCGCCATCGCACACCAACGTGGCGTGGGCGTCGATGTGCATCTGCACGAGTCCGACGAGCTCGGCCTGTTCTCCATCCGCGAAATCTGCAAACGCGCCAAGGCCCTCGGCATGCAGGGCCGCGTGACCATCAGCCACGGCTTCTGCCTCGGCCACGTGAATGAAAGCAAGGCCCGCGCAACGGCAGACCTCATGGCGACTGCAGGCGTGAACCTCGTCACCCACGGCGCCGCATCGCATCCTTTGCCGCCGTTGGCACTGCTGCGCGAACACGGCGTGACGGTGTTCGCGGGCAACGACAACGTGCGGGACATCTGGTCGCCCTACGGCACGGGCGACGCGCTGGAGCGGGCCTCGCTCATCGGGTGGCGGGCGGATTGGCGCACCGATGCGCAGATGATGGATGCGTTCGATCTGGTGACTGTATCCGCTGCTCGAGGGCTTGGTGTTGCGTTTTCTGGGATTGCCGCTGGAGAGGTTGCGAGTTTTTTTGCTGTGCGTGCTGGGGGGGTGGCGGAGGCTGTGGCTGCTCGGCCTGTGAGGGAGATTGTGGTTCGGGAGGGGCGTGTTTTGGCGCGGGGCGGGGTTGTTTGTGATTTGCTTGTTTCTGTTTGATTTTTCGCTTTTGTTGTTGGGTTGAGGGCGGAGGCCGGGTCTCGCCCCGGCGGGCGAGTAACTTTTTGGTCTTGCCCAAAAAGTCACCCAAAATGCGTTTTTCAATACCCGCGGCAGAACTCACTGCGCGACTGCGTCGCTCCGTTCGAGCAACCGCCGCGAGTCAGAATTTTCATAAGAGGAATATTCGGCACGTCGCTTTGCTCGTGGCGCTCATCTCGCGACTTCGCGAGATGTTGGCTACCGCGAGATGTTGGCTACCGCGAGATCATCCTCACGCAAAAGCGCAGTGGGCATCTGAGCCCCAACGCAGCTATGCAAACACCCCCGGCACGAGCGCAGCGACGTGCCGCAAACACCTCTTCCAAACTGATTTCCGGCGGTTGCTCGAGCAGAGTGACGAAGGAACGCAGCGAGTTCTGCCGGAGGTATTTCGAGCGCGTTTTTGATTACTTTTTGCGCGCAAGCAAAAAGTGATTGCCCCGCCGGGGGCAGTCCCGGCCTCCGTCCTCAACAAGAGAACAAAAGGAATTCAAAGCACCAACCGAACAAACCCAACCCCATCAAACCCCACCTCCACCACATCCCCCACAACACCAACCACCGCCCCCACCCAATTCCCGGTAGTCACCACAGTCCCCGCAGGAACAACAACACCGTCACCCCAATCCACCACATGCCTCACCCACTGCGGCAGCAACCAGGCCGGATCGCCCAACGAGTGCGTGCCGACAAATACCTGTTCAGGTGACGCCCCCACCCGCACCACGCAGCGCTGCGCCGACCAATCACGCCGCTGATACGGAACCCAGTCACCCAGCACAAGCGCCCCGTGCACACCCATGTCAGCGAGCTTGAGCAGTGGCGGGAGGTCGTTCAGCGGTTGTGCCCAGCGGCTGTCCACCATTTCGATGGAGACGGTCATCGCATCGATGAACTCGTGTGCGGTCTCGGGAGTCATGTTCGCGGCTTGTTCTGCAGTCACATCCTGGCCGAGGCGCAGGGCAATTTCTCCTTCGATCAGGCGGTGGTGCAAAGGAAAAGGCCATGCACCGGCGTTTGCAGGTGAGGTCCATATGCCCGCGTCGGGCAAGGGGGCGTGGGTGATGACCGATGCGCGATTCGCGCCGCCGGATTTCCAGTGGCGTGGCACTGGCGTGGCGAAGTGGCCGAGTGTCTGGGCCACGCCGCATTGCACGGTGTAGGCGTCGGCCTCGCTTTGCAGCGCATCATTGGCGAAAGCGCTGGCGTCAGCGAGGATGGCATTGCGGCGTGCGGTGCACAGGGCCTCGATCATCGAAGCGACGGCGGAGGTTGAGGAGGCAGGAGTGGCGTGTGCGGTCATGGGCGCATTGTGCATGCGTGAGGGCACGGCCAATACTTGTCTTTTCTCCGCAGGCAAATCGCGCGACACAAGCACTCTGCCCGCATGCGCTGGACAATGTGCGCTCGCAGCGCCCCGTGCATGGCCGCCGCTGCAACCCATTCGCCTGTTTTTCGTTTTTTCCGATTTGAAAGATCCGCTCACCATGTTTGATCGCCGCCGCTTTCTCGCGTCCAGCGCCGCCGTTGCCCTGCCTTCCATGATTCCGGCCCTCGCCCGCGCCGAGAAAGCCTGGCCTGGTGCGCGCACGATCCGCGTGGTGATTCCCTATGTCGCGGGTGGCGTGTCCGACTCGGTAGGCCGCCGTCTGCTCGAGCAGGTGGCCAAGGAGCTGGGCCAGTCGATCATCGTGGACAACAAGGGCGGCGCTGGTGGCACCGTGGGTATGGCCGAAGTGGCGCGGGCCAAGGGCGATGGCTACACGTTGGCGCTCACCGCCATCAGCCCCGTGACGCTGATGCCGCACCTCATGAAGCTCACCTACCAGCCGGATGACGTGATCGCCGTCGCGCCGATGATGTATTCGCCGATCTACCTGATGGCGACGACAGCCTTCAAGGGCAAAACGCTCGAGGACATGATCGCCGAAGCGAAAACCAAGCCGGGCAGCATCCGCTGGGCGACCTCGGGCATCGGCTCGGTCGGCCACATCATGCTGGAGCAGGTGCAGGCGAAGACCGGCGCGCAGTTCATCCACGTGCCATACAAAGGCATCGCGCAGACCGTGACCGACGCGGCCAGCGCGCAGTTCGAAATCATGACGGGCAACCCGTTCGGCACCATCAACAGCCTGATCGATCAGGGCAAGCTGCGCCTGCTGGCCGTCACCGGCCCCAAGCGGGCGCCGAATCAGCCGAACGTGGCGACGCTCGCCGAAAAGGGCATGGCCGAGGCCAATCTGACGTCAATGTTCGGCTTTCTCGCCCCTGCGGGAACCCCTGCCGACGTGGTCGCGCGCCTGAACGCGGCCATCGCCAAGGAAGTCGCTACGCCCGCGATCCAGGAGGCCATGCACCACACCGACAACATCCCGATGCAGCAGAGCGCCACGGATTTCGAGGCGCTGCTGCAGAAGGAAAGTCAGAACAATGCGGCGATCATCAAGAAGGTAGGCATCAAGCTTTGACCCTGCAGGCCCGCTATGGGCGGGCCCTGCTTTGTCATCAATCGACGATCAGCTTGTTGTTGTTCAGCAGCTGCGTGATGATCTGCTGATCCGTCGTGGCACCTGAATATAGCGACTGCAGATTCACACTGGTCAGGAGAATCTGCTGGGTTTCGGCGCTGTTGGTGTAGCTGGCACCCACGTTATGCGAATCCGCGCCGAAGCCACCGGTATGGCTGATGTGGAGGATGGTGTTGCCGCCCGACACCTCGAAGTGCAGATAGTCGGCCAGATTGCCCGCGCTATTCAACGGGCCGACGCTCTCGCCTTGCAGGAGCTGGCGCAGATCCAGCACGTCGCCCCCGGCCGTATTGCTGCCGGCGGCAGTCACATTGAAATTCTGGATGGTGTCCACGGCCGGTGAACCTGCGGTGCCCTGGTCGCCCAGTTGCCAGACGAACACATCCACGAAGCTTTCGCCTGCGTCCCCGCCCTTGAGCGTGTCGTTGCCCAGCCCGCCAATGATCACGTCGGCGCCGCTGCCGCCGTTGATGACATCATTGCCCGCTCCGCCGTTGATCACATCCGAGCCGGTCCCCGCCGTGAGTGTGTCGTTGCCTGCATCCCCGTTGACGATATTGTTGCCGCTGCCAGCGTTGATGACATTGTCCCCCGAGCCGCCCTGGATGTGCTCGCTTGCTGAGTTGCCGGTATAGCTGCCGGACGTTGTCGTGGTGACATCCAACGTCGTGTATGCCGCCTTCAAGGTCACCACGTTCGAGACGAACGCCGTGACCCCGGTGACGGTTTCCGTGGCGGTCACCTGCACGGTGAGATGGGTGGCAAGCGTGGTATAGCTGCCCGGCAGATTCAGCTTGAGATTGGGCAGATCCGCTTGAGTGAACTGCCACACTCCGCCGCCCAGATTGGTGCCTGCGTTAAACGTGAGACCCGTCGGCACGTTGCTGACCTTGGCGGTCAGCGTCTCGGAGCCGTCCGTATCGACCAGTCTGGTGATGATGGGAAACGCGACGGAGACGCCGCCGGTGCCGTGGGCATTGGCAACCAGGCTCCTCATCACGACGAGCGACGGCGCAGTGGCGCTGCCTGAATCCACGTGCACGGTGACCGTGCCGATAGCCGTGCCGCCCTTCCCGTCACTGATCGAATACTGGAAAGAGGCCGCGCCTTCAAAGTTCGCGTCGGGCGTGAAGGTCACCGCATTGCCAGTAATGGACACCGTTCCATGGCTCGGGTTGTTGACGCCCGTGATGGTAAGCGCGTCGTTGTCCGGATCGGTGTCGTTGGCCAGCAGTGTGGCCACGGTAACGGTCTTGGCGGTGTTGATGACCGTGGACAGAGTGTCCGCAACCGCGACGGGTGTCCCATTGACTACCGCATTCACGATCACCGTCACGCTAGCGCTCGAAGTGCCGCCATGACTATCCGAGACGGTGTAGGTGAACGCATCACTGCCCACAAAGCCGGCATTCGGTGTGTAGATAGGATTGCCGGTGACGGCGTCAATCACCACTGAGCCATTCGCCCCTTGGGTGACACCGGCCACCTGCAGCGCATCGCCATCCGCATCGGTGTCGTTGGAACGCACGGCGATGGTCACTGCCGTGGATTCGTCGGTGGACACCGTATCATCGTTGGCCATCGGTGCCATGTTGGACGCAGTAACGGCAATCATCACCGCGACCACCACCGCCCCGCCCTTGCCGTCGCTCACGGTGACGGAGAAGCCGTCGCTTCCCGCATACCCCGCAATCGGCGTGTACGTGAAGCTGCCGGTTGCGGAATTCAGCACCACAGTGCCATGGGCAGGAGAGCCCGAGATTGAAAAGGACAGCAGATCGCCGTCGGCATCGGTGACCGCGATGTTGCCGCCCACTGGCGCGTTCTGATTCGTGCCGAGAGAAACGTTCGACGTCACCGGAGCGCGGTTCACCGTCACCGTCAGCTCCCCAACGACACCGGTATGCGTGGTGTAGCCCATCTGGATAGTCGACGTTGGAAATGGCTTGGCCGCAAGGAAGGTGAACGCGCCATTTGCCTGCAGTGTGAAGTCGCCCTTTCCGGCCACGCTCGCGCTCTGCCCCGCGAGATGGCGCACGCCGTCGAACACAAAGCTCGCGACCAGCAGCGGACCGTCCGCATCCGAATCATTGCCGAGCACATTGCCCGACACGCTCTCGCCTTCATTGACGGCTGCAGCATCGGCCATCACCACCGTGGGCGCCGCACCCGTCACTGCATCTGCCGCTTCGGCGCACAGCTTGGCGACATCGACCCAGCAGGTCTTGCCTGCGCCGACGTTGCTGCCCGATGCGCACTGTGCCGACACTGGTGGCGTGCTGGCGACAGGCAACGCGGCTGGAATGCCCTGGGCAAAGCAGATGTCCCAGGTCGGTAGGGTAATACCTTTGATCTGCAGAGTGACATTGGAGGCGTTGGTGAATTCGACCGACACGAACCCCACGACAGTACCTGCCATTTCCACAGGCTGCACCGGCACATTCAGCGTTTCACCGCCTGCCTGCGTGAACTGGCGCTGCAGCATTTGCAACTGGGCAAGCACCGCATCACCCCAAAAGACCGTCGCGCCCAGCGCCAGCATGGTGCCGCCGAGCGCCACGTTGCGCAACGTGCTCATCGACACGCCCATGCGCCGTAACAGCCAGAACGCCGCAGCACACAGCCCGAGCACCAAAGCGATCAGCGCCAGCGGATGGTCCACCGGAACGGGGACGGACGCAGGTGCGACCGCCAGCGGAGCGGTCGTGATCGTTTGAGCGCGGCTGTCGAGACTAACCGCTGCAAGCAACACAGCAAGCAGCGCTGATTCGCCACGAATCGACGTCTTCGGAATATTCGCCATGCTCTTCCTCCCATTGCCATCGTAGTGAGTAACACCAGGGCAAAACGAGTTCCATTGCCCTGAGGTGGGCATCTGCCCGCGCAAGTGTCACGCAACCGGAAGATGTGAGCAACCGGAGCGTCCCACTGAAATCAGTTGCTCATGCCGGGAATGTGTGGAATTGCTGCCTTCATCGCATCTACGAACTGCCGGAGCCGCGCCGGATAGAAGCTCGCGTAGGGATAAAGAATGCTGACGGGCAGCGGCGCCACTTCCCAATGAGGAGCGAGCGGCACCAAGCGCCCTGCACGGATGTCGTCATGCACGATCCACGCAGAGGCGACGCAGGCGCCCAGCCCCGCAAGGGCCGCACTGCGCAGGGCATACAGGTTGTCTGTGGTGAGGCGCGGCGTGATGGTGAGCAACTGTCGGGTCTCGGCATCGTCCACACGTTGGAAGCGCAGCTCACGCCGGTAGAAAGTGCTGAGCGCGAGCCAGGGGAGCGCCTCAAGCTGCTCTGGCGACTGCAGCACGTCTGCGCGCCCACCCGCCAGCAGCACGGGAGCGGCCACAGCGATGCGGCGGACGTGGGCCAGACGCACGGTGACGACCGAAAGACCGGTAATGTCCTCCAGCGGCCCGACGTGTATCGCGCAGTCGACGCCCTCGCCCACAAAATTCGGCGAGCGATCATCGAGCATCCATTCGACATTCACCTCGGGGCAGCGGCGCAGGAACGCGGCGAGCGGCGCCACCAGCTGGTCCTGCCCGAAGGCGTGCGGCACCATCACCCGCAGATTGCCGCGCGGCTGGTCGCGCGGGCCGCGCAGGTCGGCCTCCATCTCATGCCACTGCGCGATCAGTTGGCGCGCGTTCTCGAAGCAGCGCCCGCCGTCCTCGGTGAGCTGCATGCCGTGCGTCGAGCGCTGCAGCAGCTTGATGCCGAGCAGCCGCTCGAGCGTCTGCAGACGTCGGCTCATCGTCGGCTGGCTGGTGCCGAGCTGCTGCGCCGCCGCCGACAGGCTGCCCGCCTGCACGATGCGCACAAAGCTGGCGAGGAGCTCGATGCGATCCGAGCCGGGTGGCTGAGCGTTTAAAAAGGGGCTTGAAATGGTGTTTGTCATGCGCGATGCGTATAACCAATCTGCGGTGCAGCCTACTACACATGGGCATTCTCAGCCAAGACAATCCGCCAATGCCTTTCCTCACTCACAGGCCTTGGATATGTCAGTCATACAAAACATGAATACAACCGCTGCCCGCCCCCTTGTGTCCACCTCGACGCCCGTCGTCAGCTCCAAAACGCTGTTACTGCTGGCCGTGGCCGCAGGCACCAGCGTGGCCTCGCTCTACTACAGCCAGCCGATTCTCGGCACGCTGGTGGACGATCTGCAGGCGAGCGAGCGCCTTACCGGACTGGTACCCACACTCACCCAGCTCGGCTATGCACTCGGCATCCTGCTCCTTGCGCCGCTCGGGGACCGGTTTGATCGCCGCAGCATCATCCTGATCAAGGCCGCGCTGCTAGTGCTGGCCCTGCTCGCGAGCGGCTTGGCGCCCGGTATCGGCGCACTGCTCGCGGCCAGCCTGGCCGTGGGCATGGCCGCCACCGTCACGCAGGACGTGGTGCCCGCCGCCGCCACACTCGCCCCGGCCGCGCAGCGCGGGCGCATCGTCGGCATGGTGATGACCGGGCTGCTGCTGGGCATTCTGCTGTCGCGCGTGGTGAGCGGCTTTGTGGCGCAGTGGTTCGGCTGGCGCAGCGTCTACCTCGCGGCCGCCGTGGCTGTGGCGCTGATCGGCGTGTCGCTGTGGCGTGGCCTACCGCGTTTCGCACCAACCACGCAGGCGGGCTACGGCCCGCTGATGCGCTCGATGCTCACGCTGCTGGGCAAGCACGCCTACCTGCGCCGCGCCATGCTCGCGCAAGGCCTGCTGTCGCTCGGTTTCAGCGCGTTCTGGTCGATGCTGGCAGTGATGCTGCACAGCCAGTTCCAACTGGGCAGCGCGGCGGCGGGCTCGTTCGGACTGGCCGGCGCCGCGGGTGCGCTGGCCGCACCGCTCGCAGGCCGCATCGCCGACAAGCGCGGGCCGGAGACCGTCACCCGCCTCGGCGCAGCGATTGCTGCTGTGTCGTTCGCGCTGATGTTCCTTGCGCCCTTCCTGCCGCCGCATGCGCAACTGGCGTTGCTGCTCGCAAGCGCCGTGGGTTTCGACTTCGGCGTGCAGGCATCGCTCGTCGCACACCAGACCATCGTCTACGGCATCGACCCCGATGCGCGCAGCCGCCTGAACGCGCTGCTGTTCACCGGCGTGTTCATCGGCATGTCGAGCGGCGCCGCACTCGGCGCACAAACGATGGCGCAATGGGGATGGACGGGCGTGGTGGCGCTGGCCACGGCCGCGTCGCTCGCCGCATTCGCGGTGCGCCTGATGAGGCGGTGACATCCGACAGGCGCGCCCCAACCGCTCGCGCATACTGGGTGCCATTTCAAACCCATTCTTCTTCAGGAACCGCGATGGCCCAGCAGCAGTCCAGTAGCAGCAACCCGTTCGACATCGACGACAAGGCCACGCGCGAGCTGTGGAAGAAATGGCAGCCCGGTGGACAGCCCGAGGCAAAAGAAAGTCCAAAGAGCAACGGCAAGGACAAGTCGGCGTTCACGCTCGCCAGCTTCGACCCTGCAGCCAAGCCCTTCGCCAAGGGCGACAAGTCCGAGAACAAAGTGCTGATCGAACAGATCGCCGAGCAACTCGATCCGCTGCAGCAGGTGTTCTATGCCGACCGCCGCTTCAAGCTGCTCGTCATCCTGCAGGGCATGGACACCTCAGGCAAGGACGGAACAGCGCGTGGCGTGTTCGGCGAGATGAGCCCACTGGGCGTGCGCTCAGTGAGTTGGAAGGCACCCACCGAAATCGAGAAGTCGCATGACTACCTCTGGCGCATCCACAGCCAAGTGCCCGGAGCGGGCGAGATCGTGATCTTCAACCGCAGCCAGTACGAAGACGTGCTCGTACCCGTAGTCAACCAATGGATCCCCCCCGAGCAGCAACAGCAGCGCTACGAGCACATCAACCAGTTCGAAAAACTGCTCACCGACACCGGCACGGTGATCCTCAAGTTCATGCTGCACATCAGCAAGGACGAGCAGCGCCAGCGCCTGCAGGAGCGGCTGGACGACCCGGCCAAGCACTGGAAATTCGAGATGGGCGACATCGAGGTGCGCAAGCAGTGGGACCAGTACCAGCAGGCCTATGAACAACTGCTGCCGGCCACACACACGCTCTGGGCACCCTGGACCATCGTGCCCGCAGATTCGAAGACGCACCGCAATCTGATGATCGCCACGATCACCCGCGCAGTGCTGGAAAACCTCAAGCTGAAGTTTCCCGAAGGCGATCCACAATTGACGAAGTTCAAGGTGGAATGAACCCCTAAAAGCGTGTTTACGATCTCCACGCGGTCTTGCAGGCGCGGCCTCGGGCGGTCTGCTGCGTTGCAAATCCTCGCAATAGCACGAGCTATTGCGAGGATTTGCGCCTTGCAGCCCATCCCGACCCGCATCCTGAAAGCCTCTCGCTGAGATCGTAAACACGCTCTACCGCGTCACGACAGGGTTATGCGTCCAAAGCATAACAACGATACAGAGCGGCCTTGGACAGGATAAATTGGCAGGAATACAGTGCGTTCCGTCGTGACCCATTAACCCATCACGCAAGGCAAACCCAATGTCCAAATCCAAAGACACCTCTGTGGCTTCCCATCCGCTTCCGTCCTACCTGAACGCCGATCACCTCGGGCCCTGGGGCAACTACTTGCAACAGGTGGACCGCGTGACACCCTACCTCGGCGATCTGGCCCGCTGGGTGGAAACGCTCAAACGCCCCAAGCGCATTCTGATCGTTGACGTGCCGATCGAGCTGGACAACGGCACCATCGCCCACTTCGAAGGCTACCGCGTGCAACACAACCTGAGCCGTGGCCCCGGCAAGGGCGGCGTGCGCTTCCACCAGGACGTCACGCTCTCCGAAGTGATGGCGCTGTCCGCATGGATGAGCGTGAAGAACGCCGCCGTCAACGTGCCCTACGGCGGTGCCAAGGGCGGCATCCGCGTCGATCCACGCAAGCTCTCGATGCCTGAACTGGAGCGCCTCACACGCCGCTACACCAGCGAAATCGGCATGATGATCGGCCCCTCCAAGGACATCCCCGCGCCCGACGTCAACACCAACGGCCAGATCATGGCCTGGATGATGGACACCTACTCGATGAACACCGGCGCCACCGCCACCGGCGTCGTCACCGGCAAGCCCGTCGACCTGGGCGGCTCACTCGGCCGCGTGGAAGCCACCGGCCGTGGCGTGTTCACTGTCGGCATGGAAGCCGCCAAGCTCTCGGGCCTGACGGTGCAAGGCGCGAAAGTTGCAGTGCAGGGCTTCGGCAACGTGGGGGGCACAGCCGGCAAGCTGTTCGCAGAAGCGGGCGCCCTCGTCGTCGCTGTGCAGGACCACACCGGCACCATCCACAATGCCAAGGGTATGGACGTGATTGCCTTGCTCGAACATGTCTCCAAGAAGGGCGGCGTGGGCGGCTTTGCAGGCGCGGAGAAAATGGAAGACAGCGCCTTCTGGGGCGTGAACTGCGACATCCTGATTCCTGCGGCACTCGAAAGCCAGATCACCAAGGACAACGCAGGCAAGATCAAGGCCAAGCTCGTGATCGAAGGCGCCAACGGCCCGACCACCCCCGAAGCCGACGACATCCTCACCGACAAGGGCGTCCTCGTCCTCCCCGACGTGATCGCCAACGCCGGCGGCGTGACGGTCTCGTACTTCGAATGGGTGCAGGACTTCTCGAGCTTCTTCTGGAGCGAAGACGAAATCAACGCCCGCCTCGTGCGCATCATGCAAGAAGCCTTCGCAGGCATCTGGGCCGTCGCGCAGGAACACAAGGTGACACTGCGCACCGCGACCTTTATCGTGGCCTGCAAGCGGATTCTGCATGCGCGCGAGATGCGTGGGCTTTATCCTTAATCTGCCGCTCGGCATAATTCAAAAGAACAAGGCGGCTTTCAGGCCGCCTTTTCTTTCGCACATCTGTGGACACAATGACAGAGTCGCCCCTTCCCATCATCATGCCCCCGAGCAAGTTGCTTGATCTAGCCCCGCCAACTCCTGCCTTTATCTTGCAGACGACTGCGCCCAATCTTGCCGCACAAGCCTCGCAAATATTCCTGGATCTTCACCAACGGGTGACTTCGCATCGTGTGCTCCAGTCAGCGCCTCATGCAATGATTGCTCCGTGTCGTTCAATGTCACTTTTCTGACCAACACACCACGCTGGTAAATGCACAGTTCCGGCAATGTTTCGGGAATGTAGTCGCCGAGAAATTCCACATGCTCTTCCAGATCGAGCCACAACATCACCACATGTGGCGGTGCTTGATACGCAAGTTCGTCAAAAGCAGGTTTGAGTAACTGGCATTTTTCGCACCAAGCTTCGGCTCCAATGACGACCATTAACTTGCTGGTAGTTTTAAACAAAATATTGCTGATCGTGACTGCATCCGACCAAGGGTCTAATGAAGAAGTCGACATGAGTTTCAAATATCCCTGCGATTAAATAGAACCTAGTTCAAGACGGATAAAGCCTGTGGCCATTGCCGAACCATCTCGGATTGCTGTTTCCAAAATGAGGATTTGATTGAAAGGGCAATAGGCTTGAGCGTAGCCACTGATGCGCGCTGTATGGCAATCCATCTCAGCGCTTGAGGCGCATCCCATAAAATCTGACCCAATGTTTCGTGCGATGGCCCGGTAGCCCAAAACAAGGCAACATCGGAATCAGGCTTCGTACCAAAGGCTACGATGCTTTGCAATGCAGGCATGGGCAGCCCCGGATCGAGCTCGTCGGTAACACTGGATGCTCCGCCGTCTTTTTCAAGATCCGGAAGTACTAAACCATTTTGTTCGAGGTCATAGCCGGTCATGCTTGACCAGACCCAACCAGCCAATCTTGCACTTTCCGGTTTACCAAATTGAGAAACAACCCATCGCAAATAATTGGCATCCCCATGGTGAAGAACAAACGACAAAGCAAGACGAGAGGGCAAAATTTCCAACAATCTCGAAATGTCTTTTTGTCCAAGTGGCACTGCAAGTGCAAGATGCCGTATCCATCGGGCAAGTCTGTGCTCTGATCGATTTTTGAAAATGCCTTTCAATGAGGACAGCTGATCAGACAGCTTCCAGCACGAGATCCATAAAACACGAACGTTCGCCAGTTTCTCACCAACATTCATCTGCAGACACGCAATTGCCGCTTCTGCGGCTACTGAGTCATTGCCGTCTTGCAGCAGCGTTTCAAGCAAATTCTGGGCCTCGAACACATGGGCCGATCTGCACGCGGCCGCCCTGAGAGAAGGGTCAGCATGGTGCAACAAACCCTGAAAACGAGCACGCCATTCCACACGGCTCAGTCGGCTGGAATCAAGAAGCTCCGGAGCTCGCGCAATAGCCCTCCAACCGACGACTTGCAGCACCGGAGAACTACACGAGTCGCCAAACTGGTCAACAAATGACGCGGATTTTTCAATCGCCCCCCAAAGAAGCGCTCCAACCATCCCCCTGATCAACCGATGAGGATCTGCAAGTAAGATCTTTGTAATGTCATCCAAGCGCTCCGCAACTGATGGTTCTTCAGAAGCAAGGAGCACATAGGTGCAAACAAACATTTCCCCAGGCCCTCTCCAGCGCTTCAGAGCCTCAAGGGCGATTTGCCAACCCAGATTTCCTGCGACGACAATACCATCAAGATTGGCGTCAAGCAGTCGATCAAAGTGCTTCAAATCCCTCAGGGTCATCAAAGGCGAATGCGTCGATTTATCATGTTGTTGCCAATAAAACACCGCATCCCCCACGTGTCGCTCAACCAATGGAGGAATCATCAAAAGATCGAAATCTTTTGTCCCTGCAATATGGGTGGCTGATGATACAGTCATTTTATTTGATCAATATGGAGAAACAAGAGTTCTCCACTCCCGCCCGTCGTAAGACATAACGACCGAGGGACTCGCCACAACCAACAAACCATCACGTGCATCCATGTGGCCATAAACAGGTACTTTTTTTCCATCTGGCATTTCATCCAAAGTGGGCGATATCATTTCCTTTCCATTCCAAACGCGGAGCTGGTAATCTGAAGCAAGCCAAAGCCTGTTCTCAAACCAGAGAACATCATTCCACATGATGCTCGCACTGCCCTTGTAAATCAGTTCCCAATTGGACTCCCTACCCCGCCAGAGACTACCACCCTCGCCAGAAATATATACGTACCCATCTCCCGCACACGTTACAGTAGCGAGTTGCAAGTTGCTCGGAAATCCTTGCTGCTGCCAACGAGTACCATCAAAGCGCCATACATCACCATCTCCGCCGACCGCATACATATCTGATTCCGAGAAGGCATCCATATCCTTGAATCCCTGCGATATTGACGCCTCCAACATTGGAAATCCTTGCAATTTCACCCACAAACCCACACCATCTCTTTTGTAGATATTATGGAAATCGCCAATCGAGTAAGCAAATTCGTTAATACATTTCACCCTTCGCGTTGCTGGAATACCACCTCGATCAATGAATTCTTCTGACGAGTGAACGCCTCCACCCATTAAATTAACTTGACCATCATGATTTTGCGACACCACCATGCCTTGTCGCAATGGTTTGGTACACACTCCCAGCATCGGCTTACTGAATCCCTCCAGGATAGTCGAGCCAAATCTATCTCCAATTTTTGACAGTACATCAAGCACAAACAACTGGCTTCGAATATCATGATCCCATGATAGCGAAGCCTTTTCAGCATTGACCTTCTCCCGCAAACATAAATAAACGGCACCAGCATCCCGAACGGCGCAGTCGGTAATATTCCATTTTTTGAAATATTCCTTCCAAATGGATTCAATCAAAAAACTCATTGCGGATCCACCCTTTAAATATCTGCACCGGAACCACCAGTTTCAACCGTCTTGCCATTTTTATCCACCGCCTTTATTCTCCCTCCACGACACATTTGTAGATAATACGCCTCCAGCTGCGCCTTGATGCATTTTTTTGAGCACTTTGAAAATGGAAATGCCCTAGCATGGGATGCTGCTGCTGCCTCAATAGCATCTTCCACACTCATAGTGCCATCAGATGCCACTTTTCCACGCGTAGCCATGCCCCGAACAATTGCATCCATATCATCATGTACACGTTTATGGCTACCAAAGTGTTGGCTGGTTCCCTCTACGCATACAGTAGGAGCGACATTGTGATCATAGTTGGGGCAACTAGATTTATCCTTGGCCATCGCCCCATATATTAGATGATGCCCCGTTTGCCCATTGCAGCACCCACCTTTATCTGCCGATTCGACTTTTGACTGCCCCTTTGTATGTAAAGGATTTCCGACACCATCATTTTTATATGGAACAAGATTGCATTTTCTCGCACGAACGCAGGCATTGAGCGTAGCCAATGCATCTTGCGTTTCCGTAGCTAACTCCTGCGCCTTTTTCAACTTCTCCTCAGGAGAAAGATTCTTCAGATCCTCGAAGTCTTTCGATATGTTTTTGAGTCTTTCAGCCTTCTGCTTAAGTACTTCTATCTGCTCAAGGGCTTCCGACGCAGCGGCCTTGATCTCTTTCACATCACCTACAGCGATAGCCACATCTACAGCAGACCATATTCCCATGGCAATGTTTCCAGCAAGCGGCACAGATGAACCCGCCAATTGCTTCACTGCCGCTTTTGCCGCCACTTTTGCTGCCGCCTTTGTTGCAGCATTGATGACCAGGTCCTTAAGTATCGGCTCAACTATATTTATCACATTGAGTTCTTGTGGCAATATAGCCGCAAGCTCAGATAACTTGTCGATGTATGCAAGCGCCTGACTTGGATCTGCTATCGGTACCTCAAGCCCTGCACAATGGTCATCAGTCCAATGCCAGCCATTTGCATCTCTACGGCCCTTTTTCCCCTTCAATTTATCCAGTAGCTGAGAGAGCTTGCTCTTTTTTCTCAACTCTTTTTTGGTATCGGAATGCTCACGATCTGGCTGACAAGCGCGTTCTATCTTCTTTTCTTCATTTTTGCAGTCGTGACTAAACCATCCACGCGAAACGTATGGAAAAATTGGCGTATTGGACGGCATGGAGCCATGATTGTGGCTGACGTTATCCGTGTGCCTTGCCACGCCCAGCCCTTCAAAAATGACATCTTGAGACCATGAGCGAAAATAGGCCTTGCCTTTTATAACTCGCGTCCTCAAGCCTTTCTGAAAAGCATATGTAGCAGGCTCATTTCCCGTGCTTGTTGAGAAATAGGCCTTGTCCTCAATAGCAACTGTTTTTCCCTTGATGAAAACAGTTCTGGTTCCATTGGTAATATCGCGAGCGAATGCGGTATTTCCATATGGGATAACGATCGGGCCTGCGCTCGGTGGTGGAGGACTCCAGCATGGGTCAGGAAAAGCCGTCTGGGCGACTCCCTCCGTTGCTCGACAGGCAATTTCCTCATCATTTGCGTATACATGCGTGGCCACAATCCGCCTCCTTCATCTGTATTGCACTGCGATGGCTGTGCGCAACCCGTTGTCGTTTGCAAAATGCAACAACCCACTAGGCCCCAGTAGTTCGTCAGGCTGCATTTCACGACCAACCCACGCAAGAGTCAGCGGGCCGCAGGCGGCACCTATTTCTCCAACCGATTGACAAACCAAACGATGTGGAAATTCTTCCATTTTTGAAGTCATGACCCGGTCCATCGCCAAAGCTGCCTCTTTGAAGTACCACTGCTCTCCATTTACACCACTGGCATGAAAAATATAATCGTCCGGGGTTCTTCCAGCGCTTTCAATGGCATTCCTCATTGCCTGTGCAAGCCCTTTGGCGAGAAGCGGTTTTCCATTGATTGGGCTTGCCACCTCTATTGCCTCACCCCATCCTTCGATCCACAAGGATGGCTCACCATTTTTCGGCGCGGCTGTAGTCAAGGCAACTGCGGCGGCGGCCTCCCCCGGAATAAAGCCATCTGAATTTGTCGAGCACCGGATACGCTCATGCATTAAATGATGGGAAATGGAGGCGGCATCCAAATAGCTGTCAACTCCCACTACGATCACATAGGGGGGTGGCGTCGATGTTCGAAATAACTCAGCCGCATTGTGAAGTGCTACACCAATGCCCGCCTTGCCAAGCGATGCACGTCCAGATTTTGAATAAAATTCACCATCGCGCAAATGCTGACGTAGCATTAATTGAAGATCCGAATCAAACCTTGAACCGCGCTCATCCTCTGATCCAATAAGCAATATGGGAACCTCGCCAAGATCTGCCACCTGAAGTTGGGAAACGCACTCACCAATGGCATTCCCATACATGAATTGAAGCCTACGGGATCCCCATTCATTTGTTCCGTAAATAGATGCCCCGCAGATCGGTTCTCCAGCATGATCAATGAACTGAGTTTCCCGAAAATGATTTAACCTCGCACGAATTGCTGCGATGGCTGATTCGGCAGTATTTCCGACAGAACAGCAGACGCCACTGGCGGCAATACGCATTGGCATTGGCCTCGGCCTTATTGGAAATGAAGAATCGTTGATTTTTATACTCATACCGATTCCTCTCACGACCGACAGCCAACGCAGTTGGCCATAGTATCCACCCCTAATCGCTTCATTTTCCACCAGTGTGGATCCATACTACCAACCACTACAGTAGTGAACTCCTGAATTCGTCTACGTATTGGTGTGCTTGCCCGCCATACTACTGAAAAACGCTGCAATTCAACCTCGAAAAATAGAGTATCAGCCACAGCTTGAAGCGTCTCGGCACTCAAGTCAGATCTCAACACATGAATCTTCATGTGATTCATCATTGGTAGTTGAAATTTGAGATTTGAAAATTCTCTCGACAGATGCACCAATTGCACAATTTCGCCCCCTTGGGGGTAAGGAATTTGTTGATCAAGAGGGGCACATTGATGAAACTGTTCGTCAAAGTCTTCAGGCAAAAATGGAGCTTGCTCTTTTCTCCATTTTTCATCAAAGGTTCCAGCATATTGAGCACGTGGCAGCCAATGTCTGCCCAGTGCACTCAATGCGATTGGGGCATATTTTTCATCAGGAAAAGCGATCCGCTCATTGATGTTTTCAAGATTCGCGGCGGGAGTACCGTCAATCACCCCGATGGTGGCTGGTCCAGCCCACCCGATGCCAGCCGGATTGGATAATTGAGCCTCCGCATGCGTTGCACCATTTCGCTCGAAGTATCTGACACCTCCAAATGCATGCCCAAAATGAAGCGGCATTCTTTCAAAAGGTTCGGGATCGGAAAAACTAAACCCCGATATTCCGCTACGCCAAATCCTGTTTCCGAATACACGAATAACTTTTTGACTAGCGCCAACCCGAATTCCTACTGTCAGCTCTTTGACCGGTGTGCACTCTGGTGCATGCGCGCACGCATCGAAGATGACATCGCACCGAGATTTGTAGCGCACATGATCGTCCCCATAGCGAATCGCGGATTCCCCTGGCACACCAAAATACTCATCCGAATCACAAAAGGGGGTCGGATGCAAAGGACGTGGTCGTTGTCCGGGTTTTGGGATGTTCCAACTTGCCTTGGCGATCACCACCAAATGCTCGCACCCAGAAGTGTCCAAGGCGATGAAATAGTCAGAGCGTAGAGTTTTAGACGAGCACACGAACTCCATTTGGGCGCACCCTCAATTGATCTGCACCGAACCGCCACGGATTCGCTGTCCTGCTTCCGCATGGCTGGTGATGTATTGGCCGCGCAACATGATTCGGCCGTCCGCTTGCAGCAGGATGGCAGCCTCTCCACAACGAAGCTCCAATTCGTCTTTCGCCTGAACAATGACCCGCCCGTCATCAGTTTCTACCGTGACACACTGACCACGTACAGCCATCTCAGCTTGAGGCTGCTGTATCAATCCCAAAATAATAGGGAAGCTTTCTTCTCCAGACTCAAATCCAAGCACTACATCTCGACCATAGTCCGCCTTTGACACCGCGACCAAAGTGCGTGCAGCAATGGTGCTCGATGACGCCCCAAAAGCCACGAGCGGTCTTCCAAGCTGATCTACAGATAGAAGTGTGCCCAGCTGAATTCCACCAGCAGAAGGCTGGTGACTATTTGTACGCTCGGATGAGACTCCTTTGGAGAGTAGTTCATCTATTGAAGATGACTTGTGCCCCACTCCAGCCCCGTTTTCCTGTTGCGCAATGGCTTTAGTTTTCAAGGATCTTTGCTCCCTTCATGGTGATGTTGCCATCCACCTTGACCTGCTTCTCCCCGGTCATATTGGTGTAGAAATCATGGCCGTTGATGCTGATCGTTCCGTCTTCCTCCAACTTCAAAGAAGACTTCCCGACAGTCAAAGTAATGCTCTTCCCATCCATCGTGATGTTCGACGCGGAACCGCCTCCGCCACCCCCACCGCCCGATGAAGGACCCGGCGCAACGATATTCATCGCTCCCGGCGGTGAAGCACCGCCACCGCCTCCTCCAGATCCGCCCCCCCCGCCCACCGTCAGTGTGTAGAGCTTCCCAACCGTGGACGCTTTGGTATCGCCGATGGCAATGGTCTCGTTGTTACCGACGCTCAGAGACTTGTTCTGGCCAACTGTGGTGTTCATCGTGAAGCCGACGTTCGTGATCATCGTGACGCCGACATTGGTGTTCCATGCGACGCCAACGTTGGTCATCTTGGCCACGCCCACGTTCTGCATGTAGGCGATGCCGATGCTCTGGGTCTTGAGCAGGCCGATCGTGACGTTCTCGATCATGCCGATGCTCTTGTTGCGGTTTATGCCGATGGAGACCTTCTCGCTCAGGTCCACGGTGCGATCGCGGCTCTTGTGCACGGTCAGCGTCTCATCCAGATCTACCTCTTCCGTTCGCCACCCATGCACATTGATCTTTTCGTTGCGATCCACGATCTCCGTGCGGTCGCGGTGGATGGTGTTGAACTCGTCGCGATCAATGGTTTTGCGGCGGTCGTTGCCTACCCACTTTTCCTCGTCATTCTCGACCTCGGTGAGTTGGTCTTTCTGGGCATGCAACCAGAGTTGTTCTGCCCCCTTTTTGTCCTCAAAGCGAATCGCGTTGGCGTCGCCCGCACCATTCTTCATACCGTCGCCACCGGCTCCGCCCAGGCTCGAATGGGTCTTGATGCCCGACTGCGTCTTGTTGGCCGGCAGGTCCCAGGGCGGCATCTGCATGGCGTTGTATACGCGGCCGGTGATGATGGGATAGTCCGGGTCGCCGTTGAGAAAATCGACGATGACTTCCTGGCCGATGCGAGGGATGTGCATCGATCCATAGTTGCTGCCCGCCCAGGTCTGGCTCACGCGTATCCAGCAGCTGGAGTTTTCGTCATTCTTGCCGTAGCGGTCCCAGTGGAACTGCACCTTCACGCGGCCGTATTTATCGGTGTAGATTTCTTCGCCACCAGGGCCGGTGACAACTGCGGTTTGCGGGCCTGTGGTGTGTGGCTTGGGCGTCGTGCGCTGGCTGCGATAGGGGACGGTCTTGGGCACCACGTTGAAGCTGATGCGATAGGTCGTCGGGCTGTCGGCGCCTGCGCGTTTGCCTGCACCTGAACCGCCCGCGCCGTCACTTCGGCGCACGTTTTCTTCGAAACGGTAGTACGCCGATTCGATCAGATACTCTTTGTTCTGATCGTCACGGAGATACTTGGAGAGCGTGAACAGATAGCCCGGTGCGATGTTGCGCGCATTGCCTTCGCCCTGCGCCTGTTCGCGCTGGGCCTTCTGCTGTTCGATGCGCACGCGGGCGTAGTTCTCGCCATCGCCTGTGTCGGTGTAACCGCCGGGCCAGTCGTAGAGTTCGCGGCTGTCTTCAGTGTGGCCTGCGGGTTGCTGCTGCTTGGTTTCGAGCAGTGCCTTGGGTTTTTCGAAGTCGTAATCATCGCTTGCGAAGTGGCCCGACGCGATGTCTTCGGCGAAGCTCCAGCCGTCGATGAAATCTTCATCGTGCACATGGGCTGCGCGCTCGCCGGGGTAGTAGGGAATGGTCGTGGGGCCGCTCGGCAGCGGGCTGTGGCTGCCGATGTCGTCGGCGAGCACGAGCTTGTGGCTACCCTGGCTGTGTTCAAAGAAGAAGTAGCCGCCCTCAAGCTCGAGCAGGCGCGAGACGAAATTGAAATCCGTCTCGCCGTACTGCACCATGTAGTCCCAGCTGCGGTAGTGGCCCGAGAGCTTGTCGTCGATGGTGAAGCCGTAGGGACCGAGCACTTCCTTGATGATGTCGGGCACCTTCTTGAACTGGAAAATCTTGTAGTCCGAGCGCCGTGTCGCGTGCCACAACCAGGGGCGCAGCACGGCTTCGTAGCTGAAGTAGTCGCCGTCCCGGCCGATGTAGGTGAACTGGGTCACCTGGCCCGAGAGAAAACGCTTGCCGCCACCTCCGAGCTTGGTGGTGAGGTCGATCTCGATGCTCATGTCCTTGCCGAGCAGGCTTTTGGCGCCGATCGACGAACTCTTGCTGATCAGCCGCACGCGGTACTCAAACAGACGGGAGATCTGCTCGCTTCCCTCCAGCGAGCGGAACTCCAGTTGATCGCCCAGTGGACTGTGGGCGATGAAGGTGCGATTCGCCATGAAAGAGCTTCCCTTGGTCGCTGGCCGCAATGGCCGTGAGCGTCACGAGCGGCGCGGCCGGAACAGCCAAGGCACCCGTCATCAAAAACGTATCAATAGCACTTGAACAATAGCGTGAATATATGACAGACGCGCAAAATTGCGTCAGTCCGCAGACGAAACGGTCTGTAACGGTGGCAGTCGCGGCACGCTGAAGCCCTGCAGCATGGGCTGCAGCTCTGCAGGCGGGGAGCTGCGCAGATAGTCGCTGGCCGGGTCGTCCAGCCGGTGGCGCACGAGAAAGCCGGTCTGCACGTCGCTGGCCAGAAAGTGGCGCTCGAAGAGGCGCTGGAATTCGTGCACATAGGCTGCGCCCATCAGCTCCTTCAGGCTGCTCTGGATGAAGCTCCAGACCTCGACCTGCCGGTCCTGCCAGCTCGCGTGCAGCAGCGACCATGTCTTGCGCTTGAGCTGCGAGGGCGGGCCACCGTTGCTGATGATGGCGAGGATCGCGTCGTGCCCGCGCTGCTGCTGCGTATAGGTACTGATGCGCACGTGGACATGGCGCGGCTTGAGCGCATCGAACCACGCGTTGAGCCATTCGAGTCGACGTTTCAGCTCGTCGGCATCGAGCGCGGGGGCGACCTCGTCGCGGGCAATGCGCTGCGCGGCCACCAGATGTGCGAAGTGTGCGTTGGCGCTGGCGGTAGCGTCTGGATGTACGGTCGCGAAGCTGTCGGGATACTCCCGCAGCAGCTCTTCGCGCGCAGCAATCGCCAGTTGCTGCGCGCGCTCTTCGCCGTGGTCCTTGACGGAGAAATAGCGCCGCCTCGGCTTGTCCCGGCCGATGCTCAGCGTCGCCAGCCAAGCGACGAGCTTGCCGTTCTTGTGGAGGGCCTGAACGCCGGAGGTGCCCGAGGTGTTGGACGAGCGCACTTTCATGCTCTGCTCGCGCTGCGTGCGCGGCGGGAACAGGCGCATCGCGGCGTCGCGGTAGGCCTCGGCCATCAGCAGTGCGGAGGGCTTGTCGCCGTACACGCCGTCGTAGAAATGGCGCACGATGTCCACGCCCTGGCGCTTGATGCTCGTGGTCCACAGATGCACCGGAATGCCCCGGGCGTTGACCGTATCCACGCGCACGATGCTGTAGCTGGACGACTCGCGCTTGGGCTTCGGTTTTGCGGTCACGTCGGCCTCGCGTGGCGCTATTCCGCGCGGATCCAGACCCATTCGACCAACGCCTCGTCCGCCTTGGGGGTGACGCCAAGCGTGGGGAACAGTTCGGTCTCGTTGCGAAAGACCAGCCGCGCCTCGGAATTCGCGAAGTATTTCTGCATGGGGTGCGAAGTGGGCAACGTGGCCTCGTACCAGCCCGCGCGGCGCGCGCGGGTACCAGCGGCGGCGCGCAACGCAGCCTCACCAACCGCAGAAGCAACCGCGCCCTCGGCGGCACGCTCTGCGAGCGGTAGCCACTCGTGCATCTTCACGAGCGTCAGGCTTTTCAGCCGGCCGCGTTCGTCGAACAGGCACTGCGCCACCCAGCCATGGTCGTGCGGACTCTGGATCTGGTAGAGCGCGATGGTGCGGTCCTGAATCAGCGGCTCGCCGAAGAACTGGTTCGCCATGGCGAGATTCGCCTTGGCACCGGGCAGCCCCTCGGGCCACGGGCCAGCCCATGCGGAATCATGGTCGACCTCGGTATGCAGCGTGACGCTCTGCAGCCCCCACTCGCTCATGTCCTGCGATGCGCCCTCGCTCAGCACCTGCCAGTTGGGCTGCAACTCAGCCACCGGATGCCGTCGCAGATGCCGCTCCCAGTCGGCATGCGTGGCCTTGCGCCCCAGAAAGTGCACCACCGCTTCGGGAAGCGCCTGCCACAAGGTACTCAGAATGCTCGGAGATCCCATGATGTCAATTGGCCGTATTTTTCAATAGACTTAGCCTACCACGACTCGATGGCACTGGCCTACGCGGCGCGGTCCGCCGCACGCCCTCAACCCTCCGAGAAGAACTGGCTCGGCGTCTGCCCGAACTGCTTGCGGAACATGGTGGCGAACGCGCTCGGACTGTCGTAGCCGAGTGCCAGCGCCACGTCGATCACCTTCTGCCCCGTGGCCAACAGCTCCAGCGCGTGCAGCAGCCGCGCCTGCTGCCGCCACTGGCCGAAGGTCATGCCGGTCTCCTTGTTGAAGAGCCGCTGGATGGTTTTCACATCGATGCCAAGGCGCTCGGCCCAGTCGGTCATGGTGGAGGAATCATCGAGCCGGCGCTGCAGGTGCTCGCAGATTTGCGCGAGGCGCGCGTCGGTCGGCATGTGCAGGTGCAGCGGCAGCACGGGCAGCGCGCGCAGTTCGTCGAGGATCAGCCGCATGAGCCGTCCGTCGCGCGTGCCCGGCTGGTAGGGCTGCGGCACGTCCTGCGCCGCGCGGATCAGCTCGCGCAGCAGCGGCGAGATGCCCACCGCCTGCGTCGCGTCGAGCAACCTCGGTCCCGCGTCGGGGCGCACCAGCAGGCTGCGCATGTGCACCTCGCCCACGCAGCGAATCTCGTGCAGCACGCCCGACAGCACCCAGATGGCGCGCGTGGGCGGCACCACCCATTGCCCGCTCTCGGTCTTCACCACCATCACGCCACGCACCGCGTAGATGAGCTGGTGCTTGTTGTGCGCATGCGGCGCGATGTACCAGCCCGCCGGGTAGTCGGTGACGCGGCAGTTGATGGGCGCGGACAGGGCCTCGATCTCCTTCAGAGACTCGGGCAGCGGCTTGGGGTGATGAATGGTGCTCATGTCCTTTTTGCGAAGCTTTATGACTGATTGGCGTGAGACAGGCGCACCAGTATCCCCGAATAATCGCAAAACCATTTCGTTTTCGCCTGCCATCGCCGACACAACACCATGACAACAACCTCCACCGCCGCCATGTTGGACGCGGGCTCCACCGCATCACCGCTCCAGCAACCGCAGCAGCAGCAAAAAGCCAAGCCCGCGTTCGGCGTGCTCGCCTCGATCAGCGGCGCCCATATGGTCAACGACATGATGCAGTCGCTGATCCTCGCGATGTACCCGATCCTCAAGGGCGAGTTCTCGCTCTCGTTCATGCAGATTGGCCTGATCACGCTGACCTACCAGCTCACCGCCTCGTTGCTGCAGCCGCTGGTGGGCCTGTTCACCGACAAGAAGCCGCTTCCGTATTCACTGCCCTTCGGCATGATGTCCACGCTCATCGGGCTGGTCCTGCTCGCCTTCGCACCGAGCTTCGGCATGGTGCTGTTGGCTGCCGCCTTCGTCGGCGTGGGCTCGTCGATCTTCCATCCTGAATCCTCGCGCATCGCGCGGCTCGCATCGGGTGGGCAGCACGGACTCGCGCAGTCTGTGTTCCAGGTCGGCGGCAACGCGGGCACGGCCATCGGCCCGCTGCTCGCGGCGCTGGTGATCGTGCCGTTCGGCCAGCGCAGCGTGGCCTGGTTCGCGCTCGCGGCGCTTGTGGGCATCTTCGTGCTCACCAAGGTCAGCCGCTGGTATGCAACGCACCACCTCGCCAACGCCAAGCGCAAGGCGCCCGCAGCCGTCGCCGCGCCGTACCCACGCAACGTGGTGATCTGGGCCATCGCCGTGCTGCTGGTGCTGATCTTCTCCAAGTACTTCTACATCGCGGGCCTGAGCAGCTTCTACACCTTCTACGTGATCGAGAAATTCGGCCTCTCGGTGCAGAGCGCGCAGATGCACCTGTTCTATTTCCTGTTCGCATCGGCCGTGGGCACGGTGCTCGGCGGCCCCATCGGCGACCGCATCGGCCGCAAACCGGTGATCTGGTTCTCGATCCTCGGCGTCGCTCCGTTCGCGCTGATGCTGCCGCACGCCAACCTGTTCTGGACCACCGCGCTCACCATCCTCATCGGCCTCGTGCTGTCCTCCGCGTTCTCGGCGATTCTGGTCTACGCGCAGGAACTCATGCCCGGCAAAGTGGGCATGGTCTCGGGCATGTTCTTCGGATTCGCGTTCGGCATGGGCGGGCTGGGTGCCGCAGTGCTCGGCGTGCTCGCAGACCGCACGAGCATCGACTTCGTGTATCACGCGATTGCGTACCTGCCGCTGCTGGGTGTGGCCGCGATTTTGCTGCCGAAGAAAGCTCGCAAACAAGCCCACTGAACGGCTTCAACTCAGCAGCAGACTGACACGACCTCCGCAGGCTGTTTGCTGAGACTCACGTAGACGTGTCCGATGCCGCTGTCGAAGTACGCGGCCTCGTGTTTGCCGAGTTCCACCGTCTCGCCGTTTTCAAAAACGATGCGCACGCGTCCCGAGAGCACCATCACGAACTCCTGTCCCGGATGCCGGATGGTTTCGGAAAAATCGCGCGCCTCGCGTGCATTGATCACCGCAACCAACGGCTGCATCTTCTTGGCCGGATAAGCGCCGCAGAGCACGCTGTACTCGTACTGATCGGTCTCGTAGCGCTGCACGTCCGCAAAGCGGTCCTTCACGACCGTGGGGTGTTCGCCATCGCCTTCGATATCGGCGGCGGAGACGTCGCCCGCCATGAAAAGGCGGGTCATGTCGATGTCGAGCGCGGAGCCGAGCTGCAGCACCTTTTCATAACTCAGCGCGATCTGGCCGCGCTCGGCCTTGGAGATGGTGGACACCGCAAGGCCGCTGCTGGCCGCCACCTGCTGCAGTGTGAGGCCACGCTCCTTGCGGGCCTTGCGGATCTTGAGGCCCACCTCATGCTTGCCTGCGGGCGGTGCAGCTGCAGCCACATTGGCATTGGCGGCGCGAGCCCCGGGCAGTACTTCTGCGAGTACCTTGTTGGCGGTGGTTTTCTTTACGGGGCGAGTCATGCGCGCCATTCTAAAGAAGCAGACGCCACCAGTCCGGCGCGCGTACCCCGTTCAGCGGCGGGCGGTCAGCACCTCGGGCGTGCGCTTGCGCGACATGCGCAGCCAGCCGATAAGGCCCAGCGCCATCAGCACGAAGCCGATGTATCCGTAGACCGGATAGACCATGCCCACCAGCGTGATGAAGCCTACGAAGCTGCCACCCAGCGCGACCACGCCCGCCACCGCCGTGCCGATGCGGAACTGGCGCGTGCCCGCCGGAACGATGCGCGCCATGAAGGCGTAAAGCATGCCGACCGCCGTGTTCAGAATCATGCCGAAGATGACCAGCGACATCAGGTGACCCAGCCACGGCGAGATCTGTGTGGCGATCGACAGCATGGGCATCGACAGACCGCCGATGGTGTCCATGCGCAGATACATGGCCGCAGCGATCAACAGCATCAACACGCTGAGCAGCAGACCGCCCAGAACACCGCCCCACAGTGCCACCTTGCGCGAGCTGGCCTGGCCGCCCATGATCACGAGAAACGGCATGCCCGCCACGGTGTTGTACGACACATAAAGCAGCGCCGCGACCAACCAATGGCTTGCACCCTTGGGCTGCGTTTCGGCAGCGACCTGCAGCGCGGCGTGGTCGGGGTGCGGCGTCATCAGCACATAGCCCGCGACCACGATGGTCATGAACATCAGGAACGGTGTGACCGCGCCGATGAAAGCGATCACGCTGGTCACGTCAAGGCACACGATGATCACGGTGGCGATGGTTGCAATCACGCTACCCCAGACCTCGGGCACGCCCAGCCATTGGTGCAGCAGCGATCCCGCACCGGCCAACATCACCACGGTGATCGCGAACAGAAAGAAAGTGATGAGCACGTCGAACACCGCGCCCAGATGCTTGCCCAGCATCGCGGTGACAACCTCCTTGTGCGAGTTCGCCATCAGCCGCTGCCCCATGGTGGAGAACACCATCGACAGCAGCACGAACACGATGCCCGCGACCACGCAGCCCACGAGGCCGATGCTGCCGAAGCTCGCGAAGAACTGCAGGATTTCCTGCCCCGAGGCGAAGCCCGCCCCCACGATCACGCCGACGAACGCGCCTGCGATCTTGCACACTTCCTTGAACGGACTCATGTGTTTGTCTCCCGATGGAATATTGGAAATTGGGTGAGTTGAAGAACAATGCGATGCCTGCCAGCTCCCAAGAACGGGAGCTGGTCAATTGGCGGCTTTTCCCGGATCAGTCGAAACGCGCCGGGCTCAGCTTGGCCGTGTCCACGCCGTGCTGGCTGACCGACTCGGGCAATGCCTCACGCAGCAGCAGCGCACACGCGGTGGCCGATGCGCCTGCTGCCGTCTGGATGCCATAGCCGCCCTGGCCAGCGAGCCAGAAGAAGCCTTCGCGTCGCGTGTCCCAGCCGATCACGAAATCGCCATCGGGCGCGAAGCTGCGCAGGCCTGCCCACACATGGTTGGGACGGCGGATGCGCAGGCTGGTGAGCTCTTCGATGGCATGGATGCCCATCGCCACGTCCAGCTCCTCGGCCACCACGTCGTGTGCGGGCACCGGATCGGCATTCGCGGGCGAGCCCAGCAACTGGCCCGCATCGGGCTTGAAATAAAAGCTCTCGTCCACGCCGATGACCACGGGCCACGCATGCGCGTCCACACCTTCGGGCGGGTGGAAGGTGAAAGCCGTGCGGCGCTTGGGCTGGATGTTCAGCGGCTTGGCACCGCAGGTCTCGGCAACCGTGTCGGCCCATGCGCCCGAGGCATTGACGACGGCGCGCGCACGCACCACATCGCCTCCGGGCAGCGTGAGCGACCAGACGCCGCTCGCCTCATCGCGCTCGGCGCCCATCAGCTCGGCATTGCAGCGCAGTTGTGCGCCCTGCTCGCGCATGCCGCGCAGAAAGCCCTGGTGCAGCTCAGCCACGTCGATGTCGGTAGCGGCCTTGTCGTGCACCGCGCCGATGATCTTTTCACGCTCGAGCACCGGCACCAGTTCCTTGGCGCGGTCGGCGGAAATCATTTCAGCCTCAAGACCATCCTTGAGGTACATGGCGAGCGCGTCGTCGAGCAACTGCTGCTGTCCCACCTGGCCGACATAGAGCACATCGCGCGCGGGCAGCAGCTCGTTGCTGCAGAAGCCTGCGGGGGGTTGCTCATAAAAGCTGCGACTGGCGCGGGTGAGTGCGCGGATCTGGTCGGTGCCGTAGCTTTCCATGAACATGGCGGCCGAGCGGCCTGTGGAGTGATAACCCGGTTGCGATTCACGCTCCAGCACGATCACTGAAGCCCCCTTTTGCGCGAGACGGTAGGCCACGGAAGCCCCCGCCATGCCCGCGCCGATCACGGCAAAGTCGAGCACGTTGTCAGTCATAGCAGTCCATTCGAAATTTTTCCAATAAGAAAATTATCGCATTGGAAAATTCCTGAGTGTGTCGTGGTTTACCTCAGGACCTGATTGAAACGGAATCCCGCACTTGAAATGCGTCAACAGCGGGCTCATTTAAGCTGCTTGTATCGGCAACGCGCATGCAGCACAAAGGATCGAGAACGTGACCACTCCACAACAGACACCCCGGCAGTACCCCCTGCGTGACTTCTTCAAGAATCCTGAGCGCGGCTACTACCGGCTGTCGGATGACGGCAGAACGCTCGGCTTCATGCAGCCCTCGGGCGAGGCCCGCCGCATGAACCTGTTCGTGCAGCCGCTTGACGGCGAGAAGCTCGTGGGCGAGCCACGCCAGCTCACGCACGAGACCGAGCGCGACCTTGCGGGCTATGTGTTCAAGGGCAACGACGTGGCGCTGTTCTCCAAGGACTTCGGCGGCGACGAAAACTTTCACGTGCTGGCTGTGAACACGCGCACCGGCGCGTCGCTCGATCTCACGCCCGGCGACCAAGTGCGCGCCAGCATCGAGGACGATCTGGAGGACGATGCCGACCATGTGCTTATCAGCCACAACCTGCGCAACCCCGAGGTGTTTGACGTCTACCGCGTGAACATCCACACCGGCGCGGCCGAGCGCGTGGCCGAGAACCCCGGCAACATCATCGGCTGGCAGACCGACCACGCGGGCAAACTGCGCGCTGCCGTGGCGAGCGACGGATTGAACAGCGTGGTGCTCTACCGCGACAACGAATCACAGGAATTCCGCCCCATCATCGAGACCGACTTCCGCGTGAACGTCGGCCCCGCGTTCTTCGACTTCGACAACCAGCGTCTGTTCCTCTACAGTGCACGGGGACGCGACAAGATGGCCTTCGTGCGCATCGATCCGGCCAAGCCCGATGACGAAGAACTCATCTATGCCAATGACGTGGTCGACCTCGACGGCGTGGGTTACTCGCACCAGCGCAAGGTGCTCACCGCCGCGAGCTACCAGACCGACAAACTGCATCTGCATTTCTTCGACGACGCAACCCGCCAAGTCTACGACCAGCTCCACCAGAAGCTGCCCGGCTACGAGATCCATCTGCAGGCCAGCAACAAGGACGAGAACGTCTTCATCGTCGCCGCCGTGAACGACCGCACGCCCGGCAAGCGCTATCTGTACGACACAAAGCGCGACGCGCTCACGCTGCTCAGCGAGATGAACCCCGCCATCGCTGAGGCCGACATGGCGCCCATGCAGCCCATCCAGTACACGAGCCGCGACGGACTCACGATCCACGGCTACCTCACGCTGCCGCCGGGCCGCCAGACGGGAGAAAAGCTGCCCGTCATCATCAACCCACACGGCGGCCCCTGGGCACGTGACAGCTGGGGCTTCAATCCCGAGGTGCAGTTCTTCGCCAACCGAGGTTACGCCGTGCTGCAGATGAACTTCCGCGGCTCTACCGGCTATGGCCGCGCGTTCTGGGAGGCGAGCTTCGGCCAGTGGGGTTTGCGCATGCAGGACGACATCACCGACGGCGTGCAGTGGCTCATCAATGAAGGCATCGCTGACCCCGAACGCATCGCGATCTATGGCGCCAGCTACGGCGGCTACGCCACGCTCGCGGGCGTCACGCTCACACCCGATCTCTATGCCGCAGCGGTGGACTATGTGGGCGTCTCCAACCTTTTCACCTTCCTCGGCACCATCCCGCCCTACTGGAAGCCCATGCTCGAAAAGATGCAGGCCATGGTCGGCGATCCGGTCAAGGACAAGGCCCGCCTCGAAGCCACCTCACCCGCCCTGCTCGCCGACCGCATCCAGACCCCGCTCTTCGTCGCCCAAGGCGCCCAGGACCCGCGCGTGAACAAGGCCGAGAGTGACCAGATGGTCGCCGCGCTGAAGGCACGCGGCGTGGAGGTGGAATACATGGTGAAAGACAACGAGGGCCACGGCTTTCACAACGATGAGAACAAGTTCGAGTTCTATGAGGCGATGGAGCGGTTTTTGGGAGAACATTTGAAGCGGTGATCCGAGCCCGGGTACGCCGTTCCGCAATCCACACCACCCAAGGCGCCAATCAGTCCTCATCGCCGCTCAGGCTCTCGAGCCGCTGCGCCTCGCGATCAAGCGCTTCGTAGCTGCCTTCGCAGAACAGCGTGCAGAGCTGGTCCAACGTGCGTCGCTCGTGCACATCGAACACTGTCACGTCGCGTTGCAGTTTGGGCTTGCCGAAGAGGCTCTTGCGCATTTGCGATGACACGGATTGCAACTGGAACGCCTCGCCTGCACCAGCGGTTCCCAGCGCGGTGATCCACAACTGCCGCTGATCGTCTGCGTTCTCGAGCACCAACTGCGGCATCGGTCCTTCCTGATCCGCATCCCATGCGCGCTGCTGTTGCGCCCACGGGAAGCCGTCGATGACCGTCAGAAACCCGGCCAGATCGGTGGAGCCTTGCAGGTCGGTCCGATCAAAGTCATAGCCGACCTTCTGGATTGCGTAGGTGAGCATGGCGCGGTCTCATGGTGAATGGTGAATGGTGAATGGTGAATGGTGAATGGTGAATGGTGAATGGTGAATGGTGAATGGTGAATGGTGAATGGTGGATGGCGATTTGGACGATGGCCCGACTTCAAGCCGTCAGAACAGCAACGGCTTCACCCGCTCCGCCGCCCGCTTGAGCGCAGGCACCACCGCGAGCGCGCCGTCGAACTTCATGCGGGCGGTCGGCGCGTGCAGGGCCATGGTGGCGCGGCATTCGCCCTTGTCGTCGAGAATGGGCACCGCCATGCCGACGAGGCCGAGCATGAACTCGTCCATCTCGAACGAATAGCCGTCGGCACGGATCTTTTCGCAGGCCGCTTCGAGTTCATCGCGCTGGGTGAGCGTGTGCGGGGTGAATTGAGTGAAATTCGCGTGTTCAAGCACGGTGGCGCGCTTTTGTGGCGACATCATCGCGATGTACATCTTGCCGCTGGCCGTGGCGTGCAGCGGCACGTACGAGCCCGCCTCGAACTGCGTGCGCAGCGGCCAGTGCGTCTCCACGCGGTCGAGATAGCGCACCTTCAGGCCTTCGAGCACGGTGAGGTTGCAGGTCTCGTCGATCTCCTTGACCAGCTCGGAGAGGATGCTGTGGCGCAGCTCGCGGCGCGGGTCGGTCTTGAGAGTGGCCAGCGCCATCTTCAACAGACGCGGGCCGGGCTGGAAGCTGCGGTCGTTGACATCGCGGGTGAGCCAGTGCTGCGCTTCAAGGTTGCTGCACATGCGCGACGCCGTGGCCTTGGGCAGGCCGAGCGCGCCGGCCACATCCATCAGTCCCGCACGGCCCGACGAGGCCACGAAATCCAACACGGAAAGCGCCCGTTCCGAGACCGATAGTGGCTCGCTCGCAACGTCCTCCGATGCGGCGGCAGATGACTTGGCGGCGGTGTTCTTTTCGGAGGTGACGGACTTGCGAGTCGACATGGCGGGGCGGAGTTGGAGATCGGGTTCTTCGGGTTTTTTCTCATTGTACGTCTGCGTTTTTTGTTTAAAGTTCCACCAAAAGGAACAAACAGTTCCATTGAATGAAACAAATAGATAGGAGACATATGTCGTCGAACAGTGTGAAGAACTACGACTACATCGTGGTGGGCGCGGGGTCCGCGGGGTGCGTTCTGGCGGCGCGTCTGAGCGAGGATCCGCACAACCAGGTGCTGCTGCTGGAGGCGGGCCCGCCAGACCGTTCGCCGTGGATTCACCTGCCCATCGGCTACGGCAAGACAATGTGGAGCCCGGTCTACAACTGGAAGTTCGAGACCGACCCCGATCCCAACATGAACGGCCGCCGCATCTACTGGCCACGCGGCAAGACGCTGGGCGGATCGAGCTCGATCAACGGGCTGATCTACATCCGCGGCCAGGCCGAGGACTACGACCGCTGGGCCGCTCTGGGCAACGAAGGCTGGTCGGCCAACGACGTGCTGCCTTACTTCATCAAATCCGAGGGCAATGAGCGCGGTGACAGCCAGTTCCACGGTGGCAAGGGGCCGCTGCAGGTCTCCGACATCGGCGCCAAGCACGAGCTGATCGAGGCCTTCATCGCGGGGGCTGTCGAGAACGGCGTGCCGCGCACCGATGACTTCAACGGCGCATCGCAGGAAGGCGCGGGCTACTACCAGCTGACCACCCGCAACGGCCTGCGTTGCAGCACGGCCAAGGGTTATCTCACCGACGCCAAGCGCCGCCCGAATCTGCACATCGAAACGAATGCGCAGGCCACGAGCCTCGTCATGCGCGGCAAGCGCGTGGTCGGAGTGAACTATCTGCACCATGGTCAGGAACGCACGGCGATGGCGGGCGGCGAGGTGATTCTGTCAGCCGGAGCGATCCAGTCTCCGCAGCTGCTGCAACTGTCGGGTATCGGACCGCGCGCGTTGCTGGAAAGCCTCGGGGTTCCCGTCGCGCACGACTTGCCCGGCGTGGGTGAAAACCTGCAGGACCACCTGCAGATCCGCCTGAGCTTCGAGTGCACCAAGCCGATCACCACCAACGACCAGCTCAACACGCTGTTCGGACAGGCCAAGCTCGGATGGGAGTGGCTGTTCCACCGCTCGGGCCCGCTGGCCGTGGGCATCAATCAGGGCGGCTGCTTCATGCACGCGTTGCGTGACGCGAATGGCCAGCCGGTGACGAAGACGCCGGACATCCAGTTCCACGTCTCCACGCTGTCGGCCGACATGGCGGGCGGCAAGGTGCATCCGTATTCGGGTTTCACGATGTCGGTCTGCCAGCTGCGCCCCGAGTCGCGCGGCCATGTGCGCATCCGCTCGCGCGATGCGCTGCAGCCTCCGTCGATGCAGCCCAATTACCTGAACACCCAGCTCGACCGCGACACCAACGTCGCCGCCGTGCGCGCGGCACGTGCGATTGCCGAATCGAACGCCATGTCACCCTACGTCAAGCGCGAGGTCAAGCCCGGGCGCGATGCGCAGAGCTATGACGAGCTGCTTGAGTTCTGCCGCAACAACGGCGCCACCATTTTCCATCCCAGCGGCACCTGCAGCATGGGACACGACGCCATGGCCGTGGTCGATTCTCGACTGCGTGTTCATGGCGTGCAGGGCATCCGCGTCGTGGATTGCTCTGTCATGCCCACACTCGTGTCGGGCAACACGAATGCGCCTGTCGTGATGATGGCCGAAAAGGCGGCCGACATGATTCGCGAAGACGCACGGCAACTCGCTGCGGCATGAGGGCGTGTTTGCGATCTCCACCCCGAGATCGCAAACACGCTCCGAGAGGGCGCAACACCCGGAATCCTGAAGAGACAAATGACAACGGCGGCAGAGGGACCTGCCGTGGTGCCGCACGACCCATCCGGGTCGCTGCGGGCCGCCACGCGCAAGGCCTTTCATGCCGCTCCAACCGGAGACAAACCATGGCCAATTCCGATTCATCGCAGACCACCGACCCGAAAGTCATACGCAAGGTCGTCACTTCCGCCATCGTCGGCGCCACCATCGAGTGGTACGACTTCTTCCTCTATGGCGTGGTGGCGGGCATCGTTTTCAACAAGCTCTACTTTCCCAACGCCGATCCACTGATCTCTACACTGCTCGCCTACACGACGTTCGCCGTGGGCTTCGTGACACGGCCACTCGGCGGCGTGATCTTCGGCCACTTCGGCGACAAGATCGGGCGCAAGAGCATGCTGGTGCTGACGCTCATGATCATGGGCGTGGCCACCTTCCTCATCGGCCTCGTACCCACCTATGCGCAGATCGGCATCGGCGCGCCCATCCTGCTGTTGCTGCTGCGCGTGGCACAGGGCATTGGACTGGGCGGCGAATGGGGCGGTGCGGTGCTCATGGCCTACGAGTACGCGCCCAAGGAGAAGCGCGGCTTCTACGCATCGCTGCCGCAGATCGGTCTGGCGCTGGGTCTGTTCATGGCCTCGGGGGTGGTCGGTGCGCTGTCCTACTTCTTGACGGACGAACAGTTCATGTCCTGGGGCTGGCGCGTGGCCTTCCTGCTGTCGGGCCTGATGGTCGCGGTCGGCATGTTCATCCGCCTGCACGTGAAGGAAACTCCCGAGTTTGCGGCCGTGAAGGAGCGCAACGCCGAAACCGCGATTCCATTCATGGACATGATGCGCCGCTACCCCGGCAACGTGCTCAAGGGCATGGGCGCACGCTACATCGACGGCGTGTTCTTCAACATCTTCGGCGTGTTCTCGATCACCTACCTCACCACCACGATCAAGATAACGCGCTCCGAAGCGCTGATCGGCGTGATGGCCGCCGCCATCGTGATGTGCTTTTCCATCCCGTTCTTCGGCAAGCTGTCCGACAAGGTGGGCCGCGCCCGCATGTACATGTGGGGTTCGCTGATCACCGGCGTGGTGTCCTTCCCCGCGTTCTGGCTGATGAGTACCAGCAACGGAAACATGATGATGATCTGGCTCGCCACCATCATCCCGTTCGGCATCCTCTATGCGATGGTCTATGCGCCGGAAGCCGCGCTGTTCTGCGACCTGTTCGACGCCAAGGTGCGCTACACCGGCATCTCCTTCGTCTACCAGTTCTCGGGCATCTTCGCGTCAGGCATCACCCCCATCATCGCGACTGCACTGCTCAAACTCAACGACGGCCAGCCATGGCTGATCTGCGCCTACGTGCTCTTCGCCGGTCTGGTCTCCGCCTGGTGCGCAGGCATGATCGGCCGCGACCAGAAACAGGCCGCCGCTGCCGCACCCGAGACCAAGATGCAGATGCGCCCCGCACGCACCTGATCACGCCCTTCGCAGGTACAAGAAAACCCCCGCAGAGCCAACACTCTGCGGGGGTTTTTATCGTCAATCCACTTGCTGCGAGCGCCCTTCAAGCCCGTCGAATGAGCCGCGCCAAGAAGATCAGAATCACCGCGCCCACAAACGCCACAAGAATGCTGCCAACCAGCCCCCCCCCGGCCCCTAATCCCAGCACTCCGAAAACCCAGCCACCGAGCACCGCCCCGATGATGCCGATCACGATGTTGCCCAGAATGCCGTACCCACCACCCTTCATGACCAGCCCCGCCAACCAGCCCGCGATGCCGCCCACGATGATGAACCAGAGGAAAGCTGACATAGTGAAGTTCTCCCGTT
Source organism: Diaphorobacter sp. HDW4A (assembly GCF_011305995.1). Lineage (GTDB taxonomy): Bacteria > Pseudomonadota > Gammaproteobacteria > Burkholderiales > Burkholderiaceae_C > Diaphorobacter_A. The sequence goes on along the minus strand of NZ_CP049910.1, from coordinate 5,287,156 downwards.
GAATGACGTGTGACATGCCGACCCTGACAAGGGCCAGCCATGGCTTCGAAATCGAAACCTGACCCCAGCATACGAGGGCAACACAGCATCACAAGTAGGAAAGCGCCGTCAATCCAACCAACCCACGGGCGAAGTCGCGAGCCCCGGCACGAGCGCAGCGAAGTGCCGACCACACCTCCCCCCAACTGATTTCCGGCGGTTGTCCGAGCGGAGTGACGAAGGAACGCAGCGAGTTCCGCCGGAGGTATTGAAAGCGCGTTTTTGATTACTTTTTGCGCGCAAGCAAAAAGTGATTGCCCCGCTGGGGGCAGTCCCGGCCTCCGCCCTGAACCACCCAGCAGACGCAAAAAAAGAAGGGAGGAAGCGGGGAACTCACTCCGCAGAAACCCCCGCCGCCCGAATCACCTTCCCCCACCGAGCCACCTCAGCCTCCAGATGCCGCTGCAAACTCTCAGGAGTAGCCTTCTCCGCAGGCACCAGATCGGAACTCAACTCCGCAATCCGCTTCTTCACGTTGTCATCGACCAAAGCTGCATTCAAAGCCTTGTTCAGCTTGTCGATCACCTCTTTAGGCGTGCCCTTGGAAGCATACATCCCATGCCAGACCTTCACGTCAAAGCCCTTGAGCCCTTGCTCGTCGAGCGTGGGAATATTCGGCAATGAAGACAGCCGTTTGGGCGTAGTCACACCAAACACCTTGGCACGTTTTCCGTCCTGAATGACAGGCACTGTCTGCGTGGTCTGATCGCACAGCAGATCGACCTGCCCACCCATCAGATCGTTCATCGCCGGACCCGCGCCCTTGTAGGGCACGGTGGTGAGCTTCACCCCCGTCTGGTGCATGAACAGCATGCTGCACAGCTGTGACACGGCACCCGTGCCTGCATGCGCCATGCTCACCGTTTCCTGGTGCTTCTTCACGTAGTCAAGCAGCTCGGGAAAGGTGTTGGCCGGAAACTCCTTGCGCGAGAGCAGCGTCATCGGCACGTCGAGCACCTGGCCGATGTATTCAAAGTCCTTGAGCGGGTCGTACGGCAGCTTCTTGTACAGCGCCGGAGCCGTCGCCATGCCCATATGGTGGATCAGAATCGTGTAGCCATCGGGCTTGGACCTTGCCACGCGCGCCGGCGCAATCGTGCCACCCGCACCCACGGTGTTTTCCACCAGCACGTTCTGCCCGAGCGACGCCCCCATGGGCACGGCCAGCAGCCGCGCGACCACGTCGGTCGGTCCACCTGCGCTATAGGGCACGACCATGATGATCGGTTTGTCCGGATAGCCCGAGGCCAGCGCGGGCAGCGCCGCTGCACCCAGCAAGGATGCCGCCGCGATGCCGCGCATCGTGCGGCGCAGCACCAGTGCATGAGGGCGAAGAACATGTCCGGTGGAAATGGAATGCATGCGTTGTCTCCTTGCTTGTAGTAGTGATGATGATGTTGATGACGAGCGGACCACGAAGTCAGTCCAGCAGACGTCCAAGCCGTGGCGTCTTCGCGATGCTCCAGAGACTTTGCACGGCAGCGCGCACCTTGTCCTCAGGGATATCACTGCCATAGGCAGCCAAGCGCAGCGCCTTGCCCTCGATCTCTTCGCGCGAAAGCGTGTTGCCGGGGTCGCCCTTGGGCTCGTCAACGCGGCCATGCAGCGTGCGGCCATCGACGGTCTGCACGGTGACCTTGCCGATCCAGCGCTGCGGGTAAGCAGTGTCCACTTCTTCATCGAGCACCATGCGGACCTTGTCGCGCAGCGTCACGGTGTCTGGCGCGAGGAACTGCTCGTCAAACTCGGTAAGCCCCGCATGTCCGAATCGCGCTGCGATGGCCAGCACCGTGCCCATCGAGAACTTGCTCTGGTGCACTGTGGCGGGTGACACCACCGGACCGAGCACATCGATGGCGCCCTGGTGCACGTGGCAGGTGACCTGCGCAATGTCGGAGATCTTCAGCTGGTTCTGCTGCATCACCTGCAACAGCGCGTCCGCCGCAGGATGCGTGTGGCGGCACGAGGCATGCCATTTGAACGAGGTCTCGGGCGTGGCCCAACGCGTGCCGAGGCCATCGACAAGACGCCCCGGATTCGAGTCGGTCGACATGCCCGCCGCCATGCCCTGCGGGCCGGTGAAAATGTCCTGCGCGCCAGTGAATCCATCCTTGGCGAGATAGGCGGCCGTGAGGCCCGCGGATGCAGCATGCGCGGTGTGCAGCTGCTTGCTGTCGGCAGCGGTGCGCAGAAACTCCCAGAGGCCCGCAGCCTGCGTTCCGGCCGAGCCAAAGGCATGCTGCATCTGCTGCGGAGTGAGCTCCAGAAGATGGCCCACGGCGGCGGCGGCGGCAATCGTGCCCGCCGTGCCGGTGGTATGAAAAATCTTGTAGTGACTGCGGCCCAGAAACTCGCCCACGCGAATGCCCACCTCATAGCCCGCCACGCAGGCCGCCATGAACTGCTCGCCGCTCGCGCCGATGCTCTGCGCTACCGCGAGTGCGGGCGGAAACACGACGGCCGCCGGATGGAACACCGAGCCATTGTGCACATCATCCTGCTCGGCCACATGCGATGCGGCGGCGTTGGCCATTGCGGCCATCATCGGCGAAGTGCTCGCAGATTGGCCAATGACCTCGCAGGCTCCCAGCGCAGGCCCCTGCGACAGCGCAAAGCGCGTGATGCTCCGCACCGGCCGCGCGCTCTGGCCCGCCAGCACCGAGCCGAACCAGTCGACCAGCAGGTCCTCTGCCTTGCGCTGCACCTCGGGCGGGATGTCCGACCAGCGCAGCGTGGCGGCGAACTGCGCGAGCGGGTGGGTGGTGGCGGCGGTTTCCTGTTGCATGGTGTGATTCCCCTTAGTGTGTGATCTGTTCGGCCTGCGCGATGCGCTCAGTCCGCGACGTTGTTGGGTACGTTGAGTGCCTCGATCCGTTCGGCGGACCAGCCCAGCCCCACAAGAATGCGGGCCGTGTGTTCGCCCACGGCGGGCACCCCGTCCATGCGGTAGTCAAACGCGCTGTTCAGACCCGGTGGCAGCAGCGCGGGCACCTCGCCCTTGGGCGTGGGCACGTTGCGCCAGCGCTTGCGCGCCTCAAGCTGCGGATGCGCCCACAGGCCCGCCATGTCGTTCACATGCGCGTTGGCGATGCCTGCAGAGTCCAAACGCTCGACGATCTGCTGCGCGGTGAACGCACCGAAGAGGCGCAGGATTTCCGCCTTCAGCGCATCGCGGTTTTCGTTGCGATGCGCGTTGCTGTCAAAGCGTGCGTCCTTGGCAAGCTGCGGCTGCTCAAGCACCTTGTCGCAGAACGCCTGCCATTCGCGTTCGTTCTGCAGGCCGAGCATCACCGTGCCGCCGTCGCCCGCAACGAACGGGCCGTAGGGATAGATGCTGGCGTGCGATGCACCCGTGCGCGGCGGTGGTGGTGCGCCGTCGAACGCGTAGTACATCGGATAACCCATCCACTCGCCGAGCGCCTCGAGCATCGACACATCGATGTGGCTGCCCTCTCCCGTCTTGGCGCGCAGCAGCAGGGCCGACATGATGTTGGTATACGCATACATGCCCGCCGCGATGTCGGCCACGGAAATGCCCGCCTTACTGGGTACTTCTGGCGTGCCGGTGATCGAGAGAAAACCGGCTTCGCTTTGAATTAGCAGGTCGTAAGCCTTCTTATCGCGATACGGTCCATCGGCACCATATCCGCTGATATCACAAACAATGAGCTTGGGAAACTTGTCATGCAACGCGTCATAAGAAAGCCCCATGCGCGCCGCCGCGCCGGGTGCGAGATTTTGCACCAGCACATCCGCATCGGCCAGCAGCTGCATCAGTGCTTGCTGCGCGAGCGGCTGCTTCAGATCGAGCGCGAGGCTTTCCTTGCTGCGGTTGATCCAGGTGAAGTGCGACGACTGGCCCAGCACACGCTGGTCGTAGCCACGCGCGAAATCCCCCGCACCGGGGCGCTCCACCTTGATGACGCGCGCGCCCAGATCGGCGAGCTGGCGCGTGCAGAACGGCGCGGCCACGGCGTGTTCGAGCGAGACAACGGTGATGCCGTCAAGCGGGCGCGGGCGTTGGGTTGATGCGTTCATCTCGCGCCTCCTCAAAACGAGCGTGGCAAACCGAGGATGTGCTCGGCCACGTAGGAATAGATGAGGTTGGTGGAGATCGGTGCCACCTGATACAGGCGCGTCTCGCGGAACTTGCGCTCCACGTCGTATTCACACGCAAAGCCGAAGCCGCCGTGGAATTGCAGGCAAGCATTGGCCGCCTCCCAGCTCGCCTTGGCGGCCAAGTACTTCGCCATGTTGGCCTGCGCGCCCATGGGCTCGTGCTTGTCGAACAGCTCGCAGGCCTTCCAGCGCATGAGGTTGGCGGCCTCGATCTCAATGAAAGCATCGGCAATGGGGAACTGCACGCCCTGGTTCTGGCCGATGGGGCGACCGAACACGTTGCGATCCTTCACATAGTTGGTGATGCGGTCGATGAACCAGTAGCCGTCACCGATGCACTCGGCCGCGATCAGCGTGCGCTCGGCATTCAGGCCGTCGAGGATGTACTTGAAACCCTTGCCTTCCTCGCCGATCAGGTTCTCTTCGGGAATTTCCAGATTCTCGAAGAACAGCTCATTGGTCTCGTGGTTCACCATGTTGAGAATCGGGCGCACCGTCATGCCAGCCTTCTCGGCCTCGCGCAGATCGACCATGAAGATCGACATGCCTTCGCTTTTCTTCTTCACCTCGGCCAGCGGCGTGGTGCGCGCCAACAGAATCATCCAGTCGCTGTGCTGGATGCGGCTGATCCAGACCTTCTGGCCGTTGATGACGTAGCGACCATCCTTCTTCACTGCCGTGGTCTTGATCTTGGTGGTGTCAGTGCCGGTGGTCGGCTCGGTCACGCCCATCGATTGCAGACGCCATTCGCCCGATGCAATCTTCGGCAGGTACTTCTGCTTCTGCGCTTCAGAGCCATGGCGCAGCAGCGTGCCCATGTTGTACATCTGGCCGTGGCAGGCCCCCGAGTTGCCGCCACAGCGATTGATCTCTTCCATGATGACCGAGGCCTCGGTCAGGCCCAGGCCCGAGCCGCCGTATTCGGTGGGAATCAGCGCGGCCAGCCAGCCGGCCTTGGTGAGCGCGTCCACAAACTGCTCGGGATAGGCGCGCGCCTCGTCGACCTTGCGGAAATATTCATCGGGAAACTCCGCGCAGAGCGAGCGGATGGCGTCGCGAATTTCGGCGTAGTTGTTCGAGAGCGTCTGTTCGATCATCGTTGTGTTCCCCTTGTTGTCAGGCCAGTTCCGCCGTGCCCTGCATGGTCAACCAGCCATCGTGGTCCTGCGCCCAGAGCTCCACCGTCTTGCCATCGTCCGACGGCTTGCCATGCACGCTGAAGGCGTTGAGATCAAAAGTCGGCCGCACGGCCTTGAACGAGAACTTGCGCACCGTCGCATCGGGCAGGTTGCGGCGCAGCAGATCGAGCAGCAGCGTGGCAATCAGCGGGCCATGCACGATGAGGCCCGGGTAGCCCTCGACCTCGGTCACGTACTTGCGGTCATAGTGGATGCGGTGGCCGTTGAAGGTGAGCGCCGAATAGCGGAACAGCAGCACGTCATCCGGCACGATGGTGCGCGACCAAGCGGCCTCGCCATCGAGCGGCGGCTTCTGCGGAGTGGGCTCGGGCGCGCCGGGCTCGGCGGCGGCGCGGTAGACGATGTCGTGCTCCTCGGTCAGCGCAAGGCCGTTCTCGTTGCTGAACTGGTGCTGCACCAACACGAACAGCAGCTCGCCCGAGCGGCCCGCCTTGTGGTTCACGGACTGGATGGTGGAAACGCGCTGCACCTCCTGCCCCACCGCCAGCGGATTGCCCGTCTCCCAGGTCAGCCGCCCGCCCGCCCACATGCGGCGCGGCAGCGGTGCGGGTGGCAGAAAGCCACCACGTGTGGGATGGCCGTCCGCGCCGATCTCGCTCTGGCGCGCATGCGGCAGAAAGTACAGCCAGTGCCACAGCGGCGCGAGCAGCGTGCCGGACACAGGGGTGGCATCATCGCGATCCAGCGTCGCGCTCATGCTGCGCACCGGCGCGGCGGTGATCAGATCGGCAGTGGTCTCGCTCTTGCCCGTCCAGCTGCGCAAATGCGCAAGTCCGGCTTCGTCGATGATCGAGGCTTGTTTTTCACTCATGTTTGTTGTCACTGACTTGCGCATTCGTCAAAAGGGGGAACGGCGTTCCAAATGCCAGACATCTTCCCTTGGGATGCAATTCAACACAATCGCAGTGTTTGCAAGCTCCCCTTTGGCATAGATGAAGCCACGGCAGCCGGCGGCATTCGGCGATTCCCGACCCCGGCCTTTGAAGCACATCAAAAGATGCGATGCAAACGCGTTCGAATTGCACACTTCTTCGCCAAAGCGAATTGCAAGCGGCAAAACCCACTGCGTTAATGCAAGGCCGTGCTCCCATCGGCGAACGGGTTTTTCAGGACACCGCCATGCCGCACCGCCCATCCGTTCGTGGAATCACCCTGATCGAATCACTGGTCGCCATTCTGGTGATGGCCCTCGGCGTATTCAGCGTGCTGGGCATTCAGCTGCGCACGCTGTCCGATGCACAGGCAGGTATTCGCCGCTCGCAAGCCATTCGATTGATTGAGGATTTGAGCGAACGGATCAAATCCAATCCTGCGGCAGCCGATTATCTGGATATCTACGCAACGGATTCACCGCCGAAACCCGGGGACGACTGCACTGCCCCCTGCACCGCCGCATCGTTGGCCGTGCTCGACAGTTATCAATGGCATCAGCAAGTGCAGTTCACTTTGGGGAGCGGCCGCGCTGCCGTATTCAGAAGCAATGCCGATGCTCAATCACATCACCCCCTGCAACTGGGCGTGATGATCGCGTGGAAAGAAACCGGGCGCCAAAGCAACGATTCCGCAACGACGGAGGCACTCAATGCCTTTCTCCAGATATCCGCCGCCGATGCCTCGCAGAAAACCTGCCCCGAGCAATATGTCTGCCACCTGCAATACATCAGCATTTCGGCCCGCTGCAGACTATCGAATCAGGCAGGCGAATCATGCGAATAGGAAGGCAGAGCGGAATGTCGCTGGTGGAGCTGTTGATCGGCCTCGCCATTGGATTGGTGATCATCGGCATTGCACTCACCTCGCTGCAGGTTTCTCAATTCATCTCCACCACAGTGAATGAATCCACCACGCTGCTCCAAGACGCCAATACAGCCCTGCGGATCATCGGCACCCAGATTCGCCAGACCGAAAGCGTGGCATTGAATCTTCAACCCGCCTTGGGCGCCAATATCGATATTGCGGCGCTGCGTCCGGTCATGTTCGAGCCAGTTTTGAATGCAGACGAACCGGCGGTCGTAGTCGAGAAAGCCATCTCCGCCGTCTCGGCCCCGAATGTCTCCAAATCGGTGGGATCGGCGCTGCAGATCCAGTATGAGAATTTCGTGGAATCGCTGCTCTCGGACGCGACCAGCCCCAGCTGGGATTCGGCATTGCGGGATTGTCTTGGACAAAACAAAAGCAACCGCTCACTTTCAAGCATCATGACCAGCACCTTCTTTCTGCGCGAAGGCAATCTGATGTGCACCGGAGTCGCCGGGACTCCACAGCCGCTCATCGCCAACGTGAAGGATTTCGCCATTCGCCTGTTACGCGAGATTCCGGCGGAATTATCCGGGGGCGAGCCGCAGTTTCAATATGCGACGCCCGCCAGCCTGAATGCCAATGCCGCGCAATGGCAGAGCGTGAGCGCGGTGGAGATATGCCTGGAACTAGAGGCTCCTGCGATGAAAGCTCCCGATGTCGGTGTCGAGTATCAGCCATGCAATGGCCAGACAAAATCCAAAGGCAGCAAATTGATCGTTTTGGCAAAGCAGCTTTTCCATATTCGTTCGCATGGGAAATGAAAATGTCTTCGCACCAAAAATCCCACCCCATCGGAAGAGAAACCGGCGTCGCGCTGTATGTGGTCATCATCATCGTTCTGATGATCAGCCTGCTCTCCATCTGGGCGGCACGCATTGCGTTCTTTCACGAGATTCTCACAAGCAACGAGGCTGATCATCAGAAGACGTTTGAGGCCGCCCAGATTCTCATGAAGGATGCGGAGCTGGATATCCGCCATATGCTGGCTTCCGGTGCTCTATGCCCGATGACAAGCAGCGATGGAAATATCTGCCGTGTATCCGCTCCAGTTCATTTTCCCGTCGATCGCGGGGAAATGGTGGATCTGGTCACCTATCTCGATACTCTGCCCACCGGCTGTGCTCTCGGCATTTGCAGAAAACGCCCGGGCATTCAGGATTTTTGGTCCGACGCGGTATTGCTTCTCAACATGACGGCCACCAACGTCGGCGCGCGCTATGGCCAATTCACCGGAGCAGTTTCCGGTCCCGGTGGTAATCCGGTGCTCGCCATCAACGAAACCGCAAAAAACGCCAAGGATTTGAAGGGTGCTTGGTATTGGATCGAGGTTTTGCCTTTCGCCGATGCGCAAATCGGTTTGTTGTCTAGTTACGAAAACAACCCGCATCTTAAAACCTACGCGCCGGACAGCCGCCAGCCATGGATTTACCGGATCACAGTGTTTGCGAAGGGCCGGAAAAATGGCACCGAGGTGGTTTTGCAATCACTGATTTCACTGCAGTCAAGTGAATGAAAACGCGGTCATTACATCACGAGGAGATATTCACCATGCGACGCTTTGGTTTGATGTTTTTGATCGTATTGATATCCATTCGGCCCTCCGCCATGGCCGCCGCGAACTTCGCGCAGTTCCCTGCCGAGTCCGCCTTCCGCACGCCCGCGCCCAATGTCATCGTCTCGGTGGACAACGCGCGCAGCATGGACACACAAGACGTGCCCACCGCCGAGGCCGGCCGGATCACCCGGCTGCAGGCGCTCAGGCAGCTGCTGCAGACACTTTTCACGCCCGACGCCCTGCCCGACGACGCGATCCGCTTGGCCTACCAATCCACCCAAGGCTGCAACCAGTTGCCCGCCGAGGGCCGGATCATCCCCACCACCTGCACGCGCAACCAGCAGACCAACCGCATGGCGCCGTTGCGCGGTGCGGCCAGCCTGGCCGAGGCATCGACGCGCGGCGCGTTCTGGCGCTGGCTCGATGAACTCAAGACCGGCGACGGCCTGCCCGCCACCGCCCTGCTGGACAACGCGGGCGCCCACCTGATGCAGACCGACGCCGAAAACCCATGGAGCGACAGCCCCGGCACGCCGCAAGCCGCCAGTACCCTGAAAACCTGCCGCCGCGCCTACCACCTGTTTCTGACCGATGGCGCTTTTGCCAAACAGAACCCGTCCAGCCTGCCTGCGCCCGCAGCAATCACCCGCCTGCCGGACGGCACGGTCTTCGAACCCGCATCCAACCCGCAGTTGCAGGTCTACCAGGACAAATCGGCCACCGCCGCCACCATGACTTCGCCCTCTGCGCTGGCGCTGCACTACTGGGCGCAGGACCTGCAGCCCACGCTCACCAACCGCATCAGCCCGATCTACACACAGCCCGGCGACGAAGTGCACACAGCAGACTCCCGCAGTCTGGTCCTCTGCCCCTACTGGAATCCGCAGAACGACCCCGCGACCTGGCAGCACATGGTGAACTTCACGGTGGATCTGGGGAGCGGCAGCGCCAAGGCAGGCGCACCGCCGCTGTTCTCCGCGCTGGATGGCAACTTCGGCGGTGCGGACTACGACCGTCTGCTGCTCGGCAGCCTCGCATGGCCCGATCCTTCATCTAGCACCGAGGCCATGCGACAGGACCTGTGGCACACGGCGCTGAACTCGCGCGGTCGGCATTTCCAGATCGGCGGCTCGCTCACGGCGCTGCAGCAGGCGATGAGCACCATCCTCGCGCGCATCGCGCCCAACGGCGGGCAGACGATCAGTGGCTATGCGAGCAATGGCGGCAGCGCGATGTATGTGTCGTCGTATGAAGCGACCCACTGGTCCGGTCAGATCGTCTCGAACCTGCTGGCAGCGGGATCGGGCACAGGCGACGTCCCGCCCAACCCCAACTGGGGCCAGCCTCCCCGCAATAGCACGGCGGACAAACTGGACGCGCTCACCAGCATCGACCAGCGCGTGATCCTCACGCATGACGGTGATCGTGGCGTGCCTTTCCGCTGGGACGCACTCGCCAAGCCGCAGCAGACACAGTTGCAGTCACATGGCGCGTCGATGAGCTATGGCCCCGACCTCGTGCGCTTTCTGCGCGGCGACCGCACCTTGGAATCCGTGGGCACAGCCACCGGCTTTCGCGCCCGCGCATCGCGCCTGGGCGACATCGTGCACTCGCGAATGTGGCATGTGGCCAAGCCCGCATCGGGCCATACGGACAACAGCTATCGCCGCTTTGCCGCGCAGCAAGCGGCACGCGCGCCTATGCTCTATGTCGGCGGCAACGACGGCATGCTGCACGGCTTCAGCGCGAAGACGGGCGACGAGCGCATCGCCTATGTACCGCGCGGCGTGCATGCGAATCTGCACCTGCTCGCCGCGCACGACTACCGCCATCACTACTACGTTGACGGCTCGCCGTTTACCGCCGATGCGTTGGTCGGCACCGAATGGAAGACGCTACTGGTGGGCAGCATGGGCGCGGGTGGGCCGGGCTTCTTTGTGCTTGACGTGACGACGCCCGACAAGTTCGCGGAATCCGGCGCTGCCGCCCTTGTGGTGCTGGACCGCACCGACGACGCCGATGCCGACATCGGCCATGTCTTCGCCGCACCCACCGTGGATCAGGCCAATTCGCAGCGCAGCCTGCAGGTCACGCGGCTGAACAACGGCCGCTGGGCGCTGGTGCTCGGCAATGGCTACGGCAGCGCCAACGGCCAGCCAGTGCTGCTGATCCAGTACCTCGACGGCGCACAAGAACTGCTCAAGATCGCGGCGAAATCATCCGCAAACGGCGCCACGCCCATCTCCAACGGTCTCTCGGCCCCGCAGTTTCTCGATGTGAACAGCGATGGCATTCCCGATGTGGTCTACGCGGGCGATCTGCAGGGCAGGCTCTGGAAATTCGACATCGCCGCCGCATCCGATCAACGCTGGAAGGTGGCGTTCGATGGATCGCCCCTGTTCGCGGCGGTTCGCAATGGAAAGATGCAGCCCATTACCACCGCCCCGCTGCTGCGCGTCAACACCGACACCGGCGGCCTGCTCGTCGCCTTCGGCACCGGCCAGGAACTCAGCGAGACAGACAGCGGCGACGACTCCGTGCAAAGCGTCTACTCGGTCATGGACTACACGCGCTACCGCCTGCAGGACAGCGGCGCGGACAAGGGTAAGGCAGCAGTCGATGCATCGCGCAGCGAGCTGCCAAACCCCGCCGCATCGTGCGCGGAACTGATGGCCCAAGGCGTGCAGAGCGAAGCGCTGACTGGCACCGCCGCCGCAAGCCGCACCTACTGGGCACTGCAGGGCGCGCCCTTCGCCTACTGCCTGCGCATGCCCTGCGCGGTGAACGAGAAGAAGGGCTGGTATCTCGACCTGCCTGCAGACCGGGAACGCGTGCTCGATCCGCTGAGTTTCTATGGCGGCGGCAATGTGCTCGAGATCATCAGCCGAGTGCCCGCAACCACCACCAGCTCCGAAACCGCCAGCGGCGCGCCCGTGGAGGCCTGCGAGCAGGACCCGCGCCCCGGCCTGACGTACCGCACGCTGCTCCACATCGCCACCGGCGCGGCCCAGAAAGCGCGCATTCTCGACACCAACGGCGACGGCCAGGTCAGCAGCGAAGACGCCCCCGCCTCGCGCGCCACCGCCGCCCGGCACGAGCTGCGCTTGACTGCCAAGGGCGGTGCCCAGACGCGCCAAGGCTCCGACGGCAAGACCGACCGCCTCGAAGCCCTGCCCACACGCGTGCTGCGCCCGAGCTGGCGACAGCTTAAGTAGGGGATGAGGCAGATGCAACGAAAATTCCCGCGCGGCTTCACACTGATCGAAATGCTGATCGTGCTCGTCGTGATCGCCATCCTCGCCGCCGTAGCCCTGCCAAGCTACCGCCAATTCATCGCACGCGGCCACCGCGCCGAGGCCAAGGCCGCGCTGCTGCAGGTCGTGCAATGGATGGAACGCGCCAACACCGCCAACGGTGAGTTTCCCACCGGCCAGCCCACGGTGCTCATGCTGCAGGCCCTCAAGCCCCCGCACTACACGCTGAGCCTGCAGCCCAGCACCGCGAGCGGCTTCACCGTGATTGCCACCCGCGCGGACGTGATGCTCGGCGATGCCTGCGGAGACCTGACGTTCACCCACACCGGCACGCGCGGCGCCACCGGATACAGCGTGAGCAACGTGGCCAGACAATGCTGGGGACGATGAAGGCTCAAGTAACATCGCCCTGCCATGACGACCGAACCTTCCCCCCCCGCTGCCTCCGCCCCTCTCGATGAACAAGCCCCCATGCAGCGCGCCCTTGCGCTCGCCCGCAATGCGCTGTTCCTCTCCAACCCCAACCCACGCGTAGGCTGCGTGATCATGAGCGCCGACGGCCGCACCGAACTCGGCGCCGGCTTCACCCAACAGGCCGGCGGCCCGCACGCGGAAGTCATGGCCCTGCGCGACGCGGCCGCACGCGGCTCGGACGTGCACGGCGCAACCGCCTATGTAACGCTCGAACCCTGCTCCCACCAAGGCCGCACCGGCCCCTGCTGCGACGCGCTGATCCACGCGGGCATAGGCAAGGTCGTAGGCGCCATCACCGACCCCAACCCCCGCGTAGCAGGCCAAGGCTTCGACCGCCTGCGCGCGGCAGGCATAGCAGTGTCGATGGACGAACAGGCAGGCCAACAATCGCGCGACCTCAACATCGGCTTCTTCAGCCGCATGGTCCGCCGCCAGCCTTGGGTGCGCCTGAAAGCAGGCATGTCCCTCGATGGCGCCACCGCTCTTTCCAACGGCCAAAGCCAATGGATCACCAGCGAAGCTGCACGCACCGACGGCCACCGCTGGCGCGCACAAGCCTGCGCCATCCTCACCGGCATTGGCACCATCCTCGGCGACGACCCGCTGCTTAACGTACGCAACATCGACACCCCACGCCAACCAAAGCTCGTGATCGTCGACAGCCATCTGCGCACCCCACTCACCGCCCGACTTTTCGACGTACCGCGCAAGGTGCTGATCTACTGCGCAACCCCTGACGCCTCACGTCAGGCCGCATTGGAAGCACGCGGCGCAACGGTAATCCACCTGCCCACATCCAACGGTCAGGTCGACCTGCCAGCCATGCTCAAAGACCTGGGACAACGCGAAATCAACGAACTGCACGTCGAAGCCGGAGGCAAGTTGAACGGTACGTTGATGCAAGCGAATCTGGTGGACGAATGCCTGCTGTACATCGCGCCCCGCATTCTTGGCGCGGCGCAGGGCGCGTTCGACGGCATGGCGCTGACCGACCTGAAAGACGCGCCGCAACTGGAGTTCACGAAAATTGAACCGCTGGGGCAGGACCTGCGGATCAGTACGACGGTAGCGGGGCATTACGAATTTTGAGCGCGTCACCCGCCGCAGGCGCACAAGCATCTCGCGAACAGCGAGATGCAGCACGAGCGAAGCGAAGTGCCGATCACACCTCTTCAGGTCACTTTTGCGGCAAGCTGTTTGAACGGAGCGACGAAGTCGCGCAGTGAGTTTTGCCGCATGACTTCCAAGCGCGTTTTTGATTACTTTTTGCGCGCAAGCAAAAAGTGATTGCCCCGCCAGGGGCAGTCTCGGCCTCCGCAAGCAACCACTCAGCAAAAGCCAAAAACAACAACAAAAGAGTGCCGTCAACATTCGACAATGTTGACCGCCAACCCCCCACGCGAAGTCTCCTTGTACTTCGTCATCATGTCCGCCCCAGTCTCCCGCATCGTCTTGATCACCTGATCCAGACTCACATGGTGCGTCCCATCCCCCCGCAACGCCATCCGCGCCGCATTGATCGCCTTCACCGCAGCCAGCGCATTGCGCTCGATGCAAGGAATCTGCACCAGCCCACCCACGGGATCGCAGGTCAGCCCCAGGTGATGCTCCATGCCGATCTCGGCCGCGTTCTCCACCTGCTCGGGCGTGCCGCCCAGCACCGCGCAGAGCCCGGCCGCCGCCATCGAACAGGCCACGCCCACCTCGCCCTGACAGCCCACCTCCGCGCCCGAGATCGACGCATTTTCCTTGTACAGAATGCCGATGGCTCCGGCGGTCAGCAGGAAGTCGACCACCCCGCGCTCGTCCGCGCCCTTGATGAAGCGCGTGTAGTAATGCAGCACAGCCGGAACGATGCCCGCAGCACCGTTGGTCGGCGCGGTCACGACACGGCCGCCTGCCGCGTTTTCCTCGTTCACCGCGAGCGCGAACAGGTTGACCCAGTCGATCACCTGCAGCGGATCGTCATTCACATCGGGTGCGCTCACCAGCGCCTTGTGCAGCGCGGGCGCGCGGCGACGCACGCGAAAGCCTCCGGGCAGCTCACCCGCCGTGCCGCAGCCGCGCTCCACGCAGGCTTGCATGGCCTGCCAGATGACGAGCAGACCGCTGTCGATCTCCACATCACCGCGCCAGTGGCGCTCGTTCACGCGCATCACGTTCGCGATGGAGCCGCCATGTGCACGTGCTTGCAAGAGCAGTTGTTCGCCGCTGTGAAACGGCAGGGGCAGCACCTCGGTATCGGGCGCGATCTCGGCCTGGCGCTGGGTATCCGACGCCGCTTCCTCGCTCACGATGAAGCCGCCGCCGACCGAGTAATACACCTGCGTGTCGAGCAAATCGCCCGCAGCATCCCAGGCCTCAAAGCGCATGCCATTGGCATGGAACGGCAGGGTGACCATGGGGTCAAGCACCAAGTCCTCGCCTTCCTTGAAGGGGATCAGCGGACCGCCTTCGGCGAGCGGCAACTGGTGATCACGGCGCACCTGTGCGATGAAGCCGTCGATCGCATCGACATCGACCGTGTCCGGCGCGAACCCCGCGAGCCCCAGCATCACGGCCCGGTCACTCGCATGCCCGCGCCCAGTCGCGCCCAGCGAACCATAGAGCACGCTGCGCAGGCGCGCGACGCGGCTCAGTGGCTCATTGCGCGCCAGCCGCTGCACAAACTGCCGCGCGGCGCGCATCGGCCCGACGGTGTGCGAGCTCGAAGGACCGATGCCGATTTTGAAGAGATCGAAAACACTGACCGCCATGCCGTTCTCCCACACGATTGCGACAGCCTGTATTGTGGCGTGCAAACACCACAGACACCTATCAGCGGGGAGTTCGCAAAAAATCAGCGCACCGGCGCGTCGTCCTGACGTGACTCCAGCAGGCTGCGGTCCACGGGGTTCTCGGCCGCACGCTGCATCGCGTTCGAGAGTTGGGCCGCATCCACCGGCACGGCATCCGCAGGCTGGTTCTTGATCTGAATGCCGGTCGCATCGCCCACCGTGTTGGTGATGCGCTTGACGAACAGCAGATCATTTGCCGTGGCGCCGCTTGCACCCGCCACACCCTCGCCTTCGTTGACGCTGAGGCGGAAATAATTGGCACGAATGACGGAGCCGCTGGTGTTGAATTTCAGGCACATCGTCAGACCGGCGTTGGGGCCGCTGGTCAGGTTCTCGCACACGTACTGGTAGTCCGTCGAGGCGATTCCGCCCGTGCCGTAACCCGAGCCGTCCACCAGCTTCTCGAGCCCGAAATAATCGAGCTTATCCAGCGTTTCCGAGGTCTTGTTGATCGCCACGAGCGTCCAGATGCCGCGCAGGTGAGCGGGCGCGTTCGAGTAGCCGAAGCTGAAGCGGTTGATGGCCTTCTCCGGCTCGTTCGGGAACTGGATAAAGCCCTCCGTGCCCGAAACGAAACGCATGCTGACCGTACCCGCGCTGCCGTCTTCGCGGCCGGTGAGATCGCCACTGCCGAAGTAGCGGCCGCCGCGGTACTTGTTCAACGCGCCGCTGTAGCTGTTGTTGGCAATTTTGCCAGCGGACAGATAGAACGACGGATTGCCGCTTGCGTCATACGCATACATCTGCATGACCAGCGTGTCGTTCTGCACATCCAGACCGAACCCGCGTCCAGGCTTGCCATTGTTCTCGGCCGTCACCACCCATGTGCCAGCTTGCGGTGCAAAAGCGTGGGCCACGCCAGTAGCCAGCACTGCGCCAATCACTACCCATTTCTTCAACATCATCGCGTTCTCCTCAGTCAGGTTGCGGGCCGAACAGGCCACCAAGAACGGTCCATGATATGTTATGAATTGAACATATCTGATAGCAATTGAAAACAGTTGTACTGTCTCGCGCTCATTGCAGGAGTCTTCAAACAGCGTCGATGTGCCACCACGCGGGCAGCAGCCTGCGCACTTCGGCCCTTGCAAAACGGTCGTCGATCAGATGCACCACGCCCTCGTCCTGCGGCGTGCGGATCACCCGCCCCGCCGCCTGCACCACCTTCTGCAGGCCCGGATAGAGATACGCATAGTCGTATCCCCGCCCGGCGAACAGTCGCTCCATGCGCGCGCTGATCTGCTCGTTCACCGGATTGAACTGCGGCAAGCCCAGCGTGGCAAGAAACGCGCCGATCAGGCGCTTGCCGGGCAGGTCTATGCCCTCGGCGAACGCGCCGCCCAGCACAGCAAAGCCGATGCCCTGGCTGCGCTCTGTGAACTGCTGCAGAAACTCGCGCTGCTGCGCCTCGCCCATGCGGCGCGACTGGCGCCAAAGCGTGATCTCCGGGTGCTGGCGCGCGAGCGCGTCGGCCGCCTGCTCCAGATACTCGTAGCTGCTGAAAAACGCCAGATAGTTGCCGGGCCGCTCGGCGAACTGCGCAGCCATGAGCTGCACCATCGGCGCGATGGACGCGCTGCGGTGGGCATAGCGCGTGGAGATGTGCCGCGCCACCTGCACCGACAGCTGCTCGGCGCGAAACGGCGAGCCCACGTCGAGCGTGGCGTGCGGCTCGGGCAGCCCCAGCAGATCGGCGTGGAACTGCATGGGCGTGAGCGTCGCGGAGAACAGCGTGGCCGCATGCACCTTGGCCCAGCGCTCTGCCAGATACGGCGCGGGCACGATGTTGCGCACGCTGATGTCGGTATCGCCCTGTTTGGCCTGCGGGCCTCGTTGGCGCTGGGTGTCGATGATTGAATGCTCGCCGAAGCTCTCGAGCAGGCGCTGCACCTGCAGCACTTCCCACTGAAACGCCTGCACGTCGGCGTCCAGCGTGTCGGGATGGTCCGCGAAATGCTCGCCGATGGCCTGCATGCACTGCGTCAGCGCGTTGAGCAGCTTGGGCGGAAAGGCCTCATGCACCGCGTAGTCGTCGGCCTGCTCCTTGTTCAGCGCGCTCCATTGGCGCTTGACCGCAGAGAGCGCCTTCTTCACGCGCGGCGCGGATTCCGCAGTGGCGGATTGCGATGCAAGCTTGAGCGCCTGCGGGGACAGCGTGGCGCTGTACATGCCGCGCGCACGGTCCATGAGGTTGTGCGCCTCGTCCACCAGCAGGGCCACGCTCCAGTCGTTGGCCTGGGTGAGCGCATGCAGCAAACCGCCAAAATCGAAGAAATAGTTGTAGTCGCCCACCACCACATCGACCCAGCGCGCCAGCTCCTGCGACAGGTAATACGGGCAGATGCCATGCACCAGCGCGACCGATCGCACACTCTCCTGATCGAGCAGTTGCGCGGGCTCGGCGAGCGCGTCCGCGCGCGCATCGGGCAGGCGGTCGTAGAAGCCGCACGCAAGCGGACAGGCATCTCCATGGCAGGCGCTGCCGGGGTTCTCGCAGGCCTTCTCGCGCGCCACCATCTCGAGCACGCGGATGCACCCGCCACCATGGCTGCGCAGCTCGCCCAGCGCGTCGAGCGCCAACTGCCGCCCGGACGTCTTGGCCGACAGATAGAACAGCCGGTCGATGGACTGCCCCGGCATCGCCTTCAACGCCGGAAAGATCGTGCCCGCCGTCTTGCCGATGCCGGTCGGCGCCTGCGCGAGCAGCACACGGCCCTTGGTCGTCGCGCGGTACACGCCCTCGGCCAGCTCGCGCTGGCCCGTGCGGAATTCAGCATGCGCGAACGCGAGCGTGCGCAGCGCCGCGTCGCGCAGCACGCGGTGCTCGGCCTCAAGCTGCGCCCAGGCGACGAACCGGCTGCATTGCTCCTCGAAAAAAGCGCGCAGCGCATCGCGACTCCAGCTTTCGGTGAACACCGTTTCGCGTTCGCTGTCGATGTCGAAATACACCAGCGCGATGTCGAGCGATGCAAAGCCCCGCGCCTCGCACATCAGCCAACCGTAGACGCGCGCCTGTGCCCAATGCAGCTCGCGCTGCGCGGGGGACTGACGATCGAGCCGGCCCTTGAAAGTCTTGATTTCCTCAAGCCGACGCGCCTTGGTGTCAAAGCCGTCGACACGTCCTCGCACCTGCAGATTCTCGAAGCGGCTGGCGAGCAGAATCTCCGACTCATAGCTCGCCACATCACGCCTGGCCGTCACCTTGCCATGGCCTGCAATGCCTTCCTGCGCGCTCGGCGCGGGCGTGAACCGCAGATCCAGATCGCCCGTCTTGGCCGTGAACGCGCAAAGCTCGCGCACCGCGACGCTGTAGACGAGCGGCTGTGGATCAGCCAAGAGCTGTGTCGTCGTCATCTCGCTCGCTTCCAAGCTGCCCCTGCGCATGTCTCAGGTCCTCATCGCGCGCCAACGGAGTAGCCTTGCACAGCGCCATCCACACGGTGAACGGCAGGCTGCAATGCGCATGACGAGCGGCACGCAGCAGCTCAAAGCGCGGCGTATCGTCCACATCGCCGTGCATCACCCAAACGCCGAATTCCTCGGGCAGCTCCTCGGGCTCGGCAATGCCTGCGGGAAAGACATAGTGGCACTCCTCGCTGAGCCACTGGTACGCAAGCCGCTTGGCCCGATGGCGCAGATCCGAAAGCAGATCGGCCCGGCTCGCCTTGACTTCGTGCACCTGCGGCTGCAGATAGCGCGGCACCGAGGTATTGCGGACCGAAAACAGATCGGGCCGCGCCACCCGCCAGACCCTTCTGGCTGCACGCCTCAGCGGCACCGGCAGTTGTGACTCATCAGCCCAGAGCATGTCGCTCGCCGGAGCATCCACAGGCGGCGCTGCCGCATCCTCGGGTTTGGCGGCCTCCTCCTCCAGCGCCGCACGCAGCATCAACTCGCGCCACACGATGCGCCCTTGCGGCAGCAGATGCTGCTGCGCAAACCGGTGCTCGATCCGGTCATGCAGCGTGGCTGACCTCAGCCCCTGCCGCCGTGCATCGGCCAGCAGCGCGATGGCGGCATCGGTGAGCCGCAACTGCTCACGCCCCTCATGCGAGACCTGCAGCCACACTAGCCCAGCGGCCAGCAACTCGATCTCCACCGCGTCCTGACACGGCCAGCCCGCCGAACGCCAGATCTGCATCAGGCGGGTGCGGTGGTGGCGGGTGAGAGCCCGTTGAGGCAGTGAGGCAGACATGAAACACTGATTTTATATACAGCTCTTGATTCTGCCAAATTGGGGACGCGGACGAAAAAAAACCGCCGGACTCATGGAGCGGCGGGCTAGTTCTGCGAACCGAAGGAGAAAATTACTTCGCTTCGTTCGACAATTGGGTCTCGGAGATGCTTTGCACCGTTGGCGCCACATCGTTCTTCATCGTGATACCGGTGCCGACCGAGCCAGCCGTAGTCAGACGACGCACGTACAGCAGATCCGTGCCGGGCTTGGACAGGGTTCCAGCAACACCTTCCCCTTCGTTCACGCTGTAGGCAAAACGGTAGATGCGCATGATGAGCGAATTGGCATCACGCTTGGTGCACTGCACGGAGCCCGCGTGATCGCCATAAATGATATTCTCGCAACCAAAACGCTTGTCGCTCGTGGACATCATGCCCGTGCCGGAGCCGGAACCCGTGGTGGGCGTGTCCAGCTTGTAGAACTCGGTCGTAATGCCCAGGTCGCCCACCGATGTCATCAGCCACTGACCCTTGAGACTGTCGGGATCGGTGTTGTAGTTGAATTGGAAGCGGGAAATTTCCTTCTCGCCTTCGTTCGGGAAGGTGACATAGCCCTTCACGCCCGATACGAATCGCATCGTAACCTGACCCGCGTCGCCGGTTTCCGCACCCACCAACGCGCCGCTGCCGAAATAACGGCCGCCACGGTATTGGTGGAGCTTGCCTGTGAACGCGTTGTCCGAAATGGCGCCAGAGGTCAGATAGAACGTGGGATTGCCTGTGGAGTCGTATGCATACATCTGCATCACGAGCTTTTCGCCCTGGACATCCAAAGCCATGCCGCGACCAGGCTGGCCGTTGTTTTCAGTGGTAATCACCCACACGCCTGCCTGCGGGGCAAAAGCCTGAGCCATGCTTGCGCCCAAAAGACCGCCAATCAGGACGAATTTCTTCAACATAGGTTTCTCCAAAGTTCCACAATATGGGGCTGTGCAAACTGTCAATGATAACAATTCGGGCTCAAATCCCCTCTAACCGGCATAGATCGAGCATCTCGACTCAATCAAGGTAGCCCAGACAAATTGAAGCCTCAAAGTGCGATTGATTTGGCAAATCTACTGCACCCCGAACGCTCATTCCTGAATCTGACTCAGTTGCACGAATTGCTGCATCGCGCCTTGCAACTGCTGCACCTGCACATCGTTTTCGCTGGATTCAACCGCCTCGTTTTTCGCAAGAATGCCTGTGCCATCCGAGTCCACGTTCGTGAGACGTCGCACGATCAACAATTCACTGCTGGTATCGGCCTTGGGTCCCGAAACACCCTCACCGTCATTGACGCTGTAGGCGAACAAGTATCCACGTATCCATTGCCCGCTCGCGTTCAGCTTGATGCACAGCACCTTGCCGGCCAATGAGCCCCGGGTCATGTTTTCGCATGCGAACCGGTAGTCGCTTGTCGACACCATTCCGGAGCCGTCGTCGGTGCCTTTGGAAATCTTGCTGAGTCCGACGAAATCGGATTCCACGCCATAGACGTCGATTCCGCTGAAGAGCCATATGCCGAGCAGGCTCTCGGGACCGGTGCCATACGCGAAGCTGTATCGGCTGATTTCCTTTTCGGATTCGTTCGGAAAGGTGATGTAGCCTTGGGTACCGGACACGAAACGCATGCTCACCTGACCGGCACTACCCACTTCCCTGCCGGACAGATCGCCACTGCCGAAATGGCGACCGCCACGATACTGGTTGAGCGCCCCCGAATACTGGTGATTGCCGCCAAGTTTGCCGGCGCTCAAATAAAAGGTTGAATTTCCCGCCGCATCGTAGGCATACATCTGCAGGACCAGAGTCGTGCCCTGCACATCGAGACCGAATCCGCGGCCGGGCTGGCCATTGTTTTCCGAATTCACAATCCAGGTTCCCGCCTGCGGGGTGAACGCCTGAACACATCCGGCCGCCAAAAGAGCACTGACCGCAATCACTTTCTTGAACACCGCACACCTCTCTATTGAACAAACTCGTTGATTCGCGAGATGTTAGCAATTCTTTGTAATTATTTACAATCAATTACATCAAGAGTATGCGGTGTGTCGTTAGTTAAATTGAAGTGGGTTTTGGTTCAACTGGCTGGATTCAAGGGCCTGTTTGCAAAGCGAAAGCGCCCGGGATCAAGGCGTGCGTGGCCTCCGCGCTTGCGGATGAACGAATTCAGCCCGGGCTCACGCAGACCCGCAGCACTTCCGCGCCATAGGCCTCGAGCTTCTTGGTGCCGATGCCCGTGATGCCCTGCAGGTCTTCGAGAGAGGCGGGGTTGCGCTCGGCGATGGCTGCGAGGGTGGCGTCGTGGAAGATGACGTAGGCGGGCAGGTTGTGTTCGCGGGCAACCTCGGCACGCCAGGCCTTGAGGTTGATGAAGCGCACCTGGCCGTCCTGGTTGAGGCTCTCGGCGGCGACCGACAGCTTGACGCCGGTTTTCTTCTTGGTGCGCTTGCCCGCGCTGGCCATGGCCTCGCGCAGCAGCACGGGTTGTTCGCCGCGCAGCACGGGGCGCGAGCCGTGGGTGAGGCTCAGGGTGTCGAAGCTGTAGCCGCTTTCCAGCTGCACCTTCTGCAGACCGACCGCGCCGGTCGCGAGCAGCTGGCGCAGCACGCCGCGCAGTTGCGGTTCGGAATACTCGGGGCCGAGGCCGAAGGTGGAGAGCTTTTCGTGGCCGAACTGCTTGACCTTGTCGGTGTCCTTACCGCGCACGATGTCCATGATGTGGCCGGTGCCGAAGGCGATGCCGCTGGCTTCCTGCACGCGATAGATGGTCGAGAGCAGCTTGCGTGCGGCGTCGGTGCCGTCCCAGACTTCGGGCGGATGCAGGCAGTTGTCGCAATTGCCGCATGGCTCGGAGTGCTCTCCGAAGTAGGAGAGCAGACGCACGCGGCGGCAGTCGGTGGCTTCGGCGAGGCCGAGCAGCGCGTCGAGCTTGCCGCGCATGATCTGCTTGAACTCCTCGGTGGCGGGGCTGTCGTCGATCATGCGGCGCTGATTCACCACGTCGTTGAGGCCGTAAACCATCCACGCATCCGCAGGCAGGCCGTCGCGGCCCGCGCGGCCGGTTTCCTGGTAGTAGCCCTCGATGTTCTTGGGCATGTCCACATGGGCGACAAAGCGCACATCGGGCTTGTCGATGCCCATGCCAAAGGCGATGGTGGCGGTCATCACGATGCCGTCCTCGCGCAGAAAGCGGTCCTGATTCTGCTGGCGCACTTCCTGCGGCAGACCGGCGTGGTAAGGCAGCGCGGTGATGCCCGCCTCCACCAGCCCCGCCGCGAGTTCTTCCACGCGCTTGCGTGACTGGCAATAGACCACGCCCGCATCGCCCAGATGTTCGCGCTCGATGAACTTGAGCAACTGCGCGAGCGGCTCCTTCTTCTCGACGATGGTGTAGCGGATGTTGGGCCGGTCGAAGCTGCTGACGAACTGGCGCGCGTCCTGCAGCTTGAGGCCTTCGACGATGTCCGCGCGCGTAAGGTCGTCGGCGGTGGCGGTGAGCGCGATGCGCGGCACGCCGGGATAGCGGTTGTGCAGCACCGAGAGCGCACGGTATTCGGGCCGAAAATCATGGCCCCACTGGCTCACGCAGTGGGCCTCGTCGATGGCAAACAACCCCAACTGGCCGCGCTCGTAAAGGCCGTCGAGCAGGCCCAGAAAACGGTCGGTGTTGAGCCGCTCGGGCGCGGCATAGAGCAAGGTGATCTCGCCGCGCGAGACGCGGTTTTCCACATCCAGCGTGGAAGGCCAGTCGAGCGTCGAATTGAGAAACGCGGCGTCCACGCCCGCCTCGTGCAGCGCGCCGACCTGGTCGTGCATCAGCGCGATCAGCGGCGAGACCACGATGGCCACGCCCTTGCCCGCATCGCGGCGCACGATGGCCGGGACCTGGTAGCACAGCGACTTGCCACCACCGGTGGGCATGAGCACGAGAGCGTCGCCACCCGCGATCACATGCTCGATGATCGCCTCCTGGGAGCCACGGAATTGCTCGTAGCCGAAGACATCATTGAGAACAAACTGCGCGGGAGACAAACCGGAACTCTCTCTTTTCGATAGCATGCCGCCCTTATTGGTTGAAGGATTGCAGACCTATTGACTGGTGTGGAGGCGATGCGATACGCACCCGCCCCAAACCTTCTATTGTGCTACCGGGTGCCCGGCGAGGGGTTTTCGGTCAGATCAAGCCCCAGCAAATTGCGCAGCGCGGGGTTGCGGTTGCTCTTGAGCCAAGCCATGCCGTGCTCAAGACGCAGCGCGTCGTCGCCGAGCGACTTGAACACCACGCCGCCCAGATGCTCCAGCGCCTGCAGCTCGGCGGGAATGACCGATACACCCGTGCCCGCCGCGATGTGGCAGATCAGCACCTGTGAGGTCTCGCTCTCGTGCACCACATGCGGGGTGAAACCCGCATCGCGGCAGGCAGCGTCCATGACGTCGCGCAGGTGAAAGCCCTGATTGGACGGATAACCGACGAAGGGCTCGGCGGCCAGCGCCGCCAGCGGCACATGCGCCTCCCCTGCGAGCGGGTGGCTCGCGGGCAGGGCCAGCATGAATTCGCTGCTGATGAAGCTGCGCGAGTCGATCTGCGTGTCGCGCAAGGGCAGAAAGCACAGCGCCACGTCCAGCTGACCATCGAGCAGCCGCGAGCGCAACAGCCCCGTGGGATGCGGACCCTGAATGTCGAGCTGCACGTCGGGATAGCGCTGACGAAAGTGCAGCACGAGGCGCGGCAGCAGTTGCTGGCTGGCGCGGCCGGTGTAGCCCACGCGCAGCATGCCGGTGTCGCCGCGCTCCACCAACCGGCAGGCCTCCACCGCCTTGTCGAGCTGCAGAAACAGCGACTGCACGCCCTCCAGGAAGGTCTCGCCTGCCTGCGTGAGATGCACGCGACGGGTGCAGCGCTCGAAGAGCTTCACGCCCAGCTCCTCCTCCAGCTCGCGAATGCGCTGGCTCAGCGGCGGCTGCGCCATGTGCAGCTTGTCGGCCGCACGGGTGAAGCTCTGCTCCTGCGCCACCGCCAGAAAACCTCTCAAATGCCGCAATTCCATGACCTGCGCCCGCTGATTAAGACGCAGGGAATATAAATCAGAGTGAAATTGAGTATTGGACATATAAACCCACGATTTCTACGATGCCCGCAGTTGAAAAAATTCTGGAGCAGCAAGAAGTGGCAGATCTGAAGAACCGTGTGGCCCTGGTGACAGGTGGCAATTCCGGCATTGGCCATGCCATCGCCAAGCGCTTGGCGCGCGACGGCGCCGACGTGGTGATCAACGGCATCGTGAGCGATGAAGAAGGCGGCGCGGTGGCACTGGAGCTCGCCTCCGCCCATGGCGTGAGCGCCCGCTACCTTCGCGCCGACCTGCGCAACCCCGCCGAGATCGAGACCATGATCCGCGCCGTGGAGCAGGAACATGGCGCGATCCAGATTCTGGTGAACAACGCCGGCATGCAGCACGTGAGCAACATCGAGGACTTCCCCGTAGACAAGTGGAACGACATGCTGGCGCTGAACCTCTCAGCGAGCTTCCACACCATCCGCCTCGCGCTGCCCGCCATGCGCAAGCACGGCTGGGGCCGCATCATCAACATGGCCTCGATCAGCGGCCTGCGTGGGCGTGCGGGCAAGGTGGCTTACAACGCCACCAAGCACGGCCTGATCGGCCTGACCAAGTCAGTGGCGCTGGAGACCGCCACCACCGACATCACCTGCAACGCGATCTGCCCCGGCTGGGCGCTCACCGCGCTGGTGCAAAAGCAGGTGGACGCGCTCGCCGCACGCGAATCGCTCGACAATGAGGCCGCCACGCGCATGCTGCTGGGCGCGCGCCAGCCCTCGGGCCGCTTCGTCACCGTCGACCAGCTCGCCTCGCTCGCCTCCTATCTGTGCTCCGACGATGCGCAGGAAGTGCGCGGCGCCGCCTGGACCATGGACGGCGCGACCACCGCCGCCTGATCCGTCCAGCTTTCCTTTTTCCAAAATTCCAAGAGACATGACGACCACGCAGCCGCTCTCCGCCCTGCCCGCCATCGACGAAACGCACGACACCGCGCTCCAGAGCTGGGTGATGTCCGCCAACGGCCATCCGCAATTTCCGATCCAGAACCTGCCCATGGGCGTGTTCGACGCTGGCGAGGGCGCGCGCGTCGGTGTGGCCATCGGCAACGAGGTGCTGGATCTGGCCGCCACGCTCGAATGCGGCCTGCTGTCCTCGCTGGACACCACCACTGAAGCGGCGCTGCACAGCGACACGCTGAACGCCTGGATGGCGCTTTCCGCCGCCCAGCGCGGCCTACTGCGCGCCGCGCTCTCCGACCTGCTGCAGGCCGGCACCGAATCCGGCCGACAGGCCTGCTCCATCGGTCGCCAACTGCTGCACCCGCAGGACGCCTGCCGCATGCTGCTGCCCGCCACCGTGGGCGACTATTCCGACTTCTACGCGGGCATCCATCACGCGACCAACGCGGGCAAGTTCTTCCGCCCCGACAACCCGCTGCTGCCCAACTACAAGCACGTGCCCATCGCCTACCACGGCCGCAGCTCCAGCATCCGCCCCTCGGGCACGGTGCTCAAGCGCCCGAGCGGCCAGATCCGCCGCGACACGCCAAACGGCCCCGTGCCCGAATACGGCCCGAGCGAGCGCCTCGACTACGAGCTTGAACTCGCCATCTGGGTGGGCGCGGGCAACGCGCTCGGTGAGCAGATTCCGGTGGCCGAGGCCAGCGCGCACATCGCAGGTTTTGGCCTGTTCAACGACTGGTCCGCGCGCGACCTGCAGGCCTGGGAATACCAGCCGCTCGGCCCGTTCACCGGCAAGAATTTCATGTCCACCGTCTCGCCCTGGGTCATCACGCAAGAGGCGCTCGCGCCCTTTCGCGGCCCGGTGATGGCGCGCGGCGAAGGCGACCCAGCCCCGCTGCCCTATCTGACCAACGCGCACGACCAAAAGTGCGGCGGCCTCGTCATCCAGCTCGAAGTGCTGCTGAGCACCGCCAAGATGCGCGAGCAGGGCCTCGCGCCGCACCGCCTGTCGATCGGCGATTCGAGCTACCTCTGGTGGACGCCCGCACAGATGCTGACCCAGCAAACCGTGGGCGGCTGCAACGCACGCCCCGGCGACCTGCTCGGCTCGGGCACCATCTCAACCCCGACGCAGGGCGGCTTTGGCGCGCTGCTTGAAATCACCGAAGGCGGCAAGCGCGCGGTGGAACTGGCCAGCGGTGAAAGCCGCACCTTCCTGCTGGACGGCGACGAGATCATCCTGCGCGGCTGGTGCGAACGCGAAGGCCATGCCCGCATCGGCCTCGGCGAATGCCGTGGCTGCGTGCAGGACTGATCCAGTCAGCCTGCCAGCCCCCATTCATCCATCCGAATCCAGAATCCGAGGAGACAACCCATCATGAAGAAGCATCAACTGTTCGCCACCGCACTCACCGCCATCGGCCTCATCACCGCGGCCGTCCCCGCTGCGGCCCAAGGCGGCAACGCGGCCAACTACCCGAACGCGCCCGTCAAGCTCATCGTGCCCTACACCGCAGGCGGCGTCACCGACATCATGGGCCGCCTATTCGCCGAACAGGCCAGCAAGCGCCTCGGCCAGTCGGTCATCATCGAAAACAAGACCGGCGCCAACGGCACCCTCGGCGGCGTGCAGATGCTCTCGGCTGACCCGGCCGGCTACTCGCTCACCATGCTGCCCATCGGCACCTTCCGCATGCCGCACATCACCGGAGCGCAATTCAACCCGCTCAAGGACTTCACCTACATCTCGGTGATCTCCGGCTTCAACTACTACATCGCGGTCAACTCCAACTCGCCATGGATGAACGTGAACGACCTCGTCGCGTACGCGAAAAAGAGCAACGGAGCCGTCTCCTACGGCACGCCTGGCGCCAACAGCAGCCAGCACATCGGCATGGCCCAGCTCGGCGTCAAGGCAAAAGCAGACTGGACGCATGTCCCCTTCAAGGGCGACGCCGACGCCATCTCGGCCCTGCTCGGCAACCACATCCAGGCCGTGGTCAGCTCCAGCTCCATCCTCCCCTACGTGAACACCGGCAAGATCCGAGTTCTCGCCTCTCTGGGCGACGTCCGCTCCCCCGACTTGCCCAACGTCCCCACGCTCAAGGAACAGGGCTACAACATCGTGCACACTTCGCCCATGGGCATCGCAGGCCCCAAGGGCATGGACCCAGCCGTCGTGAAAAAGCTCGAAGCCGCCTTCCGCGAGGCCTACAACGACCCCGAGTACCAGGCAGGCCTCAAAAAACTCGGCATGTCCGCGCTCTACATGAACGCCGCCGACTACACCAAGTACGCTACCGAAACCTTCAACGGCGAACGCGAGGCGCTCAAGTCGATGGGCGTGGAAGTCAAGTAAGAGATTCGGGGCTACCGGCGGGGATACCTCCCACCCCAGCCCTCTCTCAGCGGGGGAGGGCTGGTATTCGGTTTCTTGCTGGCTTCTGTTTGGGCGTTACTTACAGAGGCCGGGACTGCCCCCGGCTGGGCAATCACTTTTTGCTTGCGCGCAAAAAGTAATCAAAAACGCGCTTTTCAATACCTCCGGCGGAACTCGCGGCGTTCCTTCGTCACTCTGCTCGGACAACCGCCGGAAATCAGTTGTGAAAGAGGTGTGTTCGGCACGTCGCTGCGCTCGTGCCGGGGACGTTTGCGAAGTTGGGTTGGAGCGCAAACGCCCACTGCTCTTTGAACGAAGTTGATCCAATGCGCAAATCAAAAAATCGCCCAAGGCCGGTGCACCAACATCTCGCGAAGTCGCGAGATGAGCGCCACGAGCGAAGCGACGTGCCGAATATTCCTCTTATGAAACCACTGACTCGCGGCGGTTGCCCGAACGGAGTGCCCGAAGGGCACGCTGTGAGTTCTGCCGCGGGTATTGAAAAGCGCATTTTTGGTGACTTTTTGGGCAAGACCAAAAAGTGACTCGCCCGCCGGGGCGAGACCCGGCCTCCGCCCTCACCCCCACCAGCGCAGGTGGAAAAGAACCCAATTCCAAAAGGGTTCCGGCGACAACACAAAGCCACCCTCGATGCTTTCATACAATCGAGGCATGACCCTCCCCCTCTACACCCGCGCCCAACAGCTCCCCGAAATCCTGGAAAACCGCATCGCCATCCTCGACGGCGCCATGGGCACCATGATCCAGCGCTTCAAGCTGGGCGAGGCACAGTACCGTGGCGAGGGCTACAGCGGCCCGGACGGCGCAGGCGAGCGCTTCAAGGACTTCCCGCGCGACGTCAAGGGCAACAACGAGCTGCTCTCGATCACCCGCCCCGACGTGATCCGTGACATCCACGAAAAATACCTCGCCGCCGGTGCCGACCTGATCGAAACCAACACCTTCGGCGCGACCACCGTCGCCCAGGACGACTACGGCATGGCCGAGCTCGCGCGCGAGATGAACCTGGCCTCCGCCAAGCTCGCCCGCGCCGCCTGCGACAAATACTCCACCCCCGACAAGCCGCGTTACGTGGCTGGCGCCCTCGGCCCCACGCCCAAGACGGCGAGCATCAGCCCCGATGTGAATGACCCGGGCGCACGCAACGTCACCTTCGAGCAACTGCGCGCAGCCTACTTTGAGCAGACCGTCGCGCTGATCGAAGGCGGCGCGGACGTGATCCTCGTCGAGACCATCTTCGACACGCTCAACGCCAAGGCCGCGCTGTTTGCCGTGGAAGAAGCCTTCGACGCGACCGGCGAAGTGCTGCCCATCATGATCAGCGGCACAGTGACCGACGCCTCGGGCCGCATCCTCTCCGGCCAGACCGTGACCGCCTTCTGGCACAGCGTGCGCCACGCCAACCCGCTGACCATCGGCCTGAACTGCGCCCTCGGCGCGACCCTGATGCGCCCCTACATCCAGGAGCTGAACAAGGCCGCGCCCGACACCTTCATCAGCTGCTACCCGAACGCGGGCCTGCCCAATCCGATGAGCGACACCGGCTTCGACGAAACACCGGACGTGACCTCACGCCTGGTGCACGAGTTCGCGGCTGAAGGTCTGGTGAACGTGGTCGGCGGCTGCTGCGGAACCACGCCCGACCACATCGCCGCCATCGGCAAGGCGGTGGACGGCACGAAGACGCGCCGCATCTTCTATCCCGAAGCAGCGTAAACCCCGCGCGCCACATCGTCCGAAGTCGGGCGATGCCCCGACACGAGCGCAGCGAAGTGCCGAACACACCTCTTTCACAACTGATTTCCGGCGGTTGTCCGAGCAGAGTGACGAAGGAACGCCGCGAGTTCCGCCGGATGACTTCAAAGCGCATTTTTGATCACTTTTTGGGCAAGACCAAAAAGTGATTGCCCCGCCGGGGGCAGTCCCGGCCTCCGCCCTCAGCAAAGCAGCAAAAGCTCATCACAAGATCACCACTCTCCACAATTCCTCCAAAAACTCTTAACCGACCCACAAGATTGGGTTCCGACACTGCGAAGGCTTAAATCAGGAGCCTTCCCGCTGTGACCCTCAATACCGCTCAATTGTTGGCTGACGAAGCCAAATACTGCTCGTTTGGCGACACCGTCCACTACGTCAATCCTCCCAAGATCTTTACTGGCTGCGAAGGCAGCTACATGTATGACGACGCGGGCACGCCGTATCTGGATTTGCAGATGTGGTATTCGGCGGTCAACTTTGGCTACAAGAACAAGCGTCTTGAAGACAAGATGATCGAGCAGCTCAAGGAGCTGCCGCAGGTCGCAAGCCAGTACCTGCATCCCACCAAGATCGAGTTGGCCAAGTTCATCGCGCAGGATGCGCAGAAGAAATGGGGGCTCGACGGCCGCGTGCACTTCAATGTGGGCGGTGCACAGGCGATTGAAGATTCGCTCAAGGTGGTTCGCAACGCCAGCAACGGCAAGAGCCTGATGTTCGCGTTCGAAGGTGGCTACCACGGCCGCACGCTGGGTGCTTCGTCGATCACGTCGAGCTACCGTTATCGTCGCCGCTTTGGTCACTTCAGCGACCGGGCGCAATTCATTCCGTTTCCTTACCCGTTCCGCCGCCCCAAGGGCATGACGTCCGAGGAATATGCAGATTCCATCGTCAAGGAATTCGAGCGCAAGTTCGAAAACGAATACCACGCGGTGTGGGACCCCAAGACCAATCAGTGCGAATACGCCGCGTTCTACGTGGAGCCGATTCAGGGCACGGGTGGCTATGTCGTTCCACCGCCGAACTTCTTCAAGGGCTTGAAGAAGGTTCTGGACGACCACGGCGTGCTGATGGTGGTCGACGAAATCCAGATGGGTTTCTGGCGCACCGGTACCTTATGGTCGGTGGAAAACTTTGGCGTGAAGCCCGATGTGCTGGTGTTCGCCAAGGCGCTGACCAATGGCCTGAATGCGCTCTCGGGCCTGTGGGCGCGCGAAGAACTCATCAACCCGACCGTGTTCCCTCCGGGCTCCACGCACTCCACATTCGCTTCGAACCCGCTCGGCACCGCGTTGGGTCTGGAAGTGATGAAGATGACCCACGAGATGGACTTCGGCAGACAAGTGCGCGAATCGGGCGCCTACTTCCTCGAAGGCCTCAAAGAACTGCAAAAGCGCCACAAGGAAATCGGCGATGTGGACGGCATCGGCCTCGCGCTGCGCGCCGAGATCTGCACCGAAGACGGCTTCACCCCCAACAAGGCGCTGCTCGACAAGATGGTCGATATCGGTCTTGAAGGCGGTCTGGAATATAAGGGCCAACAACGCGGCCTGGTGCTGGACGTTGGCGGTTACTACAAGAACGTGATCACGTTCGCACCGTCTCTGATGATTTCCCGTCCTGAGATTGATGAGGCGATGGTGCTCTTGGATCAACTGCTCACCAAAGCCAAGAAAGCTTGATGCCAGCGGTAGAAACACCGTTTCGCAATCAACTGGAACCTTCGGCGCTGATGCGGCAATTTGCCGCGCATCCGCCCGAAGGTTTTGTCGTTCTTGCCGATTGGGGTGCGCCCGCGTTCACCGCGCCGTTTGATCTATTGACCACGGCCGATGACGACTTGAAATTGAAGCTGCAGAGGCTCCCCGGCGGCACGTGGTTGTCGCGGCATTTGCGGTTGCGGGCAGACTTTGTGGGCACGACGGTGAGCGAGTACGCCCTGCTGCCCGCAGATATCGAGCCCGCAGCCATCGCCCAGCAACTGCGCCAGAAAGCCGGCGCACGCATGCTCACCATCGTGAAAGATCTGCCGAGACAATCGCCGCTGCTCTGCGCTGAAGACAACGCCGCTGCGGCCTTGCTGTTGCAAGAGTTGGGCACCGCAGGTTTCATCACTGTCGAAGGCCAGGCGTTGGCTTACGTGCCCATCGATTTTGCGAATCTCGCCGAGTACCTGGCGCGCCTCTCCAAAAGTCGCCGCCAGAATCTGAAACGCAAGCTCAAGAGCCGCGATCAGTTGCAGATCACGCGCATTCCCACCGGAGCTGCGTTTGCTGACGACGCGCGTGTGGATGCGTATTACGCGCTGTTCGATGCGGTCTACGCACAGAGCGAAATTCATTTCGACAAGCTCACACGCAGCTTTTTCTCGGCGCTTCTGCGTGATGAACACAACGGAGGCATTGTGTTCGAATACCGCGATGCGGTGAGCTGCGACCTGCTCGGCTGGAACCTGTGTTTCGAGCACCAAGGCAAGCTCATCGACAAATACATCGGCCTTTCGTACCCCAAAGCACGCGAGGCGAATCTTTATTTCGTGAGCTGGATGATCAATCTGGAATACGCCATCGAACGCAACCTCGCGCACTACGTGGCGGGCTGGACGGACCCTGAAGTCAAGGCCCAGCTCGGCGCGCGATTTACCTTCACGCAGCACGCTGTGTTCATCCGCAACCCTTTGCTTCGCGCACTGGGTCACAAGTTTGCCGGTCATTTCGAAAGCGACCGGCAATGGAGCGACGCCGCATGACGAACACTGCAGCACAAGCCTTGCACCCGTTGGTGCTGGATGTGGATGGCTCAGTGGGCCCGCTGGATGATGAAACGCGCTTGCCGCTCAAGGATTGGCAAGAGGGCGTGCGCTTTGGCTGCACGCTGAATCGATATGCCGCATTCCGCGCAGAAGTGGAAAAACGGTTGCCCGCCGATTGGGGCACGGCGCTCATGGGCAGTGGGGATTTTCATCATCTGAGCTGGTTGTTGATCGAGCATCGCATTGCGCTGCGCGGCCACACTCCAGCCAATCCACTGCGCGTTATCGTGCTGGACAACCACCCCGACAACATGCGCTTCCTCTGGGGCGTGCACTGTGGCTCGTGGGTGCGGCGCGTGGCGATGCATCCTGCGGTGTCGCACGTGACTGTCGCGGGCATCACATCAAGCGACATCGGTGCAGGTCACGCGTGGGAGAACTACAAAGAGCCGCTGCGCGCTGGCAAGCTCAGTTACTGGAGCTGCGGCGTGAACACCGATTGGGCGCAGCGTGCGGGCTTTGGCAAGGCGTTTCGCAGTTTCGACAACGTGAGCGCCTTGTCTTCCGAACTCGCGCAGACGCTGCAAGCCGCGCCGCAACCCACTTATCTCAGTATCGACAAAGATGTGTTCTCACCCGATGTGGTGCGCACCAACTGGGACCAGGGCCGCATGCGCGAGGAAGATGCGGCGCAGATCATCGCCGCCCTGCGCGGGCAGATAGCGGGCAGCGATATCACCGGCGATATTTCGGCGTGGCGGTACGCGACATGGTGGAAGCGTTTGCTGAGCGCAGGCGACGGGCAGGACACGCAAATCCCCGAGATGCAACTGGCTACCAGCCAGATCGGGCAACACGCACTCAATGAACGCTTGGTGGAACAACTGGCGCGCTGTCACATTGCCCCCATAGGATCGGCGCAGGCATAACCGCAGAGGCACAGCGCACAACAACCTCCCGAGGAGCACACACCGTGATCGAGAGTCTGAGTGAAAACATGCTGCAGCGCGCATTTGCGCCGCTGTTGAAAACTGGCCAGCTCGAAGTGCTAACCCCTTCGGGCAAGGTACTCACGTTTGGCGATGGCGGCCAGCCCCAGGCGCGCATGCGCTTCACCGATCAACGCGCCGTGTTCAATCTGTTGCGCGACCCGGACTTGAACTTTGGCGAGATGTTCATGCAGCAGCGCATCGTCATCGACAAAGGCTCGGTCTACGACGTGCTCGAACTCGTGCTGCGCCACGCCAAGGATGTGCCCGACAGCAAGGCCGTGCAGATGCTGGACGCATGGCGCATGAGGCTGCGCCCGATCCTGCAGAACAACCTGCGCAGCAAATCACGCGCCAACGTGGCCCATCACTACGATCTGGATGACCGGCTGTACCAGCTCTTTCTGGACAGCGATCGCCAATATTCCTGCGCGTATTTTGAACATGGCGACGAAGATCTGGAAACCGCGCAACTCGCCAAAAAGCGCCACATCGCCGCCAAGCTGCTGGTGGAACCGGGCCAACGCGTGCTCGACATCGGTTGCGGCTGGGGCGGGCTCTCGCGCTATATCGCCGAAGTGGCTGGCGCGGGGCACGTGCGCGGAGTAACCCTCTCTACAGAGCAGCTTGAAGGCGCTAAGAAGCGCGCGGCGAACACCTCCGTGCCCGAGCGGCTGGAATACGCGCTGGAAGACTATCGCGACACCAAGGGCCCGTTCGACCGCATCGTCTCCGTCGGCATGTTCGAGCATGTGGGAGCGCGGTTTCACAATGCATTTTTCAAGCAGTGCTTTGACCTTCTGAACGAAGACGGCGTGATGCTGCTGCACTTCATTGGCAACCTTGAAACGCCGGACTTCAACAATCCGTGGATCGAGCGCTATATTTTCCCCGGCGGCAATCTGCCCGCGATGTCAGAGTTCAGCAGCGCCATCGAGCGCTCGGGCCTCATCGTGATCGACATCGAAGTGCTGCGCCTGCACTACGCCCGCACGCTGCGGCTATGGCGCGAGCGCTTCATGGCGCGGCGGAGTGAAGCCAAGGCGCTGTACGACGAGCGCTTCTGCCTGATGTGGGAGTTCTACCTGTCGATGTCGGAGACCGCGTTCCGATACCAGGACATCGCGATTTTCCAGATTCAACTCGCGCGCAAACAAGAAGCCGTGCCGCTCACGCGCGACTACATCGGCCCGCGCCGCGATGCGCTCAAGGTTCGTGAACAGCAGATTCCAGCGTACGCATCAATTGCGCAAACTTCTCGTCCGTAAGCCATTCACTGTTGCTCACCGAGATCAGACGCTGTGCCCAGTCGCGCGCGATCATCACGCTGTCGAGCACCGCGCTGCCGAGCAGCGGTGCGTAGCGCACATAGTCGGAGAGGATGTTCACAAACGGCAGCGAAAGCCCCAGCCCCGATGCCCAATGTGCCCGCATCAGCGCGTCGCGCGCGGCGCGGTTCGGCATGCGCAACAGCAGCGCTGGCCAAGTGCCCTGCGCATCCGGCGCCATGTCGCCGACCACCTCGACACCGGGCAGCTGCATGAGCTGCGCAATGCGCGGCTGCGCGCGCTCGTGCGCCTGCAGCAGATGGGCCGACAGCCGCACCAGCGCGCGCACACCGACACGCTGGCGCCAGGTGCCCAGCGTGTGCTGCGGAATAAAGGCGTCAAAATCGTCACCGGCTGCAGCGATCCAGTCGTCCTCCGCAAGGCTCTTGCGCAGCGGCGCACCGTAGGCCCAATCCAAGGTCGCAGGACGGTAGATCGCCGCATAGCCCACCAGCTCAGCGCTGCGCAGCAGCTCCCATCCGAGGCTCGGGCCGATGGTGCGACGGTGCATGGCACGAAGGCTCTTGCGCATCTCGGGGTCACGCGCAATCAGCACGCCGCCCTCGTAGGTGGTGAGGCCCTTGCCCACGGCCAGGCTGTAGATGCCGATATCGCCCTGCATGCCCACGGCCTCGCCATGAACGCGTGCGCCAAGTGCCTGTGCGGCGTCTTCGATCACGTAGGCGCCGACCATCTGCGCAAAGTGCTGCGCCACACGCACATCCGCTACGCGCCCACCCAGATGCGTGGGCACGATGGCCAGCGTGTGTTCGCTGCACAGCGCGCGCAGCATGGTTTCGTCCATGTCGAGCACATCACGACTCAGATCGCACAGACGTGCCTGCAATCCGCATTGGGAGATGGCCAGCGCCACCAGCGGGCAGGTGTAGGCAGGCACGATCACTTCGTTGCGCGCAGGCGCAAGCTTCTTGAGCGTGCGCAGCGCCACCATCAGCGCCGACGTACCTGAGCACTCTAGTTGCACCGCGGGCACACCCAGCCATTGCGCGAGCGCATCATCGAAATTCGCGTTGCCCCACGGCAGCAAATCGCCCAGGCGCAGTGGCAGACCAGCGGTGGGGGGAACGGTGACGCGTGGGAGAGAGCTCATCCCTCAATTGTCTGCCAGACGCGCAGCGCTTGCGCTGGTGGAGCCCGCACCCGCATGACCGGTGGCAGCGCCATCACCATGCTGATCCGGCTCTTCGGTCTCGCTGAGGGCAAGGCAGACGATGCCTGCGAGAATGAACAGGCACCCAACGATCTGCGGCCAGCCGATGTCTTCGTTGAAGAGGTAGTGCGAAAGCGCGAGCACCGAGATGATCTCCAGATGCGAGGCCGCAAAGGCCGGACCGATGGGCGCTTTTTTTAGCAGACTCATCCAGGTGAAGAATGCGCCGATGTAGCCGATGAACGCGCCATAGATCCACGGCTGACCGAACACGCGCGCAAGCCACGCAGTACCGAACTCGAGCGGCAACGCGGCATTGCCCGCCATCTTGAAGCTGAGCTGCGCGAGCGTGTCGAACGCCATGAGCACCAGGAAGCCGATCACGTAGAAACGCTTCATGCCTTGAGCCCCACAATCGCCACGCCGATCGACACCAGCACGATGCCCGCTACGCGCAGCGGTGCCATTTTTTCCTTGAACAGGATGCGGCCCAGAATCATGATGGCGACGATGTTGATGGAGCCCAGCAGCACACCGTCCGAGAGCGGCACGAGCGAGAGAAACGCGAGCCAGAAAACGAACTCGGCCACATAGCAAGCCACGCCAATCCACAGCCACGGGCGCCCCAGCATAAAGCGCCAGCGCGCCATGCCATCCAGATCCCCCGGCTCACTGGCCGCTGCCTTGAAAGCGAGCTGCCCCCCGCTGTCCACCAGCACATTGAGCACCCACAGCGTGATGACCAATGGCGACAGCTCACTACCCATGCTGCGCGGCCTCCGTTCGTGTGGCAGAGATGCGGCCAAGGAAATCGTTGATGCGCGCGATCACCGTGCGGCGTTCGCGGTCAATGGTGATCATGTGATAACAGTTGTCCAGCAGCACCAGTTTGACTTTGGCATTCACCGCCTTGCGCTCGATGTCGTGCGCGTTGGAGACATGGGAGATGTCGTCTTCGCTCGCATGAATCACAAGACAGGGCGCGTGGATGTCGGCCAGATGCGATTGCACATGCGTCGACAGCCGGCGCAGCTCGATGATCGACCACCACGGATTGCCCGGTAGCCCCGCCGCAGCGCTGTTGCCGCTGTGCATCTGCTCGACGATGCGCGCGCGCAGCGCTTCGTCCTTGATGCCGTAGGGCGGTGCTTCCATGAACACGCTATTGCGGCCGATGCCGAGCGAGCGGAACAGCGGCAGCAGAAACGAGAGCTTGGTGTATGACGGAATGCTCCAGCCGTCATAGCGGAACGTGGTGGACAGCGCGCACACGCCCGCCACCTTGTCGGCACACTTTTCGGCCACGGCCAGCGACAGCAGCGCGCCCATCGAGAGGCCACCAACCACCACTTGATCGACATGCCCGGAGAAACGTGCAAGCCCCGATTCCACGCTCGCCAGCCAATCCTGCCAGCGCGTGTGCACCAGGTCTTCCATCACGCCGCAATGGCCTGCGAGTTGCACCGCGTACACGGTGAAGCCCTGACGGTTCAAGCCTTTGGCAAGCACGCGCATTTCAGCCGGTGTACCTGTGAGGCCGTGTACCAGCAGCACGCCAGTGCGCGCCTCAGGGCCGGAGCCCGGCATCACGAATTCATTGGCAGTAAGGCACAGGCGCTGCAGCGCCTGCGAGTGAGATTCCAAGTTCTGTTCGCTCTCGCTTTGCTGCAGGAGGTGAAAACCGTCTACCGCATTCATGCCAGTACCTCCAGCCCCAGCGCGACCTTCTCGAGCAGTGTCGTAGCCTGCGTGAAGGTCTCGAAGGGCGCGTGCGATATGCCGTGCTGCTCGCAATGCGCGATGAGCTTGTACTTGGCCAGCACAAAATCCGCCATGTGCGAGACGCAGAAATCCGAGGTGCTATCGCCCACATAGAGCACACGTCCATGCAGATTCTGCTGCTCTGCCAGACGCTCGCACTTGCAGTTGCCGCTGGCGCGCTGGCAGCGGGCACTGGCCCATGGCGAATCCAGACGCCAGCTGCGCTCACCGGTCTGCACGAGGCGGTTCGCAATCACTTCGAGATGCCCAAGGCAATGGCGCGCAAGCACATGGCGGATAGCGTAGTCAATGCCGTCGCTCACCACCTGCACCGTGATGCCGTGAGTGCGCGCGATGTCGACAAAGCCGACAAAGCCGGGATCGATCTGAATCGTGTCGAGATGCGCACGCAGTTCGGCTTCGCTCATGTCGAGAAGAGCGACCTGACCCTTCATGCATTCGCGCGAGCCGATTTCGCCGCGCTCCCATGCATCCTCCAGTTCCTGCCAACCGGGTTGGCCGAAGCGGTTGAGCAGGGTGTCGGTCACATCGAGCACGCTGATGGTGCCGTCGAAGTCGGATTGCACCATCCAGCCGGGGGTGGCGGGATGGGGGTGCAGTTGGATGATGCGGTTATTCATGGAAAGTCACCCTCACGTTCTGACCCACACGGGCCTTGGCTGGTGGTTGGTCGAATACCAGCACGCATTCGATGATGCGTACGGGCCCGCGTTGTGTGTCTTCCTGTAGATGCGCGGCACCGAACACCGGGCTGATGCGCAGCACCTTGGCATCGGGAAGCGCCACCGTGTTGTTGCCAGCGTCGCCGTCCAGCACCACGGTGGCGTGCATGCCTTCGCGCACCGCGTTGGCAAAGCTTTCATTGAGTTCGGCCCGCACGATGAGCGGTTTTTGCGGCAGCAGCGTGATCACCGTCTGCGCGGGTCCGGCCTGGCTGCCTGCATGGGTGCGTATGCGCACAATGGTTCCGGCCTCAGGCGCATGCAGCTCGAAGCGCCTTTGCACGGCGCGCAGCTGCTCGACCTTGGCCTGAGCCACCTTCACCTCGGCCTGCGCCACATCGGCTTCGGATTGCGCATCACGCAGTTGCTGGGCTGCCTCGTCCACGCTGTGCGCATCCGCAGCGCCTTCACGCGCGGCGTTCTGCCAGCGGGCGTGCATGGTCTTGACCAACGGCAGGCGCTTGGTCTTGGCCGAAAGGCGCGCCTCGGCGAGCTTCCATTCCGATTCGGCCACCAACAGATCGGCGCGCGAGGCATCGTCGGCCATGCGCATCAGCAGTTGGCCGCGTGGCACGCTCTGGCCTTCCTTCACCGGCAATTGCTGAACGGTGCCGTTGATGCCAGGCGCAAGGTCGATCAGGCCACCCTCCACTTCGATCTTGCCGCGTGCCACCGCAGCGGGTCCGCTCTGCGGCGTCGCAGCGATGGCCGCTTGAGCGGTGGATGCAGGCAGGTCACCTTTCGATGGCGAGCATCCCGCAAGCAGCGCTGCAATTGCCGCGGCCACCGCCAGATAAGCCGTTGAAAGGCGCAGGGTCTTGTTCATTGCTCCGTTCCTTGATCGTCTGCTGCGAGCGAAGCGTTCTGACGCCAGTCGCTGCGAATGGCGCCGTCCTCCATGCTGAGCACGCGATCCGCGTGGCGCACCAGACGCGGGTCGTGGCT
Organism: Diaphorobacter sp. HDW4A; assembly: GCF_011305995.1. Lineage (GTDB taxonomy): Bacteria > Pseudomonadota > Gammaproteobacteria > Burkholderiales > Burkholderiaceae_C > Diaphorobacter_A. The sequence goes on along the minus strand of NZ_CP049910.1, from coordinate 5,247,791 downwards.
CACGCATAGCACCGTCGTGCCGTGCGCGCGCGCCGCGCGGTGCAGGATGTCAATCACGCGCTGGCCGCTTTCGGCATCCAGCGCACTGGTGGGTTCATCGGCAAACAGCAACTGCGGCTGCTTGGCCATGGCGCGGGCGATGGCCACACGCTGCTTTTCGCCGCCCGAGAGCTCGGCCGGGCGCATGTGTGCCCGGTGCGAGAGGCCGACCTCGTCCAACGCCTGCTGTGCACGGCGCTTTGTCTCTGACGAGCGGATGCCCATATAGCCCAGCGGCAACTGGACCTGCTCCATGGCCGTGAGCGCCGGGAACAGGTTGAAGCCCTGAAACACGAACCCGGTGTGGCGCAGACGGAAACGTTCAAGCTCGCTCGCGCTCAGGCGTTCAAGGTCCTGCCCCAGCGCGAGCGCTTTGCCGCTGTCCGGCGTGAGCAGTCCCGACATCAATGACAACAGCGTGCTTTTGCCGCAGCCCGATGGACCGGAAATCAGCGACAGCTCACCGGGATAAAGCGACACGCTCAGCCCCTGCAGCACATGCACCCGCACCACGCCAGAGAGATAGGACTTCTTGAGCGCCACGGCCTGCAGGCTGGGCTCGGCCTGCAGCCGGGTGGTGACGGGTTCGGGGGTGGTGGGGTTCATCATCATGTTCAGGACGCCATCACCTCAGCAATGTGGCCGGATCAGCGCGCAGAAGTCCACGCATCGCGCCGATGCCCGAGAGAAATGCCAGCACAGCAATGAGCGCCGCGCAGGCGAGCATCGCCTGACCATTGAGCGCCACCGGCACGCGGTACACACGCGCTACAGACAGCAGCGCCAGGCTGGCGAGCGCCGCCATCAGCAGGCCCAGCCCACCAATCCACAGCGCCTGCTCCACGACCACTCGGCCCAAAGCGCCGCGGCTCACGCCCAACGCGTTGAGCACAGCATACTCGCGTGCCGACCCCGCCACAACCGACTTGAGTGACTGGCTCGTCACCACAGCACCCACAAAGCACACAATGATGGCCATGAACAGCACGCCAGCGCCCGCACCGGTATCGAACATCCAGTAGAACTGCGAGCGGCGTGCGAAGGCCGCTGCTGTCCAGACTTCATGTGGTCCGAAATTCACGCCGCCCTTGTTGAGTCGGTCCTGCACGGCAGGCAGCGCGGCGCCGCTGCGCACACGAGCGACCAGATAGGTGCTGCCGTGGTTGGCCGATTGTTCCGAAATCTCGCGCGCGCTTTCAAGTGACGTGATCACGTTGACACCGCCCAGCCCCCGCAGTCCGTCGACCGCAGCGACGATGCGCACCGGGTGGTTGTTGATCCATGCCGCACCGCCTTCGGCCGAAGCCAGCGTGGGCAGATCCGCACGGTCGACGATGACCGCTCCGGGCTCGCGCAGCATGTTGCGCTGCCAAGGCGCGAGCACGTGGTCGAACATCATCGCGTCCGAGGACGTCGAGATACCGGAGAGGTAGATGGACACGCCACCCACCGCCTCAGCCGTGACGCTGCGCGCGCGCCAGTCACCATCGACCCAGACATAGGGTTCGACGGCGGCGATGTCGGGATCCATGCGCAGGCGCATCTCGACATCGGGGCCAATGTTGCGACCGAAGTTCACGCTCTGCGTGCCGGGGTAACCGACCCACAGATCGGCCGAGGTCGCGCTCACATAGATTGCTGCGGTGCTGAAGATGCCCAGCACCAGCGCCGCCTGCATCACCAGCAGCACGCCAGCGAAGCCCACAGCGAACACCGATGGCACAAAACGGCGCCATTCGTAGGCGAGGGTCTTGCGCGCCAGAGCGATCATCGCGCGGCCTCCGTCGCAGACTCAGGCTCCACCGGCAACGGCGCACCACCCAGCGCCTTGAACAGCGCCACATAGGCGAGGGCCTGAGCACCCTGCGCAATGTTCTGATCGGCACGGTTGACCAGATCGGCACGCTGCTCGGCAAGGCGCCCCCAATCACTGGAAAGACCCAACTTCTGGCGGCGCTCGAGCACGCCCTCGCGCTTGCGGATCAAGGCTTCGGCCTCCAGCAGAGCGGCCATGCGCTCGCGCTGTGCATTCAGCCCTGCCAGCGCCCCCTCGACATCGGCAATGCCCTCGAGCACGCTCTGACGGTAGCCCGCGATAGCCACATCAAGCGCGGCCTCGTCAGCATCGGCTTGCGAGCGTCGACGCCACCAGTCGAAGAGCGGTATGTCGATGATCGGTCCGACAAGCGGCATCTGATTCGATGTAGTGCGCAAATTTTGCGTGAGGTTGTAGGAATACAGCAGCGAGCCCGACAGCGCAAAGCGAGGATAGAGCGCCGAGCGCGACAAACCGAGTGCGCCCGCCGCGCGCTGCACAGAGGCCTCCGCCGTCTCGATGTCGGGCCGCGTGCGCAGAAGATCAGCGGGCAGCACCTGCAGCGCAAACTGCTCGGGCAGAGGCAGTCGCACCATGGAAGTCTCGGCCAGCCATTCGGCGTCCGGCTGGGCTTGCCCGAGCAGCACCGCCAACGCATGAGCGGCGCGACTTTGCTGCTCCTTGAGCTCGATGAGCTGGCTGCGGCTTTGCTGCCACTGCATGCGGGCTTGGTGCACGCTGTCGGACGAATCGATCTGCTGAGCCAGTCGCACCTCGCTGAGGCCCAATGCACGCTGATCCAATGCCACACGCTGCGCGAGCAAGACGCGCTGGCTCTGGGCGAGCCGGATGTCGAGATAGCGGCGCACGGTATCGGCCACCAGATTGATGCTTGCGCCGCGCAACTGCGCCTGGGCGTTGAGCAGTTCTCCGCGCGCCGCCGCCATGGACGATTCACGCGCACCAAAGAGACCCAAGTCCCATGTGGCGTCGATGCTGGCGTGGAAATACGAATCGACGGCAGCGACATCCTGCAACGTGCGTGCGCCCGCCGTGAATTCGGGCTTGTAGCTGGCGGAGGCAACGCCCATCAGCAAGCGCTGCTGTTTGAGGCGCCCCAACGCCTGCGCAAGATTGAGGTTCTGCGCGAGCGCGCGGTCCACCAGCACATTCAGCTGAGGATCATCCCAGCGCTTCCACCATGTCTGCAGATCGGCCACCGTCAGGCGCGCTCCCGTGCCGGGCACGGCTCCCGACGATGCCTCGGTCCATTGCGACGGCGTGGAGTGATCCAGCTCGGGCGCAGGCGCGCTCATGCAACCGGCCAACACGGCCGTCACAGCAAGAACACAAGCGAAGGAAAGCGAACGAAATTTCACTCTGATGCGAGGGCAACATGGCTTCACGGAACGCTCCCCGCGACAGGCCGATACCTATGGATTTGTCCGATTGGGCCGCCTCAAACTTGCGCAAGCTTGCAGGATTCATGGAGGAAAGATGGAGACACCTACAATGGTCGCAAGCTTTGCGACTTGCGTCCATAATGACTTCAAGCAAAGTCCGCAACCAGCGGTTTGCTCGTCTTTTCGAGCACCTGTCATGATCACGACGCACGCCACCACCGCGACCCCACAAATTCTCGTTGTCGAGGACGAGCCCGGTATCGCCACCATCCTCAACGCCTATCTCGAACGCGACGGACTGCGTACCGTGATGGCGCACGACGGGCCCGAAGCGGTGATGGCGTTTCGCCAGCACCATCCCGATCTGGTGCTGCTGGACATTCACCTGCCCACCATGGATGGCATCGACGTGCTGCGCACCATCCGCGATCATGGACAGACGCCGGTCATCATAGTCACCGCCATGGCTGACGATGTGGACAAGCTGGTGGCGCTGCGCCTCGGCGCGGACGACTATGTGGTCAAACCGTTCAACCCGGCCGAAGTGGTGGCCCGCGTGCGTGCCGTGCTCCGGCGCACGCAGGCCAAGCCGCTGCCAGTCGCTACCCCCATTCGCATTGGCGCGCTCGAGATCGACGCTGAAGCTCACAGCGCGGTGCTCTATGACGCGGACGGCCGTGCCCAGCCGCTGTCCCTGACGCTCACCGAGTTCCGACTGCTGGCGCTGCTCGCGTCCCAGCCACGGCGCTGCTTTTCACGCATGCATCTGATCGAGCATTGCCTGCCCGAGAGCGACGCGCTCGAGCGGGTGATCGACTCCCACCTCTCCAAGCTGCGCCGCAAGCTGCAGTTGGCGGGTCAGGAGAACCTCATCGACACCGTGCGCGGAATCGGATACCGCCTATGGCGCGAGGGCTGAACCGCATCTGGGTACGCTTTGGACTGTGGATCGCCGCCACCGTCCTGAGCACGATTGCCCTGCTTTCCGCTTGCGCTTGGACATTTTCCAGCGTGCAGTACTACAAGTTCTACAACCATCTGCCCGATGCCGTGCGCGTAGAGCTTGACGAGCTCAACGCGCGTGATCTGGAGGACAGCCCGCGCGCCATGCAGATCTACGGCCAGTATTGGCGCGGCGACATGTTCTTCGGCGAGCAGATGTCGCTGATCATCGGCTTGATCGTGTGCCTGCCGTTTGGCCTGACCGTGGGCTTTTGGGTGTCGCGCTACGTCACCCGGCCTTTAGCGTCCATTGTCGAAGTCGCCAAGCGCGTTGAGTTGGGCGACTTCTCTGCGCGCGCTGTCTCCTCCGGAGCCCATGGGGAGATGGGCGAAGTCATTCATACCTTCAACAATATGATTGATTCGCTCGACGAACTGGAGGCAGAGCGGCGTGCGACAGCGGCCTCGATTTCGCACGAACTGCGCACGCCCATCACCGTGCTCAAAGCGCGATTGCATGCCGTGTGCGACGGTATCATCGTCGCGGACGAGGCTGAGCTCCGCACCCTACTCGCGCAGACCGAGCACCTGAGCCGGCTGGTGGAGGATCTGCACACATTGTCCGTGGCCGACGCCGGGCAGCTCTCGCTGCAAAAGCAGCTCTTGTGCCTGAACATCGTGGTCAGTGAAACGCTCTCGGCCCTGCTGCCGCAACTGCAAGCGGCCGACATGGAACTGAAACTGACTCTGCCTTCCAACGAAGCAGAAAGCGACATCCGCGCCGATGCCGACCGAATGCGGCAAATCGTCACGAACCTGGTGAGCAATGCAATCCGCTATGCAGCATCCGGGCACTGGCTCGATGTACTGGTCCAGTTGAAAGAAGACGAAGATGGCGTGGAGTGGGTGCAGCTAACGATCAGCGATGCTGGCCCCGGACTGCCACAGGAACTCCAGAGCCATCCATTCCAGCGCTTTGCGATAGCGCCCGGCAAGCGCCGACGCGAAGGTTCGGGCCTCGGGCTTTCCATCGTGCGTGCGCTGACTGAATCCCAGGGCGGCACGGTGCAGACATCCACCTCCGCGCGCGGAGGAACGAGCTTCGTCTTGCGCTTTGCACACGCCTGATCGCGGTGTCTCCACACAACGCACACACAGCAAATTCATAATCGACGCGTCGCGAACGACCTGCCGTTGTTTGCATGTAGCACGCACGGTATGCAGTTCATTTCCGATCTCCTCAGCCCACTCTGGAATCAGGTCGTCGACGCCCTCTCGGCCCACATCGTCGTCCCCGCAACGCAGGCCCTTGGCATTGCACAGACCGCAGGCGATCCGCGCGAGATCGCACAGGCGACCATGATCGCCCTCTTGCAGCTGTTCCTGATCGGCTGCGTGATGCGACCGCTCGAGAGCCTGATTCCCGCCGAGCACTGGGCCGACCGTCGCCACACCACCGTCGACCGCAACTTCACCTTGCTGATGCTGCTGGGCCTGTTCCCGATCTTCAGCTTCATCGTGCTGATGCCGTTTGCGCACCTGTTGGGCGGCGGCCCCGCCACCGACGAGCACAGCGGTCTCAAGGCCTGGGTGCCGTGGTTCAACGATCACCCGTATCTGCTGTTCGCGGTGTACTACGTGGTCTATGACTGCGTCTACTACTGGATGCACCGTGCCCAACACGCGATTCCGTGGTGGTGGGCGATGCACAGCATGCACCACAGCCAGCGTCAGATGAGCTGTTGGAGCAATGACCGCAGCAACTATGTGGATGGCATGCTGCAGTCTCTCATTCTCGCCAGCGTCGGCCTCGTGATGGGCGTCGAGCCGTCCGAATTCGCGCTACTCGGGTTGTTGAGCGAGCTGGTGCAGAACTTCTCGCACGCCAACGTGGCGCTGCGTCTGGGCCGGCTCGGCAAGATAGGCGAACGCCTGTTTGTCGGGCCACGTTTTCACCGCAATCACCACATGCTGCGCGATGCCGAACGGCCCCAGCGCCACAACTGCAATTTCGGCCAAGTGCTTCCGTGGTGGGACCAGCTTTTCGGCACTACGCTCTATCACGACGAGCCCCTGCGCCGCACAGGCGTGAGCGACCCCGAGGTGGACGCCGACAACGCGCGTGGCGTGATCCGCATGCAGTGGTTCAGCACGCTCCGCTTCATTGGCGCGGTGACATGCCGCGCGGGTTGGCGTTTGGGGGATGTGTCATTCGGGCCGGGATACAGACCGATTCATGATGTGGACGAAACTAAAAGCTGCGCCCCTCTTACTCCCTCTCCCCCTTGAGGGAGAGGGCAGGGATGAGGGGGCAACGGCCTCCAAACCCGCGCCACGCTGGTATTGCACGTTGCTGTCACCCTCACCCCAAACCTCTCCCGCAAGCGGGAGAGGGAGCTAATACGGATACCTCCGCAGCTTGCATCGAACTACACTGCTTTTCCAGCAGTGACGAGGCCCGCCATGTCCACGACAAACGCACGCACCGAAGTCTCCAACCAGTTCCCCGACTGGACCGGCTACAACCTGCTCGCAACCGATCCTGCACTCAAGGAATCGCTCACCCATGCCGGTGCCGACTGGGCAGAGCCCATGCTCAAGGTCTACGCACAGCAGCTGGGCCACGCGCAAACCTTCGAACTTGCCGAGCTGGCCAATCGCCACACGCCCGAGTTGCAAAGTTTCGACATGCGCGGGCACCGCATCAACAAAGTGGAGTTTCACCCCGCGTGGCACGCGTTGCTGGGTATGTACCGCGAGCGCGGGCTGGTGTCGCTGCCATTCGAAAACACCGCGCAGAAGGGCCGCTGGACAGCGTGGGCCGCAGGCTTTTATCTGCATGGGCAGATCGAGCAGGGCACGCTCTGCCCTGCGACGATGACGCAGGCCTGCATTCCGCTGATGGCACGCGAGCCCGCACTCTGGGCCATGCTGGGCAGCAAGCTTCTGAGTCACGCCTACGATGCGCGCGACATGCCCATCGCCGAGAAGACCAGCATCTGGATTGGCATGGGCATGACCGAGAAACAAGGCGGCTCCGACGTGCGCGCCAACGCCACGCTGGCTGTGCCACTGGATGCGGGCGGGCGCGGCGGCGCGTACCGCATCAACGGCCACAAATGGTTCTACTCCGCGCCGATGAGCGACGCGCATCTGGTCGTCGCGCGACTGGGGCAGGAGGACGGCCCGCTCGGCTGCTTCTTCGTTCCGCGCTGGCGGGACGACGGCGTGCGCAATGGCGTGCAAGTGCAGCGCCTCAAGGACAAGGTCGGCAACCGCAGCAACTCGAGCAGCGAGGTCGAGTTCGTCGACGCCATCGGCACGCTGATCGGCGAGGAGGGACGTGGCATCCCCACCATCATCGAGATGGCGACCTATACGCGGCTGAACTGTGTGCTCGGCAGTGCGGCCATGCTGCGCTCGGCGCTGGTGCAGGCGCTCGCGTACACGCGCAGGCGCTCTGCCTTCGGCAAGCATCTGGCGGAGCAGCCGCTGATGCGCGCGGTGCTCGCCGATCTCGCCATTGAAAGCGAGGCCGCGCTGGCGCTGTCCATGCGATTGGCGCAAGCCTATGAGGACGACGATGCAGGCAACGACAACCCGCTCGCCCGCGCATGGAAGCGCGTGATGACGCCGGCCGCGAAATTCTGGGTCTGCAAGCGCAGCGTGGAGCTGACCGGCGAGGCCATGGAAGTATTCGGCGGCAACGGCTATGTGAACGAGAGCCTCGTCGCGCGCCTGTTCCGCGAGGCGCCCGTCAATTCGATCTGGGAAGGCTCAGGCAATGTGATGTGCCTCGACGTGCTGCGCGCGCTTTCGCGCGAGCGAGACGCGCTGGAGCAGCTCTACGCCGACTTCACCAACGCCGCGCTCGACGAGCCACGCATTGCCAAGGCCCTGCGCGAGCTGCACGCCCTCTTCACCGCTCCGCCCGAGCAACTCGAAGGCATTGCGCGCCTGCTGGTGCAGCGGCTGGTTCTGATCGCCCAGGCCTGCCTGCTCAAGCGCCACGCCCCGGCCTTCATGGCCGACGCCTTCATCGCCACGCGCCTTGCCAGCCCCACGGGCATCAACGGTGTGGTGGGCGCCATCGATGCGCGCGGGCTCGATGTGGACGCGATTCTGGAGCGCGCGCTGCCGCAGTGAGCCACCGCTTTACCCCTTTCGCATAAAAGACGCCATCCAGCCCACCTGCGCCACAATGCACCTCATGCTCCAACTCCAAGACATCCAAGCTGCCGCCACCCGCCTACAAGGCCAGGTCCTGGACACCCCCTGCGTCGAATCCAAGACGCTGTCGCAGATCGTCGGTGCTCAGGTGTTTCTCAAATTCGAGAACCTGCAGTTCACCGCATCATTCAAAGAACGCGGCGCGTGCAACAAGCTGGCCCAGCTCTCCGATGAGGAGCGCGCACGCGGCGTGATCGCGATGAGCGCAGGCAACCACGCGCAGGGCGTGGCCTATCACGCGCAGCGTCTGGGCATGAAGGCCGTGATCGTCATGCCGCGCTTCACGCCCGGTGTGAAGGTCGAGCGCACGCGCGGCTTTGGCGCCGAGGTGCTGCTGCATGGCGACACGCTTGAAGAGTCACGCGCCCACGCCTACCAACTGGCCGATGAGCGCGGACTGACCTTCGTGCACCCCTATGACGACGAGCAGATCGCCGCCGGTCAGGGCACAGTGGCGCTCGAGATGCTGGCCGAGCAGCCTGATCTGGACACGCTGGTCATCGCCATCGGCGGCGGCGGCCTGCTCGCGGGCATCGCTACGGCAGCTAAAGCGCTCCAACCGAGCATCGAGCTGATCGGCGTGCAGACCGCGCGCTTCCCCTCGATGGTGAATGCGATCAAGGGCACGCACCACGAGCAGGGCACCTCGACCATCGCCGAGGGCATCGCCGTATCCAGCCCCGGCAAGATCACGCAGGAGATCATCGCGCAGCTGGTCGATGACCTCGTGCTGGTGCAGGAGGGCGACATCGAACAGGCCGTGCTGATGCTGCTCGAGATCGAGAAGACGCTGGTCGAAGGTGCCGGTGCGGCCGGTCTGGCGGCGCTGGTGCGCTATCCCGAGCGGTTTCGGGGCAAGAAAGTCGGCCTCGTGCTGAGCGGCGGCAACATCGACCCACTGCTGCTGGCCGCCATCATCGAGCGCGGCATGGTGCGCTCGGGGCGACTCGCCCGCGTCAAGGTCAGCGCCCGTGACGTGCCCGGCGTGCTCGCGCAGATCACCGCCACCGTGGCGGCAGCGGGAGCGAACATCGACGAAGTCCACCATCAACGCGCCTTCACGCTGCTGGCCGCACAGAACGTGGAGATCGAGCTGGTGCTGCAAACGCGCGGCAAAGAACATGTGCAGCAGGTGATCGCGCAGTTGCGCGCGGCGGGCATGGAAGCCGATCTCATGTGAGCACGGGATAAACCCCGCCGTCCGGAATTCCGGCATTCGCTTAAACTTCAGGCATAGCAAGGTGGGCCTGCAGCCCGCCCTTCATCCATCACCGTCATTTCGCAGAACTGAACGCACGAGGAGACACCCACATGGCCCACGATCACTCCCACCTGGCCCCCAACGCCGCCGACGTCGAAGCCGCGCACGCCACCGATGTCACCGAGACCGTGGTGCCGATCATCCCGGTGGTGTTACCGGTGGTGGGCGCGCTGATGATGTTCCTGCTGGCGTTCATCGCGGTGAGCATGGCCTGACGCAGGTCACCTCCGTTTCGACAGAAGCCCCGCTGAGCGGGGCTTTTTCGTTAGCGCACTGCCGATGATTGCTATCAAATTTGAAAAATCCGAAATCATATGCATAACCTCATGCGTCGTTTGCATAGATTTCAATCCCTGCTGACAGACAAATCGGCGTGGGCTTCATAAAATCGTCATCCCAGTCGACTCGCGCATGGTTGTTGTTCAGTGAGGCCGGTTTCCCTCCTGCGCTCCTTCCTGTGCCAGCCGACGCAGCGAGAAGCCGTTTTTTCAAAGGCAACGCTCAGCAGGAATGACGACAGTGGGACATGCGCCTTGGATTGACGCCTCAGCCCGCCGCTCACCTTGCGCCGCCGCTTCCTTTGAAAAGACTGTTTTTCAACATTAGGAAGCTTTGAGATGAACGCACCCACGATGCAAGGCCTGACCATTCAGGCGCCCGCATATGTCAAGAATGCCAAGCTGATCGCCTGGGTCGCCGAGATGGCTGCTCTGTGCAAGCCCGCCAAGATCCACTGGTGCGACGGTTCCCAGGAAGAGTACGAAGCCCTGTGCCAGCAGCTCGTTGATGCCGGCACCTTCAAGAAGCTCAACCCCTCCAAGCGCCCCGGCAGCTACCTCGCATGGTCCGATCCATCTGACGTGGCGCGTGTGGAAGACCGCACCTACATTTGCTCGGCCAAGAAGGAAGACGCGGGCCCGACCAACAACTGGATGGCTCCCGCGGAGATGCGCGCGACGCTGAACCCGCTGTTCGACGGCTGCATGGAAGGCCGCACGATGTACGTGGTGCCGTTCTCGATGGGCCCGCTCGGCTCGCCCATCGCTCACGTCGGCGTGGAACTCTCCGACAGCGCCTACGTGGCTGTGAACATGAAGATCATGACGCGCATGGGCAAGGCCGTGTACGACGTGATCGGCACCGACGGCGACTTCGTTCCCTGCGTGCACACCATCGGCGCGCCTCTGAAGGCCGGTGAGAAGGACACGACTTCGTGGCCTTGCAACAAAACCAAGTACATCGTTCACTACCCTGAGACCCGTGAAATCTGGTCCTACGGCTCGGGCTACGGCGGCAACGCGCTCTTGGGCAAGAAGTGCCTGGCGCTGCGCATGGCCTCCGTCATGGGTCTGGAACAAGGCTGGCTGGCCGAGCACATGCTCATCCTCGGCGTGACCAACCCCGAAGGCAAGAAATCGCACGTGGCAGCCGCTTTCCCAAGCGCCTGCGGCAAGACCAACTTCTCGATGCTGGTGCCACCCGCAGCCTTCGGCGGCTGGAAGGTCACGACCATCGGTGACGACATCGCCTGGATCAAGCCCCAAGCCGATGGCTCGCTGCGCGCGATCAACCCAGAAGCCGGTTACTTCGGCGTGGCTCCGGGCACGAACTATCACACCAACCCGAACTGCATGGCCAGCCTCGACAAGAACGTGATCTTCACGAACGTCGCGCTGACCGATGACGGCGATGTGTGGTGGGAAGGCATCGAAAAGGACCATGAAGGCAAGCTGCCCGATCACCTGATCGACTGGCAAGGCAAGGACTGGACGCCACAGATCGCCAAGGAAACCGGTGCCAAGGCTGCGCACCCCAACGCCCGCTTCACCGTGGCCGCCACCAACAACCCGGCGCTCGACGAAGCCTGGGACGACCCTAAGGGGGTGAAGATCGACGCCATCATCTTCGGTGGCCGCCGCTCCACCACCGTGCCGCTGGTCACCGAAGCGCGTGACTGGAAGGAAGGCGTCTACATGGCCGCGACCATGGGCTCCGAAACCACCGCCGCCGCCTTCGGCGCGCAAGGCGTGGTGCGCCGTGACCCGTTCGCGATGCTGCCGTTCATGGGCTACAACATGGCCGAGTACTTCCAGCACTGGCTGGACATGGGCTCCAAGATCGAGCAGATCGGCCAGACCGCCCTGCCCAAGATCTTCACGACCAACTGGTTCCGCAAGAACGCCGACGGCAAGTTCGTCTGGCCAGGCTACGGCGAGAACATGCGCGTTCTGAAGTGGATGCTCGACCGCATCGACGGCAAGGCCGCTGGCCAACAAACCGCCTTCGGCGTGGCTCCGACCTACGAAGAGATCACCTGGACCGGTATCGAGTTCACTCCTGCGCAGTTCGACAGCGTGACCAACATCGACAAGGCCGCATGGGCCGAAGAGATGAAACTGCACACCGAGCACTTCGACAAGCTGGCCTACAAGCTGCCCAAGGAAATGCTGGAGATCAAGGCAGAGCTGGAAAAGCGTCTGGCCGTCTGATCGAGCGAAGTCATCCGGAGTGTCTCTGCCGAGCACCCCGGATGCCCAATGAATAGGAGTCCCGTGTTCGCTGGACTCCTATTTTTTTGCTACGGCTCAACGGATATCGATTAGACATCCCCGACAACGGTTGTCAACGACATGGGAAATCACCCTCTAGGGCGATTTTGCACAATCGAGGAACACCATCGGGCCCCAAAAAAACAAAAAGCACTTCAATACGTTGAAGTGCTTTTTATGCTGTGTGTGGCGTTGCCACCACTTTGGACAATGATCGCTCAGCTCAGTCGTAACGGCGAACGTTTTCCACAGCCAGACCGTTCATCGCGCGGCTCAGATCGGCGATGCGGCGCGCGTCACGCAGCGCGCTGTTGTAGTGATGCTCTTCTTCCTTGGCACGGCGACGGGCTTCCAGCCAGTTGGTGCGGGCGCGATTGAAGGCATTCACCACGCGGTAAGTAGAGCCCCCCAACAGCAGGAACAGATCCAGCAACGGAGAGGGCGCAACAGACGTACCGTTGTTGTGTGCGCGGAAAGTGCCCAGGTTTTCAGCCGCGCGCTGCACGCGCTCCAAACCCGCCTGGGTGGCGTGAGCGTCTGTACGTACATAGCTTGTCATGATGTGAACCTTTGGTGTCTGCCGGGCTGTTTCGAGATGATTTCCCCTGCAGAACCCATATCATAGGGTTAACCCTAGTTAATTTCCACTTTATATTTTGAATCTCAGTCATTCACATGAGTGATGATTGCAGCTGTGACTCCTCCATTCAACTTCCGCTCCCTCGACCTGAATCTACTGCGCGTGTTTGACGAGGTGATGGCAGAACGCAACCTCACGCGCGCGGCCGCCAATCTGTCGATCACCCAACCAGCCGTCAGCAACGCTTTGCGCCGCCTGCGAGAACTGTTGGATGACGAGTTATTGGTGCGCAAGGGCCACGGCGTCGAGCCCACTCCGCGCGCGTTGGCCATCTGGCCGGTGGTACGGCAGTCGCTGGAGATGCTTCAAGAGTCCCTCGTCCCCGACAGTTTCGATCCTGCAACGGCGACATCCCCGCTTGTATTGGCAATGGCCGACTCGACCGCCGCCACGTTGATCCCGTCCTTGGTCGAAATCGTCGAACGCGAGGCCCCCGGGTTGGCGCTGCGCGTGGTGCCGCTGATCAACCGCGACCCACGCCATCTGCTCAACGAGGCTTCAGCAGATCTGGCCGTGGGCTATTTTCCGGCGGTGCTCGCCGATCTGACGGCCGAGGCCCAGTCCGGCGGACTTCCCGAGTACGAAACCCGCCGCCTCTACGACGGCCAGTATGTGGCGGTGATGCGAAAAGGCCACACACTCGCGAACGGCCCGTTGTCTTTGGACGATTACTGTAATGCCCGCCATCTGCTGGTGAGTTTTTCGGGGCAGGCCTGGGGCTTCATCGACGAGGCGCTCGCGTTGCTGGGCAAGCAGCGGCGCATTGCACTGACCGTTAATCAATATGCTACCGCCGCAAGAGTGGTTGCTCACTCCGATATGGTGACCGTGCTGCCAAAACATTTCGTTCCGCTGACCGGCATTGCCGATCAGTTGCAACAGCAACCCTTGCCACTTGATGTGACGGCCGTGCATGTGGATGCGCTGTGGCTGCGCCGCAGTCGGCATCTGGCGGCCACGGCTTGGTTGCTGGGAGCCTTTCAGCGGGCGGCTCACGCGCTGGTGTGATCGGTTGAGCGTTCGGGCTCAATACAAGCGACGGGCCCAGCCGTCCATATGACGAATCACCTGCCACTGCGCGAGCCAGAGCGCGAGGTAGCCCCACGTCTCGAACAATTCCTCCGAAACGATCAGCGCCGTGTGATCCAGAAATGGCAGATGGATCTTGCCGTGACCTTCCGCCACCGCTGACAGCACCGCGCACACCACCAGCACCGTCAGTCGGAACCACGGCCAAGCGTGTTCTCGCTGAAGCACCAGAACCACGCGACTGAACGCCTTGCTGCGCCACATATTGGTCAAGCTAACCAACACCAACGACAGGCACACCCAAGGAACTGCGGGACGGTACCAGAGAACCCGCGAGCTGATCACCGGTCCGTGATCGTCGAAAGCCACGGGCGGCAGAAAAGCGGCACCCCAAGCCAACTCACGGCCCGCGAGGATAAGCCAGATCACGGCGGCCATCCACCAGACCGAGCGGGCTGCCCGTCCCGATTGGCGCAAGGCGGCCCAGACTGCGGCCAGGCAACCGGCCAGCAGAATGACCACTTGAGTGCTTTCGAGCGGGCCATTTTCCCAGCCCCAGTGGCTCGGCAGCCAGGCAGATACCGGTAGGGCGGACGCCACGCCCATCAGCAAAGTCCCTTTCCAGAGACTGTCCGATCCATCGAGCCGTCGAGCACGCCCACTGCGCGGCCCAGCATCAGTCAATGAAATATGTTTTATGTTTGACAAGGCAATCGGCACACAATGATTGAAATAACGTGTGGGGACACGAGGTTGCCACACTATTGTCATTTTCCCTCATTAGTAATACCAGTTTCACATGCGGCTTCAGTTCCTGTCCGACTTGCATCTCGAAACCCATCCACAGTTCCAACCCAGTCCCGCGCCAGGGGCCGACGTGCTGGTGCTGGCCGGCGATGTGGGCTCTTACCAGCAGGGCTCCCGGCTGACGAGTGAATATTTCGGACTCGAGCGCTTTTCTCCGCTGCCGCAGTTTGCACATTGGCCCACGCCAGTGATCTTCGTGCCCGGCAATCATGAATATGACGGCCTCGACTTCGACGACGCCCACGAACGACTCAAGCGCAGTTGCGAGAGGCTTGGCCTGATCTGGCTGGAGCGAAAATCGCTGGAGATGAACGGCGTGCGCTTTGTCGGCACCACGCTGTGGAGCGACTTCGACGCGCTCGCGCAAGACGACGTCAAATCCCATCCCGCGCGCTACCTGCAAAAACGGGAGAAGGCGTTTCGCGCTGCCAACTTCTACCTGCGCAAGACGGGCGGAACCCGGGGCGGCGAGCCCTATCTGGCCGAACAGGTGCGCGAACAGTCGCTGGTCTGCCAAGAATGGCTCACTCATGCGCTCATGACTCCCAGCGAAGCTGACCGCACAGTGGTCATCACCCACTTTGCGCCCAGTCTGCTCAGCGCCGATCCGCGCTATGGATTGGTGCCCGGCACCGCGGGCTTCTGCAACGCGCTGGATTACCTTTTGCCCTACGCCGATCTGTGGATTCACGGCCATCTGCATGCGCCTAGCGACTACATTGTCACTGGACCACGAGCCGATGGCAGCTCAGGAAAGTGCCGCGTATTGGCCAATCCGCTCGGATATGCGGTCAAGGGGGAGCAGGAGACGTTTCAGCCTCACCGCTGTGTCGATATCTGACATGCCACAGCGCGCCGTCGCAAATGCATTGAGATCTATCAACCGGCCGCCAAGTTGACTCAAGTCAAGCCCCTGAATTTCAACGACACGTAATCTGGGATCACTCACTCACATGGAGATTGTTGATGAAGATCTTGCTCGCAGTTGACGGAAGCCCTTACACAAAAAAGATGCTCGCCTATTTGGTGACACACGAAGCCACCATGAGTGAGTCGGTGGAGTACACCGCACTCACCGTCTGCCCTGAAGTCCCTCCGCGCGCGCGCAAGGCACTTGGCAAGACTATGGTGGACCAGTATTACACTGAGGAGTGCGACAAAGTCCTCAACCCGGTGATGAGGTTTCTGAAGAAGCACGGGATGAAAGTGGACTCGCTGTCCAAAGTCGGATCGGCCGGAGACACCATCGCCAAGATCGCCGAAACCGGTAAGTACGACCTGATCATCATGGGCACGCACGGCGTGAGCGCCCTGAACAAATTGGTAATGGGCTCGGTCAGCACCAAGGTGCTGGCCCAGTGCAGCGTGCCGGTGATGCTGATCCGCTGATCGATAGAAGCACAAGGGGCTGCAGGATGCGGCCCTTTTTCCGTTCTTGCGCAGCCCTTCTTCCCGGCAGACACAGCGGCTAATATGGGACGGAAGCGCAGAGTGGTCGGCTCTGCACCCCTTTCTCTGCCGTGGACCCCCATGAAGCAACTGTTGCCTGTTCTGCTGAGTCTGACCCTGCCAGGAGCTGTGGCCATGGCCGATGCGTTCCAGCCTGTCACCCGCATCCGTTGTCCCGACGGCGAATTCATCGTCGATGCCCGTCCCTTTGAATTGAACGAAGGCGGCAGCTCGCGGGTCGATATACGCTACCAGTTTCGCGGCATCACGCTTGATGCGCTGCAGTACGAGCTGTATTACAAGAATCTAGACTCTTACCTGCTCCGGGGCCAGCCGGCGATCTACCACCTCGGACTCAAGCTGGACACTAGCGGAGGCAGCAAGAAATACGGTCCCGACCGAGGCGACACGTTGTATCTGCAGCCCTCCCGGTTTCCAGCCGCGCAGGCGGAGCGTCTGGCGACATGCCTCACCGCCCGTCAGACACAGATCCGGCAGGACATGGAGCGCACGAAAATCCACGGCTCCATCTTGTTGGGACTGATGAAGACCCGGGCGCAGCTGGGGGTTACCGGCATCGCACGCATCGTTGCGGCCGATGCTCCGCTGCTCGGTGTCTATGGCACTGGCGGCAACATGATTCTGGTGGAGCGCAATGGCCGCGTCCTGCTGCACTCCAATTCCACCGTCAACAATCCCGCGCACGCGGTGCAATGGGGTGAGGTGGTGGCAGGTACTTCGGTTCATCCCACGCTGCGTTTGCACCGGAGCATCCGCCTCGAAGAAAGTAAATACGATGGGCAGCATTTGTTGATGGAGAAAGACCGGCGCGGCCACCGGCTGAAGGAGGATTTTGAGGTGCAGTGGCAATGAGCACCGCTGATGGAAATCCTCCTTCGAGGCTGGCGTTCCCGCCTTCCACTAGGCCACCAGCGACTGTCCCGCCGCGTGCGTCAGCGCCTCTGCCAGCGCGTTCAGTACTTCAGACTCGAGATTCCAAGAGTGCCAGTAGAGCTGAATCTGCAGCTTGAACCCCGGTGCCAGATCCACAAGCAAGCCCTTGGCTATCAGCGGGGCGGCCATCAGCTCGGGCACCACCGTCACGCCCCAGCCTGCGGCGACAGCGCGGACCTGGCCTTCGGAACTCGGCACGAAAATGCTGGCCAGCGACACCCGCTTGAGCCCGAAGCGCCGCGCCACGAACTCGGCCTGCATGTCGTCCTTGCGATTGAAGCAGATGAAGGTCACGTCACGGAAATTGTGGGCGCTCAGGCCATCGGGCAACTGGCTTTTGGCAAATTCCGGCGAGGCGACCGCCACATATTCCATCGCCCCGAGCGGCAACACCCGGCAGCCACGCAGCGGCTGCTTGAGCGTGGTGACGCAGCCCAGCACCTGCCCCGAGCGCAGCCATTCTTGCGTGAAATCCTGATCATCGGTGATGATCTCGATGGGCAGATTGCGCCGCGCGAGAGGCGTAAGCGCATCCAGCGCCCAGGTGGCGATGCTGTCCGCGTTGATCGCAATCGAAATGCGCTCCTCGTCCCGTGCTCCACCTGGTGAGCGCGGGGCCAGGTCCTGCAGATCACGTTCGAGATCCGCCCTCAAAAGGCGCATCTGCTTCGTGTGCTTGAGCAGCAATTGCCCCGCATGGGTGGGCCGTAGCGGCCTGCTGCGCACGATCAGTACCGACCCGACCTGCGCCTCCAGTGCCCGCAAGCGCTGTGACACAGCGGACTGCGTGACGTTCAGCCGCTGCGCGGCGCGCTCGAAGCCACCCTCTTCAACAATCGCGGCAAGGCATTCCAACGCGGCAGGATCGTAAGTGTTCATTCGCTTTGGTGAATTGAATTATTAGAAAAACTGATGTTTTTCGAATAACTTTAATTTCACTTTTATTTGTGCGCAAGAGCTTGCACACTCGCGTTCATGAAAACCATCGTCCTCGGCGCCGGCATCATCGGCATCTCCACTGCGTGGCACTTGCTTGAACGCGGCCATGAAGTCGTCGTTGTCGATCGCCAGCCCGGCGCGGCGCTGGAGACCAGTTTCGCCAACGGTGCGCAGATTTCGGTGAGCTACTGCGAGCCCTGGGCCAACCGGGAAGCGCCACTGAAGGCCATCAAGTGGCTGTTCGACAAGGAAGCACCGCTGCTGCTGCGCCCGCAGATGGACCCGCACCAGTGGGGCTGGCTGCTCAAGTTCCTCGGTCAATGCAATGACACGGCCTTCGAGCGCAACGTTCAGCAGATCGTCGCGCTCGGCGCGTACAGCCACTCGGCGCTCAAGGACGTGATCAGCAAGACGAATTTTGAGTTCGAACGGCTCGAGCGAGGCATCGCCCACTTCTACACCGACCAGAAATCCTTCGATGCCGCTGGTGATGCCGTGGAAGTCATGCGCCGCTATGGCGTGCAGCGCCGTCTGGTCAGCAAGGAAGAGCTTTTCAAGATCGAGCCCGCGTTCAAGGCCTACGGTGAACACATCACCGGCGGCACCTTCACTAGTTCAGACGAAAGCGGCGACGCGCGGGTGTTCACCCAGAAACTCGCCCAACTGTGCGCCGAACGCGGCGCGCAGTTCCTCTACAACCACGACATCGTACGCCTGAACAAGGTCGACGATGCCGTCAAGTCGGTCCATGTCCGCGCCCGCACATCAGCTAACGGCGGCCCAAGCGCCTTTGAACTGAAAGGCGACGCCGTCGTCGTGGCCTGCGGCAGCTACACCGCCCCGATGCTGCGCACCGTCGGCATCAACGTGCCCATTTATCCCGGCAAGGGCTACAGCGCGACCTTCAACATCCTCAAACCGGATGAGGCACCGTTCGTCTCGACCATCGACGACGGCAAAAAAGTCGCCATCAGCCGTCTGGGGAACCAGCTGCGCGTCGCAGGCACCATCGAGCTCGGCGGGTTCGATCACGACCTGGACTCCCCCGTCGCCCGCGCCCGCTGCCACATGCTCTCGCACCGCATCGAAACCATCCTGCCAGGCGTCTGCGACACCCGAACACCTGAAGAAGGTGGCAATCCACAATACTGGACCGGCCTTCGCCCCGCCACACCGACCAACATTCCGCTGATCGGTCGCACTAAACTCAAGGGCCTCTGGATCAACTCCGGCCACGGTACTCTGGGATGGACCCACGGTGCAGGCTCCGGCAAAGCCATGGCCGAGCTGATCTGCGGCGAACGTCCAGCAATGGCGTTCAATTTCACCGGATACGAAACCTCTCAGCGCGCCATTCATCCCATGCCAAGAACTGCCTGATCCAATCAGAAGCAAACAAAAGCCAAAGAAAAAGCGCGAAGTAAAAATACTTCGCGCTTTTTGTTCTTAGGTACGCATGAGTCATGCGAAGTGAATCGCCCCGGTTTTGAACTGCCCCCCAGAAGTTGGACGGTCACGATTCCGCCTATCAGGCGGTGCTTCTCAATCGGTACTCCACCGGACTGAGCCCCTGCAGCCCGAGCTTGATGCGCTCGTGGTTGTAGTAGTGGACGTAATCATGCACGTCCGCTTCGAGCGTATCAATGCTGTCGGGCCTTTCGAGATGGAAGTACTCGGCTTTCAGGGTGCCGAAGAAGCTTTCAATCGCCGCGTTGTCGAAGCAGTTGCCCTTGCGGCTCATGCTTTGCTTGACTCCGCGTCGCACGACGCATCGCTCGGTAGGGCTGCATCTTGTAGTGCCAACCTTGGTCGGAATGCACGATCAGGCCAGCGGCGCAACTGGTCCGCGAGAGCGCGGCCTCAAGCATGCTGGAAACCATCTCGAAGACCGGCCGCCTTGCCATGCGGTAGGCGACGATCTCGCCGTTGTACAGGTCCATACGGGCCGACAGGTAGAGCTTGTGGCCGCGTACATTGAACTCGGTGATATCGGTCGCCCACTTCTGATTCAGCGCGGTTGCGCTGAAGTCGCGCTGCAGAACGTTGGGTACGTGCACATCGCCGGTGCCCGGGACACGCCAGGAACGCTTCCTCGCCCGGATCAACGCACGCAGCCCCATTTTTTGCATCAGACGCTGCACGCACTTGTGGTTGACCGGCTCCGCCATTGAATTGCACAGCGCTGCCGTGATCCGCCGGTATCCGTAGCGGCCCTTGTGCTCGTCATAGGCAGTGCGAATTCTGGCCTCCATGGCGCATTGCTGGTCGGCGCGCTGGGTCGCCTGGCATTGGTAGTAGAACGTGCTGCGCGCCAGGCCCGCCACCTGCAACAGGTCCGCCAATTTATGGTCATGCCTCAACCCGTCAATCAGACGCGCTTTGTCGGCGCAGCTGACCTCTTCGACCGGATCAAGGCCTGCAATTTTTTTAGGTACGCGACCTCCGCGCGCAGGCGGTCGTTCTCTTCCCGCAGGGTTTTCTCCGCATTGGCAACGACCGTGCTCGGCGGTGTTGCAGAGCGTCGTTCTGGTTTCATCTTGGGCTGTTCTTCTTTCCCGATTTCGCGCGCCTGCAGACGGCCTTGATTGAGATTACGCCGCCAGACTACGACCTGGTTGGGATTGCGGATGTCATAGAGCGCCGCGACCTGACGGCTGGAGAGCTGCTCTCGATCCTGATGAGCCAGCACCTGCAACTTGAACTGCGCACTGTACGCGCTGCGCTTGGGGCGCAAACCGTCCATGCCGTGCAAGTGGTAGTGGCTCGCCCACGTGCGGATCTTCTCCTCGGGAACCGACCACCGCCGAGCCAAAAGCTTCGCGCCGCCTTCGCCTGCCAAGAAGCTTTGGACCACTTCCAGCTTGAACTCCGTTTTGTACTTCTTCATGAAACCTCTTGAAGTTTGTCCAACTTCTGGGGGCAGTTCAAACTCGGAGCGATTCAAAGTGCTGATCCCAGTTCGTCCGCTCTGACTTGCGGCAAGGAGCCTGAACGGGGAGGCTTGGGCAATCAGTGAGTTTTGCCGCAGGTATTGGGAGCGAGTGTGGGGTTTGAGGAGCGTGAGCAAGGCGCTTTCCCACATTCGATTTCCTAAAAGCAAAACGCCCCTAACTCATCAGAGCTAGGGGCGGTTTGGGCTGTAAGAGCCTGACGATGACCTACTTTCACACGGGAACCCGCACTATCATCGGCGCGAAGTCGTTTCACTGTCCTGTTCGGGATGGGAAGGAGTGGTACCAACTTGCTATGGTCATCAGGCATAACTGGGTGTCATGCAGACTTATGGTCTGCACAACGAATTCATAGAGTCTCAATCAGCTGAGGTTGTGTCCAGACTGTTTCACTGAACTTAATTTGATTGCGTACTTGGCATAACTACAAGTCTTTGAATTTATCAAAGTTATAGGGTCAAGCCGCACGGGCAATTAGTACTGGTTAGCTTAAAGCATTACTGCTCTTCCACACCCAGCCTATCAACGTCGTGGTCTACAACGACCCTTCAGGGGGCTCGAGGCCCCGGCAGATCTCATCTTGAAACGAGTTTCCCGCTTAGATGCTTTCAGCGGTTATCTCTTCCACACATAGCTACCCTGCGATGCCACTGGCGTGACAACAGGTACACCAGAGGTGTGTCCACTCCGGTCCTCTCGTACTAGGAGCAGGCTTCCTCAAATCTGCAGCGCCCACGGAAGATAGGGACCAAACTGTCTCACGACGTTTTAAACCCAGCTCACGTACCTCTTTAAATGGCGAACAGCCATACCCTTGGGACCGACTACAGCCCCAGGATGAGATGAGCCGACATCGAGGTGCCAAACACCGCCGTCGATATGAACTCTTGGGCGGTATCAGCCTGTTATCCCCAGAGTACCTTTTATCCGTTGAGCGATGGCCCTTCCATACAGAACCACCGGATCACTATGTCCTGCTTTCGCATCTGCTCGACTTGTCAGTCTCGCAGTTAAGCACGCTTATGCCATTGCACTATCGTCACGATGTCCGACCGTAACTAGCGTACCTTCGAACTCCTCCGTTACACTTTGGGAGGAGACCGCCCCAGTCAAACTGCCTACCATGCACTGTCCCCAGTCCAGATAATGGACCTAGGTTAGAACCTCAAACACACCAGGGTGGTATTTCAACGTTGGCTCCATGTGATCTAGCGACCACACTTCAAAGCCTCCCACCTATCCTACACAGATCTGTTCAAAGTCCAATACAAAGCTACAGTAAAGGTTCATGGGGTCTTTCCGTCTTTCCGCGGGGAGATTGCATCATCACAAACATTTCAACTTCGCTGAGTCTCAGGAGGAGACAGTGTGGCCATCGTTACGCCATTCGTGCAGGTCGGAACTTACCCGACAAGGAATTTCGCTACCTTAGGACCGTTATAGTTACGGCCGCCGTTTACTGGGACTTCAATCAAGAGCTTGCACCCCATCATTTAATCTTCCAGCACCGGGCAGGCGTCACACCCTATACGTCCACTTTCGTGTTTGCAGAGTGCTGTGTTTTTAATAAACAGTCGCAGCCACCGATTTTTTGCAACCCCATTCAGCTCCCTCTGTACGAGTTCACCTACTAGGGCATACCTTCTCCCGAAGTTACGGTATCAATTTGCCGAGTTCCTTCTCCTGAGTTCTCTCAAGCGCCTTAGAATACTCATCTCGCGCACCAGTGTCGGTTTGCGGTACGGTCGTCAATAGCTGAAGCTTAGTGGCTTTTCCTGGAAGCAGGGTATCACTCACTTCATGTGCAAGCACACTCGTTATCACCCCTCATCTAAGCCCGGCGGATTTGCCTACCGGGCACGACTACAGGCTTGAACCAACATATCCAACAGTTGGCTGAGCTAACCTTCTCCGTCCCCACATCGCACTATTGATCGGTACAGGAATATTGACCTGTTTCCCATCAGCTACGCATCTCTGCCTCGCCTTAGGGGCCGACTCACCCTACGCCGATGAACGTTGCGTAGGAAACCTTGCGCTTACGGCGAGCGGGCTTTTCACCCGCTTTAACGCTACTCATGTCAGCATTCGCACTTCTGATACCTCCAGCATCCGTCTCCAGACACCTTCACAGGCTTACAGAACGCTCTCCTACCACGTGCAATAAATTGCACATCCGCAGCTTCGGTAACTGGCTTAGCCCGTTACATCTTCCGCGCAGGACGACTCGATCAGTGAGCTATTACGCTTTCTTTAAATGATGGCTGCTTCTAAGCCAACATCCTGACTGTTTTAGCCTTCCCACTTCGTTTCCCACTTAGCCAATTTTAGGGACCTTAGCTGGCGGTCTGGGTTGTTTCCCTCTTGAGTCCGGACGTTAGCACCCGGTGCTCTGTCTCCCAAGCTGTACTCTGCAGTATTCGGAGTTTGCCTTGGTTTGGTAAGTCGCCATGACCCCTAGCCAAAACAGTGCTCTACCCCGCAGGTAATACTTGAGGCACTACCTAAATAGTTTTCGGAGAGAACCAGCTATTTCCAAGTTTGTTTAGCCTTTCACCCCTATCCACAGCTCATCCGCTAGTTTTGCAACACTAGTCGGTTCGGACCTCCAGTACCTGTTACGGCACCTTCATCCTGGCCATGGATAGATCACTTGGTTTCGGGTCTACACCCAGCGACTAAAAACGCCCTGTTCGGACTCGGTTTCCCTACGCCTCCCCTATTCGGTTAAGCTTGCCACTGAATGTAAGTCGCTGACCCATTATACAAAAGGTACGCCGTCACCCCTTACGAGGCTCCGACTTTTTGTAAGCATACGGTTTCAGGATCTATTTCACTCCCCTCCCGGGGTTCTTTTCGCCTTTCCCTCACGGTACTTGTTCACTATCGGTCGATGATGAGTATTTAGCCTTGGAGGATGGTCCCCCATATTCAGACAAGGTTTCTCGTGCCCCGCCCTACTTATCTGCAGCCTAGTACCACCACTGGGTTTTCACATACGGGACTATCACCCACTATGGTCGGCCTTTCCATGCCGTTTTGTTAACCCAATGACTATCACTGCAAGGCTCTTCCGAATTCGCTCGCCACTACTATCGGAATCTCGGTTGATGTCTTTTCCTCGAGCTACTTAGATGTTTCAGTTCACTCGGTTCGCCTCGCAACCCTATGTATTCAGGTTGCGATACCCTTGCGGGTGGGTTTCCCCATTCAGAGACCTCCGGATCAAAGCTTATTTGCCAGCTCCCCGAAGCTTATCGCAGGCTATCACGTCTTTCGTCGCCTATCATCGCCAAGGCATCCACCATATGCTCTTAGTCACTTGACCCTATAACTTTGACATCTCTTTCGAGATGACCCAATTGTCAGATCGCAGACTTGTTTTGTGAGGTCTCACACCTCACGCGTTATGCCGTAATGTGAATGATTTTCTTAGCTGTAATCCATCTCTGGATCACTGCTTTGAGAACGATTCGTCATTACTTGAATTAAACAAAGTTATTGTCTATTCGTTTTGACGCAATCAAATTTGTTGCTAGCGGCACGGTGCAGTAAAACCTTTACGAATTTCTGCTTTCCGCTAACAACGCTGATTTCGACTCTATGAATTTTTAAAGAACAGCCGTATTGATCCGGTAATCCGGGTCAACAACAAAGCAGTCTGTCTCCAAACTGCTTTGGTGTTGATTTTTTATCTTGATAAGTGTTGGTGGAGGATGACGGGATCGAACCGACGACCCCCTGCTTGCAAAGCAGGTGCTCTCCCAGCTGAGCTAATCCCCCAGGATTTCTTCCTCGACCAGAGTGTTGGCGCTTCCAATAAAGAGTTTGGTGGGTCTAGTTGGGCTCGAACCAACGACCCCCGCCTTATCAAGACGGTGCTCTAACCAGCTGAGCTACAGACCCATTCCTCAACCAGAGCAACAGGTCCTGCTGCTCAGCCTTGGCTTGTTCCAACAACCGATAAGTGTGGGCGTTCAATCTTGAATGCTGTTTTCCAGAAAGGAGGTGATCCAGCCGCACCTTCCGATACGGCTACCTTGTTACGACTTCACCCCAGTCACGAACCCCGCCGTGGTAAGCGCCCTCCTTGCGGTTAGGCTACCTACTTCTGGCGAGACCCGCTCCCATGGTGTGACGGGCGGTGTGTACAAGACCCGGGAACGTATTCACCGTGACATTCTGATCCACGATTACTAGCGATTCCGACTTCACGCAGTCGAGTTGCAGACTGCGATCCGGACTACGACTGGCTTTATGGGATTAGCTCCCCCTCGCGGGT